>NZ_LYDR01000001.1 GCF_001707835.1 Planctopirus hydrillae
ATCCCGAACTGCTCAACTACGCCTTCAGCCCTTAACTTGATGCGTATGGGTCAAACGTCTTCGTTTGCCCCCAGGTCATGAGACTCTGATGGATTCAGGCAAATATGTTCGAACGTCATGTCGTTGTATTTCGGATGCATTGACGCTGGTGAGCTCGATTGACCAGGAAGTGGATACAGACATCCGACCCCTGCCACCCTGCCTGACATCTAAAGTGACGTTGAAGTGCGAAGACCACGCCCTTACGCACTGTTTTAATTTTTAAGGGGCTCCAGGGTCGTGCCACCCAAGACAAAGTCGAGAGTGGTGGCAGGGCCTGCGGATGGCGCGGCTTCTTGTTGTCGTGAAGAGTCACGACAACCCGGCCACGAGTTGGCCGGGCCACCCAAGGTTGTGTCAATAAACCATCTTGAGCTGCAAGCATGGCACACAACGGCTCGTGAAACTCGATTATCTCTCTGAGAGTTGATCGACGAAGTAGACCGTGTGCGATCTCGGGCCATGGGCGCCGATGACCAGTGATTGCTCGATATCCGCAGTCTTCGATGGCCCCGCAATAAAGGCACCAAACCCGCGTGTGAGAAAGCTCAGGTGCTGATAGGCCTCGAACATGTTGTTTACGATTTTTTCCGCTGGCACCACAAGAGCCAGATGTTCGCAGATAAAGTATTCGGCCCGATGGCGGACCTTGCTCCCTTCACACCAGACAGCGGCATTCTCGGCCACAGCGAACTCGCCGGGAAGAATGGCAAAATCAACATCGGCCATGGTGCCGGCAGCCACCACAGAGTCGACATCCACAAGGCTCATGGCTGCACTGGGAGAAAACGTTAAACCCTCCACTTCGCACAGCACTTTTTTCGACTGCACGAAGGGAGCATGGCTTTGCAGATCGTTCGCGACAGCTTCCAGATGGGGGACATGCACCATTCGGCCGCCAATCATCTGCAGGACTTTGCCGAACTGATCCCTGGGATCGGGATACTGAATCCACGGCCCGTCGAGAGGTGGCAAAGGGGAAGATTCCGGCAAGTGTCGGCGAATCGCTTTGAGGATTTCAGCACGCGATGTTGACATAGGTCCCACTCATTCAGTCGACAGATACGAAATTGACCGCCCGTTCTGCTCACTACGGATTATTGCTGAGCTGCCAAACTCTGCTGCTGTGCCACGATGGCGGCCACGATTTTCTCATGGTGAATTCCATTTGTGGCAACAACTCCGATATTGGCGGAAAGATGCCGGCCCTGTGAAAAGTCGAGTTCTTTTCCTGTGGTATCCGTCACTTTGCCACCGGCGGCTTCAATGACCATCACACCAGCCGCATGATCCCAGATGCATTCCCTGTAACCGGCGCGAGTGGGCAGGCGAAGATAGATCTCTGCGCGGCCACTGGCCACGCAGGCATACTTGGCCTGGCTGTCCATTCGCACGGGTTCGCCAGCAACTCCTAAAGACTGGGCAATCGTGGCGGAAGCATCGTGCCGACTGTGGGTGGCCTCGGCGGATTCACACACGCGGTACTCGTGCAGATTGTGCGATGCGGAAACATGAATGGGCCGGGGAAGGTGATGGCCATCGAGCGAGGTCACGAAAGCCCCTGCTCCACGGACGGCATAAAATAATCCTCCCTGAGCCTGTTCAATGGGAGTGATTGCGGGATTGATAAGCTTCCGGGTGGGATCAGCCGGGAGATTGGGGCAACCCAGCACGCCGAGAACAAGTTCTCCTCCATCGTACAGGGCGAGTGCAATCGCATATTGCTCTTTGCGAAGAAAGCCTTTGGTGCCATCAATCGGGTCGAGTGTCCAATAGCGGCGAGAACCTCCTGCGCCATGGCCGCGATCAATCCACTCACAGATCTGCTGGCTGGTCGCCTGCGGATGAAATCGCTGAACAAGAGTCGTCACTTCACCAAGCAGCTCCGGCTCCTGCTGCAGTTCGGTCGAAATCTCTTCCGCGACGAGGCAATCATTGGGAAAAGCTCGGCCAACGGCTTCGAGAATGACTGCCTGGCTGGCAAAGTCGGCCATCGTGACGGGGCTTTTGTCAGACTTGGCCATCGCTGAACTGCCAATACGTCGCTGGACAAGCTGGCAGATTTCCGCCGCATTGCGAACCGCAGACAGTGCCAGTGAAAGCTCTTGCGAATAATCAGTCATGGTGGAAAGAAAAGCTTCCGACTCTGAGAGAACTAAATGTCATTAAACGGTTCATCAACCGGCAAGATATACGAATCACAAAATGAAATCGCGTGTTGAAGATTGCCAAGACGTGCTTGCGCAGAGCTGCTGTCCATGACACAACCTTTCACGCAGCCTTGGGTGGCAGGGGTCGGATGTCTGCATCCGCCCCCTGGTCAACAAAGCTCGCAAGCAAATTTGCATCCATCATGTTCTTTACGACTTCCTTTTGGAGTTTGCAACAGACGATCAATCTCAAATGGCCTGGGGGCAAACGAGGACGTTTGACCCCAACCACACAGTCTTCAGCCACAAATCTCATTGGCACTCCAGAAGACTTGTGTGTCATAGACAGCGCAAAGCTGCAAGCATGGCACTCAGCAGTGTCGTGACACGAGCAGGTTACTTGAGCGGGCCAAAGGGGGACCATTCGAGACGATCATTCCCATAGGCCTTGGCGGGAGGTGGTGTCTGATCGTCAACCACTTTCTGGAGACGTCGAATTTCGTCCTTGAGTTCCGTCATCGTCTGGGCATAAGCCGGGTCGTTATGGAAACTTTTCACTTCCTGAGGGTCAACCTGTCGATCAAGCAGTTCCCATTCGCCTTCGCCAGTCCCTTCATAATGCACGAGTTTGTAACGATCAGTCACCACGCCATAATGCGGCTTGACGCGGTGAGGCGAGGGATATTCGTAGTAGCGATAGTAAAGTGATTTGCGCCAGTCAGCGAGCGTATCCCCCTTCAGCAGTGGCAGGAGGCTGGCCCCCTGCATATCGGCGGGTGCTTCAATCTGGGCGACATCGAGGAATGTCTGAGCGATATCGAGCAGAGCGACGATCTGTCCATTCGTGCGGCCTGCAGGAATAGCGGCTGGCCAGCGCGCGAGCAGAGGTGTCCGCAGAGATTCTTCAAAAATCCAGCGTTTATCGAACCATCCATGTTCACCCAGATAGAAACCCTGATCGGATGAAACCACCACGAGTGTGTTTTCGGCAAGACCTTCTTCATCGAGCGTCTGGAGTAACCGGCCCACACTTTCGTCGACAGCCTTCACACAGGCCAGATAATCGTGCATGTACCGCTGATAGCGCCAGCGCACGAGATCCTGGCCTTGAAGATGGGCTGCTTCAAAGGCGTTATTACGCGGCAGGTAGTACTTGTTCCACTCTTCGAGTTGAGTGCTGTTGATGCCGGGAGGTGGGACGAGTTTGGCATCGAGCCTGGTGAAGGTGCGGTCGATCCCCATGTCGTGATCAACGACTGCCTGAGCGCGATCCTTGTGCTGATCAAAGAGTGTCGCGGGTTCGGCAAAGGGCTTGTCTTTGTTGAAGCCCAGATGTCTTAAGGCGGGAGACCATTCACGATGGGGCGCCTTATGCTGCGCCATCAGCAGGAAGGGTTTGGATTTGTCGCGATTTTTCAGCCAGTCAATCGATCGATCTGTAATGATGTCAGTGACATAACCTTGACGCTGCACCTTCTGGCCATTGGCAATCATGGGCGGGTTGTAATAGATGCCTTGGCCGGGCAGGATCTCCCAGTGATCAAAGCCTGTGGGTTCGCTGATGAGGTGCCATTTGCCGATGAGAGCTGTGCTGTACCCCTGCGATTTGAGCAGCTTGGGAAACGTGGTTTGTGTGCTGTCAAAGCGTGAATTGCTGTTGTTGTAGAATCCGTTTTTATGCGAGTACTTGCCTGTCAGAATCGTCGCCCGGCAAGGCCCGCAGATCGAGTTGGTCACGACACAGCGATCAAAGCGGATCCCTTCTTTCGCCACACGGTCGATATGCGGTGTTTCGAGAAGTTTCCGTTCGTCTCCATAAGCACTGATGGCCTGATAAGCAAGGTCATCGCTGAAGATGAACAGAATGTTGGGCGGTGCCGACTTTTCTGCTGCCATCGCAGGTGAGATGTAAACGTCAAGAGCGAAGAAAGCCAGCCAGCCCAGACTGAGAATGAATGCGTATCGGAGGGTGTTCATAGATTCTCTTTCGATAGGGACTCGGCTGGAGTGCTGATCTTTGTACGAGATGCAACGCATTGTTTCAGGCTGGCAATGCGGGGAGATTGATAAACCGGGCATAGGCGTCGTCCCAGGCTGCTGAGTTCTGGGGTTCGTAATGCCGGACACTGGCTGATTCGCGGACGACGGCTCTTAAGTCGGCCAGATTCGAGAGCTCTCCCGAGGTGCGTGCCTGCACGAGAACATTCCCTAAGGCGGTCGCTTCGATCGGGCCGGCAATCACGGGGCGATGACAGGCGTCGGCCGCAAACTGATTGAGCAGTTCATTTTGCGAGCCACCTCCCACAATGTGAATCACTTCTGTCGTTTCGCCCGAGAGTCCTTCCAGCCTTTCGAGGACTTGCCGGTATTTGAGTGCCAGCGACTCGAGTGCACAGCGAATGACAGCTCCTTCGTCATCAGGAACTTCCTGATTGGTCTTCTGACAGTAAGTCCGAATCGCTGCGGGCATATCCTCGGGAGCAACGAACAGGGGAGAATCGGGATTGATAAAGGCCCGGAACGATTTGGCATCGCGGGCAATCTGTGTCAGCAGACCGTAATCGTAGCTGGCACCATGCCTTTCGAATGATTTACGGCACTGCTGGACGAGCCACATCCCCATGATGTTTTTCAGAACTCGATACGTGTTATCAATGCCCCCTTCGTTGGTGATGTTCAGTTCGAGAGCCCTGGGTGTGAGAATGGCATGAGCCGATTCGATCCCCATGAGTGACCACGTTCCCGAGCTGATGTAAGCCCATTTTGTACTCCCCGTGAGTGCGGCGGGAACAGCAGCAATGGCTGCACCGGTATCGTGTGTTGCAGGTGCGACGACATTCAGCCTGGGTAAGCCTGAGCGACGGGCAACACTTTCGCGAAGCTGGCCCAGCGATGTCCCGGGGGCAACCACTTCCGGAAAGATGTGCGTGGGAATATCGAGCTTACGCAGCATATCGAACGCCCACGTCTTTTGTGTGGGGTGAAAGCATTGCGAAGTGGTGGCATTGGTGAATTCCACCACGCGGCTGCCACACAACAGCCAATGGAAGAAATCGGGCATCATGAGGAAACGATCAGCCACGTCAAAAAGTTCCGGGCTGGATCGGCGGGAAGCCAGCAACTGATAAAGCGAGTTGATCTCCATGAACTGGAGACCTGTATTCTCGAAAATCTCTTTGCGAGAGAGCTGGCTGATGGCGGCATCCATCAGGCCGCGCGTCCGCGGATCGCGGTAGTGATAAGGCTGGCCGAGGATTTCGTCCTTTTTTGACAGCAGGACATAATCGACACCCCAGGTATCAACGCCGACAGAAACAATCGAGTCGCCATACTTCTGGGCGGCTTTGGCCAGGCCCGTCTGAATTTCTGACCACAGGCGCACGACATCCCAGCGCATCGTATCGCCCAGATGAACCGGGCCATTGGCAAACCGGTGGAGTTCATCAAGACGGATTTTACGTCCATTCAGCAGGCCAGCGATGACACGACCACTCTCGGCACCCAGATCGATTGCCAGATAACAACGCTCGGCCATAACCCTCGCCCTACAACAACTGTGAACTCAAAAGTGTGATCTCAAAGATGAAAATCAGTTTTTCACGCGGTCGATCCCGCTCTGTGTGCCATGCTGTAAGCCTGGGGCAAGCATGTTGTTACATGACGGGTGGCCCGGCCAACTATTGGCCGGGTCATCGTATCTTATGCGATGGCAATAAGCCGCGTCCTGCGCGTCCTTTTATCTTGCAACGTTAATCGTAGATTGGGTCAGTTGTCATCCGCTCTCAGTTCTACATTTCTCACACAAACTTACTGCGCGTGGCTGGTTGTGAAGACATGCTTGCCCAGAGCTGCAAGCATGGCACACGGATCGTCCTTATTTCATGGCAATGGACTCAATTCGCCGTCAATGTTGAGAGTCTCATGACCTGGGGGCAAACGAAGACGTTGGACCCCAGTCACCCGGTCTGCAGACTCACATCAATCTATGATGATGCAAGTTTGGACTGTCACTGTCGAGCCAAAACCCGTTTCTTGTGCGACAAAGTGAATCTAAAGGCGAGCAAATTGACGCCTTGATGACCAGCGGATGGCTCTAGGCGGCCTGTTTTTCGACGGGCATGAAGCTCGGCGAGTGCTGACCATGGGCTGGGCATGTCGCTTTCTGGCACATCCAGTTTTTGAGGACGAGCAGACTGTAGAGTCTGTCGGCGTGGTGATCGCGGCCTGAACGATGCTCAAGCAAAAGCTGCTCAATAGCGGAGGGTTCGAAGAGTTCATCCCAAAGTGAGTGAGGAGCCAGCAGTTTTTCATGCAGCCAGTCGGCCAGCGATGTCGCAAACCAGGTCTTGATCGGCAATGAAAACCCTTTTTTCCGTCGCTCGGTAATCTCGACAGGCAAGTGGCGGCGGGCCAGTGCTCGCAAAGCGTACTTGGTTTCTTTGCCGCGAATCATCCAGTTCGCCGGAAGTGTGGCAGCGAATTCGGCCACGTGATGATCCAGAAATGGTGCCCGGGCTTCGACACCATAGCCCATCGTCGCGCGATCTCCCTTGAAGAGGAGTCGATCTGCCAGATTCGTGCCTTGATCGTCGAGCAATGCCCGATCGAGCCACGTCAAGCCCTCATTGCGACTTCGCTCGGGTAGCTCAAACGTCTTTCCGAGCAATGCCTTGACGTGGGATCGATAAAGGCTGGCACGCTGCCGAGGATCAAAACCTCGCTTGCGAAGATCGGCCCGCCGACTGGAGAAAATGTTCCGCGCACTCCAGAGAACGAGATGACGGAATCCACTGGAGGAGTTGTCGACAGAGAGCAGTTGTTCCACCGGGAGCGCAGCACCCCAGAAGTTATGCAGCTTCTGCCACCAGAGTGGAGCCTGGGCCGACTCGCGGTACTTGCGATATCCGCCAAACAGTTCATCACCACCATCACCTGTCAGCACTGTCTTGACTGTCTGGCTGGCGACGCGGCTCAATTTGAGTAAAGGAAGTAACGCCGCATCTCCCAGGGGAAGATCAAGTAGCTGCCCGCTGGTTTCGACGAGTTCCACAAAGTCTTCATCGTGAAACTCAACCACTTCCAGATCGCACCCCAGATGCCGGGCGGCACAGACAGCCGCGGCCTGTTCATCCATCGATGAGCCAGGGAACGAAATGCAGAAGGCCGGCATCCGGCCATGGATATGCTTGCAGGCCAACGCTCCTAAAAGTGAAGAATCAATGCCACCACTCAAGTAGAGGCCCACAGGGACATCAGCCAGCAGATGCGAGCGAACGGCCCCATCGATGACCGCTTCAAGATCGTTCAGCCAGTAGTCTTCGGTGGATGAATTTGAGTGACAACGCTTGGGGACAGGAGGCGACCACCACGCCCAGGTTCTCAGTTCCGAAGTGGCTGTATCGGCTGCCGGTTCGCTGAACTGGAGATTAAGGGCATGACCGGCAGGGAGTGCTTTGACATTCTCAAACAACGTTCGGGGAGCAGGGACGAATTGGTAGTAAAGGTATTGATCCAGCGCCACAGGATCGATGGGAGCGGGTTCTTGAGATAATGCCTCGCCGACTGGGAGCAGTGCTGAAGCTTCTGAGGCGAATGAGAATCGTTCAGCTTGCCACGAGTAATAGAACGGTTTCTGACCAAAGCGGTCGCGGGCAGCAAAGAGTGTTTTCTGCCTGGTATCGAGAATCGCGAAGGCGAACATCCCCTGAAGTTCATCGAGACAGGCAGTGCCCACTTCTTCGTACAGGTGGACAATGACTTCGCAATCGCTCCCCGTGCGGAAGTGATGACCGCGCGAGAGGAGTTCCTGGCGGATTTCCTGGTGGTTGTAAATTTCTCCATTCGCAACAAGTGCGAGTGTGCGGTCTTCGTTAAAGAGTGGCTGGGCACCACCCGCGAGATCGATGATCGAAAGACGTGCATGACCCAGGCTGGCAAAGTTCGTCGAGAAAGTCGCGGAACCATCCGGGCCGCGATGAGCGAGTTGGCGCAGCATCGATTCGACACGGGATTTGGCCTTCGTGCTGGCGATTCCCGCTTGATCATGACCAATGGTTTCGACGCAACCACAAATCCCACACATGGTTCGAGCCTCCTTGCTCGCTGCCGGCAGAATCAGTCGTCAACAGGACGGAATCTGCTGAATGATGTGGATGTACCCGAAATCGCCAGTTTGTGCCAGATATTGTCTGACGAGTGCATTTCCCGATCGTGAATGGGGAATCTAATGCCCCCCATCAGCTGACCATCCGGGCACTCGCGTTCATTAACCAATCAGACCTGCCAGCGAGTTAATGATCGAGGCGGCTGCAGCCGATGGTTCGGCCCCTGTCCACATGGTGGCAGTCGCTTCCCAGACCAGCCAGCCGTTAAGGACAACGAATAATCCACCCAGACACAAGGCAATGGTCGTGGGGACACCGAACGAAGGGAGTGCATAAGCTGCCGACTCGGCTCGTGCAGAACCTCGCGTCGGCATGGCCTCTTCCGAGAAGTCTTCGTCATCAGCCAGAACCGCATCCTCATCATCGTCTTCCATGACGAGATCGTCACCGCCTAAAGATTCGATTTCGTCGTCATCGTCGAAGCTGTCAATGACGGCTTCTTCGAGGTCGTCCGTCAGTTCGAGATCTTCGACTTCTTCGCCCAGAGTGAACTGATCCGAGATGCCCTGCTTGCGGCCTTTCGCTTTGCCGCTCCCCTTTGTCACAGGCTCAACATCGTCGTCTTCACCCAGAATCAACATCTGGGTCACGTCTTCTTCCGAGACTTCGTCGGCAGAATCCTGCTGCAATTGGGTGGCAAACAGATCTTCTTCCTGGAACTGCTCTTCTCTAGCCAGACGCTGGGTGGAACTGGATTCCACCAGCGATTCTTCATCCTGCAGTGAAAGTTCATCGCTGAGATCAAAATCATCATCGGCTGATGAACTGACCGCCATGCGCTGTGTGCCAGTGGTATCTGGTGCGGGAGCCGCATCGTCAGCAGCGAGGTCCAGAGAGAGCCCCGAATCGCCCATATCGAGCGAGAGGCCGGAGTCTCCCACATCGAGCGATAAGCCACTGTCGCCAGTATCCAGCGAGAGACCGCTGTCGCCGGTATCGAGAGACAATCCGCTATCGCCGGTATCGAGTGAAAGCCCGCTGTCGGCTGTGCTCATCCGCAAGCTGCTGTCGCTCGATTCATCGAGAATGAACCCGCTTTCGTCGGCTGCCGGTTCGCCCGTATCAAGCGAGAGGCCGCTGTCTTCCATCCCCAGGGCCAGTGAACCATCATCAATGATGGTGCCCGCTTCCTCGGGAAGTTCGAGACGAATGCCAGTCTCTTCGCTTTCGTTGGAATCTTCAAAATCCAGATTGTTGGCGGACATGGCCGCCGCTTCGGAAGGAAAGTCGAGCCCGATGCCCGATTCATCCAAAAGCGCAGGTTCATCACCATGCACACTGGAAGTGTCATCACTGCCAGTCATCAGATTCTGGACAAAACCACTGGAGGTTTCTGCGACTGGGGTGGGCTGGATTTGAGCAGCCGCATCACCGAGATCGAGATCCGTACCGCCGGCGGTCTCATCCACATCCTCGTCATTGAACAGATCGGTCAGGGAATTGTATCGCGGCTGAGGTTCGGCTGCCGGTTCATCGGCAATTGTGGGTTCGTCCGCGGCAGATGCATCTTCGAGTTGAGACAGAAAATCCATGAGATCGTCTCCGCCATCGACCAGGGAGACATCGCTCGAAGAATCGTTCCCTTTTACGGGAGCGGTCGCCAGTGCGTCTTCATCCAGTTCCAGAAAGGAAACGGCATCCGGACCGGCCGAAAAATCTCCGTCAAAATCGAATGAAACGACATCTGAATCGGAGTTCCCCGTATTCGAAACAGGATTCGCCGGAGTCAATCCTCCCGCAATCAATGCTTCGATTTCATCGCGCCGGTATTTGAATGTTCCTCGATCGGCCAGGGCTTTGAGCTGGCCCTCTTGCACGAGAGATTCAATCTGATCTCGCGAAAGTCCAAACGTGGAAATGATTTCGTCGGCAGTGAAGAACTTTTTTTCCATGGTCAATCCTCTGATCCAGCAGCTTGCGGGCTGAATCAGCTACACAAAAAAATACTCGGTGCCAGCGCGATTCCAGAGAGATCAGAGCGAGTCCAGGTTGAACAACTTCACTCAGAACGATGCCTGTCATTCAGCCCGTTCAGGCTGGAGTGGCGATCATTTTGAGCCATTTGCTGTCAACGGCTGCCTCAGACTCCTGAAAGTCAGCGATTTGGATGCGGTGGATGTGCCCGTCCCTGAGGCGTTACAGTTTCTCTTATCGATAAGATACCCCATGGAAAACACGTCTCGCCAGATGGGAAATGAGGAAGTCGAAAACTCACCAGAAAGTTGTTCGATCCTGACGCGAAGTCCGTTCGGCCGATTTTTATTCAAGTCACTCAAGTGGCTTCCAAGCCCGCATAAGCCCTTCAGGCGAAACAACCGTCAAATTGACCTCGGGTTGATCGAGTCATAGGAGTGGTGACGGGAGGGCGGGTACTTTTCAGGAGGCCAGCCGATTGGCAATCTGATCGACAACAAAGTCGCCAATTTTGAGAGAAGCCGTCGCTGCCGGCGACGGAGCATTACAGACGTTGACGACCAGATCGCGCTCCTGAATCAGAAAATCATCCGCCAGTTCGCCCGTTGGCAGCAAGGCTTGTGCCCTGACGCCGGCTGGTGCCGGGATCAGGTCGTCGGATTTGATATCCGGAACCAGCTTTTGAAGTGCTGTGACAAAGGCTTTCTTGCTGAGTGAACGCCAGAGTTCCCGCAGTCCTTCATCCCAGTTACGGAGCATCAGAAGCAAAAAGCCACGGTAGGTGAGCGTTTCGAAAAGATCGTACGGATTGAAGCTGGTTTTGTGATACCCCTCGCGGGAAAAGGCCAGCACAGCGTTTGGCCCGCACTCGACTCCGCCATGAATCATGCGGGTCAGATGCACACCCAGAAAGGGAAAATTCGGGTCGGGAACCGGGTAGATCAAGCCCCGGCAGAGTTTGTGTGCCGAAGGTTTCAGCTCAAAGTACTCGCCCCGGAACGGGACAATCTGAGCGGGTGGCATTTGTCCGGAGAGCCAGGTGAGTCGATCACTCTGGAGCCCCCCGCAATTGATCACGGTTTTGCCTTCGACAGGGCCGCGTGTCGTTTCGACGACCATGTGATTCCCGTCGCGGTACATGCCGTACACACGGGCGGAAGTCAGAATCGTATTTCCTTTCTCACGGATCACTTCGGCCATTTTGTCGCAGACTTGCCGGTAATCGATGATACCCGCTTCCGGAACATGCAGTGCAGCAACACCGCTGGCGTAGGGTTCAATCTCGCGAAGTCGTTCGGCTGTGATCTTTTCCGCCCGGACACCATTGGCCATGGCGCGCTCAAAGAGTTTGTCGAGTTGTGGCAATTCGGCCTCTTGAGTGGCGACGATCACCTTGCCGCAACGCTCGTAGGGAATATCGTGCTGATCGCAGAACTGTTCGAGCAGTAACTTCCCTTCGCGGGCATTGATGGCCCGCATGGTGCCCGGTTTGTAATAGATACCGGTATGCAGGACGCCCGAGTTGTGCCCGGTTTGATGCTGGGCGATTTCGCGCTCTTTATCGAGGACGGTAATCACCGCTTTGGGAAAGCGTTCGAGCAGGCGATACGCCGTCGCGAGGCCGACAATACCGGCTCCAATAATGACGACATCAGATCGCACCATGTTCGTTTCCTCAGCGGGCTCTCAACAACAGACCAGATTCTTGGATCGGCGGTAAAGTCTCGCAAATCGACCCAGTTTGAACAACAGGGGAGGACGAAAGCCTGGCGGATATTATGGCAAGTGTTCTGATTTGAGATGCCGCTGGAGACGATCTTAATGGAAGAATGTGTGGCTGGGGTCAAACGTCTTCGTTTGCCCCCAGGTCGTTTGATGCTGGTTGTTTATGGCGATGTTGGGGAGTTCTGAAGAACGTTACAGATGCTATTGTGCTGGTGAATTCGATTGAACAGGGGGGTAGGAAGAGATCCGATTTCTGCCACCAAAACACGAAGTGGAAAAGCTTAGAGACCAAGCCCTTTCGCAGGGCCTTCAGGGTCGTGCCACCCAAAAGTGTGCCACCCAAGAGAAAGTCACGAGTGGTGGCAGGACATGCGCATGGCGCGGCTTCTTGTTGTCGTGAAAAGTCACGACAACCCGTGTAAAGAGAGTTGGGCACGAGTTGGCCGGGCCACCCCGGGATGCCAGATACTGCGTCACAGAAAATGTATTTGAAAAAAAAAGTGATCTGACGAACGGGAATTCGTCAGATCACTTCATTTCAGAACTTAACGGGAATTGAGAGTCGAGCCCAGGGGTAAACTCTCAAGGATTTGTTTCGTGATCGTAGAACCGACTGAACGGAATCGATTAACGAACAACGCCCACCCAACAGTAACGCCCGCCAGAGACCATGTACCCAAAGCCACATTCAGAACCACTCAACAGAATTGAGTGGTGAGCAGGTGAATAGATCCACCCCTGAACAGCGGCATCGGCCGAGGTCACACCCTGGAAGATGACTTCCATGTATGGCAGACCGCTGTGAGCAAACACACCAGTTGTCGCCATGTAATTGGCATGCTGCTGGGCATGCGCGCACATAACAGGATTCAGAGCGAGCGGAGCCCGCCCCATACGACCGCGGTGAGCGTTGGTGAGCTGCACCAGTCGCTGAATCGTTGGGTGCTGAGTCAGATAGCTGTAGTCATTGGCCACACCGTTTGTGGTGTGTCCGAACAGGCATGCCACTGAAACCAGCGCCGCGCAAACGATTCCGTACTTCATTCGATATCCCTCCCTGTGGAAGAAGACTGTCAGACCTTGCTGACCTCAGTCAGATCATTGATGAGAATTTTAAGGCCCGAGAGTCCGATTCGTGTCAGACGACCTGACGCGACTGTCAAACACGGTAAACCACAAAAACTTTGCGGATCAAGTGTACGAGCACCTGAATTTGCGAACAGGTGATCAAAGGTCACTGATCACTTGATGCGAGCTGCGACGTGGTGCGTATCGCGATCCGACGGTGTGATGACGCGCCTCGGCGAGCGTAGCAAGCTACTGATCCGCACTCTCTGATTCTGCCGTTTTTGCCGGTTTTTCAGCGATTTTCTGATTATGAGCCCGGATCATCCGGGCGATTTCCGGATCTTCAAAACCCAGGTTTTCAATCCCCACCGGATCACATGAACCCAGGGCCCACAGGTAGGCGACGGGGATTTTCCAGGGAGATTTTTGATCCGCAAGAAACCTTAAAAATGCGTCGTGTACCTGCCGGCGGTACGCCGTGTACTCCGAATTTGTCCACGGGTTTTCAGAAATCTTCATCGTCATGGCCCACGGAGTCCGGGCAATGTGTTCGACTTTTTCGGCGGGGTGCACCACTTTTCCCCCATCGAGCATGCCCGATCCACCCACACCAAACTCGGTCACAACGAGCGGTTTATTGCGAGGCAAAGGGGCCCCCAGAGCTTGCATTTCGGAATCGAGATAAATGAGATGGCCCAGAAAATCCTCGGGCGTCGCGGGGATTTCGAGGTCTTTATAAAGAGAGACCCCCAGGAAATCGCACGTTTGCCACAGCCGGGCGAGTTCAGCACCCTGAGCTTCGCTGTAGGGAACTTTCCCGCGATTAAAGGTGTGGTTGAGGCCAATCCCCAATTGGAGGTTGTTCAGTTTCGAGGCGGCTCGCAAACGTTCGAACACCGTGATCCACGCCTGGGGATAACGGGTAATCGTCGTCCCCATCTCACCCGTAATCGAAAATCGGACGGGCCAGTCGGGAGGCACGGATTCGTTCAGCGCCTGCACCACCGCCAGTGGCCCCACTTCGATATAAGCCTGATTTTCGCAAGGGACGAGCGGATCGAAATCGAAATCGTTCCGCCAGACGTAGACCGGGCCGCTGGTATTCGCGTGGAGCAGAATCGCAATTTCAAGCTGCTTTTCGACCGCGCGGGCAAAGGCTGCTTTCAGCCACGTTTGAAAGTCGGCAGCTGTCTGCCCATCGAGAGGCTTGAGGATGTCTTTTTTCCAATCGGGAGGCTGAGGGAATCGCAGACCCCAGCGCTGCACCCGCTGGTTCTCTTCGAGATCGCATTGAATCCCGATGGCAAACTCAACAGCAGGACTCCCGACCTCAGCAATACGATCCACAGATTTTGGTGCGCGCTTCATCTGATCGGGATAACCCATATGACAGGTGAATCCCAGTGGTGCGGGAGGCCCGCTGGCCTCACTTCCAGCCAGTTTGACGAGGCGGAGTTGCTGTAAATCGGTGAACCGTGAGGCGGTTTCTTCTGGGTTCGGATGGGACGATTGAGCTGCCTGAGTTGGGGATGAAGTGGCCTTGGGATCAATCCAACCCAGGACGATGCGCACAGGCTGCACACCCGCTTTGGCAGGAAAGCGGCCCAGATAGGTGCAGGCGCTGTAGGGTTCAGGATGCGTTTTTCGAGTGGTTTCTCCCAAAGTCGATTTCAGTTGAAGCTTGGCATCCCCCACAGTTCCATCAAGAACCAGGGCGTAATCGCCATCCTCAGGAATGTCGGCCTCGATGACGAGGGCATCGCCGACGTTCTGCCAGAGCCTGGGCTTTGTCACAGCGGGGGAATTTTCTCCCGGAGGGGTCATGACTCCTGAAGCTGAGAGATCCAAAGGCCGAGCGACGGTCAATCGAGTTTCAGGCTGAGTTGCCCGGAACTCGTTCGATCCGCAACCAGGCAATACCACACTGAAGACCATCGATAACAGACAGGCAAAACCGTTCCAGGAAACAAACCTGGTAACGTTGCTTTGAATTCCTGCGAACATCATTAGTTTCCCCAAACCACGTTGAATCCTTAATTTGACTTTAAGGGTGGGTGGGGACAAGTGTCCACAATCAAAATGGCTGCAGGCTCAATCCGTAAAACTTCTCGCTGTGACATCGAGACAAAAACCGGAATGCTGTCGGCTTTCAGCGGCTGCCGGGGCTGAGTTCGCGCGACATCCAGAAGCCCGGCTCATTGGCATACTGATGAGAACTGATGGTGCGGAAACCAAAGCGTTCCCACAAAGGCCACGAATCGCGTACAGCCACCAGAGTCAACTTTTGCCAGCCTGCCTGTTGAGCTTCTTCCGAGAGGCGATTCATCAGGTCAGAAGCCAGTTTCTGTCCACGGAAGGTGGGTGCCACGGCAATATCATGCACATGCAGCACATTGCATACCGCAGGCAATTCCCAGTCAGCAGCATGCAAAGGAGGCGGGGCGGCATCATGCCAGGGATGAGCAATGGCATAGCTGACCAAGAGCCCGAACTCCTGATCTCGATGACCAAACGCAATTGGAGCGCGGCCGTAAGCATCGGACAACGCCAGTTTTTTGCGGAAGACATCGTCAGATTCACAGAATTCCGCGGGATAAACGAGAGCTTGCACTTCGACAATCTGTTCGACATCAACGGGTGCTAAATTCACGAGTGCGAACGACATGAAAAGAAATCCAGTGCTGGCGATGATGCTGGCGGATGATCGAAAGGAACCTGACAGACCATCGAATACGGCAGAGGTCAACCTCTCTGATCTCGACAAAGAGCTCCCGTATTATTGTCTCAGCAGTCAATACTGTCGAAGGTTCTCGATCTTTCCAGGTTTTATCTTCCAGAGCACATGGAGCTTCAGAATATGCTACGATCGGTTGGACTCTGGAGAAGAGGCAGGCAATCGCTGCATGCGGCAGAACACAGTTTTGTGTTTTGTTCGTGATGGAGAGGAAAGTCCGGGCTCCAAAGGAGGCGGCGGTGGATAACGTCCACCATCCGTGAGGATCGGGAAAGTGCCACAGAAAAGATACCGCCACCAGTTCGCTGGGGGTAAGGGTGAAATGGTGCGGTAAGAGCGCACCGCAGTCTGGGTGACCAGACTGGCAGGGTAAACCCCGCCGGGAGCAAGACCAAGCAGGACGGAATTCAGCTTCACGCTGATCCAGATCTCTCCGATCTGGCCTCACCGTCCGGGTCGGTTGCTGGAGACGGTTGGCAACAATCGTCCTAGAGAAATGATTGCCCACGACAGAACCCGGCTTACGCAGCTTCTCCAGAGTCTCTTAAATACCCATCTCTCCTGTTTGCCTCAGATTGATGTCGCAGGAAAAATTTTTCGTGAATCGGCAGTTTTTTCCGGATTTTCTACTAAAATCTTGGAAAATCTCGTAAACCTTACAACAGAACGGGTACGTTTACTAATGCAGTAGGAATCGAGGGAATCCGATTCGCTCTGCGACTGGATGATGAAGAACTCTGAGTTCCTCGGATCCGGCGAGGTTAGAGATTGGTGAATGCAATTTACTAATCGCAATTGAGTGGCTCGCATAAGAACATGCAGCCAATGTAAAGGAGTGCAGTTTTATCATCTTTGTGGCAGCCGCTGTGGTCAGTCGGAAAGGTGATGAGATTCAACGAAAGGACAAGGAGGTTGAGATGCTCGTGTTATCAAGGAAAGCTGGCGAGTCACTGTTGATCGGCCAGGGGCTTCTGGGTGAAGGAATCCAGGTCACTGTGGTGGCTGTTCAGGGCAACCGCGTGCGACTGGGAATCACCGCTCCAGCGGAAGTCAGTATTCGTCGTCAGGAGATCGTTCTGGATCTTCCTGAAGTTGCAGGCTCAGAAGAACCCTGCGCCATGTCATCGGAGTCGCATAGTCGGACACCAGAATTCGTATAGTCTGGTCTGCGATCGATTGTCTCTCCGAGAATGAACTGACTGAGTTTGAACCTCGGGAAGTTGAACCCGAGTCAGTTAAACACAGGGAAGTTTGACACAAACTCCCGGAACTTTTGGCCGGTCGATCTCACACTTTCCATAAGTGTCGAGATCGGGGATGCAGATGAGTGCATCATTATTCCCGTTGCATCAACATGATCATTTAACAATTGAAGAATTCGCTGGCAGCAAGGTCGAGATTGAATTTGTCGGCCAATAGTCACTTTGAAACAGAATGAGTAAGCCCCCGAGTTTTGTCGGGGGCTTTCTTTTTTCCAGCATCACTCGATAGGCCGGCACCACTTCACGCGCCGGCGTCACGTTATGCAGGCTTCACGCCGCGAAACCATTTTTGTCGCAATGAACCACACGACGTGATCTGCTCGAAGCCAATCTCTTTGAGCCACTGGCAAACATCGGCAGCAGGGTGTACCAGTCGGCGAAAATCAGGATGCGTCGGCCATCCACGCCACTGGGTAATCCCGCAGGCATAGAGCCAGTCACGAAGTTTGAACCCCACTCGGGTTCTGGCACTGATGGGCTCGCAGTTCAATTGAAAAACCAACTCTCCGCCAGGTGCCAGAACTTCAAAGGCATCTGCAAAATAAGTCTTCAATAGCGGAGCGGGGACATAGTAGAGCACTTCGTACGAAAAAACGGTCTGCAGAGCATGCCCCTGCTGCTGAGAGACAGCCAAGGCACTTCTCAGTTCATCCGTCACCAGGCGCTGACCATCGAGCAGATAGTAATCGATATTCGCCAGTGTCTGTTTCTTGCGGGCCTCTTCCAACAGCTTCGGGGCAATATCGACAGCGAACACATGCCGGGTGCGACGAGCCAGAGCATGGGACAACCGGCCCACGCCGCAACCTATTTCCAGCACGTCTCCCTGGCTGTCGAGATTCATCCCGCCGACAGCGAACGCATCGACCAGGTCTTGTTCAGCCGAATCGACGATCTCATTCCACGATGCATCCTTCGAGATCAGTTTGTCCATCGAGGTCGGGCCCTGCTCGAAGTAAGCCCGATCCCACCATTCCGAAGAACTCTTCCGTTTGTCGGCAACTGCATCAATCGCTATCGACATGCTGCATTCCTTGTCAGGTGACATTTCGCCAGTCATCAAGTTTCATGACGATCACATTGACAATGAATATGCATTTGGAAGCTTTCGTTTTCTTCAGTTTTATCTCGAAGGGCTCGATTTGGGCTGTGCAGAAAAGCAACATCTTGTCACGACTGCTACAGGCCCAACTCCACAGGCTGTATTTTCAGTTATTTGCATCTATTTCCTGATGCAAAGGCTGGAAAACGAGAAAAGCCCGCAGCAGTGAATCACTGTTGCGGGCCGGCCATTCTCGGATTTCTCTCCTCACGAGGAGAGTCAATCATGCATTACCAGTTGTTCGGGCTGAGGAACCACCACCACTTGTCGGTGCGTGAGCGGAACTTCAAATTCCAGTATCCGTCATCCCATTCCAGGCTGGCCTTACGCCATCCCAGTGGAACTTGAGGATAAGGATAGAACGGTCCAATGTAAGGGAAGGCACTGGCACTGTACTGCTGTGGGTAAGTCACGGCAGCATAGTTGGGATACTGGGCATAGCTTGGCCAGGCATGGTCTGGCATAGAAGCGTTGTTGTACATTGCACCGGGGGCACCGCCACCTGGCATCCCGGGGCCCATGGCCATCGGCATACCGGCTGGGCCACCCATTGGACCGGGCATCGCACCCATTCCAGGACCGCCCTGTGGAGCACCTTGATAGGCAGCACCGTAAACTTGTGGTGGCATTCCAGGACCAGCCATTGGCCGACCCATCTGTGGTGCCATTTGAGGTGCCATCTGTGGATAGCCCACTGGCTGAGCACCACCGGCAGGAGCACGTTCTTCTGTGCAGACCAGATTGTTCTGAACCTGGGCCACACCCGAAGTTGCCTGACAGGCACGGGTGGCAGCTGCTTTCTGAGCCATGGTTGGCACAGAACCATCGAGTGTCACCACACCGCTCTGATAACGGATTTCAATATCGTAGCCATCGAGCTGGGCGGAAGTCAGCGACTGTGCAATCTGCTCAGCCATCTGCTGATTCGAAACACCAGCTTCGAAGTTCACCTGCTGAATGTTCTGACGTGGGGCATTCATGGCACCACCGGCCTGCTGCACACCACGACCGAAATCTTCGGGTGGCATTTCATTGCGGGCCACGGCCTGCTTAGGGGCAGCAGCCGGGCCGGCAGCCTGTGCTCCCTTGCGGGCAGCGACAGCCTTGGCATCGACCACCACCAGTTCATTGTTCACACTCTTGACGCCGGGCACGCGCTCCACGACCTGTGAGGCCTTGTCACGCTGCTTGGGATCTGTCACTTTACCCTTCAAAGTGGCCACGCCACCTTTACAGGCAATTTCAATGTCGAAACCCTGCAGACGAGCCTGCTTCAGAGCGGCGGCCACATCTTCGGCCATTTTCTGATTGCTGCTTGTCGACTTGGTTGCGGCTGGCTCGTCCTTAGACGACCAGGGGGCGGCAGTGCCGACATTCGGGATGCTTGCCAGCAATCCCAGCGTCAACACCCACTGACCGTACTTACGCATGAACTGGTCTCCTTACCGGTTATGATCCGACTGCCGGGATGTCTCGATCTCAAAACTCCGTGCAGACGGAACACACCGAGAATGGCCTTCGGTCGAATTCTGCTGCGGGCGGAAAGGCGATCGAGTTCGCCTCTGTCATGATTTCAGAAGAGCCTGCCTCACAATCCCTGCGGGCAAAATCTCTACCTGTCACGTTACATCGGGTGGGATGCTTCCTCAGGCACAGACTATTCCGTTTTTTTCGACACTAACCATTGTAACGCCTGCGGGATTCGCCGATGTTCAGCCATCCCCCACCTCCCAAAGCCAGTGAGCGGCAGCATGTGCCGGAGTATTCGACGAGCGATATGGGGAAATGTCGCGTAGGCGAGCAGGAAAGAAGGCGAGAAGGTGGAAAGGGAAGAAGGAATGAAGGAAAGAAGGCAGAAAGGAGAGAAGCCGGAAGGGGAGAAGTCAGAAGAGGAGAAGTCGGAAGTTCGTCTGGCAAATGCTGGCGGCCAGCCGAAAGCGGCACTCTACCGGAGTTTGTCTTAGCCGGAATTGGTCTCAGCCGGAGATGAACTCAGCCGAGATGAAGATGTGTGTGTATGAGCTCCCAAGCTGGGAAGCCCCGTCGCTGGCCACCAGGTTCACTTCCCTCTTCTCTTCTTCTATGTCTCCCGTTTTTATATCTCCGTCCGCTGCATTTCCCTCCCTGCTGAATTTCCTCCTGAACAGGAAGCAAAGCCTCCTGGATCTCGACGGCATTGCCTAAGGTCTCAACCACCATCTCCCACCACCGCCCTGACATCGCCTTCTTAAATCCGACTTCTTCCCTTTCCCCCTTCTTAGCTTCTTCTCTTCTCAGCTTCTTTGCTTCTTTGCTTCTTTGCTTCGATCCTTCCCACAGCACCCGGCAATGACCGCCGAAGAAACTCTGCGTCAAGGGCAGTTGCGACCTCCCAGCCGTTAAATCCGAAAAAACCCCACAGTTTGACAGGCTGAGTGATCGATACAGAAGGTGCAATCGGTGCGATCCAACAGCTTTGAGATCGCTCAATTAACCATTCATCGTCAAGTTTGCCCCTTCGGAGTGAGAAGATGCCCAAGTACGGATGGCTCAAGCGCCTGGCGCTCGTCGTCGTCGTTGGCATGACGACGCTATCCAGCAGTGGCTGCCAGCTCCTTCTCTGGGATGGCTTCCTGGGGACTGCCTTCCAGTTTGCTGGGTTCTGGGATACCACCCCGCTGATCCCTGTCAGCCCTTATTACAGTGAACTCATCGAGGATGCTTACATCCGCGAAGAGCGTTACGAGAAAGTGCCCGTCCTCGATCCCATCGAAGGCGAGCATGCTCCGATCTTCTGTCAGGATCCTCCCTCACAGGACGAAGTGATGCGGGCCATGCCGAACATCACCTCGGGTGGCTGGGTCTTCCTGGCGGAAACCAGCATGAACAACGTGCGCATCGTGGTGGAACCGATCGTCGACCGAATCGACGATTGCCGG
This sequence comes from Planctopirus hydrillae, assembly GCF_001707835.1. Taxonomy (GTDB): domain Bacteria; phylum Planctomycetota; class Planctomycetia; order Planctomycetales; family Planctomycetaceae; genus Planctopirus; species Planctopirus hydrillae. Next base: position 21,077 of record NZ_LYDR01000001.1, read on the forward strand.
TTCTTCCCGATGGTGGGCCCTGCTCGTCTCAAGCATTGCCACTACAAAGCCACCATCTACTTCGACAAGACAATCCGCTCCGGTTGGCCGGTTCCCTTCTCTCACAAGGATGAATCGATCGAAGTGGTCTACATCGACCATGATCACCTCATCCGCTGTGCAGGCCCCGCCACTCCTCAGTAATCAACTTGTCAGACAAAGTTGCAAATTCTCAGCACCCGAAGTTTCGCATCTGCGAGGCTTCGGGTGCTCGGCTTTTCTACGAAACACAACTGGCAAGCAGACATGGACTTCAAGATCTCCAGCCAGACTTCATGACCCCTTCTCCCGTTCCGACGGGAGAAGGCCGGGATGAGGGAGAGTTCAAACGTACCTGGGGGCGTGCAATCAACGAGCGACTTCAACGCATGACGCTCTTGATTTCTGGCGGCCGGGTGGCTGGGGTCAAACGTCTTCGTTTGCCCCCAGGTTGTCTGCCGCTGGTTGTTGATCCCGTTTTTCATGGGGAGGAATTTGGCAGTTGCATTCCTGCTCGTGAACTCGATTGACCAGGGGGCGGATGAAGACATCCGACCCCTGCCACCCAGACGGAGCCTGCTGAGTATAGCGAAGCAGGCTAAGTCAGGGCCGACTCCTTTTGCGGCGATGACGCACACTTATTCAAGATACAAGAGCGAGTTCAAACGTACCTGGGGATCGATCCACAAGCAGCTTTATCGCAGCACGCTTTCTGTTAACATGGAGTGCCTCACGGATTCTCAACGAGTTGACCGGCTTTCAAATAGCACCGCCGGGGGTACGATTGGGCCATGGCTTCACTATGAGTGACGCAGAGCAGAATACTGTGTGACTCCAGCGCCAGATCGACCAGTAACTTCCCCACAATCTCGGCCGCCCGAGGATCGAGATTCCCTGTCGGTTCATCGGCCAGCAGCAGCCGCGGGCGATTGATCAGCGCCCGGCAGACGGCAGTCCGTTGTCGTTCCCCCCCGGAGAGCTGGGCCGGCTTATGATCCATCCGCGCTGTCAGCCCGACCTGATCCAGCAACATCAATGCCCGCTCTCGGACTTCATTCGAGATGCCACGATGAGGTAAAGCCGGCAACAGGACGTTCTCCAGCACTGTGAGCTGAGGCAACAGGTGATGATCCTGGAAGATGAAGCCAATTTTTTCGTTTCGAAATTGAGCCTGTTGAGTCACATCCATCGCAAAGGGATCTTCACCATCAAGACGGACTGTTCCCGACGTCGGATGATCCAGCACACCCAGGATCTGCAGGAGTGTGCTTTTTCCACATCCAGAGGGGCCGGTAATCGCGATCGCCTCTCCCGTGTTGGCAGTGAACCCGACACCTTGAAGAATGTGCAGCGTCTCGGAGCCATTCGAGAATTCACGCGACAGATCCTGGACGACGAGTGCCGGGTGACCTGATGGCGTTGATCGATTCGTCATAGAAATTTCCATCCCGACGTACCAATTTTCTCTGGAAGAGTAAGATGATCCTCGCAATTGAGCTTGCTCGCTCGAGTTGTGAATTGCCAGTCTGCCACGAAAAGTCCATGTCGGTCTGGCACCCAGAGCCAAAAAACGATGAGCTATGCAATTGCAACGGATAGTGAAAAATCGAGTCTTGACTCGCATGAACACTTTAGATATTATTTAATTGATGAAACGACAGAGTGAGGTAGCCTGAATGGATGACGCCGAACCAGTTCTTCACGAGCACACACATTCTCCACGCAAGCTGCCCATCGCCGATGTGGCAGCTTGTCAGATGGCGGCTGATATCTTCCGCGCTCTGGGAGATCCCAGTCGTCTGCGGATGCTCTCGTTGCTCATCCACGATGAACTGTGTGTTTCTGAGATTGCCGAAGCTTTAGGAGACAACCTCTCGGCTGTCTCGCAAAGGCTCAAGCTTCTCAAAAGCGAACGCATCGTGGGTGCCCGCCGGGAAGGCAAGCACATCTTCTACCGCCTCTCGGATCATCACGTGAAAGACCTCGTGACCAATGCGCTCGCGCACGTCACGGAGCCCCACGAACATTCCTGACAACACGCCCCTATAGAAAGTTCCGACAAATGGCTCATTCATGCACCAGCCACGATCATGTTCACGGCCCCAACTGCGGCCACAAAGCCGTTCAGCACAATGGACACATCGATTACCTGCACGACGGCCATCTGCATCATCAGGAGCAGGCCGGGCAAGTGACTGAACATCAGTTTGAAGTCAATGCGACCAATCCCGCAACTTGCACATCAGGCCATGCCTGCACCAGTCATGCGGCTGATCACATCCATGGAGAGAACTGTGGCCACCCTGCCGTTCCTCACGGCGATCATGTCGATTATCTCGTCGATGGCCACCTGCATCATCAGCACGCTGGCCATTGCGATAATCACGGCCCGGTCACAGTCGCATAATCACTGTGGCGTAGTGAGAACTTTGTGCCATTTTCCAAAAGGCAAGGTGCTCGTTTCACCGCTTCGAACCTCAGGAAAATGGCACCTCGATTGACGGAGCCAGGCCGGTGCAAGAACATGCTGGCAGATTCTTATTCTGCCAACAGTTCTGCCCCAGCCGTGGAATCGACATGCCTGCCCGAATCATTGATGGAAAACTGATTGCCCAGCAGTCTCGCGAAGCATTGGCTCTTCAGGTCGCTGAGTTCACCACAGCAACAGGTGTGACCCCTCGATTGGCTGCAGTTCTTGTGGGCGATGATCCGGCCAGTCAGGTCTATGTTTCCAGCAAGCAGAAAGCCTGTGCCAGTGTTGGCATGGCCTCTGATCTGTTTCGTTTACACACTACGACCACTCAGGCTGAGTTACTGGAACTCGTGGATCGCCTCAATCACGATCCGTCGATCCACGGCATCCTCGTCCAATTGCCACTGCCATCGCATATTGATCCCGAAGCTGTTCTCGATGCGACACATCCTATGAAGGATGTCGATTGCTTCCATGCCGAGAATGTCGGGCTGCTGATCCAAGGTCGCCCGCGGTATCTTCCCTGCACGCCTCATGGTGTTCAAGTTCTGCTCGAAGCGAGTGGCGTATCGACCGATGGTGCCCATGTCGTTGTTCTAGGTCGCAGCGACATCGTGGGGAAACCACTCGCCAATCTGCTGGCTCTCAAAGGGCCCGGTGGTAATGCGACAGTGACACTTTGCCATAGTAGAACCCGCAACATTGCCAGCTTCACCCGTCAGGCTGATATTCTGGTGGCGGCCATTGGCCAGCCGCTGTTTGTTAAAGCCGATATGGTTCGTGAAGGAGCCGTCGTGATTGACGTGGGAACCAATCGACTCGATGGTAAACTGGTGGGCGATGTCGCTTTTCATGAAGTCTCTGAAAAGGCGGCTGCGATCACACCTGTTCCTGGTGGTGTGGGGCCGATGACCATTGCGATGCTTCTCAAAAACACACTCACCGCTGCCCGATTGCAAACGAAATCCATCGCCCGCTAGCGACACGCCTTGAGCATGGCGTCGATATCCCCTGGCCACGGACACGGCTAAGTTTGCCCCGAGAAGTCTCCCAACTTCTACCAGCTTCCACAAACCGACTCTTTCACTTTCATGAGTTCATTTTCTGGGCGAAATTTCTAATTCTCGCTCTGATCGTGTCAGTCCGTCGGTAGACTTAAACAATTCATAATGATTGCGATGGGTCAGACTGTCTGGTGCGAGAGCTGCGATCATGCCAAATTGTTACCGACTTCTATTGAACTCTGAGAGCGACCGTCCCCCTCGGATTGCGATAGCGATCGCGTTGGGCCTGAGTCTGTTTTTAGCGATGAATGCTTCAACAGCTTTGGCAGAAGCCATCACGATTCGGTCAGCTCAAATCACGGTCGCAGAGCAACTGGAAATTCCGGCTTTAGAATCAGGCACACTCGTCGAGCGGTTTTTCCGTGAAGGCGAAGTCATCGAAGAAGGTCAGAAGATCGGCCAGATTGATGACCAGGTCGCCAGACTGGCGGCTGCCAAAGCCCGTGCCGAACTCGCTTTGGCCAAAGCACTGACAGAGAGTGACTTAAAACTGCGTTTTGCCCGCAAGAACGCCGAAGTCTCGAAAGCCGAACTGACAAGGTCGCTGGAATCGGTCGCGCGTTACCCGAAGAGTGTTTCGCAGACCGAACTCGACCAATTAGCACTGGCTGCCCAGAAGGCCGAACTCGAAGTCGAGCAGGCTGAGTTTGATCAGCGGCAACTGGCACTCCAACAGGAGATTCGCGCACAGGAACTGGCAGGAGCCGAGTTGATGGTCGCCCGTCGTGAAATCAAATCGCCTCTCTCTGGCACAGTGGTGAACTGGAAAAAACAGCGTGGGGAATGGGTTGATGCCGGGACACCTGTCGTGAGAGTTGTGCGACTAAATCCTTTGCGGATTGACACCTTTCTGCCATCCAGCCAGGCCCGACTGTTGCGGATCGGGCAGACAATTCAATTTCTCCCTGTGGCCGGTAAAAAGTCTCCCATCGATCCGTCGAAAGAAACAGGGAAACAAACTTCCCAAGTCACGCCCCGGGAAGGGAAGATCACTTTTATCAATCCGGAAGTCGATCCTGTCGGTCAACAGGTGCGGATCTGGATCGAGCTGCCCAACCCGGATTTGTCACTTCGACCTGGTGATCGTGGAGATGTCACTCTGGAACTACCAGAAACGGACACGCCAGTCACTGTCCCACCAGTTCGCTAAACTGCTCGACGTTTCGTCTCTGTACTTCTCAACGCATCCGTAAAGTGAGGCTTCAGCGGATGAATGGTTTCATCGTTCGAGAGTCGTGCTTCGGCCGCTTGAGGGAGCATCTGCTCAAAGTGCTGGACCAGAATCTGATCATACCGGCCGGGGTCTGAATGACGGGCCTTGTTATGTTTGGCCCTGGGAACAATCCAGACTTTTGCCAGAGGCGATCGGATCCGACGCATCAGTTCCTGACTCAAGTAGTAAGGAACATAATTATCTTTCTCACCAGCAATAAATAAAGTCGGACACGACTTGAGTCGCTTTAAGTACGATTCAATGTGGACATATTGAACCTTTCTCCGCCGGGCACTCAAAAACTGGACAATGGCCACCGTGGAGCGGTAGTGCCAGTCGGGAATCAACGATTCGGCCCATTGAGGCATATAAATCGATGCCCAGCGGGAAACAAAATGAAATGCCAGCATCGAGAGCGAATAGGCACCATCGCAGCAGGCCACGAGAACATGTGGATATCGAGCTGCGACCCAGAGTGCCGCTGTCGAACCTCGACTGACCCCCATCACACCGAGAGGCAGATTGCTGAATTCGGCATGACTTTCGATCCATTCGAGTGCTGAAATCGTATCGTCGATCTCATAGCGCGTCATCCACTGGTTGGGTTCATAGCCAGTCAACGAATCGCTTTCTCCCTGATTGCGAAAGTCGAACGATATCACCGCAAAACCAGCCTGGATCAGGCCATCGCAATAATGACGTGCCAGCCAGTGGGTGCCGTCCAGTTCGGTGCAGAACAAAATCACTCCCCGAGGCAGACCATCTTGTGGCCGATGAATCGCACCACGCAACGTCAGGCCCAGAGTCGTTTTGAAATCGATTCTTTCTGCCGTAGGATCGGTAAGAACCCGTACCACGTTGAATGGTGGTTTGATATCAAAAGTCGAAAGGACAATTCGTACATAAACAATACGAATGACTATTTCGATTGACAGTAGTGCGATCAACAGGCAGATGGTGATCGTAAGGCCCATAGTTTCGCTCTAATTCAGATCGATTCCAGAAAGATCGCTACAGCCATTCTGTTGAGTCAACGGTAGATACGATGATCCAACAGATGGTTTTGAGCGACAGGTATGCACGAGGTCAGTTCGGGCAGTTTCCAGAATCAGTAGTCGTAACGAATTCCCAGGCCCGTCAATTGAGTCGTATTCCCCAGGAAGGAAAGCTGGTTATCGGCACCATTGTAGAACTGGAAGCCAGCTCTAAAGGTGTGGTCACTCGTGTCGCCGCGCCACTGCCAGCCAATGAGAATATTAATACTTCCGCCCCAGTCGTTCTCTTCCATGAGATGGACGTTACAGGCTGCGAAAGGTGCTCCCCGAAATCCCGTCGGACCAGGCGGGTTATACTCTGCTCCAAACTGAACTTCCCAGGGCCCCGCTCCATCAGTCAGGTAGAAGCCGTAGCCAACCTCAAAATAGGTTCTTAACTCAGGGACAGGGAAGTAACCCACGCCTGTCACCAGACAATCCCGGCTGTAGTTTCTACGAACAAAAGTCGGATTCTTGAGGATAAATTCATCACCCAGATGGCTGCTGATATGGTAGTAGCCGAACTTCCACTGGAAGGGGCCTTCTCGATAGGTAATTGGTGTACCAATGCGGTAGTCAGTCGCCATGACATCCCGCTCAGTTTCGGGGAGCATTCGTAAGAAGGCACCACCTTCAACATCCCATTGCCAGCCTTCGGGATCGATTCCGCGTGCCGTCCCATAGCGCAAGAGACCAAATCGACCGCCAAGCACCGAGTCCCAGTACGATTGGCCGCCATTGGTGGGGAACAGCCACGAAGTCGACATCCGGGGTTCTTTTTCACCGGCGATATACGATTTATACATTAAACCTTCAGGGACGATATGCCATGACCAGGGTTCGTCAGCATCCCAGACCGGCTGAGCGGCTTCCGGCAGGTAGGCATTCGGAGATGCCGGAGCCCATGGCCCGGCATTCATCGATGAAGCAGGTGCCGGCGAACTTAACGGATTGAGTATCGATCCGGAATCGCCTGCTGCCGTCTCGTCATAGCTGCCTGGTGGTGCAGGAATTCCACTCTCTGAATTGCCGGGAATTTGCCGGTAGGAAACTGGCGAAATCTCTCGTTGCCCGGCTTCATTCAGATTCAGTTCCATGGTGGGGAGTGTCTGATACTCGCCAGAGAACGGATCATTGCTGCCAACCGATGGGATCGCTGTTGAACGCGGACTTGTTTCTCCAGTTGAACTCCGTTGAAAGCGGGGATCCACAGGGAGAGCGGAATTGCGCCCTTGCGGATTTCGAGGCAATGGCGGGCCGTTCACCTGGGCCAGTGCCATCGACGCGGTGCTGAAAAGCAGGAGCGCAGGAATCACGGCCAGGCAACCTGCGAATGCACGCATCTGCCCCGCCAGGTTTACCTTGCAACAGGCGGCGGCAATAAACCGCTGTGACCAGTCGTGTGCCATTATGCTGGTTTCATCGTCAAAAGCAGATGTGCCGCAGGCGATAGAAGCGACCACCATAGGTCTTGCCATGCAAAGACATATCTGTAGGGAATGGATTGTGGAACAGGTTCGGACGGGAATGACCAAGCCGCGCAGTGGCTTTGAAATCGCTGAAGATCGATAGAAGCCGACAGGGAGGACAGGATGTTGAGGATGAAGACAGGAAAAACGGACTTTCGAGCCATCCTGTTCTATCGGAGTTCAGGTTTCTTGCACAGACCTGTCCGTCGGCAGAGAGCCACGAATGAACCCAACCTTGCGGAAGTGAAAGTCGTGCCAGGCGTGGTTTCAGCAAGAATTGCCACCAACTGGTGAGAATCGGCAGAACTGGCAGCAGTGACTGGTCTCCAGGCCGGGAAAAGATGAACAGATGAAACCCTGCCATGGATAGGGACCAAAACAAAAACGTTCGCTGGCAGTTTCCAACCTGATGCGACGATAGCCGGAGCGGATGAGTCGCCTATCTCATTTCTTCACTGGTGTTTATGCGCATAACTCTCTGCAATAAAATAATTTGCGTCACGAAGTGCGCCCCAGCCAGGTGAGCAGCCAATCGCAGCACCTTGGAGATGACGTTGAGTGGTGCTTCCGCCCGGAACTCACCGTGGCGAGAGCCGCTCGACAAAGCTAAAATTCTCATCACTTTGTGAAGGATGATGTTTCCATGACTGCCTTGCCTGTTCGCGTTGGTCTAATCGGTGCTGGAGCAAATACTGTCGCCAGGCACATTCCCGGTTTTCGAGCAATTCCCGGCGTAACGATTGCGGCTGTCGCCAATCGAACGTTGGCCTCGGCCCAGAAAATTGCCACTCAGCATGCGATCCCCGCCACTTACGGCACCTGGCAGGAGTTGCTGGCAGACCCTCAAATCGACGCTGTCTGCATCGGGACATGGCCCGACACTCATGCCGAGATCACCTGTGCGGCACTGAAAGCTGGTAAGCATGTGCTGTGCGAAGCCCGCATGGCTCGCAATGTGGCCGAAGCCCGTCAGATGCTACTTGCCAGTCAGGAACGACCCCAACAGGTCGCAATGCTGGTCCCCAGTCCCTTTGGCTTGCGGGTTGATGCCGAAGTTCGAAACCTGATCGAACGGAATTTTATTGGAGACTTACGGCAGGTGGTCGTGATTGGTCTTGATGATCAATTTTATGATTACTCACAGAACCTGCATTGGCGTCAGGATATCGAAAAAAGTGGTTTGAACGCTCTGACCATGGGGATTCTGCATGAAACGGCGATGCGCTGGATCCCTCCCACGAAAAAAGTTTTTGCACAGACACAGATCTTTGAACCCACCCGGCCAGATCCCCATTCCGACGAAAATCTCCCTGTCACGACACCCGAACTGGTGCACGTGCTGACAGAGCTGGAAGGCCACGCCCGCGGTGTTTATCAATTCTCAGGGATGGCTCTCCATGCCCCGGTCAAGCAGATTCACCTGTATGGCAGCACCGGAACAATCCGTGTGGAGTTTGGGGCCACTGAGAAACTGCTGGTGGGCAGGCCCGGTCAACCGCAACTGGTCGAGGTGGAAATTCCAGCGGAGCGAGTCGGGAAATGGCGAGTGGAAGCGGAGTTCATTGGTGCCATTCGGGGCGAAGAACCTGTTCGCCTCACATCGTTTGCGACCGGTCTTGAGTATATGAAGTTTACCGAAGCCGTCGCACGAAGTGCCCAGGCAAGTCGCCAGGTCTCATTGGAAGAGACTCTCGCTTAGCTGTAGCCATGGTCACTCACTGAACACTCGTCTGGTCTCCTGGAGCACAGCGGAATACACCATTCTCCTGACAGAACGAACACCCAACGACATTCTTCTGCATCGCAGCCTTGGTTATGAACGTCCAAAACCTGCTTCGCACCGATGAACCCGGTTCGAATTGGCGTTCTCGGCGAACTTTTCCGGGGAATCGTGTGTGAGTTCCTTGTCGGCTCTCTGACATGCCGATACACTTCGAACACGGTGGACAGTTAAGAAATCTAACTGTTTCATCAACATTGACGCGGGGTGGAGCAGCCCGGTAGCTCGCGAGGCTCATAACCTCGAGGTCGTAGGTTCAAATCCTGCCCCCGCCACTTGAAGAGCCCGAGATCACTCGTTTGTGGTCTTGGGCTTTTCCTTTTCGAGTCACCTCACTTCAAGCATTTCTTTTGGCCTCTGCGCCGTGATCTTTGAGCGCACCCTGCCCACCCATCGCGGCGTTTGACGCTGGCTGATCCAGTCATCAAATTTCTTATGAATCCACAAAATAAAAACTGGACTGATAAACACTCACCGACTAGTCTGTTCCCCGATTGTCAGTTTTCGAGAACACTGTTGTTTTTTACAGGGGATCACTGATGCTGGGTCTGTTTCTTGGTGCTGCCATTCTGGGCCTGATTATCTCGATCATGGAGGAAGGAGAGTTTCCCGGCTGGGGAAAAATGATCGTTTGTGTGCTTGCGGCAGTTATCCCAGCCGCCATCTTGAATGCCTTCCTGCCACCCGAATTGTTCCTCGTTGGTTTAGCAGTCGGTGCTTTTTGTGCAGGCTGTGCGATATCGGCTTTGTGCGGCATGTCTGTCCAACGTGCTGCCATCGCGGCCAGCATTTATCTGGGGATCAATGTAGCCCTCTCGCTGACATTAAGTGCCCTGCTCTCCCGATAATTAAAATTCTTGACGGATCCGGATGATGCAAGACCGCTTTGTCCCGGCAGCAGTCCAATCATTTGCAAATCTGGATGATACAGATTGCGAATAGAAACTATCGCCATCGTCCTGAGGAGTTCAGCCTATGTTTCGCTGTGTCATATGGGCTGCTAAGTTTTCTCATCAGTTCCCGAGACCATTTTTCGACTTCTGGCGACTACGATCAATCCTTATCCCGCTGACTCTGGGGTTCATAGCGTTCATACTGGTTGCTCTATCTGCCGACGAAGCCAGTGATCCTCTGAAGGTTCAATACCTTGAAATCCGACTCACACATGCAGAACAACAAGAGATCACAAAACTGATCGACCTTCTTGAGTTTGTTTCGAACGGGAAGGAATCAGATTCATTCGATGAACTGATTGCAGAATATCCGTATGACGGATCTGACGCCGCATATCAAAAGGTGCAGAATGCTTACCAGAAACTGAAAGATTATCAGGTCAAATCACTCCCTTTGCTGGTTCAACATTTGAAAGACAACCGCAGTTCACTCAGTTTCCCTTACGGTGCCATGGGCGGCAGGTCGACGGTTGGAAACGCCTGCTATTGGAATATCTATTCTCAACTGGTCGATCTCCCGGAAGAATACTCATGGCATGGATACTCTCGATTGGGACGAGGTGGCAAAATCTATCGCCAACCCCGGGATTGTGCCAATCTATTTGATCATGCGAGTGGGATCGACCAGTGGTTCAAGCAGAATTCTGATCTCTGCTATATCGAAATGCAGATTCAAGGTCTGAAATGGCTACTCACCGCAGAGAAAAAAGTTGGCATTCCAAAGGCAGAATCTTATTTCTTGCATATACTTCCACTGGAAATACAGATTCTTCGCAAGCAGAAACTCATGGGTTTACCGGTTGATGAAGCACTGAAACACCTAGAGCAGGCACTACGGGAGAGAGATCTTTCGATAGTTCCCAAAGACCTCCTGGCCGATGAACCGCAGGAACTGCCCTGATGCCACATCGAGAGATTGTCACTGATGATCAGCCTGGAAAGGGCTTTGAGTTGCCGCTGCGACTGCTTGCGGGTTTCCAGTTTCTCGGTGGGATTGTTTTCGCGCCTTTCGCCTGGGTGCTGATTTTTACACCTCTGGGTATATTCTTCCCTAAGTACCAATACGATCTTCGGGATGTCGTATTGTCTATCATGGGCGCCCCATTGGCGATCACCGGCTATTTTGTCTGGGCAAACTGGTTTCTATATGCCGTTCGAGGACGTTTCTTTCGGAATTGGGGAGTGGCCGTTCAACTGATCTCACTGATGAATCACCTGGGTTGGCTCGTTTGCTTTCCATCGATTCGTCAGCAGTCATTCTTTGCATTTCTGGAAACTGCACCCGAGATTGCTGCCTGGCTGCTCTTCAATATCCTGGTGTCGATGATGTTAGGGCTCTATTTTCTCGACAAATCCCGCACGACCTATGACTTTTGAGCGAAGCCGAACATCTTCCTCCTGCCGATTGGCAGGCGTCGCAGTCTGCGGCTATCGAGTTGTCATCTGCAAGAGCCTGCGCACTGCAAACTCCTGGCTTTCATCCAATTGTGGTTGAATTGCCCATCATTCACAGTTTACATTTGAACATATGGGTTTTCCGCTTGATGTTTGATCAAGATGTCGTCCCTCAAAGCGTCGAGTGATCACTGTTGTGAGTTTGTTGGCGGCGGTTGCAACTGACCAGGAACTTGAATGCCGGAAGATTTCCGCACGGAACATGTTGAGTCAGGTCATGAGGTGCTTTCGGGAAATGGTGAAGCACAGGGAATTCGGGTTCCCATCGAGCAGATCGCTTCTTTGAGTCGCGACATCGAAAAAACGCTGCTTATGACGCAGCCTGGAGTGCTGACGACTGAAATCAGTCCCGAAACTTTGCAGCGCATGCAGCAGATTCTTGATCATCTCTCGCCGAAGCTGGCCGCAGATTCTTCAGGAGCAGAGCCGCATCTGGTCGATCTCCCACCATCGATCGGTCGGTATCGAGTGACCAAGGTTCTGGGACGAGGTGGATTTGCCGTCGTCTATGCAGCGCATGATCCGCATTTAAACCGGGAAGTCGCAATCAAGGTGCCTTTGCCTTATCGGCAACTGACACCCGATGCGAGGCAGCGATTTCTTCTCGAAGCCCAGGCCGCGGCCCGGTTGGATCATCCCCATATTGTGCCCACTTTTGAAACGGGCTCGGCCGGTGAGTTACCCTATATCACTTATGCTCTCTGCCATGGACCCACATTGTTTCGCTGGTTAAGCCGTCATGGGCCACTGTCGCCGCGAGTGGCTGCAGAACTGGTGATGCAATTGAGCCGAGCGGTCGCTTACAGCCATCAGCAGGGTGTGCTCCATCGCGATTTGAAGTCGGCCAACGTGCTGTTATTCCCAATCGCGGATGCTTTCGCAAATTCTGAAGAAGAGTTTCCCTTCATTCCGCGACTGACCGACTTTGGTCTCGCCAAAGTGCTCGAAGGAACCCTGGTTGAAACCTGTTCCAGCGTCATTATGGGAACGCCCCATTACATGGCCCCGGAGCAACTCGAGAAAGGGCTTCGCGGTTGTACACCGGCGACAGATGTGTTCGGGCTGGGCACAATTCTGTTTGAATGTCTCACAGGAAAGCCTCCCCATCAGGGAGATACTGTCATTGAAATTCTGGCTTCGATCCGTGAGGGCGAAGTTTCCCACGTCAGCCAGTTTCGTCGGGATGTTCCCCAGGATCTCGTAAGAGTTTGCGATAAAGCACTCAGCTTTTTGCCGGAAGATCGTTATGCCACGCCTCAGGAACTGGCACAGGATCTGGCGCGATTTCTATCGCATGAATCAGTGCTGGCCACCGGGCCCAACTGGCAGACACGACTCTGGCGAGCCGCCCGGCATCCCGCGCGAATTGCCGATGCAGCCGCATTCATCATCATGAGTAACCTGGCGATTATCGCCTGGATCACGATCTTTCCGATCTCAATCGTATTTGGTTTAGCGTTCACACACTCTGTGGAGCTGGGCCAGTTGATGCCCCATACAGCACCGTTGTGGGTATTTCACTTTCTGATGGTCATTTTGGGATACCTCATTGGGCGAAAGTCGCTCTGGGCTGCCATGGCTTCCACCATCAGTGGAGCGGTACTGACACTCTTCATCTGGTCGGTCCTGGCAAGATGGATCACGCCGCCCTATCCGGCGATTTACTCGGATGACAAAGCCCGGGATATTGTCTTTGTCCTGCTCCTGGCGATTTTTGGAGCACAAACGATACTCAGTGCTTGCGCCTGGCTGGCACTCAAAACACTTTCGCTCAAAAACCGTCAGCCCGGTGCCGCTAGCTGATGCTCTTCACCAATCATGACTTGAACTTGAGTTCCCACCACCAATCCTGCCTTCAGAGAGGAAGCCCATGCGATGGCTGCTGACGATGACCTGCCTGGCAATCACACTGGTCGGTATGACACTGGTCGGTATGACCTCGATGAACTTGCCTCGTTTGATGGCCTCCGAGCCAGAGGTCACAACTTCGGTGGTTGTCGATGACGGGAAGGCGGCTGAGTTCAAGTCGATTGGTCCCGAATGGACATCTATCAAAGATCGCCCGGGGTTATCAAACGCACTGGTCGCGAGTGGTCAGAATCGATGGCTGCTCTCTCAAAAGGGTATCGGCGCGGGTGATTTTCAGATTCGAGTGCGGCTGCAACTGGCCAAATTGGATGGGACCGCCGCCGCTTTCGATTTCGGCAGCAGTCGCTTCGGCCTGGATGGTAAAGCCGGCCTGCTCTTTGTCGAAGGGCCACTCTTTCGCAATCAACCGGCTGCAACGCTCAAAATCGCCGACCTGGTGCAGCCCGATGTTCCCTTCTTGCTCGAAATCGTTCGAAAGGATGAACAAACCCGGTTTCTGATCAATGGCCAGACGGTCTACACGTTAAATGGCTGGAAAGGCTCTGTCGGTCGAGTGGGGTTGCGACCGTGGCGAAATGAGCTGGCGGTGTTTGACTTCTCGATCAAAGGAAATCTTTACGAATTGCCAGCACCACCTGCGCCCTTATTTCAAAGTGGCTTTGCGGGTGGAACGGAGGGTTATCACACATATCGCATCCCTTCTTTGACAGCCATGCGTTCGGGAACGTTATTGGCCCTTTGCGAAGGACGAAAAAACTCAACGGGCGATAGTGGCGATATCGACCTCGTCATGAAGCGATCGACCGATGGAGGAAAGACGTGGAGTCAGCCTGTCGTCCTCTGGGATGATGGCGAGAATACTTGCGGCAATCCGTGCCTGGCCGTTGATCAAACGACGGGAGAGCTGTTGCTGCTGGCCACGTGGAACCGGGGTGATGACCACGAAAGCGAGATCATTGCCCAAACCAGCCGCGATACCAGGCGTATCTATATTCTGCGATCCAAAGATGACGGCTTGACTTGGAGCCAGCCGGCGGAGATCACCAAAGATGTGAAACAACCCGACTGGACATGGTATGCGACAGGGCCGGGTGGCGGGATTCAAATCCAGCAGGGCTCCCACGCGGGTCGACTCATCATTCCCTGCGATCACATTGAAGCCATAACGAAAAAGTACTACTCGCACATCATCTACTCGGATGATCATGGGCAGACCTGGAAACTGGGTGGCAGAACACCGACCGCAGGGGTGAATGAATGCGAAGTCGTCGAACTGACTGGGGGAAAACTGTTGCTGAATATGCGGAATGCCAGTGCCAGCCGGCAGAGGCAAATGAGTGTGAGTGACGATGGCGGCCTCACCTGGAGTGAATTAAAGCCCGACGCGGCACTCATCGAGCCTGTCTGTCAGGCAGCCATCCTGCGGGCAAGCTGGCCAACTGGCCAAGAGCCGGGTTGGATTCTCTTCAGCAATCCTGCCAGCACCACCAGCCGCACGAACTTGACAGTTCGCGGCAGCCGGGATGACGGCAAGACCTGGCCTGTCAGCAAAGTGTTGTATCCGGGCCCAGCGGCCTATTCTGATCTGGCATTACTTCCTGATGGCAGAGTCGGTTGCCTGTTTGAAGCGGGTGAAGCCAACTATGCCGAGTCCATTGTGTTTGTGACATTCGCAGTGAGCGAACTGACGAAATGATGCCCCGCCACTTCGTGCAGGCCACATGCCTTCTATGAAGTCAAGACGCTCTTTGTGCCATGCTTGCCGGTTCTGGGCTTTCTATGACACACAACTGCCACCCAAGGGTGGCCCGGCCAACTCGTGGCCGGGTCGTTGTGTTCGACACAACGACAAGAAGCTGCGCCATGCGAATGCCTGCCGGGAACCCTCGCCCGCGTCATCGTGGGAGAGGGTGGTCTTTTCCGTATCTCATTGTGCTGACGAGTGCCATGCTACGCCGTCCATGATTTTTCACCGGGTATAGCGCAGGTTGTCGCCAAATTTTCGTTGGGCTTTTGTCAGGAATTTCCAGCGAAGGGATTGAGTCGGGAGTGGCAGCTCTCCCACACAGACGCTGCCGAGGGTTTTCCTCCTTCTCCCGTTCTGACGGGAGCAGGCTGGGATGAGAGCGAGCTCGAACGTATTGGGCGTGTGATTCACCAGCGGCGGGTGGCTGGGGTCAAACGTCCTCGTTTGCCCCCAGGTCGTTAAACACTGATCGTTCATCCCGATGTTCATGGGGAGGAACCTAACAGATGCACTCATGCTCGTGAACACAATTGACCAGGGGGCGGATGCAGACATCCGATCCCTGCCACGCAGTCATGAGGAAAGACTCCTTCTCCCGTTCTGACGGGAGAAGGCCGGGATGAGGGCGAGCTCGAACGCATTGGGCGTACAATGCACTATTAGCTACATCGCGCGATGCTTGTCATCTCTGGCCACAGTCAGTCAATTGGTGCTCCTGCGGAAACCTCGTGACTGATATACATCGAACGGAAAGACCCTCACCCGGCACTTCGTGCCACCCTCTCCCACGCAGACGCGGGCGAGGGTTTTCCTCCTTCTCCCGTTCCGACGGGAGAAGGCCGGGATGAGGGTGAGCTCGAGCGTTGTTGGCGAACAATCCACCAGCACAGACAGACCATCAACCGGGTTGCCTGTATGCCTCACTCAGGGGAGGTTTTATTACCGGAAGATCTGCCATGCGAGGCATTCGAGAGTCCTGGAGATCAGCCTGAAAACAAGCTGCTTTGCCCGTCCCCTCCAGTGGTTTAGCCACATCAGTCGACGTCAGAAATCCAACAAAAAAACCCTGCGACATGAGAAATGCTCTACAGATCTTGAACCCCACAGACAGGCGGAATACGCTTACTGTTCACTTCTGCACAACTATATGCGACATGATCGCTGGAGCGAAGATATGAACACGAAACATCTTCTTATAACCATCGCCTTGATCTCACTCCTCTATGGTTCCGCTCAATTAAAGCCAGGGCCCGCCGGAACAGACGTCTCGATCGAGAGTGCAGACGCCACCTACCGTGCAGCGATCCTTTCAATACTTGAAAGAAAGCGAGACGCTATCGAGGAGGCAGACTTGAAATTGCTGTCGGTGTATGAGGCCCGGCTTGCGATACACAAGCAGGACGGTAATACGGAAAAGGCCATAGCGATGCGGGATGCCGCGAATCGATTGACCAACCTTTTAGCATCAAAACCACACTGGGGATCGCTACCGCGGCCTGAGAATCAATGGAAATTTCGTGAACACTCTTATGCTATCATTGAAGAGAAAAAGGATTGGCACGAGGCTAAAAGAATCTGCGAACGAATGGGTGGTTATCTGGCGATCATCTCCGACAATGAGGAGTTCACGTTCATTGCGCGGCAATTGCCACCAAAGTCTGAAGGCTTCCTTCTGGGGGCTACTGATGAAGCCAGGGAAGGCGAATGGAGATGGGTTGACGGAAGCCTTGTGCAGATCGACTTTCGTAAAGAATTCGATAACAGTTATGGCATCGAGCACTATTTGAAGATGAACGCAAAGGGGAGTCTCGTTGACACAACATCGAGAAGATCTCACTTTTTATGCGAATGGAACGACTAGCATCTCACCTTTCGATGGCTTTATTTCCCGTGGAATACAGATTTAACTGAGGCGAGGAATTGCTATGCGTTGGTGCTTCGCTCCGCTTGTTGCGATAACATGCGTAACCGCTTGGGGAATCCAGCCGACTCTTGAACCAGTCGAACTTGACCCGTTCATCCAAAGAGCGGTTCAGGCCCACAGAAAATCTGTCGAGTTGGCTGAAAAGAATGCAGATCGTGAGCTGCGGGACGCTTTCCGTAAGCGAAAGGCCGCCTACGATCGCCGCGCCAGGGAACTGACTCAAGCGGGTAACCTGGATCAAGCTGTGGTGATTCGGCGCAGGATGGAAGATCTCGCCTCACCGATCAACGAGCCTTCCAAGCCCTTCAATGGAGAATTCTTCGCTTTGAATGGGCATCGATACGCGATATTCGAAGAACCATTGACCTGGCATTTCGCCAAATCCCTATGTGAAGAGCGGGGAGGTCATCTTGCCATCATTAACTCTGACGAGGAGTTGGCATTCATTGACCAGATATGTGGCGGAAATGCATGCTGGTTAGGTGCGTCGGATGAAGCCAAAGAGGGCAAGTGGCAATGGATCGACGGCTCGGAACTCAAACTCAAGGGGCGGCTCATTGACAACGAAATGGATGCCGAACATTGGCTTTCCCGCGATTCAAAACTAAAAATGTATAACGATCTTCCCAGTGCCAGAAAGCCTTGTGTATGCGAATGGGATTATTAAACGACTAGTCGTCGACGAGAGGACCTGACCACAAATGAAACAACTTTGGTCACTCACTCAGCAGGCATGTATCTCTCTGAGTCACTAGCCTCCATATTTCCGCTACCTATTTCCCCGCACCGAATTCATGCGCAAGTTCCTACAGACGGACCATCAACCGGGTTGCCTGTATGCCTCACTCAGGGGAGGTTTTATTACTGGAAGATCTGCCATGCGAGGCATTCGAGAGTCCTGGAGATCAGCCTGAAAACAAGCTGCTTTGCCCGTCCCCTCCAGTGGTTTAGCCACATCAGTCGACGTCAGAAATCCAACAAAAAAACCCTGCGAACTCCGCCTCAAGAAAAAAGCCACCCGCAGCGCGGGCGACGTGAAGTGATGAGTCGCCCAAATCCTTCGGTTTGTCACTGTGCGTAAATCAGTTCACTAAGATTTTTGTTGACATAGGATGGAGTTCCGGCCAAGTTAGTAAGTGCGCTCTCGACTGCACGTATTCTTCGGCAGCGGGAAACTCTCATGCTTGCGTCCTCTGTTCCAGACTCCAGCACCGGAACCGCCCCCTTTAAGCAGGATCCATTTAGGTATGGGGCTTGCCACCTGCCCTCATCCTGTCGTTGGCAATCGTCACCACCTGTGCGACCGCCACGTCACTACCGGCAACGATTGAGCCCTTCGGCACGTTGCACATCCCTTTGCGGCTGAGTGAAACAGCGCGGGGAACACAGACACTGACATTCTTCACCGATGCCCCAGCCACGCCGCGCCTGACGTGCCGGGTCGAGTTTCGGGGCGAGTGAGACAGACCTTTCCCAATCCTCGATGCAAGGTCGGAGTGGTGTGTCTCCACTCCGCGATAGTTTCCCTGGTTGAAGGAGTTCGCGATGAATCTTTGTTTGCGTTTTGTGACAAGTACAGTGATGGGCCTTAATCTGGCAGCCATCCTGCTTGCCGCCATTCTGGCATTACCGGCTGCCTATGCGGATGAACTTCCGCCAGAAGATGAAGGGGGGGGGGGGATGATGGTAATACAACGATTGTTCCAGAATGTACAAGGGATTGTGATTGCAGCTTACCTGGTACCGAACAGGGTGATGCCTGCAACTCGTTCGGCCCAGCATTTTGTATGAACAAAGCATTGTGCTTCTGCATACGACAAGGTGAATTTGATACATATGGATGCATAAATCAATAAACATTTGACTTAAACAAGAGAATAACTGTACTTCGTCAAATGGGAAATCATTTCCAGAGCGGAGGTGATTTCCCTGATAATTATTTTTAACTCAGATCACATATCTTTCGACAAAAATAGACAAATATAAGACTTAATGTGGTTTAGATGTTTACTCTCAAACATGACTAAGACAGAAACACGAGCTGTGTTTTCATTCGAAAGGCTTACTAATGGAATTGAGAAACACTTTGCCTCGTAACCACAGCAGTCTTGCAGTAGTGTTCGCATTGATGCACATGCTGATTATTCCACCGTCCGCTCACGCATCGGATCACAAAAATGCTAAACATATAGAAAGAATCCTTGCTGGGCATGCAAAGATCTCTTCCGTAAGGGAGAATAGTACAATTTGGGTTCGTGAGGTCTTTTCATCATCGCGGAAAACTCGCAAAAACCATCTGAAAATCTGGTGCATGGGAGACAATTTTAAGGTTCACGAGATCAAGGAGATCGAGAACTTCATTGATAGCGATGTTGCCGACGCGCGAATCATGAGTGATCCCAGTTTGATTCGAGTCGTGACAGATCAATATGAGTTCTCTCTTCAAAAAAGACCGCACATTGTCAACGGAGTACCGCAACTCGGTCCTTTGAAAATGGCGACGAATTCAATTGGTCAAGATGGTTTGACTCATTGGCGAGAACGCATGCTTTTGATGTTGTCACAACGGGCTTGGGTGGCAACGACTATCGGCATGAAGGAATCTCGATCTTTCTTCTTGACACCAGAGGCCGAGCTTCTATCTGGTTTCAACAAAACTCTGCTGTTTGAAATGGGCCCGATTACTTTTCGGGAACTTCCTTCAGGAATTTTGAGAATGGAATATTCATCTTATGCGGAACGGGCCGATCCCAGGGGTGTCAAGATTTCTACAAACCAAATTGAATGCTGGACAGAATTTGACACGAAAAAAAATTATCGGGTGGTGACGACAGGCGGTATTGGCCATACGCAAAAGTATCCGATCAACAAACCAACTCAGTCACTTTGGGGACGATTATCGAGCACATATGAGTACGATGAAACCTTTGGGCGCGGAGTCATACCACGACGCGTCTTTCATAAAGTGTGGAGTAACGGCGCTAGTCCTGAGGACATAATAGACGAGTCAAGTCGTTCATATGTCACAGAAGAATACCTCATCGACAAGGTGGAGTTTGGTACTGTCACACCGGCCGACTTTCGCGGGGAGCCGTACGGAGTGCCCGCTTCGCTCATTGAGCAGGATCCCTTACCACCAACGGCCGCCTGGTGGTGGCCCTGGCTCTGTGGGCTCCTGGGTGTCAATGCTCTCCTGGGGCTCGTGTGGTGGGGCAAACGGCAGTGGGGAGTGCAGGCATGATGAGAGGTCGAGCCGGTTCGATTTCGAGCAAGGTGCAGCGTGTCTTTCTCTGCTGCATGGGGTGGGTAGGAATCCTCTCCTGTCTGGCTATACCTGCGTCCTTACAGGTCTATGGTGAGACGACCCCCACAATCAGTTCCAGCATGGATGAGTGGAAGGCAAAGGTCGTAACTGGTCATGATCAAATTGCTAAAGTTCGCTCCAACATGCGCGTAGTGGCCCGGCAACTGAAATCGTACGGAAAAGAGCCTCGGGTGAAGGCGTACTCGTGGTGGTTTATGCGTGATAACTTCAAGTATCACCGCATCAAGCTGTCTGATAAGGCAGATCATGAGATCAAGGTGGATGAGTCCTCGCTTCAGACTCGGCCAGGAAGTGTCTGGTGTGTCACTCCCGAGTATGAATTTTGTTTGACCGAGGGCCAGAACAAGGCCGACCAGATGAAGGTCTTACGTACATCATTACAAGAGAAGGATCTCGACTATTGGCATCGGATGGTGCTTTCGGAATTAAACCTCGGAATCTGGTCCGCCACAGCGATTATGGACTGCCCTTTGCGTTCGATCTTAATTGATCCTCCAGACTCAAGGCATTCTGTAATCAAAATCAAACGGATCGATTTGAACTCCGTCAAATTCGAGGAAAGGCCTGAGAATGTGCTTCGCATGACCTTTAATGCCGAGTTTGATATGGCGCTGCCCAAAGGTGATTCGACCCTTAAGTGGGTCGACGCCATCGTAGATCTCGATACGGCGAATCGCTTTCGAATCCTCAAAGCACGAGTCGAAATGACCAGCTCTGGGGTGTCTGGTGTCCAGAAGAGCGGTGGATATTGGTCAGCTTGGGAACAGGAACTGGACTATGTCGAAGGATTTGGTGGTGACGTTGTACCAAAACGAGTCGTCACGCGTTTGTTTGAGTCGCCTACCAGAGATGCATTATTTAAGTCGAAGCCACAAGAAACTGAATACCTCATCGACAAGGTGGAGTTTGGCACTGTCACACCGGCCGACTTTCGCGGGGAGCCGTACGGAGTGCCCGCTTCGCTTATTGAGCAGGATCCCTTACCTCCAACGGCCGCCTGGTGGTGGCCCTGGATCTGTGGGCTCCTGGGGGTCAATGCACTCCTGGGGCTCGTGTGGTGGGGCAAACGTCGTCGGGAGTCGATGGCGTAAGGAGTCGCTACGTGGCGCGTAATGGAACGACAAGGTCTCTATTAGGAAAAAGCCCTCATGTTCTTAAGTCGACGCGACAATCTCTGTCGATCTCGACGACTCGTGCTTTTTCTGGTGGCTATGATCTTCATAACCACCAGGGAAGAGTCGCCATCGCTCTTTGCGGAAGAAGGAGTGAATTGGCAGGCGCGGGTTGTCGCAGGGCATGAACGGATTCGCCGACAGCGGGCTAACAGCATGGTCTGGTTAAGGCAGGCACGGCCGGGGTGGAAGCCGCCGTTCACTGAGATCACGAAGATCTGGCACCTCGATGGGAGCTTCAAGTTTCACACGTTTGAGGTGCCCGAACTGACGACGACAGCCGATGTGGTCGACGAAGTGAAACTGATGAAGGATCCGTTCTCAGTGCGGATCGTGACACCACAATTTGAGTTCGGACTCCGTCGGCTCTACAAAGAAGTCGACGGAGTGCGGGTGCTGGATCGCTTGCGTCGCACCACGCTGTCGATCGATGGCGAGAAGCTGGAGATGTGGCATCGGCGAATGAGCTGGACAATGTCCGAACATGTCTGGTCTTCAACGACGATGTGCCACGTCGAATCGAGCGGTCTGTTCGCTCAACCTCCCAGGAACACCAATGCCTTCGGCTGGACAGTCGATAAGTTCACCGTCGGCCCGGTTACCTTCGAGAAGCTTTCTTCGGGATTGGTGCGTATGTCCTTTTCAACACATAGCGAACTGACAGATGTGCGAAAGGAGCGGCACGTATCGGATGTGGTCGAGGCCACGGCCAACCTTGACCCCGCCCACAACTATCGCGTGGTCGAATCAGATTACATAGTGACGGGTAGCCAAAAGGTTCCCGGAAAAGAGGCGGCCCCTTCCTGGCATCGAATCAGGATCGTCAACGAGTACCGGGCGGGGTTTGGTCGTGATTTGTTCCCCACCCAGGTTGTTACCCAGAATTGGAGCAGCAAGGAGCGTGATAAGCTTAATGGGGAACCACACCATAGCTACGAATACTTTATCGACCGGGTCGAGTTCGGCCAGGTGCGGGAATCCGACTTCAGGCCAGAACCTTACGGGATCCGCCCCGAAATACTGGAGATCGACCCTCTACCACCGCCGACATCGTGGTGGGTCTATGGGATCTACGGCAGTGTCATTACCGGTGTGTTGATTGGCATGGTGTGGTTGTGGTGGTTTAAACGTCGGCGGGAGAGACTCGTATGAAAATTCTTAAGGCGTGGGACCAACAGCGAGGCGACTCGGTGCGAGCCGGTTTCACACTCATCGAACTGCTGGTCGTGATCTTCGTCATTGCGTTACTGATAGCACTTTTGCTTCCTGCCGTGCAGATGGCGCGGGAAGCGGCCCGGCGAACATCCTGCCGGTCAAATCTCAAGCAGTTGGCACTGGCTCTCCATACCTATCAGGAGCGGCACCAGGTGCTGCCTCCGGGAACACAGATTGATGATGTCAGGCCGCCGCGGGATATTCCCGGCCGCGGAGCCCTCCGCTTCACGAAGCACTTTCCGTGGATCGTGATGATCCTCCCCGATATCGATCAGGGGGTGATGTATGCGCAGTTCAATTTTGATCTCGATTGCCAGCACGACCATCGCCCGCTCACCAGCCAGCAACTGAAGATCCTGCAGTGTGCTTCTGATCCCGCAGCCGGGCAGCCGGTCTATTGGGATCGGCCTTATTATGAAGGGCCGTGGGGTAGCAATAACTACCTCGGAGTTTCCGGCACCAATATGGCGACTTCGAAAAATTATGCCTGGCAATGTGCCGAGTATGATCGCGAGGCGGGGAAGGCACCAATCCAAAGCGGATTGCTCTATGAGAACAGCAATTGCCGTTTGCGGGATGTGACCGACGGCACCAGCCAGACTCTTCTTTTGGGCGAGCGGGGTATTGTGCAGCAATGGGGAAAATGGGGTGGAGCCGGTGTCGAGCAAAGGTGCCCGTTTGGTCTTGGCGATACTGTCCTGCCGGGAACAATCGACGATCAGTTATACCCCGGTGGGTTGCGTGAGCGGCAGGAGACGATCTCAGATCGATTGTTCTGGTGGAGCTGGCATGGTGGAGTGGTCCATATGGCATTTGCCGATGGATCGGTGCGTGGAGTTTCTGTTTCGACAGATCGCGGTGTGCTGACGGCATGGAGTACCCGGGCGGGTGGTGAAGTGGGTATCGAGTGAGTGGTGTTTCTGTCCTTTACTCGTCGAGGAATGAAGATGCTCTGGCTCTCTCAAATGAAGTTCGGGACTCTGCTGTTGTGTCTGGCGGGGATTGACACGGCTGTAGCGATCTGTCTGTTCTGGCCGACGACGCCACCTGTCGTGATCCAGTCGGTGCTGGATCTGGGAGAAGTTGTCGAAGGGACGGAGGTGCAGCCTGTCTTGACGATCAGAAACACCACGTCACAGCCCATCCGCTGCGTGGGAGCCGACGAGGCGTGCGGCCTGGGTTGCTTCCATGCGGAGGATCTGCCGGCTGTGATCCCTCCCTATGGCGAGCTCAAGGTGACGCTGTGGTTTGGTGCCCCTTCGCTGAACTCGTTGCGAGAGCGGAAAGCGATTGACGACCGGGCCGAGAATGAAATGACGTTCTATTTCGATGCCAAAGGCCACGCCCGTAAACCGGTCAAGCTCACCTGCAAGGTGATCCCCAAAACTGAGCCGGGCACAACCGACAAGAATTCATGAGCAGAGTGGTAGTAGTCGCCGTAGCCGCTGGGTCCTCTCTGCGGACCACCTTCCGCTTACGACCAGCAACCTCTTGAAAAGTAGGGTGCATGCCAATGCACCGACTGGACCGTCTACTGTATAGCTGGTGCATTCCGAGGACTCAATGTGAACTATATAATACTCTGCCGACCATCTTTAGCCTACCACCTGCAATATGTTCAAACGTAGGGTGCATGCCAATGCACCAATTGGAAGCGTGCCGCGATTAGCCGTCTGCGGGTTAGATGAGTGCCAAAGGCACAGGGGCTGTGTAAGAAGTGTCATGCAGGTTTCTGAGAAAGTCCGCCGGGATTCTCCAAGAATTGGGATATTGCCAGTGCCCCTCTCCCCTTGGGCCACCCCAGTAGAAATCTGAATTTCAACTGGAGCGACTCTGCCGCAGGAGAAAAATCTGGTGAGCGATTCAAATGCGTTTAAACTCAGACCATACCCAGCCCACTTCAGGAAATCCTTCGGGCGGCAGGCAGACCATATCGATCTTGAGTTGCTCGCCATAAAACTGAAATGTGATCCGCCATCCCCAATCCACACCTGGTTCGACAGGAAATGTGCCATTCACGACCAACATGCACTTCCCTTCGCCCGTATTCTCGAATCCACCCACCAGCGGCATGACTCGTACGCCATTATGCCAACTGTCAATCCAATGCACGCTGGCCTGTTTTGACTCCTGTGAATAGCCAATGAGAAACGATCCCGACTGCGGTTGTCCTTCCCAACTCCATTCTTGATCAATACGCAGGAATGTCCTGTTCAAAATGGGCGTCACAGCCAAGCGGGAGATCGATTCCTGAATCGTGTCCGTGGGAGTTGTTTGAATTCGATTCGATCCCGTCCAGTTCCCTTCACACTCCAACAAGGCTTGAAATTGATCCATCAAGACCCCTTTACAATCACGCAACAAAACCAAACCACCCAGATCATTTCCAAAGCAGAGTGCATGCCAATGCACCAATTGGATTATGTACTGTATCGCTGGAACATTCCGAGGACCTCATGCACCCTACATAATGCTGCCACGAGACACCGATCACAGGAACTTCATCACTTCACTCTTCGATTCGCTGCAATTTAACCGGCACCGTGAGATGCGCGGTGGGGTAGCCGCGTTCCGCCAGTTGCAAATATTGGGGCTGGTCGAGGTTGGTTGATGCCCCCGGCTCATACCCGTCGGCGGAGATGCGGAACTGCCACCACGGCAGATGAATGAACCAGGTGTTCTCCCAAAAGCTGCGAGAGTCGAACGTGAGACACTGTGTAACGAGTTCCTCGGCGTGGCCGTTACTTTCTGTCGTCAGTGTGAATTCACGAGCCGCACACTCGGCGCAGAGCCCACCCCGCTCCGCCTGGATATGAACCTTGGCTCCAGGAATCGGCTGAGCCGTCGCCGCATCGACCACGGCAAACCGCACTCTCAGATCAGCATGTCCCACCCATTTCGTACTGATGTAAAGAGGCGAAGCAAGCACCACCGCCAGCCCGATCACAGGGAGCATCAGTGCGAATCGACACACCACCCGCCATGGAAAATCCTCCCGCATAATGCGAACTCCACAGACCTTGGAGGAGGTCAAATCTTACGTAGGGTGCATGCCAATACACCAATTGGATTATCTACTGTATCGCTGGTGGATTCCAAAGACTCCATGCGCTGTACCTGCTCAAGGCTGAATTGCCATCGAGATGATTTCGGGGCCGTTGGGAATTTGACTTACCTGGTCTCACCCAGTTCCTCTTCAATCGTTCTATAATGTCCCCATTGTTTCCGGTCATATAACAATTGCATCGCTTCATTGTATGAAGCCGCCTCAACTGTCCAGACATGCTGTGCATTCCGTTCGACCAGCTCGGAGAGTCGACGCTGATGCACCTCGGCATCTGGATGACGTTCCAGGAAGGTGTGTCCGTTCTCGTACTCCCAGAGCTCAAAAACCATTGAACGACCTCTCCCCTAGACAATTCAGCGACGCGATGTGGCTACCCATGTACCGGCATGGCTTGATAGATTGACTTGGTGCATTTCGAAGACTCCATGCACCCTACATAAAACTAAATGCCGTATGTTAACCCCACGGATTCCGCTCCTCGCGGATCAGCATCCGGTTCGCGTCGTCGTTGTCGATGAATTTTTCGTTCTGGGCGTCCCACTTGGCCACCACGGAACCGGTTTCCGGGAAGAGGCGGATCATCGCGTTGGCGATGTGGCAGAGGACGGCTGACGAGTTCCCCACCTCGACGGGTGCCCGCGGCTCTTTCCTCGTCTTCACGCACTCCACGAAGTTCGCCAGATGGGCCGAGTGCGGGTCGCTGGTCCCTTTGGCGGCCGGCGGGCAATCTTTCAAAAGCGCGGGATCGGAGGCGGTGGTTCCCTTGTAGCCGGTCTGCAGCCAGCCGGTGGTTCCTTCGAAGCGAGTCTGCACCATTTCGGGGCCGCTTTCACAGATGAGTTCCACACCGTTAGCGTATTTGCAGCGGAAGCGGGTCTCGGTCGCGGTATTGAACAGGCTTCCTGCGGGGAGGAACTTGGCATCGAGGCACTCGATCTCTGTCGGCCCGGCGACATCCAGGCCCATCCCCCAATGAGCCATATCGTTGCAATGGGCCCCGAAGTTCGTGATCTGCCCGCCCGAGTAATCGTAGTGAAAGCGGAAGCGGTAGAGGCAGCGGTCGACGTGGTAAGCGGCCTCCGGCGCGGGGCCGAGCCACGTGCGATAGTCGAATGTCGCCGGGACGGGCATGGGTTGCCAGCCGGGCCCTGGCCCCACCTTGTTGTTGTAGCCCACCTTGGTGACGATCTTCTGCAGCGTGCCGATTTTCCCGCTTCTGGCCGCTTCGCAGACGAACTGGCTGACCGGGTTCGAGCGTTCATGGCTCCCGGTCTGGAAGACTTTTTTGTGCTTGCGGACAGCGTCGATCAATGGCCGACCGTCTGCCACCGAGAATGTCAACGGCTTCTCGCAATAAACATCCTTCCCCGCTTCAAGGGCCAGCACACTGATGATCCGATGCCAATGATCTGGCACCACAATCACCACCGCGTCGATATCCTGCCGGTCGAGCAGCTTGCGGAAGTCGGCATAAGCCTCGCAGGTCGGCACCACGCCACTCTTGACGCGCTTCGTGGAATCGGCCTCGACCAGTTGCTTCGCGGGGAGGCGGCCGTAGAAGTGGTCCGGCTCCTTGTAGCCGAAGCTCCCTTCGTTGACATCGCAGACGGCGACGACTTCACCCAGTTCGGCGGCCAGAAACCGCTTGAGCAGCCCCATTCCCTGATTGCCTGTGCCAATGAAACCGACCCGCACCCGCTCACTCGGTGGCTGAGCACCAAACAGCCGTGCGGGGAGCACCAGCGGAGCACCCGCCACCAGTGAACCACCAGCGACAATCGAACTCTGGAGAAACGTGCGACGGGAAAGCATGATGGCCTCACGGGTGTTTGGTAGGGTGCATGCGAATGCACCAACTCGATTTTTAAGTAGAATTAGGGAGGAAATTCTGGTGCATGCCGAGGACTGCGTGCACCCTTTGCAGCTTTGATTGGTTGTTCTCATCCATTTGTAAAGCGCAGGCTGTCGCAAGGAAATGATGAAATCTTGCCCACTGAGCACTTTTGGGATGAAGCGTATCAGAGATAGAAGCCCAGTGGAGGATCTGTGCAGCATGCTGGCTGCGCTGAAGAGCCGGGAGCCGATGAAGACCTCTGACCTCAACCACGCTGGCAAGAGCCACGCCCTTTCGCAGAGCCTCAAGGGTCGTACCACCCAAAGGCGAGTCAAACAGCGTCGTGCAACCCAAAGGCGAGATCACAGCGAAAGGTAGGGGACGCGCATGGCGCGGCTTCTTGTCGTCGTACTTTGTACAACGACCCGGCCACAAGCTCGTCGGGTCACCCTGGCGTAGAAACTTTATGCTTCCTGCCGTCGCATCAAGCCGGGCCACCAGTTCCCCGGTGGATTGTGGACCAGCAGCCAGGCCACACCCAGCACCGCACCACCACCGGCACTCACACCCACCAGCGCCAGCCAACTGCCATGAGCCCATGGCTGCGGGCTGATCAGCAGGCAATATCCCGCCAGTGCTGCCAGTGGTACCAGTTGAGGGCGAATGGCGTCGTTC
Organism: Planctopirus hydrillae; assembly: GCF_001707835.1. GTDB lineage: Bacteria > Planctomycetota > Planctomycetia > Planctomycetales > Planctomycetaceae > Planctopirus > Planctopirus hydrillae. Next base: position 49,364 of record NZ_LYDR01000001.1, read on the forward strand.
ATAAGTCGCCAACCGCTGATCCCGAGAATCGACAAGCCAAACGGCAACAGAACTCCCGCCTCGAGAATCACAGCCGGTACCAGCGTCCCAATGGCCACACCCACACGCCCCAGCATGAAACCCAGCCCCAGACTGATCACCAGATTGGCAATCGCTTCGGCAAAATAGATCATTGCCGGGAATCGAATTGTCCCCTGAGCCAGCAGGAACGATCGCAACAGATTGCAGGGCAACGTCACCACAGTCGCTGCGAGCAGAATCACCAGCAGTCGATGAGATTCTTCATAGCCGGCACCGACCCACAACGTAATCAGGTCGCCACCAAAGAAGTACGCCCCCAGATTGATCCCGGCGGCCAGCAGAAACGTAATCCCGATCGCCTGCAAAAAGAGTTTGTGGAGCTTTCCGCGATCTGCCGAACTCTGCATGGCCCCTGCGGTGGGCATACAGATAAAGGCCACCTTTTCAATTGGCTGACGGATGAACTGCACCAGTCGCAAAGCGATATAGTAAGGCACAATGGCCTCGGCCCCCATCAGGAAGCCAATGACAATACTATCCGTCGCATAGATGAGGCTCTGGGCAAAATTGTTAAGTAGTGCCATCGAACTGAACGACGTACATTCTTTAAGTACCGAATATTTCCAGTGCGATAATCGAATCTGTAGCTCCGGGAGGGCTTTCCACGAGAGATACATGAAGGCACTGTTTTCGAGAATCGTAATGATCATGTAGATCAGGGCCATTGTCAGCAGCCCCCATTCACGATGCAGAAACACGAATATCAGCGCGACGCGCACCAGATCGAATACAATCCCGACCGTGCGTTCGAGATCAAACCGGCGGACACCCATCAGCACACCGCCAAAAATGCTCCCCAGGAGAGACATCGCCAGATTCAGCCCGAGAATCACGACAACGAGCTGAATCTCCAGCAACTCCTGTCCCTTCCACGGGCTCATCCAGGGCAACAGGAGAGCAATCCCGACTGACAGCAGAAATGCAAACGCTGCACCCAGCGAATAAACCGAGGCCACAATCGTGACAACTTCATTAAGGCCTTTGGTGTTTCCTTCACTGTGATACTTGGCCACATACCGGCAAATGGTCTCACCCATTCCCATGTACAACAGGCCGCCATACGCCACGAACGAATTGATGAACACCCACTGCCCATACGAGGCATCACCCAGCACATGCATGACGTACGGCATCAGGAAAAAGCCGGTCACCAATGCTGCCAGATGGGCCAGCCATGTGAAGAGCACATTGGATTTCAGACTTTGAACCGCCATCTCGCAAAAATCCTTGACCTGAACGGGATTGTCCGCCTGGAACTCTGATCCATGCTCTCCGCTGATCCCTGCTCCAGAACGAGAGTCGAAACCGATCGAGCCTCTCGCCAGAACACGAACCGCAGAATCGAGCACAAGACACAAATTGCAGGCTTCCAGCTTCAGTTTAGGTCGAGAATGCCCCTCAGGCCGAACGACGAAGGAAAAACCCGAGTGTTCATTATCGCAAAACCCCGATGAGAATCACTAACTCATTGTCATGAATGATGTTACAGCCAGAATATCGCCTTGTGCAGATGGCACGGATCGACCGGCTTTGATGCCTCCCGGTCACGAATCACCACATTCCCCAGGTCAAATGCATCCTTGTGGGCAATTTAGGGAGCGATGGTAATTTGAGGCGTCTTTCTGGCCTGTTTCTGGCGTGACGGCACTCTTTCGGCCATGTTGACATTTTGTACCTTGTCAACTAACTTCGCGCTCGCGTTAAGTCGATTCAAGTGAGCAAGTTGTTGCCTGTGAGCCGGTGTTTTGAGAGCCTCACAGATGACAACTGCGGAGCATCCATCGATTCACTGGACGTGTCGTTTCGAGAGCTGAAAGCCCGTCAGCGACGGCAACTTCTCTCCCGGCAGACTCTTCCAGCAACGCAAAGGGCGACATCGAATCGGACAAAACCGCCTTGCCAGAGGCGCATTAGTCTTGTTCGGTTCGTCCGATCTGGTTGAATAGATGGTGGTAATGCCCAGGGAACGGGCACATTGAATTGTTTGTTCAATGCCGGAGCCGATTGCTCATGAGAGCAATTCTTCCGACGAGGACCAAGTTCAGACGGGTCGATGATCAGTCGATTGGTCAGTTCCAGGGGCTTTGCCAGGATCAAAGGGATGATCGCTAACATGTTTCGTCAAGTGTCTCGCCTGTTTCATGCCACCTGTCTGGCCATTGGCCTCCTGACAGTTTGCTCCACCCAACTGATGGCTCAGGAATTGAACTGGGCCAACAAAATGCTCGAGCGGCAGAACATCGATTTCGGCACTGTGGCCCGCGGAGCAGACACCGTCTATCGTCTCAAAATCCGCAATATCTACAAAGAAGACGTACAACTCCTCGGCACCCGCACCAGTTGCGGCTGCTCCAAGGCCAAGCTCAGCACCAACCTGCTGAAAAGTGGCGAGGAAGGTTACGTCGAAATCGCCATGGACACCTATAAGTTCATGCGTGAAAAGACCTCGAACGTCTTCGTGACCTTCTCAATTGCCAACATCGGCACGGTCGAAGTTCAAATCCCACTTCGCGTTTATATCCGCACAGATGTGGTGCTCACTCCCGGTGCGATCAACTTCGGCGGCTTCGATGTCGGCGCCGGCAAGGAATCAACTGTCAACGTCGCTTATGCAGGTCGTCCCGACTGGACAATTACCGGCATCAACTCCTCCAATCCACTTGTCACCGCCACTGTCGTCGAAACCAGCCGCAGCGGTGGTGCTGTTAACTATCAGTTGATTGCCAAGGTCTCACCCGATGCTCCCGTCGGTGATTTTGGTGGTATCATTTCCCTCACCACCAACGATGTCGGCACACCCGCCGTCCCAGTCCCCTTCAATGGTCGAGTGGAAGCTGAGTTTGTCATCACTCCATCTCTTCTCACACTGGGCAATCTGGTTCCAGGAACCACCAAAGCCCTGCAGGTGGTCATTCGCTCCAAGAAGCCTTTCGCCATCGAAAAGATTGAATGCGAAACTGTTGATGGGGCCTTCCAGGTCAAGCTCCCCACGACCACAGCGCCAGTCCACGTGCTTCCGATGACTCTCAAGGTGCCCGATCTGGCTGGCCCACTCAACGAAACCTTTACCATCTCGCTCCCAGGTCGCCCCAATGTGATTCAGTTCAAGGCCACGGGAACAATCATTTCCGCTCCAGCCGCACCAGCCACAAATCCGGCTGCCTCGATTCCTGCACCAGCAGGTGTTCCCGCCACAACCAGCGGGCTGTAATTCATCCGGCGACTCCAACCATTGACGATCCATCACGTCTCGACCAATTCACAGTTGGTCGAGACGTTTTCATTAACCCCTGCCAGATTCGACCTGCCATGCTCTCTATCGTTTTGCTCCGGAAAAGATCTTTTCAGCAGGTGCCGACTCGACTTCCTTGCCCAACTCTGGCAACCTCATATGTGCCGTTGAATACGGTCTGATCAGCAATCCAATTTGGAAAAGTGCTCTGTGTGCCAAGCTTGCAGCTTTGGGCAAGCCAGTTTACGCCATCTTCGATGCATGATTTCACGTTGCGATTCATAGGATGTGGGAAAAGCCAATTCGGGGAAAATGTATGGAATCTCAGGTCGAGGGCTTACGCGATGAAGCCGCGCGATTTGCCGAAGAGTTTCAAAAAGCCCGCACTGCCATCAGTGAAGTGATCGTCGGCCAGAAGATCGCCATCGAGTCCGTCCTGGTCGCCATCTTCGCCGGTGGCAACGTCCTGCTCGAAGGGGTGCCAGGTCTCGGTAAGACCGAACTCGTCAAAGCGCTTTCCCGCGTGCTCCACCTCGAGTTCCGCCGCATTCAGTTCACCCCGGATCTCATGCCCGCAGACATCATCGGCACCAACATCATGTCCACCGATGAAGCGGGCCGCTATCGCTTCGAATTCCGTAAGGGGCCGATTTTCACCCAACTGCTCCTCGCTGACGAAATCAACCGCGCTTCACCCAAAACACAGTCGGCTCTCCTCGAAACGATGCAGGAAGGCTCTGTTACCACGGGCGGAGTGATCCATAAACTTCAGCAGCCCTTCTTCGTATTGGCCACGCAGAACCCCGTCGAACAGGAAGGGACTTACCCACTCCCCGAAGCACAGCTTGACCGCTTCCTCTTCAAAGTCGTCGTTCCGTTTCTGAATCGAGCCGAGCTGAACGAAGTTGTCAGCCGCACGATCCTTAAACGGCCCGTTGAAGTTCCTCAATTGCTCACTGGCGATCGCATTCTCGAGTTGCGGCAACTCCTCGATAAGGTCGTCGTCACTGACATCATCCGCGATTACGCGTGCCGGCTGGTTCTCAGTACTCACCCACAAACTGAGGATGCCCCTGCCGAGGTCAAACAGTTTGTGCAATGGGGTGCCAGCCCGCGTGCTGCTCAAGGGCTGATTCGAGCCGCCCGAGTGAAAGCTCTGGCCGATGGCAGACCTTATGTCGCCCTGGACGATATCCGCTCATTCGCTCAGGAAGTCCTGCAACATCGTGTCCTCCTCAACTACGATGGCCAGGCCGAAGGCATCTCCCCACGCGACCTCATCACGACGTGTGTCAAAACGCTGAAAGAAACCGCCCAGTAATCCGTTAAGTGCAATGCGTACTTCGTGCCATGCTTGCAGCTTTGGGCAAGCATGCCTGAACCTATCCACTCCCAAACCCATACAAACCATCCTTCTCCTCCTGCAGAAGCCACACCATGCTGTCTACCATCATCAAATTGGCAACTTCCATCGCACTGTGCCTCTCGTGCTCATTGAGCCTCTTCGCACAGGAATCCACACCGCCGGCCAGCAGCACACCGGGCGAAGAAAAGTGGATCCAGCTCTTCAACGGCAAAGATCTCACCGGCTGGACACCCAAGATCCGCTACCACGAACTCGGCGAGAACTACGGCAACACCTTCCGCGTCGAAGACGGACTCCTCAAAGTCGTTTACGACCCCGCAAAATACCCCGAGTTCGGCGAGAAGTTCGGCCACCTCTTCTACGAAAAGCCCTACTCGAATTACCGCCTGCGCATCGTCTATCGCTTTGTGGGAGATCAGTGCAAAGGTGGTCCCGGCTGGGCGACCCGCAACAGCGGTGCCATGCTCCATGGCGAAGACCCCAAAACGATCGGCAAAGATCAGGATTTCCCCGCTTCCATCGAAGTTCAGTTCCTCGGCGGATTGGGTAAAGGCAAACGCACCACCGCCAATCTCTGCACTCCTGGCACGAACGTGGTGATGAACGGCAAACTCTTCACACCTCACTGCACCACGTCGTCATCCGATACCTACGATGGCGATCAATGGGTCACTGCCGAAATCGAAGTTCGTGGCAGCAAGCTCATGCGCCACGTCGTCAATGGCAAGACGGTCCTCGAATACACCGAACCCCAGCTCGATGAGCGCGATGCCCACGCCAAAGAACTCATCAAAGCCCGTGGCGGCGAAAAACTCCTTTCTTCTGGCACCATCTCACTACAATCCGAAAGCCATCCCGTGGAGTTCAAAACTGTCGAACTTCTCGAACTTCCCGCCGAATGAGTTCTCCCAAAAATGAACTCAAAGCCATCGCCTCGATAAAGTCTGAATTTATGGGTGCATCGCCAACGAGCCTTCCAGCCGCCATCTGTGTCGAGCATGTCTCCTTCCATTACCCCTCGCGGAAAGAAACTCCTCCGGCACTGAAGGACGTTTCTTTTCGCGTGGACGAAGGCCAGATCTGTGCACTGCTCGGGCCCAATGGGAGTGGCAAATCGACACTCTTCAGGCTGCTGGCCACACTCCTCCCCTGGCAACAGGGAACTGGCGAGATCTTCGGCGTCGATCTCGCCCGCTCACCACAGAGAGCCAGGCGGCTCTTCGGCGTCACCTTCCAATCCCCCAGCCTCGATACTCGATTGACCGTCGAAGAAAACCTCTGGCATCAAGGCAAGCTTTACGGCCTCAGCTCCACCGAGTTGCAACAGCGCATTCTCGAATGCAGCACCCCACTGGGATTAAAAGACTGGCTCCCCAAAACGGTCGAAACACTTTCCGGCGGCTGGAAACGTCGTGTCGAACTGGCCAAAGCACTGCTCCACCATCCCCGCCTGCTCCTCCTCGATGAACCCAGTGTCGGGCTCGATCCGGGTAGCCGGCGTGAACTGTGGCAGGAACTCGCCCGGCTGCGTCAATCCGGGATCTCCATCCTCGTCAGCACGCATCTGATGGAAGAAGCGGAACTCGCCGACCACGTTGTGATCTTCGATCAGGGGCAGAAAGTAGCCGAAGGCTCTCCCGATGAACTCACACAATCTGTCGGGCAGGATGCACTTTCGATGACTCCTCGTAATCCTGAGACGTTTGCCGAAATCTTACTTCAGAAAACAGGCCGCAACGCCCTCCGCATGGGCTCTTCTTTCCGGCTCGAAGGAACTGTCTCACCTGGTCTTGTTGAAGAACTTGCCTCAACCTTAGGCCCGGAACTCCGCGCTATCGGTCTCGTCCGCCCCACACTGGAAGAAGTCTTCCTCAAAGTGACCGGGCGAACCTTCGAATCGGCCGATCAAGAGAACTAATTCGGTTTCCAAAATTCAACTCCACTCCCTGGTATGGGGTGGTTGGAATTGAGCGTCTTCGCGAACCCCCAGTTCATGCCGAAAATTGCTGGGGGTTCGAAGACTCAACCCCCGCCTGATCGAAAAAAATAGAGAGCCTTCGACGGAAAGGCTCGCTATTCAGGTTATCGAATCACTTTACGACTGAAGGCCACCACAAATAAGCCCCAGAGTAAAGTCCCTAGCAATGCTTCTATATTGAGCGGTATCAACACCCAGCCATGTGCGGTATTGAACTGATCTCCGCCAAAGCCAGAAGTAAATACACTCACGGTTGTCATTAATGAGTAGACGACGCGATTGATGATTCCATCGGCAGGGAGATCGGCAATGGGTGGGCTGTCAATCTCGAAGTGCTGATAGCCAATCGCATAAAGAATTGCGAAGAACAGCATCGCCAGCAGTGCCGAAACGACGGCTCTGCCAGGATTGGTCCCATAACCGCAGCCCCAGTCGAGAAATACCAGATCACAAATCTGTGCCAGCTTCGTCCAGGGCCTGAGCCATGAGCGTGGTTTACTCTTCCTTTGATTGACCTTGAATCGATAGTAGGCCCAGTCCTCCTCATCAAATCGATGCAACGTCTGAAAGATCGCTTTCAACAAGCCATATTCACGCATCGCCAGTTCATGATTGCCACTATTCTCCGATGCCAGGCGACCCTCAATCTGCTTTGGCTTGATCAGCATCCGATCAACCACTGCATTGGCAAAAGCAAATTGTTGCCGCACACCCTGCGAGATCGTTTCGAGATATACAAAGTCGCGCAGTTTGGCTTTCGAGAGGTCAATCATCCCGTCAAAGTGCGACACGTCAAAATCGAGCTTCTTCTCAATGCTGATCCCGCGAAACAGCGCATCCTGCTGGAAGAGACAATGATTAAAGGTGAGCCCCTGCCCAATCGACATACTGCGCAGATCGGCTAATCCGTGAAACTCGCAATGTTGAAATCCAAACCACCCATCACAAGTCACTTCCCAGAACTTCGCATCCTTCTGGAACACACAGTACTTAAAATCGCCTTTGCCAAAAAACTGGCTGAGATCAAAGCGTGCCAACCCTTGAATTGTCAACCCGCTGAAAATGCAGCCTTTCAGCTTGCAGAGGTGCATGCAAAACGACTTCTCAAACGTCGATTTTTTCTCGCAGCGGGCGCGATAGATCGTGCACTTGGCAAACTCCACAACCTCATGAAATATGGCCTTCTTGATTGTCAGTCGATCGAGAACCACATTTTTGAAGATGATCGGAGCCGTAAACTCGCCCTGTAACGTCAGCTTTTCAATCCGCACATCAGCGAGTGGTTTTCCCTCTTTGAGCATTGCTAATGCCGTCGCTGCCTCCATGAGAGGTAAGCGACCCGACGGAGAATCCTCTGGCAACTCTTCCGGAGCGTGATTCGTGAGTTCAAGGTCATCAGATGCTGGATTCAACTCGGTCATAGCCTGCCTTCAGGAAAATTCGAATGCCTACGATACGCAAGAAGCTGCGGATTGGATCAAAGGATCTGAGCCGTCACCTTGGCAAAATGTTCACGCGCTTCATCAACCAGCATGTCGTACTTACCGGCATAGCGTTTGGCAAAATGGATCAGCACCAGCTTCTCAGCTTTGGCCAGGCGTGCAAACTCACCTGCCTGCAAAGCGGTCATATGGTGATACTTCAGTGCCTGCGATAACTGCCCCTGGGCATAGAACGAATCGCAATAAAGAACACTGGCCCGCTGTGCAATCGAAAGTAATCTCGCTCGAGATGCTTCATTCCAGAGCGTATCTGTCACAAAAGCGAGTCGGGCTCCCAGGCTCTTCAGAAAGAACTTATCCCGCAAAGTCGCCAGCGGATAACTCCCACCCTCTATCAGAACTTGCGTTCCATTCGGAGCATCCTCACGCAAAAGCCCCAGAACATCCCCAATCCAACTCCCAGGCTTCAATACGCTTTTACGCAGTGCGTCGACATTCAAAAACCAACCCGCCTTCTCAATCACTGCATAACTCAGACACGGCACTGTGTGTTCTGCAAAGACCGCCTCCACCTGAATCGTCTCATTCTCGAAAATCACACATCCCGTTCGCGCCTCATCTCGAATCTCTGGCGGTGGAAACTTTCGCCCACAGTCGAGACGACCCACACGAAAGCCACCTTCATGGATCTCATAAATATCAATGACGATCTTCTGAAACGGAAAGAATTGAAACTCATAGCTGCGAATGCGATCCGCCACCTTCTCAATCGTCTTCGGCGGGCCATAGATCCTTAACGTTTTGTCTCGATCCATATTCGCACGGATAATGCGATCCAGACCGACAAAATGATCGATATGGTGATGCGTAATCAGCACCACGGACAGATCCGCCAACTGCTCCAACGAGAGAGAGGCATTCTCTCCAGCATCCAGCAGAACTGCATCATCCCGATCCGGATAATCGATCAGCAGAACAGGATCTCCCGTCGATCCATTCACCAGAGTGAGCTCTGCATGAAATCTCGCTAACGGCTCAGGCACACAAATCTCCCTCGATCAACAGAGACCCGGCTTCCTGCGCTGGTACTGTCGGTGGATACCAACGATCCAAAGCCTCGCATCTCGCACGAATTCATCGATCTCATCAGGCTAAAATCGATTCTGACTGATCGCGATAATCGCTCCAATCGCAAGCAGGCCATTATATGTGGTGGCGATGAACCCCAGAACAATTCCGATCCAGGCGTGAACACTCCCTTTAATCACCGGGTTCTGACTGCGCTTATATAACCCCACAATCCCGAGAATGAAAGCTGGTATCGAGAAGACGAGACCAAAGAGTGGGAACAGGCCAAAAATACCCAGATAGTAAGCGATAAGTGCTGATGGATTCTTATAGGGGATCAATCCACCCGTACTGTCCCCACCTTTCTCGGCGGGAGAAGCTCCTCCCTTCTTGACAGGGGGAACATTCATTCCGGCCGGTATCTCAATCCCAGGGACCATCTCCAATGGCATCCAGTCTTCACAGCCTTTGTACCAGGCACTCACCTCTCCCGGCAAAAGCACTCCCTCCGCAATCTGCGAATTCATTTCCTCCAACTCAAACGGCCCCTGCTTCTTGCCATTCACATGCAAATGAATTTTCACCCTGGACTCCTCTGCGTTCAATGATGTTAAAAAAAAGCCACCTCCATGCACCATCTGTTTATAAAACTACGGAACTGAAAAAGTGTTTCAAGTGCCTTACGAACAATTCCAGACCTAAAGCGATTGATTCGTTAGTTCGAAATAGCTTCCTGCTCAACGATGATCGCCAGATTCTTCAATTCCTGAAACTCGACTTTCTTAGGAAACATCGCTTGTTCTGTTGGTCGAGACTCTCGTTTTAAGAAAATGCAGCAATTCTGGCCACTGAGAAGAATGCTTCATGCAGCGACGGGATAGACACACATACTGGTCGCCGGAAACTAGCGGTAAAACAATCAGCCCCTGTCCCTGAAGAATCTTTCGAAATCCTTCCCAATTATACCTCACTATATTCGAGCTATAGATTGAACGGATCTGTGAATTCGTCACCTCAATGCGTGTCGAGTCGAGCAATTCTCTATTATCGATAATCGCTTGTTTCCATGCTCGATAAGATAGCAACAGATACCCAGACCATAAAAATGCTAAGCCTCCTATAATGACCGTGGGCATCACCAGGCTGTTATAGAGGACTGATATCAGCAGAAAACCAGCAATCGCTCCTCCGAGTGGCCCTAGAAGAAGAATATCCCGCATTATCGGATTGGAAAACAAGATGATTCGGTACTGAGCCCAGGCATCCTCAACCGGGCAGACACCATCAAACACCCACCGTGCTGGTTCTTCTGCTTCAGCCTTGAATCCAACAGGATCATGGGATAGTCCCTGTTGTTCAGCGATCTGGTTTATTGAGTAATCTTCAACAGGTGCCGAGCCAACAGCGTGCTTTGCCATCAGTTTCTCGCGTAAAAACAAGACGAGCTCTTCCCAAGAAGATTCCGGCTGAAGATGTTCTTCAAACAGATAAACCGCTTCGACTCCCTTCCCTGCTTTCAAGATAATCAAGTCTTCGTTTTTTTCAAACGAGGAGTATTCGTTCCAATCGATTTCCGCCTTCGTTGAGTCTTTTTCAAAGCCGATCGAGGTATTGGTTACAGTCACCCGAGAGCCTTGCAGAGCTATACATAGACGCTTAGCATTCTGTCGCAAAGTGAACTCATTACAGAAGACCATAAAGCCGGTGAACAGAACACCAATCGCAGGACTGAGAACTATCTCAGTCATGGTCAGAATTTGAGGTTTTTCAGAAGGTCGATAGCTCCAACCCAGCGAACCGGCCGTTCCTAGACAGAACAAGAAAAGAAGGTTCCAACCGCTGTTCGATAGCCGAAGTTGCTTCCGGCAGATGATCTGCAAGCTTTGCTTTTGGGATAATGAATTGACAAACACCCATTGCTGGTCAGGCATTATCGTTCCACTGTCTTCTGGTTCGTCTCAAAAATATTCTCTTCCGACATGATGAAGATTGTCTAATTCTCGACACTTCCTTAGCTCGAATGCTTACTACCGACAAGTTGTCTACCATGGCAAGGAGTAAGTCTTCGAATTCGAGTAGAACTTCTTCGCTTCAATAATCCCTTCTTTAATCCCCAGACCGGAATCTTTAATTCCTCCGAACGGAGCCTGCTCCAGCCGATAACCAGGGACTTCATTCACGTGGACCATCCCGGTATGCAGTTCGCGAATCGCAGTCATCGCCTGTGACATCGAATCGGTCACAACACTCGTCGAAAGCCCATACCGGCTACTGTTAGCGTATTGCACAGTATCTGCCAGATCACGCACCGGAATGATCGGCGTCACCGGCCCGAAGGTCTCTTCCACCACCAGAGGCACATCCCGAGGCACATCCTTCAGGACTGTCGGAGCCAGCATGGCGACGTTCCTCTGACCACCCGCCAGCAGGACAGCTCCCCGGGCCATGGCTTCATGCAGACTCTTTTCAATACTAATGGCGGCTGATTCTGATATTAAAGTTCCGATATCGGTCTTAGAGTCCTCGGGATCTCCACTCACAAAGGCTTTGGTGGCTTCCGTAATTCTTTGGGCGAGTTCTTCATAGATACTCGCTTCGGCCAGCACACGCTTCACTGCCGTACAACGCTGCCCCGAATTGCGATAGCTCCCTTCGCAAGCCAGCTTCGCCGCCAGTGCCAGATCGGCATCTTTCAGCACAATCAGCTCCGAGTTACCTCCCAGCTCCAGGCAGATGCGTTTATAACCGGCCATGCCCGCAATCCGCTTCCCGACAGCGACACTACCAGTGAAAGAAATCGCCTCGACACGAGGATCGCTGATCAGTGGCTCGATCACCGTATCGACCGGCCCAATCAGCACACTCAGCATCCAGCCCGGAAGACCTGCTTCATAGAGCGTTTCCGCAAATCGTACAGCCGTCAGCGGGGTCTTATCGGAAGGCTTCAGAATGATTGGCGTTCCCGCAGCGATCGCCGGGGCCACTTTATGAGCCAGTTGGGTCAAGGGATGATTAAAGGGTGTGATGGCAGCCGCCAGCTTTAAAGGCTCACGCATCACATGGACAGAGCGATTCCTGCTGCCCAGCATTTTGCCAGGTGCTGTCACATCTCCCCAGAACGTCGCATCATCGCATTCCATGGCCTCCATCGAAGCAAAATGAAGCACATCGCAGACGCGGCTCGCCTCGGCTCTGGTATCCCTGAGAGCCAGACCAGTCTCTCGCGTCATGAGCCGGGCCAGTTCTTCCGTTCGCTGGGAAAAGATCAGGCTCGCACGCCGCAAAACCTGCTCCCGGCTATACCGACTCAGAGGCGCATGACCTTTAAGAGCCGCCTGGATCGCTGCTTCGAGATGCTCATGCCGGGCCGTTGAGACAGTTCCCGTCAGCGATCCATCATAAGGATACCGCACTTCCAGCGGCTGACTCGTCACCAGCGGCTCACCAGCAATATATAAGGGCAAACAGACAGGAGTGAATGACATGATATGAACCAGCAACTCGATAAATAATTACTCGGACTTCTTTGCGTCTTTCGACTTTTTGGATTTCTTCTTCTCTTTGACTTTGTAGGTTTTAGGATCAGGCTCCCACTCTTCCAGATTCAACATCTCGCCACGAAGATTCATATACAAGAGATGAATTTCAGGAGCTTTAGGTTTATCATCATCTGGCCTTTTGGTCTGGGCCTTTTGGTCATCAGCTGCTTCGCACTTGATTCCGAATTCTTTGCTACTCTGCCATTGATCATCAAATAGTTTGCCAACAAAACCATTCCAATCTCTCTGAATCTGCCTCTTGAACTCCTTGGCATACCATTGATGCAACTCGATCTCAAAATTCGCGCAATGTTGATGGTCATCCGTTTCCCCGCAACACTTTGTCTCAATGTCTTTGTTGAGATAGATCCGGAAAGCTCCACAGTTCTCATGTTGAATGATATAGATATCCGAGATCCCCTGCTTGGTTAGAATCAATCCCGCTTTCACCTGATCAAAAAAGGTCCGCTTCCATGCGCAGAACAACTTCATGAGATCAGACTCCGTCTTGATATTGGCCCTCTCATAACTTTCGACATCGCCTGGTTCAGGCGGCTGAAAGTCATCTTTTCGTAACTTTTCCACTAAACTCAGCGCCGTCCCGGCAATCGCGAAGTGGTAATACCGGTTCGTCATGTTGTCCAGATGCAGGTAACTGACGATGTCATCCAGCAGACGATAGTCCACACAACTGACCACCAGTGCCAGTTTGCGGGGAGCAGGATAAGTCGGCCATGCCTGGGTCATGAGAGAACCTTTCAAGACTGGGAGCGCGATGATGATTCAACATCCAGAGTCCGAAATCGGACTCTGGCGGTGAAGCACCGACGGCTTGCATCCTAAAGAGTGCCCTGACGTTCAGTCATCAAGAATATGAGGAAATTCTGTGGGAGTTTGAATCTTCATCAAATCCCACACAGGCCCGGCCGACACAGGTCAATGCACCATTTCGCGATGCCGTGACAAGATCCTGCTGCATCACGGCTTGACTGGCACGAACCGCACACAGACCGGGGCACCAATCGCCACAGGTTCTCCCTGCGGGGTTAATGTCCCTGTCGAGGCATTGAACGCAAAGACCTGCACACTGTTGCTCCCCTGGTGAGCCGCAATCAGCCATTGGCCCGTCGGGTCGAACGCAAAGTTTCTGGGTGTCTTTCCACCAGCAGGGACATTGGACACCAGCTTCAATTCTCCGGTCTCTGGCCGAATACTGAAGAGTGCCAGACTGTCATGGCCGCGATTGGATCCCACCAGCCAGTTCCCCGAAGGATGGGCCACAATCTCTGCCGTCGAATTGCCAGGTGTGTTCGCATCTTTAGGTAAAGTCGAGACCGTCTGAATGGGTTCCAGATCTCCCTTGGTCGAGTCATACTTAAAAGCAGTAATGGTCGAAGTCAGCTCATTAATCACATAGGCAAAGCGCCCATGGGAATGAAACGCTAAATGCCTGGGCCCGGAACCTGCTGCGACCGGTGCCGAAGGGATGTCATGAGGCTTGAGGGTGCGGGTCGCCGGGTCAAATTGATAGATAAAGATCTTGTCGCAACCCAGATCAGCCGCAAAGGCATAGCGATTCGACTGATCGAGATTGATGGAATGCGCATGCGGCTTCTGTTGCCGCTGTTTATTGATGCTCGACCCTTCATGAACCATGATCGAGGAGGGCTTTTCAGGAACACCCTCTGCATTGAGAGGCAGTGATGCCACCGAGCCACCGCCATAGTTCGCGACAAATAAGGCACTTCCCGCCAGATCGACCGATAGATGACATGGCCCCGCACCGCCGGAAGGTTTCCAACCCAGTTCCTTCAACGAACCATGGGCCGCTTCCCGCGAAAAAGCGATCACAGCCCCCGTCGGTCGTCCCGCTTCGCTCCCTGGCAACGATTCGGCCACTTCACTCACACAGTAAATCACGGGCTTCGTCGGATGGATGGCCAGAAAGGAAGGATTGGTCACCTTGGCCACCAGTTCCGGTGTCGAAAGAGTGCCCGTCGATGCATCGAAAGTCGATCGATAAATTCCTTCACTGGTCCCCGAGGTATAAGTTCCAAAATAAACATGGAACAATGCAGGTGCTTTGGTCTCTTGTGCCTGGGCCGGTTTTCCCGTCCAAAACATTAACTGGGCGAATATCAGGAGCAAAACAGCCAGAGGCAACCAGCCGTTCGTCAACTGTTGGAAAAAATCTTTCAGCTTCCGTGCCGCTGACATGGGAGACTCCTGGGGAACTGGAAAACCTGTTTTCGCAAATCTGCAGTGTGCGTTGCACCGAATCAGGCTGTCAAGCAGAGGAGGCTACCGGGCCACTGGCCGGAACCATTCCCGCACCAGTGTGCGAAACTGAGCGAGATTCTTGATGGCGTGGATTTCTTTCTTGAACTCAGCAAAATCCGGGAGAAACTTCGCAAAGTAGCAGGCCGTCCGGGCGAGTCGCTTCTGGGCCAGATGAGCTGAATAGAACTCGAACTCATGCTCGACAAGAGCCAGCAGGACTTTCCCTCGCTCGGCAGGACTCGGCTCAACAATCTCACGGCTGCCAAACAGCAGCGTGCGGGCCTGCTGAAAGATCCACGGGTTTCCCAGGCAACCCCGGCCAATCGCCACACCATCGGCTCCACTCGATTCCAGAAAACTGATGGCATCCTGAGGCGTACGCACTCCACCACTTCCTAACACTGGAATCGAAACCGCTTCTTTCACACGCGTCACATGCTGCCAGTCCGGCCCACCCAGATAAGCCTGCTCGACGCTGCGGGCATGCAGAACTACGGCTGCACCGCCAGCCTGCTCGACTCGCTGGGCCGTTTCGACAGCGGTATCTTCGCCGGCCTTAGGGCCAGTCCGCAATTTGACTGTCACCGGGATCGAGACTGCTTGCTGAGCTGCCGCGACCAGCTCGGCAATCCGCTGCGGCTGGCCCATCAGTGCACCACCTTCGCCACGACCCACCAGACGACGGATCGGACACTCAAAATTGAGATCGACCATTGAAAAGCCAAGTTCTTCAATGACCCGGGCGGCTTCACCAATCTGAGCGGCATCATTCCCGCTGATCTGACCGACAGCCGGCCGCTCGGCGGAGGTGGTCGACAGCAGCTTGATGGCGCGCTTATCCCGCTCGGCCACATCTTTGGCATCGATCCGCTCACTGCAAACCAGGCTGGCCCCCTGCTGCTTGCAGATCAGCCGGAAGGGCAAACTCGTATGCTCCTCCATCGGAGCCAACGTCAGCCCATGAGCCAGACTGATATTCCCAATACGCATGCCACAAACCTTCAGGAAGCGGCTTTCGCTTCCAGCCCAATGAGTGCGCGAATCCCTAATCCGTAGAAAGTGTATTCGACGTCGGCTTCGCGATCCCAGCCAGCGGCAAGAAATCCTCCCGCAGGAACTTCAATACTCTTCATGAAAGCGCCGACTCTCCTCCATGGACTGGGCGATTCAATCTCCAACGTGCGACATGTCACCAACGCTGTAAAGGTTGATAATCCATCCGGGAAAGGGATGCGGCTGTTGGCCAGATAACCCCCATCACTCGCTTTCACATCACTGAGAAAGCCTGCCACATCACTTTTTAGTGCCGGTGTGATTTCGCCATACATCTTGAGTAAAGCGACGGCAGCAGCCGTAGGGTTCGTGCCACTGCGCTTCATGGGGCCAATTTCGACAAACCCGCCATCATCCCGCTGGCGTGACTTCACAAAGTTCATCAGTCGAGCGATCTCCGGAGGCGACTGGCCCACCAGTTCATAAGCCAGTGCTGCCAGAAAGCTGTGATAGGTGCTGCTCGATACACCTTCCATCGATTTGGCATATCCGCCATCGGGCCGGCGAAGTTCTTCGAGCCTGTGGATGGCCTGCAGCACGTCCGCTGATGACACAGAGGTGTGGGCCGCTTGAACGGAGACCGTTTCGATCCCCTGTTCGATCTGGAGCACCACACTCAGATAGAGCCAACTCACGAGATCGATCACATTGAGGCGGGGTGACCAGGCCTGGCCCAGCCAGTTTCCTGCACGCTGCGCCACTTGAGGAGTAAGCTGCCCCAGTGCGACGAGTGATCTTATGGCAAAGGCAGCATAGTAGAGGTCGGAGGTCGCTTCATCAGCGGCCAGTGGTGTCCCATCGAGGGCTTCCACTCGACCACCAAAACCCCCATCGTCCTGCTGGCGGCTCTCGATAAAGCGGGCATGCTTCTTTGCCAGCTCGACAGGAAAAGTCGCCAATCCCCGCTTGAGATCATCTCCCAACGTAATGAGATATCCAGCCGACATATTGCGTCACTACCTGCCGTTCGCCCTGCTGTGCACCAATGGGAATCTTCTGGCTGTTCGATGAGCAACCATGAAGGGACGCTCGTCAAATCCTCTTGACCGACTCGCTTTATGAGACTATTCGTTACACCAGAAAGAATCGATCAACTCACAGGAAATCGGCACAAAACACTTAGATTTCCTGAAGTACCGTCGATAACTCGATGATGATTCGACGATTCATATCGGAAACTCAGACGTAACCCGTGGCGTTTCCCACAGGCTCAAGCGTCCCACAGAATGCAACCTTGATAAGTGCCTCGATGAGGGACTGTTTCTGCCAGGTTATTGACACTTAACCCATGGCTTCTCAACAGGGACAGATTGTGTGTTAATCAACCTAAGTGGTCTTCTCACTTCTGGTTGCCACAAAAAAGTTATTCACAATCCACCATCAGACGGTCGCTTCTACGAATTCTTCTGCGAGAACATAAAGTTCTTATAGAGAAGAGAAGAGGAAGCCAGAAAATCTTCCCGAAGAGATGAAGATCGTCTTCGTCACGGCGAGGATCAGTCCCTGAAGCGTTCAGGAATTTGCAGGTTATCGACCCAACAGCAGCAACTCGTTGGTCAGATCCTGGACTGAAGAAATCACTCGTGCATTTCCACGATAGTTCGTCGAAGCGACGATCAGATCGACCAGGTTACGGCCGATATCCGTGTTCGAGAGTTCGATTTTGCCTGAGGCAATCGTCCCCGCTCCGAATGAGCCCGGTGTCACAATCTGAGGCACACCAGAACTCACGCCCTCACGAAACGCCGTGCCACCTGCTTCGAGCAAACCATCCGAATTGGCAAACCGGGCCAATACCACCTGACCAAGGGGACGGATCAAGCCGTTGTCAAAGATCCCGTTGATCAACCCCTGCTCATCAATCACATAGCTTTGCAACGTCCCTGGCTTGGAACCATTCTGATTGGCAAGGTTCAATGCACTCCCTGATTGTGCCGATGAGATCCCGCTGATCTGCGAAAGATCCATTTCAATCTGCATGGGGCTGACAGCTGCTGTATCTGAACGCTCGAGTGTGAACATCTGCGTCGTGTCGCCCGTGATTTTGCCGTCACTGTCGAAGGTGATCAGTCCGGTACCAATCGCAACTCCCGGTCGACTGTCATCCGCACTCTCCAGGAAGTAGCGGAATGTCGTCGCTCCTGGCCCACGGCTTTCCAGGACCGAGGTCATGCGCACATTGACGGTTTGACCCAGAGAGTCGTAGACAATGAACTCAGTCGCAGCACTCTCGCCATTGCTCGATTCGGACTTGGTAAAGCTCAGGGGGACGACAGCGCCGTTCGTCTTGAGGTCTCCCGCAGTAATGCTGATATCATTCTGAGAACCTGTATTCCCCACAACTTGAATTTGACCACCAGTGAGAGTCACTCCCGGCTGCCCACCTGTGGTGGCATCGTTGGGTATCCCCGCACCACTTTGAATACCAAGCGTGTTATTCATGAAGTTGACGTAGTCGGCCAGGGTCGATGTGGCAGTCACAGTAAACGATTGCTCTTCGACCACCCGTCCTCCTTTGCGAGGTGCAAAGGTTAGAGTTTCTCCGACATTGAAGTAGTTGGTTCCCCCTGCGTTCTCGACGTTGCTTAATAGAGCGGTCCCCGTTGCGGGAAGTCCTGTCACGCTGTCTGTGAGGACTTCGCTATTCACAATTGCGCCTTGAGTCGATAAGTCTCCCGCGGGAAAGAGTGCTCCCCCCATCGTAATTTGTGAGGTACGCTGCGCAACGTTCAACTCACCCAGTGGAATTCGCAGGGGCGATAACTGGGTCGTGACAATATTGAACTCATCGTCGATCCCATAGCCTTGAACAAACTGGCCCTGATCGTTGACGAGATAACTGTCACTGCTGCGGAGGAAGTTCCCGTTGCGGGTATAAGTTCTCCCGCCGGAACCATCCATCACAAAGAAGCCTTCCCCTTGAATCGCCAGATCCGAGGCACTGGTACTATTCGAAAGGCTGCCCTGAGTAAAGTCTTTGCTAATGGCAGAAGTTGTCGCTCCGAGGCCCACCTGCCTGGGGTTACTTCCCCCATCAGTGGCCGTCGGTCGTGAACCAATTGACAGCGTGCGAGCCAACTGGGTCTGAAAGCGAACAGTCGAAGCCTTAAAGCCATTCGTACCGGCATTGGCAATATTGTTGCCAAGCACGTCAATGGTCACTTCATTGAGAGAAAGGCCATTCAGCGACGTATTCAGAGCAGAAGTCAGACCCATCCCTGGCCCTTTCCTGAAAGTCTCCCTGACGGGTGGCTTCCACCGCGAATTCTGGCAGGCTCTTCCTGAGCCACCACAGATGCACGACACTTGACGAGGTCGTACGTCTGTCAGCATATCGGTTCTTGAAGGTCGACCAGGCGATACAGAATCGCCTCCTCGATCCAACCGGCGGGCGGTACGACCATGCCTTCTGGACTATTCGGGATAACCCTCAAAGTTCACAGGCCAGGCCCCCACATGATGTCACTCCAACCGGCAGAAAATGCAGGCCATCACACTTCATTTCCAAAAAAAAAAAACATGGAACAGCAGTGAACGATAAAAATCGGCTGATTTCATGGACTTTTCCAAGTTCCAGCCCTCATTTCCTCACCTCAACTGACTTAATTTGTTAGCATGGCGAATCAACGATCGTTGGTCTGGGGGGTGTTGATGTATGTGCAAATTCTGAGTCTGCATGGGCTCGTTCGAGGCGACTCCATTGAAATGGGGCGTGACGCCGACACTGGGGGTCAAGTCCGTTATGTTCTCGATCTCGCAGTGGCTTTGGCAGAAGATCCGCGAATTACACAGGTCGATCTGATCACGCGTCGATTGCGAGGTCTCGGTACAGATGGGCAACCTCTCGATGAGTCCTACTCTCGTGAAATCGAAACACTCTCACCTCGCAGCCGGATTGTGCGGGTCTCCTGTGCCGATGATCAATACGTCCGCAAAGAAGACCTCTGGCCGTATCTGGACGAATTCACGAAAGCTTTGGAATCCTTCACGCATAAGCAGCCCTGGCCACTGGCCTGGATTCACGGGCACTATGCCGATGCCGGTGTCGTCGCCAGGAATCTGGCTCGCCAATTTCAAATTCCGTTCATTTTCACTGGCCATTCTTTAGGTAAGCCCAAACTGGACTATCTGGCCTCCGAAGGCTGGTCACACGAAAAAGCCAACCGCCTGCTGAATATTGATCATCGCATTTCAGAAGAACAGTCGTGTCTCGATGCCGCTGATGCTGTCATTACCAGCACACTCCACGAGAAACTTTCCCAATACCAGGGGTATCAGATCCCAGAAGAAACTCTTGTCGAAGTCATTGCACCAGGACTCGATCTCAAACGCTTCTTCCCCTACTACAACTACGAATTGCCCGGTGAAGAGATTGGTGAAGGCTTCAAACAGGCTCGCAGTCGCATGCAGCGACAACTGGCCCGCTTTCTGGCTGACCCTCAAAAAAAACTGATTCTTGCTCTCTGTCGTCCAGATCGTCGCAAGAATATTCAATCTCTCATTCAGGCCTACGGCGAAAGCCCCGAACTTCGCGCGATTGCCAACCTTGCTGTCTTCGCAGGGATTCGTGAAGACATCAACACCATGTCCGGCAATGAGCGCGAAGTCCTGACGGATATTCTCCTCTTAATGGATCGCTACGACCTCTATGGGAAAATGGCGATTCCCAAAAGGCACGATTCCGAACTCGATGTCCCCGAACTTTATCGTCTGGCAGCCAGTGGCCGTGGAGTCTTTGTTAACTCCGCTTTTATTGAACTCTTCGGGTTGACCACAATCGAAGCCAGTGCGACGGGCCTGCCGTTTATCGCCACAGAAAATGGCGGCCCACAGGATATTGTCGCTCTCTGCAATAGTGGCATCGTCCTCGATGTTACTGATCAGCAGGCCCTGACAGCCGGAATCCTGAGATTGCTGACCGATGGCGACTTATGGAATGAGTACAGCAAGAACGGCATCCAGAATGTTCGCAGTCATTACGCCTGGAAAGCACATGTCGAACACTATCTGAGAGTCGTTTCCCGAATTCATCCCGGCTGGAACTCGATCTCAGACTCTTTATCGAGTTCTGCGACCCTCAATCTGTCTTCACAAAGCGATCATCCTTCCGGACGAACGGCAATCAATCGTTCGAGTCTCATGGAAAAGCTCGATCAGCGACTGGAGAACGTCAGTGGGTTGTTGATTTCAGATATCGACGGCACTCTCTTGGGTGATCGCGAATCGTTACAAGAATTACTCGAATGGATAGAAGCCCAAAAGGGTCAATGGATGCTGGGTGTTGCCACCGGGCGAGCACCTGCTCTGGTTTATGAAGTTTGCCGGGAATGGAATGTCCCTTATCCAGAGATCATGATTGCCTCCGTCGGGAGTGAGATTGTGCTGGGAGATCAGCACGAGCATTGGCCCGAATGGTCGGACTGGCTGGGAGAATCGTGGCATCCTTCAAAGATTGCAGAACTCATCTCACGCACAGGCTGGCTGGTACCACAGACTGAGCCGCACTCGCAGCGACCCTTCAAATTGAGTTATCTGACGACCGAAACCTTTTCCGCCGAGCAGGAACTCTTTCTTAAAGATCATTTATTCGCAGCAGGCTGCCCCTGCCAGGTGATTGCCTCACATGGTCAATATGTCGACATCCTGCCCGATCGCTCAGGCAAGGGGGCAGCTCTCGACTTCCTCATGTGCCAGATCTCTCGAAACGATCTCCAGATTGTCGTCGCAGGCGATTCCTGCAACGACTGGGATCTGCTGAAAAGACCTTACTCAGCCATTGCGGTCGGCAATTCTGAGCCTCTGCTCAAAGAGCGAATTCGAAAAGAGCAGGCCGAGGTCTATCTTGCTCAAAGGCATTTTGCAGCAGGCATCCTTGAAGGATTGTCATACCTGGGATTGAGATAACATCCCTTGATCCACCAGACCGTTTCAACTTCATGACAATGGCCCGGCCAGTGAAGGGGACATGATCATGTCATCGCGACCAGAAGTTTCTCTCCCTCATCGCTCGAAAGCAGCACCACTCTCCGAAGGAGAATTGCGTAAGCTGAAATTGCGACTCATTGACCGCATGCAGAGTCGATTCGGAGCTGACTTTCCCGATGGCGACTGGGATGTTCTCGAACGTCGTCTGCAGGAGCAGCACCAGCTCTTATTTCAAAGCTTTTACCAGCTTTATGGTGACCGCTTTGATTCGTTCTACCATCTCGAAGAACTGATGGCTGTCGTCTTTCGTTCGGTTCTCGAGCGACCTGCAGAACTCAAGGCCTTCGACGCTTTGCGAGAATCGGACAAAGACTGGTATCTGGCACCACGACTCATGGGGGCCATGTGCTATGTCGATCTCTTCGCCGGTACGCTGCGAAATCTTGAAGCCAAAATTCCTTATCTGATTGAACTGGGAATTACCTATCTTCACCTAATGCCTATTTATAAAGTCCATTCGACCGATTGCGATGGAGGGTATGCCGTCAGCGATTATCGCACGATCAATCCCAGGTTCGGCACCATGGAAGATCTGGAGCACCTGGCAACACAACTTCGCCGGCATGGGATTTCTCTCGTGCTTGATTTTGTGTTTAACCATACCTCTGATGAGCATGAATGGGCCCAACGAGCATTGAAGGGTGAACGCGACTATCAGGATTTTTATCTATTCTTCAAAGACCGGGTTCTACCTGATCAATATGAACGAACCTTAGTCGAGGTCTTTCCCGAAGAGCATCCCGGCGCCTTCACCTATCAGACAGCTCTTGGCCAATGGGTCTGGACAACCTTTTATACTTCTCAATGGGATCTCAACTATCGCAACCCCGAAGTGCTGGTGCGAATGCTCGACGAACTTCTGTTCCTTGCCAATCGAGGCGTTGAAATCGTTCGCCTGGATGCTATTGCATTTATCTGGAAGGAACTGGGAACCAACTGCCAGAATCTCCCTCAGGCGCATACGATCGTCAGTGTGCTCAATGCTGCCACGCAAATTGCAGCACCTGCTGTGGTTTTTAAGTCCGAAGCGATTGTACACCCTGATGAAGTCCGTACCTATATCAATCGTGCGGAGTGCGTTCTCAGTTACAATCCGGAACTGATGGCACTTCTTTGGGAATCGTTGGCGACCAGAAATATCCGGACGTTACTTGCTTCTGTCAGAAAAAGATTCCCTCTCCCGGACGGTTGTGTCTGGGTGAACTATATAAGAAGTCATGATGATATTGGCTGGTCGATCACCGACGAAGAAATCCGCGAGGCAGGCTATGATCCGATTGCCCATCGACGATTTCTCACTCAGTTTTATACAGGCCGGGTCGAAGGGAGCTTTGCTGAAGGTGTCCCCTTCCAGGAGAATTCGAGTACAGGTGATGCCCGTGTTTCCGGGACATGTGCCTCATTAGCCGGTCTGGGAAAAGCCATTCGCAATCAGGATCGAGTCGAGATCGATTTCGCGATTGGCAGAGTGTTGTTGCTCTATGGTGTCGTCATGACGATTGGTGGTATTCCGCTGATCTATTTAGGGGATGAAATCGGTTCATTGAACGATGCAAGTTATTTAGACGATCCATTAAGAAAAGCCGATTCCCGTTGGATTCACAGGCCGAAGTTCCCGTGGGAGCAGATGCAGGAGGTTGCCGATCATGATACTCCGGCTGCCCGTATTCATGACGGCATTCTGAAACTGGGGATTATCAGGCGACAGAATCTGGCGTTGCGCCCTGGGAAAACGGAGTTTGTAGGGACAGGCAACGATCATGTTCTCGGTTACTTCCGCACGCATGCACAGGCCAGCGTACTGATACTTGCGAACTTCACAGAGAAGGTTGAAGTTGTGGAAGGCCGTATACTTCGCGGATTAGGCTTGCGGCGAACAGTCATCGATCAGGTTTCGGGGATGACAATCTCTTCAGGAACGACGTTAGAACTCCAGCCGTATCAGTTCATGATTCTTGACCGCCAGGGAAGTCGATAAACTTGTTCTGGGGAGGATCATTTGACTGCCAGTAGGAATGAGAAAGTGTTTGCGGGGAGGAACTGCGATCACATCGAGTGTCGTCCGTGTCGGGGCGATGAGATGGGTCTGCTGCGTGAGTTGTTCGTGGCGGCTGTCATGGAGCTGACAGGTGGCGAATACTCGCTGGAGCAGCGAAGGGCCTGGGTATCGAGTGCAGCCGACAAAGTCGAATTCTGTGCCCGGATGGAAGCCCGGCAACCGTTCGTGGCCATACTGCAGGAGAGGATCGCGGGGTATGCGGACTTACAGCCCGATGGCCTGATCGATCACTTTTATGTCGCCCCCTGGGCCAAAGGACAAAGAGTTGCCAGTGGCATGTTGCAGCACATTGAAGAATTGGCTCAGTCGAAAGAAATGACCACCATTCACTCGTTCGTGAGTCTGACTGCTGAACCATTCTTCTTACAGAAAAAATTTGTCGTTGTTGAACAACGAATCGCCACAAGAGCCGGTGTCACGTTACCTCATGCCCTCTTGCAAAAAGTCCTCACGCTTAAGAGTACGCGAGAATCTTTACCGCGATGACTCATTTTCGGGAAGCAGTTGCGGTGCAGTGTGATTTCCCGACAGAGGTCGCTCGCTCACTGGTTCGGG
The DNA here is from genome assembly GCF_001707835.1 of Planctopirus hydrillae. Taxonomy (GTDB): domain Bacteria; phylum Planctomycetota; class Planctomycetia; order Planctomycetales; family Planctomycetaceae; genus Planctopirus; species Planctopirus hydrillae. The sequence continues at coordinate 74,002 of NZ_LYDR01000001.1, forward strand.
AAGATCCGGGGCTATTGTGGGGTCTGTTTCAACGTGATCAGCCGGTACGAAAAATGGCTCAGTGGCTGGGCTTGATGAGTTTCCAGCCGGTGATTGAGCGGGAGGAAGTGCCTGATAACTGCGGCCCTGGTTTCCGATTTCATTCACGCGAGGTGACAGGAGAAATGTCATCCCTATGCCGCACATCCAGTCTTGTGAGTGAGAGTCTGTGGAAATGAGATAGCGGCCATACCCTTGAATCGCGGTATGTCCATTCAGCCAGAAGGTTGCTCCCACCTCGGGATAGATCGCCATCATTGACGATGTCTCCTGGCACTTTTGCTGACTGGAGCCGGTGGAGATTGTGAGTGAATCAGAAATCTCGATTTCTCGTTCGGTGTAGCCTGCCATGGCACCCACACCGACAAATGGCGAGAACCTGGAGGGTGAATTCAGCCGCACGCCGGCATCGAGCCCTACGAGAAATCCTTCGGTATGTGGTTCACTCAGTGCTCCAAAGATGTTGGCCCGTCCGCTGAATGCCGGTGTAAAGTAATGATTCACACCCAGAGCACCACCCATGAAGAGTGGGTCGCCCGCACCCATGACTTCGGCGGTTAAGCCTGTATCGTCTTCGAGAAACCGGGCATCGCTGGCCTGTTTCGCCATGCGTTTGAGTTTTCGAGCGCCGCGTTCTTCGTAGGGCTTGCCGTATTTCCTGGCATAGTCCTGATGATCCATTGCCCAGCGGGAAGAGAGTCGACCCTCGGTACATCCGCACATGGTGATCAGCAGACTCACACTGGCCACCAGGTTCAGCCAGTGCCAATTCTCAGAACCCGCAGTGCTGTGAGAAGCCTTGGAATTCACCGGGCAGGTCTCGAGATCCGATCTGGCTCAACTCAAAACAAAAAGATCAGTGGTCGCCAAGCGATTTGATCCATTGGTAGCTGTTCACTATGTAAATGAGTTCGCTGAATGAGTCAATTCGAGTCGCGATTCCGCGGCCAGGCTTCGTTCTCGCAGCAGGCCCAAAACTCACCGGGTGAATGTTCTAGCCCAGCGGTTAATGGCCGGTTGTCGAGGCATCTGAGGCTGGTTGGTTGGCAATCTGGGCTTTGCGTACGTTCGATTCCTGCCACATCTGCAGCAGTTCGATCCCGAGTGAGAAGGCCATGGCGAAGTAGACGTAGCCTTTGGGGATCTTGTGATGGAAGCCTTCGCCGACGAGCAGCACACCGATCAGCAGCAGGAAGGAGAGAGCCAGCAGCTTGATTGCGGGGTGATCATCAACAAAGCGTACAATCGCACCGGAAAAGATCAGCATGACAATCACACTGACGATCACAGCCGCCACAATGACGGGGATGTTGTCGGTAATACCCACGGCCGTAATGACAGAATCGAGACTGAAGACGACGTCGATCGCAATGACCTGGGCCAGCATCCAGAAGAGCGAAGCGGGAGCTTTGCCCTCTTTGTGGGCCTCGTGCACCACGGTCACTTTGTGATGAATTTCGTAAGTCGCTTTACCAATCAGGAACAGGCCACCGGCAATCAGCACGAGGTCTTTTCCCGAGATACTGGTTTCGAGAATGGTGAAAAGCGGCTCTTTGAGCTTTAAGACCCAACTGAGTGAAAAGAGCAGACCGATCCGCGAAACAACCGCCAGGCTGATCCCCAGTTGACGGGCAAAATTCTGCTGCTCTTTAGGGAGCTTCCCCGCCAGAATCGCGATGAAAATAATGTTGTCGATCCCGAGCACGATCTCGAGCAAAGTCAACGTGAAGAAGGCAATGATCAGCTCGGTCGAGAACATCCTTGGCAAACCCCTGACTTAAGACCGTATTTTTGATCTGGCTGTCGTTGAGGAACAGTTGTCAGTCGCCGGATCTTTTCGGCTATCAGGATCGTGATGGCAACTGGAATGAGACTTCCCCAGATGCTGACATTTCTGAACAAGAGTTGCCAGTGAATCATTCACACCGCGAGCTTGAAAACCTGAATCAGGTCCATCATGCGATCGATGAAATAGTGAGATGAATCTGCATCTATGAATATCTGGAACTCAGCATTTTCTGATGGATGTCAGTCGGCCAGAGGATGGGGGCGATCTCCGGCGGGTGCGTCGGCCAGTGGGTGGGTTGTCTCGTGGTAGACAGCATGGCTCACGCCGGTTGGCTCAACAGCCGATTCTTCGAAGCTGACGCGGGCGATGCCACTGTCGCTGGTATTTGCTGCCTGTGCCGCGCTGGCTGCTGCTGGTCGTATTCTTCTCGAAGAAGCTGTTGTGGCAGCATTCGTAACGGTCTGCTGCGGGACTGGATTCTCAGCGGTGGGATACAGAGCCTGGCGTGCTCCTGATGTTGCCATCGTCTGCTGAGTCGCCCATTGACGGTTTGCGGCATCGTGTGAAGCCTGCTGCTGCAATGTTTCAATTGGAATAGTGGTGGCCCGCATCGCGGGTTTTGTGGCTTCCTGGGCAGGGGTAGCTGCGACTTGAGTTTGTGTCAGCATCTGGCGGGTTTTGTCGTTGGCAACTCCCGCTGGGCCCACAAAGCGTTCGACATTCATGGCAGCCGAAGCCATCGCGGGCTGACTCCCTTCCATCCGCACGGAAATCATGTCCGAAAAGAGTGGCGCAGTGCCACCTTCGGGAATGTATCGTAATCTCACACTGCAGACGGCAGCATGATTGCCTTTCCGCATGTAGGGGATGAAGACGTTGTAAGCCGGGCCCAAGGTGTTGGACTGGCGATGCATGTTCCAGACATCGGCGTCAAAATCAAACTGATGAACAGGCTTCATCTGCTCTTCGGTCGTGCCAATATTGTCGAAGACATAGACGCGAATCTCTCCTCGAACAGCCAGAGGGACTGCCGACCGGGCTTCCATGAACATTACCTGGCCGGCAAAGCCCCGGCACGGTTTTCCTTCCGGGTCACGGCCTTCCGCAGGGTTCCACAGGCACACAATCTGGCCAATGGGCCGCTTGGAACTGGAGAATTCGACCTTTTCAGCCTGTTGAGGCCAGCCAGTTGTCAGCAAAGTGGCACACCCCGAGAGCGAATGCGTCAGCAGAATGACTGCCAGCAATCTCATGCAGATATCAGAGTGAACAAACATTGGTTGGCGTCCGGGCTAGGCAAAGGGGAAAAGATCGAGCCAGCGAGACAGGGCTCATCGACGGAATGAATACCACTTTTTGGGAGGTGTGGCCGACTGATCCTGGGCCTTGGCAGGTTCACCTTTCCTGGAAGGAGATGAACCCTTGGTGGATTCAGCGACTGAAGGCTGGGTGATCTGGATGACGCCAGAGTCTGGGAGCTGGCCATAAGGATCGGGCTGCATCTCATCAGTCGCACTCGCCTGTTGGATCGACGGGTCTTTCAACTGTTTTCTGGTTTGCCCGGGAACATCCGGGATCGGGGGTTGTGGCAAGAGTTGTGGAGCCGGGTTCCCCGGTGGATTTTGCTGGCCAGGTGATGGTGGCATTGGATCGACAGGTGGCACACTCGGCGGGAGCTGGTTCGTCCAGTCGGGTTCGCCCATCACAGGAGCATTGATCGCTCGCAAGGGTCCGTGGATTTCTTCGGCTTCACACTCAATGAAGTGCAGTCGCCCCATTTCCACATCCTTGATGAACTCCGAATCCGCATCCGAAGAGATCACGCGAGGTGTCAGGAAAATCAGCAGTTCGGTACGAACATGACTCTTGCTGTCATATCGGAAAAGATGCCCCACGATGGGGATATCGCCAATAAAGGGGACTTTGCGTTCGCTGGTTTCGTCGGTCGCAGTAATCATCCCCCCCATGACAACTGTCTGGCCATTGGGAACACTGATGGCAGTTCGAGCGGCACTGATATCCTTGATCGGGGATTCAATCACGTTGCCGTTGGTGGCATCAGTAAAGATGGGGACTCCGTTTCCACGGAACTGGCTTTTTTCGGCGATGAGTTCCATCACGATTGTCCCATCGGGTGAGATTCGTGGTGTGACTGTCAGAATAATGCCCGCCTGATCCTGTCGAATCTGAGGGTTCGCCAATCCAGTGGCACCAATCTGCACACCATCGACAATCGGCACCTGCTGACCCACCTGAATCTGGGCCTGCTGATTATCCAGAGTACGAATCTGTGGTCGCGAGAGTACCTGCAGTCGGCGACGTGAAGCCAGGGCACGAATCAGGACGTTGACCGATTCCGATCCAGCGGAAAGGACCAGACCGCCATAACCCAGGTCGTTATTCACACGTCCCAGCGAGAAGCTCGACAAACCCTGTGAACCGACTCGAGAGGGGTCAATCGTGGTGTTGTTTCCCAGAGGAGTATTGGGGTTATTGAACAGGAAGCCGGGAGCTGCGGTTTGCGACACAACACGCTGTGTGGTGGTTTGAGTACCGTTTGGCGAAGTGGTGGTTTCTGTCAGAGTCACCAGGTCGTCGACCACGCTGCGGTCGAACAGTACGGAATCCTGCAGACCCAGTTCGACACCAAACTCATCGACGTTATCGAGTGTGACTTCGACAATCAGAGCCTGAATGATCACCTGACGTGGTGCCTGATCAAGTTCCATCACCAGTCGAGTGATCTCATCGTAGTACCTGGGTGTGGCACTGATGAGGAGGCTGTTGGTGCCCGTTTCGGGAACGACAACAACTTCGCGTTCGAGCTGCTCGACCGTGCTGATCAGGTTCGGGTTCTGCTGAGAGAGCTGCAACTGGGAATTGACGAACTGTGTCACTGCGGTGGATACCGCCAGTGCCGGGCTGTTCTTGAGTTTGAAGACGACGTTCCTGCGTTCCCGAAGATCGGATTCATCGAGCCTGAGCAGGATGGCTTCCACCACGCGCAGGGCTTCTGCGCCGCCAATCGCAGTAATACTGTTGGTACGGGTATCAACACTGAACCGCAGTGGAATCAGATTGCTCGAAGCGTCGTCAGCTCCTGCCACAGCCAGCCCCAGTTGCTGTCGCAACGCGTTGTTGCCGCCTCCCTGCTGGTTTCCACCAGGCGAGAAGAGCTGCTGCAACTGTGTCACCAGTTGTGAGGCATCGGCATTGGTGAGCGTAAACACCTTGATCTCGGCCACTGCTGCTGTGGGTTGATCGAGCTGACGAATCAGTTCTTCCAAAAGAGGGATGCTTTGCTCAGGGGCGGAGAGAATCAGACTGTTCATGCGCGTATCGGGCGTAATGCGAATGTCAGCCAGCATCCCGGAACGCAGGGCTTTCTTATCACCTGCCAGGAACGACAGAATCGCGGGCCTGACCTGACGGAAATCTTCGGCGACCTGGTTACCACCGAGACCACTGTTGGCTCCTCCCTGGTTCGCCGCCTGGTTCGATGGAGGCGAAAGCACACTTTGAATCGCTGCATTGATCACAGCCGAGAGCTCGACGGCGACGGCGTTCTTCAAGGGAATGATCTTCACCTGGTTGACAGCGGCCATTTCGTCGCGATCGACCTTGGCGATCAGTGCCTTCACCTGATCCAGATCACGCGGACGAGCCCGCACAATCACGGAGTTTGAACGAGGATCGGCAATCGCGAGCACGCGGGCACCTAAACCAACTCTCGTGGCATAGAAGGCAGTGATATTGGTCACCACTTGAGAAGCGACTGCGGTTTTCAGGCTGAAGACTTCAAATTCTGATTCAGGATCTGTCGGCTGATCGAGTTCTTCTGCCAGTTCGAGAATCGAATCGAGATCGGTCTTAGGTGCCACAATGATCAACGCATTGGGAGTGTCGACAGGAATAATCGCCACATTCTGGCGGGGTTGTGTGGCCCGGCCAGGGAACTTGGCAAGACTGTCGAAGACAAGTGTCAGCAGTTCGCTCATGGCGGGCGAATCGGTGTGACTCAGGTAGAGCACATGCAACTGGGGAGCGGTATTCTCACTGAGAGCTTCGAGCTCTCGAATGACTTTCATCACCTGTTCCACGTCGGCTTCATTACCACGCAGAATCAGGACACCCAGATCCCCAATCGCTTCGATGTTCACATCACCTTTGAGATTGGTCACGACATCGGAAATCGCGGAATTGCCACGGGGTGGCTGTGCTGCCTCAGGTTTGGCTGGAGCGGGGGCAGGAGCAAAGGGATCATCATTCTCCCGCTGGGGATTGGCAGCAGGAGTATTGCCTGCCTGAGCGACAGTCAGTCGATTCTGCCGGCGCATCTTTTCCAGATCGGGCTGATACTGGGCCAGCATGATCGCTGCCTGAGGAGTCGTTGGAACGATCTTCGCATCGCTGGGCCAATCGCCCCTGGTGTCGAGCGAAGTCAACAGATCAACCACTCCGCGGGCCACCGCTTCGGGACCATCGATGTAGAGCTGATCGCGCTCATCATCGATCGAGACCATGAATTCAATGGCAGTTTTGCTCTTACCGGGAAGCCTGGAGACCGAGAACGCCGGTTTGCCAGCGCGACCGGCATCCACCAGCCGGGCACTTTCCTTGTGCGAGCGATACAGCACTTTTGCCAATTCCGCTGCCTTGTGCTGCCGGGGTTTGAAAGCAATTGCCACGGGTGGTTTGGCCACTGGCTGTGGGACAGGCTTGATCTCACTGGCTGCGAGGGGATGACCCGCAGGTGGTGCCACAGGTTGCGATAGCGGATGGGTATTGGCCGCCGCAGGGACTTCGTGTCCCAGTGTCATGACGTTCTGCGTTACGACGTTCTGGGGCATGAAGTTTTGTGGTGTTTGAGCCGCGGGAAGAGGGCCCACAGGTGACTGGCTTGGCAGACCAACAATTTGCTGACCACTGATCTGCTGAATCTGTCCCGGATGCAATGTGGGAGCTGCTTCATAGGGTGCAGACAATGGATGTTGCGCACTCATCCCGGGAGGAACTTGAGCGTAAGGGCCAGAGGGAGGAGGTGTGACAGGTCTGGCTGGCTGCATGCCGGGGGTCTGCAATGGTGGCCCGTAAGCACTCTGGCTTTGCTGCGCCTGAAGCTGCTGGGCAGGCGTATAAGGGGATGTATGCAATTCGACCGGCTGATACTTGGGGCGAATGCTGGGCAAATCCATCAGGACGATGAATTTCCCTTTTTCAATCAGTCGAAAGCCGAGAGGTTCGATCTCTTTGTTGAGAATGCGAATGGCATCAGCCCGCGAGTATTCCTGCTTATCAATGCGTGTAAAGCGGCCTGTGGGGACACGCTCCATGATCAACTCAGACTGCGATTCTTCGGCCAGTTGTTCGAAGACTTTCTGCCAGTTCGAACCCCAGTGGTTGAGCTTCACTCGAGGGCCGGAATCCTGCTGATCTCCGACAGCAGGAGCATTCACCCCATAACCAGAGTTGGTATGGTGAGGCGAGACTTTCTGCTGGCCATTGGTTAATGGCACAATCGGCTCGCGGCCGTAGACCATCTCGCTCGGGCTGAGCAGTGTGCAGGCCGTCCCCAGCAGCAACTGAGCACAACCCCACCAGACACTTTTCTGAGTCTGTGGAAATAATGTTCTTACAGCCCGCAATCCGGGAGGGATTGATGTCAGCATGTGACTACCATAGGAAAGGAGGTGTGGCAGGTATTGCCGGTGGGAAGATGCACGATCCGAGAAGACGTACATCCAGTTGAGTATTCGGAAAAATAAACCATCAGGTATGAAGGAAAGGTCGCTGAGTTTCCCCGGAATTCAGGTTGGGAAGATGTCTAAGCGAACGATTTCGTCCCTCTTCGGCAACTCCTGCCGACAGGGACTCCCTGAGAGGTCGAAACGTCGATTTTTCCAACATTTTGACTTTAGAATCGGCAGCGGCAGAATCTGCCACCGGATTCCAATCAGGACTTGTCCAGCACCCTCCAGTTCTGCAAGTCGTTCCCGGCATGAGACAGTTGTCACCCGGTATGTTAAGCTGAAAATCAACGACAGGATTAACAGAAAACATCCATAGGTCTTGATGGAGATTGGCCCCATGGCGGAACTTCTCGATAACCCTCTTCTGGCAACCAGCGGGTTACCAGATTTTGCCCGTATCGAAGCCTCCCATGTCGTCCCGGCTGTGCGAGCGACCGTCGAGACCGCTCTCAAAAAACTGGATGCCATCGAATCCCATCTGCAGCCAACATGGGCTGGCATTATGTCCCCCGTCGAAGAGATGGAACGTCCCTTCACCTGGAGCTGGGGTCCCGTGGGTCATCTCCTGGGTGTTCGCAACAGCCCCGAACTGCGCGCTGCCTATGAAGAGGTCAATCCTGAAGTCGTGCGCTACAGCCTGCGCGTCCGACAGAGCGAGCCGATTTATAAAGCCCTGGTGACTCTCGCGCAGTCGCCGGAGTGGGAGAGACTTTCGCCGGCCCAGAAGCGGATCATTAAGGATCGCATCAAGGATGCCGAACTGGCAGGGATTGGTCTGCAAGGCGATGCGCGAAAGCGATTTGGCGAGATCGAAGAGAGGCTGTCTGTCCTATCGACGCAGTTCATGAACAACTGTCTCGATGAAATCAAAGCTTTCTCACTCGATCTGACCACGGAGGAGGAAATCGCCGGGTTCACTCCCACACTCAGACATCTGACGGCCCAGTCGTGGAATCGTGCTCATCCGGAAAGTGCAACGAAAGCGACTGCGGAGCAGGGCCCCTGGCGTATCACGCTCGATTTCCCGGTCTATGGTCCTTTCATGGAGCACGCGAGAAGGCGCGACTTGCGCGAAAAGCTCTATCGGGCATTCATCACTCTCGCTTCCCAGGGTGAACACAACAACGAACCCATTATGCGGGAACTGCTGAGCTTGCGCAAAGAGAAAGCGCACCTGCTGGATAAGAACTCGTTTGCGGAAGTCAGCCTGATGCGCAAGATGGCTCCCAGTGTGGATGCCATTCGCCACATGCTCCATGAACTTCGCGATACGAGCTGGGGAGCAGCACAGCAGGATCTCGCCGATCTGAAGGCGTTCAAAGTCTCCAGCGGCGATACCGATGAGATCAAACCCTGGGATGTTCCCTTCTGGGCCGAACGACTGCGCGAAAGCCGGTATTCGTTCACCGACGAGCAGATTCGTCCCTACTTCCCGTTCGAACGTGTTCTGGAAGGGTTGTTCGGGCTGATTCATCGACTCTTTGGGGTCACGATTGAGCAGGCGAAAGAACCCGTCAGTGTCTGGTGCAGCGATGTCCGCTTTTACCATGTGCTGGATGAGTCGGGCCAGAAGATGGCCGCGTTCTTTCTGGACCCTTACTCGCGGCCCGAAAATAAGAGGGCTGGTGCCTGGATGGATACCTGCCTTTTAAGGCAGAAGGTGGGCGATGAGCTTCAACTTCCTGTCGCGTATCTCGTGTGCAATCAAACGCCGCCTGTCGGTGAGCGGCCAGCCCTCATGACCTTTCGTGAAGTGGAAACTTTGTTCCACGAGTTTGGCCACGGTCTTCAGCACATGCTGACGATCATCGATCATCCCGATGCCTCGGGAATCAACGGCGTCGAATGGGATGCTGTCGAACTCCCCAGTCAGTTCATGGAGAACTGGTGCTATCACAAGCCAGTGCTGATGGGGATGACTCGTCACTACGAGACCGGGGCACCATTGCCAGAAGATCTTTTCAACAAGATCGTCGCAGCCCGCACGTATCGCGCCGGGTCGATGATGCTCAGGCAGCTTCTCTTTGGTCTGACGGATCTCGAGTTGCACCACGATTACGATCCTGCAGGAAGCGAATCCCCTTTTGATGTGCAGCGCCGCATCAGCCAGACCTGTGCAGTGATTCCCCTCATCCCGGAAGACCGCTCGTTGTGCTCATTCCAGCATATTTTTTCGGGTGGCTATGCGGCGGGATACTACAGCTACAAATGGGCTGAGGTTCTCTCGGCCGATGCCTTCAGTGCGTTTGAAGAGGCGGGTCTTGATGATGAGAAGGCGATTGAACAGGTGGGCCGCCGGTTCCGCAATACGGTGCTGTCGATGGGTGGCAGCCGACATCCGATGGAAGTCTTCCGCGATTTCCGTGGTCGCGAACCCAGCCCTGAAGCTCTTCTGAGACATATGGGTCTGACGAAAGTGTGATGGCCTGAAACCCTCGCCCGCGTCTGCGTGGGAGAGGGTGGCACGAAGTGCCGGGTGAGGGTCATTCCGTTCGATGTATATCGGTCAGTGAGGTATCTGCGGGGGCGTCAATTGACTATCAGTGGCCAGAGATGACAAGCATCACGCGATGTAGCTAATAGTGCATTATTCGTCCAATAGGTTCGAGCTCGCCCTCATCCCGGCCTTCTCCCGTCGGAACGGGAGAAGGAGCAAGAAACCCCCGCCCGCGTCTGCGTGGGAGAGGGTCGTCGGGGTGGCTAGGCTTGAATGTCTTCATCCGCTCCCTCGTCAATCGAGTTCACCAGCAGGATTGCATCTGCCAAATTCCTCCCCATGAAAAACGGGGTCAACAACCAGCGTCAAACAACCTGGGGGCAAACGAGGACGTTTGACCCCAGCCACCCGGCTCGCGTTGAAGCCGATCGTAGATAGAACGCCAACAAAGTTCGAGCTTACCCTCATCCCGGCCTTCTCCCGTCGGAACGGGAGAAGGAGCGAGAAGGCCTCGCTCGGGCATTACGCTGGTGGTAAGGCCCCGGCCTTCTGAGCCGACCGCCACAGGCGCCAGGTCCGCTGATCGAACCCGAAATTCTGGCCCGTCAGCTTCATCAACGCCTCGCGGACTTCTTCGTTCTGATGCACCTGCTCGACAGTGATCGTCTTCATCGGACGGGGCGTCATCGTGTCGGGAACAATTGTCCCCCCTCCATTGATGACCTGACCATCGGGCAGAAAAATCCGGTTGTTGGCCCCTGGGATGAGTGGTGACGATGTCGATCCACCCGAACGCAAGCCCGTGGCACTCGCACCATCCGTCACTGGCACCTGCACCTGATATCGATGTCTCGTCACCAGAGCCTCAATCAACGGGTCGATGGACGAATCATCCCCTTTCACCAGCAATGCCCGCCCGGCCCGGCACACCACCGTATTGAGATCATGCCTGAGATGACGAGCCCAGAAGCCGCGCGCCTGGGGGAGAAACTCTTCAGCCACCCCACTGACAGCGCTGTAGCGGATCTCCATGTCGTCGTCGAACAGGGCCGCACGGGCGAGTGCTGTCGCAGGACGTTCTCCCTTGAGCTTCGAGAGAGAACTGATTCCCACGAGACGAAAGTTCCTGCGGGCATCTTTCATCACAAAGCGTTCAATCGCTGCTGTGGCATCCGGGTCAGTCAGTTGCTCGAACTGGAACAGACCCTCGGCATTTCGCTGCGGATTCTCACTTGCCAGCCAGTTCATCCACAAACGGATTTTCGGGAACCAGGCCTGCTCGGCTTCAAGCTCGGCCTTGCTCCGCTCGAGAAGTTCAAGTTCCTGCAGAGTGATGTAGCGGCCTTTATACTTCACATAGCCTTTGGCCATCATCCATTCATCACGATCAACCCACTTGCCCTCCTGAAACGTATGGTTCAGCCCTTGATGGGCTTTTTCATCCTCAGGATCGAGACGAAGAATCTCGCGGAGTTGTTCTTCCCGTTGTTTGGTCAGACCACGCTGACGTGCCCAGTTGGCCAGCTCCCACCGCGCTGCGACGGTATCCGCGACCTCTTCGGCCCGGGTTTCATACTCCTCAGCCACTGGTGAACGCGGCGTGACAAACGCAATCTGCGACCGAAGAATCGTTACCTCACCTCCCGTCGCCAGGAGAATCGTGACCGGTTCATCGACCATTGTCGGTGGAACCGGTGGAGTTTGTAACGGCGAAGACGATACGGGAGTTTCTGGATCGGTTTTGTTGGGAACCGGCTTGCCGGGAGTCGGTGCTTTGGCAGCAGAGAGCGGCTTGCTGAGCTTGCCGCGAATTTCTCCTCCGGTCGTCAGCTTAATCACATCCGCCTGTGCCGATGAAACCAGCAATCCCATCCCTGCCAGCGAGCACAGTACAACCACGACATGGCCACGCACCCAGCGGCCGATGCCGGAGGGGAATGAGGCTGCTCTTTGATCCCACGAGTCGCGAAGAATTCGAACCATGACGAAATCCACACTCCTGAAAAAGCCAACCACATTGTAAATAGTTTTCGGAATCTGAGTCATGGAAAAACGGTTCGACTCTCCACCAGAAGCGGGAATTCAGCCTGAACTTCCACCGGCAGTATCTCCCGGAACTTCGAGAGGAGGGACCTTTAAAATCACGCCAGACAACCCGCAAGAGCCCGACAATCGGCAAAGGCGCCAGAATTTTGCCAAACCACGGGCGAATCGAGCCCGGAACAACTGGATGAAAGCTCAAATTCACCGATGGATGCGGCTGGCGTTTGGTGTTCTGCGAGCGATAGAATCACTCCTGTCGAGCTGGGGGGATTGGTGGAAATCTGCAGCCTGGAGGCGTGATTTTTTCAAGGCCCGACTCCCTTTTGGTTGGGATTGCTCTTGTACAGTCGATTCTGTGGTAGGTTTCGAAAGGGATCTTCCACAAGGTCATGAGCCTCCATGAGATTCTCTCATCGAGTCGATGGCCAGAAGTTTCCGGGTGAATTCAGTCGTACGGATCCAGTGGTTTGTCATGATTTTCCGGCTGCCTGTGTGTGGCGGAAAGTTTGATCTCCTGCAAAGTGATTCCTGCCAGATATAACGGTTCAGGTTGTTCTATGAATGCAGACGTTCTCGGTACAGCAGTCATTCCCGTCGAGAGTCGCCGCTTTGCGAACTGGCGTGTTCTGGCCTCTTTGCCTGGACTTCGCAGCGCCGTCTGGGCCATCCTTCCCGCACTGTTGCTGGCTGGCAGCTTCGGTGAACTGACTCCAGTGCAGGCCCAGCAGACTTCAGGTCTCATCACACAGGATCAGGCACAGGCGATTGGCCTGGAGCGTGCCTGGTGGGGACAAGCCGTCTTCAATCCTTCGCGTGACAAAATTGCCCACATCGTGATTGATGAAGACAATCTTTACGTGCAGGCGACGTCGGGCCACGTGACGGCCTTCGATGCCGAAGATGGTCGCAAGCTGTGGGCGGTTCTTCTGGGCTCAAACGACGACCCCATGTTTCCCGTCGCTGCAAACGAGACCGAATGCATTGTCATCGTCGGTACTAAAATGGTCTGTCTGCAGAAACGAACGGGCAAAATCCTCTGGACGCTTCGCCTGCCAGGTGCCCCTTCGACAGGTGCTGCCGTCGATGATGACCATGTCTACTACGGCACACTCAACGGCAGTGTCTACGCCTTCAGCCTGAAGCGGATTCGCGAACTCTATCTCGAACAGCGGTTGCCTCAATGGTCATATGATGCGTTTGTCTGGAAGTACAAAGCTGCTGGTGAAGTTACCTCGACACCTATTGCCGGTGGCCGCCTGGTGAAGTTCGCCAGTCGAGATGGTTCGGTCTATGCCGTCTCAGCCCGAGATCGTCGCCTGGCCTTCCAGTTCGAGACCGACGCACCCATTGTCGCTCCCATGGCACTTTCCGGCCGCTCACTCTATCTCGCTTCCGAAGACTTCACCTTCTATTCCATCGATGCAGAAAACGGCAGTGTGAACTGGGACTTCTCGACCGGTTTGCCCATCCGCAAGGCACCTCATGTCGTCGGAAACGACCTCTTTGTCACTCCAGATCGCGGCGGTATGTACTGCATGTCGACCTCCGCAGGGACCCAGCGATGGTGGAACAAAGCCATTACGCAATTTGTGGCAGTCGGTGGCAACAGTGTTTATGCCAGCGATGCCAATATGAATCTCCTGATGCTCTCGCGATCGGAAGGGAAAGTGACTGGTTCTTTGCCAGTTCGTCACTACACCTATCGCGTGGCCAACGACCGCACTGACAGATTGTATCTGTCCACCGCCAATGGAACTGTGGTCTGTCTGCGTCCGACCGGGCGGCCCTATCCGACATTCCACCGCTATCCCGACCGCCTGCCACTGATGCCTGAGTTCGAACCCGAACCTGGCACCGAACCAGCCGGCGACAATCCCCCCGCCGACGGCAACTGATTCAGATTCCACTTTGAACTCGACCTTAACCAGGCCCGCTCTTTACGTGATTACAGGGGTTGGGTATCTGGTTTTGGGAGTTGGGAGTTGGGAGTTGGGAGTTGGGAGTTGGGAGTTGGGAGTTGTGTGGCCTGGCCCACTCTGGAACCCTCGCCCGCGTCTGCGTGGGAGAGGGCAGTGTGAGGGTCTTCTCATTCTTCCGACCGTAGAGTGCCATACTGCGCCAGCCAAGTGCACCAACTCTTCCCGCTTCGCAGCCTTTGCGTCTTCGCGCGAAAACATCGAACTTCGAATTCAGCCTCACGCGAAGCCGCGAAGTTCTCCAAGAAGATCGGCACGATTCATTTCTTCCGCGAACGCGCTCCCTCGTCCCTGCAGGCCCAGAGATTTGAAGACGGCAGCAGGGCGTGGTCATCGACCATCTGGTCGGGATCAACCGAGTGGCAGGGGGCAGAGGCGGACATCCGACTCCCGTCCCCCGACCTGTCAGCGAATGCGTCGTTGCCATGCTTAGTGATCTCGCCCTTTCGCACTGCTTTATGGGGATCGAGGGACGTTCCCCCCCCAACATTCCGTGAAGTGTGGTCGCAGGGGGTTGGAGATGAATTTTCCGGGAAGTTGGCCCGGGATTCTGAGTGCTGCAAATGAGACAGTTTTCGATGGAGAAGCGTCACCCAAAAGACTATACTGAACACAAGTACATTTTCATTAAGGCGCACCAGAAAGAGATAGAGTGAGGGGCCTGTTTGTTCATTATGTTGTTCAGTGGTGCTTGCGAAGGGTCGATGACGATGTCTGCAATGAAAGTTTCGGGCGAGAAGGTGGAGCTGCCAAGAGATTCTGCCACATCGTTCTGGCAAGAGGTGGAAAGGCACTATGCCGCCGATGATCATCTGAGATGGAAACTCTTGGCAATATTAGCCTTACGGGAAAGTTGCGGATGGACAATTGAGCAACTGGGGCGGGCAACGGGCCACCCGCGAGGTCATATTTCCCGCTGCCTCAGCAAGGTGAAAAAGGAGTTGCAGCAGCGGTTCCAGGCGGATGCCCAGATGTCGAAACGATTTGCAGTTGATGAAGGTGACATCAAATTGAGTGAACAGGAGCAAGCCGCCATCGAGAACGAACGTCTGGAAATGGAGAGTCCGGCGATCAGCAGGGCCACTTCCCGGAGGAAAAGAGCTGCTGGGCGTCCCCAGGTGGTCATGAACAGGGCGGTCATGAACAGAAAACATCGCAACCTGTAGTGAGTCCGTTGTGTCGATGGTGCCTGGCAGGTGGCGAGCTACTGAGAAATCCGGCTCACCTGTGGGATCAATTCTTCCTTCAAGAGTGGCAAGGTTCAGGAGTCTGGGATGCAGATTGAAGAACTTCCCATCGGTCAGTTAATTCCCGCGCCCTACAACCCTCGTAAAGTGTTGAAGGCGGGTGATCGCGGCTACGAAAAGCTCGTGCGATCGCTCGCCGAGTTTTCGCTGGTACAGCCGGTGATCTGGAATCGTCAGACGGGCCATATTGTGGGTGGTCACCAGCGAGTCGAGATCCTGAGGGCGCAGGGGGCCACCACAGTTCCTTGTGTCATCGTCGATCTATCGCTGGCTCGTGAGCAGGCTCTGAATGTGGCGCTCAACAATCGTGAGGTGGGGAGCGATTGGGACATTCCCCGGCTGTCGGGGCTGCTGACTGAGTTGAATGATCTCCCGGATTTCGATGCCACACTCAGCGGTTTTGATCCCCGCGAGCTACGGGAGATCACGCTGGTGGCTCCCTTTTCGAGCATGGAAGAGGTTGTCAAAGAGGGTCAAAAGACTTCCCATGCCAAAAAGACTGCGCTCACAAAAGCGGCACTGGCTGCTTCCAGGCATCGCTCCTCCAATGAAGCGGCAGCTCAGGGTGAGACTCCTTCGGTTGTGATCGTGACGCTGGAAGTGGAGCCGAGTCGCTGGGAAGAAGTGCGCTCCCGCCTCGACGAACTGCTGCAGCAAATCCCGCTGCCGGTTCATGTTCGGTGGAGTTGATCCACCTGGAGGATGTCTACGATTGTCCGCGCTCATTATCGCGATTATTGCGACAGATCGGAACTTCCAGAGATTTTAACGATACCTGATCGTCATGCCACGTGTTTCTCTCTTTGCCAGCGGGTACCAGTCGATCTGAAAACCAGCGGCACAAAGAGAATTATCAAACGTGGTGTTCATCGGGGCGGAAATATGAAGACGAGCCTTACCTGGGTGGCTGTTGATCGGACTTCCACTCAGGTTCCACAATGCTGCTCAACTCTCCGATCGATTCGCAAGATCATGAGCTTCTTGTCGCTGGCAGTTTGTCTCACAGTTCTGAGTGACGCTGTTTTGAGTGGCAGTGTTCTGCGTAAAAGTGCATTTGCTGCCGACAAGCCACGCGTGATTTCCCCTGTGGAAAAGCCTTCGATTTCCGAAATCAGCCGCCAGATCGATGCGCTCCTGCAGCAGGAGTTCGACAAAAAGGGGATTGCGCCATCGGCCATTTGTAGCGATGAAGATTTTCTCCGCCGGGCGACAATGGATATCGCCGGCCGGCTGCCCACTCCTGAAGAGATTCGCGAGTTCCTTGCCAACGGCGATGCCGACAAGCGGGCCAATGTGGTGCAGTCGCTCCTGGCTGAGCCGGCCTATGCTTCCAACTGGGCTCGCTATTGGCGCGATGTCATCTTCATGAATGCCACCAATGCCCGGGCTCGGTTTGCCGTCAAGCCTTTCGAGGACTGGATGACAGCCGAACTCAATCGTAATGCGAGTTGGGATGAGATTGTGACGCAGCTCATCACTGCGACTGGCGATGTTTACGAGAACGGTGCGACCGCTCTCTTCTTCGCCCACGATGCGGAGCCCGAAGAAGTGGCTTCGGAAATCTCGCGGATCTTCATGGGAGTGCAGATGTCGTGTGCCAATTGCCATGATCATCCTTCCGATATCTGGAAGCGGCGGCAGTTTCACGAACTGGCTGCCTTCCTCCCCCGGGTGAATCTCAAGCAAGACCTCCAGGCGATGCCACCCAAGTTCGAGCTGGCTTCAGTTCAGGCGAACGAACGTCGTGGGACGGATTATCTCAAAGAAAATCCCGAGATGATCTTCCAGGCGCTGGATCGCAATCGCGACCGCAAAATCAGCGAAGAAGAGGCCAAAGGGGGGCGTGGTCAGTTCGCCCGTGTCTTTCCCCGATTGATCGAATACGGCGACACCAACAAAGACGGCATGATCTCACTGGCAGAAATCAAGTCCGTGCAGGTGCCTGAGCGACCTGGGCAGGGGAGTATTGAATACTACATGCCCAACCTGGATCGACCTGCCGAGAAAGGGACGCTGATTCATCCCAAGTTCTTTGTCAATGGCCGAGCCCCCGGCAAAGAGCTGGAAGATCAGGAGCGACGCCAGGCTCTGGCAGGTTTTGTGACAGCACCACAGAACGAATGGTTCTCGAAAGCGGTCGTGAACCGTGTCTGGCACGAAATGCTCGGCTCCGCCTTCTACATGCCGGTGGATGATATGGGCCCTTCGCGAAGTGCTGTGCATCCCCAGGCGATCGAAGCTCTGGCCAAGGCCTTTACCGCATCGGGCTACGATCTCAAATGGCTGGTCGGGACCATAGCCCAGACCAATGCCTATCAGCGTTCGTTGCGGAATAGCTCCAGCAGCCAGCCAGAAGTTCCCTTTGCATCGGCTCAGCCCAGTCGGTGGCGGGCTGACCAACTCTTTTCCGCGATGTCGTCGGCATTAGGCATCCCCGAAGAAACACGGATGTCACAGGCTCCCGGGATGATGGGGCGCCTCGCCATGCGGAATTCGCCACGCACGCAGTTCACACAGTTGTTTGGATTCGATCCTTCGATTCCCCGGGAGGATCTGACTGGCACGATCCCTCAATCGTTGATGCTGATGAACAGTCCCACGGTGAACCGGGCTGTCGAGCAGCAGATTCGCAGTGCCATCACTGGTGACGATACGCCTCTGGAACGTGGCTTTGCCGCCATGGCCAGAAATCGTTTTGGAAACAATTCCCCGGCGGGCCGCAATACCAGCATTGTGCTCAATCGAGCTGCGGTGGAAGAACTCTATCTGAAGACCCTGGCCCGCAAACCGACAGAAGCCGAATTTAAAATGATGCGGGCTTATGTCGATGAGCATGGCAATAACCCCGAAGCGGCTGTTGATCTGCTCTGGGCACTGATTAACTCGACGGAGTTTCTATCGCGACGGTAAAGAGAGCATGTGCCTGTCGCTATCAATGCCGGCTCTAATTGCAGGGTAGGTCGGCTGATTCAGTGATGGTTTGCCTCAGTCGCTGTTGAAGTAGATTCATAGATCATTCCATAGAACGCACGAAATTACTCTCATCATCCGGGGACTGAATCATGTCGCCAGTCATTCACGATCTTGTTCAGCTTTCGAGAAACCACTTCACCCGCCGACGTCTGCTGCAATCCACTGCGGCTGGGATGGGAGCGATCGCTGCCGGTGGTTTGCTGCCAGCTTGTCTGTCGGCTCAGGCGGCTGATCTGCAGCAGAAGAAGCGTTCAATCATTGTCCTCTGGATGCAGGGGGCGCCCAGCCAGTTCGAAACTTTCGATCCCAAACCTGGTACAGAAACAGGCGGCCCTACGCAGGCGATTTCGACAGCCGCCTCGGGGATTCAGATTGCTTCGACCTTTCCACAGGTTGCGAAAATGATGAACGAGATCGCCTTGATCCGTTCACTCACGAATAAAGAAGGGAATCATCAGCGGGCGACTTACCAGTTACATACAGGCTATATCCCCACAGGATCTGTGAAGCATCCCTCACTTGGGGCGAATATTTCGCGACAGATTGCTCCAGCAGGGCAGGACTTGCCGTCGCTGGTCACTATTGGGAATGCGATTGCCGGGATTGGTGCCGGGTACCTGGGAATCAACTACGAGCCGCTGCACCTCAATCAGGCGGGCAAGATTCCCGATAACGTCGCCATCGGAACGAGTACGGAGCGCTTTGACCGACGGCTGGGATTATTGGGTCAGATGGATCAGCAGTTTGCCGAACGAGGTGGAGCCTCTGTTGTGCAGACACACCGCGATCTCTATTCGAAGGCTTCCGGCATGGCTCAGTCGAAAGACTTGAAAGTCTTCGACCTCGATGAAGAACCAGCCGCTCTTAAGGAAGCTTATGGCGATACCAACTTTGGTCGCGGTTGTCTTCTGGCCCGTCGACTTGTCGAAGCCGGTGTCACCTATATTGAAGTGCGCGTGGGGAACTGGGATACCCATGCCGATAACTTTGAGGCGACGACCCGGTTAGCGGGTGAAGTCGATCCGGCGGCTGCCACATTGATTCGAGACCTCAAGGATCGTGGCCTGCTCGACTCGACACTCGTGGTCTGGATGGGTGAGTTTGGCCGCACTCCCAAAATCAATGCCCGCACTGGGCGCGATCACTTCCCTAAAGCATTTAATGGTTTCCTCGCGGGAGCTGGTATTCGAGGTGGTCAGGTGATTGGACGAACCAGCGCCGAGGGGACAGAAATCGAAGATCGACCCGTGACTGTGGGCGATCTCTTCACATCGATCTGTGCGGCGATGAAGGTCAATCCCAAGGATGAAACGATGAGTCCACAGGGACGTCCGCTCAAGGTCATTGAATCGGGCGAGATCATCCAGGGACTCTTCGCCTGATGGCGGTTCGCCTATTGCTTTTGCGAAAGGTATGGCCTTGAAACGTTTGAGAGGCAGGTGCTGCTCGCCACCCGATCAGAACGCGGCGTAACGGCATGGTTTCGGACTTTCTGGCTGACACATGATTGGCCTCAAGAATCGTGCCATGCAACGCCGTCCACGATTTTCTCAGCAGGAGTTGAGCAGTCTTTCTCCTTGGCGGCGTTGGGTTTGAGTCAGGCGTT
>NZ_LYDR01000002.1 GCF_001707835.1 Planctopirus hydrillae
ACCGGTTGCGAGCGATGTAGCCCAGCGGTTTCAGTAATGGTATAGCCCGCCACATGGCGGCGAAGGCAGCGGCACCAGATAAAATTACGCCGTCTTCGCTGGCATGGAAGCGCGCGAGCATCAATTGACGGTCAAGCGGGCACACCGCATCCGCAGGTGCTATATTTAGAAATAGGATAGAGCGCCGAACGTCGAGCTGGCGCATTAATGCAATCTCGCGCATGCACAGAGGACATGCTCCATCATACCAGACAATTACTTTGGCCATGATGCCTTTTATCATCTCGGACATCTTTCTGTCAGGTCGGCACTGATCGTC
>NZ_LYDR01000003.1 GCF_001707835.1 Planctopirus hydrillae
CCCATACGCACCAAGTTAAGGCGATTCGTCTTTACGAAAAGCAGAAACTCCTTCAAAAGACCTGGGTATCTGACATCCGGGTCCGGGAGAAGGAGTTTCCACATGCGGAGCATATCACAAGTGGCCAAGGTGTTGCACGAGGTCTTCGGAAATTGCGCCGATGAGGCCGACCAGGCCACTCAAGTCGTCCAGAGAACCCGCAAGTTTACGCCCCGCATTCTCGCCCGCACGTTCGTTCTGGCCTACCTCCAGAACCCGGAGGCCCGCTCCCCGCAGATTGCCGCCATGGCTGCCAACATCGGTGTGGACGTCTCTCCCCAGGCCGTCGACCAGCGGTTCACCCCGCGATTGGCGGCCTTCTTTGAACACCTCTTCCGCCGCATGACCCGCGTGGTGGTGGGGGCGGACAAAGCTCTGGCACCGCTCTTGGAACGCTTCACGCGGGTGGTCGTGCTCGACAGCACCACCATCGCCCTCCCCGACACCCAGCGGGAACGTTTCCGGGGCTGCGGGGGAGCCGCAGGCCGGGGACAGGCCGCCTTGAAGCTGCAGACGGAACTGGATCTGCGCACGGGAGCACTGCAGTCGATCAGGATCGAGGAGGGCCGCCAGACCGACGTCGCCACCGTGTTGCAACACGCGCCGGCCGAGAAGGGCCTGCTGCGGATCGCCGACCTGGGGTATTTCAGCCTTCCCGTGTTTGCGGCCCTCGCCGGGGCCGGGGCGTTCTTCCTGTCGCGGGCGCAGTATCACACCTCGCTGTGGATCGACGGCCGGAAGACGGGCCTCGTGGATTGGCTCAAGGGCTGCGGGGAAGCGCTGGTCGACCGGAAGGTGGAACTGGGTGCCGGGCAACGGCTGGCATGCCGGTTGATCGCCTGGAGGTTGCCGGCGGAGATGGTCGCACAGCGCCGCCGCAAGCTGCGGAGGAAGCATCAGAAAAAGACCGGAGGGACACCCTGCCAGGCAGCACTGGAGGCGTGCGGGTGGATGTTTCTGGTGACAAACGTGCCGCCGGAGAGGATGTCGGTGGCAGAGGCGGCAGTGCTGTACCGGTCGCGGTGGCAGATCGAGTTGCTGTTCAAACGCTGGAAATCGCTGGGACATATCGACCGCTTCGAGCCGGACGGGGATGTCGCCGGGATGGTGAAGTTCTGGGCCCGGCTGTGTGCGGTGCTGGCGCAGCACTGGTTGACGGTGGCAGCGGCGTGGTCGCCGGAAGGGAACCTGAGCCTGACGCGGATCACGCGGTTGACGCGAGAGGTGGCAGTGCAGTTGGGTTGGGCGCTCTCGCTTCCGGGACGCCGCCGGTTGGAAGAGGTGGTGGAGTTGCTGGCGCGGATGGCCCGAAGCGCCTGCCGCCGGAACAAACGCTCCCAGCCCGGCACCTTCGAACTCCTCCGCAATCCCGAACTGCTCAACTACGCCTTCAGCCCTTAACTTGATGCGTATGGG
>NZ_LYDR01000004.1 GCF_001707835.1 Planctopirus hydrillae
CTCTCCAGATTGATAGCGTCGGTAGGGCAGGTATAAGGTTCGATACAGATGGAAGGTCGCCCTGCTGGAGTATAGACCACTACATCGCGAAAGATCGGTGGGCAGGTCTGTACGACTTGCAGGCCGGCGGCTTCGTCAATGAGCGTCATATCGAATTGCGGGCCGTCATAATCGAGGGAAGTGAAAATGTCATCGAGCTTCAAAGTCGAAACATATTCACCACTTTGGAAATCCAGCTCGTTCTGAATGGCGTCGATCTTCCCAGTGGGCAGACTTTCCACCAGTTCAAACTGCTGAGTGACAGGGAGTTCAATCACGCAGTCTTCCCACCGCCCCTGGGCAGAAAGTGGCAGGCGAAAGTAAGGATGCGTTCCCAGGCCCCACGGGATGGGTTTGGAGCCAACATTGGTGATACGGAAGTTTGCTCGCAGCCGGTTGTGAATGAGTTCGTAATCGACGCACAGCAGGAAATCACCGGGCCAGAGGCTCATGCGGTCGGGAGCATCGACACTTAACTGGAATTCGCCAGTCACAAAGTCATTCCCTTGTGCCGTCACACGCCATGGACGGTCGTAAACAAATCCGTGGATGGCATTCTTTCCCTGCGAATTCAGTGGGAGCTGATAATCCTGGCCTTCCCAGCGGAACTGACCACTGCGAATTCGATTCGGGAAGGGAAAGAGAATCGGAATCCCACCGCTGGAAGGTTTCGCAGTCCCCAAGGCAAAATCTGCCGGTGCATCCAGCACTTCCACCGGCTGCCCGTCAATCACCGCTGTGAATTGGAAGCAGTTGAACCCCATGTCGGGAAGAATGGTGGCCTTGGCACCCGTCTGCTGATCAATGAGTTGGATTAGATTTGTCATGAAACGAAGGCTTTCGAAGGGGCTTTTGCATGGAAACGCAAATCCATCCCCTGCGGATCATAGGCAACTTGATAAACTCGGTTGTACGGATGATAACGACTTTCGTCCGCCGATACCTCTCTCTCGAAAAGGTCTTCACCATCAGGATCTTCACGATTTGAAAAAGTTCAGAGTAACAGCCCTTGGACATGCCACCAGACGTGCCAGCCTTTCGTCAGAACCGAAAATTGACTCGTAACAAACACCACTGGATATTCCTGATTTTCGCTGACCTGAATCGTGGGATCATTGATGAACTTTCTGCAGACCGAAAACCATCGAGCAGGCTCCAAACCGGGGAGATTGCGCTGGATTGGCCTGGATGAAGCGGGACTGGGACCGAACCTGGGGCCGCTTGTGATGACCGCGACAGTCTGGGAAACCCCTCTTGCCTGGTGGTCCTCCACAACTCAAGCTCAATTTCCTCAGAGCCTGAATGCTGCATCGAACACATTCTGGGCGAGCCAGAGCAGCGCCATTACCCAGACGACTTCGCGTGACGAGACACGCCTGCATATTGCCGATTCCAAAGCCGTTTACTCGACATCACGCGGCCTCGGCTCATTGGCCGCATCTGTCCATGGGCTGCTGCATGTGTGGCATGCCGGCACAGATTCCCCCTGCAAAAACCTGCCTGCGAGTATTAGAGATCTGGTTGATCTGGTTGAACAATCGTCGCCTGCAAAACATCAGACAAGCGAAATCATCGAGCCCTGGTTTGCGGACTTGAAGGCTATTTCATTACCGGGTCAACCGCTGACTCCCGTTCAGGAAAGTGCCATCTCGAATTGGCTCAATGTCTGCCACGAGGCACAGATCGAGTTGACAGCGATTCATTCCCGTGTCGTCATGACTCCAGAATTCAATCGTCGAGTGAAGAGTACAGGCAATAAATCGACCGCTGTCTCAGAAGTGGCCTTCGAGTTAATGCAACAGGCGGTTCAGCAGGTTCTGGCGATTGATCCTGCTGCACCGATCCTTCTGCTGAGTGATCAGCACGGTGGTCGCAAGAATTACGAGGCGCTATTAGCCAATTACTTTCCGGATGTCTGGTGGAAGACTTTGCCAGCCTCCGGTGAAGGCCGCTACTATCTGGCAGAAAACATTCTCGCGTCGTTTGCTCCTCGTAGTGAAAGCTATCTACCAGTCGCAGCAGCTTCGCTGATATGTAAGTATCTACGCGAATGCTGTATGCACGCCTTTAATCGCTGGTGGTTGCAGCAACTCCCGCAGATTCAACCCACTCAGGGTTATCCGCAGGATGCGCGACGTTTCCGTGCCGAAATCGTCGAGTATTGCCAGAAACATCAACTCGAAGAAGATCTCTGGTGGCGTTGCAAGTAGCTCTTGCTAACTCCTGTCAGCCATTCGTGCCGGGTGGTGTCCTGCGGAAGAGTGGCGAGATGGTTTGCCAGATTGTCGTAAAGCCTTGCCTCAGTCCTTGCCAGAGCCATTGAGTGGCAAAGCGCAGGTTGGCTCCTACAGACGATCGATCGTAAGCCACAAGATCAACCAGCAGCACCGCAATCCCCGCCCCGAGCATCATCTTCCAGAGCGGTGTATCTCCCGCCATGTATTCAATCAGCTTGATGATAAAGTCGGTCGCAGCAATCGCCAGCATGACAAAACCTGCCGATTGCAAAGGACGCTGTCGGACAGGCTCACTCATGACTCTCTCCTCGATTTCAATACTCCGGCAATCTTACCGATCGAAGTTCTCGATCGTCTTTAGCGGCCTTCATTCGTAAATGGCGGCTTATCGAATGTGTCTTTCGTCCCCGTCAGGCGTGGATCACCGGTCGATCTCAATTCCTGTTCCATGCGTTCTCGCAACTCTCGAATCGTCGCCTGCACCTGGGGATCGTCGGCACTGGCACCGATGGCCAGATTCACCATCTGGTGGGGATCGTTTTTCAAGTCGTAAAGTTCGACTTCTGGCCGCTGGTTAAACGAAAGTGTATATGCCAAACCTGCCGAGGAAGGATTCATCACAATCCACGCTTTCGTAATTCCCGCATCCATATCCGCAAACGTAGCGCGGGTGTTTTCCGCGAGAACATTGAAATCCCATCCTGCTGGTGGAGTCGGTGCGCCATCTCCCATGGGTGAACGCTCGGGATGATAGTTCACCACCAGCAGATGCTCCGGCGTGCGAATCGCTCTTTGTGGATAAGGCAAGCGTCCTGCACGGGCATTCTGCACGTGCCGCTCACGACCAATCAGCACATGCGACCGCTGAGGATCAACATGCCCCGCAGCATCCGATTGAAGAATCGGCAGCAGACTTCTGGCAGTCATCACTTCAGGGACTGGCACGCCCGCCATCTGCAAGATCGTAGGTGCCAGATCCGGGAGTGAAACCAGGTCATGCACAACTCTTGGTGGGGCCGATGCCTCTGGGCTTGATATGGCAAACTTCTTTACCCCGGGCCCGCACACTGCTAAAGGAACCCGCGTACCAAAATCGTAGAGGTTACATTTTCCATACGGAAAGCCGGGCGGGCCGTGATCTCCGCTGATGATGAAGACGGTATTTTCCCACAGCCCCTTGTCCTTGAGTTGCTGAATCAAAACCGCCACCTGGGCATCGAAGGCCTGGATCTCACCCAGATAGTCGGCGACGTCTTCACGAACTTCGGGAACGTCCGGGAAAAATGGAGGGAGTTGTCCCTTGAGAGAATCAGGATCGATTCCCCAGAGAGCCTGGCCCGAGCCTCGCACCCACAGCCTGTGGACGTTGGTCGGGCCATACCAGTAACAGAAAGGGCGACCTTCCGGCCGGGCTTTGAGAAAATCCGCAAAATTCCCCGAAGTTTCCGCCAGCAACTCCTGGCGGGCCGCTTCGATCGTGGCTCCCTCGCTCACCAGTTTGGTGGCTGTTTCAGAGAAATTGTTGATCCTCCGCCCACGCTGCTCGTATGCAAAGCGGCGTCCTCCAAAAGGAGCATCGGCCGGAGTTCCCGGACTCCAGACTTTGTACGATTTTCCAATATGATAGCCCGCTTCATTCAACAGCAGCGGCCAGGCAGGGATGGCATCATCCCACTGGGCACCCACAAGAATGGCACCCATTCCCGTGCGCCAGAAATGCTGACCGGAAAGCAACGAACTCCGGCAAGGAGTACACGAAGGGGCATTCACAAAGGCATGCGTAAAGAGCACACCATTTCGAGCGACTTCGTCAAAAGCCGGAGTTTTGACAAATTGATGTAACGCGATGGGATCCTGCCCCTGGGCAGTTTCCTGATAAATCGAAGCGATCCGGCCCCAGTCATCGGCGAATGCAAAAACAAAATTCGGCCTGCTGGCCGCTTGTGGATCAGCCGCCAGAACTGGAGCAGTTACCAGGCAGAACCAGGCAACAGCGAGGTAAGCGAGGCTCAATGCTCTCGGCGGATTCCCATCACAAATAGAGCGCAATTTCTTGTATGCTATTGTTTGCAATCGTCTTTCGATCATTGGCGACTCCCGGATATCATCGCAGCTGAATCAAAAGGCATATTTCTCAGCAATCGATTCTGAAGCGAATGTCAATCATCATCTGGTTGAAGGTTCATGTCTAATCAATTCCAGTCTGCCGTCAGCGAACCTGCAAAGCAATCTTCACCTCGTTGTTTGCATGGCCGTTTCGGCTCTTGATCTCATCACGAATGTCTGTCTCTCTGGAAGTTCATGACTCAATCCTCTCGGAACAATGCTGAAGAATCGATTGGCATGCAGAGGCTGCAGCTTGACCCTCATCTCCAGGTCTATCAGCGAGAGAGAAATCGCACCGCCTTATTTTGGATGTTTGCGGGTGGAATTCATCTACTCTATGTCTATTGGCTCTCTACCAATGTTCTTGTGCGACTAACGAGATTTCAAAAGCCTTCTCAATTGAGCTTCCCTGATCTCCCAGGGTTATTTGAGCTGCATACCCTAGGACTCCCTTTGTTGTCGGGACTGCTGCTGATCATCTGTGGTTTGATCGTCTGGGTACATTCCGGGTTGTTCAGTCCATGGGTGGCAATTGCCACCGGTTTCTGGACGACGACGGCCTGTTGTGTGGGGATCTTTTTCTCACCGATGTGCATGTTCATGCCCTTCTATGGCGTGCTCTTTCTGCAATCCCGCAGCTTTTACGAATCCGCCAGATTTCTCGTCGTCAAGGGATTCGACCTCTGTAATTTACCTGTCTCGTCATGCGCAGCAGTTCCGTTGAACCGGGAACCCACCTGTTAATGAGGCATCGAATGAAGCGGGCAACCTGAGAGCGAAGTGAGTAGGAAAATGTCACAACTCTCCAGGTACTCCATTTCAAAACAATGGCAAATTGATTCTTGCGATCCTGCTGTTCAGTCGCTAACTTCGTGCGTGTACGCATGAAATTTGCGGAGACTGATCGCATGAAGACCGCCAGAGACCAGTTGCCCATGGTGCTGCGTGCCGCTTATCTGGCACTCCATCGACAATCAGATCATCGCTTTGCCGAATATGGTGTCACAGCCGATCAGTTTGTGCTCATGGCGACATTGCAGCGCGGAGAAGCTCTGACTCAGCGCGAACTGGCGCGGCGCATGCCCTCAGATCCCAGTACTGTCCGGGCCATGCTGGTGCTGCTCGAAAAGCAGGGGTTGATTCAAAGAAAAACCCATCCCACCGATGCCCGTGCCAGAACCGTCGCACTGACTCCGCAGGGGGAGAAATTGTTTCAAAAGCTCTGGCAGGCTGGTGAACCGATCCGCAAGCAAATTCAGAACTCACTTCCCCCCGGCACAATTCAGGATCTCGTCCGGCTGCTTCAATGTGTAGCCACTGGTCTGAAGACTGATCTCCACACAGATCTTGAAACAGTCTCTTGACTCTCATCACCCGGCTCTCCAGAGGATGCATCATGAACATGTTGATTTGGCGACAACTGGCACTGACTCTGCTCTCGGTACTCGCGATCTCTGCGAATTCGACAGCCGAGGAAACGAAGCTTACCGCTCCGCCGGAAGGCTACGACGTGCGGCGGGAAGGGATTGAGCACGGGAAGATTGAACTCATCGAATACGATTCGAAAACGGTGGGCGTCAAACGCAAAGCTCGCGTCTATACGCCACCCGGGTACTCGCCCGAGAAAAAGTACCCCGTGCTCTATCTGCTCCACGGCATCGGTGGCGATGAGAATGAGTGGTATCGCCAGGGGACCCCCGAAGTGATTCTTGATAATCTCTATGCCGAGGGAAAACTGGTCCCTATGATTGTTGTTTTACCGAATGGCCGGGCAGCGAAAGATGTCGGGCCACGAGATCCAATTCCCAAGCAATCACCCGCGTTTGCAGCTTTCGAACAGGATCTGCTCGACGATCTGATTCCGTGGATCGAAAAGACCTATCCCGTGCAATCGGATCGAGAATCCCGAGCGTTGGCCGGCTTGTCGATGGGTGGCGGTCAATCATTAAATATCGGTTTAAAAAACCTCGATACCTTTGCATGGGTCGGTGGCTTTTCGTCAGCTCCCAATACCAGACGACCTGCGGAACTTCTGGATGATCCCGCTGAGGCCAGGCAGAAACTCAAGCTCCTCTATGTGGCTTGTGGCGATCAAGACAGCCTTTTTCGTATCAGCGAAGGTGTCCATAAAAAACTCGATGAAGAGAGCGTGCCTCATCTCTATCGGGTGATCCCGGGTGGTGCCCACGATTTCAAAGTCTGGAAGAGCGATCTCTACCACTTCGCCCAGCGGATTTTTCGTGCACCCACCTGATGAATCCCCTGGCGGAGTGTCAGCAAAGTTATGTACCGCCTGTCGGATAACCTGTGTTTGATCTGGGTGGCACTGCTGGCTCGCCCCGCAGTGGTTTTCAGTGAGCTTGCTGAGGCTCGTCGATCGATGCCATCCGAGCAGAATTTCGGGCCGAAGGGTACCTTTGGCAATTGAAAACCTTCAAAAATCCGTGCCATGCTTGCGGCTCTGAGCAAGCATGCCATTTCCAATTAACGATGCGTTGAATGAAGTAGGGTCCGCTATGCGGACCATCCTCCACTACTCACAACATCGTGAACTGTAGGGTGCATGCCAATGCACCAGTTCAGTCTCACAGGAAAGGCTCCCGCCTGCCGACCGCGTATACCACACTCTTTGGACTTAATCTAAAGGGACAGGCAACCATCCGCCCGCTCAACCCTTCGGTAGTTCCAGCGGGCGCCCCAGCAGATGCCGCAGGCAGCACTCCAGATCGGTAAATCGAAACTGATAGCCCGTCGAAAGCAGTCTGACGGGTTGCACATGGCTGCTCGCGAACAGCAGGTCATGGGCCATCTCCCCCAGTGCCATACGGGCAGCCAACTCTGGTAATGGCACGCAGGCAAACCGCCTCATCACCCGTGCCAGCACTTGAGTGAATTCCCGATTCGTCACCCCCTGGGGAGCTGTCGCATTCACGGGCCCCGCTAAACTCGGAGTCGCGATCGAGTGCAAGATTGCCCCGCACAAATCATCCACTGAAATCCAACTCCAATACTGCGAGCCTTTCCCAGCGACACCGCCGGCACCCCACCAGAACGGCGTCAGCAACTTCTGCAACGCCCCTCCTCGTGGTGTCAGGACAATCCCAATCCGCAGATTGACCACGCGAATTCCTGCTTTCCGCGCAGGCTCGCACGCCTCTTCCCAGGCTTCGCTCACTTCGGGGAGAAATCCCTGGCCCATGGCCGATTCTTCGGTCAACACCTCGTCGCCGCGATCGCCGTAAAAGCCAATCGCGGAAGCACACACCAGCACTGAAGGTGGTTCCTTAAGCGCTGCCAGTCTTTCGCACAACTTCCGCGTTCCCACCACCCGGCTGTCACGAATTCGCTGCTTGAATGCGGGCGTCCAGCGACCTCCCGCAATATTCTCACCCGCCAGATGCACGACCGCCTCGACGCCATCGAGCGAACCCTCCTGCACCTCACCCGATTCCGAATTCCAGATCGCATCGGGCAATCCGGTCGCATACACACTGGGAGTTGGTTTTCTCAAAAGCCGTGCGACGCGATGCCCCTGTGTTGTCAACATGGGGATCAGCGTCGAGGCCACCAATCCTGTTGCTCCCGATACCAGCACCTTCCGGCTCGAAAAACCCGCCTCATGCAACTGCTTCCACTGAGTCAGGTCCATCAGTGTCGTACGATGGCGATAGCCGAACATTGTGGCCAGCTTCTGCTCGACAAACGATCCGCCGAGCCACGCCCCCAATGATCCTCCCGGCAATCGATAACTGATCTCATCTGTCAATTGAGATGCGTCGACGCCGTGATTCGCAAAGCGATGGCGATGCTCGAAATGAGCAAATGGCCCACGCACCTGGATGTCACGAAACTCCTGCCCCCAGACGCAGTGGCTATGCCTGGCTACCCATGTCTGCCGCAGCCCACCGGCTGGAACCGAAAGCACTACCTCGCCCTCGTTGTCGATTCCACCGGTTCGTGAAATCACACGGATCTCTTCCCACGGCGGCGTCAATCTCTCGAGTGCACCTGGAGCCGCATGCCACTCAAATGCTCTCTCGGCACTCACCGGCAGCACCACCGAGCGCTGGAACGATTGAAGATTCACAGCCAGAGACGCCTCTGTCGTCACAGGTTGCTCGATTGCTGTCGCTGCATGACTGGCCAAGATGTCTCTCCCACTGCAGTTCTTCACTCACCAGGGGCACCTTTGGATTCAGAGCAGGTCAGCTTGCGCCGTGATCAGGTCGAATCGTGATCGCCGGCCAATTCAAGTCCAAAGGAGGGGTGGCCCTCATGAATCTCCATACGTGTGAATCTTCACACGAGAATCATATCACACACCGCCCCCACGACCCATCAGCACCTCTTTTCCGGCAATCCCGTGGGATCCGCCGTGCGGACCATACTCCGCCCGGCTACCACATTCCCGGCTGCAACTCTCTTGCCTGCCAACTCTTTGCCTGTCACCTTCTCGGGTCTAACGCTCAGGGGTGCCACTGCTGGCTTGCCAGCAGTGCTCCTCTCACCCCTCACTCGACTTCCAACCTTCGTGCTCTTCGTGAACTTCGTGGTAGAATCACATTTCCAGCAGGGTGGCCAAGGGACTATCCTTGAAAGCCTTGAAAAACGTATTTCACAAGAAGCGTTCAAAGAAAAGCAGCCAAGCTCCAGTCGAAGTCATGCTTGTGACAGAATCCAAAAGCGGATGTGCCACTCATCTTGCGACGCCCATAGCTCAGAGCGAGCATGCCGGCTTTGCGGATGTTATTGATCGTTAAAAGTTGAAAACACATGCTTGCTGAGAGCAGCAAGTCCAGCGAGAGTTTCCGAACCGTTTGAATCGCAAACATTTATCGCCGCCCGAGAATCGACTATGACTGCTTACAGATGTAATTTTTGTGAACCTCTTCATGGCCGAGGTTCAGCATTAAGCTCAGTCGGATGTTTTTACTACGATGGTGTTACCCCAACAAACAGAGACGGGTCATATGGGTGCCCACAATGTGCTGCCATATGCTGCGCACTCTGTGCAAAGGACCTGAATGGAATATGCCTTTGCGGAGGAGAACTAGTTCACGACGTATGGTTTACCTATCGGGGAGATGGCCGACTTCCCCGTGAGATTACCCAGTTCAAGACTCTTGAAGATCGACTGGCAGCTCTTGAGGAGTTGCGGTCATTACAACCAATGCTGCAAGCTAAGTATAATAAATATAAACAGTTGATTGAACGATGCAACAAAATCGCCATCGAGACAAACGCTGATCCTCCAGAAAACCCAGCATTGTATCGCATCGAGAAAGATTATGTAAAGCGTGGTATAATTGGCTATGGTGAAGTCTGGGATATCCTTTTTGATTATGCTATTGAGAGCAATGTCGATCAGATGCTCGCGTTGTTGAGCGGGCAGTGCCTCGATTACGTGAAGAGTAAAGTCTCTGCATATCCGGAGGATGAGGAGGGCTGGAAAGAGAGGGTGAAAATGTACGAGGATTCACAGGATTGGTATAAGAACCACATTCCTTATCAGTCGCCGCAACAACTGATGGAGCGGGATCGAACAATTGTAACGTTTCTTAGAGCTGCATTAAAAAGGCATGACAGTCCCGATCAAAAAAATGCAGCTCGTTAGCCATGTAGCGTGGGTAAAGTTTTCGCAACCCACCAGCATCTTTTGGCTTGGTCGCCCCGGTAAAAAATGAATGTCAGCGTCGATCACTCTGCCGAAGCATTGAAAGCCCTTTACTAATTCATTCCAAGCTCGTGAATATCTCTTGGTATTGCTTCCCAGGCAGAATAAGTAAAGCCAATCTGGGTTATGCTGCGGGAAAATCAACATCACATTTGGCGTGGTCCTTGAAATGGTTACAGAAGCTTCGATCGAGTTCAACAAACAGTGCTTGCTCGCCGAGGCCGTGAACAATCAGATCAAAATTGGAGTATCTTGTGAGTCCAAAGAACAGAAACACTTCCTCAAAGAGGTGTTCACCTTATATTTATGGAAGATTATGCTGCGTAGAATGGCTGGAAGTCTCACGAAAGAGCGAGTTATTCCCACGAATAGGCGAACAGTGATTTTATTCGCTTTGATCCTTACTTTCAGCTTGATTTTCATTGTGGTCAACATAATGGTTGGGAAAAAATCCGGAGGTATTCGATTCCAGGTAACTGCGCTTTCATCCGACTTAGATGGGCAGATGTCAATGATCTATACAACGGACATGCAAAATGAATATGGAGTAATGGTTATTGGGATACGAGAATCTGGAAGAGAAAGAGTTTTGACAAGTTCGCGTGATTGCGGCGGCTCGTTTAGTAGACTTTTTGACGGTAGTGCTTTTTTGGGCAGGTGGTCTGGCGGAAGAAGATCGATTGAGTCCGGTGATTTGAGTGTTCAACAGCAGGGAGTATTTGTCCCTATGTTGACGGCTGGGCAGGAAGTGTCTATTCGCCTTAATGAAGAGAAAGTTATCGGACAGTGGGTCTCTATTAGCAGTGACTTGCAGCTTTATGTAAAATTCACCAAGTGCGACGATTAGCAACTGTGAATCTTATGCAATATGTAGTTGTGACAAAAGTCCAAAGGAATCAGAAAAGTCAAAGGAGTCAGGACTCTTTGTTGTCTCAACAGTTTCTTGTGACTGTCGTCATCCAGACGTGCAAAACCACGTCTGGGACACCCCGCGAGGAGCACTAGTTAATGAAACCGTCGCCACCTTCGTTGGTTCGTTAGTTGTTACCTAACTTAGCCATTTGCCATTCGACCTCGTCAAGCCTGCCGGCAAAGAATAGACTGACACACCGCTCAATGCCAGCTGTGTCGGCGACCCCATCAGCGAACATAACCACAGACGGCAGCCAGAGGACGTAGACACCCGGCACCTCTGACCAAATTGCGAAGCATGCGTTCGATGTTACGTCCTTGAACGTTATGGTGGGAACCGTAAGGTCGGAGTTTTCGGCTCGCTTCGCAAGTTCGGATGCGAATGGGAAAGAGCGAAAAAATCCAATAGGCTGATCCCGATTGATCTCCCCACGCTCCTCGACCTTATCCGGCGTATCCCATGCGTATAGTTCATTGTGTGTGAACATCTCGCCCCCTGCTGCCGAACGACCTCATTAACCGGACCTCAGCAAACCAAAAAAAAGTCTATGTGAAACCGCGCGGCCCACGGCTCCATGTGCAACGGATTGTTCGTCCGTTTATGGATCAGTGATTTGCGGAGAATTGTCAGTCAAGGTCCATCCCGAGGAACTCGTGATATATGACATCTCGCGCGGAGCAAACTACAAGTATCTTGACGCCTTTTTTGAGGAAGGATTCTACATCCTGTCGTTTCTCAATTTTGGATGAGTTGATGATCTTCTGCTGGTTTGGCCCCCAATCCATGTGAATCTCCATTTCGCGATACTCTGTCGAATTTGGAGTTCCGTATCGTGCAACGAACTCATCGCGTGCGGATTTTGTTCGCACGATCTGCGGATTCGTAAATTGAAACGTTTCGGCGAATCGAATCGCTCGATTTGCTATGTCGTCGCTGGTGGACATGCCGGATTGCTCATTTGCTGCCGCGCAAGAAGGTCATCTGGTTCAGCAGTGTTTCTTAAAGGACAAACGGCGGCGTTCACCTGGCCGCGGCGAACGAATTTCATTGTCAAACCGCTCGACTCCGTGTGCAACGCTTGGTTTTGTGCCGTTAGTAGACGAGATTGCAATTATGGCAAACAAACCTCTTATGGCTCCATTTTGCTGGCGTGCATTGCCTGTTGCAAGCTGGACATAAATTGGTTCTTGCATCGGATTGAACAAAGAGACAATACCAGACCTGTTTGCCCGTACGTTCACGAACAAGTCTCGTAAATTCACGCCCGGATGAGTTGAGTTCACTAGTAGGTGATCGTAGTTCGTTGAGCGCCCAGTTTTCCAGATCAGCGGTAAGCATCCAAATATCATAAACGTGACCAGAAATTAGAGCCCACGATTGCAGTTGACCGTAAATGTTGCCAATCAATTCCAATATGCGGTGGTTGGGGAAGTATCCGAGGCAGTCACAGCAATAGAGAACCGATTTTCGGTTACCGAAACCATGGCCGTTAAGACCAAATGCGGAACTTTCTTCACAGGTGCACCGCTCATCGTGACGTGCCCAGGGAGTTGTGGTCTCAATCACCTCAATTTTCGATGCAAGGATTTCTGGGCAACGCTTCGCGACAAGTTCGTGCTGCCGCCACGCGTTGAAAGCCTCTCGATCTGTGAACGTGCACCAGATTCGAAGTTCAACTGGATTCAGAT
Organism: Planctopirus hydrillae; assembly: GCF_001707835.1. Classification (GTDB taxonomy): domain Bacteria; phylum Planctomycetota; class Planctomycetia; order Planctomycetales; family Planctomycetaceae; genus Planctopirus; species Planctopirus hydrillae. The sequence goes on from NZ_LYDR01000004.1 coordinate 12,658, forward strand.
TGAAGGCGACCTGTTCATAGTCGCGCCAAATCAAACCGGCATGCCACAAAGTTGGAGCCAATGAACCCCAGTAAGAAGTCTCAATATCCGAGCTCGGTGGAAAGAGCGTTATCTGTGCGGGAACGTCGTCGGTCATTCATTGACGCTTTCAATAGGCACAGAACAGGTATTCGACCGCCGAAGTGCGGTAGAATTTTGCCGCGCTTCGGCGATTTAGTATGAACGTGTCGATTTTGATTTGTCAAACTGCGAAACGACTTGTGACGAACCGCGGATTACAAATCCATGCGACAACGCACTTGGCCAACATATTCGGCTGCTGCTTTATACGAAATGCATCGCCCGGAGCCATCCGATTACGCTAATAATCGCCAACCAAATGACGCCCACCAATACGATGGTGCGAATGGCGACCACAACTATTCGCTCGACGGAGAGGTAGATTCGGCGAAACCACTGCGGACGCCACCAGATGAAAACAAGCAGGCAGATCCAGAAGACAACCAGAGTTTCAGAGACCCACAATGCGACATTTCGCCAAGGCGGTTCCAGATGCGGTATTCCGAGGAATATCAATGCGGCGATGAGTGGCCCGATCAAAAGCGCGAATACGAAGAGGCTGAGTTTCTCGGCGATTGAATGCGGTTCATCTAATCCGAGTAAACTGCGATTTTCGTGCATCGCACTGGTCCTCTGTCGAACGACTGCCGTAACCGGGCACGCGCCAGTAAGGCTTCGATGTCAAGAACTCCGGATCGCGTGCTCCGGTTCACGGCTATATTCTGCCTCTTGTTCGTGATTTAAATGGGGATCGACGTGTGCTAAGCACTGCTACTAGTTCGAGCTCGCGTTCGATTTCGAGTCAGTTGTCGCACCAGACATTTTGTCAACGAGTCTCTGCATCGAATCGAAAATCTTATCCTGCCGGTCAGCTTGCGCCTCCCATCGGTCAATTAGTTTTTCGAGTCGATCTGCTTGCTCGCTGGATCGTTGAAGCTGTTTGTCTGTTTCGTTCAATTGTTTAGCTGTCCGTTCCTGGTGCTGATCAACCACGGCCATCTGCCGGTCATAGTCCGCAATTTGTCGGTCGACGTCTGAATTCGCTTCTTTGCTTGCGGGTTGTGAACAGCCTGTCAGGGCGCAGATCACGACGATCGAGAAAAAACAGAATTGCTTCATGTTGGTGTAGCCTTGAAGGCAGACGACGGCGGTAACTGAGCCGCCGCCAAAAAAATTTTGATTTCAAAGAACGCGTCTTCGGCGGCTTCGGTTCACCGCTTGGTTATGCCACATACGTGTTAAGGTTTTCCACAATGCGCTCAGCAAAGCCAGCAATTTCCTCATTGCCGTGGCTCGTGAGTACAGTAAATCGCGGCAATTCATTGCGCAACTTATCGCGAAGGTTTCGTTCCCATTCGTTTGGCGATGCGCCTTTTGGCCCAAGTGTGGAGCATATCGCAAAACCTGTCAGGATATCGAGTATCTCTACAGTCAATTCATCATTTGCGGAATCGAGCACCTCAAGGATGAAGGGCAACGCAGGTAGTGCTGCAGACGACACATAGGCATGTTGATGACAAAGGCCGCACCAAAGCTTATGCGTCGCTTCCATAGCCGTGCAATGGTCGGACGACGCTAGTCTAAGTAGTTCAGCAGGAACATCGTCAGCGCGTCCGTATGCGGTCTGAAAGTGCGCCCAGTCAATATCGTCGAGTCGTCTTTTATAGTCCTGTGCAGTCACGGGCTCATTCGCCTTCGATGGCATAAACGTCACGCATCAGCGGGCCGGCGCGATACGTGCTGATTTCCAAACCGACCCGGCCGCCGGCTCCGTTGCATGCGTTTGTTAGCCCATGCCACCATTGTCGATGGCGAATAACAGGAAGTGAATTGCGTGCTGAATTTCATCCTGTTGCCAATGATAATCGGCAACGATACCCCACGATTCGAATCGTCCCCAGCCCCAGCCGCCCTCGACGGCGTTGTAATAAAGGCATCGTTTTCCCATCACGGCGACAACCCAAACCGGGCCGACGTTCGGATATTGGTTGTGTCGCCATTGGGTTGGCGTGATCTTCACGCGTTCCCAAAGGCGTGTCTCGCGTTCGCCAAGAGTTGCCAAAGCTGCCTCGGCGTTTCTTAACTCTACGTGTATTTCAGTTTCGGAAATGGCGGCCATGGTCTCGGCGGTCCTAACAGGTATTCGACCGCCGAAGTGCGGTAGAGTATTATCGCAGTTTTGCGGTGTGGCATGGAGCTGTCAATTTTGATGTGCCAGACTCTCCTGAGATTTACGACAGATCGTCGCAAACAGCTCCACGCTACACCGCACCTGGCCACCATACTATGCCGCAATCTTCACAATCGCGACCTCACGTGCATCCGTCACCTCCACGCTGACAGCCATCGCATTGGATAGCAGAAACGAGTCCTGTCCTTTTTCCTCCTCCCGTCCTCCTTCGCTAACGTCTCGTGGCGTTGCCACCCAGATAGACTGAGTATAGTCAACCTGGGCTACCCTGCGGTTTCATCAACACATCGCACCTTGTAAGCGAGTGGTCAGTTAACGAAAACGTTAAGCAGCTTGCATCCAACAGGCTCACCATACCGCAGGACGCTATCGCGAGTCTGCTCCCAACGCCTGGTTCTGCCGAAGTTCACTCTTCCCGCTCAAACATGCGTCGATACTTCGCTGCCCGGTCGGTATCGCCCATTTCTTCGAAGCAAGCGGCGAGCTCGCCAAAAATGAAGTAGGACGACGGACCTTCATCTACGGAAATCTGAAACATCTCCGCAGCCTCCGGAAAACGGCGTTCATCTCGTAGGATGTAGCCAAGGTCTTCGGCGATGTAGCCCTTTTGTGGCGAGTCCTGGAGACCCTGCCGGAGAATCTCGATCCCAATATCGGGCGCTGTTTTTGAATAAAACAGCTCGTAGTTGCCGTACAAGTCAATGGGCACGGCCGAGATGATGTCGCCATCGCATTCGTGGTGATGGCACACATCGACGCAATCACTGCGAAGGAAGTACACACAGTCGCTGATGCGCTCTGGAAGGCAAATGTCGATATAGCAATCGACGATGCCCCCGTCCGGCAAAATGTTCTTGCCTCTGACAAGAAAGACGTCGTACTCGTCGGACTCGGTCAACACGTTGGCATTGATTGGTTCGACGATCCATTGCGACTCGTCATCGGCGTCGGAGTCAACGACAGCGAAAATCGCAACATCAGCATGATAGGCAAGCGCGTCACGTAATTGCATGATCACCGTATGGGGTTAGTGGGAGAACAAACGGGTTGGGCAGCTTGCAGTCGATGGACTCGTCATCCCCGCCAACTGCAAAGATTCAACCGAGCAGCGATACCGACGACCATTGGCGACACGCCAACACGGCTCTGGCTCAGGTATTCATGGCAAAAGGACCAAGTTCACCGGGCGGCGGAAGTGAATTTCAATTTCAAGACGCGTCTTCGCGATCTCCGGTGCATGTGATGGTTATTCCATTTTTCAGGTGTTTCGTGATACCAAAGTTCGATGGACTCAAGGTCTGCACCTATTCATTGAGCAATGCTATTCCAAACGGGTTTGTGCGTCGCTCATAGAAGATCGCGATTGCGCTCCCAACGGTCGTCGGAATAACTCCGCGAATGGAAACTTTTGCGTTTCTCGCGTGAATTTCGAAAACATAGTCTTCGTCATATGCCACAAGGAAAACGCTTTCTATTGGTATCTCTTTGTGGGAATTCAGATCGGCGATTAGCCCTGTGTCACCCAACTGAAAAACGAGTCGCCCAATCGGTACGTCGCTGCCGAACTCACATTGAGGGATACTTCGGCCGACAACATTGTTGCCGGGAATCATGTAACCTCCTCCGAACACCGACGAAATATCGAGCAAAGTTGCAAACGCTTTGAATTTCGATTCTTCGAGGGTTCCAATTAACCAAAGCGCACGGGCATTAATTGACCCAGGGTTTGCCGATTCTGCTGCAAGTGCTCTCGCTAGCAAATCTTGTCTCCAAGGCTCATTCTTACTACGCGCGAGTTGATTGAATTTATCCATCCAGTGTTCAGAAACCGTGTATGCAGGTTCGTCTGCTGTCGATGCGTCTGGAACTTGTTGATTCGCGTCACTGGAATTCGTGGAAAAATGTGGAAGGTAGTGGAGCGCCTGTGCAGCGGTGTGCAACTGCCGAATATCCGCCTCTGCATCCGCTATATCACGACGTATACGGATTCGTTCTTCCGTTGTTGCTTCGACGTATTTTTTTCGCAGCGAGTCTCGAACAGCCGCGATCGACTCAGCTTCGCTAACAAGAAGCGTCTTCATGGCTTCTGCGGTTGCCAATCGGCCTTTGTGCCGGGCAAACGCCTCTGATGCTTGATCCGATTGAGAGATCAAAAAGGGGCCGACGCTCCGGATGACGTTAATCGCTCCGGCGTACCAATCCTTCGGTTTTTGTAACCAATTCGCCATAAAAATGTCGCTAAAGGGATAACAGGTATTCGACCGCCGATGTTCGGTAGAATTTACCTCGCTTCGGCGGCGTAGTTTGGACTTGTCGAAATTGATTTGTCAAACTGCGAAATGAGTTGCGAGGAACCGCTGATTACAACTTCATGCTATACCGCACTTGGCGACCATACTATGCCGCACTCTTCACAATCGCGACCCGACGTGCGTCCGTCACCTCCAGGCTGACAGCCATCGCAGCGGGTAGCAGAAACGAGTCCTGTCCCCGTTTCCTCCTTGAGTGTTTCACTAGGGCCCGTCGCTTACGCTTCCGGCTCGTTTATTTGGGCCACACTCCTGATAACACCTAACTCCCAAACTTCTTCGGCTTCGGAACTCGCCCGCGCTGGGCGGGCTTTTCTTCTCCGCGGGCGGCGGCACCTCGGCTTTTACGGCGGCCTCGATTCTTCGGTTCCCGATCGCGCTGGGTCGTCAGGTCTTCATCGGCCTGAATCGCCTGGCCCACCTGCTTCTTGAGTTGCAGAATCCGATCACGCAATTGAGCAGCCCGTTCAAAATCGAGACTTTCCGCCGCCTTGAGCATCTCCGCTTCAAGCTCTGATATGTATTCCAGAGTCACGTACTCGACCTCGCTCGACTTGCCACTGGCCTGCTGCACAATCTTGTTGGCTTCGGCATCCTCTTCAATCCCCCGCCGGATCGATTTGCGGATCGTCTCGGGAGTGATGCCGTGCTTTTTGTTATATGCCAACTGCAATTCGCGGCGGCGGTTGGTTTCATCAATCGCCAACTGCATACTGTTCGTGACCGAATCGGCATAAAGATAGACCTCGGCATTAACGTTTCGTGCCGAGCGACCAATCGTTTGGATGAGACTGGTTTCGCTGCGCAGGAAGCCTTCTTTATCGGCATCGAGAATCGCGACCAGCGAAACTTCAGGAATATCAAGACCTTCTCGCAACAGGTTCACCCCCACGAGCGTATCGTACTTCCCCTCGCGAAGTTCGCGAATAATTTCGACACGCTCGAACGCATCCAGTTCGCTATGCAGCCAGGCGCAGCGTAAACCTTCCTCACGCAGGTAAGCGGTGAGGTCTTCGCAGAGTTTCTTGGTGAGGGCGGTGACCAGCACGCGCTCGTCCTTTTCGGCACGCCCTTTAATCAGCCCCATCAAGTGCTGAACCTGCCCGCGCGAAGGATGGATATGGATGACCGGATCCACCAGCCCGGTGGGACGAATCACCTGTTCGACAATTTCACCCTGCGATTGTTCCAGCTCCCAGTCCGAAGGTGTCGCCGACACAAAAATGGCCTGCTTGCGGCGAGTCTCCCATTCATCAAATTTGAGTGGCCGGTTATCCAGCGCCATCGGCAAGCGGAAGCCATGTTCAACCAGTGTTGTTTTGCGAGCATGATCGCCATTGAACATCGCACGAATCTGCGGAATTGTGACATGCGATTCATCAATAAACGTGAGGAAATCATTAGGAAAGAAGTCGAGTAGCGTATAGGGCGGTTCGCCAGGCGGCCTGCCAGAAAGGGCTCGGCTATAGTTCTCGATCCCGGGGCAGAAGCCAACTTCGCGTAAGAGCTCCAGGTCGTGCCGCGTGCGGGCATTGAGCCGCTGAGCCTCAAGAAGTTTTCCTTCTTTCTTGAACTTCTCCAGTTGTTCGGCTAACTCTTTTTCGATCTCAGCGACAGCACTCGCGACACGATCTTCCGGAAGGACATAATGCTTGGCCGGGTAAATATAGATTTCTTCTAACGAGCGCACTTCATCACTCGTCACCGGGTGAATGATGGAGAGCTTGTCGATCTCATCTCCCCATAGCTCAATGCGATACGCAAACTCTTCGTAAGCCGGCCAGACATCGATCACATCGCCCCGCACACGAAAGTTGGCTCGTTCCGGTGCATGATCATTCCGCGTGTACTGGATGTCACAAAGTTTGCGGAGCAATTCATCTCGATCAATCGATTCTCCCTTGCGCAGGGGGATCATCATTTCGAGATAATCTTTGGGGGAGCCCAGCCCGTAAATACAACTGACAGAAGCCACTACAATCACATCCCGCCGGCTCACCAGTGCACTCGTCGCGAGCAGACGGAGTCTGTCAATTTCTTCGTTAATCGAGGAGTCTTTTTCGATATAGATATCCCGCTGAGGGATATATGCCTCTGGCTGATAGTAGTCGTAGTAGCTTACGAAGTAGGTGACGGCATTATGCGGAAAGAGCTCTTTGAACTCGGCATAAAGCTGTGCCGCCAGCGTCTTGTTATGAGACAACACAAGTGCCGGCCGTTGAAGCTGCTCGATGACATTCGCCATAGTGAATGTCTTCCCCGAACCAGTGACCCCCAGCAGTGTCTGGTTTTTCCGGTTGTTCTTCAGACCCTTGACGAGCGCTTCAATTGCTTTGGGTTGATCCCCGGCGGGACGAAAACGGGAATCAATCTGAAACTGTGGCATGGCTGGTTTCCTCGAGAGTCCCGGAAGGACAAAAATCGAACTCTCGGATTTTACCACAGTCCGCCAGTGATCAGCACTGTCAGCCCTGTTTCTGTGTGGACTCAGCCAGAATTATGGGCTGACGGAAACTCCAGGTTCTGGCAGCGACTCAGGTTTCACTTGAAGAGATTCCGGGCTCTGGGGAAGAGATACTTCACCTGGCTGCGTCGCTGAAGGGGCGTTTTCAATATTTGATGAAGGAGTCACATTTTCCGGGAACAATGCCGATGCGGGCGCCACAGGTTCTTCGTCAGTCTGTGTTTGACGACTGGGTTTCGGTCCGTAAAAGTCAAATAGCAACTCCTTATCTGCAATCGAACCGACATCTCCGGGGTTTGTGGGAGTTGAAATCGCTCCGTAGAAGACGCTCCCCTTAATCCCGATGTAAATCTTCTTGTCAGGGGAATTCATCTCGGCAAGATTTCGGAATGCATCCAGCAGGGCTTGACGATCTGCATGATCAATCTTTTTTAACTTGGAGATACTCATCAGAATTAACTGAGATTCTGGAGTTGTTCTGATACCGAGTTGATATCTCTCCCACGGAAGCACTTTTGCCATGAGAGTTTTCAGGTTTTGTGCCAGAATCGGGTCGTCAGAGAGATTGGCAGCAATTCGTTTCTCATCATGCCGTAAAAGCGCTTCGCGGGGATCCGCATTTTCAGCAGCCTGACGCTGCATTTCCTTAAAATCGATCGTGGAAATAATAAAGTCGATTCCTATGGCGGGCACTACTAAAAAGGCTGTGAGAATCCCCCAGTAAAACAATGGGATAAAGAAGACGGAAGCAGCTGGTATTTTCTCTTGCGTCGTTTTATCAATCGTGGATCGCCCATAGGCCATCCAGATCATCGTGACGGCAACAATCCCCAGCGTTAATGATCGAGTCAGGAAGAGAATGAGGATCCCAAAAGCCAGCCCGGCCAAACCCACCAGCAAACCTTTGAGGTTGTAGATAATGATCATAAAGTGGCGATTTTCCGCGTCGTGATTGGTTACTGGAAATGTGACGAGTGCTTCGCGACTCAGTCTGTTCACTTGCAGCCTAAATTAACCGCCACAACGGTGGTGTCAATGTGTCAGTTTCCATTCTCCATCAGAATTTATGGACTCACGAATTCTTCACCACGAGGAACACGACACATTGGGTGTTGAGTGCGACCCTCACGTGCAAACCTGAGCTCCCTCCATCTCGCCTGTTAACGGCGCTGCCGCTCGATCCTGCCAATTCAAAAAGCAAACTGGCGGCGAACCTGCTCTTGGCAAATTCTCCGCCAGCTCAATCATTCAGTAGAACGTTAACGATATCCCGTAATTCTGATCTTTAAATCAATTGCCATATTCAATACGTCATTACTCGAGGCAATAGAGCCACTCCTGCCGACTGCCACCAGCTTCCTCACCGACACGCAGAAACAGTTCTTTCCCGACAACAGCCGGGCTGGCAAAGGTGCTGTTTCCCAGCGTATTGCGGGCCACTTCTTCATACTTCTGTGGATTCGGCTTAAAGACGTACATAGTCCCCAGTTCATTCGCCCAGTAGATATTGCCGCCGGCATAGACTGGCGAAGCACTGACGGGCCCTGTCAATCGCTGCTTCCACATCTCTTTTCCCGTCTCGGCATTCCAGCAGAACATCACACCGTTATCAGTGAGTGCATAAACGTAGCCATCAATGAGAATCATCGATTGTTCGTAGCATTTCTGGTTGTTCTTCCAGAGGACTTTACCACTTCCGTCAGCTTTGACAGCAATCGTTTCAGCCTTGGGATAACCTCCGCTGGCCACGACAACATCTCCTTCCCAGACCATTGTGCCGCAGGTGGCCATCGTCGTTCCGGGAGTCGACCAGAGAAGTTTCCCGGTGGTGGGGTTATAAGCTGAGACTTTCTCCTGGCCACTGATGAGGAGCTGATCTTTCCCCGCGACATGGGCAATCACGGGCGATGAAAAGGTCAACATGCCGGCGCGTGGTGTTTTCCATAATGGTTTGCCGGTCTGACGATCGAAGGCTGCAATAAAGCTCTCACCTTCCCACTCAGCCGAGACAATCACGGAATTCTGATAAAGCAAAGGTGATGGTGCATAGCCATACTCGAATCGCATGGGTTTGAAGCGACCGGCAAACCGCCGCCAGCTCACTTTGCCGTCGAGTGTCAACGCGATCAATTCGACTTGATCGTGATGATAAAAGGAGATGAAAAGTCGCTCACCATCGCAGGCAATCGTGGGTGAAGCCTCGGTGTTTTTGGGATGATTGTTCTCCGGGAAGGCCCCGCGATTAACCTCAGTTTCCCAGAGCTTTTTCCCCGTGTTTCGATCAAACGCAATGACAGAGTGAATCTGTGCCGCTTCGTCAGCCGTGGGCAAAAAGACTTTTGATCCCACGACGACTGGCGAGCCATGTCCGCGGCCGGGAACCTGTGCTTTCCATTTCACGTGATTGCTGGCACTGAACTCTGTGGGAGGTTGAGCATCCGGCTGAGCGTAGCCATTCCGACTCGGCCCGCGCCACCATGGCCAGTCGGTTTTGGGACTCAGGGCAGGAAAGTCGGCAATCCCACGATCTTCAGCATCAACAGGTGTCGATGCGAAGAGCCCCAGGCCACATATTGCCAGAATCCAAAGGCGGGGTACGAAAGCTTTCCACAAATTCATGTTTGTCACCGAAGAACCTTTAAGCAGGGAAATGAAAATGAGCAGGGCCATGAATCGCCAGGTTTTCCCAAAGGAGACCAGCCATCTTGGGCGAGCGTGGATCTCTCGAAATCTAAGGTGACGCACTGCGCCCGGCAACAGTCATTTTTTCTCCCGAAAAGATTCATCTGCTTCGCAACGGAAAACGTATTGTCAGCGAATCAGGCCCAAAGTGGCAGACCAATCAGCAAAAGCGATCTTTCACTTGATGGAAATTCACCGCAGGGAACGACTTGTTGTAAGGTTTTCCGCTTCAGCGGGTAGCCCTTAGCAAGCATGATCGCGGAACGGAATTGAACTGACTCACCAGTGGACAATCTTCGAATCGATGGTCATGTCAGAATCTAAGGTCATACCAGAACTTTTGATAACCAACACCCGGTTGATGGCTACTGAGAATGATGAATCGGTGGTCACAATCGCCCTGATAAGCAACATCAAGACCTGATGGGCAACATCAAAACCTGATGGGCAACATCAAAACCTGATGGGCAACATCAAAACCTGATGGGCAACATCAAAAACAGTGCGAATGGGTCAGATGAACTGAACTTTTCCTGAATCTGCGGGTCTGAGTGATCACTCGCAGTGTTCAGATTGACGACTGCCGGGAACTTGCCGCGGGCCGACAGATTTCTGCCCGCCCGGCAATCTCCCATGCTCTGAAAGCCCAATACCCCACGAAATCTCGATACGTCTGAAAAGCTCGACTTTTCCGAATCATGGAGAATTCTGGGCCATGTCAGCTTGGTGGTGATGCAGTCGACTATCATTCAGTCGGCAGGCTCAAAACATCGATTCATGGCGCACGGTTCAATACATAAAAATTGTTAAACACATCCGTCGGCCTGCTGCTCGAACAGGTTGGCATAGAAGACAGAAATGGAATGCCAGATGACCCCTCCTGCTGCACCACAGATTTCCTCACAGCCCGATTGGCTCAATAACCGTACCGACACCTGGCAGGCTGCCATCAAGCTGGAAAAGGTGGCTCGCCGGGAAGTGGTGGACCAGATCCAGCAGGCGAGGACACGCAGAGTTCAGCAGACCATCTTGCTGTTTCTGGCTGCGGTCGGATTGATCTCTGCCGTCGTCTGGCTCGATGCGAACAGTGCCGGTAAAACGAACACGGCCGTCAAGACGAACACTTTCGATAAGACTCAGGCGGCATCCCTCTCCACAGCGGCAAATCAGGCCACAGTGCCAACAGCCAATAGTTCATCATCAGCCAATACAGAGCCACGAGTTACATCGTCAGTGACAACGGCTGTGGGGATCAGTTCTCACACGGAATTGTCGATGGATTCTACCGCTCTGACGGCTCACTAAAACTCCATTCGGATCGACTGCTCTCAGAACATAATCCCCAGTTCAAGGCAGAACACCCCAGTGGCCTGAAAAAATGTCCACATTGGGTGGCTGGAATTCTTGACTCCTTCTCCCGTTCCGACGGGAGAAGGCCGGGATGAGGGAAATCGGCACATATGCGGGGGGGAGTCAGGTGACTGTGCTCAAGCATGCTCATTCGCCCCCACGTCATTCGACTTCAATGGTCCCTGGCGAACTTTCTCGACTGCCATGAAGCATGTTTTCAGATACCGTCGATCTGCGAGCACATGGGCAGCCATATTTCAGGGATTCACAGGCAACATTCATGCCCATACCGGCTTGATCAAAGATCGCCGGGCCTTGTGTGGCTTGGCATTCAGACCGACTGTCAACAGCATTTGTCGCCTTTGATCGGCCGTAAATTTCTCTCAAGCTGTCTGCTTTCTCAGAGAGAAGCATCGATTCTTGCCCCGAAAACAAATAGAATTTCGAGCACTGGCGGTGGCGACTCGATCTGAGTCGAACTTGCCGACATCTCTGAAGGATGGACCGGGTGCTTCAGAATTCACCGATCACACGAGTCAGCCTGCTGATCCGCCTGAGGGATGCCGCAGACCACTCGGCATGGCAACAGTTTGCAGAACTGTACGGCCCTGTCATCTATCGATTTGCTCGCGGACGCGGACTTCAGGATGCTGACGCCGCCGACGTGATGCAGGACACGCTCAGGTCAGTTTCTAACGCAATCGGTCGTCTCGACTACGATAGCGCGAAAGGAAGCTTCCGAGGGTGGCTATTTACTATTGCCAGGAACAAGATTTTCAACCTGCTCTCTTCGCGGAAGAATAAGCCAAGGGCGGCTGGTGACACGGCAGCCCACGAGTTGCTGCAAGCCACTCCCTCCGACGACAACAGCCTCGAAGAGTCCTGGGAAGACGAATATCGCCGCAGACTGGCGGGCATTGCCATCGAACGCATCAAGGGAGAATTCCAACCCAACACCTGGGAAGCCTTCTGGGGCACTGCCGTCAACGGAGAATCCGCGACGGATGTCGGTGAGCGGTTGGGAATGTCCAGTGGTGCGGTCTATGTTGCCAAAAGCCGGGTTCTTGCCCGTCTCAAAGAGCAGGTTCAGCGGTTGATCGATGAAGAGGATCAGTAGTCATGCCATCACAGCCCGCCCCTTTTCCTGCCGAGCATTCGACAGGCCACAGTTCGTCAGATATTGACCTGACAGCCAATTCATCGACGACCAATGCCCGGCAGATCTGCGATTCGCCCTGTCCTTCGGTCGAAGTGCTCAAGCAGGTCATGCTCGGTACGCTCGATTCGCAGCAGCAGCAGGTCTGCATCTGCCATCTCGATCATTGCACGGCTTGCCAGCAGGCTTTGGAACGATTGGCGACTGGCGATTGCGCACTCGGTCGAAAAATGGGCCAGCTTTGCCAGCATGTCGATCAAACAGTTCCCGAATCGGGCTCAGCCTACTGGCCCGCTTTACGCGAGGTCGAAGTCGATCTGGCCGAGACCTTTGTTCCGGAACTGAGTCCACTCCCCAGCTCGTTATCAGGTCTTGGCAAAGAGGGGGCAGCCTCCCCCTCCGGATCGAGTGGAAAGCCCTCGAACTTTTCTCATCCCAGCCGGGGAGATTTGAAGCTCGACTTTCTTTCACCTCCCGAAGACCCCGCCTATCTCGGGCGGCTCTCTCATTTTGATATCTCCCGCGTAATTGGCCGTGGCGGTATGGGTGTCGTTCTGGAAGCTTTTGATACGCACCTTCAGCGGCCCGTCGCCATCAAAGTGCTCGACCCGGAACTCGCCTCCAACGAGACCGCCAGACTTCGCTTCTGCCGGGAAGCTCGGGCCGCAGCCGCCATTACTCACGAGCATGTCGTTTCGTTGCATCACGTCGAAAAATCCGATAACGGCGACTTGCCGTTTCTGGTGATGCAACTGGTTCAGGGAACCACTCTTGAAGCTCGAATTGCCAGCGAACATAAACTCCCTGTCCGCGAAATCGTCAGGATCGGGATGCAGGTGGCTGCCGGTCTGGCAGCAGCGCATGCTGAGGGGTTGATTCATCGCGATGTCAAACCCGCAAATATCCTGCTGGAAGGTCCCAGTGGACGCGTCAAGCTGACAGACTTCGGCCTCGCCCGCTGTGTTGAGGATGTCAAACTCACACAGACTGGCTTCGTCACCGGCACTCCACTTTACATGGCTCCCGAACAGGCCTTGGGCGAAGAGATCGACGAACGCTCCGACCTCTTCAGTCTGGGTGCAGTCATGTACGAAATGGCCACAGGTGTCCCTCCCTTTTCCGGAACCACGCCACTTGCCATCCTCCGCAAAATCACCGAAGAAAATGCCCGGCCCATCAGCCAGCTCAACCCGGAGATCCCCACCTGGCTGGTCGAGATCATCGGCAATCTTCTCAAGAGAAATCGAACCGATCGCTACAGTTCAGCCGCGGAAGTGGCTCACATCCTCGCTTCGAAGTATCAGCAACTGGAACACCTCTCGCCCTTACAACTCCCGACAGTCGCTGGCGATGCCTTCCACGAAACGTCACTCACCTGCCGACAGGCCGAAAAGCGGCACGCCCGCAATCGTCTCCTCGCACTGGCCGGCGGCATCTTGGGAGGCATGATCCTCACACTTTCAGCAGTCAGCTTTTACTGGTGGCAACTGGGGCTGACGGCTCCCAATCCTGCGGGGGCCTCAGCCAATTCATCGGGTGCCAATACCGCATCGATCGGTGGGCTGGATGGTTCCGGAAGTCCGATAGAGTCCGTACCACGCACCAAACCAGTGCGGGTCTACACCAACAATGCCGGCCCGGTCTGGGGGATGGAGATTACTTCTGACAACAAGCAGCTTTTCACGGCAATTGACGACGGCACCATCCGCGTCTGGAACCGTGATCAGCATCGCATTGCCGGCACTGTCCAGGCATTTGCCGGCCAGGTCTGGGATGTCTCGGTTTCTGAAGATCGCAAATTCTTCGCCGGCGGTGGTGATGACGGCAGTGTGAAAGTTTTTGATCTCTCCACTCGCCAGCTTCACGAAACCTTGAAGGCCGGTGGCCCGGTGCGAACCTTGCAATTCGCCCCGAAAGGGCATCGCCTGGCTGTCGGTACTCGCACCGGCCAGGTGGAAATCTGGGATGTGGATACCAAAGAACGCCTTTTGATGAATCCCGGTCATACCAGTGGTGTCGTCTCTGTCGCCTGGTCAAAAGATGGACAGTTTCTGGCGACTGGCGGTGGAGATAAGACGGTTAATCTGTGGGATGCTGCCGATGGTTCTCTCCTGCTGGAAATGACGGGCCACACTGGCGGCGTCTACAGTGTCGCCTTTACAGCGGATGATCAGAAAATCGTCACGGGTGGCTGGGATAAAAAGCTGCATGTCTGGGATGCCGCCACAGGTTCGAGCCTGGGAGAGTTGGAAGGACATACGGCCGATATCTGGTCGGTGGCCTGCTCGCCAGTCGGGGGACTGGTGGCCTCAGCCGGTGAAGACCGGATGCTCAGGTTGTGGGATCTCGACACCATGAAACCCCTGGCGGTCTTGAACGATCAATCCGGCACAATCTACTCGGTCTGCTTCTCGGCTGACGGAAAATCAGTCCTCACGACCGGCCGCGATGGCATCACCCGGGAATGGAGTGTTCCCAGACAGCCAGATCAGCAGGCAAATAAACCGGCAAATCGACAAGCAAAACAGTGATCCAAAAGGTCGTTGGGCCAATTCTCTCGGGCCCACAATCAACATTTGCTGCGAGACAGTTGTTTGCCAGTTTCCGATCAACTATTCTTACGAGATCCAAGGAGCAGGATCGATTTTCGAGCCTGCACCAGGGGCGGTTAGCTCAGTTGGTTAGAGCGTCACGCTTACACCGTGAATGTCGGGGGTTCGAGTCCCTCACCGCCCATCAAAGCCATTTCGCCTGCCTCATCAGCAAGCATCAGAACCCCGCAAAACCCCATGTTTTGTGGGGTTTTCTCTTCTCCCGGGCAATCGCCTGCCAATTCGGGAAGCGTTCTGATGGCTTCCGACTGCACCGCTTTCTGCACCACTTTCTGCACCGCTTCGGGGAACGTGGCGCGTTCAAAGTGTTCATCGGTCACTTGCAGGTAATGCCGCTTGGCAATCTGCTCGCTGTTCCCCAGCCATTTCGTGACGACATGCAAAGGGAAGTTCTCGCAAAGTTCTGTCTCGCAGGTAGACCGCAGATTCTGGAACAGCTTCGGCCAGGGAGTCAGCCCCGCCCGCCGGATGATTCTTTCGAAACGGGTTCGCAGATTCTTCCGACCATCACCCATGGAAGGAATCACGAATACACTTCCAGGTTCTGCCGCATCGAAAGCCGCTTCAAGGTGAGACTTGAGCCGGGGAAAGATCGGCACCACCCGTTTATCGCCCCCATGATGATGTTCTGTCTTTGGTGAGGAAACAGTCATCCGCTGGCGTTCCCAGTCGATATCGCACCACTTCAAGGCAAACGTCTCGCTGGGAGTCCTTAGACCACCATATCTGGCCAGTGCGACGATCAACCGCCATGTGCCATTCGGGCAAGCGTCGATCACTTTCTCGGCATCGTCAATCGTCACAAAGTGGAATCGGCTTTCGTTGGCGAGAACGGATTGCTTCAACCCCTTGAACGGGTTTTCTGTCAGGAGCTTCCGCCGGATGGCATCATTGAAAAATTGCTTTGCCACTCCTGTATGCCGCCGGATCGTATTTTCGGCCAACTTCTCACGCTGGAGATATCTCACCCAATCGTCGGCATCGCCTGCTGTGATTTCATCCAACCGCATTTTCTCGCCAAAATGTTCCACCAGATGTTTGCGAACTCGCCCATAGACTGCCCGCGTTGATGGCTTTGTGCTGATGGCGCGTTTGCTGATGAACTCATCGACGAAACTGGCCAGCGTGATAATCGCCACGGGTTCCCGACGTGGCACCAGTTCAAGGCCGGGCCGCGATAACTTCTCGTGAACATCATCTGGCAAAGAGCCAACCCATGCAGCGAGATCGACTGGCCAGGGAGTTCCCGACCGCTGGCAGGCCACGAGAGCTTCCAGTCTCAATCGGAAGGACTTGGCCGCTTTGGTAGGAAGTGCCCCTAGTCGGATCGACCGCCGCCGCCCATCGGAACAGACGACTTGTAACGTGACATTGCCAGAAGCATCTTGAGAGAGACTTGCCATTGAATGAACCCCTACAGTTCGAGTTGGCTGGAATATACGCAAGCTATCACAACTCACGGTTAGCGCGCAATAGACATCAGGAGATGTCAGAAGTCATCGTTTGCCATTTGCCCATGATGATTGGCGATTTGGCAAAAGGTACTCCCGGCGAAATTTTCGATTGACCACTTACGTCGCCCGGTCGATTGGCAACAGTCTTTCTTTCTCGTGGCGATTGGCCGGGCCGAATCGAATCCGTGACGCAAGTGACTCATGCGACACTAACTCCCGGTTGTTGCCAGTTTTTGTAATTGACGATATTTGCGATGAATTTGCTTTTTCAAAGTACGGACAATAGGAAACTCGTGTCATTATCCGTCATCAGTCACAGAACCGGCATCAAGAGAACTGGAACTCTTCAACGGGAGAGCTTTCGGAGTCGTCATCTTCGAAAGCTGATTCATAGTCAGGTTTCAAAGTCAGGCCGGTGTACCAACGGGCTTCTCGTGTTCTGGCAGGTTCAAACCCCAGGGCCTTCAACTTCCCGGAGAATGCTTTCCCACTGATTTCTGCTTCTCCATTCTTCGAAGCCCATTTCCGGTAATCTTCGTAGAGATTCGCGAATGTCACCCGGTAGACGTTCTGGCCAGTCAAACAGCGTTCTTCTATGAAGCGTCCCACGATGTTTTCATCATGGCGATATGACTGGGTGGCTTCGCAAATGACTTCCGGCGGTTGCAGTCCGTGTTCCTGCCAGTCGCGACAACCTTGAACCGCCCATGCCAAAATTCCTTCCGCCTCCCCTTTCAGTTCATCGGGAAGAGAAGCGTCCTTTTCTTCATTGGAGAATGTTCGCGTGAAGGGGATCATTTGCACCCGTCGCCAGATGGCGTTGTCAGTCCCTTTGATTCTTGGCTTTGGATTCGTCAGCAGAATTGTTTTATGGGTGGGTTTGAACTCCCAGAAATCTTCTCGCATCCGCCGCGCCGTGATCGTGTCGCCGCCGGTAATCTGCTTGACCATGGATTCATTGAGTGTCGCCCCTTCAGGTGTTTCACTGGCGATAACGAGCCGCTTTTTGTGGAACACGGTCAATTCTGTGGGGTGGCTTTCCCCATGCTTCACCAGGAGTGTTGAAGCTGGGATCTGGGCACTGTAGTCATCCCCGAAGGTGAACCGCAGCACTTCGGCCAATGTGCTTTTCCCGTTTGACCCCTCCCCCTGCCAGACCGGGAAAATGTGTTCCTTTCCGTCGCCTGTCAGGCAGTAGCCCACGAGCCGCTGAATGTAGCCCGGTACGTCCGGATGGTTCGGGAAAATCTCCTCCACGAACCGCAGGAATCGAGGGGCCGTTGCATCCGGTCTAAAGGCGATTGGACACAACTGGGTTATGAGAAGTTTTCTGTCGTGTGGACTGATGCCCCCTGTTCTGAGGTCAACAATCCCATTGGAACAATTCAACAAATAGGGATGATTATCGAGTTCATCGAATGAAACGGAGAGCAGCCCGCGTGCGTGCCGAACCGTGGCATTGATTCCACTGGAATTGCTTGAGCTTTTCGCGAATGAAATCGCCCTTTTGTCGGGTTCTGCTTCGCTAATGGCACCCGCTTCATCAAACAGGCTGGCGGCCATTTCCGCAGCGAGCCGTTCGACTTGGCAGTTTCCGCTATCCATCTTCCAGCGGGTTCCGTCCCAGACATACCATTTATCCCACTGGGTAATGAACATCGCTTGTTCTTTATAGCGGAGATGGAATCGAATTCCGTTTGCAGCGTGAGTTTGCCCATATTCCGCAGAAACTCCCGGGTATTGATCCGCATTCCGAATGAGGTCATAAACAGTCGAATCAGCCCCGTCTGTTGCTGTCGCCACGAATGCCGTTTGTGTTTCGGCCATGGTTTCAAGCTGCTTCCGAAGATCACCGGGCATCGTGTCGGGATTTGCCTTTCTCTGGCGTTCGATCCAATCGAAAGCATCGTCACCTTTGGCCGCGTCCGGATTGCCAGAGAAAGGCCGCACGATTCGCACCGTTGCGGGTGGATCCAATGCCAAGAGGTAGCTTGCCACGTCCGCCGCGTACTTCTCGCCGGGTTCGTCGTGGTCAGGCCAGATATTGACGTTCTTTCCAGTCAGGGCCCCCCAGTCCGATTTGTTGGCCGCTTTCGCACCGCCTGCAGATGTCGTGGCCACGAGTTTCAGGGAACGGAGTGCATCAGCCGCTTTTTCGCCTTCCACAATCCAGACCGTTTCCGCATTCACCACTTCGGGAAGGCGATATAGCGAGCGTGGTTCGGGCATCGCTGCAACATGCCACCGCCCATCGATCAAAGCCAAAGGACGGATTTCCTTGCCGCCGCCGGGAGTGTTCCAGCGGGCAACTTGTCCGACCAGATTTCCCGCCGCGTCATGGTAAGGCCAGTGGTTCGCAGGCTTTTCACCTTGAAACTGTTCTGCCAGTGCCTGTTGAGCAGTTTCAATTTTGGCAAACCCGCCTCTCCTTTGCTTTACTGAGGGTTTGCTGCCCGATTTTCTGATACCAGGCAAGCGAGAATTCTGAGGTGGCATCAGTTGCGAGGGATGCAGATCGAGAGCCGCCACGATGGCTTTGAATTCACAGCCCGCGTGGCACTTCACCACGATTCCCCCTTTGTTGCCACGGGAATAGGTCAGGCTGGATTGCTGATCATCATGGGCCGGGCAGCGGGCCTTGCCATTCTGGCCATGAACAAGCTGCTCGAAATCTTCAAGGGAGAGAGGGGGTTTAGGCAATTACTTTACCCCCTTTTTCTTGAGTTGATAAATCAGGTCATTTGCCGGACTCATCAAGCTATTTAGAACAGCTTCATCCTGATCTCTTCCGGAACCAAAACGTATAGGATACATGGAGAGATGTTTGACGATGTGATGATTCGACAAGATCTCAATTTCAGCTAGTAACCTCAGCCTTTCAGGGCCGTCATCCTCATAGGCAAGAGGCGATTCCCTCATCCGCTTATGAATGGCAGCAAAGTCTCTGTATAGACAATTGAGTTCAGTATTCTTTTCGGAGACTGTTTTTTCTCGCTGTTCTTCGCAGTACCATTCAAATCGCTTCGAAGGATAATCGTAGACACTCATTGCAATTCACTTTCTTGGATTCAAAGAGGAGTTTACCGCGCACGAAGAGCCCTAGCCGCTTGCCTTTTGTGGCAGGGCTTTCTCTAAAATTCGGGCAGGGAACAAAATAGAGATCGAAGCGGAGACACTCGCCAGAATCAGGCGGGTTCGCCTTGCAGCCAGCGTTCAAGCGTGGCTTTGTGGAACAGCACCCGCCGCCCGATTTTTCGGTGAGGCAGTTTGTTCGCCTTCACGAGCCGATCCAGAGTGGCCAGCGACAACCCCAGGAGTTGGGCAGCTTCCACCCGATCACAGGCCACGGGGGCAGGAAGCGAATTAGCGGGCAGCATCAGCCACCCCACTTTCAGGCTGTGCCTGATTGGCAAGCCATTTATGCAAATCGACCATGCGATATCGAACAGATGGACGTTTGGAACTTCCGAACCGAACACACGGGATTGGGCCGCGTGGTGACGTCAGGCCCCAAAGCATACTGGTGCTGATCCCTAACGCCTTAGCCGCCTCTCGTGGTCTCAGTGCCAAGGATTCCACAGTTTCATTTGACATATGCCGTGCCCCCAAAGTCAGTTCGTTCTATGTGTAGTAAAATCTCTCTAGTTATCTTTTCGACTTTTTTAAAAATCTCTTGCGTCAAACTGATTAAATGAGAAGTTTTTCACCAAGAAACGAACAATGCCCGTGGCCGTCAGGAGTAGGGTTCCCAACTGCCACGGGCACCAATTCCAGCGAGGGAGCAGCCCCAAGCTGGCGTTTGATCCATAAAAACCTCAGGGCCGTTTCTGATCTTTGGCCGGTAATGGCTTCCTGAATACTTCGAAAATGTCGTCTGCGAAATAGAAGACTTGTTTCGTACCAGGCTGAATCTTTGGTAGTCCCGCTTCATGCCAGCGTTGAAGCGTTGCGCCTGTCACTTTCAAAAGTTGAATCACCTGCTGTTGGCTGTAAAGTCCGCCCGCCACAAGCAACGGAAGAGAGTTTTCTGCCAAGGTCGATTTTGCGCGAGCCATTTATCCGTTCCTTTTCTGATTACGTCTGCTGACGATGTTCGCCCGTTCCCGTTCCGGACGTTTACGGCTCATGTTGGCTTCGCTTCTCCAGATTTTGAAAAGGTCTCCACCCCAGAAATACTTGACTTTGGTTCCCGTATTGAGTGGTTTCAATCCCGCTCGAATCCAGGCCGCAATTGCACTGTTCGAGCACCCCATTTCGTTCAAAAGCTGATGCTTGGTATAGGTTCGGTTTCTTCGAAATGTGAAATTGAGGCCAACGTGCTCCGCTTGAGAATCGATCTGTTCACTTTTCATTCCCTGCTCTCTTTACGCTTATCGGGCCGAAAGGTCTTTGGACGATGGTTTCCCCGTCCGCGAGTATTGAGTAGATCCACGGGCCGCTGCCATCGTTTCCGCGTGGCTGGCGAGGGCTTGCCGGTCATCGGGAGAGAGCCGCCCCCAACAAGCCGCCAGCCGCCGGAGATCGGCATCCGTGGCGAGAGCTTGCACCAACCCAGCCACGAGAGCCGATGAATTCTGAACTGCACCGCTTTCTGCACCGCCGGAACTAGTAAGTGCGGTTTTCAAACTGGAAAGCGGGGGTTGTTCGAGTCCCTCACCGCCCATCCCAGCCATTTCGCCTGCCTCATCGGGCAGTATCCGTACCCCACAAGCATCAGCACCTCGCAAAACTCCTGGTTTTGTGGGGTTTTCTACTTTTGTGGGGATCCCCTCCCCCTTCCACGAGCCGGAAGCGTCAGCGACGGTCGCACTCATGATGGATTTCGCAATCGGCAAGGTGGCAGAGTGACGCAGGCGTGGCTTTGCACGTCTGGGTGACGACAGGCACAAGAAACGATCCTCACAAGGAATCTTGATGCATTAACGCAGAGTGTCCCCGATTGAATCTCCGCTTTCTACAGGTGTGGTAAACCAACAGAAAAATAAATCAGGCCCCCGTATGCCCGTCTCTCACACCCAACAGCCTCCATGCGGTGGTCCGGCCAACTCGTGCCCAACTTACCTACACAGGTCGTCGTAACTCGTATGATGACAAGAAGCTGTGCAACGCGCATACCCTGCCACCTCGCATAATCTTGTCTTGCACCAACAAAAAGTCCTGCCCCCTTTGTTTTCCCAGTTTGCATTTGCAGCAAGAAGGATCCTTGAGAAAATAAGCAAAGATCATTGGATTCGAGGAAGTTCAACGGACAAACATTTGATAATGCTCGAACTTGGAAAGATTGATGGGGAAGGCGCGATAATGAAAAATAGTGTTGAATGGTTGTTTCCAAAACCATCTCCAACTGATTCGACTGTCGATCACTTGGAGGCGTTAGTTGGCTACAAGTTCCCACAATCGTACAAAGATGTGGCCTGTAATTATAATGGTGCCTACCCCAAGCCTTCTGAATGCTTGCTAGGTCGTCCACAAGGAATGTCTTTTAATAACCTAATCGCAATTTCTTTTCCGGGAGATGAATTCAACGGGGAACGTATTTGTGAAATTATTAAAGGGCTTGGTGGTCGTCTTCCAAAGAATGTCGTTCCATTTGCTGCGGATCCTGCTGGTAATTACTTTTGCTTTGACTTTAATCGTCTCAGCGGGAATAGTGAACCCTCTATTGTTTTTTGGGATCATGAGGATGAGGACCCCGAACAACATGATCCATGGATGGCCGTGACTTTTATTTGTGATAGTTTTGAGAGATTAATTGCCTCACTTAAGTAGATGTTGCGCAGCGTGGCACCCGTTGAAATTCTGATTTCTACCGGGGTCGCTTCATCACAAGAGGTCACTGACAGCGCCGCGTTCTTGCAGAGTAACGAGCCGGAAGCGTCAGCGACGGACACTCTCATGATGGATCTCGCTATCAGACACGGAGTCTAGTAGGGTTGGTTAAGGCCCTGCGAAACCCAGTAAGGTAAAAGGACCCTGATGCCATAGGCGATTCCGTAAAACAACGCCGGCTGAAACTCCGTTTTTCCCTCGGCTGGTCATACCACAGGAGGGCCTTGGCAGATATGCAACTCCGTCAAGTTTCCACTTGATATTCTCAGAGACTCACATGAAATTACTTCCCGCAATCAAATCTCTTTTGCCTCAAGCACACAGGCAACTCGCGAACGAGCTACCTTTGCCACCCTGTGCCCCCGCCAACAGTTCCATGACGAGGAACAAAGTCATGACGTATCTTGAAGAGCAGATTGCCAGGACAAAGACGATGGTTCAGCGTTGGCACGGATGCGATGCAAAGATGTATGAGCTTTCGAGAAGTCACCGTACGCTAACAATCGTTATCTGTGGCCATGAGTGCGGCAAGAACTTGGTTGTTTCTTTGATGGAGCCGCTTTTCATTAACGGACCAACTTCGTGGGCAGAGAACGAAGCGTCGATTGTGACGGTAACTTTGGAAACAGGAAATCAGTTTGTAGAATTCGTTGACCACAAGAACAAAGTTCGCATTGTGGCGGAATCATTCGAAGTTGCCGAAAATCGAAAGGTTTAATGGAGAAATAAGATATTAGGTCGGGCGAATTGGATGGTGAACCTGTTACACTTAACGTTTCGGGATTACAGGTTAGCCTCACCACATGAGGGCCTTGGCAGAACCTTTACTCTGCTAAAGTTACTCCCAAAGGTCATCAAATATTCGCACAGTTGCTCTTCAAGCAACAGAACCTTCTCCGTCCCCAGCACACAATTAGCTCTCGGGCGAGAAATCTGGGTTATTCTGCTATACCGATGACTGTATTTAGAATGAAGCATGGTACTTGTGATTTCTCTCAAGTATGGCTAACAAGTCTGGGGCATCACTTTTGCCGTGAGGTTTTATTTGCTGCCAGCTCGACTGAGCAAACGTCTAAATGCTTGATACGTGTAAAAAAGGGCGGCAATACAACAAAGTACGCCTCCTGTAAACACGAGTGGATTAACTGGCACGCCATCGACCAGCACAATTTGTCTCCCTTGAACATCGAAAACGATGGTTCTCCGGCCTGACATAATTGCCCAGGAAAGCGATGCTCCTGCAATAGACAACGTTAGCATAAGGAAAATAACTATCGTCTTACGCATAAACAACTCGTTAATCTGGTTTTCACCTGTAAGTCAGTAGTCCACCCAGTCTTGTATAGCGTTGCAACGCGCCAAAGCAAATGCCGCCCACGCCACAAGCGACCATAACAGGTGCTGCCAAAGCCTTTCGCAACGTGCTCCCTGGCTGAATCTTCGCTCACTCTAAAGCTGGCTTTGCCACACCAAACCATGAACAACGCCCTAACTCAGTCAGCATTCCACTTGATATTCTCAGAGACTCACGTCGCCGTTTCGCCGGCAACAAAACCTCGCTCGTCCCCAGCCCATACTATTCCCGCCACCGGCGATACTCTTCCACTCTGAGAGCAGGAAAACACCTATTCCGTCGGCCACATTTCACGAACCCGCCACATCGTTTGTGTTTGCTATCAGAAGCTGCGCCGATTCAGCAGGCATCAATCTTTGAAAATCATCATGTACTGAACGAAATTCTTCTTGCCGGGGGATTGGTAAATGGTGAGATTAGCGGAACCGGCGTGCGCCCCGCCGCAAACCTCTCTTCGGGAATTCTTCCCCTGTGCCTGCGGCACGTCTGTGTTCGAGAATGAAGGGTGAAACATGCGTCGAACGATTTGGATCATGGCGGCTCTGTCTTGTAGCCTCCTGTTGCCTGATGTCCTTCCCGTAGGCTTGCCGCACAGCGCCGCTGCCAGCGAGATGTTTCCTGAGCAGAAGTATCTTCCGAACAACAGTGTGGCCCTGGCTTCGGTCAGGCTGCGGAATATCGTTGAGTCGCCACTGTATCGACAAGCCGAGGGTGCGGGACTGCTGGCTGAATCACCACTCATGAATTGGCCATTCCTTCAGAATCCCGCCGATATCGAACGCCTGCTGATCGCCGTCGATCAGCCCGTCGTCGACCGATGGGCACAACTGGCCAAGTTCGGCGAAGTGAAGAAGCTGAACAGGTCGCGCGATCCCTTGTGGGGCCTCATGCAAGTCGATGTCGCGATGCATAACCACGCCGGCGGCAGGAATACTCGGCTTCCAAGGCCCGATGGTGACGCTGAGGGAAAAGCCACCGGCTTGAGCTGGCGAGTCCATTTGCTTCCTCTGCTCGACGAGTTGGAACTCTACAAACAATTCCACTTCGATGAACCCTGGGATAGTCCACACAACAAAACGTTGATCCCCAGGATGCCGAAGGTCTTTGCTACAGCGGGTGTCACCGAACCAGGGAAGACCTCCATGCACCTGCCGGTGGGCGAGAAACTCGTTTTTCAGAATGGTAGGGCGCAAGGCCCCTCGTTTCGTGACGACAGGGATGGTCATGAAAGTACCATCATGATTGTGGTGGCCGATCAATCGCTGGCCACCGAATGGACAAAGCCCGGCGGCTTGCCAATCGACCTTGATAATGTGCGTCAGTCCCTGGGCGGGATTCCCACCGAAGGTCGACCCATCGTGATGATGTCGGGCCGAATCCTGAAGGTCTCGCCCAACATCCGCGATCAGGATCTGGTCGCCTTCATGACGGCGCACGGCGATGAATGGCTCAACTTCCAAGGGGTCTACGCTCCATCAAATCCCTTGCAACCTCTCCCGACCATGATTGCAACACTCAAAGAACCGGTCGCCGCCCACCACATGGAGCGATCCGCGAATGAGTGGACCACGATTAATGGTGAGACAGTTTACTTGAAAGACGGGGTTGGCCTGTGGGCACCCACGCCGACCACGGTCGTTATGGGAAACTACGAAGCACTGCAATCCCGCCTGAGAACTGGCACAGCCACCACGAACGTGCAGCATCCGCTCATCGATCGGCTGAGTCGCACCGATGACTTCTCCATCGCGGTCGATATCAAGTCGCAGGATGCTCTTTTGGAAAAAATGGCGACATTCCTTCCGCAGGCGGAGCAGCTCCTGAAATTCGAGTCGATCGTGATCGATGCCGATCTAAGTCGCAGGACTGCCGGCGGTACCCTCGCACGGGTGGAACTGCTGACCCGTCAACCAGAATCATCGGCAGTGGCCACTGAGGATTTGAGGAAACAGTTGAACATCGCGAGGGCGGTCGTCCCGGGCCTGATCGAATCCGCCGCTGGGGCTCCCTTGGTCGATTTTGTCGTTAACAGCATGAAAGGTGTCGTCGTCAAGCAGGAAGGGGCGCACATCGTCTTGACGGTACTCGCCCCTGCGAACATCAAAGAGCTTCCCGATCTGGTACAACCGCTGTTCGAGAAATTGGGCAGTGAATGGTTTGCCAACAGCGAACGAAACTCTTTGAAGCAGATTGGCCTGGCGCTGCATCGATATCACGATGTCCACGATCGATTCCCCTCGAACTCGCGGGGACCGGAAGTCGGCGACAAAGGAGGCTTGAGCTGGCGGGTCCATTTGCTCCCCTTTCTGGGCCGAGCCGATTTGTACAACGAGTTTCATCTCGGGGAGCCATGGGATAGCGAGCACAACTTGAAGCTTGCGCAACAGATGCCCGAAGTTTTCCACTCGGATCTTGTTGCCGACCCGACGAAGACACCTTTTCAAGTCTTCGTTGGAGAAGGGACACCCCTCGGTGGCGATGAAGGACTCCCCCTGAAGGCTCTCCGCGACAGCACCATGCATACGATTCTCGTTGTCCAGGCAGGAGCCGACCAGGCGACGATCTGGACGAAACCCGGTGGCTTGACCTACGAGAAGCCCAACCCGGCACAAGGTCTGGGTAACGTCGGCGATCGAGGTTTTCTGGCACTCCTTGCGGATGGATCCGTCCAACGATTTTCGGCAACGCTTTACCCCCATTTATTGCGGCATCTGATTGAGCACAACAACGGATGGTGACCGCTACGCAGGCAACGGCTCGATCACGGTTATATCAATCAGAATCAAGTGTTGGCTGATGAGCAGGACAGAGCATTCGATCCTTTCCATCCTCAGGTAATGGTCTCCACAGATCATCCAGCTTTTGATTGTGATGCTGGTCTACACTCTGGTGTGGTTTGTGGCCGATCTGGGGGTGTTGCCGCGCTCGCTGCGATCAGGATCGACGGCGGGATCATGGGGGTCGAGCCTGTTCGTGGGAGCGATGGGTGCGCTGGGATGGTTCGTGGTTTGCCGCTGCGAACCATGGCCCGCTCTTGGGCGTGCCGTCATGGCTGGAGTTTTCTCGATTGTGGCCATATTCCCTCTGTCCGTTCTGTGGGCCACTATCAGCAGTGGAGGTGAGTTTCCCTTTGTGGCCGGTATGGGGATCGCCATCATTGCCTTTGTCTTTATGGGACTATTTCTGGTTCCTGTGGGGGTCGTGGCGGCACTGATCTGCTGGTTGATCGGCGGGGCCCGACATTATCTCGAGTCGCGCCGGCCTGAAGACAAGTACGATCCGTTCGACTAGGCATGTATGACTCGCTCAGTATTCAAAATTCTCAACCTCTTTGCCATGCATGCGGCTCTGTGCAAGCATGTGTTTTCTACTTCCGACGGTCAATCTCAACCACAACTCCAGCATGCTCACTCCGAGCCGTGAGCATGGCACAGAGAATTGTTCTCTCTGGATACGCAACTTATGTGGAGTTTTGCAGGGACTTTCTTGTGACTTTCGTCACCCAGAGATTCAAAGCCACATCTGGGCCACTCTGCCGGAATTGTGGTCACGATGATTCGCCACAAAAGACTGTGGAGCATGCCTGCATCGATCCGCAGGTATGCTCCACAAAGTCTTGTTCGGTCGACGGCGGTCGTCGGGAATCCAATTCCATCAGGCCTGGTGACTGGTCGTAGGAGTTGTAACCTGTGCTGCAGGAGTTGGGGGTGGGCCATGTTTTTTGGGGTGAGGCGTGAAATAGGCCACAATCACAATGCAGATGGCCATCCCCACAATCCCGACATAGAGCATGGGATTCACTTCGACATTTTTAATGGTCAACGTCGCCACAATCGCACTGACGGAGACTGCCGTGCCGAAGACAATCGGCATCACAACCTGGGGCATCGCCATCCCCCCGGAGAACATGGCAATCGTCAACGACAATGCTCCAAACGCTCCCAGCGAACCGGCAATAAAGCCCCAGGTCGCCTGTCCGCCATTGTAGGTAAATGTCGCCCCCGTGGCGCGCATGGCCACGGCACCGCCAATCACACCCCAGACCAGGTAAGCCAGCCCAATCATCAAATATGGTTTGAACGGGCTTTTATCTCCGGGAAGTGCTTCTCGTGCTAAACCGACGGCTGGGCCATAAGTCCCCCAGAACAAACCCGTCATCACGGCGAAAATGATAGGCAACAGCAGCTTCATGAGGATCATTCCTGGCGACAGTTGAGAGAATTCGAGAAGCTTCTCACAACCTGAAAAGCCTCTCGCAACAGAGTCTGCACACGTATCATCGGTCAAGTTGCTCCATCAGGCAACCCTCCGCATGATAGTGGGCCCGAGTGGATTCGACATGCAAGTCGCCACAAAGAGGCTGCGAGAAAAGCTGCGTTTGATCAGGCAGCCTTGCGGCGCTCATTGAAGAAGGGGCTCTTTTCTGGAGAGCTTGCCCCGGCAGCCACGCGATTTTGCCGATCACTTGCGGCAATGTTGACTTGCTGATGGGTGAGTTGCTGATGGCCAGGACAACAGGCCGCCATTTCTGTGAGTAAGCCTTTCTCAACGTAATTTTCCCAATCACTCAAACTGTGAGAAATCGGGGGAATCTGCAGCACCAGATGAGCATGATTTCGCTGGGAGGTGTTTTCCAATCCCTCTGTTTTTACAGGTGATGATGCCGTGGAGAGCTTTTGCCCATGGGCAGACTTCCGCCGGCCGGCCGCCGAGAAAATGTCCCGCCATCGCGGCTGTTCCTGCAAAACCTGGACATCCCCGGGAAAGCAGGTGAGATGACGAAGGTAACACTCCAGACCATGGTTCTCTGTGGAAGTTCCCTCTGCCGAAATTCTCTCTGCCGATATTTCCTGTATCGAAACTCCCTGTGTTGAAATCGGTAACTGGGGGATAACAAAAAATCCTCCCGGAGCCAGCAGTGACAGCCACCTCGCGGTCTGCAATCGCAACCGGCGCGAGAGCAGGTTTTCTCCATCGATGACACCCGGCAGAACAATCAGATCAAATTTCTGGAGTTCGTCGAGATCGTTACAAAACAAGTGGTCATTGATCGCCCCGGAGTGTGGTGTCAAAGCCGAGTGTGGTGGCGTAAAACCTGGATGAGCCAGCACAGCAGGTGCCGACTCCGTGGTGACGATTGGTCGATGAGTTTTCTGATTGAGCAATCGGGAATCGATGACTTCCCACCCCAGTTCTTCGAGGGCCCTGGCCCCGGCCAATTGATCGTTGGCATATGCGGGGTCGTTGGTGGAAAGAAAGAGAGCCGACATGCCGAGGCGTATCCCGGTGCGACTCATGACATTCAGCACCCAGGCCTTGCATGTCGGTGGCAATGCAGCAGGCAAACGATTTGCAAATGGCCAGAACCTGGGCATGTTGCCTCCAGCGGCCCCATCGTTTCAGCCGGGCCTTGCACGTCTGCCTCAATCGATCTCGACAGATTTTGCCACTGGTTGTTGTCGAACGTCGCCAAAGGGTCAAGGGGAGATTTCCGCCTGCCAGAAACTCGTCAGGATCCTGGAAATCCTCGTGGGTTCATCAGCAGACTGATGTTGGCAAGGGGGCAGAGGTTGCGTCAGAATGCGGTGGCAACGACGCGGGGAAAGAGGCAGCAATACTCAAAGAGCTTCAACTGATCAGTACATCCAGAGGACAGGGTTTTCGGCATGGACACCTCCCACACAGAAGTTTTTCCCCTCAAATCGCTTTCGAGAAAGCAGCGACGAGTTCTCGGCACGCTGATTGAAAAGGGGATTACGACTCCTGAACAGTATCCGCTGACCCTCAAGGCCACAGTGACTGGCTGTAACCAGAAGAACAATCGCGAGCCAGTTTCCAACTACGAGGAAGATGCCGTCTATCAGGTTCTTGATGAACTGCGCGAGATGGGGCTGGTAGCGTTTATTCAGACGGAAACGGGTCGCACCGAGCGTTATCGACACTATTGCCGCCAGAAGCTTTCCATCAGCGAGCCACAACTGGCCATCCTGACGGAACTACTTTTACGCGGACGCCAGCAACTGGGAGAGTTGAGAACTCGCGCCAGCCGGATGTGTGCGATTGATTCTCAAGACGAATTGAAGACCCAACTGAAAGGTCTGTTAGATCGCCAGTGGATACGTGCCAATGGCCCGCTCGACCGACGTGGAGTAGAGGTAGATCATAATCTTTACGCACCGGGCGAAAATCACGAACCGCTCGCACAACTCGCCGATGAACTGCCAGTACCAGCGATAACCAACAAGGTTGAGTCAGTCTCTCCGAGTGTGGGCGGGCACAGTGTCAGCGACAAGAGTGGCAGTCAGCCTGTGCCGGCTGCAGTGGCTACGAATTCGGCGATCCACCGACTGGAGGAGTCTCACGAAGAGATGAAAAGCCGCCTGAGTGCGCTGGAAGCACAGGTGTCGGCACTGAAGGACGCTCTTGACGATCTGCGCCGCCAATTGGGAGCCTAATGCCAGTTTTGACGGCTTTTCGACTGCCTGCCGCGAACTTGCTGTTCGGTGAATTGCGAATCAAGTGATTTGGCAGGGGAAGAAGATTCAATTAGACTGTTCGAGCCATACTCGCGGGAGTGGCGGAATTGGCAGACGCGCCAGACTTAGGATCTGGTGCCGCAAGGCGTGTGGGTTCGAGTCCCTCCTCCCGCAATGATTGGCCTTACCAGCCGGATTCAGTCTCACCGCAATTTTCCTGCCCACCGTTAAGATCGTTGTTGATGGCAAGAATCTTCATTGACGGCAAGAATCGTTATTGGCGGTGAATCTGCAGGACGGCCTGCTTCCCGGTCTTTCCCAAACCTTCAGGGTAAAGCTCAAGACGATGCCGAGACTCAATCGCAGATCTTTTCACTTGTGTGGGACTGGCCTCGCTTTAAAAGGTGTCTTCTGGAGTCTGCTGGCACTCGTTCTGGCTTCGCAGTTACTGCCTAAGCTGGTGACTCAAGTGCTGGCTGATGGCCCGATCGCTCAAGTGAAAACAGCACCGGCCAAAGGTCAACCTTCGGTCGTCCTGATCACTCTCGATGGGTTACCCGCCACATTTCTGAGAGACCCGGCCGTTTCGCTGCCGAATCTGAGAAGGCTGGCTCAGCAGGGAGTGGCTGCCGAAGGCATGATCGTGGCGAATCCTTCGGTCACCTGGCCCAACCATACCACGTTGATCACCGGCGTTTACCCGGCAACTCATGGCGTCCTCTTCAATGGTGTCCTGCAACGACCGGGCCTGGGGTTGCCACCAAAGACCGAAGCTAAAAAAGATGGCCGCGAACTTGTTGCTGTGCCGACTTTATTTGATTTTGCCAAGCAAGCCGGGCTGGCGACGGCAGGGATTAACTGGCCTTGTACTCGAAATATCGATGCGGTCGACGACAACATGCCCGATGTTCCCGAGTTCTTTGAATCATCGACTCCGGGGCTGATCAGCGACCTCAAGCAAAATCAGATACTCACTGATGAACTCATCAAGAATTTTTATAAATACAGCGGAACAGTCCGCGATGACATGTGGACGGCTGCCGCGACCTACGTGATTCGCCACCGTATGCCACAGTTCATGACGATCCATCTCTTGAATGTGGATGGCGTCCATCACAAATATGGCCCAAGAACTCCCGGTGGCGATGCCGCTGTGGCGTACATCGATACCTGCCTCGGCCGGATTCTGGATGCGATCGAGTCTTCGGGAAACGCCGGGAATACGACGATCATTGTCACCGCTGACCATGGATTTATTTCGATTCCCCAATCGATCCGTCCGAATGTCAAACTGAAACAGGCCGGTCTGTTAACGACATCCGGAAACCGGGTGGATTCCGCCCGGGCTTACGCCATCCCTGAAGGTGGGATTGCCATGGTCTTCCTGACTGTTCCCGAATCCAAAGCTGCCGACCGGCAGAAAGTCGTCGAGCTGTTCAAAGACTCCGAAGGTATCTTGTCGATTCTGCAACCTGCGGAATTCGCGGCCTATGGTCTTCCAGATCCTGCGGATCATCCCGGCATGGCCGATTTGATTCTTGTTGCCAAAGATGGATATGGCTTCAGCGCTGTCGCCACAGGCGATGAAACGATTGTCGAAAGCGACACAACCTTGGGTACGCATGGTTTTCTTTCGACCAATCCGAAAATGAACGCCATCCTCGTGATGGCTGGTCGCGGTATTCGGGCCGGTGCCAGTTTTGGCACGGAAAATAGCCCGGGCATTGTTCGAAATGTCGATGTTGCTCCCACCATTGCCCATCTGTTGAAACTCAAACTCCCGCAAACCGATGGACGTGTCTTGACGGAAGTACTGATTCCTCAGGAATAGTTTGCGCTGGACAAAATCGGCAACTCTGGAGTTCATCGTGACTAGAATCGTGGCGTGCGGCTCGAAGCAGGCATACTTCAACAGCTTTTTTCAAACACCGCTCACGTTCTGAACCTGTCCTTTAATACTTCTCCGTGGAAAACTCGGCGCGTTGTTGGTTGTGAAGACATGCTTGCCCAGAGCTGCAAGCATGGCACTTAGATTGACTGGCATGAGGGAAAGGCGACTTTTGGCTGCAAACAACTTGCCACAATTGCCCACAGAACTGATCTCTTTCACTCCAGAATGCCGTCGCGGTTTTGTAGCGATTGGAAACTTCGATGGTGTTCATCGCGGGCATCAGGCCATGATGGCGTTGCTTGCTCAGCGTGCGCGAGAGCTGGGGGGCAGGGCTTTAGCAATGACATTTGATCCCCATCCCTGGGAACTTCTCAGACCCAGTGGTGCCCCTCCCAGTTTGATGACGCTGGAGCATCGCGTCGAATTGCTCAAACGCTACGGTGCTGATGAAGTGCTGGTCTGCCGAACAACCCACGAACTCCTCAGACTTTCCGCCAGTGACTTTTTTCAGCAAATCATTATCGAAACCTTGAATGCCCGTGGATTGATCGAGGGGCCGAACTTCTTTTTCGGCAGGGAACGCGAAGGGAATATCACGCTCCTGAAACAATTGTGCGAGAAAACGGGGCTTTCACTGGACATTGTCCCGCCGATTCTTGTGGCGGATCAACTGGTCAGTTCCAGTGTGATTCGCTCACTCCTCAGTGCGGGACAGATGAAAGAAGCTGTCGATCTGCTGGGGCATCCTTATCAAATCAGTGGTCTCGTGGGGACAGGGATGCAGCGCGGTCGTACGATTGGCTTCCCGACAGCGAATCTCACGCAATGCCCCAATCTGATTCCTGCGCATGGTGTTTATTCGGGTCGAGTTCGCCTCGATCGAAACTATCCGGCGGCAATTCACATTGGGCCCAACCCGACGTTTGGCGAGCAGGAATCAAAGATTGAAGTCCATATTCTCGACTTCACCGGCGATTTATATGGCCGGATGCTCTCTGTCGATCTGCAGGCCCGTATTCGCGGGGTGACGAAATTCGCGGATAAAGAGGCGTTGCTGGCGCAGCTTCACCGCGATTGCCAGGAGGCACGCGCTCATTTTGCGAATCCTTCTATTCACGAGGGCTAAACTTACTCATCAGCGGTGCTAAAGAGGACTCTGGAGGATCATCCACCAGAGTGAGCGTTCAGCGATCAGTCGTGTGATGGCTCACTCAAATTCGACTGCTTCTGGCTCACTCCTGCTGAAAATGTCACTCTGGCATGTTCGTTGCATATCGTGTGCTATCGATAAGACAAAATGCCAACGGTAACTTTCGATCGAATGACGCCTTGTCATGGGACTTCATAAACTGGCAACACGATAAATTCGGAACTTGCGCCAGACAAAAAGATATGGTTATGCCCATCCCGACTCGCAAAGCTGTGCTCTGGAATGCACATGCCGGATCCATCGCTCATGCCAGAGAGTTGGAACAGCAGCTTCGAGAGAATTCTCAGATTGGATTCTACTCCACCGCTAGCGGGCAAACTCTGGATCAATTAGTCCAGCAGGCATTTGATGATGGTTTTCAGTGTTTGATTGCGGCTGGGGGCGATGGCACTGCCAGTACGGTTGCCGGTCGGGTTTATGCATCTCAACAGTCTCATTCCGATCGAATTTTCTCCTTTGGAATTCTCCCTCTTGGGAGCGGGAATGATTTTGCTCGTACATTAAATTTACCACTTGAACCGATGGCCGCCTGGGAAGCCATTGAACAGGGTGATCTCATCGATTGCGACCTGCTGGAACTTGAGGCAGATGGTCATTCGCGGGTGGCTCTGAACATGTTGACAGCAGGGAATACCGGAAAGTACCTCGAAAACCTGACAGAGGAGATCAAAGCCCGCTGGGGTCCCTTGTGTTACCTGCGAGGAGTCGTGGATGTCGTAGTCAATCTGCAGGTTTACCACGGCCAGATTGAAGTTGATGGCCAGAAGATTGCAGGCGAGTCGTGGCTCAATCTCTTTGTGGCGAATGGCAAATACTCGGGCGGTGGCCAGGAGGTCGCTGCGAATGCCACACCTTTTGATGGCACATTAAATCTTCTGGCGATTGCCGATGGCCCACCCACGGAACTCGTTTCGCTCCCCGCCAGTTACTTCCGTGGAGAAGCTCCCGAACATCCGCTGATTCACACGAGCTGTGGAAAATCCGTTACGATCACCTCTCAAGAACCCTGGCCATGTACTGCTGATGGCGAAAGTTTCAAAGCCAGCTTGATCCACATTCGAGTCATTGAACGAGCTTTGAAAGTTATCCAGCCGCAATCCGAGGGATTGTCCAATTCGCTCCCGTCAGGGACATTATCCACTGCGGAAGCATCAGGAACTGGTATGTCTCAACCCAGGGGGAAGACAATCTTTTCGCATCCGTAGTCAGTCGCAATATGCTCATCAAAATGAATCAGGGGCCCTGCTGAACCAAGCATGTTGCCGGGAATGATTGATGGTTCCCACTCGAACATGATTCGCCAGTTAGCCTGGAAAACCCCGACTATAGAAAGTTTGAAAACAGTGACGTCAACTGTGCTGGTGATTGATGATGACCGTACAATTCTGTTGCAGATCTCTCGTGCGCTGGAACCGTTAGACGTTCATGTCGAGGGAGTCACGACAGCACAGGCTGGCCTTGAAGCCATTCGCACACTGAAACCCTCTGTCGTGCTATTGGATCTGGTGCTCCCGCAAACGTCGGGCATGGAGTTGTTCCAGCGCATTAAAGATCTCGACCGGCGATTACCAGTCGTCTTCATTACGGCTGATGCGGCGAGTGAATCGGCGATTGGTGCCATCAGCCTGGGGGCGTACGACTATGTGGCCAAGCCATTGCATCTGGCCCAGTTGCAGCAGCTTGTTTCCAAAGCGTTGGAAACGCGAAGGCTGATGAGTGTCCCGGTCGCGGTCTCGGTGACTGACGATGATAAAGCCGGCGACCAGGGCGACTTTTTTGTCGGTCGCAGCCCGCGGATGCTGGAAGTCTTCAAAGAAATTGGTCGTGTCGCTCAACAGAATGTCACAGTCCTGGTGCGCGGAGAGAGTGGTACCGGGAAAGAACTCGTCGCAAGGGCGATCTATCAATTTGGCAGCCGCTCGACGCGCCCGTTTATGGCCGTCAACTGCGCCGCCTTGCCAGATACATTGCTGGAATCTGAACTTTTCGGGCATGAGAAAGGAGCCTTCACCAGTGCGGATCGTCGCCGAATCGGCAAGTTCGAACAGTGCAATGGTGGTACGTTGTTTCTTGACGAAGTGGGCGATATGTCTCCCTTAACGCAGGGCAAAGTTCTCCGCTTGCTGCAAGAGCAGCGGTTTGAACGAGTTGGCAGCAACGATACCATCGAGACGAATGTCCGTCTGGTCGCTGCCACCAATCGTCCCCTTGAGCAGATGGTGCAGGATGGCCGCTTTCGTGCCGATCTGTTCTACCGGCTGAATGTGGTCACGATCTCTTTGCCGCCACTCAGAGAGCGAGTCGAGGATATTCCACTGCTCCTCAAATACTCCTTTTCCCGTGCCAGGCGAGAACTGGATAAGCCAGATGTTGAAGGTCTCTCACCTGATGCACTGGCACTGCTCATGGCCTACCCGTGGCCGGGGAACATTCGAGAATTGCAAAGTGTTGTGAGGCAATGCCTTCTCAAATGTACGGGGCCCGTGATCGTTCCCGATTTTCTGCCCGCAGCGATTCTCGACTACCAGGCTGTTCCCCGTGAAGAAGTGACGAACCGGGTTTTCTTTCCAGAGAACTCCCCGGCATCGATCAGCCGAGATCCCTCTTCCACTGCCGGAGTGCGACCTCTTTCGCAACTTCCGGAAGACTCGTCTGTTGCGGGTGCTGCTCATGTACCAAATGGGATGCTCCCGACGCATGCCCAGGCTTCTGGAATGAGCGACCTGCCCAGTTCGGACATCGGCCAGTTGATTGAAGCCAGGCTTCAGGCCGGTTCGACCAATCTTTATGCCGAAGCTCTCGAAATGATGGAGAAGTATCTCCTGACCCGTGTGCTGCAGGCCAGCCAGGCCAATCAATCCAAAGCGGCTGAAATCCTGGGGATCACTCGCGGTAAAGTGCGTGATCGAATTGCCGCTTTCGGGATCAATCTCGACAAGAATGTCTCCATCGATCCTCCGCGTTGAGCTCCTGCCATTGATTCGTTTGTCAGATGATTTAAGGATTTCCAGTGACAGATTATCGCCACGAAATTGACTTCAAATCGATGATGGAACGCCTCGGTGGTCTCTGGGATCTGGCAGAAGAACTCGCCTCGATGACAATCACGGATGCCCCGATTGTGCTGGGGCACCTGAAGAACTCGCTAGCACTCGAAGATCTCGAATCAGCTCACCGGCATGCCCATAGTCTGAAAGGCCTGGTGGCAACAGTTGGCTGCACGCGCTGTGAAGCGACCGCTTCCAGGATCGAGAAACTGATTGCTGCAGGAGATTTTGAAACCTCCCGCGCTCTCCTGCCAGAACTCACAATTCAGCTCGATCAATCTCTGCAGGGATTGAAACAGATCATCGATGATGGTCAATCCTCGTCTCAATCATAATCGAGTTGTCTATGCCCGTTTGATGGCCTTACAAAGACCATGGAATATCCAGCTTGCATTCGCGACTCTCACTGTGCAATGATCAGTGGTCTCCTCATGATGTGATCTGTTGCTGAGACCATTGACCGTTCCTCGCATGGCGAAAGAGTCTTTTGAACACATCGACTCCGACAGAGCCTCCCCTCTCCCGCAGACCATTGGAAGTTCGCAAGACGCGTTGGGCTGGGCGTTTTGCTCACCTGTTGACCACGTGGAATATTGCACCGAATACGATTTCAGTCGCAGGCATTGGCTTCTCTGTTCTGGCTGCACTCGCACTGATTCTCGGTGGACAAAGTGAAATGCTGTCTCTTCAGATCGCCTGCCTTTTATTGGCAGCACTGGGAATACAGTGTCGGCTGCTCTGCAATCTTTTTGATGGAATGGTTGCTGTCGAAGGGGGAAAGTCGACGCGATCCGGCGAACTGTTTAACGAGATCCCGGATCGATTTTCAGATGCCCTCTCACTCGCCGGGGCTGGCTATTATGTTTCGGCAATGCCCTGGGTGGTCGATGTCGGCTGGCTGGCGGCTGCTCTGGCGATTATTACGGCTTATGTCCGGGCTCTCGGTGCTTCCACAGGTGCCGGTCAGCACTTTGAAGGCCCCATGGCAAAACCCCAACGTATGGCGTTACTGACGACAGCCTGTGTAGGGGAGGCAATTTTTGTGGCGACCTCGCTTCATGGCTGGATCATGACATGGTCACTGATCATCATCGCTCTGGGGAGCCTGATCACCATTTTTCGTCGGGCGAGAAATATTGCTGTGATTCTGGAAAGCACTCCAGGTGCGGAGGCAGATGCTCAAGCCGCAGCCCCACGGCAGGAAGGAGAGTAGAAACATGCAACAGATTTCTGCCGCATGCCTGCGACTGCTGACTGGACTTCGCGCTGAATGGCAAGGCTGTCTTCCTTCAGCCGAACCTCGCGTCTATTTTGCTAACCACACCAGTCACCTCGATGCCCCAGCAATCTGGGCCTCGCTGCCTTCGATTTGCCGGTCAACGACTCGTCCTGTGGCTGCTCAAGACTACTGGACGGCCGGGCCTATCAGGCGATTTATTGCCAGCCGCGTGATGAATGCGATTCTGATTGATCGTCAACTTCCTACGGCTCGCAACAATCCGGTGACGTTCATTCGGCAGGCCATTGAAGACGGTGCTTCAGTGATTGTTTTTCCAGAAGGAACGCGTTCGCCGGATGGACAGATTCAGGAATTCAAGAGTGGGCTTTACCATCTCGCCCGCGATTTGCCACATGTGGAGTTTATTCCGGTTTACCTCGAAAACCTCAATCGAATTCTGCCCAAGGGTGAGTTCATCCCGTTACCCATCATTGCACGAGCCACATTTGGAGCACCATTAGGATGGATCGCATCCGAGGGCAGGCACGATTTTCTCAATCGCGCCAGGCAAAGTATTGTCGCGCTCATGCAGCAAACGTTGATGGAACCTCTGGATAACACCCCTCTACACTCAGCCGAGGCTTTTGCGAATGAATTGGCCTGATCGCGAACTCGGCTGGTTAATCATCGGTACATTCATGGCATTAGGCTGCGCCAGCCTGGTGGGATTGATTCTCCGGTGGCAATGCGGTCCCACGAAGACGATTGAAAATCTCAATTCCCGCATCGTGGCCTGGTGGTTCATGATCCTGGTTTTTCTGGGAGCAGTACTTTCAGGCCCGATCGTGGTGGTGGTGCTGTTTGGATTACTTTCATTACTCGCACTTCGTGAATTTCTCACACTGACACCCACACGACTGGGCGATCATCGCGCGTTGTTCTGGGCATTTTTTGTCGTTCTTCCCATTCAGTACATCATTCTTGGAATCCACTGGTATGCGTTCTTTTCAATCTTTATCCCGGTCTATGTGTACCTCATTCTCCCGATTCGCAGTGCGGCTGCTGGAGATGTCCAGAACTTCCTCACGAGAACGGCCATTATCCAATGGGGGCTCATGATCTGTGTTTATTGCCTGAGTCATGGCCCGGCACTCCTGACAATGCTCGAAATACCCGACTATCCGACACGCGACGGCAAACTTCTCTGCTACCTTGTTCTCATCTGTGAGGCGAGCGATGTCTTGCAATATGTTTGCGGGAAGCTGTTCGGTAAGCATCCTGTCGCCCCCAAGGTCAGCCCTTCGAAAACGTGGGAAGGATTGATTGGTGGTGTGACATTAACTGTTGGTCTGGGGACTGCACTCTGGTGGGTGACCCCATTTTCTCCACAAGCTGCAGCAGGAATGTCGCTCACGATTTGTCTTGCCGGCTTTGGTGGAGGTCTCGTGATGTCTGCCATCAAGCGAGATCGCGGCGTTAAAGACTGGGGGCAGGCCATTGCCGGTCATGGCGGAATACTGGACCGGCTCGACTCCTTCTGCTTCGCGGCGCCGTTCTTCTTTCATTTCACGCGATATTTCTACAGCACGATTTGAGAGTTGCTTTCAGCTCACTTGCCAGCATGCATGCTCTTGGTCGGACTGCCGTTCAGAATGGCAGTGGTTGACCCAGGCCTTCTTCGCGGGCACGGATATAAACCTGTGTCCCGAGAATAATGTCCTGTATCGCCAATCCCACCGATTTGAAGAGCGTGATGTCGTCTTCGTGAGCCCGGCCTGTCTGTTCACCCACCAGCACTCGACCCAGTTCCTGCACACGCTGCCATTCCAGGCAGCCGGCCTCAATCGCTGCGACAAAATCACCCGCTTCGTTCTGACAGGCAGCCAGATCATCACAGGCAATCCAGTCACTGCGGCGGATTGTTTCCAGATCGATCTCGGCTCGCGACAGATGATTACTCCCCACCACACACAGGTGAGTGCCGGGCGTTAACGAAGCGCCTTGAAACACCGGGCTTTTACTGGTGGTGGCACACACCACAATGTCCTTCTCGCTGGCAGCATCATCAGGGCTATGCACTGGAATCGTCGGGACATCGCAAAGCTGTGAGACTTCATCGGCAAACTGCGAACACTTCTCACTGTTCCTCGAGTAGACTTCAATGCGCTCGATGGGGCGGCTCATACAGATCGCCTGTAACTGGGTTCGTGCCTGCAGCCCTGAGCCGAAGCAACCCACCACCCGCGATTCAGGATTCGACATCAACCTGCAGGAAAGTCCTGAGGCAGCCCCGGTGCGTAGCTGGCCCAGATAATCCGCCTCCATGACACATAAAGGCTTTCCCGTTTCGGCATCCCACAAAGTGACCAGGAACTGCGCACCTTGCTTCGTCGTGGTGTACGACTTGGTCCCCAGAATCTTCACCCCGGTCGAGGCCGCTGACATACTGTGCAGAATCACTCCGGGAATCGACGCCCGGCTGCGCGGAATGTTCACCGCATGCCCGGTCGCCAGTTCCTGAAACGCCTGTTCGGCCGCTGCCAATGCCAGAGGCATGTCGGCTACAAATCGAACGTCCCCTTCTGAGAGAAAGAATGCCGTCATGATAGTTGTCACTGGGAGGGGAATTGTTCGTCATCGAGCCAAATAGATGCAGCTCCAGCGGCTTTAGACATCGACCAGCTTGGCCAGTTCCGGGAAGTCGGGCTTGAGCGATCGATAGAGCTTACCGAACATGGGGTACGACTTGTTGTAAACGCGTTTGGCCTCGGAGTTCGGATCGGTCGCGCCGTTGACACGAATGGTGGCAGTACAGGCTTCGACCACGCTCTTGTATTCGCCAGTGCCAGCGGCAGCCAGAAGTGCCACACCATAGGCAGGCCCCTCTTCCGCATTGATCGTGACCACGCGGCGTCCATAGACATCTGCCTGCATCTGCCGCCAGAACTGGCTGCGTGCCCCACCGCCAGAAACGCGGATTTCGCGAATGGGAATCTTCAATTCATTGATGATTTCCAGGCAATCCCGCATGGCATAAGTGGCACCTTCCATCACAGCTCGAATGAGGTGTGCGCGGCCATGCCGAATCGTCAGCCCCACCCAGGCGCCGCGAGCCAGTGGATCGGCATGCGGAGTGCGCTCGCCCGTCAGATAAGGCAGGAAGAAGAGCCCTTCGCAACCTGCAGGAGCTTCTGCTGCCTGTTCGGTAATCAGATTGTAAGGATCTGTTTTCAATCTGCGGGCATCGGCCACTTCGACGAGGCCCAGTGTATTTCGATACCACTGGAGACTGCCGCCAGCGGAAAGGACACAGCCCATGACATGCCATTTTCCTTTGACAGCATGGCAGAACGTATGGACACGGCCCTGAGGGTCAAGCTGCATTTCATCGGAGTGAGCGAAGACCACGCCGCTGGTTCCCATCGTGGCCGAAATCACGCCGCGTTTGACAATGCCGTTTCCGACAGCACCGGCAGCCTGGTCACCGGCCCCACCCACGACAGCGATCCCGGCTTTGAGTCCCAGTTGTTTGGCAGCAATTGCGCTGACAGTCCCGGTGACCTCTTCCGATTCGTGCATTTTCGGGAGCAGCGAAAGTGGAATATCGAGCTTGTCGAGCAGTGGCTTGCACCAGACCCGCTGGCTGACATCGAGCAGCAATGTGCCGGAAGCATCGCTGACCTCGGTGGCATATGTCCCGGTCAGCCGGAAGCGAATGTAGTCCTTCGGCAACAGGATCTGAGCTGTTTTGTCAAAGATTTTGGGTTCATTTTTCTTGACCCACATAATCTTGGGAGCGGTAAATCCTGTGAGTGCCGGATTGGCGACCATTTCAATCAATTTTTCGCGGCCGCCGGCCTTCTTTTCAATGTCGAGGCACTCGGCGGCAGTTCGCTGATCGTTCCAGAGAATGGCAGGGCGGAGCACTTCGCTGGATTTATCCAGAAAGACACTGCCATGCATCTGGCCACTCAGGCCAATCCCGCTGATTTCATCAGCCTTGATTTTCGCTGACTTAATGGCCTTCTTGGTGCTTTCGACAACGGCATTCCACCAGTCTTCGGGGTCCTGTTCCGACCACCCGGGTTTCGGGCTGGAAAGTGGGTACTCGACGGTGGCTGAGCCTAGAATTTCGCCGTCAGCCCGCATGACGATTGTCTTTGTGCCGCTTGTGCCGATGTCGATCCCGAGAAAGGCGCCCATAGACCGTTACCCTCAAGTTGTTCGCAGTGAATTCAGGCGTTTCACAATCGCTGGAATTGCCTGGGAGTCAAAACATCACTCTGGCGAGAGCTGTTTTAACTCCAAATGCTGTTCGTGATGTTGTCTACTGATCGTGTGGTTCATCTGCCGTGGTGCTGGTTACTGACAAAAACCAGCCGGCCGGGGAAGCATCCGTGGAAACAGATCCTGTGATCAATGACCTCGAAAGGAGTTGATCGCTGTATTGTCATCCACGGCCAAATCATATTCACCGGCGATTCTTGACCTCGACAGAGTTCAAGGAATCGCTGGTTTGAATGACCTGCACCCGACAAAACCCGAGAGTTTAACAGATTCGTGCGTGTGCTGCGCTCCACTCCCAAAAATCGCCTTTAAAGCCATGACTCGGGGAGCAGTTTCTCTTCGGGCTCGTTGGGTGGCAGGTTTGGCCGACAGTTCAGGAAGCCTTCTGCTCGTCAGCCCCTTCGCCGCCAGTCCGATGTCACTCGAATTGATCAAGTGCCGATAAAAACCCTTCATGACCCACGAAAAATCTGGACGATTCCCTAAGCGGGGCTCAGGAATTGGCAGGCTTTTGCTGAGCTGGCATCGCACATAGCCAGAGACCTCCATCAGGCCTTTCATGTCTGCGTTCTGGTGATTTCTGCGGGAAAGATTGATGTCTAGAGCTTCAATCCTTCCGCAGTTTTGGCTGGGAAATTTGATTCGAGATCAGATTTGGCCCGAGACCTCAGGAACTGTGATTGTCAATATGACAACAAAGAGCATAAATTTGCGGAAATGCCCGCGACTT
Source organism: Planctopirus hydrillae (assembly GCF_001707835.1). Taxonomy (GTDB): domain Bacteria; phylum Planctomycetota; class Planctomycetia; order Planctomycetales; family Planctomycetaceae; genus Planctopirus; species Planctopirus hydrillae. The sequence goes on from NZ_LYDR01000004.1 coordinate 54,979, forward strand.
CAGACTTTCGAAACGCTCGACACAGCGTGTATCATCCAATGAGACGCCAGAGGGCTGTCCTATTTTATTCTTCTTACATCCCTCAAATCTTAACGGTGGCATCAGAAACTATGAGTTTGATTGATCGTGCAACTCGTCCCAAGATGAAATTTCCACCTCAGGCCTACCTGTTTGTCACAGAGGCCCTGAAAGTGGCCCAGGATCAGGCTGGCAAACTTCGCAATCTGGATGAGTCTGAAGAGTCTGCTCACATTTCCGGCGCAGAACTGCTCGAAGGTGTGCGAATTCTCGGGAGTCGCATGTTCGGGATGATGGCTCCCACCGTGTTTCGTTTGTGGGGGATTGAATCGACACACGATTTTGGCCGGGTTGTTTTTGACCTCGTCGAGCGTGGGGAACTCCGCAAAACTGATGAAGATCAACTGACGGATTTTGATGGTATCTACGAGTTCAATGAAGTCTTCCTGAATTCTTATCTGGTGGATACGACCAAGGCGTTTCGTCAACCATGACGAATTGATCCACTGGCGACGCCAAGTCAATGCATCCCTTCCGAGGTGCCTTAGGTCTGCTCCTGCAGAACTGGATGACGGGTGAGGATGGCAGCGAAAGGTCGAGGTATATTGTCTGCTGAATCACAGTTGCGAGATTCGAATTCACCTCCTGATCTGCTGCCCACGAGGCAGTGGCCCTTGTATGTGGCCGGAGGAATGCTCGTTGTCTGGATCTTAATTCTCACCTGTCTGGCTGCTTCCACAGCCAATCCCGTCGTAGTCAATCAACTGCAGATTTCCCTCTCTGATGCGGTGGTGACAGTTGAACTGGGAACCAGCGAGCAAGGCCAATCATTCGATCAAGTCGTAAAAACCTGGAAGGGAGAGCCCCCGGAAAAACTCCCTCAACTTTCCCAGTTCAGAAAATTTCCTCCGAAGACCCGGCTGGTCGTCCCCCTTCAAAAGACCGAAACAGGCTGGGAAGTGACACAGGGGCCAGCCTCCTGGGCTCAAATCCCGTGGGCTGAACAGCTTTACCGCTTGCCTCCAGTGACCACCAACCTGAAGCCTCTGGTCTATGTCGAATCGCCAGATGTTCTCATGCAATTAGAGACTGCACTGGCATTACCGCAGTCAAAAAAAACCTCCCAATGATCCAGGGATTGCCGGAGTTTTTCCTGGTACCAGGCGTTCTTCCGCACGATTTGCATACGCCTTAATCATTCAGCATGACCATCCCGCAGAGAGGACAGAGGCCCGGCAATGGCGGCAGAAAAGGGGACGGCGCTCATTTTACGGGTCACAGACTTCAGTGAGACCAGCCGCATCGTCGTCATGTTCAGCCGAGAGCACGGGCGTTTTTCGGCCTTGGCAAAAGGTGGCCGGCGTTTAAAAGGGCCATTCGAGTCGTCACTGGATTTACTATCAACTTGTGATGTGGTCTTTCTCAAGAAAGCTTCCAGCGGGCTGGATCTCCTCACAGAAGCCCGGCTGGTGCATCGCTTCCGTCCTGAGCCGAATCAGCTCAACGCACTGTATGCCGGTTATTACGTCGCGGAGCTCATTCTGGGGCTGACAGAAGATTACGATCCCCATCCCGAGATTTACGATGAAGCCCAGAAGCTGCTTGAGAGTCTGGCAGATGCGTCAAACCTGTCCATCAAGCTGACTCGGTTTGAATTGATCATGCTCAGGGAGTGTGGCCAACTCCCGGATTTCGAGACCTGTATGGCTTGTGGAGCCGAGTTAACAGAGGGCCGGCTGTTTGGTTTCTGGCCCGGGCAAGGGGGCATGATTTGCCCTGCATGCCAGCGGGAAGACTATTCTCAGATTCCTGTTCACGCGGGGACGGCTCAATTATTGCGAAGGATGGCGAGCAATGAAAATACGGCCTGGTCGCGGTTAATCCCTTCGCCACAACAGGTTAAGGAACTTCGGGCAGTAATGTTGGCCGCCGTGACTCACACTTTGGGGAAGCGGCCCAACACTTTGAAACTACTGCGCTTCCAGTAAATTCAAGCTTCTGCTACAAGCCGCTCTTCAAGCCTTTCATTGCTCCCACCAACTGATATTTTGCACGTCCGACTCAGTGTCATGGATGACCATGTCTGGAACCGGCCCAATAAATTCGCTCCCACGACCTGATCAGATGGCTGCGCGCTTTGTCGTTGCGGCAATGCTGCTGGCCCTTTGCGCATTTGCAGGAGCGGGTTGTGCGGCAACCAAGTGGCAATCGCCTCTGGTTTCTGGATTCAAAGAACCCAAAATTGATGGCGTTCAAGGCCCCACCGAAAGGCGTCTGCGCCGCGGCTTGATTACCCAGGCCAGTGCGACGGAAGTTGCGGACGGAGACGAGCGTTCTCTGGCCCCGATCGCTGGCTCTGAAGAGTTCGCCAAGGCTGAAGAACTATTCAAAGAGGGCAAGTTTGCTGAAGCGGAAAGTGCATTCAAGAAAATCGCGAAGAAGTTCAAAAAGAGCGAGATTCGAGAGGACGCTCTCTTCATGCAGGCGGAATCTGCTTTCCAGAGACAGCACTATGCCGATGCTTATGACATTGTCGCTGTGCTGCTCAAGGAGTACCCATCCTCCAGATATCTTGATTCGATCTCACGACGTCTCTTTGAAATTGCCCGGATCTGGTTGAATGATCCCAAGGTTGTGCAAATCGATGAGATTCAGCAGACCAATCTGCAAAATCCAGGGGAACGACTTCCACCACCTTCCCCAGTGGAAGATAAGAAACAAAGCGCCTTCGCACTCAATCTGTTCGATGAGAAGAAGCCGGTTTTTGATCCCGAAGGAAATGCAATCGCTGCCTTACGGGCGATCTGGCTCAATGATCCTGCAGGGCCATTGGCCGATGACGCTCTGATGCTCGCCGCCAGTCATTTTGCGCGACGCAGCAAATGGGCCGAAGCCGATAACTACTTCTCACTTCTACGAGAGCAGTATCCGAACAGCCCGCACGTCCAGAAGGCATTTTTGCTGGGTTCTCACGTCAAATTGATGTCTTACGAAGGGGCTGGCTACGATGGCCGCCGCCTCGAAGAAGCTCGTCAACTCAAAGAGACAGCTCTCCGCCTCTACCCGGAAGCCGAAGATCGCGCCCGGCTGGAAAAAGAGCTGGCTGCGATTGAAGAAGCGGAAGTCGCTCGCCTCTGGGAACAGATTCGCTTCTATCAGAGAAAACGCCGCGACAATGCAGTGGGTCTGTATTGCCACATGCTGATTGATCGCTATCCCAACAGTAACTATGCTCCTCAGGCCCGTCAGATCCTCAATGAGCTCGGGCCACAATTCGCCACTGGTGAAAAGTACCGTATCGCACCACCGCCTCAACCGAAACCCACGTTGATTCCACCCATTCCCGGTTTAACTCCCACCACACCACCCGAACTCAAACCTGTTGAAAAGACAGAAAAGTCCCGGAGCTGGTGGGGCGGCAGCAAAGAGACTCCTGCCGAGGAATCCGAAGGGCGCGAGTTGTTGAATCCGGGAGACGACACACCCGACGATCGCGGTTCTCCCGGCGACAGTGGTGTTGATCCACGCACAATTCAGGCCGCAGGTGAAAGACCTCAGGAGGGGCGATGACCACTCCTCGAGACCAGCAGCTTCGCCAGGAAGTATCTCCGCCGCGGGAGTCATATTGGGCTTCAAGAGAAGTTTCGCGGCGTGATTGTCTAGCGCTGCTCTCGACCTTGCCCTGGGTTTTCACCGGCTGTGGATACACGATTGGAAAAGCTTACAGTCCACAGATTCGAACAGTGACTGTCCCGATTTTCGAAAACGATACTTTCCGCCGGGGGATTGAGTACCAGTTGACGGAAGCGGTGCAGCGTGAGATTCGCACACGAACCCCGTTTAAACTGGTGAATGGCGATGAAGCCGAGACACGCCTTTCGGGGAAAATTGTCGAAATCCGCAAAGATGTTCTGGGGGAAACCACCTGGGATGATCCTCGCGAACTGCAATTCTCACTGATGGTGCATGTGACCTGGGAAGATCTTCGCAGTGGTGAAGTTCTCGGTAAGGAGACCGCGCCGCTGGATACCAGTTCGATTGCCATGGCCTCTCAAGCCGATTTCGCACCTGAAGTTGGCCAATCCCTGGCCACCGCGACAGCCGACTCAACCTCCAGACTGGCCCGCCGGATTGTCAACATGATGGAAACGCCCTGGTAGCGTACCCGATCATGTCGCATGTAAGCCTCAATTTGGCAAAAGTCCAGGTTTTGGCAACGCGTTGTTTCGGGCGTCATTACTCCGCATATCTACCGTAAAAGACGATCGCGCGGGGAGAGTTGAGCAAGTATGCTTCACATACTTCAAGACGCAACACGTCATTGATTTCAAAGATGGGTGTAAGAGCCAGTTGCCGATTCTTTCAAGGCTATCCATTTCTGCCATCATCGCAGACCAGACACAACTTCTCATACAAACGTGTTGAAGCCACTCGAACATTCATAAGGCGGTGCCATGCAGGCTGCGATTTTTCGTCGAACAGGTGAACCCGCAGAAGTGATTGAAATTCAATCAACTCCAAAACATGAGCCACCTGCCGGAGCGAGCTCTTCTTTTGCCCAGGCTGCTCAGTCGCCAGCCAAGGGCATGGTGCGTGTGCGGATGGAAGCAGCGCCGATCAATCCCTCAGATCTGATGACGATTCGTGGCCGGTACACTAAGCAGCCACCCCTTCCGGCGCGCATTGGCTATGAAGGTGCAGGGATTGTGAGTGCGGCGAATGCCGGTCTGTATGGACGATGGCTGGTCGGGAAACGCGTCGCTGTGCTTGCTGCCGATGGCGGTACATGGGGCGAAGAACTGGAGCTGCCAGCCAAAAATGTGATCCCCGTCGGTGCCAAACTCAATGCCCTCGAAGCGGCCAGTTTTTTCGTGAATCCCGCCACGGCCTGGCTGTTGACGAATCAGATCTTGTCGATTCCTCAAGGTGGCTGGCTCGTACAGTCGGCAGCAGCTTCGGCTGTCGGGCAGATGGTCTGTGCTCTCGGAAAGCATTACGGCTTCCGCACGATGAATCTGGTGAGATCGGCCAGCGCGATCGAGATTGTCAAGCGAGCCGGTGGCGATGCCGTCATCGTGACAGATGACGCAGGCCGGTGGAAAGAAGAGCTTCAGCGGCAGTTACCGGGAGGCCGCATCCGTTATGCGATTGATCCTGTTGGCGGAGAGTTGGCAGCCACTCTGGTTTCAATGCTGGGTGAATCTGGCCAGATTGTCTTATACGGGACACTTTCGCATGAACCGATGAGCTTTTCCCCACGTTCATTAATGACGTACGGAGCCAGTGTCAGGGGCTTCTGGCTCGGTGCTGAGATGGCCAGGATGAACTTATGGAAGAAACTTTCTCTCGTGAAGACCATCCGTTCTCTCCAGGAACGCAAAATTCTGCGAACCGAAGTGGGATTGCAGTTTCGTATCGATGAAGTTCATCAGGCTGTGGTCGCGGCCGAAGCTCCGCAGAAATCCGGGAAGGTCTATCTCGTTTTCTAGGAAGTCGATGCGAAGAATTTCCTGGTGGGCCATCATGCTCACTGGTCAGACCGTAAACCGATATGAATCCTGGAAGCACTCACACTTTGCTCGCTGGAATTGGATATAATTTCGTACGACTGTTATCAGAAAACCGACGACGCATTTTCAGCATGAGTGAATGATGAGCATTGGCAGCCCTTCACAACTATTGGCAGGAGCAGTGCCCATGAGTGCGAGTTCGTACGGCAGCTTAATGATCTCATCGGATCAGGCGAGGCTTCCACGACCAGAAACTCTGTCAGTAAGCAGAGCCTCGAAAGTGTGGTTTCTGCAGCCGAACTGCCTGCTGCTGTTGATGTTGTGCGGATGTTTGTGGTTGGCACCAAAGGCAGGATTTGCTTCCGTCGATCCAGTGCCTGGCGCACCACCTCGTGAAGATGCACCAGGCATCCCTCAGGGTGTGGCCCCCGCCGAGAAAGATGGATTATCAATTGCCAATGGAAATGCTCCACAGGCTGGTCAAGCTCTGGCTGGTCAACCAGTCGTTGGTCAACCACTGGGGCAGTTCGTCCGTGTGACAGCACCGATCAACGATGTGGTTTTCAATCAGATCACCGGGACAGCACAAAAACTTCAGGCGACAGCCACTGCCGAGAATCGCCCAGCGGTGATGGTGCTCGAAATCGAGCCGGGAGTCAGTCCGCCGCATCAGGTGCAGGGACTGGTTCGTTTCCTGCTTTCGGCACAGACCCCGCGTGTGCGATTTGTGGCGTGGGTGCCGCAGACAGTGACCGGTCGGCAGGCGATGGTCGCACTGGCCTGTCAGGATGTTGTCATGAAGCCAGATGCCGAGTTGGGAGACTTAGGTCGTGGTGAGAAATTGCCCGAAGAAGATCAACAACTCCTGCAGATGATTGCCTCCCGCCGGGTCAACCCGCGCGTGAGTTCCGCCGTCTTGTCGAGCCTTACCAATCGAGAAGCAGTGCTGTGGAAGGTGACTGTCGAAAAAACGGGTGCTGGTGGTGAAAAAGGGACAGACATCCGTTTTGTCGATGCGGAAGAACTCAAACAGCTCCAGGCATCGCAAGCCGTCATTCTGGAAACTCAGCGGCTCAAAGAAGCCGGTCTGGTGGGGCGATTCAGCGGTGAAACTTTGCGAAGCTGGGGCATGGTTTGCACGCAGACAGCCGAGACCAAGACCGAAGTGGCCGATCTTTACCAGTTGCCCAAAGAAGCCATGCGGATGAGGCCGGCAGAAGAGCAGCAGAAGGTGGGGATCATTCGTCTGGATGGTGTCATTAACCAGATGAATGGGTCATTTTTGCGTCGGCAGATTGCCAGATATCAGGCCCAGGGTGTCGAACTGTTGATTATCGAAATTGACTCGCCGGGAGGACTGGCAACCGTCAGTTCAGAACTGGCCGAACTGATCGCGAGTCTCTCCGAGGAGAAGATTCGCACAGTGGCGTGGATTCCCCGTCAGGCAATCAGTGGTGCTGCCATGGTCGCCCTGGGTTGTGATGAAATCTACATGGCTCCAAATGCCAAGATGGGGGATGTACAGCCCATTGAGGCACGCCCGGGTGAAGCCTTTGAACGTGTTCCCGATAAAGTGATGACCGTCATCAGGGCCACCTTGCTGGCACTCGCGAAGCAGAAAGGGCGGCCCGAAGCGATTGCGGCTGCAATGGCTGACCGGGGAACGCGAGTCTTCCGCATGCGGGAAAAATCTTCGGGTCGTGTGTGGTTCATGACGGAGGAAGAGGCTGAAGCCGCTGGTGATTTGTGGGAACGAGGGCCGCAACTGGAAGAGACTCGCGGCGAAATGGTGATCACGCTCACGGCACCACGCGCTGTTGAACTCAAAATGGCAGACGGCATTGTACCGAATCTGGATGCCCTCAAAGAAAAGCTGGGAATTTCCGCAGAGATGAGGCTCCAACCGATCAAACCCAGTTGGGTCGATTCACTGGTTTTTGTGTTGAATACCACCCCCATGAAGGTGTTGCTGTTGATGGTGGCACTGGGGGCCCTTTATCTCGAGGCTCACTTCTTCACCGGGATTTTGAGTATTGTTTCCGCCACGAGCTTTACACTGTTTTTCTGGGCTGCGTTTCTGGGAGGAACAGCAGGCTGGCTGGAGGTTTCACTCTTCCTTCTGGGGGTGGTGTTGATCGCCATGGAGATATTCGTAATTCCAGGGTTTGGCGTCACCGGGATCTCCGGGATCCTCCTGGTGCTGACTTCGCTGGTCATGGCAATTGAATCGTTCCGCCATGTCGATGCATGGGGGGCCTCTATCAATATCGCTCATGGGTTAGGCACTATTTCGGCAGCAATGGTCGGTGTGATGATCTTTGGATTTTTCGTGAGCAAGTACCTCCCGAACCTCCCCTGGATGGAAGCCATGATCCTGGCACCTCCTGGTGGCGCAGCGGCCATCGAAGCCACTGGCAGGCCACGCTTGCGGCATGACGAACTCCAGGCGATTTCTGCAGACTTAATGGGAGCTCATGGTGTGGCCACCACTGTGCTCAGGCCTTCCGGTAAAGCTCGAGTCGGGCAGCAGATTCTGGATGTGGTGAGTGACGGCGGCTTTGTTCAACCGGGAACGCCTATCGAAGTCATATCTGTCGATGGAGTACGGATCGTCGTTCGACCTTCTGAGAGTCATCCGGCGTAAATCGCGCCGTGAGGCTTTGCTTCCAAAAAACTTTTAACTGTTCACACCATGAGAGGTCTTACCCATCAGTTGGCAAATGTCGGAGATCTTCATCCGTCCCTGAACAATGAAAGTCACCAGCGTAAACCACCAGCGTGAAACAAATGAGTGACGCGTGACAACGCCATCACATCAATTGCAACGACCAGTTCATAACCACCACCATCGCACACAAAGATCTGTTGAATTCTCGAATCCCTATCAACAACTGCCAACAGATTACGGCTTAATCTCGTCCGCGACGCTTTCCGTCGCGTCACGATCGGCGGGCGATGGCTTGCCTGTTGAAACCGGATCCAATGTCTTGGCACTGGCTGCCGCAGCATCGCCAATCGCTGGTGCATTGTTGCCGGGCGATTTGTTCCCGTTCGGTTTGATCCGCTGCCCATTTTTGGCATATCGATCCGCCCAGGCAGTCATCTCCGCCAGTTGGTGCAGGATCGACTCTCGAGAGAGATATCCATGTCCTTCGTGAGGAAGCAGCACTAACCGAGCCGTCGCACCATTCGCAGCCAGCGCTTCATAAAAGCGTTCGGACTGCATGGGGAATGTCCCTGAGTTCTGGTCTTCCTGCCCATGAATCAGCATGATCGGCTCTCGCACGCGGTTGGCATGAAAGAACGGTGACATTCTGGCATAGACCGTAGGGGCTTCCCAGAATGTTCGCGGCTCGTTCTGAAAACCAAAGGGAGTCAACGTCCGGTTATAGGCTCCGCTGCAGGCAATTCCAGTGGCGAAAAGATCGGTATGGGCCAGCAGATTGGCCGTCATGAACGCACCATAGCTATGACCTGTGACGAGGATTCGATCGGGATCACCCACCCCCAGATCTGTGACCACTTTCACAGCCGCCTCGGCATCCGCCACCAACTGCTCGACATAAGTATCGTTCATCTTGCGGGGCGAACCGATAATCGGCATCGCCGTATCCATCATGATTGCATAGCCCTGAGTTAAAAACATTAAAGGGCTGGCACCCCACAAGCGGGTAAACTTGTGAGGAGAGCCTCGCACCTGGCCAGCCGTCTGGACATCAGAATATTCACGTGGGTAGGCATACATAATCACCGGGAGCTTTTTCCCGGAGTTACGATCATAACCCGGCGGTAGATAGAGTGTGGCTGAAAGAGGGACACCATCCCCCCGCTGATACGTCAGGAGTTCTTTCGAACAGGAAGTAAACTGCGGATGAGGATCCTGAAACTTCGTGACTGCACCGATCAATTCCCCACCCACCGGGAATTCGGGCTGGGCAGCTCCAACGATGGGATCGAGTGCCCGACCGCCTGAATCAAATTTGACTGTAGCCAACGCACTCACGGCAGCAGCTTCGCCAGGAATCAGCACTTCCTCTCGGCGAAGAGGAAGTTGTTTTAATAGATAGTTCGGTGGAGTCGTGGGGCTCTGAAACTGAGTCACTATCGTTCGCTGAGTCTCGTCGGTGAATGCTACAAAAGTCTCATAAGTTCCCCGCTGAGACCGGAACAGCCGGGATCGTTGGCCCGTTGCCAGATCAATTTGATCGAGGAATGGATAATCCCCTTCGGGAGAACTCCCTGTTCCCTCCATGAAGAAGGTCGTCCCCTGCTTGAGGATGACGCTTTGCCCATCCGCCGTCCGAGTTCGCACAGGTTTACCAGGGTCGGCATAGGCATCGCTGGTTGAGAGATTAAAGAGTACCCGACGGCTGGCAACAGGGTCGGCAAGATTCAAGACCGCTGTCGTTTTCCACCGGCGAATCGTGTTCACTTCTGTAATCAGGACTTCGTCAGGGGTGGTTGTAAAATCCAGATCATTCAGCCTTTCCGCTGTTTGCAGGACTTCGGCAATCGGCCCGCTGAAAGGGGCCGACAGCGTGACCAGTCGATCGCGGAACTTCGATTTGGTTTCGGCATTTCCACCATCGAGAGTCTCAACCCAATACAGTTTCGCAGGATGATGAGGATCCCATTCGAACATGCGGCCACCCGCACTCACGCCGTAGCTCGACGAGAACTGCGGCGACTGAATATCACTGAGTGTCCGTAGCGTGGCACCTGTTTTGAGATCGACGACCTCAACGGTTCGTGGGAATTGACTATAGGGAACTCGATAGGAAAACGGCCTCTTCAGTTTTGTCACCACCATGGCACTCCCATCAGGCGAGACAGAAGCTGAAGTATATAATCCCGGCTGACCGACAGGAGTGACTTCGAGCGTTGAAGCATTAATCCGTGCCAGTTGCACGGTTGCAAAATAGTCAAAGAGAGTTTCGTCGTGAGGGGTCTTCAGCAAGTCCTGATAAGTTCTGGCTTTCGTTTTCTGACCAGAAGTCGATTGAACAATCGGGCCTGTCGGCTGCGACGGTTCGACAGGCATAGGACCGCGAGCAGGAGGAATCTGCCGCACGAGCAGTTCTTTCCCATTATTGATCCAGCGAAATGGCGAGCCCGCAATGTCAGTCAGCAGAATTCCCGGCACCTTGCGTGGGACAGGCTGGGGAGTATTCACATCGACAACCCACAGTTCCATCCCGCCTGTGGTATCGATGGTGTAGGCCAGTCGATCACCGGCTGGTGACCAGATCGGCGTCGATAAACCCTTTTGCTCAACAAGCACGACCGGTTCAGTCGTGGGCGGCAGCGAACTCAGTGAAATCCGAAAATACTCGGCCGTTCGCCTTTGAACGGAGAGTTCAGGATCCACACGCAAACTGGCCAGTTTCAGGAAGGGGCGGGCGAAGAAATCGATCGAGGGCCACGGAGTGCGATCAAGCAGTACAAACTTCTGATGATCCGGCGAGAGCAGTAGCTGCGAAGGAAGTGGTGCATCAATAATCTCGACCATTTCTTTGGGCGGAAGCTTGTAGCCACTGGGGCTGATCGCTTCACCATCATCGGCCCAAAGAGGTACTGGAGAAATGGCTCCAGCCAGACTGGCACAGAGGCTTAGAACAATGAACGAGTATTGAAACTGACTCACAGCACGGAAAACTTCACGCATCCTCAGGCCCTACCATTGCTCGACGACCGCAGAAAATGTGGGGAGTCAATCAGCAGGGATCACAGATCGCCGGGCTGATCGAAACTTCGGAGAGGAAGAGACTCACCAAACGTGTGATTTCTTCCTCTTGTTTGACTTCCTGATCCAGTTGTTTGACTTCCTGATCCAGCCGTGAGCGCAACCGGTGTGACGAAAATCTTACGAAAGTTCATCCCCCGGCGTCATGGAGGAGATCTCGATTTCTCACAGAATTTCTTCGTCTGGTGATCGATTCACCATGACCGGCACTCTTTGGTTGCCAAACCGCAAGACACTTCGATGTCGCAGCTATCTGTTGCAAAAATCTATTCTGCAAAGACCTACATCGCAGTAATCTGTTTGCGATACACTGAGTTACTCCCAGGTCGCCTGAAAAAAGGACAGAATCCCTGCAAGTTTTTGCGTGTTCTGGCAACAGTAAGGTGAGTCGTCACCATTTTGAGTTGAGTCAACAGTCACAGCCTGCAGGCGAGATCAAGGATGAAGAATTTTCCCTGCCTCGCCTCCTCTGGCCTCGCCTCTCCCGGCGATCAGGCCGAACAGATGCGCAGGTATCTGCTCGAGCAGCAGAGTTGGATTCGTCAGGTGCTCTCGATCCGTTCTGCCGATCCACAGGCCGTCGACGAGTTGTTTCAAGAGTTCATCGTTTCGGTGCTCAAGTCCGACTTCTCGATTCAGCAGGCCGAACCTCCGCCTGCCTGGCTCTATGTGGTCGCTGTCAGAACCGCTCTCTTGCACCGCAGACGTTTAGGAAGACGCCGCCGCATGTTGCATCGCTACGCCACTTCAGCCAGCCGGCAATACGACGAAGAATCGACCCCTGATCCATTGGGGCTCTTGCTCGCTAAAGAGCGAGAAAAGCTGATTCAGTCCGCCATTGCCCGGCTGCTTCCCAAAGATCAGGAACTACTGACCTTAAAATACACCCAGGGGTGGAGTTACAGCGAAATCGCAAAGCATCTCGGCCTGACTGAATCGCAGGTCACAACACAGCTTCATCGAGCGCGAGTCAGATTACGCCAGCTGCTCTCGGCTCATTTTTTATTGAGTGAGACAACCCCATGAAATTTCAAACCAGCGAATGGCAACCCGAGCAACTCGACAGGTTGATCGATCACGAATTGACGGAAGCCGAGGAAGCGTTGTTCCTTGAGCAAACAGAACTTCACGGTGAGTGGCGGGCCGTCGCACTGGCGCTGCTCGAACACCGCCTGCTCGAAAGAGTTTTCCAGCTGACTCCGTCCATGACGCTGCCAGCAGCGTCACCTCCTGCAGCCCTTTCAGTGATTCCTCAAACGCTGACCACACCAGTGACGTCGTCGATTTCTGTTCATCGAAAAACACTGAAAAAGCCCAGACGGGCAAACATTCCCGGATGGTCACAAGGAGTTCTGGTGGCTGCCCTGCTGGTCATGGCCTTTAGTGGGGGCTGGTGGTCATCTCAGTCGCTCTCAGGATCTCGCCAGGATTTGCGAATGGCCGCTCAACCAGCCAATTCCACCCTTGCCGGCAAAAGCCCGACGAGTCCGGCAGGCAATCCTCCGCAGCCGGTGGTTGTGGCTCCTTTCGAGGAAGATCAAGCCGACTCCACAGTGACAACCACGATCGATGCGTTTCCGCAGGCTCGCGATCAATACCCTCGTCCTGGCGAAGTTCAGATCATGTTCGCGGATGATGTCGAGCTGGCTCGCCCAGTGAGTGTACCGGTGATTGAAGCCGGCAACATGGAGAACGTCTTTGCGATGACGGCTGATCAGCGGGAATCGCAGGAGAACTTAACACGTCAGCTCAAGGCGGCTCTTGCTCCGCACAATGCCGAGGTGATTCAACAGGATCAATGGATCGAAGTCTCTTTGGAAGATGGCCGCCGGGGCCTCATGCCAGTCCGAGATCTCATGGTCGTCGCCAAACAACCGCTCCCTTAAGCATATAGAAACACCCAGCAGACCCGCAGGGTGCATGAAGTTCAGACGGAATGCACAAACTCCACGTTTCTCTCTAAAAAATCATTACCCCACTCAACAACCAACTCACCCCTTTCTTGAAGGAATTCCCATGCAGACTCCCCGCTGGTCCCGAATTGTGGCGGCTCTGATCCTTACGGTCCTTGCATCGCACTCAGTGAATGTCATCGCCGATGAGACCAAAACTCCTCAGGAACAGGCTCCCTCACCGCGCCTCAAAAAGAGTGCTCCACAGCCCGCGAAGCCCAAAGCCGGTCAGTCAGTCACAGGTGGTTTTTCCTCAGGCAATGTCTCGGCTTTTGGCACAGCCTCCGCTTCCGGCGGTGCCTTTGCCTCTGGAGGAGCCAATGGTTCCGGCAGTACATCCGGCTCTGGTGGCAGTTCAGGCACAGGGAATAACTCCGGCTCTGGTGCACCCTCAAGTGGCCAGGGCTCTGGAACCTCGTCTTCGCAAGGCTTTACTCAAAGTTCCAGCAGTGGTTCCGTCACACTTGAAATCAGTGATGGCACATCCGGCCCAAAGAACAGCACAAGCGAAAAGAAATACACCACGCGAACAGGCGAGCCCGTCGCGAAACAACCTGCGAATGGCGAGATCCGCAGCGGGCATGTGACCGTTCAATCAGGCAAAGTCACCCTGAAAAAGTCTGATTCTGACGATGCCACCAGTTCCGAGACTCAAACCTATACCATAGTTGCCGAACCCGCGGGTGATGAGACCACCGGAGTTGTCGTTTCTGTCGCCGAAGATGGTCAGGGAAGTTTCAAAGTCACCACCACCAAAGACGGCAATATCTTAATTCTCAAGCCATCCACAGAAGTTCCTGTCGAAGGGCAACGCACAGGTATGCGGATTGCCGGCCCTGTCTTCGTCATGTCGACGTCACAGCACCTCCCCGAGAACATGACGATTAACTACACCAAGACGGGTAAGGATGAAGGCAAAATCAAGGTCACACGCGGCGAGTCGACCTGGGATGTTTCCGAAAGCGAAGTCAGCACACTTCCTCCAGAAGTCCAGGCCCAGGTTCGTACTCTCTTTGGTCGGCTTTCCGGCCCACATGCCATGCCATTGCCCCCCATGCCTTCCATGGGCTTCATGCCTGTCCCACAAGTTCAGTTGAACGAAGCCTCACAGGAAGCCCGGCAGCAGGCCGAAAAGGCCATGGATGATGCCCGTCGGCAATATGAACAGGCCGTCCGAGAACAACGCGAAAAAATGGAACGCATTCTCAAGGAACAAATGCAGCGCAGCGGACAGCCAAACATGGCTCCAGCCGCTCCAGGAGTTCCTGGTGTCCCTCTGATGCAAACTGCACCACTGGCACGCATCGAACGTTTTGCTCCTCCCAAAAACGAATCCAATGCTGATATCCAGGCCATCAAAGCTCAGCAGGAATCGCTCCGTAAAGAAGTCGAAGCCTTAAGGCTCTCGATCGAGGCCCTTGTGAAAGCCAGCCAGCCACAACCTCCCAAGACCGAAGCAGAAAACAAGTAATCCTCTTCGGAACGACTTTTCTCTCCCTCCTTCTCCCGCGTCTTTTTGAGAGAAGGAGGGATCTTCGGACGTCGTTTCTCGATGAGTCGGCCATTGCTCATGAGAGTTTAACAAGACCGTTCAAGGTGACTCTCGAAGGCATCGATTTATCGAAAGTTCTGCACAGATCGATCCTTTTAAGGACTTTAATTGTTTTAACAAGAAAGTGGTTGTCGATCGAAAATCAGTGCCTAGAACCTTTCAGGTGTTCTCAACTCACGCTTCTCAGGAGTCTCTGAAATGAACCGCATTGGCACTGGTCTTTTGTTGGCATGTGTGGCATCTGGTTTGATCCTCTCCTCAGGTCAGGCTGAAGCTGGTCGTCGCGTTCGTCAGGCACAGGCTTGCCCAACGGCCTACACAACACATGCTCCCGTCGCAGCAGTTGCAGCCACCACCTATGTGGAATCGGCTGTGCCGGAAGCACCTGCTCCCCCCGCTGAAGCCGCACCGGCCGCCAAGGGTGGCGACATCGTTGACGTTGCTGTGGGTGCTGGCAGCTTCAACACACTGGTCGCTGCTGTGAAGGCTGGTGGTCTGGTCGAAACCTTGAAGGGCCCAGGTCCATTCACAGTCTTCGCCCCCACAGATGAAGCTTTCGCCAAATTGGGCGATGCTGCGATTGCCGACCTGCTCAAGCCAGAGAACAAGGCCAAGCTTGTCGCGATCCTGACCTATCACGTTGTTCCAGGCAAGGTTCTGGCCGCCGATGTGGTCAAGCTCAAGGAAGCCAAGACCGTTCAGGGCGGCGTTCTCAAGATCGATACCACAGACGGTGTGAAGGTCAACAGCTCCAAGGTCGTTAAGACAGACATTGGCGCCTCGAACGGCGTCATCCACGTCATCGATACCGTGCTGATTCCGTAAGCCTTGTCTGCTCTTTGCTCATAGAAAGGTCCTGATTATCGACTGATAATCAGGACCTTTTTTCGTTGGCACGACAAAGATCATTCGCTGATGAGGTTGACCGGTTCGCTAAAAGGATTCGTCATCATCGAGCAGTGAGCCATCTGTCAGAATTTCCATGCCCGCCGCCCGGAGCGCCTGTGCCGCGCGGTCGTTGTCGTCCACAAAAAGTGCGACGGCTCCCATGCCGTTTTTCCGGAAAAGTAGCGGGTAGGCGTGATGGATATTGATTTCCGCCTTGACCAACTCTGTGCAGACGCTCGACATGGGCTTGTCCCCATCGGGAAGCAAAACGCCAATCACATCGCTTTCACTGAAGGCGAATCCGGAGAGTTCCAGCTTTTCCCGGGCTCGCTCGGCATTGCTGAACATCAGCCGGGCCATAGCAAAATCTACGGAATCAACCAGCGAGACAGCAATCACGCGCGTGTCTGCCGATTCCAGCAGCCGCATCAGTTCATTGAGCCGACCGACTCGATTTTCAAGAAACACGCAGAACTGCCGCAGGCAAGGCCAATCATGCCCATGCATGGTTTCTGCCGAGACGACATCCTGATCATCAAATCCCATGGACATGGATTCGCTTTCCATTGCAAAAATTGATCTGGCCCGTGTTGTTTTCCAGGCCATCGACACCGCGACTCCATCGACGAAAAGGAAATTCGTCGCTTGGAGTTATCGTCAGGCTATGTGACGAGTTTCCCGGCGTCAATTCCGTCCGCAGGCGAACTTGGGATAGAATGCCGTTGTGGCAGAACTCTCCCCCTCGACTCCTGTGGAATTTTTACGCACCGTAGGGCCGCAACGAGCGGCTTTACTGGCGAAGCTCGACATTTTGACTGTCGAAGATCTGCTCTTGTGGATGCCGCGTGATGTGCTGGATTTGACCAGAACCACCCGCATCGAAGGATTGATCGAAGGCACAACACAGACTGTGCGTGGGATTGTCGTCGACCGCGACAGCCGGATCTCCCGTGGCCGGAGCATGGTGGGCATCCTGCTGAAAGCTGATGGTGGCTATCTGCGCTGTGTCTGGTTCAATCAGCCCTATGTCTTCCGGAAGTATGAACCCGATAGCGTCCTGCTCGTGACAGGCCAGCCGAAACTACGCGATGGACGGTGGGAAATGTCTCATCCACTCGTCCAGCGGCTGGAATCAGACGATGAACAGGCTGGCCCCGGCATTCTGCCGAGATATCCTTTAACTGAAGGGATATCGATGCACGAAATGCGGCGGATGACCAGAGCCGCGGTCGAAGAATGTGCCCACCTGTTGACCGACCCGATTCCCGCCAGCTTCCGCCAGGTTCATCAATGGCCGGCTCGCAGCGAGGCTTGCCGTGGCTTGCATGTGGCGCAATCGCTCGAAGAGTACGAACGATCCCGCAAGCGTTTACTGCTCGAAGATCTTCTTGAATTTCAATTGGGGCTGGCACTGCGCCGGCGCATGAGAATTGAACAGCAGGAAGCGATCGCCTTACCGGCTGATCAACGCATTCGCGCTCGAGTGGCCCGCCTGTTCCCCTTTGAATGGACGAACGGACAAAAAGAGGCACTGGAAGAGATTCTCAAAGATCTGGAGAAAACGCGGCCCATGCATCGACTCCTGCAGGCTGATGTCGGTGCTGGTAAAACGGCTGTGGCGATTGCAGCCATGCTGGTCGCTGTGGCGAATCGCATGCAGGCCATACTGATGGCGCCGACAGAGATTCTCGCCCGGCAGCATTTCGAAACACTCGAAGAGTTGCTCGCCGAAAGCCAGGTCGAACGTCGTTTGTTAACCGGCTCCTTGACGGCCGCTCAGAAACGCATGACCCTCTCGGAAATCGAAGAAGGCTCAGCACAATTGATTGTCGGTACGCAGTCACTCATTCAGGAAGGGGTCAAATTTTCAAAGCCCGGACTGGTTGTGATCGATGAGCAGCATAAGTTCGGTGTCGAGCAGCGTGCACGTTTTGCCCAGGGCACAACGATTCCGCACATGCTGGTTATGACTGCGACACCGATCCCTCGCACACTGTGCCTGACCGCCTTTGGCGATCTGGATCTATCGATCATTCGCGAGTTGCCTCCCGGGCGACAACCGGTCTCCACCCATGTCGTGACCGATGCACCCAGTGCCCGCAAAGCGTGGGATTTTCTCAAAGGCAAACTCACGGAAGGCCGACAGGCTTACGTCATCTGCCCCAGAGTGGAAACGACCCGCAGTTCCGAGCCAATGCCGACTCCACAGGTTGGTCAAGCCGGTCCTCAAACCTGGGAAAGTGCCGAGGACTTGTAC
The DNA here is from genome assembly GCF_001707835.1 of Planctopirus hydrillae. Lineage (GTDB taxonomy): Bacteria > Planctomycetota > Planctomycetia > Planctomycetales > Planctomycetaceae > Planctopirus > Planctopirus hydrillae. The sequence continues at coordinate 72,899 of NZ_LYDR01000004.1, forward strand.
CAGCGATTGCAAGCGAAAGAACTGGCTCAGTTTCGGGTCGGCCTGTTGCATGGCCGGATGTCTCCAGAGTTACGGGCCGAAACGATGCGGAAATTCCGTGAGCATGAACTGGATGTGCTCGTGGCCACCAGCGTGATTGAAGTGGGTGTGGATGTTCCTTCGGCAACGCAGATGATTGTTTATCATGCCGAGCAGTTTGGCTTATCGCAGCTTCATCAGTTTCGCGGGCGTGTCGGGCGTGGTTCGAGGCAGGGATTCTGTTTCCTGTTCACGAAATCAACAGACCCCGATGCCCTTTCCCGCCTCAAGACACTCGAACAGACGAGCGACGGTTTTGCTGTGGCCGAAGCCGACTTCCAGCTACGCGGGCATGGCGATGTTCTGGGAACCCGGCAGCATGGCCAGACCCCACTCAAAAGAGCCAATCTCATCCGTGATGCACAACTCGTCGAAACCGCCCGGGCACTGGCCACGTCACTGATCGATTCCGGGCAGTTCGATACCCCCGAATTCCTGACGCTCAGGCGACTGGTTCACGAACGCTTCAATAAACTTGAAGAGACCACCCAGTCTGGTTAAGCGTACCCTCAGGAACCCTCGCCCGCGTCTTCGCGGGAGAGCGACTGTGTTGAATTTCAAGCGATGACGGGTTGTGGTTGCCAGGGTTTCCGGTCGCGGAGGATGGCATTGAGAGTGGTGATCAGCTTGTGCATGCAGGCCACCAGGGCCACTTTGAAGGCCTTCCCCGCGTTTCTTAATTTCTGGTAGTAGCTGCGAATCACGGCGTTATGCCGGGTGGCTGCCAATGTGGCCATGTACAGAGCTGTGCGGACATCTTTTCGTCCACCACGGATCATCCGCTGGCTACGAAACTCACCACTGTCGCAGTTCATGGGAGCCACCCCCACAAGAGCTGCGATTTTTTCCCGCGAGCACTCGCCCAGTTCCGGTAAATCGAGCACCAGAACGCGGGCTGTCTGCGGGCCAATCCCGGGAACACTCTTGAGAAGATCGACTTTTTCCTGCCAGGCAGCAGTCTGTCGAATCTGTGTGTCGATCTCATCATGAAGTTGCTGGAGACGGTTGTTAATGAAATCAATGGATGACTCGAGATCTTTCCTGATACGAGCCGTGCGGGCCTGACCCAGACGGTTCGTTTCCATGGTGCGCATGGCGATGAGCTGGCCTCGCCGGGCGAGCAGATCTTGCAGGTTTTGAGCCTGTTCATCCGAGATTTTTCGCACGGGCGGCTGAATGACCTGACCGAATCGTGCGAGGACTCTGGCGTCGATCTTGTCCGTTTTGGCCAGCAGTCCCAGAGCTTTGGCGAAGTCTCGCACCTGGCGGGGATTCATGACGACGACGGGCAGACCGGCTTCCACGAGAGTGCTGACGATAAGCCGTTCGTAGCCACCAGTGGCTTCGAGGACAATCCTGTGAATGTCCTGCTCCTGGAGTTTCTGGCAGAGTTCCTGACAGCCTTGCGGCGAGTTGGGAACTCGCTCGTAAGCTCCGTCGAGAATATGGACATCGAGGTTATCTTTGGAGATATCGATACCGACAAAGCGAGTCATTCTCGTCCCCATCCTTGCAGATACGGGCTCGCGTGAAGCGGCCCTGGCGACTGTTCGGGTTAACGGAATGGAACCAGCCGGTTTCTTGCTCTCCCGCGGCCTTTGTGGCCCTGGGCAGTACGAACTCGCGACTGGCGGTTTGGCATCGCGGAGTGAGCGCAGCGAACGCAGCGATGCCAAACCCGACTTCTTGATCGTAGACACGATGCCTCCCCCTGTAAAACATACAAGGGCAGGGTGAGGGTCTTTTCTGATTGATTTGCAACAGTCACTGAGGCGCCAGCAGTGGTGGCAATTTTTTGCAGGTCGCCAGAGATCCAGAGCATCCCACGATGAAGCCGCTCATTAATCGCTCACCTGATACGTTCGAGCTCACCCTCATCCCGACCTTCTCCCGTCAGAACGGGAGAAGGAGAAAAACCCTAGCCCATGTCATCGTGGCAGAGCACGAATGCATCTGAAACATGTTTTCATGACTTTCAACGCTGTTCGACGTCAACGATGAGAATCTATCGATCCGGGGGCAAACGAAGACGTTTGACCCATACGCATCAAGTTAAGGGCTGAAGGCGTAGTTGAGCAGTTCGGGATTGCGG
>NZ_LYDR01000005.1 GCF_001707835.1 Planctopirus hydrillae
AATCCCAGTCTCGCATGGATTGTGTCGTTTTCATACCAAAAATTGTCGCTTGTGTCCGCGACGAGATCAACACACGCAGGAGCAGTCGAATGATGTAGTTTTCTTTCTCCGGCCCAGGGACACAGCCCTCATGGATGGCGAATGTGCAAGCACGGACATGATCCGCAATGCGGCGAAGTGGTCGGCCCACAGGGCTGCCAAAGTCATACTTGACCCCCAGGATCTCACCGCCGCGGTCACACAATGGCCGGAGAATATCGATCTCGTAGTTGCTCTCGAAGCCCTGCATGACTGCTGCAGTCCGCTCAAGCCCCATCCCCGTGTCGATATTCTTCTTGGGTAATGGCCTCAAATTGTTGGGGGGATCACCTACGCGATTGAACTGTGTAAAGACGAGATTCCAGATCTCGACTTTCTTGCCGCTGGGTGGCGTGTAGTAAATTTCACTGCAAGGGCCGCAGACACCATCCGGGCCATTGGTGGGTGAACCGGCAGGCCAGAAGTTTTCGTACTCGTCTTCACGGGTAATCTGCTTCGGATCGAGGCCAATTTCGTTCTGCCAGATACCGACTGCCTCATCGTCGTCCAGATAAGCGGTGACAGTCAGTCGCGAAGGTTCCAGACCCAGCCACTTTTTGTCTGTCAGGAATTCCCACGCCCAGTGGATAGCTTCTCGCTTGAAGTAATCTCCAAACGAAAAATTCCCGAGCATCTCAAAGAACGTATGATGATACGACGTCACCCCGACATTGCTGATATCGCCTGTTCGCAGGCACTTCTGGCAGGTTGTGGCCTTGGTGAAATCGAGAGGCCCGATGCCAAGAAACTGATTTTTGAACTGATTCATCCCCGCGGGTGTGAAAAGAACGGTTGGATCGTCTTTTGGAACCAACACATCCGAAGGGCGACGGAGACAACCCTTCCCGACGAAGAAATCAAGATACTTTTCGCGGAGTTCATCTGTCTTCATGTTCGATCGGCTGCCGTGCCTGCAAGGCGATTGAGGAAACGTCCGGGCATGCAAATTCATGCCTTTCCCTGACAACTTATCACAATCGGCAAAACCGGTGCATCCTCAGCATTGCGAATTGTCGCGCAACGCTTGCCGATTTCCACAAATTTGGCACTTATTCGGCTTCCACTGTCACTTGCCGACCGTCTGCCAGGGTGAGTTTGAGCTTGCCGGCCGCCGCAGTTACCAAAGTTGTGAATTCTGCCGGAGTACCAACGGGTTGCCCATTGACCTCCGTAATAAAGTCTCCGACATGGAGCCCCGCCCGACTACCGGCGCTCTCTGCCACGATTTCCGTCACCAGCACGCCCGGGAGAAAGCGAATGGGCTGCGGCAAAAGTTTCCATCGTCCTGTCGAATAATCGACTGTTAATCCACGCAAGGCGGATCGTCGGGCCCCCGACGCCACTATCTGATCTTCCCAGTCGACGGGCCACTTCCCGAGTCGTACAGAAAGCTGCAATTCCTGCTGGCCACGTAAAACCTTGAAGGGAACGACTGTTCCCGGTGCTTTCAGACCCACTTCCCGCATCAGATCATCCCCTTGAAGGATGCGCACTCCTCCAATCTCCAGCACAATATCACCGGGCTCAATTCGACCGTTCCATGCCGGTGAATAAGGGTAAGCCATCTCCACCTGAGTACCGTACAACACACGCGGGTAGCCTTCGATCGCCCGGGGTATGACCACGGGAGCTCGATTGAGGCTCACACCCAGAAATCCGTACTCAACCTCCTCGCCTCGAATCAGTGACTCCACAATCCGGCGGACTCCGGCATCGAACGGCACAACAAACCCACTCGACTTCTCATAACCATCCAGGGCGGCCAGCGAACTTCCCATACCCACCAACTCCCCATTCAGGTTGATGGCGGCAGCCCCACTCATCCCCAGTGAAAGTCGTGCGTCGACCTGCCAGAGTGTGCCGAAGTAATGAATGGTGGGTTTCGCTTTGCGAGAGTCATCCCGAGCCACCAGTGGATCAGGAGGTGGGCGACGGGTCATGTTGGAAATCATGCCCATCGTGACACTGGCCGAACCATCTCGTGCAATCGCATACGGATTCCCCAGCAGCAGCACGAACTGCCCTTTGGTCATCTCATCCGCACGGCCTAACTCCAACGGAGTGAGATTCATATCACCTGATCTCAAAGCACCGCTATCAAGTGCCAGGACTGCCAGGTCACTTCGAGGATCGGCGGCGAAAACTGTCGCCCAGCAACCCTTACGCCCTGCAAATGTGACGAACAACCGCGATTGATCCCCTTTCACAGGCTGCCCATACCGCTGTCCATTTCGAACAGCGTGATAACAGGTGAGTACCACAGGTTCCTGTGGGTTCGCCCCGCGAATCAGAATCCCGCTCGCAAACTCATTGGGAACAAAATCAGGGTCGAGCGGATCCAGCCGGGTGACCCGCTGATCCGGGCCAACGATCATTTCCGTTGCCGACGGACGGACCCGGGCAATACTGACAATCGCCCCCTGATTCCGCTCAACAAGATTTTGAACCGACTTTTCGAATGCGACCAGAGGGAGAGCCGGAGCCTGTGCCAGAAGTGTCGTTGAACAGCAAGCACCAAACGCGAGAACCACGATCAGCAATCCGCGCAACGATGCTCTCGCTGTGGAAACAGCCTTGAAGACAGGCGGCGTGGACTCGCATGACCTCATCACAACATTTCCCGCAGAACTCCGGCCCGAACAGACACCCTGGATCCGAGTCACTTCCAACGGATTTTCTCTTGGAATCACTCTCCCTTGGAAGAGGTGGAAATGTGTTGACCAGCGGCATGCAGTTCCAGCACTCTGGCCTTAATCTCGGCCATCACTTCCGGATGCTCTTCCAGATAGATCCTGGCTTTATCCCGGCCCTGACCGAGCTTGACTTCCCCATACGTAAACCAGCTACCACTTCGATCAATGAGGCGTGCAGCCACCCCCAGATCGAGAAGATCACCCGAAAAGCTGATTCCCTGTGAACTCAACATGTCAAACTCAGCCACACGGAATGGGGGCGCGACTTTATTTTTGACAATCTTGACCTTCATGCGCATCCCGGTCGTGACATCCCCCTCTTTCAAAGTTGCCAACCTCCGGACATCAGCCCGGACGGAGCAATAGAACTTGAGAGCCCGCCCGCCAGGAGTTGTTTCCGGGCTGCCGAACATCACGCCGATCTTTTCCCGGATCTGATTGATGAAGATCACCACGGTTTTGGCTTTCGAGATCACCCCGGTCAGCTTACGCATGGCCTGACTCATCATGCGGGCCTGCAGACCAACGTGAGAGTCGCCAATCTCCCCCTCCAGTTCCGCTTTAGGAACCAGTGCCGCCACCGAGTCGACGACCACAACATCGACTGCGTTGGATTTGATCAGCATCTCGGCAATCTGCAGAGCTTCTTCTCCTGTCGAGGGCTGACTGACAAGCAACTCTTCCAGATTGACTCCCAGCTTCTTGGCCCAGGCTGGATCGAGAGCATGTTCAGCATCGATAAAGGCGGCAATTCCGCCTTCTCGCTGAGAATTGGCAATACAGTGGAGTGCCAGTGTGGTTTTACCACTCGATTCAGGGCCGAAAATCTCAATGATCCGGCCTCGTGGAAAGCCTTTGCCACCCAGTGCCAGGTCGAGCGACAACGCCCCGGAACCAATCCCATCGACATCCATGCCGGCATCGGTCAACTTCATGATCGAGCCGCGACCGAAGGCCTTTTCGATCTGCCCCAGGGTGTTATCGAGCAGCTTCACATGCTCACGATCAACGTCTGCAGCAGATTTCTTGTCTGGCTTGGCCTTCGGCGACATCCTGAGTCATCCTTTTTGAAATCTTTTTCGGTCAATCACAACCCGTACATAGCCACGTTTATTACGTGTGTACAAAAATACAAGAAATCAAATGAACAGTCAACACCCTGCATAAAATGGATTTTGGCCCATCACTTCGAAAGCTCTGCCAAAACCTCTTCCGACACGCTGAAATTCGACATCACGTTCTGGATGTCATCGTTGTCTTCGAGAGCATCAATCAAAGCCAGGACGGCTCGCCCCATCTCCAGATCAAGCTCAACCGTGTTCTGTGGCAGCATGGTGATTTCTGCAGATTCCGTTGGGATTCCGGCTTTCTCCAGGGCTTCTCCCACAGGCGTAAAGGTCTCCGGGGGACAAATTACCGAAAAGCCGCCGGCGTCAGACGTAACATCCAGTGCGCCGGCATCGAGCGCGATCTCCATGAGTGTGTCTTCATCAGTCACACCGGCCTTCACTGCATAGAGCCCTCGGCGATCAAACATCCAGGCCACGCAACCTGTGCTGCCAAGATTCCCGCCATGGATATCAAAGATCCGGCGGACTTCACCGGCTGTGCGATTCCTGTTCTCTGTCAGAATATCACACAGGACAGCCACACCACCCGGGCCATAACCTTCATAGAGGACCTGCTCGTAATTGTCGGCCTGCAGCTCGCCTGTCCCTTTCTTGATCGCACGCTCGATCGTATCCGCTGGCATGCTCGACTTTTTGGCGCGATCAATGGCATAACGCAGTGCAAGATTCGCAGCCGGGTCTCCGCCCCGCTGGGCAGCCACAATAATCGCCTTGGAAAGCTTGCCAAAGAGCTTCCCCCGCTTTTGATCGTATCGTCCCTTCTTGTGAGCAATATTCGCCCAATGGGAATGGCCAGCCATACTGTCTATCTCTTCTCAACTAGCAGATTCAGTTCAACAACTTACGACAAAGCGAGAGATTTGATCTCTTGAGCTGGCAGCAAACCTCGGAGAATGACCAGTTTCCGGCACACGCACAAGGGCTTGATGACGGCAAGGCCAGCCGATCATCGTCACAACATCAGGACGTGGGCTCGACACCTTGTGGCTTGCCTCCCTCCGGCTTAGCCCCCTCTTGTTTCGATCCCTGTGGCTTGGCCTCTTCTTTTGGTTTGGCAGCCGTCCCTAACTTTTCTTCCAGTCGCTTAAGCAATTTCTCATCAGGGAGACGTTCAGCTCTGGATTTCTCCATCGCTTTTGCCCAGGCCTTCTGAGCGTCGGCGGCTCGCCCCAGTTTGTCGTAAGCATCTCCCAGATGTTCATAGATTGTGCCATCTCCACCCGTCCGCATTTCAGCGGCTTTTTCCAGTGGCGAAAGTGCCTCTTCATACTTTCCCAGCTTAAACAGTACCCAACCCAGGCTGTCGAGATACGCAGCATTTTCAGGTTCTGCTGCCACCGCCTTGCGGATCATTTTCTCGGCTTTTTCCAGGTTTTTTCCCTGGTCGGCATAGAGGTAGCCCAGATCGTTGTTGACCGAAATATCCTCTGGATCTTCCTCCAGCACTTTTTCGAGGATCGCTTCCCCTCGTGGGATATCTCCCTGCATGACATAGATGTTCGACAGGCTGAACTGGCATTGCCTCACAATTCGTGTCTCGCCGGGAAAATCCCGGAGCACAGTTTCAAACTGGGCAATCGCTTTTTCGAAATTGCGACTGTGATAGTAAATCCAACCTTTCTGGAACTGCAGGACAGCCGCCTGGGGAATCAGACGAATCGCCTGATCAATCGCTTCGAGTGCTCCTTCAGTATTCCCGTTCATCTCCCGGGCTTGAGACAACTGGAAGAGCAGGTTGGGCTTTCGATCAGCCATCGCGGGCTCTTCGAGAGCTTCTTCCAGAACCTGGGCAGCATCGGCATAGCGGTCGGCTTTCAGGAGCATTTCCGCCAGATCGGAAAGCACAATGCCTCCACGATCTGGAGCAATCTCCTTGGCTTTGCGAAAGAATTCGATCGCAGCATCGATCTGCTCACCTTGAGAGGCCAGCTTGGCGACCAGATAGGCCTCTTCAAAAGTCAATTCACGAGGTTCGGCAGTCGCCTGCCGACGACCGGCATCAATCACCAGACCGACCAGTTCCCGATCCTTTGCCACCGACTCGAACTCGGCTTCAATCTCATCCACACCATCCGGTGGAGCCTGAGACAAGCCGCGACCTAACGTATCCAACAGTTTATCTGCCACTTTCTGCTTGCGATACAAACGCGAAAGCCCCAGATATCCCTTTAAATCTCGCGAACCCTTTAGTGAGGCTTCGTAGATCTTTTCGGCTTTTTCGTAATCACCGCGATCCGTCAGTTTCTCGGCCAGAAAGAACTGCAGTGTCGAATTCCGCTGGTCTTTTTCGGCAATCGCAGTCAAGCGATCAATCAACTCTCCCTCAAGACCACTGCGGGAGAGAATCTGCGACAACAATTCGTAAGCTTCGCGGCCTTTGGATTGTCTTTGAGCATCGATGTACTTCTGAAGTTCAACCAGAGCCTCCGCCGGCTTACCTTCCAGAAGCAGCAGTTTGGCCTGATAGAAATTGACGTTTCCCCGGCTGGCCTTCCCGGTTTTGACCGCCAGTTCCAGCGCTTCTCGCGCAGGGGCGACCCGTTCTGCATCCAGGAGAACCTGGGCAACACGTTCAGCGCCGGTCCTGGGATCATTCATCAGTTCGTTGCGGAATCTCGGATCAAGCTTGAACTCATCCGGCTTCTTAAACACTTTCAGCAGCAGTTCGTACTTATCGGCTGCCTTGGGAATATCACCCGTCGCCAGATACAGGATCGCCAGGTCTCGCTGCAGTCGGATCGCCCAGTTCGACAAAGGATCGAGTGTGGGAGAATTCGCTGCCTGCTCGAGAAACTTGATTGCCTCGGCCCCTTTCTGCTGGGCAGCCATTCCTGCGGCAAGAGTATGGAGAACTTCGAAGTCGGCAGGATCGAGATCGACAACTTTCATGGCCCAGGACATCGCCTGTGCAGGTTGTTCCTGAATCAGTGCGATCTGCATCAGTTTGCGATACGTCTCGGCAGAGCCTGGATCAAGTTCCGCTGCCCGCTGGTAAGCCGTGTAGGCCCGCTTCCATTCCAGTCGAGATTCGAACAATGAGCCCGACATGAACCACGCCAATGCCTCAGCCTGTTTTTCTTCGGCAGGAGTGCGCGGCGTTTTAGGAGTCAGAGGAACAGCCGGTTCATCCAGTGGTTGCAGTTGAATGACAGGCCCTGCGGGGACCTTGGGAGATCCGGCAGGCTGAGTTTCCTCAGACGCTGCCGTTTTCCTGGTTGCCTCTTCCGAGACCGGAGGGGGTGTGACAACCTCCTGCGCAGCCACAGGCTTCAAGAAGGCATCGGCCAGTCCGTGCCCAGACACCACAGATATGGCTACGCAACAGGGAATCATCAGGCTGAACTTGAAGAGGTGGAAACCTCCATCCCGTCGCAGACGAAATGCGGTCAGTCCCAGACTCCATTTTCTGACGTGTTCCATTCCCTGCCCCTCAAGATTTTCCCTGGGCATCTGCTGAAGACGCGGTGTTCACGTCCAGCGACGATTCAACATTTAACAACGTCTGATTGTAGCCCTGAATGTCCTTGGGCAGCAAACCGAAGTTTGACGAAAGTCTGCTTTGGGCAAGGTTCGATGGATCACATTTTCGAAAGCTGGTTCGCGAGAGAAACCGCGAAAAGAGCGTCTCTTCGTCAGAAACCAACCCACGGACTCGAAGAGACGATCGTTCGGGAACTTCTGGCCACCTGAGCCAGCGCACAAAAACAACGATCCCTGGGAGCAGGTATCAGCCCGTTACAGAACGACATCTCCCGCGTCTTCACCGCTACGATTTCGACTTGCCAGCTTTTTTCACAGGAGCTGCCTTGCTCTTGGCCGAGGTCGTTTTGGCATCCCCCTTTGCAGTCTTGGCGGAAGGCGCAGCTTTGGCAGATTTCTTGTCAGACGCTGCTTTAGAAGCCGCCTTGGTGCTGGGTGCCTTTTCGGCCTTTTCTGTCTTCTCAGTCTTTTTGGCCGTTGAGCTCACAGCCTTTGAAGTCGCTGCCTTTTCAGTGCTTTCCTTCGGAGGCTTAGATACCTTTTTAGCGACGGGCTTATCGTCGGAAGGCTTATCAGCTTTTGGTTTCCTGGTCTTGCCAGAAGTTTCAGCCGCCACTTCCGTGGTCTTCTCTTCAGACTTGGGAGACTTAGGACCACCTTTGCCCTTGGGCTCAGTCTGCTTCTTCAGCTTCTCCCAGTAAGCGGCAGGCCCGAGCTTCATGAGTTCAGCCAGTCGTTCCATCGCCGTCCCAGCATCGAAACCTTCGGGTGGATGTGGGTAAACCTCTTTATTGAAGGCACTTCGCAGATTGGAATCGGTTGCCAGAGCACGAATCATCCCGCAGAAACTATCGACTTCTGCTTTTTTGACCGTGGTCTTGAGTGACTCACTGATTTCGTCAGCATTTTGTCCAGGCATCGCCAGTCCCAACCAGACCAGCGTATGAATCGAGCTTTCATCCAGAGGGATAACATGCGCACCAAGAACCGCATGCAGTGTGTAAGTTCTGACAAAGGGCGTGGCCGACTTGATTTTCACAAGTTGCTTCTGGGCCAGTTCGAGTGTCCGCTTTTTGAGCCCTTCGAACTCGAACGTGTAATTCTTATCGAAGACATGCTGCAGCACGCCTTTGTAACGATAAGCCTTCCATTCGCTGTTATGGAGCGACCCCAGAGCCTCCTGTAATTCGGTCACAGAACTGACACGGGCTTCGTTGAGGTCTGTAAAAGCTGCTCTCAATTGCTCATAAGCCGCCTGAGCTTCTTCAATCGGTGAATCTTCCAGGCAGACTGCATAGAGCATCGTTTCCAGAACTGGAAACTCGGGAGACGATGGCAGTTTATGAAGCTTTTTGACAACCGGATGAAGCTTCTTCAGAAGTGCCTGCTTGTCGGCGGTTTTTGTTCGTACGGCAGAGGCCATCGTGTGTTTCTTCCGCAGTCAGGTTCCGGGAAATACCACTGTTCTATCGACTTCCGTCACGACGATCATGTTCGTCGGGAATGATGGCAGCATCATACAAGAGGAACGTCCCATCATTCCGGAGGAATTCCACTGAATTTCAATTCTCAGTTCATAAGCAGCCACCAACCATCAGCCAGAGCAGATTGATCTTCGATTTTCATGCACAAGATTCGTTCTACAGTCGCTGACTTTATACCGATTTTGATTCACCAGAGACACCTGTATCACCCGCATCGCCGGTCACAGAATCATCACCCGCCGCACCATCAGAAACTCGACCCGCCTCTTCACTGGTCACCACAGGATCCACGGCACCTGATGAGGATGCCTCCTCGTTCAATTCGCCAGCGACTTCTGCTTCATCGTCCTCAAATTCTTCATCATAAAGATCGTCATCCAGAGAATCTTCCCCTTCCTCTTCAGCTTCATCGACAGGAATAACTTCTCGCAGGGCTTTCGACGTTTCAATGCTCCGTTTGACCCCCTGATCGAGCACAAATGTCAGCACCGGGGTATAGCGCGTCTCCAGTCGGTCTGCGATCTTGGCCTGAAAGAAGCCGCAGGCAGATTGCAAACCATGCATGCACAAAGACTGCTCTTTGGGAGTCCCCATCACCGAAACATGAACCCGTGCGGTTCGCATATCCGGAGCCACCTCTGCCGAAAGAACAGTGACGTTCTTGACGCGTGGATCACGGATATGCCGCATGATGGTCAGGCTGACTGTTTCCAGCACAGCCTGAGAAGCCTTTGCAAGTCGTCGAGACATCATGGCTGTAGTGCCTTATGGCGATAGCGCCTTTACCTATTTCCTCACCAGAACTACGACAGCCCGGGATCCTGCATTTCCACCCTTAATCGAATGTCCGTTTGACTTCTTCAATCTTATAGGCTTCCAGCAGATCCCCTTCCTTCACGTCATTAAATCCTTCCAGCCGGATACCACATTCCATCCCTTCGCGAACCTCACGGCTGTCGTCCTTCTCACGCCTGAGCGAAGCAATGGCGTAAGAGTTCAGCACTTTCTGGTCTCGAATCACATGGATGCGGTTGGTTCGTTCGATCGTACCATTCAACACACGGCAACCCGCAATCGTACCAAAACGACTGATGTTGAACGTTTGCAGCACAATCGCCCGGCCCAGCGTGACTTCCTTCTTGGCCGGCTTAAGCATCCCTTCCAGAGTCTGCTTAATCTCATCAATCACTTCGTAAATGATGTTGTAACGGCGGATTTCCACATTTTCCTGGAGTGCCAGAGCTGCTGCCCGGTCTTCAGGAATCACATGGAAGGCAATAATGATTGCCGAAGAAGCACTGGCGAGATAGACATCACTTTCGTTGACGCCACCGACACCTTCGTGCAGGATGCGGACGCGAACTTCGGGATGTTCAAATTTCCCGATTTCACTTCGCAGAGCTTCCAGAGAACCTGGCGTGTCGGCCTTAACGATCACACCCAGATCCTGAACTTCACCCTCGCGGGCAGCGTTGAGAATATCTTCCAGGGTTCGTTTACCACCGCGCGAAGAGAGCGAGACCTGTCGTCCAGCCATCCGTCGCCGCTCGGCGATCTCACGAGCCAGATCCAGATCGTCCAGCACCACGAACTTATCGCCAGGAGCCGGCACGATATCCAGACCAGCCAGCATGACCGGTGTCGATGGCGGAGCTTCATCGAGTTCCTGCTGATGCTCATTGAAAATCGACCGTACCTTGCCGTAAGCCTGCCCACACAGAACAACATCTCCGCGGCGGAGTGTCCCCTTCTGCACAATGAGCCAGGCCAACGGACCGCGGCCTTCATCACGGAAGGCTTCAAGACAGGCCCCGGTGGCGGGACGCTGTGAATTCGCCTTGAACTCATTGAGTTCGGCGGTCAGCAATAATGTTTCCAGGAGTTCATCCAGACCTTCGCCAGTTAAACCGGAGGTGCGTACAACTTCCGTGTCTCCACCCCACTCGGCAGCCAGCACATTCTGGGCAGCCAGTTCCTGTAAGACACGCTGCTCATTTCGATCAGGGAGATCGACCTTGTTCAGCGCGACAACAAGAGGCACACCAGCGGCTTTGGCGTGAGCAATACATTCCACCGTCTGTGGCATGACACCGTCATTCGCAGCCACCACCAGCACAACGATATCAGTCACGTTCGCACCGCGAGCACGCATTTCACCAAATGCTGCGTGGCCGGGAGTATCGACGAATGTCAGTTTCTGACCATTCTTTGTCACCTGATAAGCAGCAATATGTTGGGTAATGCCCCCATGTTCGGAGGCAGCCACATTCGCAGACCGAAGCTTGTCGACCAGAGTCGTCTTGCCATGATCGACGTGCCCGAGAATCGTGATGATTGGCGGTCGATTTTCCAGAACTGAGGGATCGTCCGGGAGATCGATGTATTCCTGAAGTTCGTCTTCGACATCCTTGGGTTTGACAATCTTGAGGTCAACGCCCAGTTCCAGAGAGAGTTCAAGAGCAGTCTCTTCATGCAGCAGGCTGTTGATGGTCAACATCTCGCCACGCTTGAAGAGAATCCCCAGGATCTGCTTGGCCGGCCGGCCAATCGCTTCCGAAAGAGAGCGAACTGTCAGTGGCGGCTCAATCTCGGCAGTTGTTTTGAGCTGTGTCGTTTGTTTCTGACCAGGCCGACGAATGAGCTTGCGAACGGCCTTACGTTCAGCAATCTCTTCTTCCTCAGACGTACGAACATCTTTCGTCCGCTTGACCCGGCGGGCTTCGCGGATCTCTTCCATACCGGCACCCAAGGCATTTTTATCTGCCTTCTTGCCACCGGCACGACCCTCCATGATATCCGCCAGATCCGCTTTGTTCTTCTCGTCACTGCCGCGGCGGCCACCGCTGCCAGCGACTCGATCCCCCAGAGGAGAATGCGTCACCAGCTTACCTTTGATATCAATGCGGATATCAGGGACCTGGGCCTTGACGTCTTCTTTACGTGCAACGGGGCCGCCACTGAATGGAGCCAGATTCGCAACACCTGGTACATTCATACGGGGGCGGTTGGATGGCTCATTCCCCCCACGATTCACAGGGGGTGCTGCTCCACCACCCTGAGCTGGTGGCCTTTGAGTGGCGGGCGGCCCTTGAGTGGTTGCCTGCTCACCTCGCGAAGGAGTTCCTCGACTGCTCATCCCCATATCACGCATGGGGCGACTGCCAACAGCTCGCATCGGTCCACCGGCCATGCGCGAGGGCATCGAAGGACGCTCCGGCACACCCGAAACGCGATTGCCTGAATCCTGTGATGGCTGAGATGTCCCACCCTCACTACCACTTCCACCGCCGGGTGCCGAACGTTGCAGTGGTTTGGAACCGGCTCCCGGGGGAGAGTCAGTTCCAGAATTCCCTTTCGTACTGACAGACCCGCGCGAGGTCATCTGGTGTTCACGCACTGGTGCGGGAGGAGTCACGGACTCAACAGTCGCAGAGCTTGATTCGGCATCAGAATCGGTTTCACCAGCCACATCGGCAGGGATTATCGCTCCTTCCGAGGAGGCTTCGACTTCGGTGTCGTGCGCGCCAACGACAGTCTCCTCAGTCTGCACAAACGAGTCTTCCTGAGCCGCGACCTCTTGAACTTCCGGCGAAAGCTCTTCCTCCAGCTCCCGGGGGGCTTCTTGAACAGGTTGGGGCTTACCTGAAGCGACCGGCTTGGTGACGGGGGCTTTGGAAATCATGTCCCGCAGTTTGCGAACTGCTCCCGCCAGTTCACGAACATGTTCTTCGCGCTGGGGGGTCACGGGAGCTTCACCTCCCGGAGCAGTCATCACCGTGGTTGAACCACTATTGCGGATAATTGCCAGAACGCGATCGCGTTCCTCTGGCGAGATGCTGGCCAGGGCAGAGTTCTTGACCACAATGCCAGCCTTAGCGCAGTGCTCGATCAACAGCCTGCTGTCCATATCGAGCTCTTTGGCGAGAGCGAAAATTCGAATCTTCAAACGCTCGTTCCTCTGTTCAAAACAAGAGTCAGACTCTCAAACAGGAGTCTGTCAATTCTGCCCGGCAGAATCATTTCTCACTATGTCGGCTCAATTCAAAACACCGGCTCAAATCAGGAATTCCTGAGCAGGCTCCGGAGTCAAAATCGCGACCTGACCGCCCCACATCCATTCACCAGTTCACACTATCGCCTGACTGGTCAACACCAGCCTTTGATTAATTACGATTTATTGCCGGCTGCCTCCTCGACAGATGCTTCACTGCCCGATTCCGCAGCAGGCGGCACTTTGCTTTCTACAGAGGGACTCGAGACCCGTGCCTCTTCGGCCCGACGCTGCTCCCGCTCTTGAGATTGCCGCTCAGCCTTCTCGGTCGCCCGACGAAGGTCCTGCTCCTTCTCGATCCGCTCGCTTTCACGTTCGGCATATTCAACAATCACGTCGGCCTGCTCTTGAGTTAATGAGCCCATCTCCATCAGCTCGTCGGGCTCAATGACAGACAGGTCTTCAAAGCTCAGAAATCCTTGCGATACCAGCCCTTCCGCCAGTTCCTCGGAAACTCCCGGGATCTGCGAATAGGCCACGACCGCCTGGTCGAGCTGCTGATCCAGCTCTTCACGAGTCATCACGTCGATATCCCAGCCGACCAGCTTCGAAGCCAGACGCACATTCTGGCCCCGCTTGCCAATCGCCAGAGAAAGCTGATCATCCCGCACGAGGACCAGCACTCGGCCCAGCATCGGGCAAAGAATGACATCTTCCACTTCCGAGGGCTGCATCGCATTCGGGACGAGCACCTGGAGGGAATCGTTCCAGCGAACAACTTCAATCCGCTCGCCACCCAGTTCTTCGCCCACATTGCGAATACGGGCACCACGCACACCCACGCAGGCACCAACCGGGTCGATATTGCTGTCGGCACAGGAGACAGCCACTTTTGTTCGATACCCAGCTTCCCGAGCCAGAGACCGGATCTCGATAATCCTCTCGTTGACTTCAGGAATTTCCAGTTCAAGCAAGCGGCGGACAAAATCGGGATGAGCTCGAGACAGCACCACGCGAACGCGAGGGCCCATCTTCTTGACTTCCAGCACCACGGCACGAATTCGCTCATTCGGACGATGCGATTCACCCGGGATCATTTCACTGCGAGGCAGAATCGCTTCTGCCTTGCCAATGTTGACCGTAATGGCACTCCCTTCATTGCGAGTCACTGTCCCGGAGACAATCTGGCCTCGCAACTGGGCATATTCATCGAACAACGTGTCACGTTCAGCTTCACGAATCTTCTGAATCATGACCTGCTTGGCAGTCTGAGCCGAGATGCGGCCAAGAATGTCACCCAGTTCATCGCGGTCAATTTCGCGACCATTGGTTTTCACCATCGGCTGACCGCTGGTGCGATCAATATGAACCTCGATGACTTCTTCCTCACCAAAGTGCTTCCGCGCAGCCGAAAGAATGGCTTGCTCCACCCCTTCAAAGACAATCTCCTTGTCGATGCTCTTATCGCGATGGATCGAATCCACGATCCGCAGCACTTCATTGCCGTTCATGACAACCCTCTTGATGAACTCGTTGACAAACCGCAGTGTGGATCACAGAACCAAAAGCCCGACATCACGAAGATGACAAACCGCCAGATCTGACGAATCACTCGCGAACAGCTCAGCAACACCCGGCCATCGACGCATAACTGCCGACAACCTGATGTCGCGATTTCTGCAAGCTCAGCCATCCGGCTTGACCAGTTGCCTTGAAAGCACCTGAAGAAAAACCCGATGGCTTCACCAGCCGAAGCTGTTCGCTCACCCCACTGAATGCAACGCCTTATTCATGCCCCGGAAACAAAGTCGCCTCCGGGATCCAAGTCCCTAAAACAAAAAAAGCAGGGAATGCCCTACTTTTCTGCGGCAGCACCCGCTGCATTGGGTTCAATAATCGCGTGCCGCTCTTTCCGCAGCCCGCGCAAGGCGTGAGCTAAAAGAAAGAGACTGGCAGCACGGCGAACGCCAGCGATGGAAAGCCGAAACTCACCATCGTTGTACACCAACACCAGCCATGATCGCCTCCGCAGAATGTCAGCAGGCCTTCCGCACAATGTGACCACTGCACGAAAGAACAGCCTGATAAACACAGAACATCCTTACTATTGCCAAAGTACAAGTGCCGACAGAGAGTGTCAAGCCGCAGCAACTGTGGGCAACAAATGATTTAACGGTTCAGAGCCACGGCACGACCTGGCAGACCTCGACCAGCCCGTTGATGAACCAGAGCTCGTGAGCATTGAATTCGAGGTGAATAAAAATCGATCTCTACTACGAGAGAGTGACTCCCTAAGAGCAGTGAGATAAACCAATCTGGGAGAAATGGAAATTCTGCAAAAAGATTAACGCCCCGCTCTGGGCCTCCAATTTCTATATTGGTTGAAAATACTGAACATGCAGGGGCCGATTCACCCATTCCTGCTATTGTCTCCCATTGACGGATTTCGTCATAAATGGCAACGATCAAAAGTGTTTGAGCAAAGCCGCCTGACGGGCCGCATCCAGAACCTTCCGCAGGAGCCGATAAATCCATGTCCAATACGCATCCACAGTTGGGCCAATTGTCTTCCATCCACTCGAGCCCCCATTCGATGACCGTTGCACAGTTGACAAGCAACTGGCTGAAGGGTTGGTCTCCCCGGGTTGTCGTACTGGCATTCGCCTGCCTGGCTGATGCCGGCGTGACAGATGCCTTACTGGGAATTGAAAACCCAGACTCCCGTTCGATGGCACAAGCTCAATTGTTTCGCCCATCGACAAGGCCACCCGGTTCTTCGACAAATCCACCCACTCCTCCCGGAGCACCGGGTGCCAACGTGATCACGGCTCCCGCAGATCCAATGCAGGCTGAAACCGAGGCGGCCTATCAGCGTGGCGATTTCCCCAAGGCTCTCCAACTGGCAGAAGCCATGCTCGCCCGTAATCCTAACAACGATATTGCGATTTACCTGAGAGGTTCGGCTCGTGTGGAACTCGGCATCCAGCAGCAGGATCTCGAACTCATTCGCAGTGGCATCGAAGACGCCCGCTCGGCACTCAAGGTCGGCGGCACAGATAAAATCAATTATTATCTCCCTTATCTCTATGGCATGACGGCACTGGCAGGCCTGGAAGAAAAGCGGGAGCACGCCGAAGTCGTTATCAAGTTTGCCGACAGTATTCTCGCCCGGCCCAATTTACGTCCCGAAGAACGGGCGAATCTGCAGTATCAGAAAGCCGGCGCTCAGGTTTACCTCAAAAATACCGAGCAGGCGATTGCTTCCTATCTGGCAGCCATTCAATCGAGCCCACAACATCTTGGCGCACATGTCGCACTGGCCAGTGCTTATGCCACCGCTGGAAAGCTTGCCGAGGCGGAAGCCGCCTTTTCGAATACGACACGCGTCTTCCCTAACAATCCGCTCGTATTTAATAACCGTGGCATGTATTACCAGCAGCAGCGAAAGCCTAAAGAGGCGATCGCCGATTTCTCACGGGCCATTCAACTCGATCCACGCTTTTACGTCGCCTATACAAACCGGGGCTTTACCTATCTGAACGATGGTGAAAACCCGTCGGCAGCCATCGCTGATTTCACAGAATCGCTTAGACTCAACCCTCAGCAGCCCGGGATCTACAGCTTGCGAGGGGCCGCGAAATTGCAGCAGGGCAAACTCAACGAAGCACTCGCTGACTACAACGAGACGTTGCGACTTGATCCTGAAAATCCGATTGCCATGGCTGACATCGGCTTTACGAAATTCTTCAGCAAGGATTACCCAGCCGCACTGGCTTCGTTTAATAATGCAGTGCTCGAAGATCCCAACCTTCGCTATCTGAATCCCTGGCGATATCTTTCCATGGCCTACGCAGGGCAGGAAGGTGCTGCAGCCGCCACATTCTCTGACAGCCTCAGCAAACCTGTCGACAAGCGAGACTGGATGGATCAACTCGTGCTCTTCCTGGCAGGTAAGATCAGCGAGCAGGAACTCTTCAATGCAGCGGAACCGAACGACCTGAACCTGAGAAACGCCCAGTTCTGCGAGGCTTATTACTTTATTGGCCAGCAGCGATTGCGAGCAGGTAATACAGCAGGTGCTAACCAGTTCTTTGAGCAGGCCCTGGCGACTAAGGCCAGATATCTTTCAGCCTATCGAGGTGCTGGTTTCGCTCTCGGCAAGTTCGCTCAGTAGTAACCTTGATCTTTTTAGAATAACAAAGCATCGCATGGACAAACTCCATGTGATGCTTTGTTTTACCTATGAAAAGTGCTGCGAGCCGTTCGAGATCCAACTCCCGCCAACACAATTTCAGATCATATGGTCACTCGATCGGAAGTAGCGTTCAATTTTGAATTCGAAGCTATTCCACTTCGATAATCACAGCGGCTGCCTGACCTTTGCGGGTCACGTTCATTGATACAAAGGTCTTCAGCGCAGGACTCACACCTGGCTCTGTCACAATCGAAACATCGCAGGCAGGATCTGGAGTCTCGTAGTTCAAAGTGCGCGGAATAAACCCTGCTTTCACACCAGCTAACGAGGTCATCAATTCAACCAGTCCCGAGCCTGCGGAAGAGTTGCCGACGTAACTTTTGGGGGCGGTGACGGGCACACGGTAGCTGCCAAAGACTTCGTTAATCGCGCGGGCTTCCGCGGCATCCGCTTCTGGCAGACCAGCCGCATGAGCGTTGTAATGACCAATATCGGTCGGTTCGATTTCCGCACTTCTCAAGGCGGCCTTGAGAGCCCCCTTCACCGCATCCTGGTAACGGGGTTCGCCATCAGGATTCACACATGTGGCGGCACCTGTTGAGAGGATTCGCCCGTAAATTGTGGCACCACGCGCTTCAGCATGTGCTCTGGTTTCCAGAATCAATGTTCCAGCCCCTTCTCCAACGACGAAACCATTTCTATCTTTTTCGAATGGTCGCGATCTTCTGGCGGGCTCAGCCGGTGAGGAGGCTAACAACGTTTTGACGAGTGCCAGGTGCAACGCACGCACGGGATGTGAATACGAGCCTGTGGCACCTGTGATCATGATATCTGCCGCACCGCGCTGAAGAATGCGGACCGCTTCACCGATCACCACATTTCCCGAAGCCTCATCGAGAGTCAGCGAGTTGCTTGGGCCGCGGGCATCGGAAGCAATACTGATATGACAGGCTGGCATGTTTGGCAGATAGCGGAGCAGCCATAGTGGCTCCATTTTGCTGTAGCCCGCTTCTCCCCAGCCTTTGAAACTCGCATCACCGGTGATTTCACTCATCGCGACGGCAGGGCCACCCAGCACAGCCGGTTCGCTGAGCATCAGGTTCGCACCGAACTCCACACCCATCCGCGTATGATCGATGGTTTCGAGATTCAATTTGGAATCTTCCAGAGCCATCAGAGCACTGGCGACGCCGAGCTGAATATCCCGGCACATCAGCTTGATGCTTCGCCGGACTTCTTTCAGATAGATTTTCTTGGCCGTTTCTTCGTTGAAATCACCGATCTCAGCAGTCACCGTATCGGGGCTGGCGAAGCCCGGGAAGAACTTCGACTTCGAGATTCCAGTGGTTCCGGCACGCAAATTGTCTGTTAAGGCCGACAGACCAATTCCGACGGGACTCACAATTCCCACGCCAGTAATGACAATATCTTGTGCGCTCTTGCTCTTTAAGGACATGGCGTGCGTCTTATCTCCAACTGTCAATGCCTGGGCCAAGAGCTGCTATCAAACTCACATCACCAGACGAATATCGAACGCCAGAGGTGTGAAAACTCAACAGTTCTCACCTGCTTCTTCGCGTCACAAAGACCAAAGAGAGTCGATTCCCTTTGTTTTTGCAACCCTATCCGGGCAACTGGCTGTCTCGACTGATTCTAAGGGATTACCGCCACAAATTATAGCGCTGCATGGCCTGAATCACTCGATCAGAGACACCCCGGTTTCGCAGTTCGATAATTCCTGCCGGTGAAAGTTGAAAATGGCCCCTTCGGTCGGCCAGCGTACTGATGATCAAGTCATCAGTGATACCGGCGTGAATCATTTGCAATACATCATGTTCCGTCATGGCACGGCCATGCACATGCACAAATGCGGCCTCCTGTGCCGATGCTTCCAGACTGACGGCCCGGTTGACAGCCACATCGTCCGCATGACCAACTGAAGCACCCAATGCGGTACCAATGACAGTACCAGCCACAAGTCCGGTTTTGGGGTTTCCAGTAGCGGCACCGACTAATGTTCCGGCGACGGCCCCAAATGTGCCCCCAGCGAGTGCACCGTGACGTGTTCCATTCATGTGCGTGCAACCAGAATGAGAGATCGTCACAACACACAACAAGAAGCAGCATAACCACTTGCAACACGCACTGCGCGATTCAATCCGCGCGTCGTGGCAGCAACTGGCCAAAGCCCCAGTCTTTACTGGAAAGTTCATCCCTGAACCTTTCGTGCTCCCCTGCAAGGCATGACGAATCAATCGCTTTATCGAGTATGAATCACGACCAAACGAGCGCTGTCAACACAGCTCTCTCGGGATCGAGGGTCATCGATAAAGCAAGCCCACAGGTATCAGATGCGACCCACAACGAGACAGGCATTGTGGCCGCCGAAACCAAAGCTGTTGGAAAGCATGCACTTGACTTCACGCTCACGAGCCACGTTCGGCACGTAATCGAGCTTGCAGTCGGGATCCTGGTTATCAAGATTAATGGTCGGAGGAATAATTCCCTGCAGACAGGTCATCACTCCCACCACAAACTCGACCCCACCACTGGCCCCCAGAAGATGACCTAACTGGCTCTTCGTACTGGAGACACAAACAGATTTCGACTCTTCGCCAAAAACTGTCATAATGGCGTTGGATTCGGCTTTGTCACCCAACGGGGTACTGGTTCCGTGAGCGTTGATGTACTGAATTTGAGATGGATTCAACTTCGCATCGCGAAGCGAATTTGCCATCGCACGAGCAGCACCAGCGCCCTCAGGATCGGGGGCTGTCATATGGTTGCCGTCAGACGACATCCCATAGCCCAGCACTTCAGCCAGGATCTCGGCACCACGGGCTTTGGCATGCTCATACTCTTCGAGCAACACCACACCGGCACCCTCTGACAGCACAAAACCATCACGATCACGATCGAATGGCCGGCTGGCACACTCCGGGGAATCCAGACGTGTCGATAATGCCCCCATACGGGCAAAACCCGACAATCCCATGGGCGTAATAGCAGCTTCACTGCCACCCGCAATCATGACATCAGCCATATCCGACTGAATCACGCGGAAGGCATCCCCAATGGCGTTCGAAGCCGATGCACAAGCGGTAGCAACTGCACTGCTCGGGCCCTTCAGTCCATAATAGACTGAAAGATTCCCGCTGGCGGCATTCACCATCAGCTTGGGGATCATAAACGGGGATACGCGGGACGGACCTCGATCGAACAGCCTTGCGTGCTGTTCTTCGATTTCGTTCAGCCCCCCGATACCACTGCCGACAATTACGCCGCAGCGGTAAGGATCTGTGTAGGATTTGAAGTCGATCCCCGACTGCTTGATCGCTTTGTCTGCTGCCGCCATGGCAAACTGACAAAAGCGATCCAAACGCTTCATTTCCTTGGGATCAAAGTGTTCTTCGGGGTGGAAATCTTTGATTTCCCCACCAAAGTTGACTTTGAATTCCGATGGATCAAAGCGCTCCAGCCGAGACACACCGCTCTTGCCGCTGCAGATGTTATCCCAGAATTCACTGAGATCGCAGCCCAAGGCAGTGACGACCGACATCCCTGTCACGACGACTCGTCTAGCCATCCGTCATTGCTTTTCTGAAATGTACTTAACTGCATCACCAACTGTTTTGATTTTTTCGTAATCTTCGTCGGGAATCTGAATACCAAATTCGTCTTCAAATTCCATAACGAGCTCTACGACGTCCAAAGAGTCAGCCTTCAGGTCGTCGATAAACGAACTCTCCAGCTTCACGTCTTCCTTGGCGATGCTGAGTTGCTCGCTGACAATTGCGATGACTTTATCTTCTACCGACGACGACACGCCTATCTCCTCAAGCCGCTTGATTCGTAGATCGCCTTTAGGCTCCCATCACGTTGTGAAGAAGACTTCACCCGCTTGGAGGCGAGAGACTAACGGCTTTTCTACATCGTGTAAACCACAACAATCACCCGTTTTGTCAGATTCGTAATCCGAATCTGCACGCCTCTCCCGGGCAATGTCGACTCCACCTCACAAAAGGCACAATTTTCACAACTTAGGATACACTATCGTTCACAGTTTCGCAGTTCGCTTTGCGATCAATTCGCTTCAACAGCCCCTTCAAAACTTTGCCCGGGCCAATTTCATAAAATGTTTCCACACCTTCCGCCAGTAACTTTCTGACTGACGATTCCCACTGCACAGGCTCAGTGACCTGTTTAATCAACAAAGATTTTAGTTCTTCCGGCTCAAAATGGGCTGTTGCGTCCACATTCGAGATCACGGGAATTCGCGGCGATTTCAAATTCACGGCCCCAATCGCTTGAGCCAACTCTGCACAGGCCGAGGCCATCAGTGGTGTGTGGAACGCACCGGCAACAGCCAGTGGAATCGGCCGGCCCCCAGCCGCTTCAATTCTCTCTGCCGCCTTGGCACATGCCGCTTTTTCCCCCGAAAGAACGGTATTGCCCGGACACAGATAATTGGCAATCCAGATCTTCCCGGCATCCTGAGATTCAGCCACGACCTGCTCGACCTGGGCTGGCTCCAGAAGCAGAGCACTGACCATTCCCGAAGGTGTCGCATCAGCGGCAGCCTGCATCGCGCGACCACGCACAGCGACCACCTTCAAACCTTCTTCAAACGTCATGGCTCCAGCGAAAACCAGAGCGGTATATTCACCCAGACTCAGGCCGGCACTGGCCACACACGATTCTACTAAGGCGGGCTGCTCAATTTTCAGCGATTCCAATGCCGCCAGACTTGCGACAAACAGCGCCGGCTGGCTGATCACCGTACTATCGAGTTGTTCTTGTGGCCCTTTCTCGCAGATCTCCAGGAGATCGAAGCCCAGAATTTCTCGGGCCTGGTCAAACAAAGCTCGGGCAGCGGGATACTTCGCACACAGACCGACACCCATCCCCAGATGTTGAGCCCCCTGTCCCGGAAAAAGAAAAGCAACCTTAGCCAACGGTGGACCTGCCTTCTATCGAATTCCATGATCTCTGGAATGGAAAAACCTCTGACTGTCAGCAGATTCTCAACTTCTCGCGAGCTTCGCAAGTTACCGGAAGATTTCCCGAGATCGTGTGGAACGTCAGCATGATTGGACGTGTCGAAAAGAACGGGATCGTCTGCCCAGAACCGAGAGCGAGACACACAGAAGAGAGACACACAGATCGGCTGCAAACGAAGCACGCACTGTTCTGTGAGAAACATCTGTCTCAGCAGGATCTGCCTCAGTGAGATCTAACACAGCGACCTGGCAGGTCAAACTCAGGCAGAACCGACCAGTTGAAGATCAACTTCCAGTTCGCTGCAAATCTGACTGTTGATACCACGATTCTGCAGCTCATCGGCCAGCTTGAGGGCATTGAAGATCGAATGCCCGTTACTGGAACCATGACAGATAATGCAATTGCCATCCACGCCCAACAGTGGAGCGCCGCCCGATTCGTGATAGACGTATTTGCGCTCGAGAGCTTTCAGAGCGTCAATGGCTTTGTTTCGCTCGACGTCCAGAGCCGAAACCACGGCTTTCCCCACTGTCTTGAAGAGCATATCCACAATGCCTTCACTCGACTTGAGGATCACATTCCCGACAAAACCTTCGCAAATGACGACGTCCGTGCGACCTTCGTAAAGATCGCGACCTTCGACATTCCCGACGTAGTTATAGCTCTGAATAGCTTTGCTTTTCGCATACAGTTCCTGGGCTTCACGCACCAGGTCATTCCCTTTGCCATCTTCGCTGCCGATGTTCATCAGCCCGATGGAAGGTTTTTCCACACCGAGCAGATTACGGGCGTAAACAGCACCCATTACACCGTATTGAAGAAGGTGCTCGGGACGAGCCGCAGGATTGGCTCCCACATCCATCAGCACACACCGACCACGCATCGTGGGCAAAACCACGGCAATTCCAGGTCGGCGCACATTTCTCAAAAACAGGCGGGTTCGCAAACCGGCGGCCACCACCGCTCCTGTGTGGCCGGCACTGACAACGGCATCGACAGCTTTTGACGCCATCAATTGCCAGCAGACTGCCAGAGAGCAATTGGGCTTCTTTCGCAGAGCGTCGGTCGGCTTTTCATCCATGCCGACATAACCGTCGGCCGCCTGCACTGTCAGCCGGCGACCAAATTCAGGATGCGAAGCAATCTCCTGACTCAACAGGGGTGCGTCACCCACCAGCACAATTTCAATGCCGGGAAGAGCCTCAACAGCTTTAACCGCCCCTTCGAGGTTGGGCCCGGGAAACACGTCCCCGCCCATCGCGTCCAATGCGACTCTCGCCACAGGTTGATCCTTACTGGATGTTTCCAGACTGGTTCATGAACGACCAGCGAGACTCAAGTCGATTAGTCCGCATCCTTCTCGTCAGCAACGAGAGTACGCCCCTGGTAATAGCCGCAAGTTGGGCACACAACGTGAGTTGGCACCGGTGTCGAACACTGTGGGCAGCTCGCCAGTTGCAGCGGAGTCAGAAAATCGTGGCTGCGGCGGCGGCGGGAACGCCCTTTTGACTGCCGCCTTTTGGGAACTGCCATGGCTCACTTCCGATCGACGTAAACATTTACAGAACAATGATTTAACAAGCTCAAATCGATTCAGCAAAGGCTCTTTGACTGCCTGGATGCTGCCGTCGATCTGGTTTTCTCGAATAGGAATGGTATTCCTTTCTGGAAACAACTGTCAAGCAACGGCCAGTTTCCAGTATCCGGACAAACCTCTTTGTGATCTCCAAAATCTCAGGATCACCACTTTCTTCACTTTGTCCAACCTCTTTTCTTCGTGTGCGTATTCGACATTCACTTCTCACATACGCTTAAATTCAAGACAAATTGAATCCCCATCGCTCAGAGCAAGGCTTCGCAAGATGCAGCAGGGAATGACCGCCGTTCACCAGACCAACCGGAAATGGAGATTCTGGATCGATGTGGGCGGAACTTTTTCCGATCTTCTCGCACTTTCGCCAGAAGGTCACCCTGCGCTCCTCAAAACACTGAGCTCGGGCAGAATCAAAGGGGTTTGCCAGCGTGGCCATCCAGAACTTTTCCAGTGGGATGATGCTTCTCTGGGGCAATTTCCCGCTGATTTTTTTACAGGCTACGAGTGCCTCTGGGGAAATCACTCCGGGGAACAAGTCCGTTCCAAAATTATTCGTCATGAACAAATTCGATTTCCCGAACCGTTGAGTGAAGGCCACGCGACATTTTTTGCCAGATTCACGATTCAACCCCAGGATTCATCAATTTTGGCAGTCATCCCTGGCGAAGGCACACTCTATGAACTGACCTCGCACGAAGAAGCCGCCTTTTGTGGGATTCGCCAGATTCTTCGCCTGCCCCTCTCGCAACCATTGCCTGAGATCGACCTTTCTTTAGGTACAACACGCGGCACCAATGCACTCCTGACTCGGAACGGGGCAAAAACGGCACTCCTCACCACCCGCGGATTGGGTGATCTCCCGAGGATTGGATCACAGGAACGGCCTCATCTCTTCGCTTTGCAGATTGAAAAGCCGGCTCAGCTCTTCTGCCAGGTGGTTGAAATCGACGAACGCATCTCCGCCGCGGGCGAGATTCTCGTCCAGCCGGATGCTCAGCAGATTCGCGAGCAACTCCATCAATTGCTTCAGCAGGGGATTCAGTCGATTGCGATCTCATTTCTGCATGCCTGGAAGTACCCCCAACATGAACAACAGGTTGCTCAACTGGCAAAAGAGGCTGGCTTCATCGAAATCTGCACGTCGCATCAGACAGCTCCTTTTCCCAAACTTATTCCACGCACCGAAACAACAGTTCTCAATGCCTATCTGACTCCTGTCCTGCGTTCGTATCTCAACAGTCTCTCCCGGGGTCTCGACCAGACATCTTCTCCCCAATCCCGGCAGGTGCGACTCATGACCAGCTCCGGGACGCTGGTCAGTGCCCACAATTTCCGCGGAAGCGACAGTGTCCTCAGTGGCCCGGCGGGAGGAGTTGTGGGCTTTGCCAGAGCTGCTGAAGCCGCTGGGTACTCCAAAGCCATTGGTATCGATATGGGCGGCACCAGTACCGATGTGGCGATTTATGCAGGAGAGTTTCTACGAGAGTTTGAGGGCGTAAAAGCCGGAGTCAAACTCATTGGCGATCGACTGGCCATCGAGACCGTGGCAGCCGGTGGCGGAAGTGTGTGCGATCTTGTCGGTCGCCAACTTGTTGTCGGACCACAAAGCGCCGGTGCTTCACCGGGCCCGGCCTGTTATGGGCAGGGTGGCCCATTAACCATTACCGATTGCAATCTGTGGCTGGGACGGATTGATACTTCCCGGTTCCCGTTTTCGCTCGATCGACAGGCGACCAGACAACGACTTCACGAAATGCTTTTGAAATTGCAAAGTGTCATGAATTTTGAGCAGGCAGGGATGAAGCCGATCGCCTCGATTGAGGAACTGGCGGCTGGCTTTCTCGAAATTGCCAACGCCACAATGGCCCGTGCCATTCGGAAAATCTCCATCGAAAAAGGACAAATACCCGAAGATTATCTGCTGGTGGCCTTTGGTGGAGCCGCTCCACAACACGCCTGCGGTATTGCCCGATTGCTGAATATCCAACGCGTGCTCATTCACCCGCTGGCAGCACTTTTGTGTGCCTATGGACTCAGTCAGGCCAACGTAACTCGCCGAGGCGAACGCCCCATTTACCAGCGATTGCAAGATTCCAGCAGTGGTGGTCAGGCAACCGAGGAAACGTTGAAGAACCTCCTGAAACTGGCTGGTGAACTGGAGACAGATCTCCGTCAGCAGATTGAGCAGGAACAGTTGCCGAACCTGGCACTCAAACCTTTGCGGCTGGATGTCGCACTGCGTTATGCAGGCGCAGAATCCGTATTGGAGATTCGCTTGCCGGACGATCTGAAAAATCTGTCGATCAGCGATCTGGCAAACCAGTTCCGACGGTTGCATCGGTCTCGATACGGATATGACCGTCCTGCCGCTCAACTGGAACTCGTCGCACTGCGCGGCGAACTTTCGGCAACCCGGGAACCCATTTCATTCCATGCTGATGTGCTGAAAACTCATGAAGTTTCTCATACCGCATTCAACAAGTCGAAGTCTCCCATGACACAACGCGGGGGAGCACAGAGTCTATGGGTTGCGGGCAACTGGCAACAGGCGGATTGTTTCCCTCGGGAACAACTGGGAACGGATGACGTGATTACCGGCCCGGCTCTGATCACCGACACGACCACTACCACTTTTATCGACATCGGTTATGAAGCCCGGCGACTCCCCGGCGGTGAACTACTCATTTCAAAACCAGAGAAAACAGCCGAGGCCAGCTTAAACAGCCCATCACAACCGCAGTTGAAAAACTCTTCCGCAGCCAAGCTCAACGAAAAAACTCCCGAAAATTCACCTGTCGAAGAAATTTCACCTGTCGAAATCGAGGTCTTTCATCAACGTCTGGCTTCAATTGCCGACGAAATGGGGATCAAACTCCAGCAGACAGCCATTTCAACCAACGTCAAAGAGCGGCTGGATTACAGTTGTGCGATCTTTACGAGGCTCGGTGAACTGGTCGTCAATGCCCCACATGTCCCGGTCCATCTGGGAGCCATGAGCGAATCGGTCAAAGCCATACTCAAGGCTCATCCGAACATGGAACCTGGCGATGTCTTTCTCACCAACGATCCTTTTGCCGGTGGCTCTCATCTTCCCGATCTCACCGTCATCAGCCCCGTCTTTGTCTCGACACTCACTGCAAACAACAAACCTTATCTGGCAGGGTTTGTCGCAAATCGGGCGCATCATGCCGAGATTGGCGGGATCGTGCCCGGAAGCATGCCCCCGTTCTCAAAATGTCTTGCCGAAGAAGGGGTGCTGCTCAGCAATCTGCGTATTGTGCATGGCGGCGTGCTTGATGAAGCGGGCCTGATGGCGCGCTGGAAAGCTCCCCCCTATCCTTCCCGCATGCCGGAACAAAATCTCGCCGATTTGCAGGCCCAAATTGCGGCGAACACCCGTGGGGCTCAACTGGTTGCCGACTTCGTGCAGGAGCAATCCATTGCTCACTTCGAGCTATGCCTCCACCAGCTACAGCAGATTGCCTCAACCATGATCCGCCAACTGCTGGGAAAACTCCCTCCCGGCGAATACCCGTTGATCGATCATCTCGACGATGGCTCACCAATCCAGTTAACCTGCCGCATTTTCAAATCGGATTCTTCATCGAATCAGAAGGCAAACTCACCTGTCTGCCAACTCGATTTCACAGGAACCGGGCCTGTTCTCAAGAGCAATCTCAACGCCAATCGAGCCATTGTCACCGCCAGTGTGATGTACACACTTCGGTCTCTTGTGGAGTGGTATCATCCCGATCAAGCCCACACACACTTTCCACTCAACAGTGGCGTCCTGGAACCTGTAGAGATTGTGTTACCTGAATGTCTGCTCAACCCTCCTGCTCAACACGATCCAAAGCTCGCGGCGGCTGTAGTGGGGGGAAATGTCGAAACGTCTCAAAGGCTCGTCGATGTTCTCCTCGGTGTTTTTGGCGTCGCAGCAGCCAGCCAGGGGACCATGAACAACCTCACATTTGGCAATGATCGCTTCGGTTACTACGAAACCATCTGTGGTGGAACAGGGGCGACTTCGCGAGGTCCGGGCGCAGACGCAATTCACTCGCACATGACAAATACACGTCTGACAGACCCTGAAATCCTCGAACAAAGATATCCGCTCCGAGTGAAAAGCTTTTCCATTCGCCAGGGTTCTGGCGGTGCGGGCCAGTATCGTGGTGGCCATGGTGTCACCCGCCAGCTCGAGTTTCTGGAACCACTTTCAGTCTCAATTCTTTCAGAAAGACGAGGGCGTTTCCGTCCTTACGGTGTTGCCGGTGGAGAGCCGGGACAACCGGGGCAGAATCTGCTCACACGCACGCAAACTGGCGAAACCATCGATCTGGGGGGCAAAGCCACACTACAAGTTGAAACAGGTGATCTTCTTACCATCCACACGCCCGGAGGTGGCGGCTGGGGATCTCCCGATGCCTCGGCATGAGTCCAAGGCATAAACAACTACGGCCATGAAGCAACACGAATGTTTGTTGATTCAACCGGCAAACTGGGATTTTAAGCCTTCGGAAGCGATCCAGACACAGCCAAAGGAAATGATCAACCCCAGTACAAAGACCAGCATCGATTGCCAGAAAATGTCGTAGCGAACGATGACACGCCAGAGTGTGTAAGGGGGAAACAGCACAAACAGCAGACCTTTTTTCGCATTTTCTGCTAAAGCAATCGTACCGGCCCAACTCATCCCGGCGGCTGTCATCGTCAGACCCAGTGTGACACCCAGAATCAGCATCATCCACAGACCTTGCGTCCCGCCGCGAGTACCAAGTGCATACAGCCCACCCAAGGCGAATCCGCTGGCAATAATCACTGTCGGTGCGAACCCCTTCCAGCGGATCTGCAGTTTTTCCGGCGTCAGTCGACTGGTATCAGTGACAGAACTTTCTGCTGCCTGTGGGGAAGAATTCATAGGGCCGCCTTCAGGCAGGAGGATTCTGTGGAGTGCTTCCGTTGGCGTTGTTGAGCACGTTTGAAGTGACTGGCTGTGCCAAAGCCGCAGAGTCCATCGATTTGTCACCCATCAGAGGTTCAAAAACACCTGTATTCGGTGAAAAGGCATGCACCTGGCCAGTTTCCAATTGATAAATCCAGCCATGCAACGCGATCTGATTTCGCTGGAGTTTAACAGCGACGGCCGGATGAGTCTGCAGATTTTCCAGTTGAACGAGGACATGCTCCTGAATGGCGACTTCATAGCGATCGGCTGGTGATAAAGCGGGATAGTTCTCTTCCATGATCCTCCGTGTGGTTTCAGCATGCAGGAGCCACTGGCGAACCATGGGGAGTTTTTCAGTCGAAGCGGGATCAAGCAGTGCTTTAATGGCCCCACATTGAGAGTGCCCGCAAACGATAATATCACTCACATTCAGGGCTGAAACAGCAAACTCGATGGTGGCTGCTTCTCCTCCGGTCGATGCTCCAAACGGCGGGACAATATTCCCGGCATTACGGAGAATAAACAGCTCTCCAGGATTCGTCATCATGATCAGATCAGGGACGACACGCGAATCGGAGCAGCCAATAAACAGAGCCACAGGCTTTTGGCCAGAACTCAGCTTCTCGAACAAGTTCCGCTGCTTCTCGTAAACCTCTTTATGAAACTGATGTAAACCGGCAAAGAGGGTTCTCATGGGCAGGTAACGTCCTGACAGGTTTCAAATCACACCAAAATACTCACGAATTCAAATTCGTAAATCTATCTGATTGCTTTTGAAATTGTCAGGTTCAGCAACTTTTTCTGCCAAGTGTCTTCCTGCTGAACAATCTGGAGGACTCATCTCATTTACAGACGAGAGCGAACGGCTTCTTTCCAGGGTCCATTATCAACACCTTTCCACCACAGAACGGCGGAGTATGGTGCACCAGCCGCAGAGGCCTTTGGAACGAATTTGGTGATTCGGAAATAATTTCCATCGCGAATCGGCAACAGGCGAATTTCCTGATTGCGATTGTCAAATATCGAGCCCTCCGCAAGGACCACTTCGCTGAGATGCTCCAAAGCTTCGAACTCGATCGTGAAGAGCAGACCATTCACTCCCTTTTCCTGAGTTGGAACAATACGCCAGGCCGAGAGTCGAGCTGTGAAAACTTTGGGGGCTGGAGGGGGCTCCGGTTCCTTCATTTCAGCCGGTGCCTCGACAACTGCGGGCGGTGGTGTCACCTGAGGTGGTGGTGCCGGCTCATCGTCGTCTCGTTTGAAGCCCATCACTGGCTTCACTTCTGGCGCGGGCGGATTGATCTGATCGCAACCCCAGAGACTCATGATGCCCACAGCCAGCATAGCCCCTCTCAACAGCTTGCGAGAACCAGTGCGGAGCACCCATGGCAGAGAGAGTTGAAAACAGGTCATACTTGAAGTCCCCAGAAGCGAAAAATCGCACCATCCGGTCCATACTCGATTTCGTTGACTCGCACTCCCATACGAGACAACCAAATGCAGCGAGCCTTGGGCCATTCGCCATTCGGCTTGGCCTCACTCTACATTTCGCAAATGGGGCTGCAATTGGCTCGATGCGATCTTCACAGGGATTTCATCGATTGGGGAAATGAGGCATGTTGATTTGTGGGTAGCTGGAGACTGGATGAGGGAAGACTCGGTGGCTGGAGTCAAACGTCCTCGTTTGCCCCCAGGTTGTTCGATTCTCATCGGCCATAGCGAACATGATCGAAAGTCAGAAAAATACGCTTCGGCTGCATTCGTGCTGGCAACACTCTGTTGCTGAGGCGGATGAAGTCTTTCGACGCTAGAAACCCCGATGAAGACCACGCCCTTGCGCAATGCCTTCAGGGTCGTGCCACCCAAGACCAATGTCAAAAATGGTGGAAGGGCACGCGCATGGCGCGGCTTCTTGTTGTCGTGGCGATGCACGACAACCCGGCCACAAGTTGGCCGGGCCACCCGTCATCACCTTTGTTTGGGCCGGGGGATGACGTCAAGTTGTATGTCATGGTCAGGTCTTATCCCCGAGACAAATCACTTGATAACCGCACTTGACTGAGGGGGATGAATCACTGCCAGATAAGGTTTGAGCAATTGTGCCCAGCGGCGATAACCCTCTTCGCTCATGTGCAGCCCATCGGCCACAAACAGTTCCGGGATCGGTTGACCATTCGCCCCCAGCATCACCGTCTCGGTATCGATAAATGTCGCCTGGGGGTCTTTGCCGCAGATTTTCGCCAGTTGACTATTGGTTTCGCGAATCGATTCAATCATCTCCCAGCGCTTAACGCTGGGTTTGATCCCCAGCACGATGATTTTTGTCTCGGGTAATTCGGTACGAACCCAGGTATGGAACTTCTCAAAGTTCTGTACGACTTCTTCGCTGGACTGCTTGGCGGCGATGTCATTATCACCCGAATAGATCACCAGCACAGCCGGTTGAAGTGGCTTCAGAATGCGTTCGGCATGGCGAACAAGATCGTCATATCGAGAGCCTCCAAACCCGCGATTGATCGGCGAGTATTCAGGAAATGAATCTTTGAGTTTCCATAATCGAATGGTGGAGCTGCCGCAGAAAACAAGGCCGCCCGTACGCTGAGGATGCATCGTGTTCTCCTTGTCGAAAGCGGCGAGTTCCTTGTTCCATCGCTCTGCCTGTGGAACCGTGGCGGTCTGTGGCGGTGCCGCTGTGGTTGTGGCGGGGTTGTCGATGACCGTTGGTGGAGCAGCGATCACTTCCACTTGTCGAAACGCCACGGCATGCCACAAGAGAGCACTGGCTCCCAGAAGCGACAACCAGCAGGTTCGTCCGGACATCCAATCACATCCAGATGCTGATGGGCGACCGGGGTAAAGTGTGTAAAGAAGATCTTTCATGGGATGAATTCCTGTCGATCTGGCGGGAGAACAATCTTCTGGCATCCATCGCAGAATGAGCCTGTCCGGAGGTAAACTCAAGGACGCAGGGGCGGATTTATCCCTCATGCCCATACAAATCAGTGCGAAAGCTTCATCAGGATGTGGCCGAGATGACAGGATCCGACGAATCAGCACAGAATCCGCCATCACCCAGATCACCAGAGCTTTCGGAAAATCGAGTCGAGCCCATGAAGGATCTCGCCCATCAGCCGCCTGCATTCACTGAGGGACAGCCGAAGAGAGAAAAGCCCGAAAAAAGTCGGCGGATTGAGCGGGAGTTCGGTATTCCCATCCCCGGTGAGATTCTCCCTCCCGAGCAGTGGGTCAAAACAGCCATCAAATCTCTGCCAACTGCCGGTCTATTGAACTGGCCTGAAGTATTTGGACCAACGCTCGAACAGAAGCAGGGCATCGTGCTCGATCTCGGTTGCGGCAATGGGCGCAGTACGCTTTGGCACGCGATTGTCGAACCTCAATACTGTTACCTGGGCGTTGATATCCTGCCCGTCGTCATTCGCTATGCGACGAGGCGTGCCAACCAAAGAGGATTGGGGCATCTTCGATTTGCTGTGATTGGTGGGAAGGAACTGCTCGCAGAGTTCGTGCCCCCAGGTTCTGTATCGAAGATCTGCATTTATCACCCACAGCCCTATTATGAAGAGCACCTGATTGGCAAGCGCCTGGTGACGCCGGAGTTTCTGGCGATGGCCCATCAGGCGTTAGTGCCCGGAGGCGAGTTGATCCTGCAGACAGATCATCCGGCTTACTGGCAGTACATGGAGCAGGTGGTGCCTGCCTTTTTTGAGTTGAAAGCGATTTCCGGTCCATGGCCTGATGCACCGCGCGGCAGAACTCGCCGCGAGATTCTGGCGACAAAACGCGGCTTACCCGTTTTTCGAGGTGTCGCCACACGGAAAGAAGGGCTGGATCGCGCCTCTGCTTTTGAGAAAGCGAGTGCCCTCCCCGTCCCCACGTTCAATGCGGATCGTCGGTTGTTGGCGCTGGATCGCGAGGAACAGTCGCTTTAGCCGCACAAATTCTATTTCCGTAACCAAATATTCTGCCAATAGTTGCGACTCTTCTCTCCAGGAGATCGCAGATTTTTCAAGGCAACAGTTGCGAAAAGTCTGGCAGCCTGAATAATACTGACATTGAGACTCAGTCTCAGTTTTATGCCAGCCAGGAGATTCTCCCAGCCAGCCTGTGAGGTCATCACTTCATGGGGAAGTGAGCCTTTCATTTCAAAGGCCTTAGGCGTGGAGATTTCTATGCGACATTTGCTGCCGCGACGCGGATTTACGTTGATCGAACTTCTGGTGGTGATTGCGATCATCGCCATTCTGATCGCCCTGCTCCTCCCAGCCGTCCAACAGGCCCGGGAAGCCGCCCGGAGAACCCAGTGCACCAACAATCTCAAGCAGATTGGGCTGGCATTTCACAACTATCATGATGTGCATGGTGCCTTCTGCACGACAGACGGCGGTACAGCCGCCACCGGGACAAGTGCATTTGCTGCGATTCTGCCACAAATCGATCAAGGAAATCTGTTCCTTAAATACAATTTTAACCTGACTAACTCTGACCCGGCAAATACCGCAGTCACCTCTCAGGTCATTCCAGCCTACCTGTGTCCATCAGCTGTATTACGGCGACCAGTCCCAATGCCCGGATGCACGAACACATCCACTGGGAGGAATATTGACGAGAATCGAGCACCTGGTACCTATGCAGTGAATACAGGTACTACAGCCGGCAATGGGGCAATCATCCCTTCCTCAACAGGAGTTACAAGACTTAGAGATTTCACAGACGGCACATCTAACACTTTACTCGCCGGAGAATCTGCATGGAATCTCCCAGATTATCTATTTAGCAGCAGTGCCTCATGTGCAGGACAGACTCGATGGGGATTTACGTACTGGGCATCGCCATACAACCTTTCAACAGCTTTTGTAGTTCAGCCACCATTTAATCCCAAATCAGGGGGAAGTGCTGTCCTATCTCGTTTCCGCAGCGACCACACAGGTGTGGTGAACATGGTTTTTGCCGATGGCCACGTCCGCTTCTTAAGCGAAAACATTGATAGCGGCCTTCTTTCGGCACTTGCGACGCGGGGCGGCGGTGAAGTTGTGGGTGATTTCTAGAAGCTATAAGTCGTTATTCGTCTAAGAGGGTGGCTCCAACAATGGCACCACCCTTCTTACACCGCTGTCTCATTATCTTTCAGCTAAACGTCATTCCCGCATCTTCCAGGATCGGCCAATATCATTTCACATGATAAGTGAATCCATTGATAGATAGCACCACTGAGTCATTTGGCCGGAGTATAATACACTATGTTTCAAAAACACTTCATGCTTATATTACTCTTCTTTGGAGTACTCAGCTTCAAAGGTTGCGGCCAGAACGATGTAGGTCGCCAGCCCATCTCCGGAAGCATTTTATTTGATGGTACCCCAATGAATGAAGGAACTGTACGATTCATACCGGATGGCCAGACCAAAGGCCCTGCTGCTTATGGAATCATACAAGATGGTTTCTACGAGATTAGTCACCAGGAGGGAGTCATCCCCGGGACATATCGTGTCGAAATCGAAAAGAAAATCGAGCTTCCTTTTGAGATCGATGACGAGGCAGCATATGCAAAATATCTTGCAGAACACAAAGGAAGACAACTTCCCAAGCAGCCAGTACCACCAAAGTATAACAGAAACTCGGAACTAAGGGTCACGATCACCCCCGGACAGATAGCCAACAAGCTCGATTTTGACTTAAAAAAATCGTAAGGGAAGTGAAAGCACCCCTGTGACTTCTAATGTTTTGATCTGTGCATAGCCACATAGTTTCCCAAGGAATCCCAATGAAACTTTGTATGACTTTTACATTGCTTGCGATAATCAGTTTGCTTACGAATACTGCAAGAGCTGAGCCACCGCTTCGCTTTTTGAGAACTGAACTGGGTGGTGTCAGATTGAGTTTGAACACGTATACCCGTGTTGTTATGCCTGATTTTCATCCCCCAGTTAACACTGACTCCGATAGCTATAGCTCAGGCTTTGTAGAGACCGCACAGAAATCCATTACATCCGCGTCAACTATTCTTACCAACAACGCAGTTTCACACCTGCAAGGTGATATTGTTGCCGAAGGCGATGGGGACACGACTATCAGCGCACCCGCAATTGTGCTGGGAACTCACAACATCTCTTTCGATGGCTCAGACCCGAGCGATGCCAATCTATCAGCATCTGTAGGCTTGGATTGGGATGTGGAATTCGTTGCAGACAACGAAAGTGAATCGAGAGAAGATTCTGGTTTTTATACAGTTTCAGTAAGCGTGTCTTATGAAGCTCAAGCGCTTACTAGCGGCATCGCTCATTTTAACCATGGAGCAACTGGATACATTCAGGTTACAGTGGGCGAGCAGATTGTGACGGT
Organism: Planctopirus hydrillae; assembly: GCF_001707835.1. GTDB lineage: Bacteria > Planctomycetota > Planctomycetia > Planctomycetales > Planctomycetaceae > Planctopirus > Planctopirus hydrillae. The sequence goes on from NZ_LYDR01000005.1 coordinate 34,952, forward strand.
ATACGCTTTGGATGGTGTTTGGGTCAGTGATAGTAATGGAGTTGTCACAGTGATCGAACCATCGTCCGGAATATTTTCCGTTTCTGCGAGCTCTGAGCTTTTCATTGAACATGATGATGTTGTCGATATCAGTGGGGCATTATGGTATAACCTCACCTCATTAACGGTTGATGGAGGTTCTGTTCTGGGCGTGAGTGACATGGTCGTACAAGTTCGCGTTGAATAATTACGTTTACTTCACAGACTCAAGGGTTTTTCTGGAGTTCCGATATGCTTTCAGTTCATTGGGTGAATAAATCGAGCAAACTGCTGTTTGCGATTTGCATGATGTGCGTGTTTTCATCGACTTCCCAGGCCCATTTTTTATGGGTCGTGGATGCCAATCAGTCAGCCGATGGCAAGGTGCATGTTTACTTCTCCGAAGAAGCGGCCCCTGATAATCCAGCACTCCTGGAAAAAATTCTCGGGACCAAGCTCTGGGAAGCCAACCTGCACGATGACGTCGTGAAAGTCAGCCCCCTCAAGTTTGAAAAAGGGGCAAACTCTCTGGAAGCCACCTTCTCGCCCAAATCCACCAACGCGGGAGTCTTTCTCGATTACGGCGTCATGTCGAAAGGTGGAGCCGAACCCTACCTCTTGAGATACTGCGGTCGCTCACAAACGATTGCCAACCGCAAAGGTGGTAAAGTCATTGGCGATGCGGCGGTATTGCCATTGGAAGTTGTCGCCGAACGCTCAGGCGACGACTTCCTGCTGCGTACCTTCTGGCAAGGCCAGCCAGCCGAAGGGATTGAAGTGACTGTCGATGGTGGCGATCTTTCGGCCAGCAAAGAAGGTGTTTCCAATGCTCAGGGAGAACTCGCCCTGGGAACACTGGCCAATGGGCTCTATTCCATTCGCGTCAAAAAAGTTCTGGAAGAACCAGGCAAGCTGGGGGATAAAGAATACAAGTCCATTCGGATCTACAGCACAACTTCACTCTTGATCAAGCCGCCCGCTGAAGTGACTCAACCCGCCGTATCAAAGGCCTTGCCCGAACTTCCTCGCGGCATCACCAGCTTTGGTGGAGCTGTCGTGGGCGACGTGGTCTATGTCTACGGAGGCCATGCAGGGGGTGCCCATCATTACGCGAAAGAAGATCAATCGCGTGAACTGCTGGCGCTAAACGTCAAACAGCCTTCCGAATGGAAAGTGGTCGGAGAAGGACCAGAGCGAACGGGTCTGGCGATGGTCGCCGTAGGAAATGACCTTTATCGCATGGGTGGCTTTATTGCTGATAACGGCAAGGAAGAGAAGGAAGTTCTGAAAAGCACCAGCGACTTTGCCCGCTGGGATGCTGCGAGTAAGCAATGGATCGAATTGCCCGCACTTCCTGAGCCACGCTCTTCGCTGGATGCTGCTGTGATCGGCAAGACCATCTATGTCGTCGGTGGCTGGAATCTGAATGGCGGTGGCAAGGAAGCTCAGTGGCACGAAACAGCCTGGAAGTGTGACGTTTCGGCGAATCCTCCAGTCTGGCAGCCGATTGCGAATCCACCGTTCCGACGCAGAGCACTTTCCCTCGCCGAGCATCAGGGGAAGCTCTACGTGATTGGCGGGATGAAAAATCAGGGTGGCCCGACGACAGAAGTTGCCATCTACGATCCAGCGACAAATTCATGGAGTTCAGGGCCTGCGTTGCCTGGCGAGGGGATGGAAGGCTTTGGCAATTCGGCATTCGCCATCAATCAGAATCTGTTCGTAAGTGTGATGTCGGGCAAGGTCTATAAGCTCTCAGCCGATGGTTCTCAGTGGGATCTGGTCCACCAGTTGGAGAAGCCCCGTTTCTTCCATCGCATGCTCCCCATCAGCCAGCATCAACTGGTGTTTGTTGGTGGAGCCAGTATGGAATCCGGCAAAGCCAGAACCACGGAAGTTTTTGAAGTGAAGTAGGCTCAAAAGACAATCGATTCCTCTTCAAGACCGTTCGACAGCCCGGGTTGTCGGACGGTTTTATTTTGAACGGATTGCCGATATATCCAGTTGATTGAGAGCACATGGAATTTTGATGAATTTCCTGCCAGCACCTCAAAAATATGATCGAAACTGGTGTTCCCCCAGGAAGAACTTTGGTAGGACATTGAACCTGTTGGATTGACTCAATGCGCAGGTACCATCCAGCACTATCGAGTTGGGCAGCAGGCCCGATCCGTGGCCTGAGAGACTTACCGAGGAATGCTTTCATGAACGGGCAATTGATTCCAGGATTACTGAAGCAGTCTTTGTTCATCGCAGGTTTCAGTTGGCTGCTGCTCCTGGCGACAGTGACACAGGCGGAATCACCCGTGGTGCGAGTGATGAGCTATAACTTGTGGCATGGTGGGGATGCCGGGAAACAACCACTCGAACAGACTGCCAAAGTCATTCGTGAGGCCCAGGCGGATCTGGTGGGATTGCAGGAGACGCGTGGCTATGCGGCCAGCGGTCAACCTCGGCCTGATCGAGCTAAGGAGATTGCTCAAATCCTCGGTTGGAATTACTTCGATCAGGGTGGCGGCACAGCGATTTTGAGTCGCTATCCCATTGGCAAAGCATCACCAGGAAAATGGGGTGTCGAAATTGTACATCCCAGTGGTACGAAGCTGTATTTGTTCAACGCCCATCTCATGTATATTCCGTACCAGCCCTACCAATTGCTGAATATTCCTTACGGCGATTACCCGTTTATCAAGACCGAGCAGGAAGCGATCGACTTCGCGAAAAAGGCCCGCGGAGAGCAGGTCGAGCGTCTGATTGCGGATATCAAAGCCACAGTTCCCGCGGACGCCACAGTCTTTGTGACGGGCGATTTCAATGAACCATCGCACTGGGATTGGACGGCAGCAGCTCAAAAGGCTGGCCGCTGCCCGATCGCTGTTCAATGGCCTGCAACCAGCATGATGGCAGAGGCAGGCTTTATTGACACCTACCGCGAAGCCCATCCCGATCCCGTCACTGCTCCCGGAATCACCTGGACACCGCTCACGAAGATCACCGACCCCAAAGATCGCCACGATCGCATCGATTTTGTGCTGATGCGTCAGGGAGGTGGCAAAGTCCTCAGTTCGCAAGTCGTGGGAGAATCGAAAGAGGCGGCAGATGTGGTCGTCGTCCCCTACCCTTCGGATCATCGCTCAGTGGTGAGTGCTGTTGAACTGACGGGCAAGTGATACGCATTGCATGAAGTAAAAACGCTCTGTGGACCATACTTGCAGCAGTGTGCCATGCAACGCCGTCCACGATTTTCTCAGCAGGAGTTGAGCAGTCTTTCTCCTTGGCGGCGTTGGGTTTGAGTCAGGCGTT
>NZ_LYDR01000006.1 GCF_001707835.1 Planctopirus hydrillae
CTTGGTAGCTGAGTGATTCGGCCGGAGATTCCCCCTCCGTCCAGTCGTAGGCATAGCTTCCGACCCCCAACACGACCTTGTCTTCCGAAACGCTTGTCAGGACTTTGTCAAGGAGTCGCTCGGTGAAATCGATACTGGCGATCGGTCCGGGCGAACCGCTTTCCTCGTGTTCGTCGTAGGCCATCACCACGAGGTAGTCGGCCGCCGAGGCAAGTTCGGGAATGGCACTAGACGGTGCGCTGGCCTCTACGTCGACGCTGAGCTCCAAGTTTGCCTCGGCGAACTTTTGCTTAAGGGTCGAGACGAACCTGACGTACGC
>NZ_LYDR01000007.1 GCF_001707835.1 Planctopirus hydrillae
AGTTCAATACCTCGCTTGCGGGAATGGCCGTTCCAGACGCCGTTATCAAATCGAAACAGCACACCCTGCTCGACATAGAAATTCTTGAGGCGGCCTTCCACAATCTTCTCGACCACGGCTGCCGGCTTGCCACTCTTGAGAGCTTCTTCCGTCAGCTTGGCTCGTTCAGCAGCAACAAGTTCCTGTGGCAGTTCGGTCGGATGTGTCGCCTTAGGCTTGAGTGCAGCAATGTGCATCGCTACATCACGCAGAACTTCCGACGACTTGCCGGCTCCTTCAGCCCGGAACAAGACGCCGTTTTTCTTGTCGTGATGAACGTATCCACCCACAGGGCCAGTCACTCGTGCGATCTTGGCCAGCACCATCTTTTCGCGAATCTTGTTGACGACTTCGCCCAGCAGATCGTTCAACGATTGACCAGGACGATCAGGGGCTGCCTGTGCCAACAGTTCTTCAGGAGTCGCTGCACCTGGCCCGTTCAGCAATTGCTTGATGCACTGGTTGGCCAAAAAGTTGAAGTCTTCCGAAACAGCCACTGGTGCCGATTCGCACTGCAGTTCAATCATGGCGGCTTCGCTGCCATCAGGCTTGATCTCAATGACAATCAAACCTTCCTGCGTCGAATTTTCCGACCGCTTGACCATCACCTTCTTGCCCCACTCCTTGAGCAGAGCCAGCGCCTTTTCCTGATCGCCACCGGCTTCAGTCAAAGCCTTTTTGCAGTCCATCATGGGCAGGTCGGTCATCTCGCGTAACTGTTTTACAGCGGCTGCAGTAATTTCCGCCATCTTCTCTCTCCTGTCGGGACAAGCCGAATCAATTTCGTTGAATAGAGTCAGTCACTCGATCATGAGGCTGACAACTTGAATTCTCTCACGTTCCAGCGATCCAGCCGGTCGCGAATGATTTAAATATCAAGGCTCTGAATCAGAATCAAAAACTGGCCGATTCTGGATTCCAGACTCAAATATGAGCCTTTGGGTTCATTTGCAAAAGTAACTTCCGGCAAAGAAACCAATTCTTCGCCAGAAGTCCACAAATCACATTCCCGTTCCCAGTCGAAACTGGCGGGCTTTGATCAGCCAGTTCCACTCGAAACCCCAACCGCCGCTCGCTGAATTTCCGCCTGGATTGGCTTACAGCGATGGACGTGGCTTGAGTTGCTCTTCGACCAGCGGTTCCACCTTTTCCTGTGGCAGAACGCTCTTGCCTTCGAGAATCGATTCTGTCAGGTGCTGCAGGACCAGTTGAATCGAGCGGATGCTGTCGTCGTTGCCGGGAATGGGCAGATCGACCTGATCGGGATCGCAATCCGTATCCAGCAGAGCAATCGTCTTAATGCCCACGAGTTTGGCCTCGTGCAGCGCGTTGTGCTCTTTGCGGGGATCGACAATGACCATCGCTTCTGGCAGACGGTTCATGTTTCGCAGACCATCGAGGTTGCGTGTCATCTTGGTGCGTTCGCGGAGCAGCGTCGAACGGCGTTTCTTCGAATACGTCTCGATTTCGCCGGATTCAAAGAGCTGATCCAGCTCTTCCAGACGCTTGATACGACCACGAATCGTACGGAAGTTCGTAAAGACACCACCCAGCCAGCGGTAATCGACGAATGGCATACCGGCCTGATTGGCATACTCACGGATCGCATCCGAAGCCTGCTTTTTGGTGCCGCAGAACAGAATCAGGCTCCCCTGGGAAGCCACCTTCTGCAGGTATCGCTTGGCTCGCAACAATCCGCGAACCGTTTCCTTGATGTCAATGATATGGATCAGATTGCGGCGTCCGTAGATGTAGGGCCGCATTTTAGGATTCCAGCGGCTGGTACGGTGACCGTAATGAATCCCGGCTTCAAGAAAATCCTTGACGACAATATCGCTCATGAAATCACCCAACTACTGCCGGTTGAGGCAGGGCTCGATCGCTGAGAAACGAGTGCAGCAACATTGCCACTCTCCTCGCCGGCCGACGTGGGAGCCTCCCAGTCACCGCCAAAAGCTATGCAGGCACAGCCTTCGGTTCTAATTTGATATGGCCAGATGGTAGTCGGCCGCCCGAACACCGTCAAACCTGCGGTCGTCATCCAGTGGACTTTTGTTTATATTCCGTATGAGTTTCGCGAGAAATCACTCTCTGTGAACTTCCCCTTCATTTCTGGAGGCGAGGAGCGGCAGGATTTCGGCGGATTCGTATGCCATGAACCGCACACTGCCATCGCAGAATAGAAAATTTCCTCCCCCGGCATGCAGGCTCCAGAAGTGGAGGGAATCGCAAAGCTCGTCGAGGCGGCCCGGTGCAAAGGGATATTGTTGGTCCGGGCAATGACCATCGGTAATAAATTTGTTGTGCGGCGTCTGGGCCACTCGCTCTTCAACTCCCAGCAGCATGTCGGCGGAACCACTCCCCTCCTGACCAACTCCTGTATACCACCAGCCAAAATTGTGATCAGGACTCGGCGGACGCTCCCCCACGCATAGGGTCTGGCTCGTGCCATCGGTGATCTCCGCCAGTCGAATGCGTTTGCCGTAGACAAGCACGCCGGTTGGACTTCGATAATCCACACCCGAAACCCCCAGGTAACTCGTCATTCCCACCAGAGCTCCTTGAAGGGTGGGCGCATTTCGGGGGCGCGAGGCTCTTTCGTCAAGCGGACAGACGTAAGCGGCCATTGTTTTCGCAAATGGATAATGGGGTGGATTCATGTACGGTGTGTTATAGATCCGGTAAGCACGCTGAGACTCCTGCCATGGTATTGTCTGCTCAAGATGAGGCAGAATCGGTACCATCCACGACATTTCCAGTTGTTTTGGATTGGTCGAAGGATCCGATTTTCCGGCGGGAAGAAAGCCCTGAGCCGCCTCGAAAGTGTGAAGTGCCAAACCTATCTGCTTCAACTGGTTCTGGCACTGCAGCCTGGCCGCTGCCATTCTTGCCCACTGAACTGCTGGCAAAGTGATTCCAAGCAGGATGACAATCATCCCGATGGCCACCAGCAATTCAATCATCGTGAAGCCTCTGGCGGCTAAACACTCGCACGACGGCGTGCGATCAAAGCGACGGCAGCGCATAGCAATACCCCTCCGCAAACGAGCCACCACCAGCCCCAGCCTGTTTGAACTCCTTCAGGCTCAGGTAATCCATAATGAGTCAAATAGGCCTCTTTCCGATCCCATGGGACTTCCCACTGCGAATAATCAAATTCATCTCGCTGACTCGCAGGCTTCGCATTTCCTTTGTCATCAATTGAGAACACTTCGACCAGAGAAGGTAATGCCATACCTTGCACAGTCTGCCATCCCGAAAATCGAACTCCGTTGCACACTGGAATGCTTTTATCCGGCTCATGCACCTGATAGCACGATTCGTAACGCACAGGAAAATCGTTGTACTGAGGTGCGTAGTAGATTTTGACTCTTGAAGGGTTGTCAGAACTATAAATACGGCGAGAGAGCACCTCCTCTCGAGACAACGTTTTCAACTCAAATTCAATAAACTTAACCTCAGCACCCTCAATCGTTGCACTTCCCTGATCAATAACCCGAGAAAAGTTCTGGCTAAGCTTATCCGACTTATTAGCTAACCATTTGAGAGTTCTCCATTGCAGTCGATCAGCCTCATCAAGAGGGGGCAACCCTCCACGGTCTGTAGAAAGGACGAGCGATTTCAGCACCCAGGGATCATTGGAATAGCGCTCGAGCCGCGCCTGATAACCAGGATTAGAAATCATCATATAATGATGCTTGTTGCTACGGCCTGAAAGAATCGATACAACAACGAAATACTGACCGTCTCTCTTAATAGAGACTTTTCCGGGCTTTGTATCGAGAACCCTCCCAGTTTCAGGATCGATCTCCGGACTCGTGATGTTTACAGAATAGCGATCCCCTGCCGAATACGACGCCCATTTGTGCAGGAGACCGGAAAGCAAAGGATCGTGCGGCTTGCTCTGCGCTGAAACAACAGCAGGTACTGCTGAAAAAGCTGCGCAGAGCATAACCGTTATCATACATGCCGTTTTTGTTGGGTAAATCAACAATTTATTCTCGTTCTATTGTGCGTACACGGGGCAACTGAACAACCATTGCCTGGCGAGAGACAGCAGGCTGAATCAAACCTTCGCAAATGCCTTTGTATTCGGATGAGTTTTCAAAGATGGTAGATTCTTATTCCATCTAAAACAGCAATATGTAAAGACTGCAAGCATCGCTTGATGCGCTGCTTTTGATGATAATCAAGATTCACTCCAGGCGATTCTCCCCTTCATTTCTGGAGGCGAGGAGCGGCAGGATTTCGGCGGATTCGTATGCCATGAACCGCACACTGCCATCGCAGAATAGAAAATTTCCTCCCCCGGCATGCAGGCTCCAGAAGTGGAGGGAATCGCAAAGCTCGTCGAGGCGGCCCGGTGCAAAGGGATATTGTTGGTCCGGGCAATGACCATCGGTAATAAATTTGTTGTGCGGCGTCTGGGCCACTCGCTCTTCAACTCCCAGCAGCATGTCGGCGGAACCACTCCCCTCCTGACCAACTCCTGTATACCACCAGCCAAAATTGTGATCAGGACTCGGCGGACGCTCCCCCACGCATAGGGTCTGGCTCGTGCCGCGGGTCATATCGGAAAACCGGACCACTTGATCAAAGATCAGCACACCGTCCGAGGTCATGTGGTTTCTTCCCATGACTCCCAGGTAGCTCGTCAGGGCGACGAAGCCTCCGTCAAGCGTTGAGGCACTTCGAATTTTTGACGCTCGCTCGTCGAGTGGACAGACATAAGCCGGCACAACCTGGGCAAACGGATAATGAGGCGGGTTCGCGTAGGGGCTGGCTTTCATTTCATAAGCGGCTTGAGACTCATGCCAGAGAGTGGCCTGTTCGAGATGGGGCAGGATGGGAATCATCCAGGACATGGAATGCTGTTTGGGATTGGTTTTTAAGCCGGTCTTGCCCACAGGCAACTGGCGATGTGACGCTTCGAACGTGTGGAGTGCCAGACCAATCTGCTTGAGCTTGTTCTGACATTCCAGACGTTTGGCGGCATGGCGTGACCACTGAACAGCGGGAATCGTAATGGCGATCAGCAGGCCAATGACTCCCATCGCCACAAGCAGTTCGATCAATGTGAAGCCGCTCTTTGCGGCTCTACTTTGCTGGAAAATGAAGTCCGCAAAAACGCTTGACAGCGAGCGGCAAGACACGGATCTGCGCAGTTCTGCGTTCATGTGTGCCGCCTAACGGCGATAACCCAAACCGCGAAGCATGCCAGTCCTCCCGCAATCAGTAACCACCACCAGCCCAATCCTTTGGACACACCCTCCGGTTCTGGCAAGCGGTAATAAGTTAAATACGTCTGTTCTTCGGGGAAGGGAGCGTCCCACTTCGAGTGGTCGAACGTGAGAGTCTGCATCGGCGGTCCGTCGAGGGGTGAAATCCACAACTGCCAGATCTCGGCCTTCAAGGGAATGTTCAAACCATCGAGTTCACTCCATTCGCTATACGCATGGGCGATCGGACGATGATACGACTTCCCGTTAGAACTGAAATTCAAATCGAAGTCGACACGGACAGGTGCTCCATCGACCTTGGAGGAGAGATAGAATTTGGCTTTAGGAGTATAGTTGATTGGTTGTAACGCCTTTTTACGCTCTTCAGGAACATCGGGAAAGGTTGCTTCGAGCACCCGAACCTCTTCACCCCGCCATGTTTCTCGCGGGAGTTCCTTCAACAGGACACCGGGTTCGCCGAGTCGGTCGCGGAGGATGGCGGCTTGGCCGAAGTGCGGCAACTCGTTGAAATCATGTTCCCGACTCAGGTCGGGTGGAAGATTCGATCCCAGTCCCAGCTTTTTCAAGACCCAGCGATCATTGTTCACTCGACTCAATAAGGCCCCGTAATGGGAGTTGCGGATCAACAAGTTTGTTAGAGTCGTCTTTGGTCCTGTGGGGAAAGGATTCTCCATGATGTGATCGCTCGCCGCTTTCTTCACATGGCTTATGGTGGAAGCAAATTGCACATCACCTGGATTCTCAGGGTTTACACGGGTTGATAGTGTCAAAGAATACTGGAACTTAGCCGGCAAGCTCGGAATCCTCCACCAGTTTTTAAGTTCAGCAGACGTCCATTGCTGTTGAGTAGGGTTGGATTGCTGGTCAGCCGCCTCGCAGGCGGGAGCAAAGCCCAGGAAAATCGACACTGCGGAGCAGATCGCCGATAGGAGCAAGAGGCCGCGAAGAGACTTGATAATGACCACATCCTGAGGATCATCCTGCGTGCTGACGCCATCGGAAAGTCGCATGCAGGTGATTTTATATAACGTGTCGCAATCACTCCGCGTTTCATGTGCTTCGAATGGTCTGTGGAGCAACATTATGAAGACCTCCGACGGATTAGAATCGTCATCGCGACTACCAGCAGCCCTCCCGCAAGCAGCAACCACCACCAGCCCCATCCCTTGGAGACACCTTCCGGTTCGGGAAGGCCGTAATAGGTCAGATAGGCCTGTTCCTTCGGAAACGGCGAGTCCCATTCCGAGTAATCAAAATCGGCGCTCCAGTGCGGCTTTCCCTGGGGCTCGAACGTGTCGCTGTACCAGCCTTCTTGTCGTCGGGGAAGGTGGAATCCACCGTGAGTGACCCAGTCGGTGTATCGGACTGTGGAATTCCTTGTTTTCGCTCCGGGCGAGTCGCCAAGTAAAAAAGTCTGGTCGAGACGTTGTATCGCATTCCCCAATCCTCTCCCGGAAAAAACGCGGACCCAGACAATGTGAGGAATATACCGCGAAGTCTCTTGACGCGTGCCGGACCGAGGCGGAATGGTGACTTCAAACATCTCCGGTTGGACGCCGTCGGCAGTCCCTTCGTAATAATCGTCGATACGGAGGCCACCCTCCTCAAACCGTTCCTTCAGTCCAAGACCGACATGAGTGGGAAAATGAAACGATTCCCACCGTGCATCGATCAGCGTGTCGTAAGCTTTCTGATGCCGCAGTGCCAGAGAATTAAGCACCCACTTTTGACCTGGAATACGCAGCAATTTGGCGGCGTAGTCGGGATTCACAATCTCGATGGCCTCCATCGCCCCTTCCGTATCCAGCGGGCAATAGTCGTGGATCCAGTGTCCTCCGTCCGATCGCACCGTTGATACATATCTCTTGAATACTTCTGTTGGAAGCTGATTCTTGAACTGGGATTGGGTTGATGAAATCTTCATTTGAAAAGATTCGGGACGATCATCCTTCGACCACCGCCGAAGAAGCTCGTCCAAACGTCGGCTTGCCACCACATCGTCGCCTGCACGACACTGTACATGTCGGCACGGCACGGCACTGAAGAGTAACCATGCCGAGATGAGAAGTATTGCAAAACAATGGTGGATCGGTCGCTGTGGCCATAAGAACATATAAAATGATCCAGCCGGGACGTTCGGGAGTCGAGTGATGAAGTCCAGAAATCAGACGCCCGACCACATGGCATACCGGACATCGATCCTGTGGAAATAGTCGTCAATCAGGGAGCCGGACGATTCAACCGGCATGGCAATTGCAATTGATACTGTCGGTTGGGGAATCCCGACACTCGCAGAAGGCAGCACCTCCAATGGGGTTTCCACAGATTGACCGATCGTTTCCGCACGTTCGAGGGCCTCCGTTTACTGAACGACGATCTTTGCAGGCATCAGAAGTTCCGTTACAGTTAATGTGGTAGGTTCCTCCATCTCCCGTTTCTTCCACATCCGCCGGGGTATTGTCATCGGCCCAAACGCTGGTGATAAAGGCGGCAGTCGAGAGGCAAAAGCAGGCGAAACCGAGGGTCAAAAATCTTCTCATGGCAAGTTTCCTAGTTGAGTGACAAAATCTTCGTTCAGAGACAATCCCTTCAGCGGATGGCCAACCTCGACACAGAGGTGGCAGTGGGAGAGACCACTGAACAGCGGGAATCGTAATGGCGACCAGCAGGCCAATGACTCCCATCGCCACAAGCAGTTCGATCAATGTGAAGCCGGAGCGATTCATACTGAGACTCTTTTCCAGCCCAGCCAGATAGCGATAACGAAACATCCTGCGACCACCCACCACCACCAGCTCATGCCCCGGGAGATCCCTTCCGGTTCTGGCAAGCCGTAATACGTTAAATACGCCTGTTCCTTGGGGAAAGGGGCGTCCCAGTTGTCGACGTTTAATAATGCTGTCTCGCTGGGAATGTCATTCCTGGAGATCCTCCACAATTGCCACGCCTCAAACTTCAACGGAAGTGAAAAATCGCCGACCTGACTTCGCTGACTATACGCAAAAGAAAGGGGCCTTACATAGGCTTTTCCGTCGAGTGTATATTTCAATTCAAAATCCATTCGCGCAGGGCCAGACGGTTCTGACTTCGTGAAATACAGTCGTGCCGAGGGAGGGAAGTCGATCGGCCCCTTGCCTGTCTTTTGCGCTTCTGAAGCTTCGGGGAAAGTGACATCCAGCACATCGACTTCTTCGCCATTCCAGTTCTCCGTCCACGTTTTTGTGATGGAAACACCAGGTTCTTTCAGACGATTGCGAATACCTACATTTGCACCAGAATGTTGTGAGAGCATCGCTTTGGGGTTGACCGTCAGTTCCGGCGGATGATTTCGCCCTGTCGACAGCCTTTCGACGACCCAGCGACCATTATCGATTTTTTGCAGCATAGCGGCATACTCTGGATTACAGATCTTGAGCCTGGTTATGGTACTCGTTGCACCAGTAGGCGAGGGAGATTCACAGACATAATACCCTGGTTGGAACTTGTAACGCCCAATGGTGGTGGCGACTCGTAGATCCTGCGGATTCTCCGGATTCAGACGAAGGGTGCGCTTCACCTCAAACTGGAAACGGTCCGGAAGTTCTGGAAGCTTCCAGCGATCCTCAATTATTGCTGGAGTCCACTTTCCAGAATTTATGGATTCGCCGGACGCCGCCACTCCCACAGCGACAAACTGTAAAAACAAAAAAATCCAAAGCACTTGTCGTAGTCTCAATCGAATTCCGACAGATAACCTGGACATTCCAACCCTCATCTCGAATATGTATGGACAACATTTCCGCAGTCGAACGATCTGCGGAAATGTTGTAGGGATCAGATCAGGAGAAAACAGATTTTAAAATCATCTATGTCTTTATATAATGAATGCTTGTTACTAACTCGCCTTGCAATAGCATAACGTCTCGTTTTCTGAGAGATCGAAGAACAGCACAGTCGCAATCTGTCGCGGGAGCAATGGCGGCTCCACAAATATCAGGATCACCCACATGACAATTGTTGCTTAACCCAGTGAAGGGGAACCCCCTTTGATTACAATGGTATGAAGGGCTTTGACATTTAGGATTATCATAAGTCGTTGGATCATCGCCAGGTTCTTCGTTCACAGGATCATCGGCAGAGACGCTCGCTATCAGTGCGATCGCACAAACACAGAGACAAATGGCGGATAGTGAGAAGAGTCTTTTCATGCGTTTTCCTTTAATTTCCAGAACATTCAGAACACAACTAGCGAACAGGATCACCTGTCAGCTTCTCTACACTGGCCTCATTCAACTTCTCGGCAATGGTCGCATGTGGTGGCGAGTCTCGAACCACCGAAAAAGTGAGCCGCTCCTGGCGCAGGCGCTGTTGATGGAGCTTGGTTGAGTTGATCGTTTCAGTCGCAGGCTGTGCTTCCGCCAAAGCGCTTTGAATCGGGCCGGGAAACTTGACCGCATTCCCCCCGCTGAACGAAGAAGAGTTGACGAGCTCTGCTCCATTGTGAGACTCATCGCCAATAAATAACGCCAGCGAGCCATCGCCCCGCTGGGCATGCGGAAAGAGTTTCAGCTTCATTTCCAGAAAAATCGTCTCCTGGGCGGGAATGACGAGCGGAATCGGTGTCACGAGAATGATACCACAAACAGATTCTTTACCGACGATCGCCACAGGTGTGCTGCGCACATTGCGGACAGGGATACGGGCCTCGACCCATTCCACCGAGGGTTCAATCGGCGTGGCGGGGATGGGGTGATGACTGCTGACGAGCGCCTGTGCCGAGATCGCATGCGGCCAACTGATCGATAACGCCAGCACCATGGCAAGAACCATCAGCGTGACCATGAGGAGTGATTCTCCCGCTGCTCGAGCCACCGGTCGCAACAGGCTTCCCGAGTGACGCGTGGAAACGATGGCACACAGATAGGAGACCACAATGATGCTGACATCGAGAATCACGATACTCCACGGACGAAAGCTCAGTTTTCCGAAGCAGCCGCAGGTCGTTTCCCCCGCGAGAGCTGCCGAGAGTGCAAAAGCCGCCAGGATCGTCATCAGGAGTGCCGCCAGGATCCAGACCTCGCGGGATCGAAAGTTGGTCAGAACCAGAGTGGCGACAAAGACGAGGATTGAGACTGAAAAGAGCTCAAAAGCGGTCGCACTCGAGGCTGGTTCGAAATAGAGCAGATCGTGCAGTGACTGATACGATTTCAAAGCGGCTGAGAGTATCAGCAGACTGCTGATCAGCACAGAAGCCAGCTTCGGAATGACGCCGAGTTCGGGCCAGAAGGCAGACGCTGCGCGCAGATCCATGAAGTACTCCCAAGGAGAGGTGAGTCTTGGATCAAATGCTCGCCAGCGCTGTGAGCAATGAACTCATGGACGCTAACGGTGTTAGTAAGCACCGTCAATAAAAATCTTTGATCTCATTAAGAGCTTCCCTTTCAACGGCTGAAGCTGATTAAACCGCTACAACGGCCCGGCGTTTGACGGCTCGGCGCTGACGACAGGCCTCACACCAGATACCGCGAGGCACCTTGTTTCAATAGCAGGTGGGCCACGTTCGCCCCGAGTTCATGAGCGGCATCAAGAGCGTTCCCACTGCCGTATTGAGCAAGTGGTTGATGCATCGAACTTGCCGCTGCTAACGTTTCAGAACCATCGGGGGCTATAAGAATCGCTTCCAGATGGAGAGTTTCGGGCGACTTCCACGAAGCCCACGTCCCCACGGGAGCATGGCAACCCGCTTCCAACGTTCGCAAGACGGCACGTTCGGCATCAACGGCCAGTCGTGTCTGGCGATCTTCCAATTGGCTGACCCAGCGGATCGTCGCTTCATCCCCGTGGCGGCATTCTAATCCCAAGGCTCCCTGACCAGCCGCTGGAAACATCGTGGGGGGTTCAAGAATCAGCGAGATGCGATCACTCCAGCCCAGGCGGGATAATCCAGCCACTGCCAGAATCAGTCCTTCGTACTCACCGGCATCAAGCTTTCTGATGCGCGTGTCGAGGTTGCCGCGAACTTCGGAGCAAACCAGATCGGGGCGAATTCTCAGGAGCTGTGCCTGCCGGCGGGGGCTGCCGGTCCCGATCCGTGCGCCACGAGGTAACATGGCGAGCGAGGCGGAGCCGGAAAATCCCCGGGGTAACAACAGCGCATCGGCCACCGGTGCTCGCGCGGGGACAGCGGCGAGTTCCAGCCCGGCTGTGGGAACAGTCGGCAGATCTTTCAGGCTGTGAACAGCAATATCTGCTCGGCCATCGAGCAACGCTGCCTGAACTTCGCGAGTAAGCGTTTGGGCTTATCGGCTTCGGGATGCTGCTCCTCAACGGGAACAATAACTTGTGATGCCGGCGTAGAAG
>NZ_LYDR01000008.1 GCF_001707835.1 Planctopirus hydrillae
TGGTGCATGAGATTAAAGAGAGAATCGCTGAACTGCAGGCCATTTTGCCCGCGGATATTCAGCTCAAGGTGATTCTTCGATTTCATCAGGCTCAGCCTGTTTTCGGCAGAATTTGCCGCTCGATGGATGAGGCCCGCTCAAGTGTGTGGAATGGTCTATCCTTGAACGTCTGCGTGTTGGCAGCTCGTCTCTTCAGTGAGTGACTGGAATGCTCGCAAATTCCTTACGATGGACAGCATTGACCCTCGTTCTGCTGACTCTGGCGGGTTGGTTGAAATGCGCATCAGCCCAGGAAACGAGTTTTTTTGACCGCTCTTTGCTGGCAGATCCGTCGATTGTTTTCAGTCCAACTTCTGGCGATGAAATCGAAACCGATCGCGACTCATTTACACCGGCGACGACAGTCGTTGGTCACCACAAAACGATTGTCGAAGCGGCTTACTCGTTCATTGATAATCCCTCCAGCCGGGAGACACACAGTTTCCCGGAATTACTGGTTCGATATGGCGTGAGCGACCGCCTGGAAATCCGGCTGGGATGGAACTACGAGACGGGTGGTGGCGGTTCCGTCAGTGGGAATTCTTCGTTCATCGAGGAAGAACCTCTGGTTGATGAGATCGAGAACGACGGAGATCTGCTCTATGGATTGAAGCTGTTTGTGAACGAACAGGCCGCATGGCTGCCTCAATCCTCGCTCATTGTGCAGGCCAATACTCCGACATCCGGGAGTCTGAATACGACACAGTTCACACTGTGTTACGTGGTGGGCTGGGAGTTGCCCAATGAATGGACGATTGACGCCGCTATGCGCTATTCAGCCACCGCCGAAGAAGAAGATCATTTCAACCTGTGGGCGCCGTCGGTGGTGCTCAAAGTTCCTGTCGGAACAAAATATAAAGCCCATCTCGAATACTTTGGCATCTTCTCAGATCAGCAGGCAACAGCGCAGACCTCACAATACATCAGCCCGGGTATCCACTATCTCATCACACCAGATCTGGAAATCGGAATTCGAGTGGGTTGGGGCCTCAACGGCGATTCAGCACGATTCTTCTCGAATGTCGGTGCCGGCTGGCGATTCTAGTGAGAAGCAGGGCAGGCTCCCGGATCGCCTTGCCTTACAGCTCATCCACAACTGAAAGAGGCTGAATTGAAATAGCTAGAAGTCAAGAAATGACTCCGATTCGATGATTCCTTCGGTGCTGCCAATTCCAGAATCATCAGGCTCGAGCCGCTTCAAGAACTCATCAATGGACGCCGCAATACGCCAAGTCCCTTCATTTCGCTGACTTTCGTGATCCCAAAAATGAACAGAAGCATCACTATTTACACAAACCAGGTTTCCACCTGACGACTCACCAATGGGAACAAATGAAGGTGGTAGCTCATCTTTGTATTGTGAGGCCTTCTGCTCAATGCTGTTCTTGTCATTTCCCAAGCCAAAAAGAATCTCAAGGTTGTTATATCCATCTTTTTTAGTGAATGGATTGGGTGTATGTGGCTTGTATCTCGCACCATGATCAAACCAGATTGCCCCACCGAATTCTAGTAGTATCTCTCGATAATTGGGCGTCATCGGAACAACCCGCTCCGCTGATTTGATTGCTTCTTCCAAGTCATTGGACTTTTGTCCAAGCAGTTTAGCCCCCAGTTTGGAAATGTGTTCGTTTGCCATCATTAGAATCTTCGTCGGAGATCTGATGTTGAACCTATATGCTTAACATCTAGCTGAAGGGCAGGCTCCCGCCTGCCTTGCCTCTTATTCAGTTCTTTTGTTCGATTGGCAGAGCATGCTTGCTCAGAGCCGCAAGCATGGCACACAACGCCGTCCACGATTTTCTCAGCAGGAGTTGAGCAGTCTTTCTCCTTGGCGGCGTTGGGTTTGGCACA
>NZ_LYDR01000009.1 GCF_001707835.1 Planctopirus hydrillae
CCAAACCTCTTGGGGAGTTTGTGATTCGTGGAGAAGTTGCATTCAATATAGGCAAACATTTTTCATACAAACCTGAAGCCATGAGTATGGCTCAAAAAGGATTCAACACCGTCAACTGGCTTGTGGGTATGGACTGGTATGCTCCTGCCGAATGGATGCTGATGGCACAACTTTCGTCGGAAAGCATATTCGGCTACGAACCTTATGTAGCACAGTCCCATCACAGCACACTCTTTACACTCAATGTGTCCAAGAAGTTACTCAACAGTACATTACAGTTGTCCGATTTTACTTATATCGATCTCAATTATGGCGGGTGGTTCAGCCGTTTTGCTGCGGATTATGCAT
>NZ_LYDR01000010.1 GCF_001707835.1 Planctopirus hydrillae
TCGGGGCGTCCAAGGGGAGCTCGAGCTTTAATTTCACCAAGTATGCTGGGAACAGGATCTGATGCCTCCTCATACTTACTGCCTCCTGGTTGGGATGAACTCCCCGCTAAAAACAGAGGCCGAGCGCATTTAGTTGCCAAGCAGCTTGGTGGGAGCGGCAAAGACGCAAGAAATATCGTGGCGATGTTTCAATACACTGCGAATAGTCCGGCGATGTCGAGTTGCGAAGGTAAGATTGCCGCAGCAGTTAGGAATGGAGAGTGCGTGGAATTGAAGGTTACTGCAAACTACAACAGAGATGATCCTAAGCCCGTATCTATTGCAATCGAAGCGAATGGCGATCGAGGTTGCTTTTCACTTACGGTGACGATTCCTAATACCAAATCCGCAGCAACTCCATCACAGTGTCGATAGCTATTTGCTCGCCGAATTTCTGAAGGGGCTTTGTATGTCTATCCAAACAATTATAAAGCTTGTACCGCCTCCTGAGAAGCCGAAGGGACTGCGGAAAAATCGACGGTGGGATCGAGTTGAAGAAAAAATAGGCAATGAGCTTCCAGCAGACTATAAGATATTTATCGAGACGTATGGCAGTGGGCTTTTTGCCGGATTCATCCGGATTTTCAATCCATTTGACAGCAGTGAGTATATATCGTTACTCAGAATGTCGACAACGGTTGTCGACATTTATCAGGATATTATAAAGTCATATGGAGATGTAGGGTTTCCGTTTGTGTTTTTTCCAATGGAGAAAGGTTTGCTGCCGTGTGGAAATGATGAGAATGGAAATCATTTGTTCTGGCTCACGGGCACCGATTCAGAAAAATGGAAGATAGTCGTGCTTGAGAGGGGGGCTCCAAATTGGCAACTTTTCGACATGGGTCTGACCGATTTTCTTGCCAATGCCCTCACAAAGAAAATTCGCTGCAAAATTTGGCCATCAGACTATCCGGGAAACCGAAAGAGCTTCACTTTTGAATGTTTTTAGTAACATTTATGCGGCGCAGAATACGAGACTGCGCTGACAGAGGCCGTAAGTGCTGGTTATGAGTTTCATCGCCTTGTTGTAAGTAGGTTTCGGAAGCTGAAGATCCTCACCTGGCTGTGGAAGCGCAAGGGGGCCTCGGGTGGCAAGGGCTGTGGTTGCAGTGGACCCAGCGGCTGCCCCCTGCCCCCCCCTGCTGCAAATAAACCCAAACCAAAGGCCCAAGGCTGCGGCAACTGCTTTGTCGCCGGGACGCTGGTCAAAACGCACTCAGGTCGCACGTTTATCGAGCGAATGAGCGTGCGAGACCGAGTGGATCCAGCGTTGCCAGATGGTTGGGACCGCACGGCAATACCGCTGGAAGGTCGCTATGTCGACTGGCGAAAGCTGGAACTGGTCCTCCTGGCCGACAACGCCCCGTGTGGCACCGCGACGCTGTTGCGACCCGTCGCTTGGGTGATGGAACAAGCTGCCACGCCAGGTGAAACAATCTTCCTCAATCTCCCGGAAATCGGGATTGAGGGACCCGCTCAAGTCGTTAGCATTGAGGAAACGTTTGTTGTCCCCAGCCCCGGCCGTCTGATCACAGGCGTCTTCCGGCACACGTCAGGAGAAATTCTTGATCTTCAAATCGAAGGAGAAAACCAACCGCTCGGCACAACGAAATCCCACCCATTCTGGAGCGTCGACCGCGAAGACTGGATCGCTGCACAGGATCTCCAACCTGGAGAACTCCTGCTGGACGAGCAGAACCAGCCCGTACGACTGGTATCGTTCACCGAGCGCGACGAACCGGCAGAGGTCTACAACCTCGAAATCGACGGCGACCACTGCTATAGGGTGGGACAACAGGGCTTACTGGTGCATAACGCGTCGTGCCAGAAAGGTAGAAGTTCCTATCACCTCAGTCCAGCGAGAATCCAGATAAATGCGACAACAGGAAGTCCATTCCGCGATGGGGTCGGTCTAGCAGTTGTCGCGTATCTGACATCTCCTTTGAGTAAAGGTGACGACTTCAGCAGATACCCAGACTGGTGGCGTGATCTGTCAAAGGATAGCTGGCGCAGGGGCCATTTGTTGGGGAAGCAGTTTGGAGGCCCTGGAGGATCCGACTACAGAAACCTTGTTCCAATACTTTTCCAAGTTAACAATTCGGCCATGGCTACCTGCGAAAACCGGATTCGTGACGCTATCGCTTGCGGCCATTGCGTCACCTACTCAGTAAAGGCGACCTATCCAAATAAGCGGTCGCTAGTTCCTAGAAGTATCCACATCGTGGCAACCAGCCCCCAGGGACTCAACATCAATGCTTCCATTGACAATGTGTCAAGCCCTGGGGTTCCAATCTCATGTAGTCCAGTTGGGCCTAATTCGCAAGGTTAGAAGTATTTCTCAATACGAGCCACATCGCGGAAACACTCATGAACCTCAATAAATTGTTTAAACATCTTGCGCCGCCGGATGAGCCTTGCGAACCCTGCGGCAAGCGATACGCCGAAAAAAAACTTGGGTTGCGACTGCCTAAGGAGTATCTAGACTATCTTAGGCGCTATGGATCAGGCCAAATAATAGACGAAGGGGTGTTAGAGATATTCGTCTACAACCCCTGTTCGCCTCAGTACGATTTCGAACTGGCGCAGCACACAGCGATTCTTGAAACAGCATTGAGGGAAAAATCCCAAAGTGACCTAAAACTCTCCGCTTTCCCCGCCACACCAGGCATGCTTGCCATCGCGTCCGATGACAACGGCAATGAAGTTTACTTTCTCACAGACGGCCAACCGGATCAATGGCCAATAATTGTGAGAACACCGGAAGGGGTCATCTTCACGTACAGAACGACATTCGTGGAGTTCTTGGAAAGCCTAATCCTAGGCAAATTAGATGAGTCGCCATGGAATACCTCTTTTTTCAAAGATATCACCAAAGTTTACTTCAAACCTAAAATAGATAACACAAAGGAATTGAAAGAAGAGCCAAAAAGCATATTCACCATTTATATTGAAAACGGATGTCGTGCGAATTTTTGGGTGAGGCATTTCGCTGATCAGAAGGCTGTTACAATTAGAATCAACTCGATCAATGGTTCGGAAAGTGGCGAGCTTCCAGGACTTCCCCCTGACTACAATGGTAGCCTCGTTGATGGCGACTTGTACGTCGGTAGCGTTCTCGAAGAAGCGCACACGGGCCTAGATCATGCCTATCAAGATGCGTTTATACACATTCCTTCTGTAAACCCATAATACAGAGAAGGCCTTTTGTCGCAATTGCTTGTTGTCACTTGCTTATGGTTTCCTCGTAAGTCGGTAATGTATTTAAAGAAAACGCCGCGCCTGCATCGAGAGGAAGATTTTGCGTGGTCGAGCGTTAGCCCTACCCGAGTGTTTGACAGGATCGTTGCGGTGATGAAGTTCTTCCTGAGCGCCATTTGCCGATCCGTGAATTGTGACGCCCAAACGGTCACGGGGCTCGCCGTCGGTTTCAAAGGGGCGCTGATTGACCTCTTGGGACCGATGCTCAGGGGGCTGGTGACCGTCGTCCTCCCCAAACTGTTGGGGCAACTCAACGATCTGTTTTGCAAGATCCGGCTGGCTATCCGCAACTTCCTCAAGAAGGTCATGCTGGCCATCTTTAAAATTCTTGGAAAATCGCCGCTTGGGAAGCCCGGTTCGACAACTGGAGCCGGGACAGCGTGTGGGATCGCTCAGCCAACCAACACGGCGTCAACAGGGGCGAAACCCAACAACTTCAACTGCGGCAACTGCTTTGTGGCAGGGACGCTGGTCAAAACCAACGCAGACCGCACATTGATCGAACGCATGGAAGTCAACGACCGGGTGGATCCAGCCCTGCCAGACGGTTGGGACGTTGCTGCCGTCCCGCTCGAAGGTCGCTATGTCGACTGGCGAAAGCTGGAACTGGTCCTTCTGGCCGACAACGCCCCCTGCGGCACCGCGACGCTCTTGCGACCCTTTGCGTGGGTGGAAGACGAGGGCGCGGTGATCGGCCAGACGATCTTCCTCAATCTCCCGGAAATCGGCATTGAGGGACCAGCTCAAGTCGTTAGTATTGAGATTGTTGCAGTCGAACCTGGGTTGGGTCGATTAGCCACAGGCGTCTTCCGGCACCAGTCAGGAAGCATTCTCGAACTCAAGATCGAAGGAGAAAACCAACCGTTAGGCACAACGAAATCCCACCCGTTCTGGAGCGTCGACCGCGAGGACTGGGTTTCCGCCCAAGACCTCCAACCCGGCGAACTTCTGCTGAACGACCGCAACCAACCCGTCAGACTGGTATCCATCACCGAGCACGAAGAGCCACAGGAGGTCTACAACCTCGAAATCGACGGCGACCACTGCTACCGGGTGGGTGATCTAGGGCTGTTGGTTCACAACATGTCTACGCAATGCTGCAGTGGCCTAAAAAGTGACGTGACATCTCCTGTATTTACCGTATTTGCAAATGGACGAAATGTTCCAATTTACGGACTACCACAGAACACTGGCGACATGCGGTGCCCGGGAGGCATGAATATGCATGCGCAAACCTCAATCAACATCGCAAAGGCGGCCGCGGCTAGTGGTGAGTATGAATATATAACACTTAATCGCTCCTGGAGTAAGTCAAGCGGAAATGCGTCAAGCGATTCCAGACGCCCTGATGTTGTTGGCGTTAGGTGTGACGGAAAGGTGGATGCATGGGAAGCAATTTCAAAAACTGATAACCCGAATACTCTTCGTGATCGGGTTAGATCTGGCATGGAGTCACTTCCTTTGTCACGCCGAGGTCAGATATTTGTGGTTCCGCTTTATTGTTAAGGTGCTGTTATGAGTGTCGATGCAGTAGTGTCACAGGAGTGCTCTTGCATGGCGTTGTATGGACTTGCCAACGCTCCAGACAACATCAGGATGTTTCATGAAAATGCTGTCGAGTATTTCCGTAGTATTGGCTGTCACCCTGACAGGATTTCTATTGATGGATCCGGCTTTAGCGGGAAAACGGGAGATTTCAAGAAAATCAATGCTCGCTTTTCTCGTGCAACACCCACCGAGGTGGCATCAATTTCGATGTATTCAATGTTGCCGAATGGAGATACCCCCCTTGTTGACTGGCAGGCTATATCATTTATCGACACGTCTTCTAAATCATGTGTTGTCGTGGCGATTCATTCATCATTTGTCGAAATGAATGACCCGTCATTTGTGGAGTTTTCAAGAACTTGTGTCTCGCTTTTGTCTCCAGCTTATGGGTATTTGTTTTCGCAAGCGAAAGATAATGGTCCTTTTTTTTATGCAATGGGCATGAACTTTGGCGTCCCTAGCAACTTCAAGACAAGCGATAGTCAACTTGCTATATCAAGGTGGGGTGATGTTGGGTTGGAGCAAGAAGTATATCGCCAAGGTGTGCTAAGAGATGTTTTTCCTTATAACTATCTTTCAGAAGCACATGTTTCAAGAAGAATTGGCGATAAGACGTTTACGCAATGGGTTGATTCTGATTCTTGGCGTGGAACTATACGTCCTATAAACGAGAAAGCATGGCTTTGGAGGGTTGCGACTGGCGATGAACCTAGGCTTAGCGCAGAACTCAATGACCATGGGATGATTTTTGACTGGAGAAGTTATCAGTAGTTATGATAATCAATTCAACGTCTATTAACACGGGAAGACGATCATAGATTGAGTGATCGGCTCATTGACGTCCGAGAGTGTGAGTAGAACTTACCATCTTGGCCGACAACGCCCCCTGCGGCAACGCCACGCTGTTGCGTCCCGCCGCTTGGGTGATGGAACACGCTGCCACGCCAGGTGAAACAATCTTCCTCAATCTCCCCGAAATCGGCATTGAGGGACCAGCTCAAGTCGTTAGCATTGAAGATACGTTTGTTGTCCCCGGCCCCGGACGCCTGGTCACGGGCGTCTTCCGGCACCAGTCAGGAAGCATTCTCGAACTCAAGATCGAAGGAGAACATCAACCGCTCGGCACAACGAAATCCCACCCGTTCTGGAGCGTCGACCGCGAGGACTGGGTTTCCGCCCAAGACCTCCAACCCGGCGAACTCCTGCTGAATGAACGCAACCAAACCGTCCGGGTGGAATCGATCACCGAACGCGAAGAGCCACAGGAGGTCTACAACCTAGAAATCGACGGCGACCACTGCTACCGAGTTGGTGAGCAAGGGTTGTTGGTACATAATGTTTCATGCGACTACTGTGGGGATATCGGAGCAACTTATACTTCGACGCCACCCTCGGGAGGGACATGGCTTGAGTGTATTCGTATCAACTGTCCCGGGAAGGCCGGCACAGCACTCGGCGTTCCCTATCCCCATGGCCATCATATAGTCATGAAGGGCAATAAATATCCCGAGAACGAGCAGGCAAGGCAGATTCTCTGTAAATATGGAATTAATCCATATACAGGGTGTGCGAATCTTGTCGTGGCAAGAAATCACTGCCACTCGGCACAATATGCCAAACAGGTGCTCGCGTACCTTCAGGCGGCTGACAAGCAAGGTGCGGATCCTACCGCAATTCAGAAAGCTTTGCAGGATGCAGCTGGTTGGCATGAACGATGTCGCGATCCAGAAAAAGTCAATGATAGGACCGACGAGTAACATGAATGCGTTTGACCCAGCACAAATCTACCAGGCATATAACAACCGAGATGCCTCTGAATTTCATCGCTTACTCAGCGCCCATCCAGAACTTCTTCGAAACGACGATGGGAGGGATTATTGGATGCAGAGCGCCGCGCAAGTTGGCTGGCTGGAGGGCGTCAAGGTACTTCATGAATTGGGGATCGGTGTCAACGAACGTCCTTCGACCGCAGGAGATGAAGTTAACGACCCTGACGACCCTTTCCTGCAACTGGAAGGTCCAATTTTAATGGCTGCTGCTAACGGTCAACTTGAGGTTGTCCGCTGGCTACTGGATCATGGTGCTCAAATCAACTTTACGGTAAAGGATCGGCCTCGCTGCCTGTCGATTGATTTCGCTGCTCAAAATGGCCATTTGGACGTGATCAAGCTTCTCGTGGAGCGAGGTGGCTATTTCGATGCGACGAATCATGGGGTTAATGCGATTTCATTGGCGGAGGACCATGGGCAGTGGGAGGTTTTCGATTATCTGCACGCGTTGGGAGCCCGCACGCTGCGGGAGACAACCAAGCCCGACTATGACCGGACCCATCGCCGAATACGGGGAACGATGCGGGAGAACCTGGGGCCGCTGTCTGACTGGAAGGACTCAGTTCCTGGTGAGCCTCCGATCGAGATCTGCCTGATCCCTGCGAACGAAAACTCTTCCGTGCATACACTCTTTACGGTGGGGTTAAGCGATCATCCGCTTCCCAGAGGCCGCTGGAAGCAGACCTGTTGCGAACTGAAGGTCATGCTTCCAGCGGATTGGCCGACTGGCGACGAACCACGTTCCTCCATCGATCACGCGTGGCCTCTGGAATGGTTGAAGAAGATTGCCGGCGAGTTGCGTCAGGCTGACAGAATGCCCGACGAACCAATTCTGTTCATGAACGGCGAGCCTCCCAAGGGGCTTGCCGAAGAGACGGAACTCTGCGGTTGGCTGCTGATGCAGGCCTTGGGGGAAAGCATTGATGCCCCCGACTACCGATACGTTGGCATTTACGCGATCTTCCCAATTTACACCGATGAGGCTGCCTATGCCCGAGAGCATGGCAGCGATGCACTTGCCAGAGAGTTCTACAGTCGGGACGTACCACTTCATGTGGTGACTGAAAGAATGAATGTTGTGAAACAGTAAATATATCGGGGAATTTCTCGAACTCAAGATCGAAGGAGAAAACCAACCGCTCGGCACAACGAAATCCCACCCGTTCTGGAGCGTCGATCGTGAAGACTGGGTTTCCGCCCAGGACCTTAAGCCCGGCGAACTCCTGCTGGACGATCGGAACCAACCCGCGCGGCTGGAATCCATCATCGAGCGCAATGAACCGGCAGAGGTCTACAACCTCGAAATCGACGGCGACCACTGCTACCGGGTTGGTGAGCAGGGGTTGTTGGTACATAATGTTTCTTCCGGCTGTGTAAACAACAGAAAAGGATTTATCGAATATCAAGAGGAAGATACATGGGGAGTCACTAAGAACACCAGTGATCACTATTCGGGGCGTCCAAGGGGAGCTCGAGCTTTAATTTCACCAAGTATGCTGGGAACAGGATCTGATGCCTCCTCATACTTGCTGCCTCCTGGATGGGATGAACTCCCTTCAGGTAATAGAGGAAGAGCACATTTGGTTGCCAGGCAGCTTGGTGGAAGCGGAAAAGATGCAAGAAATATCGTCGCAATGTTTCAACGAACAGCAAATAGCCCAGCAATGTCAAGTTGTGAGAGTAAGATTGCCGCAGCAGTTAAGAATGGCGAGTGCGTCGATTTAATTGTTACTGCCAACTATTCTTCTGACGACCCTAAGCCAATATCCGTCACAATCAAGGCCAATGGTGATCGAGGTTGTTTCTCACTTTCCGTAACAATCTCTAATTCTAAAACAGCAGCAACTCCTTCTGCCTGTAAATAGAATCCCTATGCCTACTGCTTAACCAACGAAAGGTACTAAATGTCTATCTACGCACTTAAGTTACTAGTACCTCCTCCTGACAAACCCAAGGGATTGAGAAAAAATCGAAGATGGGACTTGGCTGAAGCTAAATTGCACACTCCGCTCCCAACTGACTACAAGGAATTCATTGAAGCCTACGGCAGTGGGCTTTTTGCAAGCTTTATTAGAATCCTCAACCCCTTCGATAGAGACGAAGACGTGTCGCTTATCAGGTGTTCAAAAACAATTGTGAATATATTCCGCGAAATGAAACCCAATCTTGGTGGTAAGGATTTTCCATTTCAGCTTTTTCCTGACCAAGGAGGATTACTTCCATGCGGCACTGATGACAATGGAAATTTTCTATTCTGGAAAACTGAAGACAATCCTGAGGCATGGAAGATTGTTGTCGCCGATGGCCGTGGGCCACGATGGCAACTTTTCGACATGGGTCTGACCGATTTTCTTGCCAATGCCCTCACAAAGAAAATTCGCTGCAAAATTTGGCCATCAGACTATCCGGGAAACCGAAAGAGCTTCACTTTTGAATGTTTTTAGTAACATTTATGCGGCGCAGAATACGAGACTGCGCTGACAGAGGCACATAAGTGCTGGTTATGAGTTTCATCGCCTTGTTGTAAGTAGGTTTCAGAAGCTGAAGATCCTCACCTGGCTGCGGAGGCGCAAGGGGGCCTCGGGTGGCAAGGGCTGTGGTTGCAGTGGACCCAGCGGCTGCCCCCTGCCCCCTGCTGCAAATAAACCCAAACCAACGGCCCAAGGCTGCGGCAACTGCTTTGTGGCGGGGACGCTGGTCAAAACCAACGCAGACCGCATGCTGATCGAGCGTATTTTGGTCAATGAGCGGGTGGATCCAGCGTTGCCAGACGGCTGGGACCGCACAGCAGTACCACTGGAAGGTCGCTATGTCGACTGGCGGCTATATGTCTTCACTATGCTCATTTCTGGGCTGAAAGCGATCCTCAGTTGATAGCAGGTGCCATGAGCGATGAGAAACCGAAGATCATCGACTTGAGTCAGTCCAAAATCGTTCCCTGGGTTTCGTTCGAGGCGGAAGTCGCAGAATACTTTGAGAAATCGCTTCCCCAAGGGGATTGGGGCCTCGTTGCAAACTCGGCATCTGTTCGCCGCAAGCCCGCCTACTATTCGAAGGACCGTGAAACGGACATTGTGTTTGACGCTTCGGTCGAAGTCCGCCCGCCGACAGACTCTTCAAGAATCCTTTTGCTGTGGCTGATCGAGTGCAAGGACTATCCTGATCGGAATGTCAATGTGGATGAAATTGAAGAGTTTCATGCCAAGATGATGCAAGTCGGTGCCCACAAAGGGACGGTCTTCACGCGGTGTGGCTTCGCCTCGGGAGCGATCACTTTCGCTAAGACCCACCGCATTGGGCTCTCGGTGCTGACGAAAGAAGAGCATCTGATAGTTCAGATGTCCAGATCCGGAGGAATTCACTTGAGGACAACGGTGGTGATGCCATTCTGCCTCGATGAAGGCATTGAATCACGATCATGTCTTACACACCTGATCACCCGACAAATGCATCCCTTCGACATTCTGGTTCCCCCTGTTTTCCTAGAGCACATTGCCGGATGGACGCCTTGATGCCGGGGTGCCGGCATGCTAACGGTCTAGCATGACAGTCTGCTGGAAATACTGCTTTCCAGCATGCCCGAACCGCGCCAAGGTCGCGGCATGATCATCGTGATTGCCAATTCAAAGGGTGGGGTGGGGAAGTCGACGCTGGCGGTCCATCTCGCCCCGTGGCTCAACGAGCAGAACCACCGTGCGACGCTGGTCGATTGCGACACCCAGCACTCCTCCTCCGAGTGGATCCGCGAAGCCGCACCCAACGTCAAATCGATCTGCCTCGACAACCCCGACGACATCCTCGATGAATTGCCGTCGCTGGCTCGGGAGACCGACTTTGCCTTCGCCGATGGCCTCGGTAGTCAGACGGAAATCAGCCGTGCGCTGCTTCTCAAGGCACACCTGGCGATCTCATACATCCGCCGGTCGAGGGGTTTGCGGAGCCGGAAGTCGTCTCGGTGCAGCGTAAGAACTTCCTGATGCTTGATGGCGTTGAAAGCCCAGTCGGAGAGCTTGATCTCGACCTCCAGCATCCGTCCCTCGCGCGACTCGCGGACGATCTTGGCCCGTTTGATGATCGCGAAGGTCTCGAAGACTTCCTGGCTGCCGGTGGTGATGTTGGTGCTGATGCGGGTTCAGGCCTACCGCTCCAGGGCCGCTTTCAGAGCCTCATATCCGTGACCGTTCGTCATCCGGTTCGTGACCTTCAACAGATCGTGGGCCTTGAAATGCAGGACCGGCGAGACGGGTTGTCCGGCGTTCTGGGCTGCCATCAACTGGCTGATGCAATCGATCAGGAGGTCACGATCATGAACCGTCGCCAATCCCTCGGCCGAAGGCATCACCTTGACGTAGGTCGTGCCATGCTCGTAGAGCCGGATCCGGTGATCGGGCTTCGTGGATAGGGAGAAGATCGGATGTTCCATCGACGCCATGTCCCCCTTGGGAGCCGCGTCGCTGAGGTCGCAGGCGAAGAAATCCGGAGCCTGGCGGCGATCGGGGAGGAGGGGGGGGCGTTCCTTGATGGGTTCGATGAGCATCCGGCGATACTTCGACACTTCACCCACCTTGTCAAGCGGTTTCGACGGATCACACACCGACGCATGGCTTTGATGGTTTACACACAGTTGTTCGAGGGTTTACACACGGTTGTGCGAGGGTTTACACACCAGGCGGTCCTTATAATCCTACGAAAAAAACATATTGCGAAGTGCTATCCACAGTGTAATACTCTTATTAACACAAGAATGTAACACTAAACGAAATCATGTTGCTCCTGTGGATAACTAACGGAACGCCGGACTTTGTCACAAATCACATTTCCATAGACCACATTTCGACGGATGCACCAGTCCTGCCCAGCAGCCTGGATGCGCCAAGATCCGAATAGGACGCACCGGGTTCCAGCCAATTCGACAGATTCGTACCCTAGCCGCAACACACTGAAAACCGATGAACACCTACCTGATCTCATACGATATGGCCGGAGGTGGCGACTACGACGCCCTTCACGAAGCTATCAAGGCGTATGGGCACTGGGCTCATATCACCGAATCACTATTTGCTGTGAAATCCTCGCTCTCCGCAAAAGAGATTCGTGATGACATCTGGCAATACCTTCCATCAGGAAGTCGCCTAATCATCGTGAAATCCGGTACTGAGAGCGCATGGAGTAATGTGATCTGCACTAACGAATGGCTAAAGAAAAATCTGTAATCATGGCAAACGACCAGCATAGTGGAGAAAAACCGTTCCGCGTTCGCTGCGGAAAAGTCGACTCGTTGACACTGTATGAAATCACTGATCACGAGCTTGAAACCCTCGCAAACGGCTCCCCGTCAAGTATTCATCTCAACTTCGCGATCTTCTTCATTTCCCTTGCCACATCATTCCTGACAGCACTCCTCACGACCTCAACTCCCTCGATAAGAACATTTGCAGTGTTTGTAGTTATCACCGCAATCGGGTTCTCAGCAGGAACTGTCCTTCTTGGCCTATGGCATTTCTCTCAGAAGTCAACAAAATCCATCATCCGTCAAATACGAGATCGAGTTCCGGCGGATCACTCGGAGCCACAGGCACATGCCGTAGCGATACAGTCGCATGCACTCCAGTCAGTTGGAACATCAGTTTCAAGCGGAGAACCCCAATCTCTCCGCCAAACTCAATCACCATGAGAAAGCACGCACACCCTCGCACACAGCCAAGCAGATTGCCACACGCTATCCTGTCTCATTTCATAGTCGATAATCAGAACGGAAAGATACCATGAGCATGCAATACTTCTACATTTCCAAGGATGCCTCAAGCCAATGGCGTTGGAAATTTGTCTCGACTAACGGCAAGACGATCGCAGTCAGCTCAGAAAGCTATCACAATCTTGAAGATTGTGAGAACTCCATTGTGGTGATCAAGTCGCAGTCACCCACCTCCAAGGTGATCGGTGACGATCACTACAGCAAGCTTCGTTGATGAGAACACAGATTTACCCTGCTTCGGCACTTTAAAGCAGTGGAATTTCGTTCAGAGGCCCATTTATAGGAGGAACCTGGCATTTTACTGCTGTTCAACTGAAGGAAGCAAAGGCACTGGTCTTGACATTATGCAAATGAAGATTCAGAAGTCATGGGACGATCTCGCGAAGTTTGGAAAAAGTAAGACAGTGCGGACTGCCTATATTTGGCTCTTTGTCGTGCCTCTGGCTGCCAAGGCGCTTCTAGGACTTAAACAAACTTTGACATTTGACATTGCAGGCGAGAACGTCTCTCTTGCAATCGGGTTGCCTTTCTCGTGGAAGCTCTTTTTCTTCTCTGCTGTGTCGTTCTCAGTCGCTACCGCACTCTTTCAGTTCAAATGCCCAAAGATCATTCAAGAACATGATGACTATGCTGGATTCGTGAGCGAGGGGAAAGGAAAGCTACACCTTGATGAATACGCCAAAGAGGCAATAATAGACCCTGAAACACGCCAAGAACTCCAGGCACTTGATCCACGAAACAGTGACTTCCACAAGCAACTTTGTGAGGTTTATTGGAAAGTCCGTGAAGCAGCAAACATCTCGGATAGCACCACTCGCAAGTTTTGTTTGGTATTCAACTACATTGGCCTGATTTTAATCACCATTGTTGCATTCGAGAACGTCTGCTTTGTCATAAGAACGACAGTCAACTGGTAACCAGAGGAGATCGTTATCAATGGCTCCTGGAAATCGCGAAGATGAACGACCTCCAAATCGTGACGAGATCCAATCAATAGTATTTGCGTTGATCTGGGATAAGGTTTATGACGTTCGCCACTTAGATGGGGTTGGTGGCACAAATATCTCTCATGGAAAGTTAAAGTATCTCGATCAGGATGGTTTTGTAGTGCTAGAAGGTCCTGACGGGAATGTAATATTAATACCAAAAGACAGAATTATTGATATCAAGCAGGTACCGAAGACATCTTAGGCTAACCAACGGTCACCATAGGGGTCAACACTTCAGGCTACATTCTCGTGACCGAACTGGTCAGGTGAGGAAAAAACTTAGATCTCGTGGAACGTGTCGCACTACCATTTGCATACGATTCCCTGCATTCGAGATTCATTTATAGAAGCGTATTGGACAATGGACTCAAGCATGAGTGATCGTTGCTTGCGAATGGGCAATTGAAACATGATGAAACGGCTTTCTCTGCGTGAAAATCATCCGTTGTAGAGTTTATACCAGCATGATTTCTCCTGCAATTCATTGCAAGTTGGCTTTCAGCTTGATGCATCGCAGTTTATCACTCCATTCCTTACCGCCAATCTGCGGCGGCTTTCTACCGCATTTCGGCGGTCAAACACCTGTTCGGTGGCAGTCTTTCTAACAGAAAATGGGGTGTCCGATGTCAGTTCCGTTCAGCGGCAAGGAGTTCACTTTCGCCCAACCCGACGGCACCGCCCTCCGCGTTCGCGGTTGGGGCGACCAGTACCACGCCGTCTTCGAGACCCTCAACGGTTACACGGTGGTCGAGGAACCGGCCACCGGCTTTTACCAGTATGCTGATGTTAGCACCGACGGAGACGACCTGATGCCCACCGGGGCGCGGCCACGGCTCGTTAACCCGAAGAATTTAGGGATCAAGCCTGGGGTACGAGTGTCGCGGGTGGCCGCTAAAGCCAAGACGATGGAAGGCCCTGGACTGCTGCCCGGCACGTCCCGGTGGGAGCAACGCCGTCAGCAGTTTAAGCAGGCGCTCCGCAACGCGGCGTTCGCCTCCAGGTTCACCCCCGCCCCACCCCACCGCGAGACGGTCGGCGACTTTGTCGGCTTGTGCCTGCTGATACAATTCTCCGACGTCCCCGCGACCATCACCCGTGATCAGGTTGATGACTTTTGCAACAAGGTTGGCTATGCGGGGTCCGGTAACAACGGATCCGTTTACGACTATTTTCTGGAAGTCTCTGGGGGCCGCCTCAGGTATAAGAACGTGGTGGCCCCGTACTATACGGCTCAGCACCCCAGAAGCTACTACACTAACGAGCAAATCGCCCAGCCGATTCGGGCGCGGCAGTTGATCAAGGAGGCACTTGTTTACCACAAGGCTCACGGTTTTGACTTCTCCGGCCTGTCGGTCGATGCCCAACAGTATGTGTACGCCACGAACGTTTTTTACACCGGGACGCGGGTGAACAACTGGGCGAAGGGTCTTTGGCCCCACTCGTACCACCTCCAAACGCCCCACCAACTCACTCCAGGGAAGAATGCCTTCGACTACCAGATCACCGACATGACTAGCGAGCTGTCGCTGGGCACATTTTGCCACGAGAATGGGCACATGATTTGCGATTTCCCAGACTTATACGACTATGGGTACGAGTCGGCCGGGGTCGGCACGTTCTGCCTGATGTGCGCGGGGCCAAACGCGGATGAGAAGAACCCGCCCCAAGTCGGCGCGTATCTCAAGTACAAGGCTGGATGGGCCCAGTCGCTTAAAAAAATCACCGCTGGCTTTGCCGGGACGGCGGAGGCCGGGTCGAACAAGTTCTTCATTCACCGCAAAGGGCCGACCGAGTACTACATTGTCGAGAACCGCTTCAAGCAGGGCCGCGACCTGGCTTTACCGGGGTCCGGCCTGGCAATCTGGCGCGTCGATGAGTTAGGCGACAACCAGAACGAGCAAATGAGCGCGGCGCTTCACTACGAGTGTTCTCTTGTGCAAGCAGACGGCCATTACGATCTCGAGAACGACCCGCAGAATCAGGGGGATGCAACGGACCTGTTCGCGATGGGGGTGAACGATCGCTTCGCCAGGGGGACGATTCCGAACAGCAATTGGTGGGATGGGACGGCTTCCGGTCTGGACATCAGCGCGATCGGCCCGGCTGGCGTGCAGATGACGTTTACCGGCAACATCTGATTCCGCCGTCCCATGGTGGGGAGTGCATAAGCCGATGGTTTAGATGGCGCACAAAAGCAGGCGATTTAGCAGACGGCAGAGGCTCTGGGCTATTCGTGACGTGGAAATCACTCGTCCCCTGCCGCTGCTGACTTGGGTCGTTGTAGGGTCATCTCCTATCCGCCGAAGAGTTGAAAAAACGCTGCAGCGCAACGTTCGATCCCGTGACACTGGCAATAAAAAGTTCAATTGGCATCCTGTCCTCTCTGGAGCGTGGACCGGGAAGACTGGGTCTTCGCCCAAGATCTTCAAGATAGACCTGTGACTTGCTTCTGTTTTTTAAGGCCAGGTTGCGGGAATGCTGTTGTGAGCTCGACAATTTGGGATTGAACTCCGATTGCCAATCACTTTCGGTTGCCGGTGGATTTTGTACGCGGTTTTGGGCGTTTGGACGTTGCCTGAGCTTGGGTATTGGCGGTCGTTTCAGAGTCCATCTCAGAATCTGGAACATCACCCGCACCGGCCTTACAAATGAAATATTCATCCAATCGCTCGCGTAACGTGTTGCTGCCAATTGTCGTCAGCATCCCGCTGGAGTGCGCCTGTTGAATTTCAAGCTTGAGCTTCGGCCAGGTTTCCACCAGGAATTTCTCTCGTGGCTTGCCCCATGTGAGACGCTCTGCTTTTTTACATGCCAGAGCCACTTTCTTTGAAAGTTGTGCGTATTTGGAGTTGTCTCGTTTGGGGCGGCCTCTTTTTAACAGCACCGACTCCTTCCACGTCAACACTGGGTCGGGCATGCTTTGAATAGAATTGGCGGGAAGGCCTTTACGGAGCACACTCATCGCGTGGGACATGTCGGATGCCAACTTGTCGACAACCAGATCGTTTGTGGCGTCCGAGGGACATCGCCGGGCCACGCGGCGCAATTTGGCGGCCATCCATCGCAGGAGTTCTTCGCAGATGGTGTCCAACCGTCGAAGTCCCGGAGTCACAGCATGTAGCGGCAAGGTCTTGATGAGATCCAGCATTTCCCAGATTCGTTTTTGTGTGATATCCGATTTCAGATGCAGCGAGTTGATCAACTTGCTGGACTTGCGCTCGGCGTGAGTGCGATCAGATCGACGGATGCTGACAATCTTTCCCAGGTCCACGACTTCATCAAAAATCTGTTGGCAACCTCGCTTAACTGCGGCCGCCTCACGCCTGCCCCAGAGCTCGATCGATTGAGTCAACTGCTCGATCATCTCTATTTGGAGAGGTCGCAACGACAGTCGGCAATCGACATTCAGGATCTCACTGAGCTTCGTATCACGAAGTTCTTTGACGAGGTGAATGAGTGATTCCGATGCGGATGATGTCTCTGGAGTGTTGCCGTGACTCTTGCGGAAATTCTCCCAGGCCAGGCGAGCTTCGGTCTCGTCCAGCGACTGCAGATAGGCATCCAATCGTCCTGAGGCGAAACGGACGATGGGAGTCGACAACAGAATTGAAGAAAACAGCGACAGCAGGAAGGTCATGCTCGAGAACGAGGCAGTCCAGGGGGAATAACGATTTCCGTTTTCTAACTGCTTGACGGCTGGATGCAGTGGCAGAACCGATTTCGTTGGCGTGACCAGCAAATTGAAGCGGTTGCCATCGTTCTGACCATCCGGATTCGCAGGTCGAAGTTTTTGGGATCTTTCGGAAAGATCGACCTTTTTGGACCAGGCCGACGCTGCGGCCAAGGCAATCGATTGGGCTGTCCAGCCGTCCATAGAATCCGTGCAGGCGAGGACTTTACGAAGGGCAAGAACCTTGATCTTCGATGGAACAAATGGTCGGGAGTTTAGAAGCTCAGTGCTGGCGTTTGCCTTCTCTGCAGGAGACGCCGTTGAATCGGGTTTGGTCGTTGTACGACCCGTGCTGTTCTGCGAGTCCGCCGTTGTGATCGGGGCTAAACCGTACGTCTTCTCATCCACTTCGAGTATTGAATAACCCTCGTGAGTCAAAGTATAGCCCGACAATACACTCGCGCAGTCCACGACTTCCCACTCACCCGACCAGGCCATGTCATAGAGCAGGCGATTTTCTACACCAGTGGTAAGAAATAAAATGTCTGGAAAAGAGTCGTAGCGCAGTTTGGGACTGGCTGTTTTGTTGAAAAAATCCTTTTTGTCGTAGCTGGGATTTTCCTCATCCAGGACAAAGCCATTTTGCCCGGCCAGCAAGGCGGCCTTGTCGTTCGCCGCATCGAACCAATCGTTCTCACCACCTGCCTTCCCATCGTTCAAACGATCTGCATTTGGCGGACAGACCAGTTCGAGCATCTCTCCCGCAAGCCGCCTTTGGAGTGTGTCCTTTCGGCCCACCGCCAGACGGATCGGAAATGACAGCGGCTGTTGAATTGGTTTGCGAATCAAGTCTTCGAAAGAAACTGCTCCCGTGGGAGTTGGATTCCCTTTCAAGATCTCGTTCAAGAGCTTCTTTTTAGCGATGACCAACAGCATTTCGGTTCGAAACGGGGCCAGCAGCCTGAGATCCGGGGAGTCCTGCGAGGCAAACGAATCGACCACAATCGCACAGGTTGGTGGGGGACTGAGGCCCTTTTTACTATTGATGAGCCGCAGGAGATTGTCCTGGGTACCACCCGTTTCCTTAACTGTCACTTTTTCGATGCCATTGCCGAAAAAGGGGAAGTAACGCCGGATTCCCGTTGTTGTCGTGATGTTCTTCTGCAGATCTACGGCACTATCGAACTGATTGGTTGAAGGAAGATCAGCGAAGATGACAACCTCTTTCCTGAGAGGCGAGAAGAGGTAGGCGAGGAAGTCAGCACCTGCTGTCAGCAGGATATACATCAGCAGCGTCAAACAAATGAATCGAAGGACATTCCAGATCCAGTTTCCGGCTTGAGATCGAACGGCAAGTGTTGACAGTTGGCTGACCAACGATGTGTCGGCGAATGCTCGAAACATACCCAAAAAACGGTTGGCAAGATCCATCGGCAAGACCTTTGTTCGAAAACGATATGCCAAGGCAATGGACAAATTATCGGTAACCTGTAGATCGCCGGAGTGAGTTATCAGCCATAGGCACAGGTTGCCTTGCTTCGCACCGAATTCTCTATAAATTACGGGCTCCGCGAAATGCTCTAGTGTTCAAGATGTTACTAGAGATTACTGTGTGAGTATTGGCATGGTTGATGCGGGAAGTCAACGAGTAAGCGATCTTTACATTTTTTTTCGAAACAGTTTCGGTTTGGGAAACCTCCATGTTTGTCGGAGAGATGACGAACACCAGAGCAACTACAAACAAAGGTCAGCAGTTCTACGAGTGCCAATAGATATAAGTACCAACTAAAGTGTCACGACTGTTTGCACTGGAAAGTCGAGTCTTCACACCGATCCAAGTGTTGCCGACTTTGCGGATACGTCCGACTTCCGCTCCAATCAAGTCGTAAAAATGCGATTCACCCTGACGTCTACCCTGCCGTTAGTTTCAAATCCGTCGGAAGTGAGGATGTTCCCCTGACTTACCCGCAGCTCGCGCGTTTGAATTGCGCAGGGGCATTTTTCGCACCACTGCTCAATCTTCGGCTAAACAATTCTGCCCTGGGAACTGATGCCGGGGTTTCGGTGTATTGGAGGGGTGGTCGAAGATCTTTCACCTCCTCGACAGGAATTGTTCCCATCAGCTCCGCTAGAACTCTTCAAAGTCAAAATCCTGTCAGTTGTCGAATCGCGTCGTCGCCCGGCAGGGTCTTGCCTGATACGGCTAGGTAGTTTTTCTGAAACAGAAAGGCGGCATAATCGGTGCAATCTGCAGATGTTGCCATATGTGTGATTTCAAGGATATGACTGGAAATTGTCCTCTTGTGAGTCATGGAAAAGGCTGTATAGCGTGAAACAATGTCCATCTGGTCGGGCTGGACTTGACAGTCTGAACTCATTTCACGCAGGTGTGCTATGCCAACGACTCACGCCCGGATTTCAGCAGTTCAGTCCGAATTGTTTCCGAAATTCCACCACGTCTCTGCTTACGAAATTGGGCCCATCTCGCGGAGCTGGCTCGAGCGCATCGGAGATTGGTTGCATGGCCGCCTGGTACGTCGGTTTGTGCGGTGGAACTCAGAAAGCATGGCTTTTCTGGTGTCCCAGTTGCCGATCATGTTCGGAGCAGTCGCAGCCATGGTACGGCTGGGGGGATTCGAAGCGCTGCTCAAGCGCCCCCAATCGCTGGAAGAACTCGCAGAAACTCTGCACGTTGATGCTCACTCCTTACTGCACATCCTGCGGCCGTTAGCCGCCATGCATTTTATTGATCGCGACGTTCACGATATCTATTCAATTGGTCCGCTGGGCCGTGAATATACGAGTCAGGGTCGGCAACCTTTCGCCGCCTGGGTCGAACTGGTCGACCGTATTCAGGTTCCCGTCATGTCTCAACTACCAGATGCTATCCGGGCAGGAGAACCACTGACGCGGTACGTCTACCACAAGACGTGCTGGGAAGTGATGGCCGAACATCCCGGGACTTGCGAACTTCATGATCTCGCCTGTGGACGCTGGACGGAACTTTGTGTCGATCAGGTCGCGAGATGCTACGACTTCTCGAATGTGAAAACACTCATCGACATTGGTGGCGGGCGTGGAGCCTTTCTGTCGGCGATGTTGCGTGCAGCCCCGCATGTTACGGGAGCGGTTTACGATCGCCAGGAAACTCATGCGGCGGCTGGCGAGATGTTCTGCGAAAAAGGTGTTGCCGATCGAGCTGAACATCTCGTGGGGAACTTTTTTGAGGAGGTGCCCGCAGGTAGAGATCTCTATACGATCAAGCATGTCCTGCACGACTGGGATGACGAGAGTGTCCGCAAGATTCTATCGAATATTCGACGGGCGATGTCGGCACACTCGAAACTGCTGATTGTCGAAGGTTCCGTGGATCACGATGTCGCACCGGGTGAGATTGTCCGCAGTCTTTTCGATCTGCACCAGTATGCAGCCACCTGGGGTTGTTCACGCACCTTTGATGAGTTCGCACGGCTGTGTGCGGAATCCGGTCTTCACCTGCAGCGCGTGATCCCGACACGCCTCATCGACCCGCAGATTTTGGAATGCGTCCCTGCATAGGCTGTAAGCAAATGGCCCGCTGGGTTTTTGTTTTTCGCGAACTACCTGTGTGGCGTTGGCGAGCGTTGCGCATTGCCGCGAAACGTTCGAGTGAATCGTTGAGACTCTCAAGTTGAACTCCTCGGTGTGGGGTGATACACATCTTTTGAGAGCGTCGCCACCCAGGTAAAACTCAGAACTTCAACAGGGTTAGATTGCGCATCGTGGGTCATTTTTTGTGGCTGTGGTCACCCAGGCGTTGAAAGCTACGGTTGGACCACCCAGCCAAAACAACAAATCCTTTTGTATCGTTACGTCGATCCGTGGTTGTGAATAAAATTTCAGGAGGACAACTACATGTCGGCGGAAACGGGTGGAGATACTAGCGTTGTCTATGTGGAACTCATTAACGAAGGTACGTTTGTATTACGGCCGGTGGAAGCAGTAAACGTTTCCGAAAATTGTTTCAAGATCTTGGAGTTAAACATTTCTTCAAGTGATGTTGAGGAATGGATGTTCCTGCCAGGAAGTGTCGTGGAATGCGCATGGGAAGAACATGAGGGGGAGCTTCTGATGGTGGCAAAGAAAGCAAGGGAATTTGCAGACATAGAAAATCATAGGGGGCAGCACTGAAACTCAGGATGGCCCCGGTTGAAATGCTGATTTCTACCGGGGTGGTTAAGCCACAGGAGGGCATTGGGAGATTTGCAACTTCGTCACGTCTTCCACCTGAGATCCTCAAAGACTAAAGTGACATTTCTTCCTGCAACCAAACCTCTTTTGCCTCCGGCACACAGGTAGCTCGCGGACGAGCAGGCCTGTGCCAGCCTGCGTGGGTCATTTCTTGTGGTCGTGGCCACCGAGACGTTCAAAGCCACGTCTGGGCCAGCCTGGTGGAAATGTGATTTTACCACGAAGGTGACGAAGAGCATGAAGGTTGGGGGAAAGTCGAGTGTTGGGTGGAAGGAGCACTGCTGGCAAGCCAGCAGTGACACACAATGCCGTGATACTCGAGAGAGTGACGTCGAGTGATCCCGGTTGATATTCAGAAGTTGACCAGGTCGGTGCAGGCACCTGTATTTATAGGATACTTCCAGAGCCGGCTTTCATGCAACAAGAACTCCTCGGCCTGCGACGCACGTTACTCCTGGAAAAGCAACTTGAGGCAGCCTGCTGGAAATGTGATTCTACCTCGAAGGTCACGAAGAGCACGAAGGTTGGGAGAAAGTCGAGTGCATTGCGGGAGGAGCACTGCTGGCAAGCCAGCAGTGGCACACAAGCGAGTCAACTTCTCGAATGTGATACGGCCTGAAGATGGTGCAATCCGTCGGAATGTTTTGTGCCCTTCTTTCGAGATAAGTTATGTCGAAAGAGTATAAAAGAGCCCTGAAACCTCTCTCTCCTCCGAAGAGGCGAGAGAGGTTTCCAAGGTAATAAAGATGCTGTTGTGATGAAGTTTCATAGTTTCCGGCGCAACATCTCCGGTTAGGGTAGAAGGACATCGCTGGCGCGCCTTGCGGATGGAATGTGTGATTCCAGTTGCAATCCGGATGATGTCTTTGGATCTGCGGCTGATTAGGAGCCGTAACGCTGGAGGGGGTTGAACGACGCCCTCCGGTTTGAGAGCCTTCCTGCGCTCTCAACTCGAATTCGAGAGACCGACACTGTTCTCTGGTTTGTTTTCTCTGGTTCGCTTTTTCTGGCCTGCTGAATGACTTGAAGTTCACTTTGGGTCATGCGGCTCAATTGGGAAACAGACATGCCTGAATGTGTTGACTGGCCGTGATTTCAGAATCCCCGGTGACAGTTCAGGTTCTCAGAGATTGGTGAGCGATTGTCATTCAAGACAACAGAGGGAGCCCTCGAAGGTGACTTCGATGGACGACTCTCAGGTTGCGCTCTGATGATGCCGTGGATCTATTTATTGTAAGCATACTTTAATGAGCCCGGCGGCGACTGGTGACAGTGGCCGCCGGGTTTTTGTATTGATGGGGGAGTTGATGGTTGGTC
Organism: Planctopirus hydrillae; assembly: GCF_001707835.1. Lineage (GTDB taxonomy): Bacteria > Planctomycetota > Planctomycetia > Planctomycetales > Planctomycetaceae > Planctopirus > Planctopirus hydrillae. The sequence goes on from NZ_LYDR01000010.1 coordinate 22,636, forward strand.
GTAGATAGTTGAAGGTTGTATAAAGATGGTGCAATCCGTGGGAACTTCTTGCACCTTACGAAGAGATGGCGGATATCAGTTGATCGTTTTTGTGGTGCGGCGGTAGTCGCCACGCATGAAGGGGACCCATTCGCCGCTCTCCAGTTTCATTTGTGACCTGAGAACGAAGTAATCCTGGTCGATGAACTGAATAATGTCCTGATAGTCGACAATCCTGGAAGGATCACCAAAACCCGGGCCTGGGGCATCGAGCGTCATCGTGTTGCTATCAAAATCGATCTTGCCATTATAGGTCCAGAAGTAGGTCATCACGGAGCAGACGAAAGAGCCGACAACTCGCTCTTTCTGGGGATCAAAGCCCAGTGTCCACACACTGTGAACTGTCTCGCCGCTCTGTGGGGCTTTGGACTCCGATTCCATCACGACCCAGACATCACCCAGCATGCGGGCAGACATCGGACCGGACGATTTCTCGGGTGGGAGATCCGGCCCCATGGAGCATTCAAACTCATAAGTCCAGTTCCCAGCGATGTTCTGCAACCACTTGTGCTCTGCCCGGGGAATGACTTTTTCCATGCTGCTACCCTCATTCGAGAAAGGATTCTCAGTTCTGCCCGCATCGTCGCACAGAGCTTATCATAAGGGTTTCGTCTGTACACTATAAAGCGGACTGCTGCCTCATCGATTATGGAAAAATGTGTCGATTCGATGGCCAGATCCTGGCGGGCTGGGCTGGCGTACTTCCTCTGGGAATCACCCCAGTGAAAGTGCCTCGGGAGAGTCGTCATGCGGTGGTGGTGGTGGTTATGCGGTTCCGAGGTAACAGCAGCGTGTGGTTGTCTACGAAGACATGCTAGCCCAGTGCTGCAAGCATGGCACATAACACAATATGATGGAGAGAAGACACTCACCCTGCCTTCTTCCACGCAGACGTGTGCGAGGGTTCCAGAGGGACATACGCATGGCGCGGCTTCTTGCTGCCGTGAAAAATCACGGCAACCCGGCCACGAGTTGGCCGGGCCACCCTTGGTTGGACTCAAAGACCAAAATGTGTGTCATGGACAGATCAGAGCTGCAAGCATGGCACACAGCCGAGGAAACAGCAGAGAGTGGTTGGTTGTGAAAACATGCTTGCCCAGAGCTGCAAGCATGGCACATGGCACACAGCACATAAAGCGAACTCAATTCATGGAAGGCGTAACATTTCCGGACTTGCAGAAGTGAACCTTAATCGACGCTGCGATCTCATCAGGTGCCGTCAGGTCATCTGACAAACCATTTCCGGTTTGGTAGAACTCTGTGATCGGGTCTACTGGAAAACCTTGCGTTCAACTTCCGCCGAAAGATTGATTTCATGACGACACCATTGCCTGCCGGATTTCAGACTGCTGCTGTGGAAGCTGGTGTGAAGCCAGGAACCAGCCGGCTGGACTTGGCGCTCTTTATTTCCGAGGCACCGTGTGCGGCTGCTGGCGTATTCACGACAAATCTGGTGTGCGGAGCCCCAGTCAAGGTTTCCCGTGAGCGTTTGCCTCGGGGAACGGCTCGTGGTGTGGTGATCAATGCCGGGAATGCCAACGCCTGCACCGGCGAGCAGGGGATTCGTGATGCCCAGGCCATGGCGACAGCGGTGGGCCAGGCCATTGGTTGCCCGGGCGAGGATATCCTCGTTTGTTCCACCGGCGTGATTGGGCGGCTGCTGCCTATTGAGAAAATTGTCACTGCCATTGGAGTGGCGGGTGAGCAGCTTTCGCCAACGACGGAATCATTCGACAAAGCCGCCCGCTCGATCATGACGACCGACACTTTTCCGAAACAGGTCACGCGCGAGTTGCACCTGGCGGGAGGAAGCGTCCGCATTACAGGCGTTTGCAAAGGGGCCGCAATGATCGCCCCCAACATGGCCACCATGCTCGGCGTCATCATGACCGACGCGAAGTCTTCGCCGGAAGTTCTGCAGGAAGCGCTTTCCGCCGCAGTAGCCGACAGCTTCAACTGCATCAGCGTCGATGGCCACGAAAGCACCAGCGATTCGGTTATTCTACTGGCTAACGGGCTTTCTCACGTTGACTGCACCGGCGGCGAGGCGAAAGTTCTGTTCGCCAAGGCGGTGGCTGATGTGGCCATGGAACTGGCTCAACTGATCATCAAGGACGCCGAAGGGGCCTCGCACTTTGTGACCATCGATGTGACGGGCTGCCGGTCCCGCGAAGAAGCCTTCAAGATCGCCAAAACCGTGGCAGACAGTGCCTTGGTGAAGACGGCAATCTGTGGTGCCGATCCGAACTGGGGCCGCATTGTCTCCGCTGCCGGTTATGCGGGGGTCCCGCTCAAGGAAGAAGAAGTTTCGTTATGGGTCAATGGGATTGCATTGTACGAATCTGGCGTGCCGCTGGCTTTTGACGCCGCTGCTGCTTCGAAATCGATGCGAGAAAATCGCGACATCCACATCGATCTGCGACTGACCCACGGGAACGGAAGCATTCGCTTCTGGACCAGCGACCTCACAAAAGAATACGTCGCCCTCAACGCCGACTATACAACTTAACCCCTTGCGGGGCCTCACGGGCTTTGTGGCGGCGTATGAAGCCAATTGTATTGGGATGAATGGGTCTTACGCCGCCAGGATGCGTTTGATTCGTTGTGGGTAAATCCAGAGGGGCACAGAAAGGGCTCGGCGATTGATTTCGTTCCGTCACAACTCCCCGACATTTGCGGATACGCTAAGCCGCGATTTGGGAATGAGTTATGAAAAATGCCCCCGGCGCGATTCGAACGCGCGACCTACGGTTTAGGAAACCGTCGCTCTATCCAGCTGAGCTACGGGGACATGGAACGCTTTGAGACCAATGATGTTATGCGGCAGATCGCCTGTTTCGCAAATGAAAGGGCGTTTAATGATGTGCTGCATCGGGAATCGGGAAGCTGAGGCCTGAATCGTGATAACATCAGCGGCGTTCACGATAAGCCCGGGAAGCTTTTGTAAGAATCTCACGCTCTTTAGGAGTGAGAGATGCTTCTCCCTGCTCGTGGATTTTCGCGAGAATGCGATCCACATCTTCTTCCAGAGGTGAACTGGGTTCGGGAGAGAAAACTTTGAGTCGCTTGCGGGCACGGTAGATTTTCCAGCGCTCCTGCAGGCTTTCGAAGATGTTCAGCAGGCCGGTGATCTTCCAGTTGAAGTGAAAATAGGCCCAACCAAACGCCACACCCAACAGGTGAGCGGGATGGGCCATTCCTGTCCCTCCCATGCGTCCGCCCCATTGAGCCAGTGCATAGAAGCCGTCGAGGAATACGAGAAAGGCCATCAGGACACGCATTTCCACTGTCAATACAAAGAAAAGGCTGATCGGCTGCTTTGGAAAGTGCATTGTGTAGAGCATTGTTGTCGCAAGAACGGCTCCGGAAGCTCCCACAATCTTGCTGGAATCCTGCATGCTGAGATCCCACGCGACTCCACCCAGTGCGGCCGCCACAGCAGCCGAGAGATAGAACGCAATGAATTCCCGCGTGCCGTACATGCGTTCGAGTGTGGGACCGAACCACCACAAGAAGAGCATGTTGAAAATGAAGTGCCAGGGGCTCAGGCCGTGCAGGAAAGCATAAGTGACGAGACGCCAGATCTGGCCGGAAAGTACAGCCGACGTATCCATTTCCAGCCAGCGGTCCAGCAGAGACTCTCGGTCGAGCCCACTTGGTCCCGGAACTGTCCAGACGAGTTGCAGAATCAGTGCGACCAGTGTGGTGATGATAATGCCGCGTACCGCAGGGGCATCGGAATTCCAGTCGAGATCGTTATCACCATCGCGAAAGTAATCGCGTGAACCCAGGCCCATATTGTCTTCCGTCCTGCTTAGCCGCCAAGGTGGCCCATCAATCCCAAAGACTCAAATTCGTACTGTTGATAGACCTCAACCGTTCTGAATTCTACAGGAAGTTATAGTGCCTTGGTGCCAAATGCGCAAGAGGATTCCTCGGAGAGCTGTTTTGAATCGCTTATAAAACGCACAAAATGCTGCTGCGAGTTGGTTTGATCGCCTTGGCTTACTTGAGAAAAGCGATCGATGGAATAGAAAAAGCCCACTGCCAGTTGGGTTGGCAGTGGGCTTTTGAAGCTCATCAAGGATCCCGCAAAGGATCAGATTCATTCAGAGAGATGTCATGAATGAGTTGTTTGCACAAAAGATCAAGTTTGAAACTGCCGAGTGTAAAATGGCGTTTTCAAGGTTGTTTTGATGAAGCGATCAGGCGTCTAATTGCGGGTTTAGTAGCGACCGCCACCACCACCGCCGTAGCCACCGCCGCCGCCGCCATAACCACCACCGCCGCCACCGCCGCCGTAGCCTCCGCCACTGCCGCCATAACCACCACCGCCGCCGCTACGAGGACGACCGCCGCCGCCACCGTAACCACCTCCACCACCGCCGCCGTAACCACCACCGCCGCCACCCCGCTCTTCGCGTGGACGGGCTTCATTCACAGTCAGCGTGCGGCCCTGGAATTCTGCACCATTCATGGCTTCTACGGCGCGCTCAGCACCATCGCTCATTTCAACAAAACCAAATCCGCGTGAACGACCAGTTTCGCGATCCGATACGACCTGCGCTCGCGTTACCGTGCCATGCTCGGAAAATGCTTCTCGCAGATCGTCTGCAGTCGTGCCGTAAGGCAGGTTTCCAACATACAAATTCTTGGCCATAGTCTTCCTTTGCGAACCCCTGGGGGGCTCCCGAACAGATACTCAAAACTCAACAGACAGTTCATTGACCTCACCGCGAAGTTGCGGGGAGATGTGGAAGATTCAGATTGACTGCAAACCAGATCGCCGACTCGTTCGCTTGGAAACTGTCTTTTCTCGACCCAACCGAGCAAAAACTGAGGCCTTGCATCGATACGCGTTCAAAGCTTGCGGAGCGAACACTTGTTAAATATTGCTGGACCTTTCAGCCCGGCAAACCAACTCATGAACCAGCCGCTTCGTTCATCGTCTTCCCGTTGCGGAAGACCGTACTTCCACAACCTCAGGTTTTATCGCACTTTCTCCAGAAATATTAAAGCCCTTTCGGCGAAATTTTGGTGTACCTCTGTTTTCTCACTTCAAAAGTGTTTTTTGCGAAGAGTGTTGACTCGGGGAAGCCACCTGATCGAGCCTCGATTGGCCAATACTTCTGAACCATCTGGTTTTTGAATTCGCAGTTCGCCACCGGATGCAATCCCCAGGCAAATCCCCGTATGAACCAGGGGGGCGTTTTCCTGTTCAAAAGTCTGCCATTCCACCAGTTGGCCCGTGAGCAAACAGTATTCGCCCCAGCGATCAGAAATCGTCTTCTCTTCGGAAAAGGTGGTCAATTCCTGAAGGACTCGTCGTGAAAGCTCGGTGGTAAAGGTGATTAACGCCACGGCTTCAAACGGGAAGAGTTGCTGTAAACTGACAGCTTCTCGATCCAGCGACTTTCGAGCGACATCTGAGATGTCGTTATTCACATTCACGCCGATCCCGATCACCACACGCTGAGCATGCTGATTTTCGAGAATTTGTGTCTGGCTCGGAGTTTCGACAAGCACCCCTGCAATTTTCTGATCACCCACAAAAACATCATTGGGCCATTTCACTCCAATCGCACCTGTCGGGCAAAAGGAGCGAATGGTATCGCAAACGGCCATGCCGCTCTTGAGTGCCAGATAGAACCAGTCACGTCGCGCCAATAGGCGTGTGTCAATTTCCACAATCAGTGACAACGTCAACGACCCTGTGCTACTGAGCCATGTTTTCCCTGCCCTGCCCCGCCCTGCTGTCTGTTCCAGAGCCCACACCAGTGCCGGTGTTTTCAAATCAGGATCGCGAGCAATTTCGAGTGATCTGGTATTTGTCGAAGGCAAAGATTCCCAGATCTCCACTTCTTTCAGTGGGGTCTCACTCAAAAGCTTTTCTCGCCACTCCGGGGCCTCCGTTCGAAAATCCAACATGACTCCTTAGCTCACAGAATCTCAAGCTGTCTTCGTGTCGCCCATCGAAACAGTCGGTTATTTGAAACCGATGGCTATGCTTCAGGATCGGCGCTGGTACGACATCGCAGATGACGAACTGTAACAAGTTTTCTCATTGAATCTGTTTCTCAGGTGGGAAGACAATCGCGTTTGGATCAAGCCCGACGATCCTGGATTCATGGTGTGAGCGATTGATTCTGCCGAACAGGCATCGAGGGTCGCGAATGCAATCCTTGCGACATCGACAGCCAGAGAAATTTCACTCAGGAGTCCGGCTCCAGGCATCTCGACAGTTTAACAAAGATCACTTCTTTACATTGACATGGTTGTCAAAGGCCACCGAAAATCGATTCGGCTGACATTCCCTCAGAATTTCAATTGGAGATTGACGACACCGGGATTCGATTTCTAGAGTGAATGATGTAATGAAATTGAAGGAGCTTTTCGGGTCGTGAGAGCCATCTGCCATCATCGATCGTCAGTAGCAGCCTTGCTTAAGGTTTGCCTGATCCTCGGGGCACTGTTGTCCCAGGCGGGATGGGGGCATTCTCACGATCATGGAGTGGCTGGAGATGCCGAGCATATCGCCCGGTATCACGGTGGCGATGCTCATGCCGGACAACTCGGTTTTCACTGGCACTTTGGTTTCCCTCTGGAAGCTGAAGGTGAAACTCCAGTTCCTCATCCATCAATCCAGCAACTGTTGCCCTGCGTTGTGACGGAACGACTCTCGGACTCTGCAGGATTAATCTCTGCCCTGCCCATCTGGCCCGGTCATTTACCGACACATGATCTGAACTGTCACCAGGCCCTATTCCCGGGTCATGGGTGCTATCAGCAACTGACAGCCCACCGGAATGTCGGCCATTCTTCGGTACAAGTCGCCATCGTCGCAAGATTGAACTGCTGATGATCTCGACATCCCCTGATGTCCACAGCGACTCTCCATGTTTTAATGGTTCATCAGTTCGCGACTTGGCAGGTTGAACAGCGTGCTGCCCTACAGCATGTCTTACTCATTCAACCGGACAGCCCAGGCAGTGCGTGAAATCACGCAATGGCTTTGCGACTGTTGACCGCGATTCTCTTTGACCGCTTCAAAGATCTGGCCTTGACCAGCGTTGGCTCTGACAGGCTGGACTCTTCTGTGAGTGCCCGCTGGAGTGCTGCGCACAGCACGTCGTGAGCTTCGCGTTGAATGATCTGTCCGATGGATCTGAATTCGACATCCCCGGCGCTCGGCCCGTCCGGTTTTGATGGATCGACGAACAAGTGACTTCGTCTGGTAAATTTTTATTGGGAATGTCTTCCATGTCTACGCCTGTCTGGCTCAATCAGAAAACAGCGGCGATAACTGCCGTCCTCGTCGTTGCCCTGGGAATTGCTGCGTTCGTTTTATCTCCCGGGCTGCGGAACCTGGTTCTTCAAAAACCTGAGACCCACGCGAAAACCGATCTGCCTGCCCACAACACGAATGCTGCACATGCGGGAGAAGCTCCAGAAATCTCGCAGGTCGATTTCCCCCAGGAGATGTGGAAAGCCGCTGGCCTGGTCATTGGATCTGTGCAGAAAGGCCCGCTCGACGAAGCCATCACTCTCACTGGAAAAATCTCATTGAATGAAGACAAGCTGGCCCATGTCTTTCCACTCGTCGAAGGGCGTGTCGACGATGTGCGAGTGAGGTTTGGTCAGAAGGTTCACCAGGGGGATCTTCTTGTCGTAGTCCAGAGTAAAGAGGTTGGACAAGGAAAGCTGCAACTCTTTCAAGATCGTTTGAAGCTCGAGTTTGCCATGGCCCGGGATCGCTGGGCCCAGGAGATCAGCCAGAACACCTTGTCGCTGATTGAGATGATCCGAGCCGAGGCCGCCATTGAAAACATTGAAAATGCTCTCAAAGAACGAACCATGGGAGAGCACCGGCAAACTCTCATGAATGCCTATCTGGCGTCAATCAAAGCTCAAACTCAAACCCAAAGGCTGGCACCTCTTTCTGGAACCGGTGCTGTCCCCGCCAAACAACTGCTCGATGCAGAATCCGAAGGGAAAGCGACAAAGGCAATTCTGCAGGCACTTCTCGAACAGACATCGCAGGATGTCATCCAGGCATCCCGGCTGTCAACGCAATCCGTCAAGGAGTTGCAGACCACGATCGCTGTGGCCGAGACAAATTTAAAAATCCTGGGCTTTAACGACCATGATCTGAAAGAGATTGATCCCTCCGAAATGGGTGAGAATCTTGCTCACTACCCGGTCGTGGCCCCCTTTGATGGAACGGTGATTTCCAAAGATGTCGTGCTCATGGAGCGCGTGGGACCCGAACGCCAAATTCTTACCATTGCTGATCTTTCGACGGTGTGGGTCTCGGCAGATATCTACGAATCACACCTCCCAATTCTCTCCCAACTGAAGGATCAGAAAATACGACTTCGCAGTGAAGCGTGGCCAGGCCGACAGTTCGAAGCGACCATCTTCTACACAGGTGATGTCGTGCAGGAAAGCACCAGAACGCTTTCGATGCGGGCAATGGCGGAAAACGCCGAAGGGCTTCTCAAGCCGGGCATGTTCGTGAGTATTGAACTGCCCAATCTCAGTTCTTCTGAAGTCCTGCAAGTCCCGTTAACAGCTCTGCAGGATTTCGAAGGGAAGACCTTTGTTTTCGTCCATGCTGATCGTGATCAGTTTGTGCGTCGTGTTGTGGAAACAGGCCGTCGAAACAGCACTTCGGTCGAAATTCTCTCAGGACTGAATGAAGGCGACAGGGTGGTGACTGATGGTGGTTTTGCCCTGAAGTCACGAATGCTGGCCGATCTGCTTGGCGAATAGTTCTTTCCACGAATCTGAAACGTTTGCGCAAGAAGCCAAAAGTCGGGCTTCAGTCTTCGGGGATCTTTCGATGGTCAATCATGTCATTTCCTGGGCGATGGAAAATCGCTTCATCGTCATGCTACTGGCAATCATTTTGTTCGGAGCAGGCGTCGTTTCGGCATCAAGATTACCACTCGATGCCGTCCCCGATCTGACCAACGTCCAGGTCCAGATTCTGACAGTCTCACCGGCATTAGGGCCTGTCGAGGTCGAGCAGTTCATTACGTTTCCTGTGGAAAACGCCATGAGCGGCCTGCCCCGCATTCGGGAAATTCGCTCGATCAGCCGCATTGGACTTTCTGCAGTCACCGTCGCATTTCAGGATGGAACAGACATCTACTGGGCTCGCAATCTGGTCAATGAAAGGTTGCTCCAGGCCCGGCAGAACATCCCGCCGGGTATGGGTGACCCGCAGATGGGGCCCATTGCCACCGGCATGAGTGAAATCTATCAGTTCGAAGTTCGCTCCAAACCCGGCTTCAATCACAGCCTGATGGATCTTCGCACCATTCTGGACTGGCAGATTGCCTTTCAGCTTCGCAGCATTCCCGGCGTGATCGAAGTCAATACTTTTGGCGGTGAACTGAAAACTTACGAGATTCAGGTCGATCCCCACAAACTTTTGAACTATGGCATCAGTCTGAATCGCGTTTTCCAGGCTCTGGAAGAGAACAACGCGAATGCTGGTGGTGGCTACATTGCTCATGGCAGCGAACAGCGCCTCATCCGCGGCGAAGGACTTGTCACCTCACTGGATGATATTCGCCGGATTGTCCTCGAAGCCCGCAGCGATGGAACGGCAATTCGTATTTCCGATGTCGCCAATGTTCAATTCGCTCCCATGCTCAGACAAGGCGCAGTCACTCGTGATGGAAACCGTGAGGCGGTGACGGGCATGGTCATGATGATCATGGGGGGGAACTCCAGGCAGGTTGTGGAAGATGTCAAAGAAAAGATTCATGCCATCGAGAAGACATTGCCGGAAGGTGTCTACATCGATACGTTCTATGACCGGACGGAGCTGGTCGAAAAGACAATCCATACAATTGCTGAGAACATCGGCGTGGGTGTGCTGCTGGTGGTGATCATGCTCTTTCTCCTCCTGGGCGATGTCCGCGCCGGCCTGATTGTCGCTTCGGCAATACCCCTCTCGGCCATGTTTGCACTGATCGCGATGTCGCTCGCCGGTGTCTCTGCCAACCTGATGAGCCTGGGTGCCGTTGACTTTGGGGTGATTGTCGATGGTGCCGTGGTCATGATCGAGAACGCAGTTCGCACAGCAAGCCGATACCAGCAGACCACGGGGAGCAAACGCGTTCCCAAAGAAGTCTTCGTGGCATCGGCAAAAGAGGTCGGGACTCCGATTCTGTTTGCCGGAATTATTGTGATCATTGTCTTCCTGCCCATCCTGAGTCTGGAAGGTGTCGAAGGGAAGATGTTCCGGCCCATGGCATTCACCTTCATGTCGGCGCTCACCGGCGCATTGATCCTGGCTGTGACCGTGATGCCTGTGATGGCTTCACTATTTCTGGCTCGAAACATCAGTTCGAAAGAAACGTTTCTTGTCCGGTGGTTGAAGGCGGCTTACGAGCCCATGCTCCACTTTTCGATGGCCCGGCCCGTGCTCATGCTCAGTGGAGCGGTCCTTTTGTTTGTGGCCAGCGTGCTGGTTTCGCTGGGATTTGGGGTGGAGTTTGTTCCCAAGCTGGATGAAGGTGACATTGCCATCCAGGCGACACGGCTTCCGAGTGTCTCTTTAGAAGCTTCGATCGAAATGACCAAAGCCATGGAGCGCACGTTGCTCCAGTTCCCGCAGGTGGAGTCGGTCATTTCGAAGACCGGCCGCCCGGAGATTGCCAACGACCCCATGGGTGTGCATCAGACCGATGTTTTCGTTCGCATGAAACCTGTTCATGAGTGGCCCGAAGCGATTGAGAAAAACACGTTGATTGAACAAATGCAGGAGGCTCTCGAAAAATCCGTCCCCAGCAACTCCTTCAGCTTTACTCAACCGATTGAACTGCGAGTGCAGGAACTGGTGGCGGGTGTGCGATCCGATATCGGTCTCAGCCTGTTCGGAGACGATCTGAATACACTCAAACTCGAAGGAGACAAAATTGTCAGGGTTCTCAGTCAGGTGCCCGGCGCGGCAGATGTTCAGGCTCAACAGGTCGCCGGCTTACCGTACCTGCGAGTCATCATCCGCCGTGATGCGATTTCCCGTTACGGTATTAACTCCAGCGATGTGCTGGCTGCAATCAGTGCCGTGGGGGGAGTCCCTGTCGGCGAAGTGTTCGAAGGCCAGAAGCGATTCCCGATGCAGGTGCGACTGGCACCGCAATGGCGGGTTGATATCGATCAACTGAAGGAACTCAAAATCTCTGATCCTCAGGGTCGGCAGATTCCTGTCTCACAACTGGCCGAAATCCGGCTGGAAGACGGGCCCTCAGAAATCAGTCGAGATTCGATTCGTCGCCGATTACTCATTCAATGTAATGTGCGCGGGCGAGACCTGGGCGGCTTTGTGGCCGAAGCTCAAAAGATCGTCGATCAGCAGATCAAACTGCCACCCGGATATGCACTCGAATGGGGTGGTCAGTTCGAGAATCTGCAGCAGGCTTCTGCACGTCTTGCGGTTGCCGTACCTGTGGCTCTGTTTCTGATTTTCTCGTTGCTCTACGTGACCTTTGGATCTGTGCGATTGACTCTGCTGATCTACCTGAATGTGCCGATCGCTGCGACAGGAGGGATCTTTGCCCTCTGGCTGCGAGGAATGCCATTTTCGATCTCGGCAGGTGTGGGCTTCATCGCCTTGTTTGGCATTGCCGTGATGAACGGTGTCGTGCTGATCGAACATATCCGGCACCTGTCTCTGCATGGACTGGATTCGAGAACCGCAGTGGTGACCGGGGCGATGGACCGGTTGAGACCTGTGTTTATGACGGCGATTTGCGGGGCACTCGGCTTTGTGCCCATGGCGGTCTCAGGGAGTGCTGGAGCTGAAGTTCAAAGGCCTTTAGCCACTGTCGTGATCGGTGGTTTAGTCACGTGTACGGCACTCACTTTATTGGTGTTGCCAGCGATTTACCGGTGGTTCGAAAGCCCTCAGGTCACCTCGGAAGAAGAGGCTTTACCCACGATGAGTAATCACAATCCAGTTGCTGCGATGCATTCCTGAATCGATTGTGGCGGATGTGCCGTCATGAACGCCTGAAATGAATTGCACGAACCTGACGGATCGATATCTCCTTTGAGATTTTGGCAGGGAGGCCAGAAATGCTGAATGTTTTCACGAAAAAGCTGCCTTTACGACGGTGCGGCCTGGCTCAGGTTCGCCGCCAAAAATGTGTCGTACTGACATCGCTGATTCTTCTGCAGTTTCTGCCGCTGATCGCAGTGGCGTCGGAGCCAGCACCTAAGGGGAAGCTGTGGCGGTGGCTCAAACCGGCGCGAGCCACTTCTGAAGCTGCTCAAACGCAGCCTGCTGAAAATCACGACCACAAAGTCGCAACTCAAGGTGTTTCAGAGGAAGCTGTTCAACCACTGCAGCAGGTTTCTCTCGAAATGCCTGCAGACACATCCCGTGTTCCTCCTGTTCCCCCCGCTCCTGATGAAGCGGCTGCTTACAAAGACGTGACCTCTTACGAGATTTCTCCAGGGACTGCCGAGATTGCCGTCCTTCCTCAACAGAATGTCTACTCTCTGGAAGACTTGTCCACTTTCGCAGAGATGTATCACCCCAGGCTCACCACAGCCTTCCGCAAGATTCAATCGGCACAGGGAGCCACTGTGCAGGCGGGGTTGTATCCCAATCCACGAATCTCCGCTTCTTCCCCTCAAATCGATGGCAATCAAAGTCAGTACAACGGCTTCATCTCTCAGGAAATCGTGACTGCCAGAAAGTTGAAGATCAGTGCCGCTGCTGCTCAAACGGCTGTTACTCAGGCCCAGTACGAATGGCAACAGGAACGATTTATCGTCCTGACAGAATTGCGTCAGAAGTATTACGCAGTACTGGCCGCTCAAAAGCGGACTCGAATTCTGGAAGAGCTCGTCAGCATTGCCACACGATCACTTGAGATTTCGGAAAGACTGTTCAAGGCAGGTGAAGGTGCCAAGTCAGATATTCTGCTGCTCGATATTGAACGCCGACGATCAGAAGTTGCCTTGCAGAATGCACAAACCATTTACAACGTAGGGAAAAAGCAGCTCACTTTGCTGGTTGCCTGCCCCGCTTTGAATATTCAATCCGTCAGCGGCGACTTGAATGCCGAAGCGAGAAATTATCAACTCGACGAGATCCAGGTCGCCGCGGCGAATTTTCATCCCCAGGCGAGCATCGCCCGGCTCGAAATCGAACGCATGTCCCGCCTGTTGCAGCGTGCTCGCGTCGAACCAGTTCCAAACTTTGATGTCATGGGTGGATATCAGCGGCAGATTGGTGTTCCGGCTGAAAATCAGGGCTTGTTCCAGGTGACAATGAGTGTGCCCCTCTGGAATCAGAATCAGGGAAACATTTCTTCCGCTGAGGCCAGCCTTTCAGGAGCCAGAGCCGATCTTCAGAAGACGGAACTGGAACTTTCCAACCTCGCTGCACAAGCCTATGCCACCTACGAGACATCCAGGCAACTGGTGGAAAAGTATCACACCGAGATTCTGCCTCAGGCCCGTGAAACACTGGCAATCAGTCAGACACTCTACGCACAAGGGCAAATCGACTTTCTCAGATTGCTGCAATCCCAAAGAACACTCCTTGAAACCGAGCTGGCATCCATTGAAGCTCAGGAGCAGTATTGGATCTCAGCCGCCGGGATTGCTGGTTTGTTGCAGGAGAACCAGTTTCCTTAAGCGTTGACGAGTTTTCTCAGGTGGATCACTCCGGAAAAAATGATCAAATCTGAGTGATGAGGGGGTTTTTCTGACGTCACAATTGTGGTAACACATCGCTACAGATTGATTTGTGCCAGAGTGCTTCTGGAGATGATACTCTTCGAGCTCACAACTGGCATGAACTGATCAGTAACGATATTTAACTGCAAGATGTAGTCTGCCAGGAAGCTGCCTGCTGTGAATCCCACCTTGATTTCGATTGCTCAATGGTCTGATTGGATGTCCCGCTGCAGTCTCACGCTGTGGTGTCTCGCGACGATTGTCGCGCTGCCGGCAACAAGTTGGGCCATCGAGAGAGCGGCGAAAACAGATCGCTCACCGCGTATTGCCGGATATGAACGCTATCATGGCCAGACTCTGGGCGATGCCGCCGATGAGGAAGAAGATCGTCAACCCGTCGATGAGCTGGCACTCGGCCGCCTCTTGGTGGGCGAACTCAATTGTGTGGCCTGCCATGCCACCAGCCATGAGTTGAAACAGGTTTTGCTTTCCAAGCAGGCGCCCCGGCTGACGAACGTCTCGCAAAGAGTTCAGCCCGAGTGGATTCTTGAGTATCTCGCAGATCCGCATCAGGCCAAGCCGGGCACCACGATGCCACATATTCTGGGTGCACTCCCGGAAAATGAGCGAGCTTCGGCTGCATTGGCACTCACTCATTTTCTCGCTTCCGATAAAGCTCTCCGAAACTCCTTTGTGGATCGTGGGCTGGCAAATAAAGGAGCGAATACGTTCCAGCGAGTCGGCTGTGCGGCCTGCCACAATCTTCCCAAGGATGGTGCTGAGGATTGGAAGACATCGGTCAGTCTGGCACATGTGAGCCAGAAGTACACCGTCGAAAGTCTGACTCGCTTTTTGAAAGAACCGCATGAAGCGAGGCCATCCGCGCGCATGCCGAGCCTCAATCTCAAAGACGAAGAGATTCGCGAAATCGTCGCCTGGTTTTTCCGCGACCTTACATTTCCACCCAATCTGACCTATGCCTACTACGAAGGAAGCTGGGAGAATCTGCCAGACTTTTCCAAACTCAAAGCGGTTTCCAGCGGTGAAACATCGGGTTTTGATGTCGAGATCGCCCCTAAGAAATCGAACTATGGTCTCGTCTTCACAGGCACAATCGATGTTCCCGCAGCCGGTGAGTACCAGTTCTGGATTACTTCTGACGATGGGAGCGAACTGAAGATCGATGGTGCTTCTGTCGCCAAGATGGATGGTATTCATCCCGCTCAAACCAAAGCCGGTAAGACAAGGCTCGAAGCAGGTCAACATCCTGTGGTGGTAGAGTTTTTCCAGCAAGGTGGTGGAGCCGAATTAAAAGTTGAGGTCCAGGGGCCAAAGCTCAGCCGTCGCCCTCTGGAATCTCTGCTGGTCGCGCTTCCTACAAAAGCCTCTGCCGGTCAAGAACTGGCTAAGCGCCCCTTCGAGTTCGATCCCAATCTGGCTGCTCAAGGCAAAGAACTCTTTACCGCATTGAATTGTGCGGCCTGTCATGAATACAAGCAGGGGAACGACACCCTCAAGCCACAAAATCAGGCGACTGAACTGGCAAAGATCGATCTGGCCAAAGGTTGCCTGGCGGAGTCGGTTTCCGGTAAATCGGCAAATTACCGTTTGTCCGAGGCGCAGAGATCCTCAATACAACAGGCACTCAAAGCTTTGAAGGATGTTGCCAGCCAACCGGAAGCACTCGCCGCGTTAACTTCCGGCCCAGCGAAAATTCACCAGACATTTCTGGCATTCAACTGCTATGCCTGTCACCAGCGAGGTCTTTACGGTGGTGCTGAAAAGATTCGCGACAGCGTCTTCGAGACGACGATGAAGGAAATGGGTGATGAAGGACGCTTGCCTCCTTCACTCAACGGTGTAGGCGATAAACTACGAGATGACTGGCTGGCCAAACTCTTGAACGAAGGGGCCAACAACCGCCAGAATTACATGCTCACCCACATGCCTCGCTACGGGTCGGGAGCGATTGGCCATCTGAAAGATCTGCTGATCGCATCTGATCGTAAACCTGAGCCGGCACCTGATACGATCGCGAAGTTCAATGAACCGGATTATCGCATCAAGGCCGCCGGCCGACATATGGTGGGAGGCAACTCGCTTTCCTGCATCAAATGCCATGATTTTGGCCAATATCCTTCCATCGGGATTCGGGCCATCAATCTGGCTTCGATGACCAGCCGTCTCCGTGAAGACTGGTTTGTTCGCTATCTCGCCAATCCCCAGGAGTATCGACCGGGAACTCGTATGCCAGCGGCCTGGCCTTTTGGAACGACCAGTTTTTCCATGTTCAGACGCGAAACCGCAGAAAGTTCACGAATGAGTTGAGGGCCAACTGTGTT
>NZ_LYDR01000011.1 GCF_001707835.1 Planctopirus hydrillae
GGCTTACAGCGGAGCTGCTAATTCCTTCCGAATTATAAATGACATAAGTTGCCAGCCTTTCTCCAGGAGTGGATGGAACCTGGTTGTGTGAATAAGTAAACTCCCTTAGGATCTGTTGATAAACACTGGCGCTGGCTTAACCACTTATAGAGATGGTGGCGGTAGGAGTATATTGACGGGAGAACTGTAGTTCGTATTGGGAAATAAGTTCAATTCCCTTGGGGGTAAAAAATAATGGCTCATTCA
Source organism: Planctopirus hydrillae (assembly GCF_001707835.1). Lineage (GTDB taxonomy): Bacteria > Planctomycetota > Planctomycetia > Planctomycetales > Planctomycetaceae > Planctopirus > Planctopirus hydrillae. The sequence continues at coordinate 247 of NZ_LYDR01000011.1, forward strand.
GCGCATTATCAAGAATCTGTGTAAGTGTAACCTCAGCCCCTGAAATAAGAGAGGAGCCGCCAAGAACTTGCAAATCACCGTCAACCCTTACCGCACCATTCCCCTC
>NZ_LYDR01000012.1 GCF_001707835.1 Planctopirus hydrillae
GCTCAAGTTCGGCCTGCTGCCGCTCGGGCTGGCCCTGCCGGCCTTCACCCTGCACCAGAACATCGCCTACGGCAGCCCGTGGGGCGAGTGGTACAGCTTCGGGCTGGCGGCCTATCTCACGGCCTTCGGCCTGTGGTGGGCGGCGTGGGGCGTGGGCGTGGCGCTGTGCGCGGCCGTGCTCCGCGCCGCGGTGGAGGCCGCTGCCCTGGCAGCGGCCGGGGTGCGCCCCAGTGCTGCGCCGGCCGCGCGCGCCGCGCTGGAGCGGCTTGCGCTGCTGGCGCTCTACGGGGGTCTGCCCGCCTGGCTGCTGCCGCGGGTGAAAAGGG
>NZ_LYDR01000013.1 GCF_001707835.1 Planctopirus hydrillae
TAAAGACCCTGTAGAAATTGTGTGTATAAGGCCCAACAATAATACAAGAAAAAGTATGAGGATAGGACCAGGACAAACATTCTATGCAACAGGAGAAATAATAGGAGATATAAGATACGCATATTGTAACATTAATGAACAGAAATGGAATGCCACTTTACAAAATGTAAGTAGAAAATTACTAGAACACTTCCCTAATAAAACAATAAGCTTTCAACGCAGTTCGGGAGGGGACCTAGAAATTACAACACATAGCTTTAATTGTAGAGGAGAATTTTTCTATTGCAACACATCAAACCTATTTAATAGAACTTTTTCAGAACTGGTTAATAACAGTACTAATAGTACTAATAGTACTTCAATCATCACACTCCAGTGTAGAATAAAACAAATTATAAACATGTGGCAGGGGGTAGGACGAGCAATGTATGCCCCTC
>NZ_LYDR01000014.1 GCF_001707835.1 Planctopirus hydrillae
TTGTAACATAAGAGTTACGAGTCCGTGGTGAGATAAAGATATTGCGGAAGTAAGGTGCCTGTTGCATCAGAGCAATATTGGCTTCTAAGAAGTGATTACCTGTAACACTATACACACCCCCAAGTTTGAACCCGTAATTGAAGAACTTTTTAGTGTCTGACTCACCATAGGAATTTGTGGGAAAAAGCCCCCTCTGTTGTAGACCTTTTCGCATCATGGAGGTGACGCCGAATGAGACTCCGGCATAGGCATCCAGATTGTCATATTTGTATTTGCCTACGGCCCAGGCGTTGTAATCACGGATATATGCATAGT
>NZ_LYDR01000015.1 GCF_001707835.1 Planctopirus hydrillae
TGTCGGCTTCGGCGGCACCGGCACGCACTACTGCGTCGGCGCGAATCTGGCCCGGCTGCAGCTGGACCTGATCTTCAACGCGATCGCCGACGTGATGCCGAACCTGCGCCAGGTGAGCGAACCGGTGCGGCTGCGCTCGGGGTGGCTCAACGGCATCAAGAGCTGGCAGGTCGCCTACCAGTGAGCCGATCGTGACCGGGCGGCGCGGCCGGGTGCCCGCGGTGGCCGCCGCCGACATCCGGCGCGCGGCCAGGGCGCTGCTGGTGGCGCAGGGGCCGGAGGCGATGACGCTGCGGGCGATCGCCCGCGACCTCGGCGTCACCGCCCCCGCCCTCTACCGGCACT
>NZ_LYDR01000016.1 GCF_001707835.1 Planctopirus hydrillae
GGAATGGAATGGAATGGAATGGAATGGAACAGCATGGAATGGAACTGAATGGAATGGAATGGAATGGAATGGAGTGGACTCAAATGGAATGAAACCGAGTGGAATGGAATCAAATGGAATGGAATTGAATGGAAATGAAAGTAATAGAATGGAAGGGAGTGTAATGGAATAATATGGAATGGAGTGGAAGGGAATGCAGTGGACACAAATGGAATGGACTGGAATGGAATGGACACGAATGGAATGGACTGGAGTGTAATGGACACGAATGGAATGGAAGCGAATGGAATGGAATGGAATGAAATTTAATGGAATG
>NZ_LYDR01000017.1 GCF_001707835.1 Planctopirus hydrillae
CGCTTTTGACTCCGATCTTCTTGTTTCCCCGGAAATTGCCGTCCGAGGTGAGGATGGCTTTGGCCCCACAGTCATTCACCCTGTCGGCAAGCGCAGAGGAGCTGAAGCCGGCAAAGACCACTGAATGGATTGCCCCAATCCTGGCGCAGGCGAGCATGGCCACGGCCGCTTCAGGCACCATGGGCATGTAAATGATCACCCTGTCGCCTTTCCCTACCCCTTTAGCTTTGAGGGCATTTGAAAAGCGGCAGACATTGTGGTAGAGTTCTCTGTAGGTTATGGTCCGGCCTTCTTCTTCAGGGTCATTAGGTTCCCAGATGATTGCAGGCCTGTTTCCGATGGT
>NZ_LYDR01000018.1 GCF_001707835.1 Planctopirus hydrillae
TTTTTGTGCCAAGTCGTTGAAGCGTTTCAGCCTGGATGAGGCCTTGACCAATACTTCGGCAGGATCTGGCCCTTGCGAAACTGACTGCGCGGCAAAGAGCGCCGCCCTGACGTTCTTTGCGTTGCTGGACGATGCCGCTGAGGGATTGGCTGTGGAGGCTCGGCCCAACAGCCGCGGCCTGATGGAAAGCCCGCCGAGTTGCGCTGAGGGCACCGCACTGTCGGCAGACGTGCTTGCCACTGATGCCGAGCCCGATGGTGTCGGTGCAGTTTGAACCAATTGCGCGGGATCAGGGGGGGCCTGCTTGGTCGATTCAATTTTAGGCACGT
>NZ_LYDR01000019.1 GCF_001707835.1 Planctopirus hydrillae
GAATTTATTCCATCGCTGGAAGAAGGGGATTTTGCTGTGGAAATGAGAATCCTTCAGGGAAGCAATATCAGTGAAACCAAAAAGGTAACAACACAGGCTTCCGGAATTCTTCTAAAACAGTTTCCGGAAATACAGAAGATCGTTGTAAAGATCGGAAGTGCTGAAATCCCTACAGAACCAATGCCTATGGATGCCGGAGATATGGTCATTGTGCTAAAGCCTAAAAAAGAATGGACCTCTGCCAGCTCATTCCCGGAGCTTTCCGAGAAAATGAGCAAAGCTTTAAGTGTGATCCCGGGATTGACAACCAGTTTTCAGTTTCCTGTACAGATG
>NZ_LYDR01000020.1 GCF_001707835.1 Planctopirus hydrillae
TGTTTATGTGGGTGACGGAATCAACGACGCACCGGCATTATTAGAAGCGACAGTGGGGTTGGCATTTGGTCTTTCGATCGATGTGCATTCAGGACGAAGGCTTTGACCGGAGCGATTCTCGTCAAGAAGCTTCCTGCAATGAAGCCTGTTGTGAATCGCGCGCTCAATACGTTTGGGCTCCCCTCATCCCGGCCTTCTCCCGTCAGAACGGGAGAAGGAGAAAAACCGGCGCCCGCGTCCTCGTTGGAAATGTCTGTCGGGTGACCTAGGTCGGATGTCTTCATGTGCCCACCCTGTTCAATCGAGTTCACCAGCACGAATGCATCTGAAAACATGCTTCATGGCAGTTGAAAAAGCTTCCCAGGGACAATCAAAGTCGAATGACCTGGGGGCAAACGAGGACGTTTGACCCCAGCCACCCCTGAGATCGTCATTCCTTCGGCGCTTGGTCAACCGGCCTCATTCCTTCGGCTCGATATCCGACCGGCCTCATTCCTTCGGCTCGATGCTCCCATCGGGTCGGCGTGTCAGGACAGGTGACGATTCGCGCGGGGGCAGCGAATAGACCTTCAGCCGCAAGGGCTCGTTGTCGCTGGTACCAGTAATTGTCAGGAACGAACGGCTCGATTCGGGTTTTGAAGCACTCACGCTCCAGGCAATGGCGGGTGGTTCATCGAAGACCGCCACCAGCCTTGCGACGTCGAGTTCAAAGCTGGAACCCTGCCAGTCACCATCGTACTTGCCGCCGACCACTTCGGTCATGCCCAGGTACATCCGCAGTTCCCAGCCCCAGTCCGTCCACTCGCATTCATAGCCTACGCGGCCCACTTCGCCCAGTGGATCAAAGGCATCGGCAAAGCGATCAGCAGCAGCAATCAGCCATTTTGGCCGCTTGTCTTTGCGAACCTGCGATTGCCCCTCGATTTGTTTAAGCAGATGCTGAATCACCAGGTGAGAATGCGCCACAGAACCTCTCCTCTTGCGCCAACTTCGATTTGTGACGCTGTTTTCTGAGGTTATCGGGATCTCAGGACTCAAATCCAAAGTCAAAACAACGCTTCACCTGCCCAGAACCGATCAAACTCGCAAACTCTAGCGGCGTTGGGGAACTCCACGGCCCGCTGTCATCGGCCGGCGACTGATCTCGTGCCAATGCCTTAAATCAATCGCATAACCAGACCCCAGTTCGCCAATTTCGCTCACGTAACGATTGAGTCGCCCCAGCTTCTGTGCAGCAGTCGGCTCACCAGGTCGATCGTCTCCTGGTGCGCGTCCCCACTCAATCTGAGACCCGGAATGTGTGAAAACAACAAACTCCGGAGGATGATCTTTTTCCGCAGATTGATCGCCTGGAGCAACTGGTTCATTGAGCACAGCCGGGCCACGAAATCCATCGACCTCACGCCGCCGTTCCGAACGTGAAACCTCGCCCCACGAACGCACATGGGCGGCATCTTCGGCAGTTGTCGCCGGTACAATGGCTTTCAGCCCCAGTCGCTCCCAGTCAGCCGCAAGCAGTTCCGCCAGTCGTGCCGCACTTTCCACAACAGGGTCTCCCCAGACGGTTCCCGCGGCACCCTGCGGAGATGAATGGATGCCTCGAATCTGCGGATAAGTGGCGACACTGGATGGGCGAAAGTCTTCTGGCGGAAGCAGCACTCCATCATGAGCGATGGGGTACATCCCTTGCGGCCTCTCGACAATCGCCACCGGTTCTCGATAGGTCAGCCGAACAGTGGCCTTCGCAGGGAAGGCCAGTCTGACTTCATCAACCCGCTGCACCCACGGATGTTTGGAAAGTGCCCAGGCAATCTTCTCAGCAGCCCGATCATCGAACAGCGAAAGACTATCCACACCCGTCATCTGCTCAAGTTGTTGAGGAAGATTGACAGGCAGTTCTTTCGGGCCGGGAGGCAGTTCAATCTGCGACCATGTCACTCGATAATCAGTCCGAGTCTCCAGGCGCGGTAGCCGCTTCAGCCAGGAAGGGAGCATGGCCACAGCCGCCAGCGATACAGCCAAAACAAACAGCACACGAGGGCGAAACAATCGCATCCAGATCGAATTTCCCTCGCTGGCTGGAGTCATCATCAGAGCCACTCCATCATCAGATCGAGTCTATGGGCAAAAGCTTCTCCTCATTGAGAAACCTTGACGACCGGAGTGATGAGAGCCAGCCACCTTGCTGGAAGACAGTACGATTCAATACCAGGCTCGATACAAAACTGCTTATCAATCGTTGATCGGCAGAAAATGCCGATGAACTTGAATCGAATGCAGGAATATCGGTCCAACAGTTCCGATCACGGGGTGATCAAGCCACGCAAGGACACTCCGAAAATCAATTTCAAGCAGATACCTCCCTTTTTGAGAAACTTTCTCAAGCTTGCTCAAGAGCCCTGTTCCTCTCTGGAAAACTGCTTGGCCACTTCGTTAGTGTGAAAGATGTCCGGGAGTAATGGTCTCATCTGTCAGATGGTCATGAACTCCACACCCTTCAGCAGAAAGTTCAACATGCGCGTCGATTCCATCCGGCCCGACGTGACATCGCTGATCCTTCAGGTCAGTCAGAAAGCTCCTCACCCGGAACTTCTCAAGTCTGTGGAAAAGGATGTCTTTCGCACCCACGATGTAACGGCTGAAGTGGCTTTGACACCCATGGGCCATGCCGTCATCTGGAAGCGTCAATCCAGTGTTCTCTGTGAACTGATTGCCGAACAATCCCTGGCGTCAACCGCCACTCGCTCCTGCCTGTTGCAGAAGATTCGCGGCTGCAAAACGCACATTGTCCGACCAGCGACCGGGAACTGGGAATATTCTGTCAGCAGTCAACTCGAACTCCTGGAACCCGATCAGTTCCTTGGTGCTCACGAAGATCTGCTCAGCGATCTGCACCGGGCAACCATCAGCCACGTCTTTCCCACGCGCAACCGGTTAAGTCCGGCACCACTCAGTCTCCTGATGCTCGAAGTGACTGGCCACGCAATCTCGGTCCACTCCTTCCATTCCTTCCCTGCCCATTGCGGCATCGTCAGGACCCAATCACTGCTGGAACTCAATCCCATGCCCGGCTTCACCAGCTTATAAGCTCTGTGTAGCAGCCAGAACAGTAGGGCAGGCTCCCGCCTGCCGATTGTGTGTGACCTGAAAAGACCATGTTGCATGAGTGCAACGCTCAACACGCAGGTGTGAGCCTGCCCGACCGGGATCAACAATGCTCAGTGATGCTTGATTAGGCCAGTTAAAGCATGACCGTCAATCGACATGCAATTCTTACGTTGATCTTGTTGATCATGGTTACACTGATCACGGTGCCGATGATCTTTTGTGCCTCCAAAGGGATCTGGTCTCGAAGAGATATTGATCGCTATCTGGCGATGAGATCTTGGGCTTCGCCGGTAATGATCGCACTCGATTCAGGCCGCCTTCGACCGGGAAGTTCGGTAAAAGAACTGTTGGAAATCGAACCTTGTGTCTGGCAGGAGGAGTATGGCAAATGTGTGATTTACCACTACACCCCTAAAGGAAGCTATGATGGGTTGACTGTTGTTACATGGAATCAGAAATTGACTGCCGCCAGCGCTGGTAGCTGTACTTGGGATTGGGACTTTTTTGATACCACACCTGCATGGATTATTGAGAAGATTTCATTGATCAACGAATCGCGTGAATTACAGCAAAGAATGCCAGACTACAAAAAGCATTTCCAAGAGCACGAGGCCAAGCTACTCAACGAACTGTCTGAGACATCCATCGAGTGATTCTCAAACTATTCAGGTGATACGATTCGGCGTGTTCTCAGTTGGAAAACATCGTGTTGCTTTGGGCCATTAGCAAAACCAGGTGAATTGAAATTCATACCATTTTTAACACAGCCGCCGTGGAGCAGGTCAGGCAGTTCATGCGAAAAGAACTTGCCACTTAATAAGTCCATTTCAGGTTTGAACCCGGGACCAGCGATTCATGCGCCATAGCGAAGTTTTCATACGACTCTCCCTACGAAATTTATTGTGCGGGGCAATCTCCGTTTATCTCCTCGGCTTTATGCATGAATTGACTGCTCAAGTCACAAATGCACCAGGCTGGCAAAGCCACGCGGAAACTCGCTTGAAGGCGATCTACGACCGTGGCGAATTTCGCGCGAAGAATTACCGACCCACATGGCTCCCCGACAGTTCAGGCTTTGTCATCGAAGAGGTGGACCCACAGACAAAACAGGCGACTCGATTCTTTTACGAAGCATCTTCAGGACAAAGGCGAGCATGGCCAGCCGATGAAAAAGTGCCGTCCCCCGCAGATCGAACACTCTCACCCGCAGGGACTCATCGACTCGTCATACGCGACAGAAAACTGCTGTCCGTGAATCAGGCCAATCAGCAGGAGGTTCTGCTGGCGTCAGCTTTACCCGATCGCCACGCAGCCTATCGCAATCCCGTCTGTAGTCCCGATGGTTCGCGCGTCCTTTTCATCGAGGCCGACTTCACAGATGTACGACAACGATCAGTCATTGTGCCGGGTGATCCCAGTTACCCGGGGGTCGAGAAACATCGCTTTGCCAGAGTCGGCGGCCCCATTGAGAAACTAAGAATTGGCGTCGTCAATGCTGATGGCCAGCAACTCGTCTGGCTCCCCGTCGAGAGCCCCAGTGAAGGCATTTACCTCGGTCAGGTCGAATGGGCAGGCAACTCTCAAGAAATCCTCGTCGAAAAGTTCAGTCGCTTCCGTAATCAGCGTGAATTCCTGCTGGTCACCACCACTGGTCAGATCAAGACGATTTTCTCGGAATCGAACGAGGCCTGGGTGGAGTCGAGCCAGGGGAAAAATTCCGGACTCGTCTGGATTCAAGAGGGCCAGGCATTTGTCGTAATCACTGAAAAAGATGGCTGGCGTCATGCTTATCGCTGCTCACGCGATGGTGACGAATTGAAACTCTTGACCTCAGGAAACTATGACATCATCGATCGTGCTGTCATCGACGAACAACGGGGCTGGTACTATTTCTATGCCTCGCCCGATGACGCGACGCAGAAGTATCTTTATCGAGTCCCGCTGGATGGCTCGGGCCAGCTTCAGCGAATGACACCGCCAGATCAGATCGGCACTCATAGCTACCAATTTTCACCCGATGCGACCTGGGCCATTCATACGTATTCCACGCTGGATTCGCCTCCATCGCATGAACTCATCGAAGTCGAGGGACACCGCGTGGTCAGCTCTCTCGAAGGCAATGACGATCTCCGTGAACGGATGAAGTTGATCGGCGCACGACCTACTGAGTTCCTGAAACTCGATATCGGCGAAGGGCTTGTTTTTGATGCCTGGATGCTCAAGCCCAAAGACTTCGATCCCTCAAAAAAGTATCCCTTGTTCATCTACGTATATGGTGAGCCGCATTCGCAGACGGTCTTGAACGAATGGGGCGCTGCACAGATCGACTTCCACCGCGTGGTCGCCGAGCACGGATACATTGTGGTATCGATTGATAATCGCGGGACTCCTGCTCCGAAAGGAGCAGCCTGGCGACGCGATGTTTTCGGTTGCCTGGGATTACTTTCCACGGAAGAGCAGGAAGCCGGTCTGAAGGCTCTGGCCAAGGGACATCCCTTTATTGATACATCCCGCGTGGGCATCTGGGGCTGGAGCGGCGGCGGTTCCAATACACTCAATGCTCTCTTTCGTAAGCCCGATTCATACCATGTCGGGATTGCTGTCGTCCCCAAGCCACAGCCGCATCTTTACAACGCCTGGTTCCAGGAGATCTTCATGCGCACCCGTGAAGTGAATCCCGATGGCTATCAGAAAGCCGCTGCGATCAATTACGCAGAAGGTCTCAAGGGAAAACTTCTGATTATCACGGGATCGGGTGAGACAAATACTCACATTCAGATCATTGAAGGATTGGTCGACCGACTCATTGCGCTGGGGAAGCCCTTCGATTACATGGTTTATCCTGATCGTGATCATGGGCTGCGTGAGGGAGATGGTACGCAAGTGCACGTCCGGATGCTAATACTGAGATATCTGATGCAGAATCTTCCCGCGGGCCCGCAACCAGCCACACATCCATAAGGACGCCAGCCCATGAGTCATCGAACAACAAGAGGCTGGTTCTGCGATTGTCTGGCAATTCTTTGCACTCTGGTGCTCTTGAATCTTGATCGATCGATCGTTGCTGCTGAGCCGCCGAACATCCTGCTGATCCTGGCCGACGATCTCGGGTATGGCGATCTTCGTTGCTACAACAGTCAGGCGAAAGTATCGACACCCCAGCTTGATCGTCTTGCCAGCGAGGGAATGAGGTTCACCGATGCGCATAGTCCCAGCACAGTCTGCACTCCGACTCGCTACGGATTGATGACGGGGCAGATGCCCTTTCGAGTACCCAATGGCGGCACAGTCTTCACCGGAGTTGGCGGGCCATCCCTGATTGCTCCGGGCCGACTGACATTGCCGCTGATGCTCCGCGAGCGGGGCTACTCCACAGCCTGCGTCGGCAAGTGGCATGTCGGGCTGACATTCTTCGACCGTGAAGGCCGTCCCGTTCATAGTAATGCCCTTGAAGCAGTCAGGCAGGTCGATTTCAGTCGCCGCATCGGAGGCGGCCCCGTTGATCATGGCTTTGATTCATTCTTTGGCACCGCCTGTTGTCCCACAACCGACTGGTTATATGCATTCATCGAGAATGATCGCGTCCCTGTGCCCCCCACTCGATTACTCGAAAAATCAGCACTTCCCAAACACCCTTATGCCCATGACTGCCGTCCGGGACTCATCGCACCAGACTTCACCATGGAAAACATCGATCTGATCTTTCTGGAAAAGAGTCGACAGTTTCTCAATCAGCATGTTCGCCAGTCGCCTGACAAACCATTCTTCCTCTTCCATTCGACACAGGCAGTTCATCTCCCCTCATTTGCTGCCAAACAGTTTCAGGGAAAATCAGAGGCCGGGCCACACGGCGACTTTCTCCTCGAACTGGACTATATCGTGGGCGAACTCATGAAGACGTTAGAAGAACTTCATGTCGCGGAGAAGACGCTGGTGATCTTCACGAGTGACAATGGCCCGGAAGTAACGAGCGTGATTCACATGCGAAGCGATCATGGTCATGATGGAGCGCGTCCGTGGCGGGGAATGAAGCGAGATGCCTGGGAAGGAGGGCATCGCGTCCCATTCATCGTGCGGTGGCCTGGTAGAGTCAGGCCCGGCACAACCAATCCGCAACTGACGAGTCTTACCGATGTAATGGCAACAGTGGCCGCGATTGTGGATGCTCAACTCCCCGACCATGCCGCCGAAGACAGTTTCAACATGCTCCCGGCATGGCTTGATGAAAGTTCGCCGCCGATTCGGCCTTACCTGCTGACACAATCCTTCGGAGGCTCGCGCACTCTCGCAATCCGGCAGGGGGAATGGAAATACCTCGACCACGCCGGCTCAGGAGGCAACCGCTACGAAAATGATCCCGGCCTGAAGCCTTTCCTTCTACCCGATGCCGCCCCCGATGCTCCAGGTCAGCTCTACAACCTTTCGACGGATCCGGGAGAATCCACAAATCTCTACGACACCCGACCAGAAGTCACAATGAAATTAAAGACACTTCTCGAGCAGTCCAAAACAAATGGCCGCAGCCGACCAACGCGATGATTAATCTATACATATATTCTATACACCCTAAATATTCGATAATTCTGTTCGATTTGTACATCACTTTGAAGGTGAAAGAGACTGGTATGATTTTTTTAGCCAAACGGTCCCGTTTCGCCGCCGTCACACCTATCTGGAGAGGAACGTTAATTTCTAACACGGTCTCTCTGCGGATCACCGATGGTTCTCAATAATAAAAAGATAAGTCTGGTTCAGTCGTGTTCAGGACTGAAATCGCTTCTCATCGAATCTGCCTAAACTCAATTCATTGTAGTGCCCAGTTTCAAACTGTTTCCTTCCAATGATATCATTTGCGGAAATTGTGGTTATGGCCAGTATTGACATCTCTGATCTGCATCGAACTCCCGGTGGCAGTAATGGCTTCAGGAGGCAGTTGCAGGTGGCGACTCAGTGTGCACGAGAACTTATCGATGAACTCAACGGCAGTCGTAAAGCCGATATGCCCGCATCCGGTGCCATTCATGGCCTCGCTCTACTGGCGAAGGAGGCTTCACGTCGTAGTCTGCCAGTCTCAGAGAAGGAGGTGGACTACTGGAAGGAAGTGTTTTTCAAGTGGTTTGAGTCCGTTAAACGTCACTTTGCCGAGCCCGTGCGGGACGAGTTCAGAAGTAAGGCGGAAGCGGACTTCGCCTTAATTCGTGAGAAGGCAGATATCCTGTCAGAGACTCCCTGGGAACAACTCCGCACGCGCTATGTGCATCCCGTTCGATTTCCAACTCGAGAGGCTTTCGATCTCGCATGTGATCGAGCGAAGGCGAAGTACCCCGCTAATCTTGGCATAGCCCTCGACAAGTATCTAGCGGCCTGTGTGCAACGTCTACTGGAAGCCGACGATGTTGACCAGCCGCTGGTTGTCAAGGTCAAAGAAGAACCACCGGAAGATCGTCCAGGAACTGTAGCCCCTCGCTTTATCACATTCGACGACGGAGTCCATTCAATCGTTGTCACCTCATTTGGTGGTTTGCAGCGTCCCGCGAACTCGGGATTGGGTCTGCAAAAAGCCGTGCAACAGCAGCTTCGCAAAACGTCACCAGGCACGCTGGAGCAATTAGAGTTCGACTCGGAGAGCTCAATGTTTACAGTCCGATCACGTTCACTGGGCTCTCTTGCTGCCGTTGCACAGGCGATCTTCTCGATAGCGGCAGCCGCCAAAGGAAACAGCTCTTCCTGATGACAGGAGATGCGTGAACGACAGGCAGATCAGACAGGCATCACGGAACAAGTGAAATTTGATTTTATGTTTACCGTTTCGTTCACCAGTCACAGCAATGATAGGCATCTATGCATAGTCGCTGGTTTGATCAACCATTCTGTAAAGTATTTCCGATCGCACATCTGATGCGAGTGGAATTTCCAAAATACTGGCTGCGAATTCATTCATTGCCAGAATCCAAGCGATATCCAGAGAATGATTTCGAGAGGCAGATAATATTTGAGCGATATTCACGGTTTGGTACAGAGTTGCTCGGTGAAGATGCCCGGTGCATGATCATCCGATCAAGGTTGAATGGGTTCCAAAGCAGAGAAGCGTTCATACCAGAGATAGAATGGACGCCGATTCATCAAGTCATAGAAGACGAGGCATATCACTGGGATTGTTCCAGGGGTTATATAACTTGGAATTCACAGGCTCTCCGAAAACTACTTCTAGCGATTGCTGAAGACCAGGAAGAACACATCGCGTTTCTTTCAGAAACGACTGACAACGTGTTTATTCCGTATGATGGAGGTGCAGATGGATTCTCATTCGATGCAGCACTTCTGCAGAAACTCTCGGAACAATTTGCTCCGTGGCGATCGTTACATCCTTTGGGCCTATGAAATTACAGGAGAACACCCTGAAGCAAGTGATGCTTCCAAGCGTTACCCATTGTCATATGGAAGATTAAATCAATTAAAACAAAAATGAATTGTCTTCCTGTTTAAAATCCAGGTCTGCAATCGCTATGGCACATAGGTAAACTCTTTGCTGTTGAGCAGCACATGGGCGAGGTCGCGCCAGGCGGGGGATGGGTCGTTGCCGCCGTACTCTTTCGACTGTTCATCGATGAATTCCAGAGCCTCGCGCGATTCGGCTGAGGTTGGCGGGCGACCATAGGCGGCGATCCATAAGGCTTCGACCCGAGAGGCGGGTCCTAATGTTTTCGTCTGCTGGGCAGCTCGATCGGCTTCAGCAAGAATTAAAGGATTATTGAGCAGCACAAGTGCCTGAGCAGGAACATTACTGGTGGAGCGTCTTCCCATGGTGGTGAATGGCGTCGGGAAATCGAAAGCCAGAAAGACTGGGTTCAAAAAGTTTCGCCGCACACTCAGGTACAAACTTCGCCGACCATCGCCATCGAGTGGGCCAGATTGCCCCGGACGCCCCCGACCTTCCATAAAAGGTGTCAAATGAAGCGGGATGGGTGGGCCATACATCGTCCTGTTGAGGCGGCCTGAAAAAGCCAGAATCGAATCCCGCACAGCTTCCGCTTCGAGTCGCCGGGGATTCATCCGATGCAGCAGAATGTTCTGTGGATCTTTCGCTTCGATTTCACTGGCCGCCAGATCGCTCGATTGCTGCCATGTGGCCGAGTTCAGAATCAGGCGGTGGAGATGCTTGAGTGACCAGCCGGAGTCCATCAATTCACTCGCCAGCCAATCGAGGAGTTCAGGATGCGAAGGGGGTTGGCCCATCTTGCCAAAGTCATCCGGCGTGGGAACCAATCCTCGCCCGAAATGGTAATGCCACATTCGATTCACGATGACTCTTGCTACCAGCGGGTTTTCCGGGCTCACCAGATTCTCGACGAGTTCGAGCCGCCCACTCCCCTGATCGGGTGCCTTGATCTTCAAACCACCCAGCACTTCCAATGGACGACGAGGCTCGACAGGGCCAGGCTTCTTATGGTTTCCCCGCAGCAGGACATGATCATCTTCCGCAGTACCATCGGCCATCGCGAGAACAAACTCTGGCTCGGGCAGTTGGCTCATAACCGCTTGCCAGCGGGCCTGCTGCTGCTCGACTTGCTGACGCTTCGACTTCCAGGAAGATCCTTCAGGAAAGAGCTGCTCATCCAGGACTCCCGCTTGCCAGAGATCGCGCAGAGCCTGCGTGAATGTGCTCGAAGGAAACTCCTCTTTCTCCCGCCCACCACCGCTTTGCCACCATGCGACATATCGAGCGGCCAACTGTTCGGGTTCGACAATCGCTGGATCATTGAGCCATTCCAGGAGGGCTGAGGGAACGTCGTCAACCGCTCGCGGGCCATCTGTCACTCGGACTTCGTCAACAGCGATCCAGCCATCGGCCGCTTCATCGACAATCTCGATGTAGATCTTGCTCCCCATTGCCCGGGAGAGATCCAGCCGAAACCACCGCCACTGGCCGTCGTTGGGAACATTCAACGTGAACGATCCATAGAGCGGGTCTTTAATGAGTTGAAAGCCATCCATGATCACATGGACTTGCCCATTTTTGATCTGCCTTCCGGGTTGTGGCGGCCCTCCCAGTCGGGCAACTCGCAGATCCAGATAACGATGCTTGAGTTCAAAAGTCGGTGAACTGAGTGTCCCGACCAGCTTTCGAGAAACTGCACCGGAGTGAGCCGTCCCTGCCTCCTGCAGCGAGACTTCACCTTCACCGGGACGACTGTCGTCGATCAGAACCGAGTTCTCGTTCAATGAAAACGCTGCACCGGTTTTAATCCAGTCGTTATAAGTTCCTGGCTTAAAATCGGCGAGAATTGTGGCAGCCTTGCGAGCCGCCAAAGCCTGCTGCTGCTGAACTTCCAGCGCACGGGCCATGTTCTGCTTTTTAGCGGCAAACTCATCTTTGTTTGAAAGAGATCCCAGATGCAGCCAGGGCGAGAGCCAGTCGGTTGGATGGGCCGTAATCCGCTTCTGATGCCTGTTCTTCATCGCGTTCAACCACCTGGCAGGCTGATTGAACAATTCCGGCTGAATCTCTAGGATCGCAGTCCATCGTCCATCATGATGCCGGGCGGCATCATGGATCATCGCCTCATAGGTGCTTAAGGGAACTCGATTCGCCACATCCCGTCGGCTGCTTTGCAGATACCCCGCCAGTGCGTAGTAATCGCGAATCCGAATGGGGTCAAACTTGTGATCATGGCAACGTGCGCAGGCGACTGTCATTCCCATGAATGTCTTGCTGAAGACATCGAGTTGATTGTCGACTGTATCGCACTCTTCCGACCGGATATCGACAGGCGAATGTTTCCCTTGAGACAACCACCAGAAGGCCGTTCCGCAGATCGATTCATTCAAACCTGTGGCTGGATCAAGCCGTGGTTGCGGCAAGAGATCGCCCGCAACATGTTCAGCGACAAACTGGTTGTAAGGGACATCGGTATTGAAGGCCCGAATGAGATAATCACGATAAGGCCAGGCATAGGGGATCTCGTAGTCGAACTCATGGCCGTGCGTCTCGGCATAACGTGTCAGATCCATCCAGTGCCGGGCAAAGCGTTCGCCATAGTGAGGTGAACTCAGGTAATGATTCACCCAATGCTGCCACGCATCTGGACGAACGTCATTCTGGAACTCGGCGATTTCCTGGGCGGTAGGTGGCAGCCCCGTGAGATCAATTGCCAAACGCCTTAAACGAGCCAGCGGTGCAGCCTGAGGAGCATGTGGCAACTGGGCCGATTCCAACCTGGAGAGCACAAACTGATCGACAGGATTGTGAACCCAGCCAGCCTCTTGAACATGCGGGACTTCAGGTCTGGTGATCGGCTGGAACGACCAGTGCTTCGCCCGTTCTTCAAAATTGAACTCGGCTGTCGTCCCTTTCTCGGCAGGAACATCGCCCGCGGGCCACGGCATTCCCAGTTCCACCCAGCGAGTCAGATCGGCAATGGCTTCAGCGGGAAGCTTCCCTTTGGGGGGCATCTGATAACCATCAGCTTCGTATTGAATGGCCTCGATGAGCAGGCTTTCCGTGGGTTTTTGAGCAACGGCGGAAGCACCCGATTCACCGCCCTGCAAAATCGCATCGCGTGAATCGAGCCTCAAGCCGGCTTTCTGCTGGCTGGCTCCATGGCAGCTGTGGCAGTTCTCGACCAGGATAGGCCGGATCTTCTTTTCGAAAAACTCGATCTGCTCTGGCGGAAAGTTGGGTGCTTCCTCAGCGATTGCCGCCGGGCTGCCATTGAGCCATGCAAGCAATACGCCGAAAATCATCAATGACTTGAAACACCAGGCGAATAGACAGGTGGCGGGAAGCGGCTGGGGCATGTCACATCTCGGCAGCAGTGGAAGCTCGGCAGGAATCCTTTGTCATACGCCACCCCGCCCTTCGATGCAACGAAAATCCAATCCGGTCGGTGGCCCGATCAGGACGACATATTGCTACCCATCAATCCTCATCGCGTACGCTGAATTCGAGTTTCCACTTCCCTTCGCTGCGTGTGCTGACACACCAGAGTTCTAACACGCCGAGTTCAGTGATCTTCGAGTGAAACTTGACGGGGACATAATGTTCCTCGGCCGAATCTCCGGCCGAAAGCATTGTCTCCAGTGAGTCGGTTTCGGAAAGATCATCGGGTGACCAGGCTGTCAGCCGACTTCCCGCACGATCATCCTTGCGAACTGATGAACTGAAGAAACGGAACTGTGCGGGCTGACCCACAATTAAGCCAATGGGGTCGGAAGGGACATCCACCTCTGTTCCCTCTTCCATCCCAAAAGGCACAACACATAACGCGCGCAATGGCCTGGGAGCACCGGGAACAGCCAGCCCTGCTGTTTCAATCCCCACATAGTAAGAGCGGGCTGTCCCACCACGAATGCGAACCCCGCCATGCTGCTTGGCCCAGCCGTAATAGGCGGCACCGCGAGCGACTGCATGATCAAGATCTGGTTCTCCTGCCAAAAGTTTCACCGGGGTGGCGGGATACCAGCTTCCAAGAACCTGAGCCAATCGATGAGCCAACGCGGGAGCTTTAAAGACACCACCATTCAGCAGCAGATGAGTGGGCCCTGTGGAAACACCGGCAGCATGTGTCGCCAGGAAAGCCGCCACATGCCGGGTAATGCCAGTATCGGTTTCATAGGGCAATCCCAGTTCCTGAAAACCCGATTGCCGACGTTTTTGCGGCAGACTATCCAGCGAACATTCCGGGAAGAACCCGTCCGTCAAAAGCTGTGCCACAGCGGCTCGATCAACCTCGACACTCACGGCACCACCAATCAGCTTGCTGCCCCGTCCTTTGATCGAGATGGTGTGCGTTTTGGGGCCATCAGGGGCCAGCAGCACTTCTTTAGCCTGCCGGCAAGTATGCCAGAGAGAAATCGATTGCCACGGATCGAGCTGTACCCCCTTGGCCTGAAATAGTTCTGCCACATGGAAGGCCAGTGCCAGATCCATGTTATCGCCACCCACCAGCAGATGGTTCCCCACCGCCATCCGCTGAAGTGAAAGCTCTCCACCTTCTTCGAGCACCTGCACGATGGTTAAATCTGTGGTACCGCCACCCACGTCACAAACGAGAAGTGTTTCCCCCACTTTGAGTTGCTTGCGCCATTTCTCTCCCTGACTCGTCAGCCATGCGTAGACAGCAGCCTGAGGTTCTTCAAGAAGAATCAGCGAATCAGGTAAACCCGCAGCAAAAGCCGCTTCACGAGTCAATTCTCGAGCACTGGCATCAAACGAAGCGGGAACAGTCAGCACGACCAGTTGTTCGCTGATCGGCGCATCGGGAAACGCCTGCTTCCAGGCACTCACCAGATGCTCAAGGTATCTGCGGGAAGCGGTTACCGGCGAAATCCTGGTGACGATCCCTGTCGTGCTCTCTTCGCTTCCGACCGGCAGCAGGGCTTGATGACGATCCACCTTGCTATGTCCCAGCCAGCTTTTGGCCGCCATGACTGTTCGCTCGGGGTAATCGGCCGACTGCCGGCGGGCCAGTTCACCCACACTGAAATCGCGATCTTTACTCCAGGGAACATCAAGTGAACCAGGAGCATCATGTGGCCCGGCACAATACAGAAACGATGGCAGTGAAGTGCGTGCTTCGGTTGTCTGAGGTGCGACGAGTTGCGGAATTGGCAACAGTCCGACATCTGGCTTTTCATCACTCAGACGAACGTAGGAAACCACACTGTTGGTTGTTCCCAGATCAATGCCTACGGCAAATTGATGTGCCATTGAAATCCGTTTCCTCGAAAAGATATTTCATGAATCGTCGAGCCGAAGTCCCGTCTCGCGATCGGTTAATTGCTTAGCTGGATAAGGTCAGATGCGGATCGGTTTGCCCAGTTGACGACGAAGAGGCACAAATTGACCGGCATGCATCAGAGGATGACTGGCGATGAGCACCACAATCGATCCGACCGTCGAAAACATGGGAGGAAATCCGGGAGGGCCCGGTTGATCGAGATCGGCTTCTGTCATCGACAGAAAGAGTTTTTTGGCAGCCTCATTCACACGATCAAACAATGCGAAGTAATCCGCCTTGGCGAGATAAGCCGGTGTGACACCGGTTTCAAGAGCGGCCTTGGAATATGCCTTCGAGAAGCCCTCAGGGAGTTCAATACCACTCCCGGGTCGAAGACCTTCCAGCATATGGTTGGCTGAACTGACCAGATGCCCGAGTTGCCACGCAGCGCAATGGCAACTCTGCCCTGCGGGTAATAGAAACTCTTCTTCACTCAAATCATCCAGGTACGTTTTCAGTACCATGGAGCTCATATTCAGGCTCTCGACCGCGATCTGCATCGCCTGCATGATTTCTCTCCCGGAATTCAGATCTCAGGGAGATTGCTGGCTACAGCCGATAGTTTCTCCCTCCCGGAGAGTTTAGCGTTCCAACCTGCGGGAGGCACCCAACCAGCCATGCTCGATACTCGACACACTCCGGAAGTTCAATCATCAAGCCCAGTGTCGTTCGGGTCGCGATCTGAGCAGATTCGCTTCGGGATCGCTCACGAAGCTCTCGCTCACGGGGTCAAAAGTCAGCTTACGCCCGAGAATCCAGGCAATCGCTGCGGCATGGCTGGCAATGTGAGACCGCCGCATGACATCCGGATTCGAGGCTGTTTTGCCGCGAGTACGAATGCAATCGAAAAAGTCTCGGGCATGCACAGAAACATCGAGGCCCCGCACTCGCTTTTCGGCCGGTGGCTGATCTTTGGCCAGCGCTTCTGGCTGAACAACCAACTCTCCACTATCGCCCGTTTCAACCCACCCTTCATCGCCAATAAAGCGCACCGGGCAGGTTCCTAAGCGGGTGATGAATTGAGGCGAACGTTCTCCAAAGGGTGTTTCCAGGAAATCGACAATCAGCTTCACACCGTTGGCATAAGTACAGACGATGGCTTTCTCCTGTGGCTCATAAGTGATTGGCATCGTGTTGTCGGCCTGATTAGCCCACTGGCACAGATCAATCGTGTGGGCACCCCAATCGAGCAATCGGGCTCCCGAATCGAAATCCCATTGGCCACGCCAGCCACCATCGACATACTTCTGATTGAACGGTCGCCAAGCGGCTGGCCCCAGCCATAAGTTCCAATCCACTTCCTGCTTAGCGGGCGTTTTCTGAGCTGGCAACCACGTGTTATCCAGCACAGGAATATAGACCGAGGCGTGCATGGTGTGCAGTTTGCCGAGCTTCCCCGTATGAACCAGTTCGACCGCTTTCTGGAAGTTGGGAACACTCCGCCGCTGTGTCCCTGCCTGGAAGACACGCTGCTGACTGTGCATCGTATCCGCTAATTGCTGACAGGCTTCGATGGTGATGCCGCAAGGCTTCTCGCTGTAGACATCTTTACCCGCCTTGGCAGCAAGGATCGATGCAGCGGCATGCCAGCGATCCCCCGTCGCGACAATCACCGCGTCAATATCTTTGCGATCGAGGAGTTCGCGAAAGTCGCTGTAGAGACGACAGTCGCTGTTCTTGTAATGCTCATCGACCAGTTTCTTGCCAGCATCCCGTCTTCTCGCCTGCACATCGGCAATAGCGACGCACTGGACATCAGGCAACTGCAGCATCGCTTTCAGATCGTAAGTGCAACGCGGGCCAATCCCGATCACACCCAGCGTGATCTTCTCACTGGGAGCCGTCGTCTGTTCACGCCCCAGGACATGGGCCGGCAGAATTGTCGCTGCTGCGATCGCGGCAGTACTGGATTGCAGGAACGATCGACGTGAAGGCTGGCTTGGCTCGGACATGACTCTCAATCTCCCTGGGTGCGGATTCATGTCCTTGCAGTATATGCAAATCTTTTGATGAGATGACAGCCTGTTCTTTTCATGACAGAATTCGTCACCATGAGGGCATCTGTGGGAGGGTCACCATCTGTAAGCAGGGTTCACGCAGCGGATCCGCTATTTCACCATTGCCCTCTGGACGTAATCTCGTGACTTCCAGACCGAAGGAAGCCCGCGCAGTTTTCGCACCATGGCCGACCATTGAATGGCCAGGAAGATCAGCACGGAGAGCGGATGCAGCACCCAACCCAGGAGACTTTGGCGATAGCTTACCAAGGCCAGCGTGCGCGGAAGCCAGGAACAAAAGAGACTCGCTGCTGCGACCACGAGCGTCGAGGTGCAATCACATTGCAGGGCGAGAATCACCCACAGCGATGGCAGTATCTGTCCCATACTCAAGATGATCGTCGTCGGCACAATCAGAGCCGGAGACCCCAGGCCTGCTGTGGCGTTCTTTTCTAATCCCTTCCACGTCTCGTATTCCGAGTGGTACATGCGGCACATCGCTGTCGATGTCGCATCGAAGAGATCAGTTCTCAGGCCATGACGACGGTACAGCCGGGGTAACTCGAGTCCATCATGCAAAGACTGTTTCACCTGCTCATGGCCAGATGTTTTCTCGTAGCCCGATCGGGTTGAAAGGATCAACTGGCCACAGGCTGCGCCCACAGCCGGATCAGTGGTCTTCCGCATGCGTCCCATTGGCAGAAAACCCAGCAGCACGAAATGGATGAGAGGAATCAGCAGCCGATCGAGAAAGCCCGAAAACTCCTGCCGCGGCACACCACTCACCAGATCAACCTGAGTCTGCTGCAGAAAGCTGACTGTGCGAGCAGCACCTGTGGGTTCGAGCGAGACATCCGCATCGATGAACAGAAACAGGTCATAGCGGGCACGCTGAGAAAGTGCCCAGCAGGCGTGCTGTTTGCCACACCAGCCCGGAGGCAAAGAGGGTGCCGACTCCAGCCGGACCCGGGGATCCTGCTGGTTGAATTCCCGCACAATTTCGGCTGTCTGATCGGTTGAGGCATCATCAAGGACAATGACTTCAAATTCGATGCCCTTCGTCTGCAGAGCACTTTCCAGCACCCGGCCAATCGACCGCTCTTCGTTCCGTGCCGGAATGAGGATCGAAACGGGTGGTAACGGCTCCGTCGCAAGTGACGGTGTGCGATACCTCATCCAGTTAATGACAAACATGAACGCCGGCCCACCAGCCAGGAACAGACTCGCCAATGACAGCAAAAACAGCAGCAAAAGAAATTCCTTGAAAGGCGAGTGTAAGGTTGAACCGTGAATAACATGCACTCAAAGTGTTATAGATCCCGCTCCCAAATCGCCAAAGCCTCAGAAATACGAGCCTCCAGCCATGGATCGAAACGCAACACGATGTTGGCAACATCCTCCGTGTCGACAAATTCGAACGGAGACTCACTCAACAGGAATGGCCCGCTCCACGTCGTGGTCAATTCCGAGCGATCATCGAGTGCGCCTTCACGCTTGTAGACAAATGGCAGACACCCAAAGAGTCCCAGCGCCGCCTGTCCGATTGCATGAAAGGAAAAAATTAGCTTGAATGCATTCTTTAGGTTCAGTGACAATGCACACCATTGGTGATGGGCTATCCAATTCGCGGAGTAACCAAGTGTACTAGCAGCTGCCATCAATTGTTCTGTATATAGATTTGCTTGATAATCAGAGTATGCACTGAACGCCACTTCTGCTCGTAAACGGCCTTTTATAATTGAATTTCGATCTACTTCTGAAAGTGCTTCGTTCAAATCGTTGGCTGTCTGCTTGAGCACCTGATTCGCACTGGTCCAAAGCACACTACTTCGATAAATCCCTTCATTGTGGGAAATCGCATTAGAATCTGCTAATTCAGTTAATCGATTAGCAATTGATTTTATCCGTTCATTAATAGGCGTTACGCCTTTACTAATCATGATACTTAGGCTGGCCGCAGTACGGACTTCTTTAATCTGATTAAGATTAACAAGCCTCACCAGTGGCTGAAGATCTCCTTTGTCCGCCTTGCGAATCGCATCGATGTATTGCGGCTTTTCCTTTCGATCAATCACCATCGGCAGCCAGCGGCCTTTGAGCAGAACCATCGTTGCCAGCGTTCTCGCGACACGTCCGTTACCATCTTCAAACGGATGGATCAAAGTAAAGCGGTGATGCAGCCAGGCAGCTTCAATATCGGGGGGGACACCTGTTTCCAAGTGCTTCCTGTGCCACTCCACAAGTTGATCCATCTCCGAGGCAACTTGCTCAGGTGGGCAATATTCAAACCGTCCCCCTCCGGGAAGATCGACATGATTGGGCCACGTCTTCCAGTCACCCAGTTTCAACTGCCGGGGGCCGCGATTTCCAAATTGATCAACCGCGAGGTATGTCTGCTGGTGAGCCATCAGTACCTGATGCAATTCGCGAATAAAACTGACTCCCAGCGGACGCTGATCCGACGCAAACGAGTAGAGTCCTTGAATCGCCCTTTGATGATCCTCAATCTTCCGTAGTACCTCGATGGGCTCTTCATTGCCCACGTCTTCATGAGAAATCAAAGCGGCATCGAGTCCATGCTGAATCAATGTCTCTGTCGCAGACCTTGAGACTGTGTAAGCATCTTCGATGATTCCTGTTTCAATCGACCAGCGGCGGTGCAACCTCTCGGTAAACTCCTTATAAGCCTCGCTCTGCCTCAGTTCTTCTGCCCGGTCAATCCATGCCTGCATCGCAGCTTGAACAGACTTGTCAACCAGCGTTTCGCGCCAGTCTTCCGGCAGATCTTCGATGGGCGACCACTGTCGGGAAACGGGCTCCTGCGACGACATGAACAGATTCTCCTCGGGTTGTGCCCTAACCACCCACTTCCAGCCGGATGTGCTGAATGTTGTGCTTGACCAGCCATTCGAGCCAGCGCTCCTGGTCCTCCGTGATCTCCAGTTCCGTGCGGCTGCTGCTGTCGAGTGGTGAGACAATGGTCAGCACTCCATCCTCCAGCGTGACCTTGGCATCGGCTGCATTGATCCAATACTCCCGGGGCGATAACTGGGCGGGGGCGTCGCCTGTCCCCGCAGGAGAGGCAAAGTAGGTCACGTCATGCCGAAAACGATCCGGCATGACGCAAGCTGCAACATCGGTCCGATCAACAGCAATCACTCGAATGGCCATTACCAGCCTGCTCCCTTGGTCTTGGTTGGAATCCGGCACAGGTACATATCTGCCGTAATATACAGCGTCGAACCATCGTCGCCCCAGGCACAGTTCGCTGTGGCTTCTTTCGTATCAATTCTTCCCAGAAGTTTTCCTGCGGGGGAATAGACATGCACACCGCCCGGCCCTGTGGCCCATAGCCGACCCTGTGCATCAACTTTGAGACCATCGGGTAAGCCTTTGTGCTTCCCTACCATACTGGTGACATCGACCAGTGTCGTCCCTTCACCAAGCGTGCCATCCTCCTTCACGGGAAATTTCTTGATGATGGCGGCTTTCGGATCGGACTGGGCGACATACAAGAACTTTTCATCAGGCGAGAACGCAATTCCGTTTGGTCGAGTCATTTCCCTGGTGAGCAACGTGAGCTGATGGCGACCATCGGCTTTCAACGCCAACCTGTAAACACCGCAGAAGTCAAGTTCTCGCAATGGATCTTCAGCACCTTTGGGGAGCCCGTAAGGTGGATCCGTGAAGTAGTAGTCGCCGTTGGATTTCATGCAGATATCATTGGGGCTGTTAAGCCGCTTGCCCTCGTAATTATCGACGAGAGTTCGCTTGCCGCCCTGATGCGTCAGAACCGAAAGGCGGCGGTCGCCATGTTCGGCAGAAACGAGCTGGCCTTTGCTGTCAAAGATCAAGCCATTGCAGCCGGGTTCATTGCCATAACCGGTGGGGCCGGTGAAGCCAGAAGGCTTGAGAAACAATGACGACCCCTTGCCCAGTTCCCACTTCATTACGCTATTGCGGGGAATATCCGAAAAGAGCAGAAACTTCCCTTCGCGATTCCAGACAGGCCCTTCGGCCCATTCGAAGCCACTGGAGATCACTTCGATCTTCGCATCGGGTGCCAGCACTTCATCGAGTTCTGGTGAGACGCGAATCACTTCACCGAGTATGGGAAAGTTGGTGGTGTTCTGAGCCTCGGCCACAGAAACCACACCCATCGCGAGAGTGGCTGCCATGGTGCAGGTGAAGAGAGACCAGCGGTGGAGCGTAAGCCGCAAGTTCATCAGAGATGCCTTTCATATGGATGGTGAGAAACGTGGGGCAGTAGGGCAGGCTCCCGCCTGCGGGTTAAGTAGATCGATTCGTAGGGCAGGCTCCCGCCTGCCTTTCTTCTATTGATCGACGAAGATCGTAGATACCTAGTTAATAGGCTTCACCATAATTCTCTTGAGTACTCGGAAACGTCGGCTTTGGGGCTGTCCCGCAAGCCCAGTCAACGGGATAGACCCCTGCCTTCACCCAGCGACGAAAACTGGATGGCTCCCATTGCTTCGGACAACTCACCAATTGGTGCCTCACTGGATTGAAGTGGATATAGTCAAAATGGGTTTGAAAATCATCTTCGTTCTGAATTGTGTGCTCCCAGAAGCGTCTTTGCCAGACTCCCCGTCGATGCTCGCGTTGCTTGCCAAAAGAAACCGAGCCATCTGAACCACCATTGGCCAGGAATTGAGTCGTGAAGTTTTTCTTGATCACACTCCAGCGACCAGAGTAGTTCTGATCTCCCACTGGTAACGTCCAGATGGCATGCAAGTGGTCGGGCAAAAGCACAATGGCTTTCATTTCAAATGGCCACTCTTTTTGACATTCTCGAATCACGTCGCCGAGTAAAACTCGATTCACATCAATATGAAATAGCGGTCTCCGTTGATGAGTGACGACTGTAAAAAAATACGTCCCTCCCGGAACAAAAAATCGTCGATAATTGGGCATTTCAGCACGAGATTGTTTGTCGTGAATTCGCGTAATGGATATTTACAAAATTGTGTGCATAGGAAGGCAGGCGGGAGCCTGCCCTACTCATTCCAGTAGATCACCACATTATGCGTGGCGCGGCCGCCGGCTATCAGATCAGGTTGGCCGTCGCCGTTGAGGTCGGCTGCCAGTACATCTTCCACTGCGCAGCCACCGTCATCAATGATATGTTTTTTCCATGTTGAACCTGTTGGCCCATCGGAGTTTTTGGGGTCAACACACTCAAAAACCATCAATCCCGGCCCGTTGGTCAGAGCCGCCCCTTTCTCTCGAAATCCCACAACGATTTCATCGTAACCATCATGATTGAGATCAACTGTCCACAAGGCATGCCCCTGCTTCAGGCCGGTTTCCAGAACCACTCGTTTCCACTGGGTTCTTTCATCATTTTCCGAAATGTAGACCACGGTAGCCGTGCCATGCATCGGCTCGATCGTTGCCAGATATTGTCTGCTCGAAAGGATCGATCCCCCCTTGGCATTCCATCTCAACTGACCAGACTTGACTTCACCAGCCCCTTTTTGCTCCGGCGATGTCCCACTGGCACCTTCGACCAGCTTACGGTTTGCAAAAGCAGCAGGCCGCTTCAAGTCGATTAAGTGCACACCTTCCTGTGAAGCTGTCAACGTTTCCATATCGCGCCCCGGATTCCAGTCGATATGCGTATGCGCGTGCAATCGGTTGAGAGTCGAGTCGAGAGGAATCGCTTGCCAGCGATCAGTTACCGGGTGCTTTGGTATCTCAAAGGCCAGCAGCCTGGCTCCTTCCGCCACAGAGCGATTGAGCGGTGAAACCACCAGTTGCGGCTTTCCCTTTCCCAGCACATCGGCAAACGACATCCGGTGCGTGCTGAGTTCTTGACCAATAAAGTTCACCTTCCAGAGCACCTTGGGATCGGCCTGCCTGCTGATCCATTGCAACGTGCCAATTTTTGTCCAGCCCGCTCCCACTGCGAAGTCAATCTGACCATCGCCATCGATATCATGAGCCGCCAGACAAACGTTATCGCGTTCGGTCTGATCCTCGAGAATCACATGCTTTTGCCAGGTGGGATTCTCATACCACTGAATGCGGTTCTCACTCACCGCCACCACATCCAGCTTGCCATCACCATTCACATCAGTCGTACTGACAGCATAGCAGACCTTGCCGATTTCAGGATCGATGACTTGCCTGCGGAAGGTGGGGAACTCGGCTGCGGTGGCAGGTGTCCACAGCGAGACACCAATCAAAAAGGTCATCATATGGAAACGCATGGAAGCAACCTCTGCTGTTGTTGGCTCATCAACAGTCGAATGAGTGACAACCCATCAACTGAAGGACATTTGTTGTAACGCAACCGGAACCACAAATGACAGCCCCACCTTCTCTATTTCATCGACCAGCAAATCATCACATGTAGAGCAGGCAGCAGTAGGGCAGGCTCCTGCCTGCCGATTCGATGAACACTTTCCAAAAGCGACTGAATGAGAGGAGCATCGGAGGAAGGCAGGCAAGAGCCTGCCCTGCGAATTCGCACTGCGCTAATCCAGTTGCATGAGGGCGAATTTCAAGTAGCGGAATTCTCGCAGGGCCAAAGGAGCGGGATGATCGGCCGGGGGGCCGTTGAACGTGAGAATCCGTCCGCGCCGGCGGGCTGCACTCAACGATTCCTCGCAGATCTCTAAAAACTGCTGGTCCCGTAAATGACTCGAGCAGGAGGCGACTGCCAGCAGACCGGAGGCACTCACCAGTTCAGCCGCCATGCCAAACAGCCGCTCGTAGCTGGCAATCGCCCGGGTCAGCGATTCTTGCGACGGCGCAAACGAGGGCGGATCAACCACCATCACTTCCCAGCGATGGCCAGATTTCTTCGCCTCTGCGAGAAAGTCAAAGACATCAGCGGAAATCGCCTCGTGCTGACTGGCGGGAAGTTCGTTGAGTTCCCAATGCTGCCGGGCCACTTCAATCGCTGGTTCAGCGACATCAACACTCGTCACATGCTGAGCACCACCCACGCCTGCAGCAATCGAGAATCCACCAGTATAACTGAAGAGATTCAGCACACGTCGATTGTAAGACAGTTTCCGGATCAGTGCCCGATTCTCCCGCTGATCGAGAAAGAACCCGGTCTTCTGGCCATGCAGCACGTCCGATGTGAACTTCAGGCCATATTCCAGAAAAGGGACAGCCGCCTCTGTCAGTTCACCCGCAATCACGCGGGCTTCCTTCCCTCGATCGCGTTCCCGCTGTACGACCGCCTTCACTCGAGTCGCCTGCATCAGCCACTCGGC
The DNA here is from genome assembly GCF_001707835.1 of Planctopirus hydrillae. Lineage (GTDB taxonomy): Bacteria > Planctomycetota > Planctomycetia > Planctomycetales > Planctomycetaceae > Planctopirus > Planctopirus hydrillae. The sequence continues at coordinate 24,136 of NZ_LYDR01000020.1, forward strand.
AATCCCTTCGGCCTGCCAGAAGGTGGTGGCTGCCGGGCCATCAAGCTTTATGACGGCGACATCCCCATATACATCCACGACTAATCCCGGCAGGCCATCTCCCTCGCCATGGAACAGCCGAAAACCGGTGGTCAGATTCGGGCGTCCTGCAAGATCATCGACAGGGGCCGCACCTTCGATCTGATCTCGGGCAGAACCATCTCGCGAAAAAGGATTGCGGAACAGCGCCTTTCTCAAACGATAGGCCCGGTCAAATTGCCGCCTGGCCCAGCGATCATCAAGTCGATCTTTCTCGTCGCTTGTGCAGGCGCGGAAGGCAATGGGGCTGTTCGGATCAACATACCCTTTGGCAATCTCGCGATTGTGCTTGTAATCCAGCAAGACGGCTCTCGATCCCGCGGGAACTTTCGGAATCTCGCGCAAAGACTCCGCATAGACCCAGGGATGCCCTCTCCGAATGGAACGCGATAAATCTCGCGCCAGGCGTAAATGAACCGGGGGACGATCAACAGGACGAATCAGCGACATCTCGCCAGTTTGACAAGAAATCGCCCATCTCGCCAGCGGTCGGACGTCCTTGGCACACAACCTTTCACGCAGCCTTGGGTGGCACGACCCTGAAGCCCAAAAATCAAAACAGTGCGAAAGGGCGTGGTCTTTACGCCCCTCAACGTCAAATTTGATGTAACGACGGGTGGTTGCGGTCGGCGAGGTTGTTCTGCCCCCGGTTCGATCTGTCATGCCGGACCGTTTCCAGCTAAACTCATCTCTTCAACATTCCCGGCAGATTGACAGAAATCAGACCACGAGATTTTTGAATCTGGTGAACATGTGGGCTCACTCCCTGCTCAGAAATGCCCGCAGATTCACCCAGTAGCGACATGCACCCTGTATCGACGAACTCCCCGAGAATCATCAAGGGCTTCACCTATGCTGCACATCCCTCACGCCTCCAGCCGTCGTCAGTTTATGGGTCAATCGGCAGGGCTTCTGGCTGCGATGGGTCTGTGGAATACCAACTTTGGGCAACTCGAGCGCCCACTGCGTGCCGACGAACCGGCTCTCGACCTGATCAGTGCTGATATCAAGCGGCTTATTACCAGGCAGGCCACCCCTTACAATGCCGAGCCACCCGCTCCGGAATTGACTTCGCAATGGCTCACACCCACCCGCAGCCTGTATGTCCGCAGTCATGGGAAGATTCCCCGGATTGACGAAAAGAGTTTCCGGCTCAATATCAGTGGTCTCGTCGAGCGTCCCGTGACGTTCTCATTGCCGGAACTTCAAGAACGCTTCCCCGCCACCTCGACTCTCGCCACCATGGTTTGTGCCGGTAATCGACGCAATGAATTCGCACTCGGCGGACGCAAAGCGCCGGGTGTTCCCTGGGATGTTGGTGCGATTGGAACGTGTGACTGGCAAGGCGTTTCGCTCGCTCAAGTTCTCAAGCATTGCGGTGTTCAAGCCGGGACCAAACACATCTGGTTCGAGGGACTCGATGCCGTCGAAGGCCATGGAGACCCCTTTCCTTTCGGGGCCTCGATTCCCCTCGAAAAGGCGATGCAGGAGCAGCCGGGAGAAGAGACTCTGCTCGCCTGGGGGATGAATGGTGACCCCCTGCTTCCCGAACATGGCTTCCCGCTGCGTAATGTTGTCCCAGGCTATATTGGTGCCCGCAGTGTGAAATGGCTGGCCAAAATTGTTGTGAGTGACAAACCCTCGCCGAATTTCTTTGTGCAGGATGTGTACAAGGTTGTTTACGACGACAAACCCGAATCGACAGCGAATGCGACTCCGATCATGGAGTTCATTTTGAATTCGGCGATCACTGAAATTCGCCGCTTCGATAACAACCTGCGTATTCGCGGCTTCGCACTCGCTCAAGGGAGCCTGGGCAACGCGATTGAACGTGTAGAAATCAGTACCGATCGCGGCAAGAACTGGCTGCCCGCCCGGATTATTACTGCTCCCGGGAAGAACACCTGGTCATTATGGTCAGCGACAATCCCGGCTGAGGGAGTGAAGACAGTCACTGTCCGCGCCTTTGATCGTGCAGGAAACTCACAGCCCGAATCACAGAAGTTCAATATTAAAGGCTATCAACTCAACTCCTGGCACACACTCCCCGTAGCAGGTGCCGGTCAGGGGGCGTAAGCCAGATTCACGACGCTCAATGAGGTCGTATAGGGTTCTTGATGGGTGGGTTACTGCTACCTACCCGTCCCCAGCTATCTCAATGCTCGCCTATCAAAGTCGCTCTGATCTCGTGCAAAAGGGCAGGTGAAATATCGGCGGGGCGATGCTCCACGACCGTTTGGAGAGCGTCCTCAAAGTCGATCTGGTACGCAACGGATAAGGCAGCAGCGGAGATAATCGGTGATCTGCTCATTCCCGCCCCGCAGCAGACGAGCGTGGGTATGCGCGCCATAATCAGCCATTTGACCGCATCAATGGCGAGGCGTAGCATAGTACGGTCATTTCCCTCCCCATCGAGGAGTGGATACCGCTGGTAGATTAATTCCCGGGGCGGCTGAATAGGCGGTTCCTCGACGGATAGTTGTACGATCGCCCTGATACCGGCGTCGAAGATCGCCCGAAACGCTTGCCCGTCTCCTGCGTGGCCGATCCAAATGGGGTGAGGTTTAATCTGATTCATCGCCTCGACAACTCCCTGACTTCGAACTGCCGCCTTTACGAAGTCCGCAATACTTTCACAGTGTAGCACGCGCTGTCTGCCCCCACAGGGAAGGCCCCCGCTTGCCTTCCTTATTCATTTCGACTTATCTCCGCAAGGCGCCATGGTCTACACTCATTTTGCGTTATCGCTACCCCTGGACAATTTAGAATTTCAACCGTAACTGACCAACGAAATGCTATCCCCTCCGGCGGCTTTACTAAATGCTTATTGCGTCATTTGCAGCTCTTTCGATGTGGCGGAGAAATGGCTCAAAATACCGGGAGTAAACTGAATCCAGAAGGTCATGTGGTGTTTGAGAATCCGAGCGGGCGAATGCCCCAACGAGTTCCCATGCTTGACCCTTGTCTCGGAAAGTGAAGAGCCACCAATCCCCGTGCGTGTTCGTCATCCGAAACGCAAATAAATGAGCATCATGAACAGAAGCACTTCCCGGTTCCGTCTGATGTGAAATCTTTGAGAGCAGTTCCTCGATCGTTTCCTCAACCGGTTCATCGGGCGGCATCCGGAAAGCGCCACTCTTAACCGTCTCCCAATACTTGCGAACAAACGCCTCTGCGAACAACTCGAACCTGGAATGGGTGATGGAGTTCATGTTCATCTAGCCGTTTCGAACTCAACGACCGCCACGAAGCGGGCGATAAGTGGAAGGGAAATGACCTAATAAAACGACAATGAATCGTGAAGCAGCGCGACTATTCGATAAAACGCATGTCTACGCAGTTGTAGGATCATGAGGTTCTGTGCTGCTGATCCCAAGCAGCGAGATTCTTGTCACAAGCTGCCCGCAACTCCGGAAATCGTAAGCATAGGCGATTAAAGGCTTCGACGGTCTTATTAAGCGTACCATAGAGAAACCCCTCGTCGAAAGTAAGAGCGATTCGGGCACGCTCCACATCACCGGACTCAATCCACTGCCGTAACGTGTGAAAAATCTCTGTGCCGTTGTCGTCCATCGTCCAAACCAAGCGTGCAAATACTTCCACAAGCGCGGTTGGCGGTAGATTACTAGCTCGACGGCGAAACAGCAATTCTGCGATATTTTCCACAGTGTGAAGCGTCCTGATGATCTGCACCAAGTGGTTGCGAGCATTGACTTTGTTTTCGGGTCCTGATGACCACCGACGCACCCCTGAATGCGGTGGTTGTGCTAATTTTTTCTTATTGAACGCTATTCCTCGACGGCCATTCGTGAGATTTTGCAGGGTGGCCCCGGTTGAAATTCCGATTTCTACCGGGGTGGCCAAGCCACAAGATGGCACTTGCAGAGTTGAATCTGAGATCTTCAGAGACTCACATGGCAGTTCTTACGGCAGCCAAACCTCTTTACCTCCTGCGCACAGGTCGCTCGAAGACGAGCAACCTGTGTCACCTTGTGCACCCCCGTCACCACAGTTTACGCCCGGGAGGGATGACTGAGCATTGGGGGTGCTGTTTGATAAAGTCCACGATAGCAGAATCGGTTATCAATCTGGATTCAATGTAGACGTATTCAAGATGGGGCCAGCGGTCAACGAGCGACAGACCGGAATCGGTAATATCGCAGTCATCGAGATAGACGTGTGTGACATGTTGCAATTGAGGCATTGACACGAGGGCTTGTAGGTCTGCATCGCTGACGTTGTTCTTGAGTGAAATCTGTTCAATTGGGGCGGAGGGCAACATGCTGTGTGTCTGGACCGTGACCGTGTCAAATCGCGATAACGACTGGACAAATTCGGTATGTGACGTGTGAGCACGAAACTGAACGATGCCTATCCAGCCGACGGCGCCGAATAGCAAAAGTACTGCGATACTACCAACGGGTCTACCAAGGCGAAATGCCCCATAGATGTAAAAGTATACGGCGACAACAAGTATGGACAGGAGCAGAAGTGGGGCGAAGAGCTTACCGAGCTGCAGCAGAAAGACGAGCAACGCAAGCACAAGGAGCGTTTGCCAGCCACCCCCAAGAGTAAAGATTCGGCGAGGTGAATTCGGATCAGTGGGACGTTCAGTATTCAACAGAGTATCGGTGCTTTACGGTTGGTGTCTAACAGGTTTTCGACCGCCGAAGTGCGGTAGAGTTTTACTGCAATTTGGCGGTGTCGTATGGATATGTCATTTTTGAAGTGTCAGCATCTCAAACGAGTTGCGACGATTCGTCGCCTGAGATCCCACGCTACACCGCACTTTTCCCTCATACTATGCGGCAGTCTTCACTATAGCGATCTGGCGAGCAACGAGCCGTGATCCGGCGCATCGTTTGGTTAAGAGATGACTCTTATGCGAACCACCACACAATCAAGAGCATGAGACCCAAGGGTAACACAACGAAGTAGGAGCCCAATGTGGCCAGAAACCCGAACCAGTTGACCACTGCGTTGTCGAAGCCAGCTCGCTCTTGAGGTGATGGGCGCTGGAGACGGAATCGTACGTCGGCCGCCACAAACCACACCCACAGGAGGCCGATGGGTACAAGCACCAGAAGTGCCCAATAAGCGTAGGCTGGCCACAAGAGCCAGCACGCCTCGAAGCTGGCCACGTGCATCACCAGCAACCATATCATTCCGGGTAGCCAGAATACACCCGGGCAGATCGATCGCCCGAACCAACGGAAGTCCTCGGGGCGGGTGCGGAACATCCATATCGGATTCAGCTCGTCCCAGAGTGTCAACTGTCGATCCTCTTCCACCACCGTAGCCTCCGCTGCAAAACGACATAGGTACCTATACCCATCGCTCAACTGTTACGATCCCGGAAACTTATAGGCGGCTGGTGGGTGGTAATCAGGTGGAGCGACGGGATCGACGCTCCTCGGCCCATAGCGGGACGCCCAGCGCGACAAACGGATACCGCATGCCGCGAACCGAAATCGGACCCATGTTGGCAATCACGTGTGGCTGGTCCAGTTCGGCAACCGTGATGCCCGCCTGAATCTGTAGCTCCGCTAAATCATTCGTCAAATACTGGCCATAGTCGAGAGCCGTGATGATCTCGACTGCATCGTCCAGGGAAAAGGCAGTGACGCCGAATCCGAGAGGGGCGTGCGAAAGCGGCGACCTAATCCAAAAAACCGTCAACCCTTTCTCTGCCATCGGAACATCCTCTGCCGCCGAACGACACAGGCAACCAGTCGCAACAAACATAACCTTCAGAAACCGGGCGGCTCTGCAGCATGCGATCTCGTGTGCCTCACCATCGAGATGAGAAAACTGCACGATCCTTGGGACACCAATCGTTTGACGTAAGGCGGCTGGAACCCAATATCGAGGCTCTACGCCCGCTCGAAAAACGAAAAGGCTCTTCGACCAGTTATCGAAGAGCCTCAGTGTTACATCCAAGCGGAGAGGGAGGGATTCGATACCCCTCGTTTTTTTTAACTCTTCGTAGAACAAAGTTTACCGCGAAAAGCGGCTACAAGCAAAGGATTTGCGCTCACGCATCTTGCATCTTCTGTCGTCAGGATTCTCTCCCGTTGTCACCAACTTTGTCTCACTGAGACAAACGCTTTTGAGCGGCACCTCCACCCCGGAGGTGTCTCATGTCTTTCCACAACTCTTCCTCAAGCGATCTTCAGCCCCGTGCTCCCCGCAAGCGGAAACGGAGTTCCGCCGAACGTGGTCTGGCGTCGGATCACGACCTGGCCAACTTGGCCCGGACTTATCTGGAAGTCCAGCATCGCCTCTGGCCGGTGCCCGTGACGCAGGGTGTTCTTTCAGCCATGACTGATGATGTCATCCAGCAGATGGTGGCTCACTACAAGGAGTGCCATCAGAGCCAGCGGCTCGATGTGACCACCGCGATGGACCGGTCCAATGGCTTGCAGCTCAAGCTGGCGGCGGCCTACGCCCGGTACAGTTGCGATAACAGTTCCCCGACGTCGATCGTGGATCAGATGGTCAACTGCTTGCACAAGGCGCATGCCGAGGGGCGGTTCATTCCCTGGGAGTTTATCTTCACGGATTACTCCGTCAGTGGACTCGATTCGGGGCGCCGCGGTTACCTGAACTGCAAGGAGTTGATCAACGCACCAGAGAAGCCGATCGACACGGTCTACATCGACGACTTCACGCGGGCTTCCCGCGATTCGCTGGAGTGGTGGAAACTCGGCTGGTTCTGCAAGCGTAGGTGCCTGCGGATGATCGGAGCCTCGGATGGTTTCGATCTGTCGTCCCCCAATTGGGACATTTTCATCACGATCTACGGCCTCCTGAGCAGGCTCTTCATCCGCAGCCTTCAGGAGAAGGTTGGGCGTGGAATGAAAGGGGCTGCGCGGCGGCGGACCTGTCTCGGCAAGCCGCCGATGGGGTTTACGCGTAAGCTCATGCGTGATGTGGATGGCAACCCGATTGTCCGTCCCAGCGGAAGGCCGCAGTTTACCTGGAGCATCGACCCTGTCTCCCGAGAGTTTGTGGAGCAATTGTTTGAGCTGTTCGTAGACCGCCGGATGTCGGCCTATGCGATCGCCAAGCAGTTCAATCAGCAGAAGATCGACGGGACCGATACCTGGTCGGAATCGACGATCAAGAACATGCTCTGGAATCCCGCCTACATCGGCGTGTTCATCTGGAATCGGACTCGCCGTGAGTTCGATTTCGACAAGGAAAAATACGTCACCGTCCAAAATCCCCGGAAGGAATGGATCGTCACTCACGAGCCATCGCAGGCCATCATCCCGTTGGCGAAATGGCGTGCGGCGAGGAAGCTACTCGCCCAGACCAAGCGCAAGCCCGGCTTACGGCAGCCGGTCAGTCGCAATCAGCAACGGGCGACGACCCTGTTCAGCGGGACACTTGTCTGCGCCGACTGCGGTCGCGAGCTGCTGCTGTACCGCTCCGCCCAGCAGTACAAGAACATGTACTGCGTCAATGGCCGGTCTGGCGTCTATGGCTGTAAGCTCTGCACGTCCAAGAGCACTCGGGTTATCGAAGACTGCCTGCTGGGCTTTCTTCGCGACACCGTGCTGACGGAGCAGTCGATTGACGAACTGGTTGCTCGTGCGAACGAGCACCTGAAGTCACTGGCGAGCCGTCCCAAAGTCAATGTCACGCCGCTCCGGTCCCGGATCGCTTCCCTCCAGAAGAAGATCGACTCGTTTGTTCAACGGGTGGAAAATCTGAAGGAGTCGGAAGAGGGGCTGCGTGAAGGTTACGAACGTCGCATCATTCAACAACAGACGGAGGTCGATGAACTGAAGAAGCAACTTCGGGAGACGGAGCAGACCAACGCACCCGTGCCCCCCAAGCTGTCCAAGAAAACCCTGCGGTCTTACCTGCCGGAACTGCGGGCCATCCTGAACCAGGAAATCCCGGTGGCGGCGGAGGCCATTCGCCGTCTGACCGGCCCGATCGCCATTCGGCAGGAAGCCATCCCCGGAAAGAAACGCGGTGCCCGCTGGATCGCGTCGTTTTCCCCGGATTTGCTGGCAATTCTGCGTCACGTCACGCAGGAAAAGGATTGTCCAGATTCCGTCACTTTGGAGTACCTGTGTGGTGGAAACTGGATAACGCCCGCCGCCGTGTCCGTTCCCGTCGAAAGCGTGCCGAAATACGAGCAACTGGCCCCAAAGTTCAGGGAACTGCATGACAAAGGTGCCAGCATCCAAACAATCGCGGCCGCACATGGGCTGTGCTGGGATCAGGTGAAGATGATCCTTCGGTTCGCCGCCACGGGTGAGCGTCCTTCGTGGCCGAAGAAGAAAAAAAGCCCCAATCGCAGCGACAAAAACCGTGAAAAGTTCATGTCTCACAGCGATGAAGTGGTGTCCCGCAGGTCGAATGGGGAATCATTCGCAAAAATCGCCCTTGAGCTTGGAATCGGAGAAACGACCGTCCGCCGTGCTTGGGATCACGCGAATCCATGCTGCGCTCGAAAAGCGATGGAGAACGGCGTAACGCCAGTTCGCGGTGCATATCGCCATTTGAAACCTGAGCAAATTCGCGAGGTCCACTCCTGCCTCACGGAGGGTAAGTTGTCGATTCCTGAGATCGCAGCTCGCACCGGCGTGAGTCAGTCAACGATACGCCGTGAACGGCTCCGGTTGACGCAAGGTTAGAGCCCCTGCCGACGGTCTTCCGGAGCGATTCACCAAGGGATGCCGCCGAAAAACGCGCCCTTGCATTCGCCCCTTTCTCACTGTACTGTATTGTGCCTGTACTGTAAGGAGCGGTTCTGAATGCTGTCCAAGGCCCATGATGCCCTGAAAAAGTGCGAAGAAAGCCTTAGAGGTCTGGTAGCGGAAGCGGCAGCAGCGGGTCAGTATGATGCCGTCGAAACAATGACCGAGTGGGCAAGAACACTAGGTCGCCTGAGAGGGGGACGTGAGGCCGAAGACACCCCAGAGCGGGCAGAGGAAGTTGAGCAGCCGGTCGCCGTTAGTGTTGCCGGGAGTGCTTCGAAGCGCCTCTCATCTTCGAAGTCCCGTCCAGCCTATCCCCGCTTTGCACGCTCTCGAACTGAGCTTGTCAAAATCGGCTGGTCTAAAAAGGAAAAGAAAGAGTATTTGCATCGAGCCCCGTGGGGCATCGTCGAGTTGCTGTGCCAGCGATTGAAGTCATGGGGCAGCAAGGAGTTTACATCGGAGGACATCCTCCCCCTACAGGGGAGTGACGGAGTGGAAGTTCCGTCGTATCAGTCCTATCTTTGTCTTGCATGGCTGCGTGATTCTGGATTGATCACCAAGGAGGGGCGTCAAGGATACTTCGTTCCGCGAGGGCTTGATCTCCTTGTGGAGACCTCAAAAGCGTGGAAGAATCTGCCTCCGAAACGATGAGAACGGGAACAACCTAGATGTCACAGATCAGCGGGCCGCTGCCGACATGGCATTACAAAAGTCTCCAGCAGGGCGACACTGTTCGCGATCCCATACAAGGCGAGTTCTTTGCTACGGAGGCCATCGAGAACAGTGCTGATGCTTTGGTTCGGGAAGGAATCCAAAACTCACTCGACGCCCGACGGACAACTTCGGCCACGCCCTGGGGAAAAGAGGTGCTTCGAGTCCGAATCCGGATTTCTGGCAGCTCTCAGGCAATTCCCCCACAATTCTCGGCCCCTTTTCTTGCTGGTAACTGGGAGCATCTTCACGTTCTTGGAAACGGGCTGAGCATACCGCCTAAGGAGGACCAGCCCTGTACGTTCTTGACATTCGAAGACTTTGGAACTTCCGGACTGAATGGCGACCCATCCCAGTGGAAGAAAGTGCCCGGATGCGAGAACCGATTCTTTAATTTCTTTCGCGCTGAGGGCCATTCGGACAAGAGCGAAGCTGACCGGGGGCGGTGGGGAGTTGGCAAGACCGTTTTTCCTCGCGCGAGTCGCATCAGTTCATTCTGGGCGCTTACGAGGCGCGAGCTGGATGATGCGCGACTTCTGATGGGTAGGACAATTCTCAAGTCGCACGATCTCGCGAATGGCACAACGTGCGTCCCGGATGGATACTTTGGAGTCAAGGCGGATGACAGTTCGATCGTTCTTCCCGTCTCTGATGACAAGACGATCGCTCAGTTCTGCGAAACCTTCGGACTGTTGCGCGGTCACGAGTCGGGGCTCTCGATCGTGGTCCCATTCTACGACGAAGATGAGATCACAACCGAAACCATCCTCCATGCTGTCGTGATCGGATACTTCTACCCGATTCTCTCGGGTGAGCTGGTCGTCGAGATCGTTGGCCCGGATAACGTCGTAACAACTTTGGATCAGTCCAATCTGGCTGACGCCGCGAATCGTTTTGATCGCAGCCGCCCGCTGATGCCTGTCATTCAGCTCTCTGACTGGGCGAGAAGCCTCAAGGAATCGGACAGGTTTCTGTTGAGTCGCCCTCCGGCGAATCGGGCACCAAAATGGTCGCCCGATCTTTTCCCCGAGAAGGGGGTTGAAGTTCTCCGCAGCCGGTTCAAGGCTGGCGACCGCATCGCAATTCGCATCCCCATGCCGGTGCGTGAGAAAAAGAAGGAGACGCAGTGGTCCTGGTTCGATGTTTTCCTCACAGCCGATGGGTCAGATAAGCGTGGACGCCCTATCTACGTCCGAGACGGAATCACAATCTCCGATGTCCGGGGAAGAACAACCCACGGCGTAGCCTCATTGGTGCTGGTCACTGACCGGCCTTTGGCAACCTTGCTCGGGGACTCTGAAAATCCGGCACATACACAGTGGCAGAAGGAATGCTCTCACTACCGCCACAAGTATGAGACGGGTGTGGCAAACATTGAGTTTGTCGCCAACAGCGTGGCCGAGATACTTCGACTGATCACCGAGTCTGACGTAGAAGAAGACCCGACTGTTCTGATCGATCTCTTCTCTCTGCCGATGCCGAAGAAAGACGACTCACTCAAAACCCGGAAGAAGAAGCCAAAGAAAGAGGATGATCCAGATTCGACTCCAGATGATCCAGTTGAACCACCACCGCCAAAGCCCAAAGGATTTCGAGTCACGAAGTCCAAGGGTGGTTTCTCCGTTACCAGCGGAGACCCGGAAGCAAGGCAACCCGAACAGTTGCTCGTTGAAGTCGCCTACGACGATCGGACGAGAAACCCACTGAAGTCGTGGTATCGCACCGATTTTGACCTCGCAAAGCTCTCGATCAGTGCCCCAAAAGAACTGGCGGAGAACATCAAGGTGGTCTCTGCTGGAGGGAACCGTCTCATCGCCCAAGTCCTGAAGCCGGAATTCAAACTGAACGTGACCGGCTTTGACGAGCGCCGAAACCTATTCGTACGAGTTCTGGAACAGGAGGCGACCGATGGCAATTAGTCGCTTCAATTACACCGGGTTACGGAAGATCAACCGTCGCGATGTCCAAATCGCCTTGACCAAGGATAGCCCGCCCGAGTTCGCTGCCGAACTTAAATTAGCCGGTTACGACTTCCCTGCGGATTCCCTGGTCTTCGTGGAGGCATACCGGCAGACAACGTGGATGCGTTTTCCCTTCGGATCAGTGAAAGGAATCGTCCGCCCTGTTGACACCAAACTCACGGAGTTCGATTCGCCAGACGAAATCCGGTTTCGGGTAAGGGTTACCGCAGCGGGTGAAAACTCGGGAAAAATGCTTGGTGAAGCCGATCAGATTCGTCCGGTCGGCGAAATGGACGACGACGATGAGAGATCGCCGCTGCTGAATGTCAGGCCAGCCGATATCGGCGACGAAGTCTATCGCGTTGAGATGGAGCAGCCTCCGGTTCTGCTGATCAACAGGAATGTAGGAGACTGGCGGGCCGCTGCGACATCGCCGATATTTCAGGCGCTCACGGCACCAGCCATTCTGCGTTCGGTGCTGACGCATTTGCTCGTGATCGATGATGCCAGCGATCCCGATGACAGTGAATCCCCTCATGCACGATGGCTCCGGTTCGCCATGTCACTTCCTGGTGTCGCCGAGTGTCCCGAGGACAAAGATGCCCGCACCGGTTGGATTGACGATGTCGTCTCTTCCTTTGCACGGCAGAAACAAGTCCTCACATCCTTCATGAATGCCTGGCAGAAAGGATGAGGTGATGTCAACGCTCCGCAGATTGAACGAGCAAGGCATGGCAAGGCTTCTGGAGTTTCTCCACGCCGTGAAATCTGACCCCAGCCTAGCCGCCCCGGTCGAAATCCTCGACCATGATTCGACCTCGCAAGACCTTGGCGACGTGGAAGTCGACATCGAGCAACGGACGTTCGGCAGTCGCTTTACAGCGGCCCGCTACCTGCATGAGCGGCTCAGCGGTACGGGACTCGGCAACATCGATCAGGATCGAGGGCTCTGGGCGTGGCTGTCGCTGTTCTACTTCGAAGAGCTTTGCCCCCCGGACAAAAAGGGGAAGCGAACGCCCGGCGAGGATGCCCGCTGGGTTCCAGATTCCGGACATGCCTTTCGCTATTACCGTCATCTCCTTGCCGGCCCTTACCGGATCTTTCACGCTCATCGAACCAACCCCGAAAGGGCGATGATTCTCCTCTGTGGACCTCTTCACCAGCCGGGAGATATTGTCGAGCAACTGGCATCCCGGCAGGAGTTGGTCACGAACGCATCTCTGCTCGCGACGGCAACTGCCCTTTACCTCGACGGAACAACCGCACTGCCCAAGCGAGGGGCGGCGTCCACCGAAAAGCTCAACGACCGTACTCGTGGCAAGCCGGGAACAGTCCGACGTCTCGTCGACGTCTACAAACAATTTGATCTTGCCTGGGATCTGTATTCGATGGAAACCGAAGCAGTTATTACACTGCTCCCAACCGAGTTCACTCGTTTTCGATCATAACCCATTTTACCTCATTAGCTTTATCCGGAATGCAGCAGATTTTTCTGGCGATCTAATTGTAGACAGTCCTCTCCTAACAGATCGTCGTCGAACCTAGAGCTGCGATTCGGCGTTCGGAGAATTGCATGACACCAACCAATGGTCAATCTGAGCTGCTCACCTTTCAGGTCAAGCCACGACTGTTGACCCTGCTGGGCGACCAACTGATACGGGATGCTACGCTGGCTGTGTACGAGCTTGTGAAAAACGCCTATGATGCTGATGCAACGGAATGTTCTGTCAGAATCGAGAACCCTGCCCACCCAGAGAAAGCTCGAATACTAATCCGAGACAACGGCTCAGGGATGGATGCCCACGTGCTTCGCGATTCTTGGATGGTAATCGGGACAGACTTCAGAGCAAAGCAACGTGAAGCAAAACAGCGTTCACCAACGTATCATCGGTTTCCCCTAGGGGAAAAAGGGCTCGGTCGACTTTCGATTCATAAACTGGGCAGGTCTATTCAACTAGTCACCCGCATGCCGCGAGGCGAAGAACTGGTGATGGACTTCAATTGGGACGTCCTTGAATCATCAACGGCATTAAATATCACTCCAGTTGCTCTGGCAAGTAGAACGCCGAGGTCCTTTCCAGGAAATAAACATGGGACCGAGTTAATCATTACACGTCTCCGCGAATCATGGACACGAGGGGACCTCAGAAAACTGCATCGGGCAATCGCCGGTCTCTGCTCTCCGTTTAAGAGTCCAGACAACTTCACCGTTTCCCTCTTCGCCCCCGGTAGTGAACAGTGGCTTGACGGCCTACTCGGGGCAAATGATGTCAAACATTGCGCGCTATACCATGCACACGGACACTTTTCCGGACAGTCAGCAACTTTTTCCTATCGCTTTACTCCTCCTTCTTCATTAGCCCGACAGATCGAGCCTCGCTTCAATAACCGTATTACCGTTGCACTGGAGGCGCGTGAGGGCCGAAAGAGCTTGCCTCTTAATCTGGATGGTCACGATATTGGTGAAGTTGAGTTCGACTTCTTGCTGTTCGATCTCGACCCCCGACTGATCAGACTAGTAACAGATGACGTCAGCGGACTCAAAGGCTATCTTAATGATAACGGAGGTGTCCGCGTCTACCGCGACGGAATCCGGGTCTATGATTTCGGCGAACCAGGCAACGACTGGCTGAATCTGGACCTTCGGCGAGTCAACACGCCAACGGCGAGAACCAGTAACAATCAGATTCTCGGGGCATTACGGCTAGACGCCACTTTGAGCGCCGGCCTTCGAGAAAAATCGAACCGCGAAGGCTTTATCGACTCTCCCGCCTACCAAGCCTTTATCGCGGCAGTCATTAGCGTTCTCACTCAAGTTGAGGCTGAGCGGTCCAAAGACCAGCGACGACTGCGGGAGTCGCTCGGCAAAGGTGATCGAAAGACCGTTTTTGCACGGCTTGCAGACCTACGAGACCTGCTAGATCAAAAGGGTGTGCTCAAAGATGTTGAGCCCCGACTTATTGAAGTCGAGAAGGAGATGGAAGTCTACCGCGACCAACTTCTGCATGCGGCTGTGCCGGGACTGACTCTCGGGCTGATGATACACGGTGCAGAGAAAATCCTTGATGAGTTACGACTAGCTGCTTCCGGTCCTACTGACACTAAGCGAATCAAAGCACTCGTGGATCAACTGTATCGTGCAATGCGGCCCGTCACAAACCTGTTGAAGAATCCTGGCAAAGCCAAGACAACTGCATTCAAGTTAATCGATGAGGCTGTTTTCTCGACCGAACTGCGGCTGAGGCGTCACGGTGTAACCTTGATCAAGGGGAAGGAGACTGGTAACGTCGATTTTCCCGTAGAAGGCTCGAAGCAGATGCTGATTGCCTCTATTACAAACCTGATTGATAATGCAATCCACTGGCTTGAGATTAAGGCGTCTAAACAGAAGACATTATACCTTGGGACATCCAACGAACTTCATGGCGGTGCATCAATCATTGTTGCCGATAATGGGCCGGGATTTGGTGATGACTCACCCTCAGATCTTGTTGAGCCGTTTTTTACTCGCAGGCCCGGCGGAATGGGACTTGGCCTGTATATCGTGAACGAGGTCATGAGAGTGCACGGTGGGTTGCTTGCGTTCCCCGGCAACCATGACATCGAACTTCCGAATGCCTGCACAGGCGCTGTAGTAGCGATGCACTTCAAGGAGCAGCCATGACACAAGAGCACAATTTGGCAACAGTCTGCCTTATAGACGACGAACGGCACGACTATCAGCCATTTCTTGATGCGCTATCTCACTTGGGGATTCAGGCAGTTCACGTCCGTGGAACTGATCTCGAAACCACACCGCGGCAGCACTTCCGAAATGTTCGTCTAGTATTTACGGATCTCCATCTCGGCAACTACGGATCGGAGAAGACTCACGCTTCGCACACCGCGTCCGTTTTTCTGAAGACAATCTCACCAGAACACGGCCCTTTGCGGGTCGTAGTCTGGAGCAAGTACGCTGACCAGCGGGTTCCTCTTAGTGAGTTTGCGAGCCCGCCGGAAGATGATCAGCCTGATTTGGCGGACTTGTTCATAAACGAGGTAACTTCCACAGACCACAGATTTAAGGAGATCGCGCAGTTCTCAAGAATGAGCAAGCCATTAAGGGCAGACCGCCCCTCGTTCGGGTGGGGCAACCAACTCGAAAATGAGATATTGCGGTTTCTACCACATTTCCGACTTCTTCAGCAATCGCGTGTATTGATCCGATCGCAACTCGGACAAGGTGATATCTGGATGGCTATCACTGAAGCCATCTTTGGAGTTATGTGCGCTCGTAATGACGAATCGTTTCTTTTGAGCGATGCAGTCGACGTCGCAAGCTCCGTGTCCTGCGATATTCTTGAAGTCATCGCGGTTTTATCCCAGTTGACAAAGCCGTCATCGGCAGTCCTTAGATTTGTGTTTGAATCATCCCTCACTGGCAATGACGTTACCACTGAGGAGTTTTCCAGAACACTTGCTAGCTGGTGGCGTAGGAATGAGATGAGCGACGAACAATGGAGCCGATGGTCCGAGTCGGTTATCATCAAGTGGCTATTTGCGGATACGAAGAGCGCGGGGGGAGAAGATGAGTAGTGCGACAAGCAATGCATTCGAGCTGGTGAAGCTGATTCAGCGCAAAGCCCCGGAGTACCTAGATCTGCTCACCGCCTCCACAGAAGTCGAGTTTCTTGTCGCGTTTGACAGCCTGCTCGCACGTGCGGTGAATCACCTTGAGAAGAATGCTAGAAATCTCAGCGGCTTAGGCGAAGAGGGATTAACAGCCGTGCTCGTCGGAGTTTTGTCTATGCCAGGTCTTTCGGTCACTCAGGAAACGAATTCTAATGGCCATGTTGACGTGACCGTCGAGGCAGACCACTGCAATCCTCCGCGTATCGTCCTCGGGGAAGCCAAGATTTATTCCGGCCCCGCTTACCACATCAAAGGGATGACCCAACTGATTGGCAGGTACACGACAGGCAGAGAGGGGCGTGGCCTTCTTATTGTATATGTGCAGAATGAGAACATATCGGGCCTGACTAAGTCTCTGAGGACACGACTGGACACAATCCTTCCCTTGCAGCAATCTGGCCCAACATGCGACTGCTCGCTAAAGTGGAGCTTTACATCAAGGCATAAGCACAGTTGCGGAGATGAAGTGGAAGCGGTGCACGTGATGTGCAACCTATATATAGGCTGAATGTAGCATCGACTCAATTGCCGTGTTTCATAGCCGCGACGTTTGGGCTTAGCCTTGTCACGCATTCTTGAATGTTAATAGTGCCGTAGAAATGTAGATATCTTCTTTTGAAGTGAATGTTCTGCTGTAATTTCGCATTCCCAGACGACGATAACATGCCATGCCAGCTTGCGTAATTGTCGCCGTACCTCGCGGTCACGCTCTATAGTGGTGGCGAATTTAGCATTCCAGAAAGCGGTGTGAGATTGTGGCGTGCTGGCATAACGACAATTGTGGTGCCGGTGCCAGAAGCAGCCATGCACAAAGATGACTGTCCGGTACTTGGGGAGCACGATATCAGGTTTTCCGGGCAAATCCTTGCGGTGCAGTCGGAAACGATATCCCATCCGGTGGAGCAGCGATCGTACGATCAACTCTGGCTTCGTGTCCCGATTTCTGATGCGGGACATGTTCCAGCTTCGGTGTTCCGGTGAAATACGATCCGTCATTGGTCTATCAGCTTTGCATTGACCAGCGTTTTGAAAACGGATTCCGCGATCTGCATCGCAATCCAAGGCGGGACTGCATTGCCAACTTGCGTGTACTGCTGTGTTCTCGGGCCACAGAAGAGGTAATTGTCGGGGAAGGTCTGGAGTCGGGCGGCCTCGCGGACTGTCAGGCTCCGGCATTGAGTCGGGTCGTAATGGATGAAGTAGTGCCCGTCCTTCGAAATATGGGAGGTGATTGTCGTGGAGGCTGCATTGGCAAGCTGGACACGAAAACGGTCATCGAAGTCTCCCGTCGTCGCATTCTGATGGTTCGGCAGCAGACCCCGTGGGAAGTCTTCGAGGCGGGGCGAGTAGCTATGCTGTCTCGCAAACACCGCGCAGAACAGGTACCGGATCAGGTCCGAATCCATGTGTGCCCTGGTCGCATGGTTACACACACCAGAAAGCCGTGAATCCGACAGAAAATCGTGCAGGCTGTGCGTCCTGTCCAGAGCGCCATTAGCCGCGAGGAATTCGTCTCCTCGGCCATTTCGCGGTCGGGTGATCTGCTCAACAGTTGAAAAAAGTCGGTTCGCCAACTCATCGTCGATTTCGTTGAGCCAAGCCGGGCATGGATGTCCATTGGCTCCAACCTGCCGACGAATCGATTCCCACCAAGTATCTTCATTGTCAACGAGCGTGACATACTTACCGCCCTGGCGGCTTCTTGACAAGCCACTTCGCAACTTGGGCAGCGAGTCGATAACAGACTTCACGGTGGGCGCTGGAGAGCGGATGAGAGGCGGCGGTGACACGGCTCCGATTGTGTCAATCAACCCCACCAGAATCACACGATGGCGCTGCTGGGGAACGCCATACTCTTCGCATTGAACGATAAAACGCCGCGGATCTTCTTCCGGATAGTGGCTCGCCTCAGCTGCCGCAACGATGGGAACAATGCGATAACGAAGTGAGGAGTTCTTCCCGGCCGGGCACTGCAAATCGGACAGAATCTTCTCGAAAATCTTCTGATTCTCGACGGTTGCGGAGAGCATCCCCTTGACGTTCTCCATGACAAAGATCGTCGGCTGATGCTCTGCAATGATGTGCAGATACTCTTCGTAGAGTTTCGAGCGTTTGTCGTCCTCAATTCTGTAGTTCACAATCCCTTTGTTCCGAACTCTCCCCGCGAGGGAGTAGGCTTGGCAGGGTGGGCCACCAATCAGGATCCAGGGTGTCGGACTGGTCCCCAAGGCCGCGTTAATTCGGGAGCGAACGGACTCGTGATTCTGCGGGCCGAGTTCGGCGCACATGACCTCACGATCAGCCTTTTGCCAGGCCGCCAAGAGTTCCGGGACCTTCGCGGCCTCGACGGGGAGATCCTGAAGAGACACGTCGCGTCTGAGCACTCGGTAGTACAGGTCTGGAGCTTCACCTGTCGGAAACTGTCGGAAGAAGCTGCGCAGACGCAGAGTCTGATGTGCGTAGGGGTCTTTCTCCACCGACAGCGCGATTCGAAACGGGCTTCGACCGGAAGCAACGAACGCGCTGAAACCTTCGCCTAACCCACCGGGGCCGGCAAACAGATCAACGACAGGAATAGTACGGCGAACGACAGCCAAGAAATGTCCCCAACGTCCACTCAGACAGCGAGTTGCAGCAAATGAATCACCCTTCCGCTGAATGAGATGCCTGCTCTCTTATGCGCAAAGCACCTCATTCTAATGGCTTTCGTCGCAGGGTTGCAGTGAACGGCGAGTCTGACGGCCACGCTTCGACCAATGAGTGGCTACGTACACGTCCATTTGAAGCGTTACGCGAGTGAGCGTGGCTGCCCAATTACCAATCCATTTGACAGGAGGAAAGCCATGACCTGATCCAGCCTCCCCCTCAAACAGACCACTTTGCAAACCAAGGGACCCGATTGTCGGGTCCCTTTTTGTTTTCCCTCTCACAAGGAAACCCATGCCGTATCCCCTGCCGAAACGCCATCCGAAGTGTCTCAAGACGCTGGTGAGGACCTGCCATGCTGGCCGCTTGCGAACAGTCCTGTGTCGCAAGATCAGTGCAGGTGCCTCCGATCGCAGCCAGCGCCTTCTGGGCCTTCAAAAGAAGTGAGGACATGCCCGCAGCCAGACCGTCCCCTGACGAACGTCGAGTTCAATTTCTCGACACACTGGCATCCCTGATTGCCAGATACCACATCGACCAGTCGCACGCCGACAACCAGCCTGCTGCCTCAGCCGCAAATTCAAGGCGGGGCAACACCACACGGCACACCACCCACCGCGACCCAAAGCGTCTTGACGCTCCTACGAAGACTCCCCACCCCGATTCGGAGACCACCTGAATGTCCAATTCCGGCCACGCCATTGTGGACCAACTGTGTCATCACACCCTGTCACTGCGTGCTCAGCTCGACCAGGTTGAAGCGCGAGTACCAGACATCAATAACGCCATCGGTGAACTCGCCAAGATGCGAGTCCTGAGGGAGACGGCCGTCCTCGGGCTCGTCATCTACGAAGGGCACTACAGCGATCATCCCGGTTCCGAGAAGTCCACGAACGTGGTCCAGGCTGCTCTGATGATCCCGAAAGGGTTCGGCGTGATCTGGTGGGAGGCCAAGGAATACCTTGCCTATCGCAAGAGCCCACCGGCCAGCGAGTCGGACTGCCAGTTTCGGTTCGTGCCGTTCCTGGATTGTCCGTCAGCGATTCGTACTCTCCTGCTTCCTCAGGTGCATCCCCTGCTCGTGATGCTGCTGAGCCAGATGCGGGGGGCCCGGCCAACACAGAACTGATCGAACGCCGGGGTGACCTGACCAGCAGGTTGCCCCGGCGTTTTCCTTTCCTCACCTCAAACTCAACCCATGAAAGGCAATAACCATGAACATCGATCGTCTGAGTCAAAAGCTCCAGATTCCGGCGCTCAAGCTCCGTCACATTCTCGATCAGAAGCTGGTGCCGATCCGCACACCAGAGGCCGGTGAGTCTGTTGCTGAGTCGCCTGAGGACATCGGCATCATCGCTGCGATTCTGCTGGGATGTGCAGCCTACCTGGAAGACGCTGGCTATCTCGAACAGCGCATCGGCGGATTGATCAATGCGATCTGCTGTTCGATGCAAACCAGCCCTGAGCCTCATACCCACGCTCAAGCCCTGGCCATCGGATTGGCGCTGTCGAGCCCCGGTTGCGTCAGGGTTCAGTTCGCTGACGGCCGGTACGTCCGCTGGATCTTCGACCAGACCATCACGGAGTGGATCGATTCCGATTCGACCACGGCGGCGACAGCGGGCGGATACGTCGCGAATGTGATCGTCGAAGTCGACCTGGGGACCATTCGGACCATCATCTGCCGCTGACGGCCCAGACAACTCGCTTCGCCGCGGTCCGGTGGTCAACCACCAAAGCGGTCTGCCGGGGTAGTGGCGCGTTCGCCAACACCCCGACTTGACTTACCCATTCCCACACCACACGATATTGCCCAGAAAGGGGCAGATCTCATGGATATCAAAACCCTCAGTGAAAGAACCTCGATTCCCGTCCGGCAGATCCGGTACGTGATGGATCACGAGCTGGTGCCCCAGCAATCCTGGGTCGTCGGAGAATACTCCGTCGGGCGAGCGAGAGCCTTCGATGAGATCGCGGGCATCTTCATCGCCAGCGCCGCCTACCTGCTGAACGCGGGGTACAAACGAGAATCCGTGCGGGACTTTCTGACAGCCACCTGCAATGTCATGCCGGAAATGAAAAGGAACCCGCTGAATTTCCCCGAAGCCCGGATTGTCCTCGCTGGCAATGGTGCGGCGCGGGTCCAGTTCGGAGACGGCCGATATCTTCGGTGGATCACCTCCCGTGGAACGGGCAACTGGATCGACACGAAAGTGCCTGGAAACACGGTCGCCACCGTGTCCCCCAAGGTGATCGTCGAGCTGAACTTCGGCGAGATTCGTGATCGCGTTCGTACCGTTTCCGGCGATCACTCTTGACAACTGCCCTGATGTGGGCAGAATATATTCAAGGGCAGCCCACTTGCGGGCCGATCCCGAGAGAGAACACGAAATGCGTCGCGCCACAGAGAACAACCTGACCGCCAAAGACCTCGCCGAAGCCCTCGATGTCAGTCTGTCGACGGTTTATCGCCTCAAGCGCGACGGACGCCTCCCGTACTTTCAACCAGGGGGAAAGCGTCACTTCGTCCGGTTTCCCGAAACGCTGTTGGAAACCGTGACTGAAGCTACGACCGACACCGCACCTAGAAACAAGATCACTGAAAAGCCGATCCCTGGCCCCAAGCCGAAATGGCAGGCCGACGAATTTTCGCAGTGATCTTTTTTCCGAACTCGTGAACCCCTTGGCGGGTTTACTGACTACTCACAAACCTGTCGTCTTGAACTTGGAGGAAAGACGGCCGTCGGCGTGCTGGCAGGGACGATGCCCCAGCATGCCGGCCTACCCTTACTTGGAGATTTCTCATGAATCGATTCTTCAATGGGCAGGCACAATTCCAGCAAGATCATCCGTTGCAGGTATTACACCTGGAAATTGTTCCGTCGCGGGACAATCTACTACGCCGACGGTCGCAGTAACGCGACTAACCTGGGCAAGCACAGCTTAAATTCGAAAACCGAAGAGGATGCCCTCCAGAAATTGCAGTTCCTCGATGAAAAAATGGCCCGCAAAACCGGCCTGATTCCACGCGAATCAGAGCCTGCGGTCGTGTCTGACTCCAAAGCTCCGATCAGCATCGCTGACGGCTGGGCCAGATTCATCGAGCATTGTGACCGTCCTGCGGTCATGGGCGGCGTCAGCCGCAATACACTGAAACGCTACCGTGCGGTTCGCGACAAACACATCGAGTTCTGTACGCAAAAGTCGATCCGGGAGTGGTCTCAATTCGGCAACCAGCAGACCGAACAGTACGGCCGCTGGCTCGACGAAAAGAAGTATGCATCCCTTTCGATCTACCTGGAGATGACGCTCATCGTGTCGGTCGTCAAATGGCTGATCGACCAGAAGCTCCTTGACGCCAAACACCGCATCCAGGCAACCCTGACCAAGCCGTCAGGGACGGACACGTACTGCTACTCCCGCCAGCAGATGGCCCGGATGCTGGAGTTCTGCCAGACATCTGAGCCGGGACGTTGGATTCGTCCGATCCTGGTCGCCCTGGCGACGTCCGGAATGCGCATCGGGGAACTGATTGCTCTGCGGTGGACCGATATCGATTTTGCCTCAAAGTCGATCCGGATTGCCGATGAGCGGTTCAGCGGACGTAAGGAAATCCGGGGCCGAAATCGGACGACGAAGGGCAAGCGCAGCCGTTCCGTTCCCCTGAATCCGGCGCTGGAGTCCGTGCTCCATGAACTGGAGCGACATTCCGACGGATACGTGTTCCACGGGGCCAAGGGAGCACGAGTGCGTGCCAAGCGTGTACTCGACATCTTCAAGCGGGAGATTCGGAACGCGTTGAAGACCGAGTTCCCGGTGGCTCGTGGTGAGATCGGTTTCGCTCAGGGCACGATCCACTCGTTCCGCCACTACTTCGTCAGTGAAGCCTTCCGTCAGGGAGCGACCGAAGCAGAGATCAAGGACTGGGTGGGCCACCGGAGTTCGGAGATGGTCCACCACTACCGGCATCTGCGACCTGACGACAGTCAGCGGCGGATGCAGTCAATCAACTTCATTTCGGACGACACGGTGTCGTCCGGCAATCAACCTGAACCGGAGGTGCCGCGAGAAAGCCAAGAGGGATGACGGCAGAGACCCTGCCACAGAGATGAGGATGCTGGCGATTTGTCTCAGTTTCCGTCCCAGTGACTGAGACATAAACAAGCCGCCTTCCGCAACTGCCTGATAATCAAGGGGTTGCGGAAGGCGGAGTTTGTTCAAGCGGAGAGGGAGGGATTCGAACCCTCGGTACCCTTTCGAGTACACAGCATTTCCAGTGCTGCACAATCGACCGCTCTGCCACCTCTCCAGAAGGAATGGCCAAAGCCATTCTAAACCCATCGTCAGTTCCAGAATGCACCAGCTCATCACGGAGCTTGTGGCTGCCATTCTACTGATCGACATCACTACTCAGCGGCTTCTGTGCCTGCCTTGCGGGCAGCAACCAGTTCGTTGTTCTTTTCAATCACAGCGACTGCATTCAGCCGGCGGGAGATCTTCAGGCAGTTGGCTGAAAGCTCGCGGTAGGCTGGGTACTTCGAGAACTTCGACTGCTCAACGCCAGCCTTGCCCAGAGTTTCAGCCTGCTGAGCCAGTGCTTTGCGGGCGGAGGAAAGCTGACGTTCGAGAACTTCACGGCTGAGTGGCATGAAAAAAAACCTTTCGATACAGCTTCAACTTCTGCAAAGACATACGACAAAGGCAGAGTTGAATTCAATTGGCCTGGGCTAAGGTCTGTGGAAATCTTTTGTGGCAATCTGGCCAGAGCCAGTTCAGTGCAACCATTCCATGATGAACAGAATTCGCAGATCAGAACCGGCACCTCAATAACGCAATGCCGGGACTTGGCCCACGAAAGAACTGGGCAGTTTCGCAGATTGACCGCAGTCCTTCAACTCCACGGCCTATCAGATTTTTCAGCAGGCCCATGCAGCACCCTATGGCTGCGGCGGATTCTCCAGAGTTTGGTCGAGCTTGTTCAGTTGGTTGAACTCCCTGGTGACTTTTCGCCACTGGCAGATGGCTTTCGCCACAAATGTCTCGTTTTCGCCTCAAAGCCCTGTTGCCAAATTTCCCCAGTGGCATTTGTGGGATTCATATTCCACAAGACAATTCCATGAAATGCTTTACGTCGAAATTATGGCGACTGGGGTTTCATTCCCTGTGGTCTTCTGGCAACAGGAACAAGGGGAATCGATTTGAAAGGAGGTGGATGCCCAAAGCAGGGTTTAAAGCCGTAACATGAAACCTAGAAATGAGTTACGGGCAATAACCTGTCTCGGAGGTGTTCAGTTTGTGGAACGGCAAATTCAGTTTGGCATTCAAGGTGCTTTACAGTTTGTCATCACCCGGCAATGGCTCAACACTGCTCGCAACACTCAACAGTAAACACCAAACATCGACTCAGAAAGATCTCGAATCATGGCTCACCTGCTCAACCAACTGATGAACGACGAAGCCGGTTTCATTGTTTCCGCTGAACTCGTCCTCGTCTCGACCATTGCTGTCCTGGCCATGATCGTCGGCCTGTCCGAAGTCGCCCTTAACATCAACAACGAACTCGAAGACGTTGGGGCTGCTTTTGGCAACATCAACCAGTCTTACAAAGTCGGTGGACTGGATGGCCACATGGGTGGCACTTACGGCTCTAAGTACAGTGATCGTCAGGACTTCTGTGATAACTACTGCAACATCGTCCCGAACGGTGACTTCTCCGGTGAACGTCCATAACGCCGGCTGAAAAACTTGTTGAACGCTTCTCGAACGACGCAACGCACCATTGATGGCAGAATGAGAGACACCCAAAAGCAAAAGGCCTGTTGGACGGCAATCCAACAGGCCTTTTGCTTGAATGTTTTTAATAGGCAATCACGTTACAGCACGCCACCTTGACCGAACCGATGTGGCTGTTGGCGGGACGTGGCACGACTTCATTTCAAAATTACGTACGGACCTTAGCTCGCTTGGCCTTACGGGCCTTCGAACTGGCAGGACGTGTACCATGATTGGCGGGCTTCAGCTTGCGTGTGTTCTTGGCCATGTTGGGCTACTTTTGAGAAAGCACTAAACGAACTACAGGAATTTTTCCTTGGTCATCAAGGAGAAAAGAGTGTAATCGAGTCCATTCCCTTTGCCAAGCGAGTGCAGCCAGAGCCGGATTCTCTGCCCGGAAGAATGGCATAACTTCATTCAATGCATGGCGTTATTGCGATCTAAGCGATATTCTTCTGACATTGGTTTTGGCTGGGTCAGGTTCTGAATTCAGGAAAGTGCGGGACAATGAAAGGGCCATGGGGACGCATACAGACCGATTGCCGCCGCGTCTGGAAATGTCCGGCATGCGGGGCACAGCGCTTATTGCCAGCCACGATCACTTCGGTCGTTTGCCAATGTTCTGGGCGTGAAAGTGGGCCTCGGGGAAGTTCTGGTCAGGGTTCTCAGGATTCCCCCCGGTGGATGATTCTCGAAGAAGCCAGCCTCAGGAAGCTGCGTCCGATTGTTGAATTCGATCCTCACGCGCCACGCGGCCCTCAATTTCTGGAGGATGCTGACCCTCATCGCATTTCTCAGCCCGGTGTCGTGCAACCTCGCACAGTTCCTAAAGGGCCAAAGCCTCCTTACCAAGGAACTGCTGCCAGTTCTCGCCAGCCCTCAGCCCCCATCGATCCGCAAACACCCGGATCGGCAGCGAAGTCCGAAGACCGAACACCCTCTCGCAATGCGGCTGGCTTTCGAGAAACACACGAGAATCGATCCGATCGAAAACGTCGAGGTGTTGAGGAAATCCCCAACAGTCAGAATCAGGAACTGTTGGAACCTGATCTCCGTCATGAGTTGGAACCACAACCAGCCCTACCGCCCGATGTTCCTGAGATCAAATCTGCATCGGCAGCACGGGAATCCAGGCGAAATTTCCCCAATCAAGAGCCTCGTCGCTCGACAGGTTTGAGCCCGACAAGTTCAGACCCGTTAAGTGCCAGGCCTGCTGGTGCCCCAGAATCAAGCGATGATTTTGCAGCCGGACTTGATCTCGCGGAAACATCGGTCGCTCAGCAGACGCGATCTCAGCAGAGCCCTCAGGGGCGTCCACAAAAGCCGATTCAACAGCCTGCCGACGATAAAAAACGATCTGTGACGAAGCCTGCGAAAATGCCACAGCCAGAAGATGATGCCTTTGGAGAAGGATTGATTTCCTGAGACGAAGCTGGTCAGAACCTGCATAATGTTTGATGATCGGGAACACCAGGCGCGGTGGAAACGAACCTGAAGCAGAAAGTCTCGACGATGGGTTCGCCAGTTGAAAATGGTCAGACGGGATTCGCAGATGGAGGAACCAATCCTCTCACAGCGACTGACTGGACCATTGATGTCGAAGCGGAAATCCATCAGTTGGACCACCGGGCCTTTGTTGTCATGCCGCGAGTCCTTCGCCGGGTGATTCGCAGTGAACTGGAGCTGTCGAGCATCTGGTTGAGTGTCCCCCACTCGAGAACCTATGTGATTCCTCGCGACAGGCTGGTCTGGTTTGTGGCTCGTGATGAGCTGGGAATCGAGATCGGCGAAAGTTTGCCCGATACGATTATTCTCATTGCACGCGAAGATCGATTCGCAGGTTCACCCATTGAGAACAAGCCTCAATTGCTGAGGCTGTACTGGCGGGCGCTCTTTCATGCCCGGCTCGATCTGGCCATGTATCAAAAGGTCGAGCCCGGCCATTTTTCTCTGGCGGAACTGCGTTCGAGAATCGACCAGATTGGTCAAACAGAATTCGATGAGATCAAAGGAGTCTTAAAGAGTGAAGGTCTGCTTCTCGATCCAGAAAACCACCGGCAGATCTACGCCGAATTCGCCGCTTTGTTCTTCGAACTGAAATTTTTTGAGCCCGACCTGCTGTCGTACTACTTTCCTTCCCTTGGCATCAACGCTGCACTTGAATCCATGCTGCGCGAAGGGATTGCTGTCGAGGAGATCTATCGGGAAACATGCCCACAGGAGCTGAAGACCACAGAGAATCAGGAAGATCAGGTCATCCCCACGGAGGCGGTACCTGAATCCGGCCATCGAAAACGACCGAAACGATCAGCCGTCAGAGCCAGATGGTTTGTTAGAGCTGCCATCAAGCCCGCCGCGAGAGGTAACGATGCTCGTGCGGCAATTCTTCTGGCCAGCGCACTCGAAGCGGCACCGGCGGAGATGACTCGGGACATTCAGTCGCAATTCGAAACTCATCTGGATCGCCTCGCAACACGGCTGATTCACGCTCTCGAGCTGGAAGCCTCGACCCATGCTCGCTGGAAGGAAGTTCTCGCTTCACTCACAGAAGCTGCCCAGTATGGATTCTGGAATAACGCCTCGCGACTGGTTTACGACCTGCAGAAAGTTTGCATCGATTCCGAACGGGAAACCTATCAGATCGATACCTGGCAATGGCTGTTTTCCTTCGGACGTAAACCACTGAAAACGCCACTACCCAATCAGAAGCTCGTGCTGATTACCCGCCATTTGCGGTTGGCGATTTCCCGCATCGGAGCCGCACAGATTGCTCCCCGGCATCGCGATGAACTTTACCTGCTGCTGGAGGATGCAGCCCATGCCGCCGAGAAACTGGCACGCCGGCAATTGAAGCCTTTGATTGAAGAAGCCCTGCGATCTTCGGGGCTGGTGAGTACGAACTTTGTCGAAACGATGGCCTTTGGCAGAGTCGTCGATGAACTGCTTGATCACGTTGTTGAACGTGGCTTCTTTGGACTGGGGCATGTGCGCGATGCACTCTCGCGGAACGCTCTCAAGCTCTCTGATCTTTCAAGCGTCAAGGAGTTTTTTGGCGGAGACGCCTTGCTGAAAACTGATCGCGCACTGGAAAAACCGCTGGCAGGCGTCTATCAGCGCGGGCCGCTCTACCTGCGCGGTTTTCAGCGGTTGAGTTCGCTCGCTTTTGGTTTACCTGCTGGTCGGATTTTCACCAAATTTGTCGCACTTCCTTATGGCGGTGCATACGTGATCCTCGAAGGCTTGCAGCATCTCATCGGGCCGATTGTCGAATGGATGACGGAACATCATCTGCATCTGGCGACGCTGGAAAGTGTCGTTGTCTGCGGTACGTTTCTGTTGGCGCTGATTCATGTCCCGGCCTTTCGGCAGAAGCTGTGGAGCCTGACCGAATCGACCTGGAAATTTCTGCGAGCAGTGGCTTATGACATTCCCCATTGGTTACTCAAACAGAAGCTCGTACAGGCTTTTCTACGCAGCTTGCCAGTGAAAATCATCCGCCGGTATCTATGGACTCCAGCCCTGGTGACAATGGCCATCTGGCTGGCTGTCTGGGCCAGTGGCCAACTGCCTCAGCGATGGAACTGGATGGCCATGGGGACATTCGTACTGAGCCTGTTGCTGCTCAACTCGCGCATGGGACGAGACACCGAAGAACTCGTGACGGAATGGGCCTCAGAAATCTGGCATCAGTTCCGCGTTCGAGTGGTTGTAGCGCTGTTTTCATTCATTCTTGATATGTTTCGTCGTCTGATGGATCTGATTGAACGTGTTCTTTACACCGTCGATGAATGGCTGCGATTCCGCTCGGGGGAATCGGCCATCTCGCTGGGCTTCAAGGCCGTGCTGGGAGCGTTCTGGGGAATTGTCGCTTCCGTCGTCAGGTTCTGTGTCACTCTATTGATTGAGCCACAGGTCAACCCCATCAAGCACTTTCCTGTGGTGACAGTTTCTCACAAGCTGTTGCTGCCGTTAGCCATTCCCCTGACCAAGTGGAGTGCTCCGCTGTTATCACCCATTTTTTCAGCGTTTATCGGTCATCGATTTGGTCATTGGCTGGCCAATGCGATGGGGACCATCATCATTACCTGCATCCCGGGTGTGTTTGGTTTTCTGGTCTGGGAACTCAAAGAGAACTGGCGACTCTATAAAGCCAATCGCAGGAAAGAGGTCGGGCCAGCCATTATCGGACATCATGGCGAGACCATGCTCCGGTTACTCAAGCCTGGCTTTCACTCCGGAACCATCCCGAAGCTCTTTGCGCGCAGACGCAAAGCCGCCCGGCTCGATAAGCCGGAAGATCGCCTGCGCAAACTGGCTCGCACAGAGACTCAACTTGAGCAACTGATCGAGTCGCTGCAGCACTTTATTGAGCGTGACCTGTTGCGGTTTCTGGAGGCTTCCGAGCTGTGGACAAGGCCAGCGCCAGAGATCAAAGCGATGTCGATTGCGACCAATCGAATCATCATTCAACTCAGTAATCCTCAACTCCGTGAGCCTCAAACGAGTGATCCTGAATCTCTCGATGAAGATGCCGAACTGGAATTTGCCGAACAATCCGGGCTGATTGTGGCGGGCTGGAGAAAATCGGGCTGGATTCAACATCTTCCTGAGGCTGAGAGCCAGGTCTTACGACTGGCCCTGTTGGGTTTTTACAAATCCGGCACCGTGACTGTCATTCGCGAACAGATTGAAGCCAGGCTGTGCGATCATAATCGGCGTTACGATATTGGGACGGAAGGGATCATTCTGTGGCCTGATCCCAGCTATCGCGAAGAAGTGATCTACTCACTCACCGATCAGCCCGTCATTCATCCGCGTCCTCGCGCCGTTGCCAAAGCGAATGGCCTTGAGTCGATTCGCCGTGATGAAGTCCTTTATCAGGATCAGACTCTCGAATGGGATGCGTGGGTCGCTGCCTGGGAATGCCAGAAGCCCGCTGAATTAATGACTGATGGAGGACAACCTCGATTGTTGCCCTCCATCATGGTCTTCCCGGCAGAAGATCAACCGGCTGAAAATCAGGCCGCTGCGACTGAAGGTTGAGCCTGCGGAACTCGCCAGTAGACGCCAGTGCCATCAATGTTGAACATTGGGGCCTTGATCTTGTGAAGTTCGCGGAACTCGTCAATCGCTTCCCGGCAACCACTCCAGGCCAGATAGTCATCCACAACGACGAACCCGCCAGGGACTACGTTCTGATAGAGCGGCTTTAAAACATCCATGGTGGATTCGTACAAATCGCCATCCAGCCGCAATAACGCCAGTTTCCCCGGATTGGCATGAGGGAGTGAATCGCAGAACCAGCCTTTGAGAAACCTGACGTTCTCGTCGAGCAGGCCAAATCGTTCGAAGTTCGCCGAGACCGTTTCGATCGAGACCTTGAGGAAATCGCATTCGGAAAGATCGTGCCGCTTATCTTTGGTATCGGGGGCCAGACGCGGTTTGGGCAGCCCTTCAAAAGAGTCTGCGAGCCACAGTTGACGATGACCTTCGCCCAGATGATTCAGTAGAGCCTTCATGAACATGCTGGCTCCGCCACGCCAGACGCCCGCTTCGAGAATATTCCCGGGGATCTGTTCAGCCACAATGGTGCGGATGGCGACTTCGAGTTGATCGAGCCGTCGTTTTCCGACCATAGAGTAGCCAAACAGAGGCCAGTCTGTTCCCAGTTCTCGCTTCTTGGCATCGAAGTGCTGGGCTTTCACGACCAGATAGCCGCGTTTTGCCCAACTCTTGAGGAAGAACTGTCTCAGAGATTTCAGTGGACGGAACTTATCGCGGTGATAACCATCTTCACGGCGCCAGGCACTCTCTTCATAGACAGCCCCGGTGAGCACGTTCTTCAGCAGTTCAATGTAAGGGTCAGTACCAGCGACACCCGTCAAGGGTGGCATATCCGTCAATGGCGCTGCCAGATGGGACATCGCAGTTTCCGTAGTCTCAACGTGGTTGGGCATTTCTGTCATCGTGACGACAACAGCAGGCTGAAGTCCGTCTTCATGCTGAAGCGGGACTTCATACAGTGAATCGCCAATTTCTCCAATATCAGAAATTGAGACAGTTTCGACGTGAAGACCGTTCAGAAGCTGGAGTTCAGCCCGTGAGCCTGAAAGCTCTCGCCTCCGGTCGACCTGAAGTCGCGAAATTCAGGAGACATCAGCCTTGATGGCAGTCGGCGGTGCCAGTGGCTGTTGGGCCGCTGCGGGTGAAGTCGATTTTTCTTTTTCGGACGGATCCGAAGAGCCTTGATCCTTTCGCCGTTGATCTCTTTTTGGCTGATCTTTTGCAGGCTGATTGAGTGGCTCCAGAGCCGAGGCGGGTGTGCCCGCAGGACGTGGTTGAGGATAGGTCACACTTTTCACTGAAGTGGGATGCAGCAATCGCTGAGATTCCTCCAGGAGAAAATCGACGTCCATAAAAGGATCCGCGCCCAGATCATGCCAGCGGATCAGACCTTGTTCATCGATCAAAAAGGTGCCATGGATGGGCTGGCCTTCGAAGTCATCGTAGGCTTTGAACCGTTTGAAAACTTCCAGACTGTCGTCGCTCAGGAGGGGAATCGAGATTTGTGAGCCAAAGCGATCGATCGATTTTTTGAGGTCACTCAGATCGTCAGTACTGATGGCCACCACTGAGATTCCAGCGGCTTGAAAGTCGTTGACCTTCGGGAGAAATTTCTGGATCTGTTCGACGCAGTGCAGGCAGCCGGCTCCCAGATAAAAGATGACGATCGTCGGTTGGCCACGATAATCGTGACTGGAAACCGTACTGATTTCGGTTGAACCCGGGAGATGGCCGGGGAGCTGCCAGGTGGCACTCGCAGGAGGAGTCCACTGGATGGGCCCTAACGAGGCGAGTGTCGGACGGGCACCGATATCTGTGGGCAGAATTCGCGGGATACGCCAGTCGTCGGCAAAACCCCAGGCTCGCGCCTTGCTTGAAATCCGCTGCAGGGCGGGAGCGTCGAGATCAGCACTATGAGCCACCAAACGAAGCTGTTCAAAACGAGTTTTAGCCGCGGCTTCATCATTCAGTTCGATCAGTAACTCCACCAGCCAGGCCAGCGGCAACACTTCTTCAGCATGCTGACTGACATACTTCTCAAGTTCCTTCCGGGCTTCTTCTTTCTGACCCGCTGCCAGCCTCAACCGGGCCAGTTCACGCGCACTGGCTCCTCCAGCGGTGTTCAACTTGCGAATGGCTTCGGCGTAATCCCCTTTTCGTGCCAGTTCGATCGCCGTGATTTCATCGATGGCCCGATCAATTTGCCGCAAAGTATCGTCCGTCGATCGAACGGCCGACTTCCGAGCCGATTCGATCGCCTTCTCATCGCGAGGTTTACCCGGCTCTTTGGCCAGAACTTTAACTTCTGCCCGCGTCATCTCCAGTTCGCGATCTTCGACCAGTCGCTCGCGCCAGCCGCGAATGATGGCAGTGGTTTCATTGAATTTCGCGAGATTGCCTGTCGCATCGTAGGCGCGGGCCAGGGCTCTCAATCGCTTGATCTGTTCCGGAGTATGATCTGTCGGCGAAAGGACCGATTGATGGGCCGATGCAATCAGTTTTTCCCAGAGTTCAAACTGTGAGTATGCCTCCCACAACCGCAAACGCCCGAAGTGCTGGCTGCCATTGCTGGGAAAGCGGTTGTATTTGGGGTGCATAGGCATCGCGGCCATGTTGCCGGCAACATGGATGACGTCGTGCATCCGCCCCAGGAAGATCAGATTTCGGCATAGCCACTCGTTGTTGTGGGCAAAATTATGAATCTGGTCGGGCATGACCATGTCACGCATCATGTAAGCATGATCCACCCTCGCGGAAGCCTCCTGTTGGAAGGCTGCATCGGCATATCGTTTCATTCCCGAATAAATGTGCCCAGGCATATGCCACATGTGGGCAATCCCGGGAGCTGCCTGACCACATTGCGCTGCCGAAGCCAGCGCCTGTTCGCGGCGTTCGTAATCCCATAGATGGATGACGAAATGATGGCAAGGATGCTGTGGATTTTTCGCAAGAATCGAATCCAGCAAAGCACTCATCGCCAGATGATTGGTGATTGGCAGATCATTCCGCACCTGCCACGTCTGCAATGCCAGGAAGGCCTTGGCTTCGAGATCAGCAGGGTTCTCGTAGACGATCTTTTCGTAGTCTTTGATACTCTTTTGAGCCCGTTCTCGCTTCTTGTCACCTTCGCCTTTGGTATCAAAGGCATACCAGTTCGCAAGGGCATCAATATACAGCTTTTCGCGAGGACTGGCCTGCTCTTTGCGTTTCACGGCCTCTTCAATGAACTTTCTGGCCCGGGATTCATTATTGGTATTGGCCATCGCCATGCCCCAATAGGCAATCGCACAATCGGGATCAAGTTGAGCAGCCTGCCGGAAGGATCGTTCGGCTTCAAAATACCAGAAGCCATGAAGTTGACCGACGCCTTGATTGATCCATGCCTGCACCTGGCTGTGCTGACTTGTCACAGGAAAATAGATCTGCCCCGTGGTCCCCATCAGGTACGCCGCTTGCCTGGGGCCCTGATCGAAGGCATCGCCATGATAAGAATGCCCGGCAACAACAGCGTTCTCTGGCGCGACAGCACTGGCCGGTACTTCAGCAGCGTTCAAAGAGTGCGAAGGATCAGCGAACCCAGCCTCCCCAAGAGGGGTTGCCCAGAATGCCGCAGCCAGAATTGTGACCGTGATGCCAGAACAAACAGGGGACTGTGCAGGGTTCAGCAGGTGGGAAGTCTGCGACATGGATCGCTTCCGGGAATGGCGGGGAAATCAAAAGATTTGTTCAATCCTGCGATTCTAAAAAATCGACAGAATCAGGCCGATGAAAAAAGTATATCCCCAGGCGGGGACATTGCAGTTTGAATCTGGCGGGAAACGAGCGAATCCTGCAGAGAGTCTTCCGGCTCAATCATCACAAAGTCTTCAAAGCATCACCTGGCTGGTAACGCAAACCAGGTGATGCTTCGTGATGAAAGGATTCAGAACATTGCCCTGAGTTGAACAGCAGGCAAAAGTCCTGTGAGTTGATCCATTTACTTCTGGTCGCCAGCCTTCTCTTCCACTTCAGGGAGCGGGCCATAAATTTTGGCCAGAGCATCTTCGAGAACCTGCCCGCGGGCCTTGACGGTAATCACTTTTCCATCGGCACCAATCAGAATGCAGGTGGGAATCGCATTGACACCATAGAACTTGGCAATCGGGTTGCTCCAGCCGGCTGCTTTGGTTTCCGAGGTATTTGCCGGGTAGAGGTTAACCCAGGGAATTTCCCGCTTCTCGATGAATTCCTTCAACGGCTCGATGCTGTTATCCAGGCTGATCCCGACGACTTCAAAGCCTTTGTCGTGATAAGCCTCATGGAGTTTCTTGACTCGTGGAATCTCGGCAACGCAGGGGGCACACCAGGTGGCCCAGAAGTCGACAAGAACCACTTTGCCTTTGAGAGAAGCGAGATCGAAATCCTTGCCTTCCACGGTTGTGCCGACAACTTCCATCGAGTTGCCCACCAATCCCAGACGCCGTGAAGCGCCGCGAACTCGTTCGGCAATCGGTGTGACCGTTTCCTTGTCAGTCGATTCCAGCAGATCGGCCAGACGGGACATATAGCTGGCAGCGAGAGCAGGATCTTTGCCATATTCGAGTGTGCGACCTGCCTCTGAGGCGAGCTTGATGCTCTCTGTCGAGAAGTCAGCCACTTTGACGCGGTTGAGTGTCTCAGCGAGCAGCGTATCCACCGCTGCAGGTTCCAGTTGAGGAATGGTCAGAATCCGCAAACCATCGATTTTTTCTGAGGCCATTTTGGCAATGGCTGGTCGGGTATCTGTTGCCAGCCGATTGGCAATGGTGAGTGCCGACTGTGCCGATCCCGGCGCTTCAAGCTTCAGCAGCGCTGCCTGCGCATTGAGAAGTAATCCTGCAGCCTGCAGAGCCTGCTTTTCATTGGCGGCTGGATCAGCCAGAACTTTTTCAGTGGCTGTAGTGACAAGATTATTGGCTTTGAGTCTCAGAGCATTCATCTCTTCGAAAGAGCTGACCTTCTGCCTGGAAAGAACCATCGGCGAAGAAAGTCTTCGGGCCGAGGCCAGCAGTTCAGGAATGCCGCTTTCAGGGAGTTGGAAAACATCTTCGGGGAGCTTCAGGTCGAGATCTTCCGGGAGCAACCCCTGCATGGCTGCTGCACGAATCTTGGCAGCTTTGGCCTTGGCTTCATCGGCTGCTTCCTTATCGTCGGTCGGCTTCGCTTCAGTGTTCCCCGTGGTGATCTGTGCTGCTGGTACCGTCGCTGGTTTTTCCTGAGCCAGGGAGACACTGCTTGTCATAGCCACGATAGCCAGTGCCGCCCAGTTTTTGCCCACAATCGTCCACGAATTCCGAGAAAACCAATGATCGTTAATCTGACGCATAACCGAAGCCCTCTAAGATTGAAAATATAAGGTTTTCAAGACTTTCCAGAACGAGTTCCACTGAGCTGGAATCGTTGGAAATGAAGAATTCTCCCCAGGGAAATCTTCAGTGAGCGTCCCTGCGTTGTATCAATTCGATTCGCAAAATGCACGAAGAAAGTTAGAGAACTCTGGAATCGTCTGAGTTCCAGCGATCAAAGCTCGAACGGGAAACAAAACAGCCCTTCACAAGGAAGGGCTGTTTGGCGACTTGATTGATTGTGTCGATCAACTCTGGCGATCGAACAGGCCGCCCGATCACAAGAAGCCTGACTTCTTTTCGGCGTTACTTCTTCTTGGCAGGAGCGTCGTCTGTGGTCTCGTCTTTCGGCTCTTCCTTGACTGGCCCGAGCAATTTGGCGAGTTCATTGGTTAGATTCTCGCCGCGTGCTTCCAGGGAGATCACTTTCCCTTCGGCATTGATCAGAATGCAGGTGGGAATGCCACTGATGCCGTAGTAAGCAGCCTGAGGGCTGGACCAGCCACCCGGTGCTTCTTCAGTCCCCTCATGGAAGAGAGTTGTCCAGGGAACATTCTTCTCTTTGAGGAAGGCCATGAGATCTTCTTTGCTGTCATCAAGGCTCACCCCCACAACTTCAAAGCCCTTATCGTGATAAGCCTCGTAAGCTTTTTTGAGGTTGGGCATTTCCGCAATGCAGGGGCCGCACCATGTCGCCCAGAAATCGACCAGCACGACTTTCCCCTTCAGGCTGGCCAGATCGAAGGGCTTGCCATCGACAGTCGTCCCCTTCAGAACCATCGTATTGCCCGGAAGATTGATGCGGCGAGCCATGCCACGCACCTGTTCTGCCGCCTGCTTGATTTCTTTCTTATCGGCCTTGTCCAGCAGGTTGGCAAGATCACCCAGGAAATCCACAGCAGGGCCAGTTTCGGGCATCGATTCGAGCACCATTGCCAATTGCATCCCCATGCCAATACTTTCTTCCGAGTACTTGGTCGTCTCGATGGCTTTGAGAATATCGGCCGAGAGTGTGGCTCGTTCCTGAGCGGTCAAGGTTGGTGCCGAAAGCACACGCAACATGAGGAGCTGCTGATTCGCCAGGTCCGAGATTTCTTTGCGAGTATCGGCTTTCAGTTTGGTCGCTGCAGCCAGGGCAGCTTCCTGAGCACCATCAATCTGCGCGCTTGCTAATAAAGTGTGTGCCTGGAGATGCATTTCAGCGGCTTCGACGGCTGTATCTAACTCCACCTTAGGCATGGCCAGAACTTGTCCAGTCCCTTCGATAATCGTTTTTTGAACTCGAATGGCGTGTTCAATCGCCTGCTGACGACTTTTGAGTCGCGGACGCTTCTGCTGCAGATCTTCGAGGAATTCGAGAATATCATCTGCAGATCCCTTGGGGATGGCATACAAGGCGTCGCTGACTTCTTCCTGCTTCAGTGGGTCTTGCGGTGCAGGCTTGGCAGCGGCAGCAGGGGGGGCTCCGGCTTCCTGTGCCATAGCCGAGAACTGGCTGCCAGTCGCCAGCGCGACGGCAAATACAAACTTTCCAGCCACCACTGGCCAGGTGCAGACATTTCGGGACATCGATGGCTGGTGCGTTGATTTGTGTGTCATTGACCAGCGGATTCGGGATCGAAGCATGTGATGACTTTCAGGCTGTTCCATTAGGTATTGGCAGGCGTTCGTGCATCCTCGCAGAACTTCGCCGGGTGAATTGTCATCTTCATGAACCAGAATTGCACCTCAATTCTGCGGGGAATCACTCGATTTTCTTCACATTCCCCCTGAAATCTGCCCATGGCAAGACCGCCGATTTTCACGGTGATCGAGTGACATGAGGGAATCTCGACGGGGCGGAATTCCAGGAAAAATTCGGGTAACCGCATCAGTCACTCGCAAACCGTGGAAAACAAATCAACACTCGCTTGTGTCATGCTGGGGTGAGCAGGCAAGATATGTCGAATTGTCCTTTTGTAGGTATTTCTTCACCGTTTTTGCCAATCCCAGACCAATTCTCTCGTTGAGTGTGTGGCCCATGATCAAGCATCCGTGGTTTCGGTCGTTCTCGATGCGCATTTTTGCGGCTGGTGCCCCCTTTTTTGTCAGCCAGTTGTTGGTTCCGCCAGCTCATCAAGTTCTCGCTGAAGATGTTCAGCCAGCCTCGGCCATGAATCCGATGAACTCGGCTGCAGCCGGGCAGGAGTCGAGTGCCAATCCACCCGTCGAAAAGACGATGCCTCCCGCACCGAAT
The DNA here is from genome assembly GCF_001707835.1 of Planctopirus hydrillae. Lineage (GTDB taxonomy): Bacteria > Planctomycetota > Planctomycetia > Planctomycetales > Planctomycetaceae > Planctopirus > Planctopirus hydrillae. The sequence goes on from NZ_LYDR01000020.1 coordinate 61,358, forward strand.
TCCCCAGTGATGATGGTCGACGAAGTGGCTCCTCCAGCCGTTCCCAAAGAGCCGGCCTCTTCGCCGATGCCCTCTTCGCCTAAGGCAGATGAAACCGGCGAGAAAGCATCGGACGCAAAACAGCCGACGAAGCAGCCCGAGCCAAAGCCAAAAAGCGCAGATCAACCTGCGGAACCCAAAAAATCTGAGCCAGCGAAGCAGCCAGCACCATCCAAACCGGTACCATCGAAGCCCGCGCCTCCAAAGCCGGCTCCGACCAAACCAGCCGCACCACCCAAACCCGTCGATAAACCCTTTCTGTCACCGACCGGCGTGGATCTGAAAAAAGGGGCGATTCGGGTCGAGGATGCCGGGCCTGATTTTGCTCTCCAGGGCGAATATATGGCCTGGGATTGGTCTGCAGAAAAAGGTTGGCACTGGCTGGGAATTCAAGTCGTTGCCACAGGAGATGGGACGTTTGACGCCATCGCTTACCCCGGAGGATTACCCGGCAATGGAGTCACTTCACGCGCTACCATGCCCATCGGAACTCCGCAGATCAAGGCCGATTCCGAGTTATTACCAACGTTATGGCAAGGGAGTGGCAAAGCTACACCGGAAGGTTTACTGATCACCTTCAGTCAACCTTCCGAAGGACGAAAATTTGTCACAAAGGATGGGCAGACTGGCCAACTTTTCAAAGGTGATGGGGCCTTGATTTCCCATGCCATCAAGTGGTCACGAAAGAGCCAGCGTGAAGGAGCACGACCTCCAGCGAATGCCGTGGTGCTGTTTGATGGGACAGACAACGGCCAGTTGAAAAACCTGAAAGTTTCGCCAGAAGGTCTGATGCAGATTGGTTCCGAAACCCAAGGGGCGTGGCAGAATTTCCATTTGCATGCCGAGTTCAAAACACCCTTTATGCCGTTCGCTAAAGGGCAGGCACGGGCCAACAGTGGCTTTTATCTCCAGAAGCGGTACGAAGTGCAGGTACTGGATTCGTTTGGGCTGATTCCGCAGTTCAACGATGCTGCTGCAATCTATCGCAACAAAATGCCCGACTTGAACATGTCGTTCCCGCCACTTTCGTGGCAGACCTATGACATTCAGTTTCAAGCACCTCTGTTCGATGCACAGGGAACCAAAATTCAGAATGGGCGACTGACTGTCTGGCACAACGGTATCGTGGTGCAGAATCACGTTTCATTGGAAAACAAAACCGGGGGTGGCAGCAAAGAAGGGCCTGAAGCACTACCGATTCTGTTCCAGAATCACGGAAACCCCGTTGAATTCCGCAATCTCTGGTTGGTGGAATTGGCACCCCAGGTGCTACAGGTGACTGCAACCCAGCCATCGCCCGCCAGTCCAACGGCCGTTGCTACACCCAACGCCTGTGTCTCGACCACGCCCTGCTGTCCTCCGAAAAAGCTTCGCCGTTCTGCACACTGCCGCAGATAACCTGTTGCGAATACACATGTTATGGCAGACAGAACAAACATCTGTTTCAGCGAAGTCATGGGCCCTCATTCCACGATTCCGCTGAGACGAGTCTGACAGGAGCGATACTCTGCTCGGAACTGAGGGTTAAAAACTGTGTGTAGGATCGTCGCGAATCTGCGATGCTACTCGTTTTGTTCCTGAATCACTGCCATCGACAGCCTGGAGCAAGCCCATGCCCGGTTCCACCACAATGACCAGAGTTGCTGAAAACGGCCTTCGATGGGGCTACTGCCTCTTCTTTGTGGCCTCGTTTTCCTGGGGCAACATCGCAGCGGCACAGGATGGCGAAGACCGCTCGGCCCGATTCTGGGGCATGATGGATCGTGATGGCGATGGTGTTCTCTCTGGCGAGGAACTCGATCGCGTGCCCGGCTTTTTGCGTGGCCGCCTCGAAGAAAGTGGCGTCGATCTTTCGCGTCCTGTCAGTCGGGAAGATTTTTCAGGCGTCATGGATCAACTGCGGCGGCAGCGAGAAGAATCTGGTGGTGGTTTCGGTGGTGGCCCTCCAGGCGGTTTCGGAGGCGGCCCACCAGGTGGCTTTGGCGGCGGTCCTCCGGGTGGCTTTGGCGGGGGCGGTTTTGGCGGTGAAGGCTTTGGTGGTCGGGGCAGTCGTGGTGGAGAAGGCAGCGGCTTTGGTGGCGGTGGAGATGAGCGCAGTGAAGGGGGTCGCGGTCGAGATCGCGGAAGTGATCGTGGCAAGAAAACGGAAGTTCCGAAGTACGATTTTCCCCGCACGTTGCCGGATGATTACAAACCCTTCGACCTGGATGCCGACAATCAGATTTCGTTTGCCGAGTGGCCACGCTCCCGCAGGGCAGATTTCGCTTCCTACGACCATAACGGCGATGGGTACATCACTCCCGCAGAGATTCGCCTCCCCGCCTTCGCAACGAAAACAGCAGATGAAATTGTCAGCGAAGCCATGGCTGCCCGATTGCTCGGTGCCACTGGGAGTGGATCAGCCGTCGCGAGCAACCTTTCGGCGACATCGGCAAGTTCAGGAGCGATATCCGGAAGTGAGGGGCGCGACCGTGGTTCTCGTGATCGAGGCGGACGAGGAGGCCCTCCTCAGGCCGGAAGTTCATCAGGTGAAGACGCCATTGCCGTCGAAGCCAAAGGGTATTTTGACCGGCTCGACACCAACAAAAATGGCTCCGTCGATCCCGATGAATGGAGTGTCAGTAAACGACTGAAGCCACTGTTCGAAAAAGTGGGGGCCGATCTCACAAAATCACTCACTCTGGAAGAGTTCACTGTCAGTTATCGCAAGACCAAGTAGTTAATGGAAAACCTCGACTCGTCACAGTGTCTGCTCGTCACAGTGTCTGCTCGATACAGTGACTGCTCGATACAGTGACTGCTCGATACAGTGACTGCTTGATACAGTGACTGCTTGATACAGTGACTGCTTGATACAGTGACTGCGCGATACAGTGACTGCTCGATACTGCGAATACGAGATTGAGTTCTGCCAGAGATTCACTCAAAGGCTTGTCATGCCCACACCTCTCGAACAGGCAGCAGCGAGGCTGGCAGGCAGACTGGCCGAGAACAAACAGAGGTTAATCCTTGCCGAAAGCTGTACGGCTGGATTGGTCAGCGCCACTTTGGCACAGACTCCTGGGATCAGTACATGGCTCTGTGGATCTGCGGTTGTTTATCAGGAACAGACCAAAACGGCCTGGTTGGGTGTGTCGCCAGCGACTCTCGCCCAGTACACCGCCGTCAGTCGTGAAGTCGCTCAGGCGATGGCTGCTGGTGTCCTTCAATTAACCCCTCAAGCGGATATCGCCGCCGCCATTACAGGTCATCTGGGGCCGCACGCACCCATTTCCCAGGATGGTGAAGTCCATGCAGCGATTGTCTTTCGAGACGCAAATCAAATCCTGAAAAGCACTTGCTGGCATCTGCCATCTCAAGTCCCTGCGGAGATTTCTGAGACGCTGCGTGTCTGGCGGCAACATGAAGTCGCACGCCTGTTCATTGAATTTGTGACAGAACAGATCCCAGGCCCTCAGGCAGAATTCATAGCCAAATAATTGACTATCAAAATGGTGATAGATAAGCTCCTGGCGAGGTCTTCGTGTTTTTGAGTCAGGCGGCCAGCCTGTCGACTGTTGGTTGTCTCTGAATTCTCTAAAGGTAGGCATCATGGTTTTGCGTAATGGCTTCCATTTCTCTTTGATCTGCCTCATAGGGATCTGCCTGGTGGGGATTTCGTCGATCGACGATCTGGCACAAGGAGCCGAGCAAACTCAGACCACCAGGAAGCCGAATGTCATTATCTTCTACGCGGATGACCTCGGATGGGGAGAAACCGGGATTCAAGGGAATCCACAGATCCCCACGCCACACATCGACTCACTCGCTAAAAATGGGGTAAGGTGCACCCAAGGTTATGTCGCAGCGACCTACTGCAGTCCTTCCCGAGCCGGCTTGTTGACTGGCCGCTATCCCACCCGCTTCGGGCATGAGTTCAATCGAATTGCCAATGTCTCTGGCCTCGATCTTCAGGAAACAACACTGGCTGATCGTCTGCATGGCTCAGGCTACAAAACAGCCTGCGTCGGCAAATGGCACCTCGGCGACGGCCCGGAGTATCGACCCACGAAACGAGGTTTTGACGAGTTCTTTGGCACGCTCGCGAACACCCCGTTTTTTCATCCCACAAAGTTTGTCGATTCCCGGGTCTCGAATGATGTCGCAGAAGTCTCCGACGAAAACTTTTACACCACAGACGAATATGCCAAACGCTCGGTCGAGTGGATTGAACAGCAACGGCAGTCCCCATGGTTTTTGTATCTTCCATTCAATGCACAGCATGCTCCTCTGCAGGCTCCCCAGAAGTACCTCGATCGCTTTGAATCAATTACAGATCCCAAACGAAAACTCTTTGCAGCCATGATGTCAGCCATGGATGATGCCATTGGGCAGGTGCTGGGCAAGGTGCGAGAACTGGGGCAGGAAGAAAACACTCTGATCTTCTTCATTGCAGACAATGGGGGCCCGACTCAGGGCACGACATCTCAGAATGGGCCTTTGCGTGGCTTCAAAATGACCACGTTCGAAGGGGGCACACGCGTGCCGTTCCTCGTTCAATGGAAAGGTAAGCTCCCTGCCGGAAAAACTTACGACAATCCTGTCATCAATCTGGATGTTCTGCCAACCGTGCTGACTGCCGCAGGGAGCAAAATCGATCCCGCGTGGAAGCTGGATGGTGTCGATCTGGTCCCTTATTTCACAGGTTCGATCGCAAACAAGCCCCACGAAACCTTGTACTGGCGATTTGGTGAGCAATGGGCTGTTCGACATGGTGATTGGAAGCTGGTCGTCGCCCGCGGTGGTAGTGGACAGCCCGAACTCTACGATCTGGCGAGTGATATCTCCGAGTCCAAAAATCTGGCCTCGGAAAACCCCGCCAAGGTCAAAGAATTGCAGGCTCTATGGGATCAATGGAGTCACGAACAGGCCGCTCCCAAAGTTGTTGACCAGCCCAACAACGCCAAGAAGGCAGGAAACAAAAAAGGAGCCAAAAAGAAAGCCGCAGCCGGTTCCGCCACCTAGTCACGTTTTGCATAAACAGTCAAGCTCCGTCCCATGCTTGCAGCTCTGGGCAAGCATGTCTTCATGATCCAAAACGCACTGTTGTTTCTTGGGGATACATTAGCATGGTTTTCCGCAAACCGTCCCCCTGAGGGAAAGCTTACGACTCTGCGGGCATCGAAAGGATCATGCCCCAGAGTCCCAAAGCAGGAACCAGGCGCGCTTGTGGGAATTCACCCGCCAGAATGCCTGCACTTCCTCCCGTCAGCAGCAGGACAGGGGGCTGAGTGCGGGCCGATAAGCGGGTTGAAATCTCGCGAATTGCTCCCACATGCCCCCAGAAGAGTCCGCTCGACATGGCGGCACGGGTGTTCCGGCCAATCACATGAGGATGAGGTGCACTCAGTTCCTGCCGGCTGATCAGCGGAAGTAACGCTGTGTACTGATGCAGAGCGCGAGCCCCCAGTTCAATCCCGGGAAGTATCGCACCTCCACAAAACCGGCCCGTCGCATCGACCCAGTCAATGGTGGTCGCTGTCCCTGCATCGACCAGTATGGCCGGTTGATCGGGTAAGCGAATCGTATTCCCGGCAACGGCGTTAAAAAGTCGATCCAGACCCACACGTTCCGGGGCATCGACATCAATCACGATCGGCAAATCCAGGCCACTCCTCAGCACGTGAGGGCGTGGCCAGAAGCTCTGTTTCGCTGCTTCACCAGAACGCATGCCAACTTCTGGCCAGGCAGCCAGCAAACAATCGAGTGCTCTGGGATTGGATCCACCAGCAATCGATTGCAGCTTATTGGCACCCGAAGCCATGGCCCTCTGGCACCATTGATTCAGGATCTCGACCGGCAGGGGAGATTGCAGATCAAGCGCCAGAAATTCGATTGGTTCTTCGAATTGAGCATGGCTTTGATCGCGAAAGAGGCCAAACTTTACCCGGCTGTTGCCCGAATCAATCGCCAGAGACCAGGTCTGCATCATAACAAATTCTCGAACGATCTTTCGTAGAAACAGAATTGACCCACATCGGGAATCGTCGGATGATCTGGGCAGACTCGAATGATTCACACTTGAGCTTGTCTCGTGAAACAGACGTGTGAATTAAGGATAGTTGTTTGCTTGCCTGCAAGGAAGGATGCCTCATGGCCGATGGACAATCTGCGACTGGTTCGAATGGAAACAGCACTCTGAACGTGGCACAGCCGCAAATTCAGGAACCTGCCGATCTCAAACCGCTGTACTCAAATTTCGCGCGTGTCGCGGGGACACCCGAGGAAGTTGTGGTCGATTTCGGGCTGGATCCCATGCCGTTTTCAAACACGGCTCGTCAGATCAAGATTTCTGAGCGAGTCGTCATGAACTACTACACCGCCAAGCGGTTGTGGGCAGCTTTAGGGGCCTCTTTGCAGCGATTTGAGCAGGCTTTTGGCCCACTGGAAATTGATGTTTCCAAACGTGCCAAGCAGCTTCCTGAATCGAAATAGCTGATCCGTCGTAGGAAATCACAGCGGCACGAAATCGCAAAAAACTTCAGCCAAGCCAACAAACGTCTGGAGACAGTTCCTCTCCTGTCCAGGTTCAATTTCTGAACTCGACAGGAGAGGTTTGTTTTTCAATGATCGATTTGTTCGAAATTTTTGCCAGCGTCCCAGATCGAGTACGTTCCGATGACTTCCCAATTATCACCCCTGCAGGCTCTGGAATTGTGGAAAAGCTACATGCTGGCTTTGAAAAAGCTCTCTGCCGATCAGGCACAGCTCATCGAGCAGGAAAACTACGCCGATCTCATTGCTTTATTGACTCACAAACAGCAACTGCTCGATTCCATGGCCGAACACCGCAAGGCTTATCGAGATGTCTGGGAATTGATTCGCACCCAGGGCCAATCACTCCCAGCCACAGCTCAAGAACTCTTCTCAACCCGTATTCGCGAGATCACCACGCTCACGGAAGAGCTGCTGGCAGTAGAATCCAGGGCTTCGACAGCACTTTCTGCCCGCAAAAATGAGGTGCAAGCAGCACTTTCTGCCGCTTCTTCCGCTCAGGCAGCGGCCTCCGCCTACGATTCTGCAAATTTTGCGGAAAATAGGGCTCGCGTCGTTTGGGAAAGTTAGTTACATACCACGCACCGCTGACGTTCATGTCAGTTTTGTCTCTCAAAACCTGCCTTGCTCCCCTCTCCAAGTTTTCAGTATTCCTTTCGCATTGCCTCGAATTTCCGCCACTGGTCATGCTGCTCAATCGAGCGGTGATCAATGGATGAATCGCTCAAGAACCTCCTCGCCTTGTGAATCTGCTTCTCCATCCTTTCGCTGAATCTCCCACAACCTGTTCAATTTCCCCGTCTTTGAATTTGCCTCGCTAGACAGTCAGGCTGAGACCTTTCAGCGCTCACTGTTGATCGATAACGGCTCTTCCTGAGCCTGCCTTTCCCCTCCTGCCGTTTAATTCCCGCCCCCCCTCCCTCCTGTCGAAGATCAATGTATGAATCCCGACATCATTCCATTCCCACGGCGTGTGGCTGCTCCTGTCGACAGCTCGATCAGCGTGCTGGTCGTCACGAATGATCCTTCGATCGGCGACCGTCTCGCGGCCGACGTTCAAACAGCAGGCTTCCACCTGAAGCGCTGTGCGACCGTCGATGCAGCCGTGCAGATTCTGTCGACTGTCCCTTCGGACATCTGTATCGTCGGACCACTTGGCCTGCAGGATTCTGTGGCCCAACTGGCTGGCCAGATCTCGCAACGAGGCTGGGCCACTCAGTTGCTCCAGGTGGCATCTCACCCCGGCGAGTTCGCACAGCACTCCACAGTGGCTGGTGTCGAACACCTGACCTGGCCTGTCAACTCGACAGTCTTCTATCAGCTTGTCTCGGGTGCTGCCCAGCGTGGCCGCCTCAGTTCAGAAAACCGCCGGCTGAAGCGTCAGATTTCCAATCGAAATCTGCGGGATATGGTGGGCCACAGCCCTGCCATGCAGACCTTCCGCCAGCAGATTCAGCATGCCGCCGAGCAGGCCGGTTCAGTACTGATTGTGGCTGAACCTGGTGCCGGTGCCACGATTGCTGCTCAATCGATTCACGAAGCCAGCCGACGTGGCTCCCGCCCATTCATCCGCGTCGATTGCCATGTCCTTTCGGTCGAAGCTCTCGAAGTGGAACTCTTCGGTGCACCCTGCCCACCACAAGAAGATGGTCGCCAGCACCTGCCGGGCCGTATCCATCAGGCCGAAGGCGGAACAATTTACCTCGACGGGATTGATAACCTTGCCATTCCTGCTCAGCGACGCTTGCTGAACCTCGTACGCCAGCAAAGACGCGAGCACCCGATCACTGGCGAACCCATTCGGGCCGATGTGCGAATCATGGCCTCGACCTCCATCCGGTTGACACAACTCGTCAGCCGCAATCTCTTCCGGGCTGATCTGGCGGAAGCTCTGCAGGATTATGTTGTCGAAGTTCCCGCTCTGCGTGAACGACCCGAAGACATCGCCACACTCGCTGAACACTTCCTGCATCGTGTTTCCGTTCGCGAAGGCCGTCCCCCACGCATGCTGACTGTCGAAGCTCTCGACCGATTGCGTCAGTGGAAATGGCCCGGCAACATCCGTGAACTCGAAAACGTGATTGACCGAGCCTGTTCCATCGACTGCAGTCACAAACTCACAGCCGATATGATCGAGCCCTGGATTCAGAAGCCACTGGCCCAGGAAGAAGAAGATATCGTGCCCGGCCTGACTCTGGCCGAAATGGAACGCAAGCTGATCGAATCAACCTTCACCCGCTTTGAAGGAAATCGCGAAAAGACAGCTCGTGCTCTCCAGATTGGGATTCGCACACTCTCAGGTAAGCTCCGCGAGTATGGCTACCCACCACGAGGGGGGCCCGGCTCAAACCGCATTGCAGCACCGGCAGAGACAGTCGAAACTGTCGAGCCGATGATCAGCACGTTCGAAACCCGTGCTGCCTGATACAGAAGTCACCATACGCCATACTCGTTCTCGAGTATGGCGTATTGGTGTTTTGATCGAGGTCTATTGCGAATGAAATTCTTTCTAACTGTTTTGATGAACTAAGATCCTCTGGCTTCTCCCCTTCGACCCTTTTTTCCTTCTCCCCTTCTTGAAATCACCCTTCTCAACCTCACACTTCTCAGGTTCACACTGAGGCACGTTCCATGTTCAATCACCTGCTCACATCACAAACATCAAACCTGCTCAAACAAACAGCCAAGTTTGCAGAACTCAGGCAGGATGTCCTCGCAGGAAACGTCGCCAATATCGATACTCCCGGCTATCGCATGCGCGATCTGCCTGTCGCCGACTTTCAAAATGCACTCAAAAAAGCCTATGAATCACAGACTGCACAGCCAGCCAGCCTGCATTCGCCATTAGCAAATCCGGAAAATCCTTTAACAGATCTCCTCTCACCTTCAGCCACATCAGTTCACACTACGAATTTCTTTCCCGAGTCACTCTTTCAGGCGAGTGAAAAGAAAACACAGCCAGGTATTACCTTCCAGGATGCAAACAACCGCAGCATCGAACAGCAGATGACACAGATCTCCAAGAACTCGATGTTGCAAAGCTTTGCGACGGAATTATTGAATCTGCAATATAACCAGCTTCAATCAGTCATCAGTGAGCAGGTCTAACATATCATGTTCCATACTCTTGATATCAGTACCAGTGGTTTAATTGCCCAGCGAACCCGGATGGATACAATCGCCGGCAATATCGCCAATGTGAATACGACACAGAATGAAGAGGGCAAGATTGCTCCTTTTCAAAGACGGCTCGTCATGATGCAACCAACCTCTGTCGGCACGACCAGTCCCACTGGCAGCCAGGGAGTGGCATCCACAGTTGAGATTGATACCGTCTCGCCGCCGCGAATGGCCTATGAACCCGGCCATCCCCATGCCAACGCGGAGGGAAAAGTCCTTTATCCGAACATCAACGTCGTGACAGAATTCGTCAATGCCATGGAAGCCAGCCGGGCTTATGAAGCAAACGTTACGACGATGGAAGTCACCAAAGATATGATCCAGAACACCTTTCGCCTCTTGGGTTGATAAATAAGTGGCTACCTCTTAAGTAGGGTGCATGCCAATGCACCAATTCGTATGAATTCGCGGCCAGCACAACTTGGTGCAAGAAACTATCAATAAGAACTGGTGCATTCCGTAAGAACTGCATGCACCCTACTGGCTGATTGGGATACTATCAAAATGCATTGTAGGTAGATTTCCATGACAAACATGGTCTCACAACCGGCGTTTTTCCCGGCCCCCGGGCAGGCCGTCCCCTTTACGGCCTGGTCCCAGCCACTGGCACTTCCAGAATCGCTTCCAAATACACAGCCCACAGTCTCCTTCGCAGATTTATTGAGCCAGTCGCTGGATGCCACCAACGGCCAGCAACAACAGATGCACTCCCAGATTGCAGGAAGTTTGACAGGCTCCGATTTGTCGATGGTTGAAACGTTCTCAGCAGCTCGGGAAGCGGATCTGGCATTGAAATTGACTTTGCAAATTCGCAATAAGCTGATCGAAGCCTATCGCGAAATCCAGAACATGCAGCTTTGATACATCATTGATGATTGGTAGCTTTCGGCATTCTTAAGCGATATCGGTCTCGTAGAAATCTCCGGTATCTCGCACCAGGAGCTGTGCCTTGTGAAGCGGTTGGTCACGACAATTTCGACAATCACTCTGATCCTGCTGCTGCTCTATTGGCCGCTGATGTTCTTCCTCACACACCGGCCCGTTGTGCCCAAGATCGTGCCGCGACTCCCCGATTATGTGCTGCACTTTACCGGTTACGCCTGCCTGGGATTTCTCTTTGGTGTCAGGCATCAGGTTCTCAGACGCGTAACCTGGCAGCGTTTTGCCATCGCCATGCTCGTCATCGCGATTTATGCCGCTCTTGATGAACTGACACAACCCTACTTTCGTCGTCAGGCAGATGTCTGGGATTGGGTCGCAGATCTTACTGGCGCTGTGGTGGGGTGGTTGGTAGGTGTTCTACTTCTATCATGCCTGCGCCGCATTCGAGGATCTCTGCGCAGACATCCACGACATGGCGATCAATAAATTCTGATCTCGAACGACGCTGCGATAGATCTTTACGCTGATGAGATGTCTCTTTCAGCGTGAAAACTGCGAAAAATTGCAGATGGCAATTTCTGCCGCAATCGATGGCATTCAAACACTATAGAGCGCGTTGTTTCACACAGAAAAATGACATGTCGTGAATTTACGCTCAAGTTTTTAGATGAATATCGGAAAAAACTCAAAACAAGTGATTTTCGTATGATGTATCGGCAAGTATCGTCCGATGCAAAATGATGAACGAATAGACCAATTCCATTGCGGGCGCATGGACTGAGCCGCGATTCGCAGAATCAGCTCAGAAGAAACCAGATGACGGGTTTCGATTCGTTCTCGTTGATCGTGGGGAATGACTGTCCACTCTTTGGGCAGGAGTTTCGCCCGCGTTGGAAACTCCTAGCAAAGGGACTTGTCAAAATGAAGAGTTTCGGATTGGTAAAGAGCCTGGCTGTGGCCGCCGTCTGTGCCGGCGTCTTGTCACCTGCCGGTATCGTTTCGGCCGGTGAAGTGGCACCTGCCGTCAAGCCAGCAGCTCCAGTGAGCGATATCACTCTCGTGGGTGGTCAGCTCAATGGTCGCGTGGTCGATGCCCAGGGTGTTTCCCTGAACGGTGCTCAGGTTGTGATTAAGCAGAACGGCCAGGAAGTCGCTCGCACTAACAGCGATAAGAACGGCCAGTTCAGCGTTGATGGCCTGAAGGGTGGCGTTTATCAGGTGTCCGCTGGCAACAGCGAAGGCACCTACCGCGTCTGGACAGAGCGGACAGCTCCTCCTTCATCCAAGAACGGTATTGTCATGGTTTCTTCACCGAGCATTGTCCGTGCTCAGTTTGGTTCCATGTTCAACCCCGTCAACACCACGGCCATTATCCTCGGCACAACGGGTACAGTTCTGGGTGCAGTGGCTTTGAACGAAGCCAACAATAACGACAACAGCGCTCCCAAGACACCATAACGTCCTGGCGATGACTGCTGAAATCAACTAAGCCATGCCCACTCGTCACTGACAGTAGGCATGGCTTTTGTCATTTAAGGAATTCTCTGGCAATCAGCTTAAGGGTTAAATTTCGCACGAGACTGGCAACTGGTCGTGTCGCATCAGCTCATCAAAGGTCGAGGCCCACGCGTTCTGGATTTCATGGGCATCACAGGTTTGCCAGGCCGACTCTTCGGCAGTGGGCAGCGACCACGGATCCTGGGCCGACCACGAGAGTCGCTCGAGCTGAGAGGCTGTCATCGGTGCCTGAAACCGGCAGACGAGCTTGAACCTGCCACGCCCCAGATCGGTGGCTCTCACCACAATCGCGACAGCATCAATCGCTCCCATCGCCGTTTGCGCAGCCATCAAGCGAATGACGAGTCGTTCTCCAGGGAGCCAGCGGATCGGAACGGCGACCGCGCAGCCACTAAAACTCACATCGAGTGCCTCACCGGGCGAACCATGATGCGTCAGCATATCATCCAGAATCTGTGGTAAAGGCAGTCTCTCTTTACTCACTCGAAGCACCGAAACCTTGATCGAAAGATTCATCCGCCAATCCTGTCGTCTTTCGCTCTCATCATCCTGCGGTGGAGCAAAATGAGAGGCTGCAAAAGGATCGCTCTGTGATGGAAATGGGTTGTATTCCACAGTGGAAGCAGCAGAAATCGATCCAATCCCATGCAACTGTTCGAGTCTCCGTGCATCAGTCTGAGGCATCTTTTCCAGTGTGCCGGGCTGCTCAAAAGCCACATCTTCCGGGCCCTTGGCTTCCCGGGCCTTTTGAACATCAACAGCATGAGAAGTGGCCGCCTGCAAGCGGGATTCAATCGCCTCGTTGAGCTGGTCCACAGCAGGCAGCCTCTCAGTGAGAGATTTCAGCCTGAAGAGTGATTTCGTCACTCGGGAGACTTCCAGATTCCCGGAGGGATGCTTCGTCATGGCGCTTACCGTTAAAACTTTGGAATCAGAAGGCTTCTACCAGAACTTCGGGAAACAACGGACACATCGAGAATCTGATCAATTCTCCAGCGAACACGACCCCCGCGTCACTGTTTCCAGGTTGGAAACAGCGTCTTGAAGCAGAGATCTCTGCCCCCATTCTCGATGGACTCGTTGTTGCTCAAAGACTACGTCGAGATCGACAACCAGCAAACGACTCTTATCGATCTCTCTCGATTTGAGGCAATTGACCGACCTGACCACAGGTTCACGCGAGAAACTTTTGCCTTACATTCGGTAAATTCGTTACAGTACGTCTCTTGGGGCCCTGTCGCGCTCTGTTTATCGTGTAACGTGCCATGCTTGCAGCTCTGGGCAAGCATGTCTTCTCAGCCAGCACATCGCTGCTATTTCCAGGGAAACGTACAAGCTCCATCGTGAAGGGCCAGCCCCCAACGAAAAAACGGCTACAGGCCACCCCTGTGGTCTCCTCGAGAACGATTTGATTCGCAAGGATGCGTACCATGGCGATAGGTCAACTTCCCCTTGAACTCGAAGTTCCTCCGTGGGCATTTCTCTCGGCCCGGAAGACTCCCTGGTGGCTCGAAGTGGAATGCTGGTCTTTAGGCATTCTTTCACTGGCCATGTTGTGTCTGGCTCCCCTGGTCACACCGTTATCGATGGCCGAAGCAACCGTCGGCCGCGCTGCCCTCGAAATGCTGCTCTCCCAGGAGTGGGTCGTTCCTCGTTGTCAGGATGTCCCCGTCCCGCAACTGGCACCACTGCAAGTCTGGCTGATCGCTTTGATTTCCACTGTTCAGGGCCATGTCGATGCCTGGTCGATCAGACTTCCCTCACTGATTGCCTTCTGGCTGACTGGCCAGTTACTTTATGCCTATTGCCGCCAGTTCATGGGAACAGTGGGAAGTCTGGGTGCCGGGCTGATGTTCCTCACCACCGTCGGTGTCCAGATGCAACTGGGCAGTGGCACTGCATTGCCCATCGCTGCATTTTTCCTGGCGCTGGCACTCTTCAGTTGGCACATTGGCTGGCTGCACGATTGGCCCGATCTGATTCAGTGGGTCGTTCCCTACCTCGCTCTCACCCTGGCAATTCTCTCCAGTGGATTGTTCCCCGCTCTCGTCTTTGCCAGCAGCCTGACCTGCTACCTGATTCTCCGCCGCAAAGAAGAATACGCCCTTACGTTCGGGCATCTGGCTGGTCTCCTGGGCTGCATCGGGCTGACAGGTTCCTGGGTACTGACCTACCTTTCAATCACAGGCATTAATCCCTGGTGGGCGGGGGCTTCTCCCTTGGGAACTGCCAACCCGTTATGGTCGCTGGTCGAGCATCTCGTGACCTTCCCGCTCCTGGTAGCCTGCACCATCTTGTTGCCATGGGGTCTGCTGCTCGTGGTCTATCTCTTTGCTGACTTCCGCCGCCATTTAGGGGAAGCTCGGCCCGCCGTTCAGTTCATCAGTGTCTGCCTGCTGATCCCCGGGGCACTCATGTGGGTTGATCCCCGCTGCACACCCTCCGCTGCACTCCTCCTTCTCCCCGGCATCACTGTATTAACCGCCATCGTCGTGCAGCGATCCGTCGAATCCTTCCCCACGAGCGACTGGCAGTTCATCTGGCCCACATTCCTTCAAGGGACAGTCATTGTCAGCTTCATCGGCATGGGCCTCGCCATGGCACTTCGAGGAGTCCTCCCCGAAAAAATGGCCCATATCCCGTGGGAAACACTCGTCTGGTCGAGCATGGCCATGGTGTGTCTCTCGATCGTCATCATGCGGTCACTCGGTCGGCATCCTCACCACGGATTATGGGCCATGGGAGCCACCGCACTCCTGATGACTCTCTCGATTGCACCACCCATCCGCGCCAGTCTGGTACCGGCACCATTAGCCACCGCCCCACCACTCGTAATTCCCAGGCCACTCGCGGGCCAGATGCCGGAGATCAGCCTGGGATCGATCCGGGCCGATGTCCTGCTCAAGTTCAACCAGCTCCTGCCCCGACAGCCCTGGCCCGAAGACCACGAGACCCTCGATCTCCGGCATCACGTCTTCTGCTTTATGGAAAGTGAACATCAAAACCGGCGTCTGCCATTTTCGTGGAAACTCATCTCACGCCAGCCCGTCGTTCCGACTCCCGAATTTCCGCAGAAACAATGGCTGGTGTTAGGCCGCCGGGCCGATTTCGTCACCCCTGCCAATTATCTGGCAGAACCTGGCGGATTTGTGCCGCAAACCTCACGCCCATCAGAATTTGGCACCCGGTAAAAGGTTCAGACGCACCCAGGCCCAGCCCGGCAGGCCGGCAATCCTCCGCCGGACTTGCAAAATTCCCCCCCGGCTGCGATAACCCATGAGTCTCCAAAGCCCGCAGACATCATGAAAGTGATGGCCTGGCAGGCTTTGCCAAAGACATCGGGCTGTAGCGCAGCCTGGCTAGCGCGCTTGCTTGGGGTGCAAGAGGTCGTGGGTTCAAATCCCGCCAGCCCGATTCGCCTGAACAAAAAGCCCTTCGACAAGCATGTCGAAGGGCTTTCGCATTGTGAATGCAATGAATTCCGAGATCAAGTTGAGAAGTCTATAGAACGGCTTCCTGGACCATGCTTTTTTTCAGCGTCATTCGCTCTCATCTTGCCCTGCCGAAGAATTTACGAGACCTTGAAGACGCTGGTCGTCAAGTCATCTACTTTCCGTGTCCGTGATCGTCAGCCACAAATTGGCGCTTGGTTTCTGCGAATTTATTCCTGGATATTACAAGGCAGGTTCTCATAGCCTTTTCAGAGCAGCCTCAGCAAAAATGTACGCACGGTCTTGAAGAAGTAGGAACAGCTCTCGATTGTTGGTCGCATCGACTTGCACGATATTGTTGACGACGCGGAAACCGTGGTATTGATTTGGTGTGGCAGGATCGACTTCGACGAATCCGCCTTGATGAGCCAACGAGTTCCGAATTTCCTTGGCGAGCTTAATTTTGGGATCGTCAATGCACTGCTCACTAATGCTCTTGTCGAGAAATGTTCCAATATCCTTCTGGACTTTCCCGTCATATTTTATCCGATAGCCGGGCTTGCTCGACAGCTTCTCAAGCACCGTTCGGACAAAGTTTTCGTAGGCGTGATAAGTAGCACCAAAGCCAATTTGCTGCGACCCCCATACGGCCATCGGAAACTCAGCGACCAGCGAGCCATCGTCCTTTTTAATATTTAATAGAGAATCCCAAACAAGTTGACTATTGAACGTCTTTCTTGTTTCCCTTTCAGCTATGCGATACGCTTCAATGGCCCGACGAATCTCGGCTTCTATTTCAAGTCCTAATTCATCCGGAATTGAGAGCGTATGCCTCAGGTGCGTCGGCAAGTACTCAAGAAACGACTGTTTTGAAGTTGTGTCGATAGCTGCACCAAGTGCCATTTTCTCTATACTCTTAACCGCAAGCCACGGGAGCCTCATCGAATTTGACGCGGCTTTCCATGTCCCGCAAAGAACGCCTACCGCCTCGTCGAGCTTTGTTCCACTCGTTAGCGCTTTGAATTTCCGAGCTAGTTCATGATCAAAGAACTGGGCATAGCTCTCCAGCCGGTTGTCGAGAAAGATGTTCATCACAACTTCTGGAGTCGGTGAATTGATCATTGTGTCCCCCCACATGTGTCAGTTTGACAACAATTCGCCCGGCCCGGTTCGCTTTCATCAAGAAAGAGGCCAGATTATCAGTTGGCTAATGGAAAGGGCAAAGTTCCGACAAAAGTCGCTGTTCAACTCTGTCACTACGTCAACAAAAAGTTCAATCGCCGTCTTGTCGCCCCGACTGATTCGATTAACCAGATCCCGACAATGGTTGCGAAAGTGACTGTTTGCGGGATTTTTTGTTTGCAAACAATAGTTAATCTTTATGACCCACGACCATGTAGTGTCGCGGCATGGATTCTAGAACGATCTCGGCTCGGAATCCTGCTGCCTCAAGCTGTCGTGCTGTCTGTCTGGAATCGAGTCGCATTCCTTTGGGCGGGCCGTGTTCTGCTTGGACGTCGTGTTCTACGACAACAAACAATCCACCTCGCTTCAGCCCATCATAGACCTTCTTGGCGTAAGTTTCCCGCCCTTCGATGTGATGCCACGTGTCCAATGTCAACACTCGATCCACTCCTGAGGCTGGTAGCTCTGGATCATCGAATCCAACTTTCTGCGGCACAATCGTGGCCGGCCCCAACTCGGCCTGCCGCTTTGTCAGATACTCGACCATTTCCTCCGAAGCGTCGATGGCCATGACTGTGCCATCTTGACCAACGGCCTTACTCATATGAGCCACCATATAGCCTGTCCCCGCTCCGAGATCTGCGACCGTTGCGCCTGGCTTCAAGGCCAGAGCCGCGATGATCTCCTCAGGATGCTGCCACTTGTCCCGCTCCGGGTTGTTCCACTTTTTTGAAACTTCTTCAGGGTAGGCAAAGGCTTGTTTGTGATCATGGGGCATGGAAGTGTTCTCATGACTGGGTGCTGACTCGGACAAATCATTTTTCGACGTTCTCTGCACATCCGGTGTGTTACTGGCGATATCCATCACGTCACCCTCGAATCGCGTACCACAGCCGATTGTGCTGAGCGCAATTGCGAGAAGGAGCTGGCGGATCACAGAGTTCTTCATGATGCACTCTTTTGACCGCTCCCGACCTTTGAATCGAAAGGCGTTCGAAAATGGGGATTGGGGGCGGTGGGGTTCAGAAGAGATGGGCGTGATCCTCGAATGCATGCGAACTCTCTCTCGCTGCCAATCGCGAGCGAACATCATCGCTGAGCATGGCCAGCGTGACTTCGCCAAAGCGACTAAGCAGCCGCTCCTCGGCATCATGGAATGCCTGCTGAAGAGCTGCATTAACGGCCTGCTCGACCAGGCATCCGGGTGCCTCGGTGCGATGGCCGATGGCAAGCAACGAAGGACGCCCGAGCGCAATGTAAATGTCTCGAAAAGTCACCTTGGAGAGGTCGCAAGCCAATGTCCACCCACCGCCGTGACCCTTCTCAGAGCTAACGTATCCCTGCTGTCGAAGCCCCGCCATGATCCTTCGGACCACGACCGGGTTGGTCTCCATCATCTTGGACAGATCTTCCGACGTGACCGGCCCCGCCTGCTCCGCCATGTGGAGCAGGATGTGCAGCACCCCGGAAAGTCGACTGTCCCTTTTCATGAAACACAATATGTTACATGAGTGCAGGGCTGTCAAGGGGTCGCCGACTCTTCAGGCAGGACTAACCATCCCCATCGATTCCGTTTACGGGAAGAAACTGCCATTTTTGAAGAGTCTGTCACAGGGCATTCCCTTGGGTGTCCAAGGAGTTGATCATGTGTGGAGTTGACTCCAGAACCCTGGGCCAGGAATTTCGCGATGCACAATCCCCTCACCGAAGTCCCCGATGAATCGACCGACGCCGGCCTCATCGAAGAGGCCCGGCAAGGGAGTCGTGAGGCGCTCGAGAAGCTGGTGCTCCGGCATCAGGCGTGGATCTACAACATCGCCATCCGCATGGTCTTTCATGCTCAGGATGCCGAGGAAGTCACCCAGGAAGTGCTGATCAAGGTCATCACCCGCCTCAGCACGTTCCAGGGGCAAAGCCAGTTTCGTACCTGGCTCTATCGCATCACTGCCAACCATGTCTTGAACATGAGACGTCGCGGTGCCGAGCGGGACGTTCAAACTTTCTCCAGCTACGCCAGCGCGATCAACGCTACGCCGGATCTCGATCTGCCCGACCCGAAGTCGGTTCCCGTCGAAGTGCCGCTCCTCGTTGAAGAGGCGAAAATCTCCTGCACGATGGGGATGTTGCTCTGCCTTGACCGCCAGCAGCGGCTGATCTTCACGCTCGGCGAAATCCTCGGAGTCACCGACAAGGTCGGCAGCGAAATCCTGGAGATCTCCGCCGACAACTTCCGCCAGAGCCTCTCCCGCGCCCGCCGTGATCTCTATCAGTTCATGCATGGCCAATGTGGTCTGGTCAATCCCGACAACCCCTGCCGCTGTGCCAGAAAGACGAGAGGTTTCATCGAGGCGGGGCATGTCGATCCCAACCATCTGCAGTTTGTCCCCCTGCACGTGCGGCGTATCTCGGCAGCAGCCAAAGGTCTGGTACGCACGATCGAGAGAACCGTGGATGAACATGACCAGACGATCTTCCGCGAACATCCTTTTCTCGAACCCAGGCACCAGCTCGACTGGGTCCGACGACTGCTCGACAAAGGCGATTTCGGGACAGCTCTCGATCTCAAATGAATAATTCTGGAATCGTCTGTCACAGTCCCCTTCCTCTCGTGTCTATGGGAGTAAGGAGGACAATTCATGTCGAAATTGCATAACAAAGTGGCTCTCGTCACGGGAGCGTCTAAAGGGATCGGAGCGGGAATCGCGAGGGAACTTGCTGCCGCCGGTGCGGCTGTGGTGGTGAACTACGCGAGCGACCGGGCCGGCGCCGAATCTGTTGTGGCTGCGATCAAGGCCGCAGGTGGCGAGGCCCTGGCACTGCCGGGGGATGTTGCGAAAGCCGCCGATGTTGCAGCACTGTTCGAGCGCACGCAGGCCGCCTTCGGCTCTCTCGACATTCTGGTCAACAATGCCGGTGTTTATCAGGCCATGCCGATCGCAGAACTGACCGAGGCCGAATTCCACCGCGAGATCAATATCAACCTGCTTGGGCCGCTTTTGGTGATCCGCGAATCGCTCCTGCACTTCGGGCCGGAAGGCGGCAGTATTATCAATATCGGCTCTGTGGCTTCCCGCTCACACACACCCGGCTACGCCATTTATTCTGCGAGCAAAGCAGGGCTGGATGCCGTAACGGGTGTGCTCGCCAAAGAACTCGCCCCGCGAAACATACGCGTTAATTCGGTCAATCCCGGCGCGACACTGAGTGAAGGGACGAAGGCAGCCGGACTCTATGGTGTCGAGAGTGACTTTGAGAAACTTCTCGTCTCCATGACGCCTCTGGGTCGTATGGGGACACCGCAGGATATCGCCAGAGTGGTGGCGTTCCTCGCCTCGGATGATTCCGGCTGGTTGACGGGTGAAGTCATCCTCGCTTCGGGCGGATTGCGCTAAGCCTCATCTTTTCAAACGTCTGCAGGAGAACCTCATGCCCGCTTACATTGTCTTCATGCGTGAAAAAACACTCGATCCGTCCGAGTTGGAAATCTACTGGGAAAAGGTAAAGGGGACGCTGGATGGTCGCCCATTAAAAGTGCTGGCTGCCTATGGGAGGCATCTGACGTTGGAGGGCCCGGCTGTGGAAGGGGTCGTCATTGCCGAGTTCCCGACGTTTGCTGAAGCCCGCGACTGGTACGAAAGCCCCGCCTACCAGCAAGCCGCCCAGCACCGACACAAAGGCGCTATCTACCGCGGCTTAATCGTCGAAGGACTGTGAGAGCGATAAGGCTGAAAGTGTTGAGACGCACAAACCGCCGGCCAGCAGACTGTAGGGCAGGCTCCCGCCTGCCGTTTTTGCTTGCCCACCCCCGCCACATTCGCCACGCATCTTTCCGCAGTCACCATCGAACCATGACGACAATGGTATCGTATCGACGCTGCGTGCCCAGTCGAATAATGTGATAATGAGCAAGCCGTAAACCCGTATGATACATCCGAACTCAATGGTCCCAAACACACCGCCGAGCTGCGATACATTGCTACCACACTTTGCCGGACGAAAACCTGGCACTTTGCAAAGATAAGCTCTTTCACGATGGCACTATCAAATCGAAATAGTACTGCAATCGTCGTTGACGGCACCCTGTTTCGCTGGACAGTCTCGTCGAGGTCTCAGCACACGACTAATAACGTCATACTAGTCGTGCAACCAGACAACAATGGTTCACGGCTTGCCGTAGAGATCCCATGTTGCGACCCGTACCTCGACCTTGGAAGTGTGCCTGACGAAATCAGTGTGCGATCCATTACGCCAGAGTTCGTGAGTCGAGTCATCATCGATGCAAAGGCTATCGGTTGGGAACCGAGTAATCATGATCGACAGTTTGACGTTCGGTTGGTTGTCGCAACAATGCGGGACGAGGGCGGCGAGGAAGGTGCAACCTGTCATGTTTGCTGGAAATGCCCGTTATGTAACCAATGGTACTCCGACGACGTTGAATACGGTACGACAGCACCAATTATGACAACCTGTGGCCGAACTAGAAAACATGGTAACGGCTTAGAAGGGAGATTCGTGCTGTTCTGGTAACAAGAAGAGTCGAGTCAAACAACAAACAGTTGCACATGTAGCCGCAGGGCGCCCGGATTTTGAAATCAAGGTTGGTTCACCGCAGCCCGGTGAACCAAGCCGTTTTGAATGTCCGTAGACCGTAGTACAGCGATGCAACCCAGCCGCTAACTGTCAGAAAAAATGAGCACTGGCGTGTCGAAAAAGTTCTGGAGACGATTTATCGACAGATTGATAACTCTCCTTGTGGCTCATGATGCACACGCCGACCGATGCTTGATTTCTTCTACTTTTCACGTCTAAATTCTCGACGGCGTGTGACTTGAATTGCCAAGCGATGAGATGCTTTTGGAGATCCTATGAGTGCAGGCCTTCCGAGCATCGGACAGTTGAAAAGTCGCTTCACTCGATTACGACAGTACGCGACGACATTCAAAGAGACTGTCTTCCGATCCAGCACGCCAAAGTATGCAAACGAAAGAGATTTAAGTTCGGGCGTAGGGAGCAAGCGGCAAGGAGGGCGGTGGAATCCTATTGGAATTCGTGCCGTTTACGCCTCGCTGACTCCCGAAATAGCTTTGTCAGAGACGTTGGCCCATTTCCGCTATTATGGTATTCCGTTGCAAGATGCGATGCCTCGCACGTTCGTTGCGATGGAGGCCAACCTTCAGATCGTGCTGGACTTTCGGGAAGGCGTGATTCGGCAACGTCTCCAGATTTCTCTGGATCGGATGTTAGCAATTGATTGGCGAAAAGAACTCCTGACAGGTCGAGTACCGATGACCCAAGTCATCGGCCAGGCCGCTGCTGAATCAGGGCTGGAAGGTCTTGTTGTCCCCTCCGCAGTGACGGAAGGCCATAACCTGCTGGTTTTTCCGGAGAATCTTATCCCCGGCAGCCGACTTCTGGTTATGAATGCTGATCGCTTGCCAGACTGAACACATGCAAATTTGCATGTCATTTTGCTTGAATCACAGAGAAGAAATGCCGATCATAGAGCAGGGATGGTTATTGCCATTGCGAAGAGAATTGCAGGGGTGGGATATGTCAGTCATAAATCGCAAGAAATCAGCAGTCCCCAAACATGTTCCGACCAAGGGGCAGGCAAAGCCCAGGATCAGCCGCACATCCTTCAAGGCGGGTATGGTTTTGGAGCTTCGTCATCGACTGCAACTCAAGCAGGCAGACTTTGCTCGGCTACTCCCGGTTTCAGTGAGATCTCTCGCCACATTAGAAAGTGGGGCGCCTCCATCCGAAGCTGTCGCACGTAAGCTTGTTGAAATCCACCGTTTAACTAACGCCCTTGCTGAAGTCATTAAAAAGGACTCGCTCGGCTGGTGGTTACAAACCCCGAATGATGCTTTTGACGGATTGAAACCCATCGAAGTCATCGACCGCGGGGAGAGTGATCGTATCTGGTCGATGATCTTCTTTCTCAGGTCTGGAGTCCCTGCGTAAGACCCACCGTTCGTGGTCAACCAAAAAATATGTAGGAATTTGTAGAGAAATATCCGTAGCATTTTCAGAGTGATTCACGGCAATCAATCAGCCGATCTGGGCAGGAAGTTCCTGCGGGGGTCGAGATCTTCACGCTGTGGGCTGGATTTGCAGATCGACGCGATACCCGAGAGCCCATTGGTGGAAGCCGAGCTTTTCGTAAAAGGGGGCCACATCGGGCGCACAATCGAGAATCACCTTGTAGCAACCCGCCTGCTGGCAGACTTCAAAGAGGTGCTTCATCAGTGCCAGCCCAATGCCGTGATGCTGTTCGCTCTGGCGGACTGCCACATCTTCAATATGCCCCACTGCACTGCCACCATGCAGAAACTTGGGCTCAATCATGAGTGAAGCCGTCCCGATCACCTGATTATCGAGCAAAGCCACATACGTGTGAACTTTGCTCCGCAGGCGGCGTTGAAAGACCGAGACAGCCGCCTCATGGGAAAGCTCCGTCGGCTTGAGTACCGAGAGGGTTTCGAGAAAGCCGCGCTGGAGATCGCGGGCATCCATCAGCCGAACGACAAGGCCGGGTGGGGGTGTGACAGTCATACAATCCTTTTCGTTCGTAGAGAGCCCGCATCTCGAAGGTCTGGTCGGCATCAGTTGCACGACCCCTACCATGTTCTCGAACGGGACGATGTTCTTCAAGAAACGAGGGGTGTGACAGATCTGCGAATGATTTCAGGCCGCAGATTTCCAACTGGTCTTAGCGCTCAAATCGGTCGTATCGCAATTTCACAGACATGGTCGGCAAGTTTGACGAATGGGCGGGATTCATCGGGAGCGAGCCGGTGATTCTGGCGTCCTGACGCCAAAACGGAAAATGGAGCGGCAAAACCTTGGTTCTGGTCGTCGAGAATGGTATCGTATTCATTAACGCACATTGATGCGTTCTTGCCGGAGTTCCACGCCATGCCCGCCCCCGCCTCAAGTTTGAAGATTGGCATTGCCTCCTGCTGCCGGAACCATGGGCTCCGAGTGGTCGTGCTCGGTTTGTTTCTGATGGTTTGTGAAACTGTGCGGGCTGAAACTGCCCCCAGCTTTCGTAACGAAGTGATGGCCGTCCTTTCGAAAGCGGGGTGCAATCAGGGAGCGTGTCACGGGAATGCACGCGGCAAGGGTGGCTTTCAGCTTTCTTTACGAGGGCAGGAACCTGCGGCCGACTACCAGGCAATTGTGCATGAGTGGCAGGGCCGCAGGATTGACACCTTCCAGGCTGAAAAAAGTCTGCTGTTGGAAAAGCCATTAATGCTCGTGCCGCACGAAGGGGGGCGGCGATTAACGGCAGGCACCATCGAGTATGAGATTCTTTCCCGCTGGATTGCCGCCGGTGCTCCAGAAGATCCACCTTCGACACCGCAACTGGTAAGCATCGAGGTCTCACCACTTCAGCGCGATCTGATTGTCGCGAGCGCTGCCGAAGCGACCTTTCGTCTCGAAGTTCAAGCCAGGTTTTCTGATGGTACAACGAAAAACGTCACCCGGCTCACCGTCTTTGAACCTTCACAGCCAGTCGTCGAGATCGATCCCGAAGGATCGGTGCGTGTGCAGGAGTTTGGAGCCTATGCAATTGTGGCCAGGTATCTCGACCAGCAGGTCACTGTTCGTCTGGCCGTCTTTCCCCCCCATGCTCATGCTGCTGCGGTCGAGCGACAACCCCACTCGCCCATGGATGAGATTGTCTTCCGCCGGTTAAGAGAACTGCAGATTGAACCCTCGGCTTTGTGCGACGACCAGACGTTTATCCGCCGCACAACACTCGACATGATTGGCCTCTTGCCCACTCCTCAGGAAGCCCGCGACTTCGTCAATAATGGAGATCCTCAGAAGCGGCAGAAGTGGATTGAAAGCCTGTTGGCTCGTACCGAGTTCGCCGATTGGTGGGCCCTCAAATGGTGCGATCTCTTGCGTGTCGAAGAAAAAACTCTTGATGCCAAAGGGGTGGCGGCTTTTCATGGCTGGATTCGAGATGCGATTGCCAGAAATCAGCCCGTCGATGAGTTTGTACAAGAATTGATTTCGGCCCGCGGAAGTTCTTATTCCGTCCCCGCAACCAACTATTATCGGGCATTGAGAGACCCCGCGACTCGAGCAGAAGCGACTGCCCAGATTTTTCTCGGTGCAAGGCTGCAATGCGCGAAATGCCATAACCATCCCTTCGACCAATGGAGCCAGAACGATTACTACGCCTGGTCGAATGTTTTCTCGCAGATTGATTATCAGATCGTCGAAAACCAGCGGGGTGATACTAATGACGCGCACGAGTTCAAAGGCGAACAGATTATTCTGTTGAAATTGAAAGAGCAGTTTCCTGATCCTCGCACAGGGCAGCCCAGACAGCCGAGTCTGCTTGATCATCAATTACCGCCATTAAATGCCGAAGAAGATCGATTGCTCCCCATGGCCAGTTGGCTGGCGAGCAGGAATAATCGCCGGTTTGTCGAAGTCTTCGTCAATCGTGTCTGGCAGCAGATGCTGGGACGGGGAATTGTCGAGCCTGTGGATGATTTTCGCGCCACGAACCCCGCCGCTCACCCGGAACTCCTCACCTGGCTGAGTGACGAATTCGTCGCTCACAATTGTGATTTGAAGTGGCTGGTGAAGACGATTGCGAATTCAGCCGTCTATCAATCGAGTTCGACGACAAATCCCAGCAATTCGCGTGATGAAGTCTTCTTTTCGCACAGTTACGTCAAACGATTAAGTGCCGAGCAATTACTCGACGCCCTCAGTCAGGCGACGGACGTTAAGCCAAACTTTGCCGATCATCCCCAGATCCAGCGGGCTCAGGCCTTACCGGGCGTTCAGGCCATGGCGTTCCGCCGAGGAAAGATCACTTTGGCAGATCGATTTCTGCGAGAATTTGGTCGGCCACAGCGGTTGCAATCGTGCGATTGCGAGCGAACCACCGAAACAACACTGACCCAGACTTTTCAATTGATTGGCGGCAAACTCATTCAGGAATGGGTGACCCATCCCGATAACATTCTGAAAACACTCGCGACAGATCATCGCGACAACTATCCCTCGGCCATTGAAGAACTTTACTGGCGAACTATCAGTCGAGCACCCACTTCCCTGGAAGCGGAAACGCATAGGAAATACATCGAGAAGTCACTCACGCCTCGTGAGGGCTTTGAAGATATTCTATGGGCCTTGCTCAATAGTGATGAATTTTTATTGAGGCATTAGCGCCCGTTACCTGAGAGTTGGCCTGCCGATTCGTCTTATGTTTCTGTAGTGATGGTTTTTGCAAGCGATAGTAAGTGGTAGCAATATGGATCACCCTCTACAGAACTTATTCAATCAGAAACTTCCTCGCCGTCAGTTATTAACTGCCGGAGGCATGGCAGGTTTTGGGTTGACCTTACCTCGGTGGCTGGCGGCACAGGATCAAGCAGCCGCTGAGTTACCAGCTGCCATGTCGACGGCGAAGTCCGTCATCTTTCTTTACCAGTTTGGTGGGCCAAGCCATGTCGATACCTTCGACATGAAGCCACTGGCACCGGATGGCACCCGCAGCCAGTTTGAAACGATCTCGACATCTGTCCCGGGACTGTCAGTCTGCGAGCACTTGCCCAGAATGGCCGAGGTGATGAATCGCGTCACATTGCTTCGCACCGTGTGGCACACCATGAAAAATCACAACAGTGCCTCTTACTATGCACTCACTGGCCATCCACCCGCTGTCGATGATATCCGCCTGCGCGACACGCTCGATCTCTTCCCGGCTTACGGTTCTGTGGTGGATCGATATGCCCCCAATACCAATGGCATGCCGACATTTGTGGCTTACCCACACGTCATTCGTGATGGCGAAGTGACTCCCGGCCAGCATGCGAGCTTTCTGGGAAAGGTACACGATCCTCTTCTCGTCACCGCTGACCCAAATGCCCCAGGCTTCGGCTTGCCGGAACTCAGCCTGCCCGCCGGTGTTTCGACGGCACGGCTCGAAAATCGTCGGCAATTGCAGCAAATGATCAATGCACAGGCCAGGCTCGGTGATGCAGCAGTCGCTGCCCGCGGCCTCGAAGATTATTACTCCCGTGCTGTATCAATGCTGAATTCGCCCAAGATTCGCCAGGCATTTGCAATTGATGAGGAATCGGCCAGCATTCGAGATCGCTATGGTCGCACGGAGTATGGCCAAGGCTGCCTCCTGGCACGCCGTCTCGTCGAGCGCGGCATCAAGTTCGTCAGTGTCTACTACTCGAAGAGTATCGGCGGCCGACGTAAAGAAGAGGGCTGGGATACCCATGGCTTTGACAATACCCGCATGTATCCCATTCTCAAAGATTACCACCTTCCCTTGCTGGATCAGACATTACCGACACTGATTCTCGATCTGGAAGAACGTGGCCTGCTCGACCAGACGCTTGTTGTCTGGATGGGCGAGTTTGGTCGTACGCCCCGGCTCAATGCCAATATCAGTCGGGATCACTGGCCGCAGTGTTACAGTGTGCTGCTGGCGGGAGGTGGGACCAAAAAGGGCTACGTCCATGGCACATCCGATAAGACAGGTGCCTTTCCTGAGAAAGATCCTGTGGCTTTGGACGATCTTGCGGCAACGATGTTCTCTGCGATCGGAGTTCCGCCCGAGACAGAACTTCGTGATCGAGGCAATCGACCACTCGCTGCAGCGCTTGGTCACGTCGTCTCTGAAATCTTTGCTTAAAGCATGATCTTCGCCTGGAGCCTGGATCTTTGCCTAAAGAAAGATTCTTGCCGGGAGAAGATCAAATTTTGATGAGCTTCTGCAGACCGGAGAGGACTTGAAATCTCTCGCAGGTTAAAGTCTCTATTTATGTGTGGCGCAGACCACCAGGCACTCGCTTCAACGATAGAACCTGCTTCAGGAATCGAACACGATGTCGGAAATCAACCGTCGCACCATTCTTCAACTCGCCGCATCAGGAATGATTCTCCCCGCCATACAGCAACTGGCTGTTGCCGTCGAAAACGATCCGTACCAGGACGCTAAGCTCGTGGATGGGCCACCGGCAGAGATACAGGCTGGCAGCTTTACGATTGCCGTTCTCCCGGATACGCAAAACTACAGCCAGAAATTTCCAGAAACCTTTCTGGCCCAGACTCGCTGGATTGTCGAGCAGAAAGCCTCTCGAAACATTGCGGCCGTCTTGCATCTGGGAGATATCACGAACACCAGTTCCAGAATCGAATGGGAACGTGCTCGGTCGGCTATGCAACAGCTGGATGGGCAGGTGCCGTACTTTATGGTTCCAGGGAATCACGATTACAGTGCCGGTGGTAGCGCCACAGATCGCAATACGCTTTTTTCGGAATACTTTCCGCTATCCAGTTTCCAAGATCTCCCCACGTTCGGTGGAATCTACGAAAAAGAGCCTGGGCGGATGGAGAACAGCTATCATCACTTTGAAACCGCTGGACGCAAGTTTCTGGTGCTATGCCTCGAATTTGGCCCACGCAAGGATGTGGTCCGCTGGGCGAACGAAGTGGCCAAAGCCCATCCTGCTCATGAAGTCATACTGATTACCCATGCCTATATGTACTATGATGATACTCGCTATGACTGGAAAAATCTGGGAACTAAGCAGAACTGGAATCCGCATGCTTACGCAGTCGCAAAGAATACTGGAGACGACGTGACCGATGGAGCAGAGTTGTGGGAGCAGCTTGTCAGTCAGCATGAAAATTTCATACTCACACTCAATGGCCATGTTCTCAACGATGGCCTGGGGCGACTCAGCAGCCAGACACCAGCCGGTCGAGATGTGCATCAAATGCTGGTGAATTACCAGGTGAGGCCCCATGGTGGCGATGGCTGGCTAAGATTGCTCGAATTCCAGACAGGTGGCACAATAACTGTTACGGATTACTCGCCCGTGCTGAATAAATGCAACCATTCAGCACAAAGCCATTTCGAACTCAAAGGCTCACCTTTATCGAAACAGGGCTAAATATTTCTCTGTCTTTATCTCACCTGTCTCTTCGTAAGAAATGGTCAACAGGCGGTGCAGAGCGTGGTCGTTCTGGTAGATCAAAGATCAGGCATCAAGAGGGTACGCAGAACGGAAATTTGGCATATTCTCCTGACTGAGATCGGGGAAAGCGCGTTGGCGACTCTTCGCCCGGATTGCCTGCCCCCTTTCCTGATCCACTGCTCGACAGTAGGAAAGTTCCTCGAATGCTGGTTCAATAGAAGGCGAATCCCGTGCTTCAGAATCTGGGCGGAACAGACCCTGATGCTGCATTGCTCGTGGAGCGAATTCGATTGAACCGCTTCTGTTTGACCAGTGAGATAATGTGACTGCAGACTCTCAGGCTTCCGCAAACACCGGCCAATGGACCATCCGCAAGGTTCTGGAATGGACGACGGCTCATCTGAAAAAGCATGGCTCAGCCACTCCGCGCCTGGATGCCGAAGTTCTTCTGGCGCATGCCCGTAAGTGTCATCGCATTCAGCTTTACACTCACTACGATGAAGAACTCACGGAAGAAGTTCGCGCCACCATGCGCGACCTCGTTCAAAGGCGAGCCAAACAGGAGCCAGTTGCTTATCTGGTGGGTGAACGCGAATTCTTCAGCCTCCCTTTCCATGTCAATGCCGATGTTCTTATTCCACGACCTGATTCCGAAACACTGATCGTCGAAGCGATTTCCTGCCTCAAACCCACACCCGCCGATGACACGGTTTCTGTCGCATCTCGTGCCTGGCGGATTGTCGATCTGTGTACAGGTTCAGGATGTCTGGCGATCACTCTGGCTCGGCAGCTTCCCACGGCCCAACTGATTGCGACGGATCTCTCCGAAAAAGCTCTGGCGATGGCCAGGCAAAATCTCGAACGTCATTCACTGGCCGACCGGGTCGAATTGCGGCAAGGCTCGCTACTGGAACCACTGCAGAACGAACCACCCTTTGACCTGATTGTTTCGAATCCCCCCTATATTCCCACTGCGGATATCGAAACACTTGAGGAAGATGTCCGCCGGCATGAGCCAAGGCTGGCACTGGACGGAGGGGCCGATGGCATGGATCTGTTGCGACCTCTCATTGCTGAAGGAGCAAAACATTTACTTCCCGGGGGATGGATGCTTCTCGAATTCACTTCCGAACAGGCACCAGCCCTGATGAATTACGCACAAGCCCAGCCCGAATGGTCGCTGGTGCAGGTTGTCAAAGATCTTTCGCAACTGCCGCGAGTGCTGAAACTGCAGAAAAGATCCTGAATGGCTGATTTCTGAACTCACTTTGGCTGTTTGAATTGTCGATTGCTGGCGGCTGACATGTCTCGATTTTTTCAACCCGAACTGCTGAAGTCTCTCGATTCTGGAGAACTCCACCTA
>NZ_LYDR01000021.1 GCF_001707835.1 Planctopirus hydrillae
CGGTGGCACCCTCTCGGTGGAAGAGGCCGTGCCCGGCGGTGACCCGACCGGCACCTCGGTGCGCATCGTGCTGCCCGGCCGGCGGGTGTTGCCGGACGGTGACGGTGGTGCGGCGACCGCCCCGATGCCGACACGCGGGGACTGATTCGTTGGACGCAGCGGGTATCGGCACCCACAATTGACGGTGCGGACGAAACCGTGGGGGAATTCTTGGGTAATTCACGGGGGTCAGGCGGGTATTTCTCTAAGTGGATTCTCAGCCCGATTCGGCACTGTGAGTCTGGCCGATGCGTTGTACGTAGTAAC
>NZ_LYDR01000022.1 GCF_001707835.1 Planctopirus hydrillae
AAGCGCCTCGTGGAGGAGAGCGACGTGACCGGCGTGGTGCGCGCCCTGCGCCAGGGGCTGGCACAAGGGACGGTGATGACCGCCTCGATTTTCATCGGCACGCTGGTGCAGGACGCTGAACTCGCCACGCTCGTGAAGCAGGTGCGCGTCGACAATCTGGACGAGCTGGGCTGGTCCGAGAGCGGCGTGTACCTGTCGCGTCACTCGCTCAACCCCTCGGACCGGCGACGCCTGAGCCAGGCGTTCGAGCAACAGGCCCGCTCCGGCCGCGTGTGGCAGCTCTTCAACGACACGCACCCACCCGGCAGCCTCGGCGGCAGCAACCGGCGAACATCATG
>NZ_LYDR01000023.1 GCF_001707835.1 Planctopirus hydrillae
AATAAGCGTGTTCTGGGAGGTTGGCCACTGGCGGGAGGTGTAGTTCCAAGCTTCTCCCGAATTGGAGCGACGTGCGTTGACATCCCAGAACCACTGGCATTTGCGAAGTGTGACCCAGATACCTCCGGTAAATCAGGAAGCTTCAAAATATTCGCCGATGATTAGCCGCATGTCCTTGGGCTCAATAATTTCCGAGGACTGTCACGTGGGGAAGTTGTTTCGCTCTCAGATTTACCCAGCTTTCGCCAAGCCAATATGTACTTTCAGCGATCGGACTTCGCTATTTCATTCGAGGTAGAATGGTAGTGTACTGCTAAAATGAGGTGTTCGCTGGGTGATCGTCAAGATTTCTCTCAATCGGCCCGGCGGTAAGTCTTCCGGTGATATCGCTCGAATGTCAACGCAACCAGAGAACGACTCGCTCGATTTTTTCATTTCACTGATCAGACCACGAACCGCTACACAATCCGCTCCTTGGCAACGAATGGGACATTGCCAGCAGCTCGACACTTGCAGAGATGCTCTTTCAAGCGACGGCCATTCCAGGACGCGGTGGAAGACGTTGATTGTCACAGCAGGATTGCTCAGACGTTCGATATCAACGTGATTTACTGAAGACTTGAAGGGATAAGCATCGACTATGTTAACAACTGACTCTCCCAGATCCGTCTTACTGTTCGCAACCAGTTCCATAAATAGCAGTCGCCGAGGCCGCAAATCAAAGAAGAATACGATCGTTCGACTCCAGCTAGTGTCAAGGCCTTTAGATCGAATGTGGCTTGGAAGCAGGCTTGAACTGTGGTACGCCACCAGGATGTTATTCGCTTGACACTCCCGCATATAGTTCCAGAGGACGATGCGGCTGTGAAGATGAACAGTGATGGCAAACGCAAGACACACCAGAATGCTGCGGATGATCCAACGGGTGACTAGGCTGCAAAGTGCTCCGCCGCGTGCACGAGTTGTGTCTTGTCCATTTGCCATTTGTTACCCCCTTCAGTGGCTACGCCGCAATGTCCTGGATTCGTGTTTCCCATGTTGGCAGTTGTTCGCTAGGCCCATCAGGCGAATTGACTGCGCTTGGAGGAGTGCGGTGGCTCCAAACCCACGGTTGCCCCGGCGCGCGTGATCCCGCAGCGGACCATCGCCAGCGGGCCTTGTGAATCGTGACCCAGATGCCCCCGGTCGGCTGGTACATTAGGAACATCTCGAAAAACTCTCGAATATCGAACGCAGTGGCCACGCCACTGAGAAAGACCGATGGGCTGTCGAGCACTTCGATGGTTTCTGTGGCGGACTCGCCGATCACCTTGATCTTCGCCTGAAACTGCGGAACCATGTCATCGCTACTGTTGATATTCTTGGGTTTGCGATCGAGGACATATGCCCCCTCGGTCGTCAACACAGGTGGATTCCAAATGGGGGTTCCGTCACTTCCAGTCGACGGCACACCAGCTGCTCGACGGGTTTCGATTCTCTGGATGAAGGCGATTCGACCGGCACCACCCGGCGTGGTGTGGATTGTCCCTTCGACGCGTACCGCCGAGTCCTCCTCAGGACTGGCCGTGTTGGTTCGCCCGCAGATGAGCTCATTGCCGACTATGCGGATGACGTCCGCCGCAGGAGTGTACTCCGAAAACCGGAAAGCGATGTCTCCCGTGGGTGTTGAAACATTGAGTGTCGTCACGACCGATTTCAACCGTCCGCCCAACGTGGCCAGCAAAGTGACATTTGACGGCTTGGGAACTCCAAACGTATAGAATCCGATGCTGGCACCGACAAGCACTTCCGGAAGTTTGGTGATTCTCGCGAAAGTTTCACAATTGCCATCCAAGTTAGGATTCTCGTTATCTTTTCTCTTTAGAGTATCGGGCATGTCATACTTTTCAATGCACTTGTCGGGAACTGTCCATCGGTAGGTGGTTCCGGCGGGTGGTGCGGGTTCGATGATGGCTTTCAGCGCGATGGGTTGGCCGACGATGCGGGGGACAGTGCCGCCCGTGACGATCTGGCCATTCCATTCGATATCGACTTTATAGACTTTGATTTTCTTTTCGGCGGGGGATTCGCCGCAGGTGGCGGAGAGGGTGTGTTCGCCGGGGGTGGTCCATTGGACGCGGCGGGTGATCTTCACGATGTGGCCTGCGGCGTTCTTTTCCTCGGTCGAGGAAACAGTTGTGGAGCCGGGGATGTCGGGGAAACCGACGCCATCCAGACAGTTGCCGGTGATGGTGATGTCGTCTTCATCGCCCACGAAGCAGGTCTCGGGGGCCGTGATGCCGCTGACGGCACA
>NZ_LYDR01000024.1 GCF_001707835.1 Planctopirus hydrillae
TCGGGGTGGGCGGCAACAGGAACGCCGGGATATTGCGCCTTCAACTTCAAAAGCTCGGTTTCCGAAAATGCCTCATGCACAATGCATACACCCGGCCACAACAGCATCTCACGGTTGAACTTGCGGGCAAGATAGCCGCCAAGATGTCGGTCTGGACCAAAAATAATTTTCTGCTCTGGCGGAATTTGGCTCAGGATTGTTTCGGCGCTGCTACTAGTCACGATGATATCGGACAGCGCCTTCACTTCAGCGGAACAATTGATGTAGGTCAGCGCGATATGATCAGGATGGGCCGCACGAAACGC
>NZ_LYDR01000025.1 GCF_001707835.1 Planctopirus hydrillae
AACGGCGCGCCAGATCGATGACCGGCATGTCGGATTTCTCCGCCCAGCCTTCGGTGGCAACAAATCCATCGCGCGCGTCAACGGCAACGACAATGCCATCTGTAAATTCGCGCGCCATTTCCTTCACAAAATTTGGGTCTTTCAGCGCCGCAGTACCAATGACGAGCCGGGCCACGCCCATGTCGAACCAACGCTCCACTGTCTGCGTATTGCGAATGCCGCCGCCCAATTGGATATAGCCAGGGAAATTTTCGATAATCCCTTCCACCGCTTCGGCATTTTCTGGCCGTCCGGCGAATGCACCGTCGAGATCAACCACATGCAGAAA
>NZ_LYDR01000026.1 GCF_001707835.1 Planctopirus hydrillae
TTATAAAATTATCTGAATTATTTGTGACTACAGCAAGATATTTCAGTGACTAAAATCTCCCAGAGATTTAAAATGTTGAAAATATTTGTTTCTATTGTACCTTTTCCTTATTATTTTCTTAGATAAAAAATATTAGCAACTTTATATAATAGCTGGCTGATGGGCTAAAGAAGGAAAGCTTTCTAAAATCTCCATCTATAAGTTCTATGAAGTGCTTGTTTTTATTTTGAATATAGGTACCAAAAAGACCCTGATGCTGGCAAAGATGGAGTGCAGGAGAAGGGGACAACAGAGGATGATATGGTTGGATGGCATCACCAA
>NZ_LYDR01000027.1:0-5000 GCF_001707835.1 Planctopirus hydrillae
CGAAGGCTGTAGGGGCTAGTTTTCAGGAACATGATGAACTCCAGTCGCAGCGATGAGAGCCGATCCGTGCTGGCTGAGATTTTTTGACCCCATTGGCAAAGGTGTGGAGAAAAAGATCGATCTTGTCTTCTGCACTGACAATTCGTTCTTTCTTTGCGTCTTCGAATTCTTCTGCGGTGCCGGGCGATTTCTTCGCGTGATCGCAGAACTCTTCGACGATTTCGCCCACTCGGGGATATTTGCCCCGGCGAATCAGACCCATCGACCAGACACGAACTTCACTCGATCCATTTCCGCCCAGCACACCACGGTCCTGGATCAGAGCGACTTTACAACCCATCCGAGCTGCCGAAAGTGCGGCACCGATCCCTGCATAACCGCCACCGACAACGACAAGGTCGTAACCCTTCTTAATCGTTGGGGTTTCACTGAGCCCTAGACCTTTGGCACGATAGGCTGCTAATTCTTTCGCTGCGGCAGGTGGAGCCTGAGAGGATTTCGTCAATACGATCGCATCGCAGCGACCATCAAAACCAGTCAAATCATGCAGCGCCAAACGATGTTCACCAGGTTTGAGTTCGACTTCCCCACCTGGATGCCAGAACCAGTTTGCTGATTCTGTTCCAAACTCAGTGGCTAAAGGTTGGCCATCAATCAGCAATTGAAACCGGCCCGGTTTGCCAGCGGCTTTCCAGCGGGCCACCCAGTCTTTCGTTCGCACATAGACACGATACTTCCCACCTTCAGTCACCTTGAAGGTCGTTGTGGCATCTGCAACAGGATTTCCCAACCCATGTGCCAACAGATAGGGTGATCCCATCTCCGTAATGAACTGAGTATCGAGCGACCACCCGCCCGGTTCGCGAAAACTTTCGGCTTCGACGAATACGGTCTCTTCCGCAGCCCAGGCCAGGGAACTGGTCGCACAGAAGGTGGCCAGCAACAGGAGTCTCAAGGGGCGAATCATAAACAACCCTCTCAAATCAACGAGCAAGAATATCTTGTTGTATCATGCGGGTTTTTGGCAATTTTGCAATGATTGACGACCAACGATCCTTAGAAACCGGGCTTCCTCAAGCATCTCATCATAAACAGAAGCGACGTCCAACTTGCGGACTGGTTTTCTCCGGTCGCGATGACAGCCGAGAGCAGCATGTACCTGCGATCTGTTCCCATGCCATCAAAAGTTGAGTGGCATGCCCGGGAGGGCTGAGGATCAAAACTCACGTGAAAAGCGTGTCTTGTTCCACCGACTATCGAACTGAATCGTCGCTGCTGAGCCACTCACATCAGCGGGGCCGCCACAGAGACACTGGTTCAGCGAAAGAACTGGTTCAGTGAAATAACTGGCTCAGAACGATAACTCGGGCCAGATGGTCGATGTTCCATAAAATCAAAAACCGCCGCAAAGCACGGCATCGACCGAAAAAGCGGGTGAAGGGAATCGAACCCTCACCTAAAGCTTGGGAAGCTTTCATTCTACCATTGAACTACACCCGCATGTCCGTAAGGCTACATCAGCCCATGAGCACAGGTCAAGCATATCGAAAGCGACGCGCCCGAGAACAGGATCAACTCGAGACAAAAGAAAACTCACGAGACGAGATCATCGACTGGGCAACAGACTTTCTGACGCATTCGCTTTCAACCGCCGGTAATCAATCTCGATGGTCTTATCGACCCCGTAGAGCGTTAACTTCTGCTGATCGACGTGATGGAAAGAGGTTATCAGCCGATCATTTTCCGAACTTCCGCCGTTTCGATCCGGCAAGAATATCCCGAACTTCAGACGGATATTGTCTTTAATGGCCAGTGTTGCTCCGGTTCTTGCATCCAGAACTTCCACCAGCAGCCACTCCAGATTTCCATCATCCCGGTCACGAACTCGACTCGCCAGGACGAGCAGATCGTCTGGCATTTCGGGAGGGTTCAGTACCGATCGATTGGGAACAGCTCTGACCCAGAGACTCTCCCCCGTTTGTCGATCAATCGCCATGAGATCGTCTCTCAGACCAATGGCAGGAATGTAGCCATCGTTCATCTGATTGTTGTGGTGCAGCGAAGTCACCACGATCATGCTGCGGCCAAAATTGACGTAATAGCGTTCTCGATCCACAAATCCGCGGATCTGCACAATCCCTTCAAACTCGCCTTTGCTGAGAGGAATTGTGCTTTTCAGCACAGGGCCGCGAACATCGTAGATTTTGAGTTCTTTCTGGGCATTGATCAAAGCAATTTCATGTTCGCCAATCCGATTGAACAGCACACGTTCGCCGGCTGGCTCGTTAATCTGAATCTGTTGACCGATCGGATCCCACAATCTCAACCATGTCCCCTGCTCTCTGGTACTGACCACACAAAACAGTTTGCGTCCGAAGAGAAACGAAGGTTGCCTCAACTCCTGTTCAATACGACCAGTCTCCAGTTTCTGGCCTGTTGCCGTCTCCAGGAGCGTATAACTGAGTCGATCTGTCCCGCGAACGACGAGCACTCGATCATCGCCAAAGATCCCGCTGCTCAAATCAGCTTGCAGGCCACTCAAAGGCTCCAGATCGTCTCGACGCCAAGTGACCAGACCAGTTGCCGGATCGATCATATACAGACGCTGCTGGCTTTGAATTGTCAAAAACGAAGCGCCCGCCGGTCCATAAGCCGGGGTGACACTCTGCCCTTTTCGATCAGGCAGGCGGCATTTCCACACCAGCCCGTCGTCACCCTGCTGCAGCAACGATAAGAGCGAAATTCCCCCCGGCCAGGCCATCGTCGCGGTGTGACCATAAAACGCCTGGCTTCCAGCCGAAGGAGCACTGTAACGTCCTTCGATCGTTGTCCAGCGGGAATTTCCACCAGTGGATTTATCAAACAGCATTAGCCGCGATGCCTGTTCATCACCGGTCACCAATGAATCCACAGGAAAGCCGGCAGGAGGAAATGAGCGGCGGCGATTTTCCAGATACGGGCTCTTCAGCACCTCATATTGAGGCGAGTTCACACTGGCAGGGAGCCCGTTCCATTCCAGTTGAGCACTCCCCAGCCCCTGTCCGTTTCGGACGGAGATTCGTACTTCCTGATCATTCGCATCTTTGATCGATGTTTCTGCTGACAAAGCGACATTTTTCAGCGGCTTGCGCAATGCATCGCCAGTCTGCGAGAACTGCCTTTCAATTTGCCTCGCACTCGCGGGATACCCGGCCAATTCGTACAGACTTGATAAGTGACGAGCATTGACTGCTGTCGCATGCTGAGTGAACTCGGCTTTCAATAGACATTCGGCAGCATGCAGATCTCCCTGAATCATCAGTCGATCTGCCAATTGAGCAACCACCTTGGCGCGTTCGGTATGTTCTCCGGCAATGGCCAGCCATCTTCGGGAAAAATCGATCGAAGCGGCATCAGTGGCCTTTGGTGCCCAGCGATCGAGACATTCCGAAAGCATGGCTTGAAGTACCGGGCTTTTTAAACTTGTTCGGGATTCGCCAGTTCCCGAAATGACTTCTGCCAATCGCTGCAGCCAGGCTGTGGAAGAGACCTGCAGGACATTCTCGCCCGGGGCTAACGTCAGTGCCTCCTCAGGAAGGTTCATGAGGATCTCGAGAGCCTGCTCGAGCGTCTGGCGGTCCCCTTCATCGAGGCTGATCTTGGAAAGCCACGCCACGTCATGGAGTCGATCACTGGGCGATAATGCCAGTGGACGCAACAAAGCGAGAATCTCTTTGGAGCTTCGCTTGCCTTCGTACAATTGCTGGCTCAACGTGCTTCTTAAGAGTCTTTGAGCTCGCTCGCGACTGACTGTTGAGAGCGAACCCCGCAAGGCCAGCATGACAGCCGCTTCCACTCGATCTGCCCGGCCGAGAACTGCCTCCAGTTCCGCTCGTTCGAGGTCTCTTTCTGCATTATTGCTGACAGCCTCTTGCGACTCTCGGTCTAAAGCCGAAAGCCTCGCCTGAGCCTGTGGGAAAGCTTTCAACTCCTTCAGACCAATGGATAAAACCAGATCTCCTGCAGGAATCAGATTCCCTAAGCTGGAATCATCTTCTTGCAGATTGTGAGTGCGATAAACTCCTGTACCAATTTCAAATGTACCAAACCGCCCATCATCCAGCGGCAAGACATATCGATCTCCCAGGAGAACTCCAGTGCCACTGGGTAAACCCGTATTCACCTTCCAGAGTTCGCTCCCGTCATTCAGACTCAGACCGCGAGTCTGCTGCCTGCCGACGACCAGCACAACCTGACCATCGATAGCTCCGATGTACTCCGCATCCATCCGATGTTTGGCCCATAAAACTTCACCAGTCTCCAGTCGGAAACAGCGGATAAAATCCGACGTGTCCGGGAGGCAGACCACACGATCGCCGGAAATCAGCGGGCCATCCAACATGCCTCTGGCACCACGGCGGTGGCTGGCAGAATTCCCGAAGCGACCGTTCACTTCGGCATTCGCTTCGTATTCCCTCGCATGCCACAGCAGTTGATGTGTCGCCAAATCGAAAGCGACAATCACCCCCGTCCGAGTGGGGCAGACAGCAATCCCTCCACTGACAGCAGGCAGGCAGGCCTGAAAAAAGCGGTCTCGCTCTTCGCTCACGAGCTGATCGGCAAATGCCAGTGGTTGCTTCCAGAGTCTGTGACCCGTCACGGGATCGATACTGTTCAGAATGATCTGCCGATCAAATTCAGTCAGTACCAGCATTTCACTTGGTGTGATCACCGGGGCCCCGAGAAAGTAATGTCCGTCAAATTCATTAGTGATCGACTCGGTCGCAACTTGAGAATCTTTGGTTGAGGAGGCATCGCTGGATTTGCCACCAATCGCCCAGGCAACCCGCTGCGCATCATTTTGTGCCCAAAGATCCAGGGCCACCAGTCGATTCGTCGCGCGGCCGACCAGCCTCGCTTCACCGAACTGACGAAACTGCTGGGAGGCTGCACCACGCGGCGAGCTAAAACTCAACTGATCAACCAGATACAGACGCCTTTGGTCCGAAGCCATGATCCCT
>NZ_LYDR01000027.1:10000-118716 GCF_001707835.1 Planctopirus hydrillae
AGGCTGCTCGATCAAATCTGACTCAGAAGTCACCGAAACAACTTCTGATGGGCGTGCGTGGATTCGAACCACGGACCTCAGCCTTATCAGGGCTGCGCTCTAACCAACTGAGCTACACGCCCGAATTCCAATTCACCAGTGTCGCCATCAGTGAATGTTTTCTTCGGACCACCGCATTTTGCTGACTGCTCCCCCGACTGTCCAGCGTACAGCCAAGTTTTGCGATTTCCCGGCAAAACCTACTGCAGATCATGCCGTATGCGTTTGTGCGACTTCTCGTAATGAGTATGCCGGAAAAAATGAATATTCACCCTTGGCAGCTCAATCATTTCAGCCAAACGGCTTCGAGAAACCACCCTGCTCATTGCCTTGTACACAGAAAGAACAGAAAGCAAATGGGCATCAGTGGTTCGGGAGTTCCTGAGATTCCCAGGAGAGATTTCTGAGAAGTTGCCGGAAGCGCAGGATCTGGCTTAACTCCGGGACGGGGAGCAATCCCCCAATCGATCTGCGGATAAACTGATCAAGCATCAGGACATGTGCCGGGCGCTCGCCACTCAGATCCTCACAATTCGCAACTCCAGCCTGAGGAGTCCAGGTCAGTTCTGTCGTTGAGGAAAATTGAGAAACACCATTGGCAAATGTGAGCCGAGCTCGAATCTCAGGCCGTCTTTTTTCGTCACAAGATAATTCGCCATATGATGTTACAACTTCTCTCCGAAAGGTCAGGCTGAGAGGGGCTGCCGTTTTTCCCGCATCTTCACCAGTATCTCTGGCTGGTTTTGATGACGGCGCTGGAGGCCGAAACATCGCTGATAAGTGGCTCCCTTCCCTGCCCCACCAGGGCCACCACAATTCTTTCTCTGCGTTTGCAGTTTCACTCAGGAGTTGTGGTACAGCGGATGGAGTCTTTTCCAGCATGAAAGAATCGCGCCTGGCGACAAGAGCGTGAGGCGTTCGGCCAAACAGCACCTGCGAAGCATCGAGCCATTCGATCAATTCGCGTTCAGCCAGATATTGGTGGCGAGCCTCTCGATCTGATGAAATTGCGGGGAGAAAAATCTCGATGTGCCGGGCGGGACCCAGTTCGGTTGCTGAAAGTTCTCTTAAACGGCGGAGAACTGGCTGAAAACGGGCTTCAAAATCGACCATCAAGGTGGTGCCGATATCGTCGGCCAGTTCTGCAATTCGCTGAAGCTCAGCCTCACTTAACCGTTCCCAGTCAAAGATCAGGCAATCTTTTCTCCGCATGGTCAGCAGTTCGATGATGCTGGATTTCATCCAGCCAGCATCACAGATAATCACACCATCGATGTCTGGTCTTTCTGAAAGAGCAGTGATCGAGGGAAGGCAATCGGCCTTAAATTCTGAGGCGACGGCGACCGACCTCGTGCGCACTTCATCAAAAACGCCCGCGATTTTAACTCGATCACGAAATTCCTGGATCGCTGGTTTTACTCGGCTCTCCCAGAGTTCACCGATCCCGACGAGGGCCACTGAGATCGTTCCTCGTCGAGGCCTGGACGTCATGGGTGGCTCTGTTCTCCCGACTGAAACTCTGTTCTTTCATCCCCCGGCCCGTGACGGAAGACGGCGCAAACCTTTGCTGAACGGCAATTATGCGTGCAACGCACGGTAAACACCAGCTTTAGATTTCTTCAAGCATGCAAACGAAACGTCTGAGTCATCAAATCAGAAAAGGGTCATTCGTTGCGACCGCTAAAACCCTGTTCACTGTCATCTTCCTTTCAGAACTCAGCCACAGATTAGGCAAGACTTGAAGAGAACCAGCACTTTCTGCCGACATTTGCGAACGTGCAGCGAAATCACTGCATTTCTTTGGGCCATTTGTTTAGAGACAAGCTCGAGTGAATCCAAATGTACACAAGCCTTGCCTCATCAACGCAGTTCCAGACAACCACGCTTGAGAATCTATCGGGGGATTCTCCAGCCAACGAGATTTCCAGCCCCAGCCGAATTGCTGAATTAGCACAGGAAATTCTCGGGCATCTGGGAAATGCATCGCAAGAAATCGCCACTCTGAATGATGAAACGCGATTCTTATCGATCAATGCCCGAATTGAGGCAGCTCGTGCGGGGGGCCGCATTGGAGCTGCATTTGGAGTTGTGGCCCAGGCGATTCAGGACCTTTCTGGCAAAACCACGACCGTGGCCCGCACTCTTTCAGAACGTACCGGGGCGGCACTGAGTGAATTGGCACGCATCAGTACTTGCCTGGGCACGAAAATGCAGGGCGAAAAACTGACCAGCATTGCCGACCACATTATTGATGTGATCGACCGCAATTTGTACGAGCGGACTTGCGATTGCCGCTGGTGGGCCGCTGATGAGAGTCTCGTGAATGCCTTCGGTCAGTCTTCGCAGCAGGGGTTTACCCATGCGAGTCGGCGACTGGGGGTGATTCTTGACTCCTATACAGTCTACATTGATCTGGTTCTGTGTGATCTTTCTGGACAAGTCGTGGCCCATGGTCGGCCTGCCCAGTTCTGTTCTCAAGGGATGATCTGCAGGCAATCACCCTGGTTCCGACGAGCTATAGAAACGCGGGATGCCACTGAATTTGCCTTCGAATCTGTGCATCATTCCCATCTGGTATCGAACAGGAAAGTGCTGGTTTATGCCGGGGTTGTGAGAGAAGACGGCCAATTGAATGGTAAACCTCTGGGCGTGCTTGGTGCCCTGTTTGATTGGGAGTCGCTGGGCCAGAAGCTCGTCGAAGACTTGCCCCTCGATCATGATGAGATGCAAAGAACCCGCTGCCTGCTGATTGACCAGAACGACATGATTCTGGCAGATTCCAAAAGACAGTCAGTCGGTGAACCCCTGAATTTGTTGGCCGGTCGGGAATTCCTCAGTCGATCGCGGGGCTTTCAGGAATTCATCATCGATGGCGAACGCACGCTACTGGCTTTTTCCACATCCCGTGGTTTCGAAACCTACGCCACAGGATGGAAATGCGTCATCATGCACCGTCTGGATGACCTCGCCTGAACCCAGTCTGATCGAAGTCATCTCAGGTAAGTCACTATCACCTCCAGGTTTGCCACTGCCCATAAGACTCCCGGATGGCCTTCCTAAGTTTTACTGATTCTGCCTGACGGCTGACTTTGCCGATTTCTCAAGTTTCTCGTTATGGAAGCTGGCAAATCCTGAGCAGGATTGATGGGGCTGTAACGAATATGCCGATTCTCCTGCCAAGGAGTGCTGGCAGAGTGGCAAAAGAACCTATCGATTCCCAATCGGCTGAGGCGGCTCATCTGAAAATGAGTGCTCCAGCCCCTTCGTGCCTGCCGCCAGAATCTGGCATGAGCCTGACTCGCCGAGAATGGCTGTTAGGAATGATGGCTCTTCCTGCCGCTGGTTGTGTGATGATAGAAGTGGGGGTCACCAATCCCATCGTGGGGCTCACCACTGTGGCGATTGCTCCCTTTTTCAATGTGAGTCAGGAACCTGTGGTTGATGGGCGACAATTTGCACTCGCCTACTTTGCAGAACTGCAGAAAACTCCGGGTTTTCAAGTCGTGCCTGTCGGGATCACCGAACAGGCCATCCGCCAGAATCGCCTCGAAATGGATAGCCCCCTCGACGTCCTGAAGCTCAGTGAACTGCTGCATGTGGATGCCGTGGTCGTAGGAGCTGTGACCGATTATTCGCCATATTACCCGCCACGTGTCGGCCTGCAGGTTTCCTGGTACTCGGCGAAACCATGGACTTTCGAACCTGGCCCACCGGTTGATCCTTCGGCTCGTAAAGCCGTTCTCGATGCCCAGAAAGCCGAACGCAAAGCTCTTAAAGAAAGCAAAAAGTCGGGAAAATCATCCTTCTGGCCATGGAGTGAGAGCGAAACCTGCGAGCCAGTTCCGCCGACGACGTCAGGCCCTGCCCCTTTGCTGTCTCCGGAAGCTCAAACACGAGGACAATCGCCAGAGTCCCAACTCAGCAACGACATGTCCTACGCCGCGCCTATGCCTGTGAGTATGCCGACGTTTGATCCCACGCGACCACTGATGTCTTACACACGATTGTTCGACGGAGCCGACAGCCGGGTGGTTGCCAATCTCCGGGATTATGTCGAACTGAGTGGCGACCTCAGGGCCGGTGGCTGGGAGGCTTATCTGCAGCGCAGTGACGATTTCATTCGCTTCACATCGTATCTGATGATTGTCGAAATGCTGCAACTGCACGGCGGAGAAGCCCGTCGAAGGATCGTGGTCAAAAAGCGTAAGTACAAATAAATCAGGGTCTTTCGCATCGGGAAACCTGTTGAGCTGAGCCGCGGGATGACCTGAGGTTTACCACATAAAACTGGTTGAAACTCTTGAAATCTCCAATATCCCCCGAGCTGATTCGCCGATAGGACAGAAGGGGCATTTCGAACAGACCGTTCGATTTTGTGTCCTTCTTGTGATCGCTGCACCTTCCGCGAAAGCTCAAGGAATGTCGAAATCACTGCATGTTCTGGCCATGGTCAAAGGGGATGAACGCTATGTATTTCTATACGACCCGCAGAGCATTGAGCAGTTAATTGACCAGCTTGGCAAGTACGCCAGTGACCCGGATCTGGATTTCACCTGGTACGACGCAGCCATTCTGGCTGAAAAGGTACGAGGCCAGCAGACAACACTTAAAGGGCCACATACCGCGACCCACCGCTGGTCAAAACATATGACCGAATAGCACCCGAGTTCGTC
The DNA here is from genome assembly GCF_001707835.1 of Planctopirus hydrillae. Taxonomy (GTDB): domain Bacteria; phylum Planctomycetota; class Planctomycetia; order Planctomycetales; family Planctomycetaceae; genus Planctopirus; species Planctopirus hydrillae. Next base: position 14,713 of record NZ_LYDR01000027.1, read on the forward strand.
AGGTATTCATTCAGGTGCCTGTGATCAACTTCTTGTTGAGACGCCCTATGCATGCGGCTGAAGACCGATTTCTGCGGTACCTGCAGATCGAACGAAATGCTTCTGAGCTGACATTGAAATCGTATGCAGAAGATTTCGGCAGCCTGCATGACTATCTCACTGAACGGGTGGGCCACATCACAGAACCTGGACAGTTGGGGATCTCCGAGCTGCGAGGGTATGTCGCTTACCTGAACGAGTGCGGCTATGCCAAAACGACAATTGCCCGAAGGTTGGCTTCACTCAGATCGTTCTTCCGCTTCTGCCAGCGTGAGCAGTTAGTCGAAGGAAATCCCGCCAAGGCCCTGCGCACACCTCGAGTGGGCCGCAAGCTGCCCAAATTCCTGACGACTGAACAGATTGTCAAACTCCTCGAAGCACCTCCGGCCAATGAGGTTGATGGACTGCGAGACCGCGCCATTCTGGAAACCTTTTATTCAGCGGGTCTTCGCGTGGCAGAACTCGTCGGCTTGAATCTCGACGACTGGGATCAGGATGCCCAGATTCTCCATGTGTTTGGTAAGGGCAAAAAGGAACGGATTGCCCCTTTAGGTAAGCACGCGACAAAAGCCCTCGAAAACTGGGTGGCTGTCCGTCAGCCAGAAGAGGCGGCTCCCCCCCAATTGAAAAACGCTCTCTTTCTCAATCGGTTTGGAACCAGACTCACGACCCGCAGTGTGGGCCGGATGCTCGAAAAGTATATTCAATTGACTGGACTCGATCAGTTGATTTCACCTCATACACTCCGACATACCTTTGCCACTCATCTGCTCGACGGTGGTGCCGATTTAAGGGCGGTTCAAGAGATGCTGGGCCATAAAAGTCTGACAACCACGCAGATTTACACACACGTGAGCACTCAACGCTTGAAAGATACCTATCAGCAGGCACATCCTCACGCCAAACTTCAAGACTGAACGGCTCTGAAAAGCCTCAGAAAGACAACAGCCAACGAAATCACCGCTTGGAAAAGCAGTTCCAGGCGGTGATCTCATTTTTCAGTCAATGTCTGCGAATCGAATTAAGAATCCTGTTTCACCTCAGGCTTTGTATCAGCAGATGACTTATCGTCACCGGAAGATTTCTCTCCCGATTTCTCCCCCGATTTGTCTCCCGATTTTTCATCTGACTTTTCTCCGGACTTTTCCTCTTCCGCTTTCTTGGCATCTCTCTGAGCTTTCTGATATGCCGTCTGGAAGGTCGCGAAGAACTTCGTGAGATTCTCATTCGCCCCACGCGGGAAGTTGCCTGTCGCAAGTGCCTGAGCACTGATCGTTCCCAGAGACATCTCGTTTTTCCACACGACGTTGAGCTTATCCACCCGGCGTTCAGCTTCCTGGTCGAACACGATCAACTCGGCCCGCACAAACAATTCTTGTGTCCCGGAATTTGTTCCCCCTTTGCGAGAACGCCTTAAATCGAGATGTACGAGCATGACCGAGGCATCGTCGGAGGGATCATCGACGAACGAAAGATCAATGCCGCACTTCTCAACAATTGATTCTGATCTCTGAACAATTCGCCCCCAGATATTTCCCGTTGGATCGAGGATCACAGCCCGGTAGCGAGCCATATTGATGGGGAAGATTTCCGTCACGTTCGCAAAGAGCCTGGCACCACGGGCTGTGCCAATCTCATTCTTCGCAGCCAGACGCTGCTGGGCGATCGAAGGTTTCTCCTGGAGTTCGGGCACGGCATCGAGAGGCTTATTTTTCTCCGGTGCTGCATCCATCGCCTCATAAATGTCTTTGGAAGAGATGGCAAAGTTCAGGTTTTGGCCGACCGAATACTGCATCGTATTCATCCCAACCACACTGCCAAACATATCGACCAGCGGGCCACCGCTGTTCCCTGGAGAGATTGGCGAAGTCGTCTGGAGCCACATCCCTTCAGTTTTTGTGCTGGAATCAAGTTCATCCGCTTTACGGATACTGCTGATAATCCCCTCAGACGCCGTAAATGAGAGACCAATCGGTGCACCAAACGCCGCCGTCGAAATCCCTTTGTCAGGGATCAATTTACTGACAGGCAGCGGATGGAGCTTATCGACGGGCAGGTTGACGGTCACAATGGCAATGTCTTTCGTGGGAATCAACAGCTTGACCCCCGTGACTTCTCCTTTGGTTCCATCGGCCAGGCGGACCGTGGCCTTGCTGGCCCCCTGAATCACATGGACATTGGTAACGACAGTCCCTTCTTTATCGATGACAAAACCACTTCCCTGCCCCCCACCATCTTTACCGCTGGTGGTAATCACAACCACAGAGGGCTCGACTCGCTTGATCAGCTCGGGAAGCTCCAGTTTGGTGATTGATGGCAAATCAAAATCCGACTTTCGGATCTTGGCTTTGGCATCGGTCGAGGCATCTCCTCCTGCGCTGCCAGTTGCCGCAGGTGTCCCCGAGGTCGAGGCGACTGCCGATTTTTCAGCGCTTCCCCCCGTAGCTGCACTCCCCCCAGCCGCGGCATTACCTGGAGCCGCATCTGCCACGGCCGCGTTACCTCCAGATCCAGCCTCACCGGCTGGGGCAGGCATCGGTGTCGGTGAAGTGGCTGCAGGAGCAGACTGTGTGTGAGCCGGTGGAGTCGTCGAGCCACTTGCCATGGCGGTCGTTTCGGCCACAGGAGTGGTGGCTGCAGGAGTACTCCCTGCCGAAGTTGATGTACTCGCGGGGGTCGATGTCACAGGGACAGGAGAAGTCCCCCCCGATGACGCCACAATCGGTACCGCGGATCCAGCAGTCGCCGGGGAGGGTGTGGCAGCAACTGCTGGTGCCGGATTCACAGGAACTGGATTGGCGCGAAGTGCCAGTACAGCAACGGCAGCTACAACCACCAGAGCGACGCCGCCACCCACCACAACAGGAACCGGAACGCCATTACCTCCAGAAGATTTTCCACCGGAACGACCGCTGGCGCTGGCAATTGTCACTTCATTGCATTGCGAGCAGCGAACCTTTTTCCCCAGTTTTTCTTCAGCCACCATAAAGGGTTGAAAACATGACTGACAGGTCACACGGACTTTCATAGCCCAATCCCCATACCTCAATGAACGTCAAGAATTTCGTAAGACAACCAAACAAACCGCAATACGATCGATTTCTGAATTGAGTAATCTGCCAACCTGACTCCAGGTTTTCAATCAAAATCTGTACACATTCGCACTAAAATTTTAATCGACGAATACGCACGGCATCAACGGTTCAGTCGAAACAGTTACGTGACTCGTTTCGACTGTCACAGGTTCACAGAAGCCTGAGTGCTGACACTCTCAGTGAATCGCCTAATTCGTCCATTGCCTTATCGCCCCTGTGCAAAACGAATAACTCATTGACAAATTCACACAAAGAGTCGCCTTTCACCCCGGATCTGTCTCCATCAGGCGAAATCCATGCCAGTGAACATCAGATTCTGAGTTCCGCATTTGTTCTGAATATTGAATGCGATTCCTTTCTCCATGCTCCTTGATAATAAAAGCCGCCTGTGCAACGGGTTTGTCACACAGGCGGCTGTGATGTGCTTCATTTCGATGAGTGTCTGCCGACCTCATAAAACCTGACAACTGTCGACTTGGGTGCCTTACTTACGGGCAGCCTGATGCTGCAAAGGTAGCCACGCACCATTTTCGCGGCTGCTGGCCACACTTTGCTGAATGAAATACATCCCTTCGACACCGTCGTAGACGTTCGGGTAAATCGTATTTTTCGTCTCAAAAAATTTGCCTTCGATTCGCAGAATCATGGCATCGAATGCGGCACGATAGATATTGGCAAAAGCCTCGAAAAAGGCTTCGGGATGCCCACTGGGGAGTCGGCAGGAGGACTTTGCCAGGGGCAGGAGATACGGAGCATTCGGATCTCGGGTGTAGATCTGGTGTGCCGACCCGTTGCGACGGACAATCAATTCATTGGGATTTTCCTGCCGCCACTGAATCGCACCTTTGGTTCCGTCAACTTCAATCGTCACATCATTTTCCCGTCCATGGGTCACCTGGCTGGCTGTAACTGTCCCCAGAGCACCATTTTCAAACTGAATCACCGCGTGACCGTAATCGTCCAGAGCGCGACCTGTTTCGAAGGTTCTCAGGTGGCAGGAAATCTGCCTGGGCAATAATCCCGAAATATATCGACCCAGGTTATAGGCATGAGTACCAATATCACCAAAGCAGCCAGCAGCACCTGATCGTGTAGGGTCAGTCCGCCAGGCGGCCTGCTTCTGATCGGAAGCTTCCAGCCGGGTTCGCAACCAGCCCTGAATGTAGTTGGAGCGAATACACTGAATCTCACCCAACTCCCCATTCTGCACCATTTCGCGGGCCTGACGCACCAGCGGATACCCCGTGTAATTATGGGTTACAGCAAAGACAACACCCGACTTTTCGACAAGCTTCTGTAACTCTTCGGCCTGAGCCAGATCGAATGTCATTGGCTTGTCGCAGACGACATTGAAACCCGCTTCGACAGCCGCCTTGGCGACGGGAAAGTGCATGTGATTCGGTGTCGCAATCGTTAGAAAGTCAATGCGTTCCGTGGCTGGTTTGGCCAGCTCACTGTCGATTAACTCCTGATAGGATGCATAAGCCCGATCTTGTGGAATGTCATAACCGGCTGCCGAAGACTTGGCCCGAATGGGGTCTGAAGACAAAGCTCCCGCCACGAGGGCAGCCCGATTGTCGAGGACAGCAGCCGTTGCATGCACACGACCGATAAATGATCCCGAACCCCCACCCACCAGGGCCATCCGGAGTTTACGATTCAAGCTGCCATTCGTGGTGTCCATGTTTCTGGTCTTTCCGTGCTGAGAGAATCAAAACCGGGAGAATCAAAATGCCATCAGGCCCTGCACCCACTCCACGACCGACTTCCCATTCCTGCCGCGAAATTGTCGGGCAATCGATCGAGGGACTGAAATCTACAGAAGCTCTCGCAGGATATCTTTCAGCGAGAACAATCGCCACAGGTCAGCCTGCATCGTGCCGACTTGCCTTGAATGATCCGCCATCGCGGATTGCTCAACCGCGATACGAGCTGGATCGTTCGTTAGGTAAAAGTTCCCTTCTCTGAGGGCCGTGAATTCTGCCTAGTCCTCCAAAAGCCCCAGAATTCCATGCAGATTCATAGTTTCCAGCTCGACCATGTTGTGAGTATATTGCCTTTGTCATTTCTCAGTTGAGTTCTCGATACACCCCGTCACTATGGAGTCCTCCTAATATGATGCTGTTCAATGATCCGGCCCCGTCCCGCCCTGCTGCCTCCAACAAACTCCCCTGGCTGGTTGCAGGAATTTTTCTGGGAATGGCCATCTCTTCATTCTGGCCTGCTGAACAGGTGCAGGCTCGAGGGACAGACCGCACGGATAAATTCGCCATCACGACAGCCACCACCGGCTTTCAGAACCCGGATACCATTTTTGTCCTCGATTTTCTGACAGGCCGACTGGTGGGTGCGTTGTTGAACCAGCAGTCGGCACAATTCACGAACTTTTACTTCCGCAGTATTGCCGCTGATTTTGGTCTCGACCCAGCGGCCAAGCCTCAGTTCGTCATCATGTCTGGCGACGGAAATCTCACCACACGAGGTGGGCCACAGATTTCGACGGGTGTCGTCTACATCGGTGAAATGACGACCGGCAAAGTGGTCGCCTATCGCTATCCATTTCAACTCGCGCCCAAGCCTTTGCCACCCACGACACTGCAGCCATTTGCTTTCTTCAGCTTCCGCGATGTCGCTCCTCAGGAATAGTTTTCGCTGAATGTCCTGAAGTTCATTGCGAGAATTTCCAACGCTGCAGTCATGGATGACCAGACTGCAGCGTTGCTGTTTTCCATCGCAGAATTTGCTAGACCTTCGAGACAGCCGACTGGCTGCGATAACTTAAGCGACGCGCCAGAACATGGCTGGTCTTCCCGGCAATACGAGCGACGAAGAGAACACCGGCAGGCCCGTTCCCTAAAGGGAGTTTCTTCCGCAGTTGATTGGCATCCACGCGAACATGGCGGCACTTAATCTCCAGTTCGCGATAACCACGTTCTCGAATAGCCGCTTTCAATTCTCGCTCGTTTCCGCTCACAATCTGTTCAATTTCAAACGTTTGCACAAACGGGCTCAGTGTGGGCTCAGATCCCGTCAGATACTCTTCGGCGTCATCCAATCGCCACAGATCCAACTGATCTGCCATCACATCAACTAAGCCAGATCGCACGACGGCCGGATCCGGATCAAAGATATAGCGTCCTGGTGGTTCAACCCGAGTCATCACACTGAGCGGGTGACCGGCCAGGCTGGCACCTTCGGGCAAGATGGTCGCGCGAAAAGGGGCTTCTCCGGCTAACTCCCCAAACCAGACCGTAGCTTCTTTGCATTCTCCACTGAGGCTGATCAGTTCAATTTCGGCATCGGGAAACTTACCACCAAAGTTGCTGGCGGGTGAAAGCTTGATGGCACCTCCACGCGATTGCTGCATGATGTTCTGCAGTACTTCGAGTGGTGGTGCGAGATCCTCTATTCGCTGAATTCGTCCACTGAGACCTTTCGACAACAGATCGGGCCGACGGTCCGGGTCAATGTGAACCCACTTGTTCGAGATGTCGATTGTCTCGGCCAGACCCTGCTGAAATTCGATCTTTTGGTCGACGCCATAGACCTCGGCATTCCACTGGAGTCGAACCAGTTGGAGAGGATTGGAATCGACAGCCACAATGGGGCCGCGTGCTGCCAGGGCGATCGCATCTCCGCCGGCTCCACTGCATAAATCAACCACTGTTTCGCCCACAGGAAATCGCCTGGCTTTATGCCTGGCAATCGCTTCCGTTGTGGTCTGTTCGAGCGATTTCCGGTCAAACCAGAGCCTGGAGGCCAATTCAAAACGTCCCTGAGCCCGTTGCCGCAGATCAGCTACCAGCATGGCTAATGTCACCAGTTCGGCGGGGTACTCTCTCCGCAAAAGTTCCTGACGTCGAAACTCTGGCCCTTCGATTTCCGCCAGGCGTTGAAAAATCTTGGGCAATTCTTTCAGCCGCCGCCAGCGTTCCCACTCGATCTGTTCATCAGCCGTGAAATTCAAACGTGCCTACTCCAACAGGTGAGGGATCAACAGTAGATTCGGGATCAAAGGGAGTTGAGGGATCAAGCGCCCATGGCCTCCAAGCACAGTATGCTGATCGAGGGCAGTGGCTTCCAGCATAGGGAGTGCTTCCAGAGTTCTGAGCTTCCTGATATCTTCTAGCGGTCGTAATGACATCATTGCCTGGTTGATGAGAATTCATTCAGAAGCCTGCCATTCTTTCAGACGGATCAATTCGCGATGCATGTTCCAGATGGTGTTCTTTCTCCTTTGCTGTGCCTGAGCACTGTTCCCCTCGCGAGTGCTGCAGTCGCCTTCAGTTTATGGAACTGGCGGAAAGAACTTCTCCGTCAACCCACAGCGACTCCGTCCATCCTGCAGGCCGCAGGTGTGGGATGTGCGATTTTTGCCATGCAGATGTGCAACTTCGCAATCCCTGGTCAGGGTTTTTCCGGCCATCTGATGGGCGGAGCCCTGGCGACGATTCTCTTGGGCCCCTGGGCAGCCTGTCTGATCATGGCCGTCATTCTGACGATTCAGGCCAGCCTCTTTGGAGACGGCGGACTTTCGGCTTTAGGTATCAACATTCTCAACATGGGAGTGATCCCTGTGGCCATCACAGCCTTCATGCTGCAGAAGCTCCCAGCTTCGGCAACAGGATCGCTGGCTCTGCGTGCCTTGACCTGGTTCTCGGTCTCGGCCCTGAGTGTCATGGCAGCGGTCCTGGCACTGGGTGTGCAACTGGCTCTGGGTGCAACAGCCACGATCAACGGGACACAGACGGCTCTTCTGCTCCTGCAGACGCATGTCCCCATTGCTCTTGGCGAAGGAATGATCACAACTTTACTGGCTGCCATCGTGCTGCCCTATGAAGCCACAACTCGAGTCCGCATTCTGTTTGTGCTGGCTCTATGTATCCTGCCACTGACTCCCACAGCTTCGATCCTGCCCGATGGTCTTGAAGCCACCGGCGAGATTGCCGGTTTTCTCGCAAGTGCACAGACATGGGAAACATGGCTGCCGGACTACACCATACCTGGGTTGGTGACTCCCTACTGGTCAACAGCACTGGCAGGTCTGGTGGGTCTTGCGACCACAGCATCTGCCCTGCTCCTGCTGGCGGAAATGATTGTGATCGGCCAAAAATCAACTCGTCAGCCGCTGGAGTCTTGACCACCAGTTGAACTTCAATTGATCGACAGGTTGAGTTGTGGAAAGGAATCCACCTCGTGCGAGAACCGCCATCCAGCGATCTCCTCATGCAGCTTGAGCGGCTGGGAATTTCCTCAGCCAGTGCGCTGGTGATCTCGCGTCGAGTGATGCAACGCCTGTCAGATGACCTCCCGGCATTTGATGGCCTGTATCTCAATGAGTTCGTGCGTCGCAAGCTGCTGACGGCCTGGCAGGCCGAGCGCATTGAGGCCCGACAAACCGATTCGTTATTCGTTGGGAATTATCTTCTCAGGCGTCCTCTGGGGCAGCATCGTTCCCCCAAAGTCTTTGAAGCGCACCGCATCACCGATGGAGCGCGCGTCGCCCTTCGTGTGATCCACGCTGATGTCAACGAATTGCAACGCATCGAACAGGCTTTGCAGCGACTCGTCGCGGCACTGGCCTCGCCGATGAGTTCTCGACAACAACCCGCGAAATTCACCGTGGATCCTTCGACAATCGCCTGTCCGCAAGAGGTTTTTCGGATGGGTGACTGGAGTTCAACAGTTCCTCCTTCAGTTGGAACAACCCAGGCAACTCGGGAGCATTCCTCGGGACTGGCGGTCATCAGCCCTTTCGTGGAAGGCAGACCTTTGACGGAACTTCTGGTCCGTCGTGGCCGTTTCCCTGCAGCCGTTGTGCAGGCGATTGGCCACCAGTTGCTGCAAGCCCTGGCGACACTGGAGAGTCTTGGATTTTCGGAAGGTGCCCTTCGCCTGGAAAATCTCCGTCTCTCTTCTTCCAGCAGGAAGATCGTCCTCGTCGATCCGGGGATCGGGGGGATCCTGACTCCAGTGCTGAATCTGCACGATACTCCGCACCCGGCCGTCCTGGACCTTGCGGCACCCGAGCGATTCTCTCACCAGGCAGCGCCTTCGGCTCAAAGCGATCTCTATGCCGCAGGATGTCTCTGCTGGCAACTTCTGGCAGGACGGCCCCCTTTTCTGATGGGAGATCTTTTTCAACGTGTGGCGGCTCATCGGCAACGAGCCATACCTGATATTGCCGAGATTGCCCCTGAAGTTCTTCCCCAACAGGCAAAGGCGATTGCTTTGCTGACGCAAAAGAATCCTGCTGACCGGCCCGCTTCCATTCGCGAGGGACTCGAACTTTGGGGCCCGGGGCATGCCAGCATCCTCAGTCGGTTCGAAAAATCGTTTCGGGAGACCGTCCCCCATTTTGATCAAACTCATCCCAAACCCGCCGTATCGAGGGGATTGTGGGCTGCAGCCGTATTGCTGGTCGCGGTTGGCGTGCTGTTCACAGCCACCCGCAACCATTGGGATCATCTCTGGCTACTGGCCATTCCTGCCAAGGAGAACGCTGTTCAACAACAGGCGGCCACAGTTGCTTCCCCGGAAACAACCTCTGTTGTCCCGATAACGTCCGGTCAACAGCAATCGTATCTCCGGCTCTCAGCACACACGGCGATTATCCCGGGCAAACCACTTCCTGTCCCGTCGTCGACAGGGAGCCTGCTGCTCAATGAATCGACGAGCTATGAAGTGGCCGAGATTTCATTTGTCGGGGATCTCACTCTTGAGGCGGCTCCAGGCGTAACACCACAGATTGTCATCGGTCACGAACCACTCAAGATCACGGCAGACACGCTGCATCTGCGAGGAATTCGTTTTCTTTTCAAGCCAGATGTTTCGCAGGAAGACGCTTCCCGATTACTCATCACGTTGCGTGCTCGCAATCTCACGGTCACCGATTGTGAATTCATCCTGCCGAAGGATCCTGCGGGGCCAGCCCGTGCCGCTATTGCCTGGAGACCACCCGAGCAAAAAGATGCCACTGGTGGTGTGGCCCAGTTTGAACGGGTGCTGCAATCGGGCTCGGCGACTCTGCTCTATGCTGCGGAAACACCTCGAAAGGTCGTTTGCTCCCAGGTATTACAAAGCGAGTCTGCAGCGTTGGTCTCTTTGGGAAAATCAACTCGTCGCAGTGAGTTTCTGCTGCAAGTGAATCGCTGCACTTTGAGGGGCACAACCAGTTGGCTTGATTGTCAGGGCGAATTGGCGAGTCAGACTGGTTCCACACCCATCGAAATCGAAGCGATCGATACCGTCTGGTTACCTGCCCATGAATATGCGGCCATCCTCCGCTGGCGAACAGCTTCGGAATTGCGCGCTGATTGGAAAAACGCTGTGCGGATCTCTGGCGAAGGGACGATTCTGGTCGGACACCCGACAATCTGCCTGTGGGATGGATTGGCTGGCCAGACTCCTCAATTGCTGCCAGAGGAACCCACATCGATTCAGGGAGTCCTGTTCGGCGAAGTCACTTTTGCCGGGCCAGCTTCGGAAGACCCTGCCGATTCACAACTGGTCGACACTACGGCCCCGCTCTTCTCGGCTCAACTGCCAGGGATTGATGCTCAACAGTTTCGCAGAGCCACCGTTTCATATTAATAAAGTTCAAAGAGATGAAACCAAAGTGATGAAGCCCCATGAGGGGAATGAAAATGAAGCATTCGGCCTCCCCTACGCTTTCCTGCGAAATCCTGCTTTTGTGAAGTGAAACACACTCAATTCATCATTGAGGAACATCGTCACGCTTTTCTGTCTGCGTATGGTCGACTACTCTTTATCTGATGGCAGAAAATCATGGACTGCCCGACTCGACCGTTTGACTGGGACTGACTGAAGACGACATGGATAACGAACTGATTGCACAATCCAAAGAGCTGACATCTCGCATCCTCCAGCTCCGAGACTCTCTTTGACTACGATCAGTGGCAGGCACGAGTAGCGGAGATCAACGCAGCGATGTCTGCACCCGATTTCTGGGATCACCAGGAGAAGGCGCAGGGACTGGTAACCGAGTTACGTAACGTGAACGGGTCTTTGAAGCCGCTTCAGGAACTGATTGACGGGACTGAAGAGCTGGCGGTCTTGCGGGAATTTCTCGCGGAAGACGATTCGTCCGAATCACGTGACGAAATGGTCGGCCTGCTCGCTTCCCTGCAGGAAAAATTCCAGCAGGTCGAACTCAAGGCGATGATGAGTCGTCCCGAAGACCCCTGTTCGGCTTATCTGCAGATTCAAGCGGGCGAAGGAGGAACAGATGCCTCCGACTGGGCAGCCATGCTGTTGCGAATGTATACCCGCTGGGCTGAAGATCGTGGCTTTGAGACGGAACTGATTGAAATTTCCGAGGCGGAAGAAGCCGGTATTCGCAATGCCACACTGGCCATTCGTGGCGAGTACGTTTACGGCCTGCTAAGGGGTGAAACGGGAGTGCACCGCTTGATTCGTATCAGCCCGTTTGATGGAGCCGGTCGCCGTCAGACATCTTTCGCGGCTGTTGATGTGATCCCGGAACCGGATGACACGATTGACATCGATATCAACTGGGAAGATCCCAAGATCATCCGCGAAGATATCTTCAGGGCCAGTGGTGCGGGTGGTCAGCATGTGAATAAAACATCGTCGGCCATTCGTCTGACTCACTTGCCCACCAATACTGTGGTGCAGTGCCAGAACGAGCGCAGTCAGCACAAGAATCGCTCGTGGTGCCGCAAGATGCTGGTGGCCAAACTGCTGCAGCTCGAAACTGTCAAACGGGAAAACGAAGCGGCTCACAAACGAGGGCAGAAGTCCAAAATTGGCTTCGGTGGCGAAACCATTCGTAACTATGTCCTCAACCCGGAGCAATTTGTTAAGGATACTCGTACCAATCTGAAAGTTGGCACACCAATGCCCGTCCTCGACGGACGCATTGACGAGTTTCTGGAAGCCTATTTGCGCTGGGATATGGCCGAATCGGCGTAAGCCACGAGAGATTCACTTGCTAGAAAAAAGAGCACGCGCCACCAGCGCGTGCTCTTTTTTGACAGCATCTTTTCCATCAACACAGTACCATGTGGAAGTTCATCTGATTGAGTAAAGAATCACACAGAATTTCAGTCGTCTGAACTCTTGAGGAGAGCCATGATGATTCGCCTGGAACGCATTCTGTTCCCGACAGATTTCAGCGATTTTGCCCTACCTGCCCAGCAATACGCCGCTGAACTGGCAAATCGGCTGGGAAGCACACTGCACCTGCTCAATGTGGTTCAAGATATCGAGATGATCTCTCCCGATCCCGCATCGCCATTTTTGCTCCCCACGGGTCAATTGCCCGAATTGATGGCTGCGACTCAGGAAAATCTGAATTCTCTAGCGCAACCTCTCCAGGATACCGGCCTGCAAGTGGTGACAGCGGTTCGATCGGGCGTTCCATTTCTGGAAATCCTGCAATATGCCGAAGAGCAGGCGATCGATCTGATTGTCCTGGGAACTCACGGCCGGACAGGCTTAGCCCATGTGCTGCTCGGGAGCACTGCGGAGCGTATTACACGCAAATCGCCATGCCCGGTCCTGACAGTCAGACCTCAGGCGCTGAAAGCTCATGCTGCCCAGAGTGAGGCGTAGCTCATCTGCATTCATTCGGTCTACGAAACACCTCAAGTCGCACCATCTCAGAACGTTGTCTCTCCGAAAATTGTGGAAATTGTCATGCCTCGAATCGTCTTGCCACTTCTCAACAGGCCGGTTTCATTCAACGGCCTGCTCTGCGGAACGTTACTTCTGAGTGGTTGCCTTTACAACGAATTTGAGCCAGTGGCGACACCGACCAATGATGTCGCAGTGGAAGCTCAGGCGAACGCAGCGGCAGAGAATGGCACGCCAACGACAAGCCAGACAGCAGCACCTGCCACCTCAACGGCGGCTCCTATCCCTGCACTCGAAGTTCCCTCGGCTGATGGGAATAACCAGCTTTCAGCCGAAGATGTTGATGCGGGTTGGATCAAGCTCTTTGATGGCCACACACTCTTTGGCTGGCAGCCCAACTCAGAAGCCCAATGGACTGTTTCCAACGGTGAAATCCAGATTCCCGAAGGTCCCAAAGGGTTATTGTGTACCACCACCCGCTTTGCTGATTTTGAGCTGCGTTGTGATGCCTGGATTGATGCCGCTTCGAACAGTGGCATTTTCCTGCGCACACCCCTCAACCCGACCAATCCGGCCGTCGATTGCTACGAACTGAATCTCTGTGATCAACACCCTGCCGGCTTTACCAGTGGCAGTCTTGTGGCCAGAGCCAAACCTTCGAGGACAGTACCGACAGCCGGTGGCTGGCACACTTATGAAGCGACCGTGGCTGGCCAGGAGGTCACCGTGAAACTCGATGGCCAGGTGATTGCAACTTACAAAGACGAAACGGCCAATCCGCTCAAAACGGGCTTTATTGGCCTGCAGCAGAATGGTGGGCCGGCTCGATTTCGAAACATCTATCTCAAACCACTCGGTTTTCAATTGCTCTGGAATGGCGAGGATCTTGCGGGCTGGCGGGTGGTGCCCGGGAGTGCCGGGACTTTTGAAGTCAAGGAAAAGTTGCTGCATGTCGCGGGTGGTCGCGGGTTTCTCGAAACCGAAACCACGGCTGACAATTTCATCCTGCAGTTCACGGCGCGGACTCTGGCTGACAATCTCAATGGCGGCATCTTCTTCCGAGCGATGGAAGGGACCGAGAAGACCCCTTCCCATGGTTATGAGTTTCAGATTCATAACGGATTCAAAAATGGCGACCGCAATCAGCCACTTGATCACGGAACGGGTGCGATCTTCCGCCGGGTTTCTGCCCGTCGCATTGTCGCTAACGATAACGCATGGCTGACAGGCACACTCATCGCGGATGGACCACACTTTTCGACGTGGGTCAATGGCATTCAAATGGTGGACTGGACCGACAGCCGACAGCCGAATGTGAATCCCCGTGAAGGACTGCGATTAGAAGCGGGGCACTTCAGTTTGCAGGGGCATGATCCCACGACTCAGTTCGATTTCAAATCGATTCAACTGGCACCGCTACCTTGAGTTTCGCCTGGCGACTTGCAAGGAAGGATCACGAGCGATACGAGCCGGAAGCGTCAGCGACGGGCATTTTTTGTGTTCTGTTGACGATCAAACCTAGCTATTAAATCAACTTGCCATGGCTCTTGCAGAAAATCAAAGTCCCCGTCGCTGACGCTTCCGGCTCGTCGATCTGCCTGCTGGAAACAGGAGCGATTTCGTGCCTGATGAAACGCCAACCGAACTTCTCAACAACTTAGATGGAACAAGGATAAAGCTGCTGCGTTGCGAGTCCCCTCCTACAACTTCACCACCCCAATAGAAGTCTGAATTATCGACCGGGACCACCCTGCCATGAACAACCAGTGTCAAATGGCACAAGGGAAAGCCGAGATATCTAACCACAGCCACCCTGCACGACCCCAGTCCCCGTGTGGAAATAAGAAATAATCTGACCGCACCACACGCACGATGATTCAAGAAAAGGAGTACGTATGTGCGACACTCTTACGCTCAACAGTCGGTCTTTTGATGGCAGCTTGACCATCTCACTTAATCTTGTAAATGGCGGAGACGCACAATTGAGTGTTGTTTTCGCTACTGGACATTCAAAAGGCTTTACTTCAATCGGTTATTGCACCCTTCAACAGTTAAGGATTTGGGTCGATGATCTTGAATGTGTCCTGAGAGCCGAACTCCCCCAAGCAATCCTTTGCGACTATGAAGATGTTTTTACTTTTTCTTTACATAGATCTCCAGACGATACATTTTTCATTAATGCCGACGCACGTATCAGTAGTGATTCGTTAGGTGGTTCATTTTGCTGCTGCGTGACGCAAATGCGCACTGAAACAGAGGAACTACAAATCATGAGAGATTGCTTCAAACACTGGATTTATATGCATCGATGACACTTCTCAATCCGGATTCATATGCACTCTGTTGGTGTCAAACAAAAAAGGCGGGTCATGACCTATTGATTTCGACCTGGACCACCATCCGATTTACGTTGTGACGTCTGGAGATCTTTCCATCGGGCACCCATCAGCCCTACTCGAATTCCGTTCTTTTGTAGAATTGTCGTCGCTTGCGAATTCAGGACGAGCAGGCATATTAATCCCAGACAGGGGATGAGCGTCATGATTGCCAGAATCGCCCCAAGAGCGGGATGGTAAACCTTAATCCCCAAAAGGATCGACGAGACAAAAACGGCCACCGCCACAGCCAGATAAAAAATCTGCAGAATTGGCAGAAGAGTCGCCGCAAAAGGATTCAGCGCACCCGGAGCAACTGTCACTATCAGTTGCGGAATTGTAAAAATCAACAAGATTGCCAGAATATTGGCCAGCAAGCCATAGAGTACATACTTCTGATAGCGGGCAATCGAGGGGAGGTCATAAGTGGTGTGGTAAGGCATAATAATGAATTCTTTCAGTATGGCACACTAACACTTTGTCTGGAATGACTTCTAAGTATTACTCCAATGCACTTATATTTTCAATCAAAACAGACAGGCAGCTTACTATAAGGCATTGCCCAACCCGCCATCTTCATTTGCAGCATCATTAAAAACAGGGAAATCGTCTCCATTAGATTGACTCGCGTGACCTTGATCCAGCGGGCACCGGCTGGGCTGCAAGACCTTGCATGCTTCGGCGACTTTGCGAGCCTTAACCACTTTGATCGCTAATATGCAGGTCGATGCACGATAATCAATTTGTGCCACTCAACCATTTCCCCTGGTAGACAATTAGAATATCTGATCTTTCTAATAGTATTCGACTAACACCTTCTTCTGTTATTCCAATATTATCCATGAGTTCCAGCGTCCTTAGGG
The DNA here is from genome assembly GCF_001707835.1 of Planctopirus hydrillae. Classification (GTDB taxonomy): domain Bacteria; phylum Planctomycetota; class Planctomycetia; order Planctomycetales; family Planctomycetaceae; genus Planctopirus; species Planctopirus hydrillae. The sequence continues at coordinate 30,703 of NZ_LYDR01000027.1, forward strand.
ATTTCATTCTGCAGATCGATGGGACAGAAGCATCCGTTACAGATTTCCCATGGAGACTAAGACGCATGATCGACTGAGATTTGGAAAGTGCGAGAACGCCAGTGTCAGACATTCTGCCCCCTATAATACTGAGCCAAGCTAAATTCCTGCAATTTGAAAACCTCGACAAAGACGAATCGAGAGGTAAGTCACTTGAGGCACAGGCTGTTACTTGTTTGATACAAGGGTTGTCAGACAGAAGGATGAATATTCGTTCGTCGTCTACACATGCTTCGTATGAGGAAAATCGCTTAACTGTTCCTAAACGACATGCGGCACTCACGGCATCAAAATCAACATCTCCAAGCAGTATCCATTCGACTTCCCCCCAGTAGGGCCAACCGACCTTCGTATCAAACGACTCGAGAAAAGATTCGGGGATACCTAACTTCTGAGATACCCCCGAGTAATCAAGTTCGGTGCGTATGCCAGCATTCTTCATTATATCGATTCGAAAATACTTAGAAGCTCCTCGGTAGAGTAAGACTCCAACGAGTATGCAAACAAATGCAAACAGAAATCTTGATGCTGAGTATCGCAAACCTCTTTTCATTCAAATCTACCCGTTAGAAGTCATTCGCAGGTTAGCGGCCTACTGGCGGCCTGTTTACGGAGGCAGGAGTGGCTTCTCTGCCTCCAGCCCCCTGGAAAGCCTTGAGTGCTGATGCCCGTCATGACAAAGGCGGCGTTTTACCAGAATTGAGTCTATCGTTGTCACAATCAAAAATTCGCGTGAAAAGTTCCTCTCAACTTCTTATCTTCACGGTCATGAACAACCTGCGTCAAACAACCTGCGGGTGAACAAGGACGTTTGAGCTGAGCCAATCGATTCCCGTCCACCCGGTCGCTGTTGCCAGTTTTAGTCACAGTCACCCAGCGTCGATTAAGGCTTTTCGCAACCCGCCATCGTCCTTTGCAGCATCATTCAAAACAACAGAATTCCTCGCTATTCGATTGATTCGAGCGGCCTTGATCCAGCAGGCAGTCGCCGGGTTGGGACAGGTTTGCGCTCTGCAGGAGCTCTGCGTTCTGAATAGAACAGGTTTTGTCGTCTGATGAAATGCCAGGCGAAGTTCTCAACAACTCAAATGGAACAACGTTAAAGCTGCCGCGTTGCCAGTCCGCGCCTGTGGCTTCACTATTCAGGCAGAAATAAGCGTTTCAACCGGGGCCACCCTGCGGTCATCGCTCATGGGTTTGGAGTCATTTGAGTTGGTGGGTTGCACAGAACCTTAACTCACCCTACACGACCACCTTGAGTTTCGCCTGGCGACTTGCGAGGAAGGATCACGAGCGATACGAGCCGGAAGCGTCAGCGACGGGCATTTTTATGTTCTGTTGACGTTCAAACCTAGCTATCAAATCAACTTGCCATGTCTCTTGCGGAAGATGAGAGCCCCCGTCGCTCACGCTTCCGGCTCGTCAATGGAATCAGGCGGCGATGTGCTGTTCCACTTCATCGGCGTTGAGGGAGACAATCGCAATTCCCAGCTTATCGGCCAGTTCGACCGCTTCGGCTTCATCGATGATGATGGTTTGCCCGGCTTCAACCGCCAGTACGCGGCCACCCGCTTCGTGCATCGTGCGGATGGTTTGAATCCCGATCGTCGGGACATCAAAGCGGCGATCCTGATTGGGCTTGGCCACTTTGACGACTGTAAATCCGCCGCGACGGCAGAGTTCGGCAGCACGGCGAATGCAGCGATCGGTTCCCTCGATGGCCTCAACGGCAATGACTGCCATGTCATTCACGACGACTGACTGGCCGACATCGAGCCGCCCCATTTCCTTGGCCAGACTCCAACCAAAGCGAATGTCGCGCCATTGGGCTTCCGTGGGTTTACGCCGGGTGAGAAATCCGTGTTTCACAAGCAACTCCGGGCAATAATCAAGGGCAGAATCGAAATGGAAGTTATCACGCTCAAACTCGCGGATGACCGCCAGCAGGATGGTGTCATCTTTTCGGTTCGATGTGGCAAAGCTGTACCACATGCGGAGCGTCCGGAAGTCGGGGAGCAGACGAAAGATTCGCCATGACTGAAACAGGACGGTTTTTTCGATCTTTCCTGCCATGATCAGTCGATCAACGCGATGCCGCTTGAAGACGCGCATGGCGTAGCCAAATCGTGCGAGTGGCCCTTCCTGATAGATGTGGCAATGCTGTGCCAGCTCGGGAGAAGCCATGCCGGCAACACCGACACAAACGACTTTGATCCCCTGCTTTTTGGCAGCTTCAGCAAAGGAAATCGGGAACCTGCCAGCACCTGCCAGCAGGCCCACTCTTTGCGCGGATCCTGGAACATCCATGCTCATCATGACGAACGAACATCCTGTTCGAAAGTTTGTGATTCACTGCCAGTTGTTGAGCTGACTCAAGAAAACCAGCTTCTGATTTAACCGGCGGCCTTGAGAGGATTGCTGGCGGATTCGGCCATCAACTTTTCAAGCTCAGCCAGCCTCTTGGCCATGGCCCGCATTTCTTCCCGCATTTCGGGAACTCGCTTCAGCGTAAAGACGAGTCGCTTCTGTTCGGCTTCCGGGCTCGCGGGGTAACCAATCCATGTTTCGCCGTCGGGCACATTGCGATGCACGCCGGCCTTGGCACCGACCATGCAACCTGTGCCCATGTGCGTGTGATCTTTCACACCCACCTGACCACCCAGCCGCACATAATCGCCAGTGCTGCAGGAACCTGCGAGACCCACTTGAGCCGCAAAGACGTTATTCCGACCCACGCGGCAGTTGTGACCAATCATAACCATGTTATCGATCTTGGTTCCGGCACCAATGACGGTGGCATCGACAGCGCCTCGGTCGATCGTCGCACCGGCACCAATTTCCACATCGCTTTCGATAATCACACCACCCAGTTGTGGCACCTTGATGAATCGACCCTGCTCGAAACGATAGCCAAAACCATCGGCTCCCAGGACGGCATTGGCATGAATGATGACTCGATCGCCCAGCGAAACTTCGTGGTAAAGCACCGCGTTGGAATAAATCTGGCAATCCCGTCCCAGACGCGAACCGGCTCCGATACTGGCACCCGGATGGATGTCACAATCATCGCCAATGATGACGTCTTCACCAATGTAAGCACCGGGCCCAATGGCACAGTTTTCGCCGATCCGGGCTGTGGAACTGATAAAAGCCGAGGGGGAAATGCCTCGCTTCAAGCGACTGCGAATCATGCGAAAGAGTGGCAGCACCTGAAGAAAGGCGGCCTGAGGATCTTCCACTTCCAGCAGCACCAGACGAGGATAATCCGCATTGACGCGGGCGGCTTGTGAAGGATGAATGACCACCGCAGAGGCATTGGTTTCCTTCAACCGGCTGATATGACGATCTTCGGAAAGGAAGGTCAGTTCACCAGACTTGGCCTGCTCAATCGCTGCGGCACCCGTCACAGGTTCCTGTGGAGTGGCCACGCATCCGTCAAGCGTGACAATACGGGCGCCAATCAAAGAGGCAATGGACTCGATGGTATGAGCCATTCCGGCTTCCTTTCCGGGTGGTGATCTCAAAAGACTTGAGAAATCTCAAGTAGAATTTACAAAATCTGGTTGTACCGAAAAATCCCCTGTGCCGACAAGGTCGATTCGTGTGACAATCTGGCAAACTCAGTGAAACCAGAGAATGTCGACCCGGCGAACGCTTTCCTATCCTCACTGCACCTACGAAGGCTTCTTGATGCTTGAGATTTTGACTGGCACAGGTGCCGCACGTCATCAGGAGGCACTGAAACGCTATGCCACTCATCTTGGTCAAGGCCTGGCAACCGGTCAATTGGGGACTGGCCTGTGGCTCACACCCTCGGCTCGCACACACTCGGGGACTTATCGGGCTTTGCGGGAATTACTGAAGGGTCGGATCGCGGCCCCCAACCTGCATACGTTTGAGTCGTTCTCTGAGATCATTCTTAGTCATGGGTCTGCGGCAGCGACTCCCATTACGCCTTCCACACAATTTCTGCTGTTGGCACACGCGATTCAGACAGTCTATCAGCGGGGTGAATGCCAGGAGTTCAGCGCTGTTATCGAGACTCGGGGTTTGACAAAAATCGTCAGTGACTGGATTGCCGAGCTCAAGCGGGATGAAACGTGGCCTGAGGAATTTCTCAAAAGCTGCCAGCGGCGAAAAGGGGGCGCGACCAGCAAGGATCTGGCATTGGCAGCGATTTATCACGAATACCAGGCGTTGCTCAATGCACGCGGCTGGTACGATCAGGAAGGTCGATCGTGGCTGGCACGGGCGGCCATCTCCCAGGGAGCCAGAGCACCTTTCGATCAGGTGCGGCTCGTGGTCTGCGATGGTTTTGTCGACTTCACGTGGATTCAGTATGAGTTGCTTGAGCAATTTGCGAGATGGAACGCGGACATCGTTATCACGTTGCCCGATGAATTTGCCAGCCAGCGGAAGACCTCTTTTGATCGAAGCGAGCTGTTTGCCATTCCTCGCCGAACACTGGAGATTCTGAGATCTCGAATCCAACCCCTGCAAGAGATTCGCGTCCACACGATATCGACAGATCCAGATCAGGGTGCTGTTCCTGCGGGACTTGAGCAACTTTCGCGGAGTCTTTTTGGTAACCCGCGAATTGTCAGCCGAAGTTCAACGGCCGCTGGCTTCGATGCCATTGCTGCGGGTGGGCCGCATCGCGAACTGGAAGCGGTCAGTTATCAGATCAAGAAGTGGCGGTCGAGTGGATTCTCAGCCGAAGAGATCGTGGTTGTGGTTCGAGGTCTGGCGAGTGAAGCCTCGCGCTGGCTGGATCATTTCGAACTGGCGGGAATACCGGTTTATGCTCCTCAGGCCTCATCGCTGGAAACCTGTCCTGTCGTGCGCTGGATTGCGCAACTGGTCAAACTGGAACTGAATGACTGGACGAGTCACGACCTCCGTCTGGTCGTCTCATCGACATTTTTTCGCCCTTCGCAATTTTCCACCAAAGCCAAACGGGCCTTACTGGCCTGGCTGGCAAAATCACCGGCTTCCAGTCGCAAAATCCTCAGTTTGAAAGCCCGCGAACGAGCGGCAGATCCCAGCGCATTGACAACTGAGAAGGAGATCAATCACGCGCTGGTCAGTCAGGGGTTGGAAATCCTGCTGCGTATGACCGAGAAACTCAGTACATCACACAGTTTTGAGGGGTGGATTGATCTGTGGGCGGCGATCATCAGTCAATGGACACCCTTCTTGCCGGATTCACTCAACCATAAGGCAGATCGTAGCGACTGGGAACTTCTGCAAAGGATTCTTCGCCGGGTATGCCGCTGCCGTGGGACGTGGCAAGACCCTTCCGAACGAATCAGCCTGCAGGCGTGGTGGAGTGAAGTCGAGGCCTGCCTGAGTGTGGAACGCAGTTTACCGCCAGCCCCGTCACCGGGAATGATTCCGCTGATTGATCCGGCCCAGGCACGATTTCTCGATTCAGCGCGTTGCGTTGTGATTGTGGGTGCGACCGAACAGGCTTACCCGGCTGCCGAACATACCAATTGCCTTTACAGTCATGCCGAGCGCCAAAGCCTGATTGCAGCGGGTCTTCGGCTGGTACGGGAAGAGGATCATTCTTCGGAAGAGACGCTGCTTTTCTGGCAACTGGTCTCCATGGCCACAGAAAATCTGCTGATCACTTATCCCGCGATCAATGCCAAAGGACAGGAGCTTTTTCCCAGCCCATTTGTGCTGGCGGCCTGCGATCTATTCACCAAAGACGTGCAGTTGCCGCGGCATGTGGGCTCGATCCATGTCATGCCGGAGCGGGAAGAGATCCATACCCGCCGGGACTTACGTATTGTGGCGTTTGACCAGGCGATGACCGGCCATGCAGGCTGGTGGAAGACAGGTTTGCTGGACACGACGGAGGGACGAACCTATCGGAACATGGCTCGCGGTCTGCCCATGCTGCAGGCTCGGTATCGTACAGAAGGCTTTACTGAGTACGAGGGGATGCTCAATGAACCTGCTCTCCGCCAGGAGTTTGCCCGCCAATATGGGCCAGAGCATCAATTCAGCGTGACGAGGTTGGAACTTTATGCGAACTGTCCGTTTCGATTCTGGATCGAAGAGGTGCTGGGACTCTCGCCGCGTGAGACCAGGCAACTCTCGACGAATCACCTGATGAGAGGGACAGCTCTCCATAGTGCTTTAGCGTCTCTCCTGGGGAGTGGCCGACTGGCGATGGCCGATGAAGCGGAACTGAGCCGGATTTTTGCCGAACATGTAGCTGTCGAAATGCAGCGCCGGGCTAAAGGTTCTCCACTGGCAGAAGCCATGGCCCGGCTGGATTCGCAGATTGTCAGTGCGTGGAGCGAACAGTTTGCTGCGTCACAAAGAGAGTATTTGGAAACGATGGTCAGTGCGTGGGGAGGTATGCCCGAAACCACGTTGCCGGAAGTTGCCTTTGGACAGGTTTATGATGACCACGGCGAGTTGATTCTCGGGCCTTACCCTGCGCTGGAAATTTCGCGAGACGAGCATCTGGTGCGACTGGGTGGCAAGATCGACCGGATTGATGCTCATCAACTTCCTACTGGTGAGCAGTTCTTTTCGATCATCGATTACAAATCGGGCGGGGCGAGCCAATACCGGTTCGACGAAAAGGCTGTGCAGCAGGGGTTGAGCCTGCAACTGGTGGTCTACCTGCTGGCTGTGAAACGATTGAGAATGGCGGGAAAGAATGCTGAAGCATGGCAGGCAGGCTTCTGGGGCTTGCGCAAAGAAGGCCTGGTGGCAGGTTTGAAAGCCGGGAGGAAATCCAAAGAATGGAACCGCCTCGATGAAAGTTCCATCCACCGGCTCCAAGAGGCTGTCCAGCAAAGTGTGATTGATCTGGCCATCAGTATTCGCAACGGCGAATTCATGGTCGATGGAGCGACCAAATTGAAACCCAGTCCTTGCAGCAGTCAATGTCCGACGGCGACAGTGTGCCGGGTGAAACAGCAGGTCGGCCTGGCGAAACAGCTCCATAAAATTCGGCCAGCACTGGATGCGCCGCGGGCGACCAGCCCTGTCGAAAATCCAGCTTCCTGAGCTGCCCGACAACGATCCACGGACGGGATGACTCAAACCGATACTTCTCGAAGACTCTTGCCAATGCCTGACAATCATGCGAATCGAAAGATCACGTGCCTGTGGGTCTCTCCTGAGGAGGCTTCGAATCAGTATCAAAGCATCTCCGCCTGGGGTGCCAGGGAGAATCTGGAATGGATCAAGGTCCAGACACTCTCGGAAGCCATTGATTACTGGCAGGGAAAGATCAAGCTCCCTGCATCACAAGTGGTGGAACTGATCGTTATCGAACAAACGACATCGGATGAATTTGAACCGTCTGAGGCCGACGAATTCTTAGCGGCTGTTCAGGCCTGTCAGGTGGTCGTGGTTTACGGCCCCTGGTGCGAAGGGGATGGGCGGACTCGGAATATCTGGCCCCCTGCTCTGCGATGCCCGCAAGTCTGGGCAGATCGATGGATCCGTCAAATTCTCGATGCACTTCGAAATCGCGACATTGCACTCCCCTGGACCGCTTCACGCGAAGAGGTCATGCGCTGGATCTTTCCAAAAACCAGTACCAGCCATTCGGAGAATTCGACCGGTTGGAAAGTGCTTTCACCCGATGCGATCTGGCGGGAATCGATGCTGTTGCTGCTCACGCCGGCATGCACAGAACCTCAGATTGTTGCACAGAAGGAAACGTCGAAGAAAATCTGGCTGGTCGATGCGGATGCCTGGATCTGCCAGCAGACGAGCCTGCCTGCGTCGATTAGTGCCCGGGAAACGTTCAAAGAGTATGCCGCCCAGTTAGCGGGCGAGCCATTCGCTGAATCTACGGAAGTTGTCGCACTGACGGCCTGGCACGATGACACGACTCGCCAGTATCTGTTCCATCAGGGAGCAGATCGTGTCGTCTCCAAATTGGCATTTCCTTTGAATACCAGTTTGCTGATCCGTCAGTCGTAACAACCGAAGCGACAGCCGATTCCCATCGGGCAGCAGTTTGAGAATTCCTTTGACTGGTGAACTTGTGACTGGTCAATCGGGGTTGATTCGCCCAAAATGAGGGAGTGAGCGGATCCAGAATGCATGCTTGCTCAGAGCCGCAAGCATGGCACGAACGCTGCGGGCACGAACGCCGCGTGCATGGCAGGCACAAAAGTGCTGCTGAATTCTGGAATACGTACGATGAATCTCGATGGTCGCAAGTCCTGCGTCTTTGAAAGCCAGGTTCATGTCTTTGATTGATCAAGCGGAACGATTGAAACGGACGTGGACGGATCAGTACGTTCAAGTGCGAGAAGGAATCCCTGCACTGACTCGTTTTCGCGGACTCACGGGCTGCGTGAAAACTGTGAATATGAACTGTCGCCTGCTCGTGGAGTTCCAGCAGACCGTCGATATTTCGTGGTACGACATTGACCCGGCTCATGTGATTCGCGTCGATGCACCGAAAGTTGTGGAACCGGTCGCGGCAACTCCACCTATCCCGGCGGCAGTCCCTCAACCTCCGGTCACTGCGGCACCACCAGAAACGACCAAAAAGCTCTCGCCAATCGAAATGATCCGTGCTCAGCAGGCGAAATCGGCAAATCAGAGCCACTTAGAGGGAACTGCTCCGCTCACAAAACCGACGGCGTCTTCATCACCGACAGTGACTTCTCCACCTGTTCCCGCCAAGCCTCTCTCACCGATTGAAATGATTCGGGCACAGCAGGCCAAATCGAAATCGCTGGTGGAATCCACTCCTCAGGTTCCGCCGAAAGAGGAACTGCCAGCGACTTCCGAAGAGCCGATGGCCCCTGTCGCTGTCACAGCGACTCCTCAAAAACTATCGCCTATCGAGATGATTCGGGCACAGCAGGCGGCGCGTGCAAAAGCAGACCCAGCGACAACCGCAGCCAAGAGCGTTTCGCCGCCTGTTGCTCAAGAAAAGCTCAGCGAAGCAGTTGCTCCACAAGTTGCAAAAAGCCCGATTGAACTGATTCGTGAACAACAAAAGCGGGCTCAGGCAGAGGTTCAAAAGCTGGAAGCGCCAGTGAATCCTCAGGAAAAGATCGATCCCCCGCCCGCAGCAAAACCACTCAGCCCCATGGAAATCATCCGTCAACAGCAGGCAGCGAAACTGGCCAAAGAACAGGCCAATCGGGCAAGTACAGAAGACTGATGTCCAGACGACAGTCTGAGAAACGCGTACACAGACGAATGGATGGGTGAGTCAAATATGAGATTCAAACCCGCAAAGATCACGCCCTTTCGCTGTGATTTGATTTTGGGGGCCTACCGGGTCGTGCCACCCAAGGCTGTGTGAAACGTTTTGGCGGGGCCTGCGCATGGCGCGGCTTCTTGTTGTCGTGAAAATTCGCGACAATCTGTGTCAGTAAGTTGGGCACGAGTTGGCCGGGCCATCCGCCGAGGAAATCACGTGCCGCGTTCGTTGCGGGAACAGGCTGGCCCAGAGCTGCAAGCATGGCACAGAGACGTGTTATCGAGTGAAGCCGATGTAGAAGCTGAAGAGCTGTGTCCGGTCGAAATCTTCCTTCATGATCGGAACCGCCCAGTCCAGAGCAATTGGTGCGGGCCCCATGGCTGGAAGAGTGATTCTTAAACCACCACCAACTGACAGACGGAAGTTATCAAGCGTCACATCTTCGGTGACTGTACCGAAGTCAGTGAATGCTACCAGATGCAGCATTTCGTTGGCTGTGACTGGCATTTGATACTCGGCACCACCCAGGAACATCCAGTTACCACCGGTACGAACCCCGGTATTCACAGGGCTGACACCACGGAACCGGAAGCCGCGGAATGACTGGAAACCACCAGCATAGAAGTTTTCAAAGATCGGTGTATCGCTCCCTGTCCAACCTACATCGGCATGGAGAGAGAGAATGTGCTTACCGAAACCATCGGGACGGCGATACGTCGTAAAGTACTGCCAGGCATTTACCTCCAGTTTGGGATAGACAAAATCACCGAAGGCCTGTTCGTAGGACATTTCAATAAAATGACCTTCCGAAGGATTAAACGGGGCATCGCGCGTATCATGCGCCAGACCGATACGGCCTGTTGTCAGGAAGTTATTCCCTAACACTTCCGTCAGGCTTTCTGGTTGCGGATAGACAGGGTTATCCACCTGGACATTTTCAATACGAATCGCCCCGGAGACAGACCATTCAGGAGTCAACTGGCGACCAATACGAGGCCTGACACCCAGGCGTTGTTCCTGCCAGAATTCGAGAAATCGCGTGTAGAAGAAACCACTGACACCGATATTGTAGTCACTATCCATGAAGTAGGGATCTGACCAGTCGACGGTATAGCGACTGACTTGACTACCGGGTGCCGCTTCGAGGCGAAACCGCTGGCCAGCTCCACGCCAGGCCGTCCCATTGACGATATCTTCAAAGCTGGTGGGTGGGCGGAAGAGATCAAAATTCGATTCACTGAGAACAATGTTACCAATCACACCGGCATCACTGTTCACACCGACGCCGAACATCAGTCGCCCAGTACGGGCTTCCTTCAGATACGCATCGATATCAATAAATTCTGGCGGAACTGAGTTATCGTAGATATTCTGATCAAATCGACGGGGGTTGCCGTAGGGATCTCCCTGGGGGCTGTTATCATATTCATAGTTCTGCGGAGCACGCATGTCACGCGTCTGCCCGCGAACCACGCTGACGTGTGGATCAGAGGCATCGACACTTTCAGGCTGCTCGACTTTCAACATCGAGCCGGGCATGAAATAGATCCCGTCGGGATCGTCTGCCCCGGAATCTGGCTCAGTCTTTTTCGAGGCTGGCTGGCTGCTGGGTGCTTTCCCTACAGTCCGCGATGGCGCTGCCAAAGAGGGTTGCGAAAATCCACTGCCATTGAGATAGCTGCGTCCTTCCGGTTCCTGCTGCACGGATGAATTTCCAGCACCTGCTCCATGCGAAGCAGATCGTGATGGGGTTCGAGTCGCTGCTGGATGAGAAGACGGATTGTTTCCAGTCGACTGCTGATTTGTCTGTGACAGAAAGTCTGGTCTTTGCGACAAAAAGTCTGACTGGCCAAGTGCTGTGGAATCGCCACCTTCGGCCAGTTGGCTTCGATCCTGCAGCCAGGCGATTTCAGAGACTCTTGAAATTTCCAGGCGAGGTCCATTCTGAGGCCCACCCTCAAAGTATTCAGACCCGGCAAGTTGTCGTTCCGATTTTTTGATCAGTTTCGGATCGGCGAGATCACCCGGGTGAATTCGCGAGATGTTCCGAGGCAGGTTATGCCTTGTATGGGGATAATCGCCTTCAATGTGAACGCGGAATTCGCGGACGACGTAGATCTTGTCTTCATTGATACGGATGATCAGATCGAGTTCACCAGGAGTTTCGAGAAATTGTGGGATCGCATCGACCGTTGCAAAGAGTCGTCCCTGCTCACCATACCGGGAGCGAATCTCGTCAACGTCCTTGGCAATATCACGGGAACTATAAAAATCGCCTGCCTTGAAATCGATGTACTGACGAATTTCGGCCTCTGTCAGGACATTGTTCCCTTCCACAGAGACATTGCGAATTTTGTAACGGGGGCCTTCCTTAATCACATAGACATAGGTGGCACTTGACTTGCTCTCATTAAAGTCGACGCGATGCGTGATTTCGACTTCGAAGAAACCCAGGCTGTGATAGTACTGTCGCAGACTTTCTTTATCGTCCGGGATGGTCGATTCGTCATATTTACCACCAAAGAGCCTGAGGACCCGGGTTTTGGAGACTTTCTTCGTCCTGAGGAGGCTGTCGCTGAAGAACTCATTCCCTTCGAAGCGAATGGCATCCACCCCCACCTTGGGGCCTTCATGAATGCGGAAGACAACCTCTCGTTCGTCGCGGGAGTCGCCTTTTTCGAGCGTACAAGTCGCAAACGAGTAGCCTTTGTCTTTGTAGTGAGCTTCAATTCGGCGAGCACATTCACGATTGGCGCTGATATCGTATGGACTGCCCGGCTTTAAGTTGGTGAGCCCTTCGAAAACAGATGTTTTGATCTTCTGATTGCCAATATACTGCACATCGCGAACGATCGGCCGCTCCAGGACACGGTAGATGACAACAAGACCTTCGTCGGTTTGTCGAACGTAGGGTTCGACGGTCGTGAACCATCGAGTGCGTACCAGAGCGTCCACATCCTGCTTGATCAGGCGTTCGTTGACAGTGCGATTGGGGCGGACCTTAATATGCTTTTCGATTTCCCGAACCTGGATGGTGTCGTTCCCTTCGACACGAACTTCGACAACCTGAGAATTGAAATCGACTTCGGCCGGGGCCTGCTCTTCGGCTGAAGTTCGCAGGATTTGCCCCGGTTTCTTCTTCAGCGGGTCAAACTTGGGGAAGTTGCCACTGTCGCGATTTTTTTCCTCGAGGAGAAGTTCGTCCTCGGGATGCATGACCTGTGCGAGCGTTTTTCGCTGGGGAGTTGTACCACCTGCGGGGGTCACCTGTGGCTTCGAGAATCCACCAGGCAGAGCTGGTCGATCTTCTTCGAGGCGTGCCCGGCCTGTTTCCTGGTCGGACTTCGCAGTACTGACCGTCCTGGCTGTGGTGGATGTGGCCTGACCTGGTTCGTCGAGCATCCAGGGTTCAAGATCTTCGCCATTCTGGCCACGAGCAACCGGGGAATGTGATCCCGAAGTGATCGCTGCGGGTGGCACGAAAAGCGGTGTTGAGAGTGAATTGCGGTCAACTTTGGCGGGTAGCGGTGAGCCTGATGGTGCTGACTGGCCATGCACAACAGTTCCTGCCCAGAAAATCACCCACAACAGTGTGAACACTGCTGTAAGGCCTCTGGCCCGGAAAACAGGTGCGATTGGCTGCCGCATCATGCGGTTCGCTTTCATCCATGAGTCGCGCGACGTGAAATTATTGAGACAGGCATTGAGCGCGGGTGGTGAGGAATAATTGATTCGAGAAAACCGAACAAGGCGAGATCCTGAGCCCGGACATCGATAGTACCGGCAGATTACGCTGCATGATCATGGATTATCCCTGCACTCAGGTTACCCAGACCACCAGAGCCCCCTGTCTTCAGAGTCTTTGAATGTGTGGTGATCAACTCAAGTGTTTTCTCAACAGCTCCACTTTGATCAAGAACGATTTGCTGAGCCGCCTGGCCCTGGAGAATTCGCAGCTGAGGGTTCTCCAGCAATTTTCTGACGAAAGGTGCGAGATCGACACCGCTGGAAACCACACTTGCTGCCTGGTTGGCGAGGAGTAAGTCGACTGTCTGCTTGAAGTTCTGGGTGTTGGGGCCAAAAAAGAGCGCCGCTCCATAACCGGCCGGCTCAATCATGTTTTGCCCGCCGCGATTGGTCAGGCTGCCACCCACAAAGGCGAGATCAGCCAATCCCCAGGCGGCTCCCAGTTCCCCGAGAGTATCCAGCAAACGAACGGGAGGAAGCTCATTGTGCCGGGGATGGTGTGAAATGGGTGAAGTTCTTCGCAATGGCTGACAACCTTTTGCCAGAATCAGTTGAGCCACTTCTTCAAAGCGTTCCCGATGCCTGGGGACAATCATCAACTGCAGGTCAGGAAATTCATTTCTGAGTGATAACCAGGCATCGATTGCCAAGGCTTCTTCCGGATGCTGTGTGCTGCCCGCAATCCAGACAATATCCTCGGGCTGAAAACCAAAGTGCTCCCGCAAAGCGATTGTTCTGGGATTTTGTCGGCAGGTTTCAAGGCGGTCGTATTTGAGATTTCCAGTCACAACGACACGCGAGGCGGGAACTCCAAGTTTCTCAAACCGAGAGGCATACTCTTTAGTCTGGGCTCCGACGCAGGAAATCCCTTTCAGCAGCCAGCGGAAAAATCCGGCAAAGCGGAAATAGCCCCGAAAGCTGCGTTCGCTTAAGCGACCATTAATGACCATGACAGGGACCGCCTGCTGGCGCGCAGCCAGAACGAGATTAGGCCAGATTTCCAGTTCCACCAGCACAATGGCCAGTGGTTGCAGTTGCCTGATCGCCCGGTTGACACTCCATGAAAAGTCGAGCGGGAAATAGCGGACCTCGATCTGCTTCGCATCCAGATCGCGAATCATTTTCTCGGCGACACCCCGGCCTGTCTGTGTGGTGACAGTCAGCACAAGTGGAGCCTGCGGATCGAGGCGAATCCAATCTGCAATCAATGGTTTCAGAAGGAGCACTTCCCCCACACTCACTGCATGCAGCCAGAGAGGCCGCCGATTGTCTGAAGACGCTTCCATCGTTTGCGAAAGACGGAGATCACCCAGAACTTTCTCGCGAAACCCTTCGCGGTACTTTCCATGAACCAGTCGATTCCAGAGAATCCACGGGCTGGCGACCAGCAGCAGTGCCAGATAACCGAGATTCAAAGACCGGCTGACCAACCATTCCATGTCGATTCTCGATTCCGCTGCATACTGAACAGGTTTGCCTGCGATACCGCAGTCAAACCGGCGATTGCAATCGAATCGGTCCGAAGCGTCAATCGGAAGTCGTACGGTTGAGTTGAGGGGATGTTCACCTCAGGTGAATACGGCCTCAGGTCGATGTCTTTGTGTCGAGAGGATGATTTCCTGCATTTTCTTTCAGCATTTTGCCCCAACCCGGATGCTGGGTCGAATAAATGCTGGAACCTCCCGCGACCAGCCACGCCGAAAAACAGGCTGCAAAGACGTATTCGATTCGATCAGGCCCGAAGAGTTCGATCGCCAGCACACTGCTGGCCAGGGGTGCATTCGTTGCTGCTGAAAAGACAGCCACAAACCCTAGAGCAGCCGCGACATCGACAGGCAATAGTCCTGTCTTGACTGCCAGAACATTCCCAAGTGCAGCGCCAATGAAAAACAAAGGAGTCACTTCGCCCCCTTTGAGGCCACAGGCCAAGGTGAGGATGGTAAGGAGGAGTTTGCAGAGCCAGCTCCAGTCATGAGCCCCACCCGCTCGGAAACAACTGCCAATAGTGACGGCATGAGGATTGAGATTTGTCGTTCCTAATCCCAGATAATCTCTGCCAACCACGAATTCGGCGACGAAAACGACAACCAAACTTCCAATCGTAATCCGGCGAATGGGATCCGGTAAAAATCTGGCATACCAGTGACCGGCCAGATGCAAGCCTTCAGAGAACCCTTTGGCAACCAGCCCGGCAACAGCTCCCAGGAGAATGATCAGCCCCACGATTCCCAGACGATGCAGCCAACCTGATGAATTCAGTTCTGCCCAGTCCACAGGATAATGGAGATGAGTTCCCCCGACCGTCGTGCAGACAAAATCGGCTCCGCAGGAAGCGAGCAGGCACGGCAGGATCGCAGAGGTCGGCAGCCTTCCGACCGAAAGGACTTCCGCGGCAAAGATCGCACCAGCCACTGGTGTTCCAAAAACTCCACCAAAGCCGGCAGCGACCCCCATTAACAGGATCTCGCGATAATCTTCGCCCAGCCACGGTTTCGTCCAGCGTGCCCAGATGCCTGCCAAACCAGCTCCCATCTGGACGGCAGTTCCTTCGCGACCTGCCGAACCACCACCCAGATGCGTGAGAATGGTGGCAAGCACAATGAGCGGTGCCATGAACCAGGGTAACCCTTTCATCGGGTGCTGAATTTCTGCGATGACGAGATTGTTTCCCTGCCCGGCTTCGCGCCCAGAAGACAGGTAAAGCCAGGCGGAAATCGCTCCCCAGAATGGCAACGACCAGAGCCAGTAGGGGGAACTTTGCTGAGTTTTTGTGGCGAGATCGAGCAGCCAGAGGAAAAGTGCGCTCGCACTCCCCACTGTGACGCTGAGCAAGGCACTTGTCAGCAGCCAGCGAAGGAGCAGCAGTGCATGCTCAATGATGAAATCACGCCGTGTGTTCAAAGCAAATATCCTGGAAAAACTGCTGATTCAACCTCGTGCTCCCTGTGTCCACGAGACTTGTATCAAGCCTGTACTTTCACGAAGCGAGCAAGCGGCCGCGTGAAGTTCATGATTGTCGATCCGTCCGAACCTTTTCAGCATTTCTTAAGGCTTTCAATTGAGTCGAATGGCTGCTGATACTGGAAAACCAATCGGAAAGACAACCTCGACTGCCAAAAACGTCATGCCTGATCGCGACTGCCAAGCTGGTACGGACTGTTTCCCCATGGAAATATTGACATTCTCCACAACCAATTTGAGATGAACAACTTGCGGCGGGTGATCGAGTTTGAACAGCGAGCTGGCACTTAAGTTGCGGACTGTTCATCATGAGCGAGATTGACCCTCTTTGGCAGAACGCCTAAACTTTTTGCTGTAAGAGTTTACGTTGATTTGACTTGGCAGTCACAATGGTCTCGGGGAAACGATTGAGCTGGTTGACGAATCTTTCGTGGTTCTGCTGAACTCGAATTGGTAGGCGTTAACGAGCAACCCATTACTCCACTGCCAGTTGTGCATGATGGCAGACTGGCAAACACGGATGGATGTCTGATGGAATTGATTGACAAAATTGGTGATGCAACAAATGCGGTCATCAGCGGTGTGGAACGGACTCTCACCCGGTTGTTCGGCTCTTCGAACGAACGGCGTGTGCGGCAGATTGGCTTTGTTCGCGATCGCCAGGGGGCCACAACGATCACTCCGGGATCGACGCTGGATCAGATCAATCAGCTTGAACCCGTTATGGAAAAGCTGACTGATGACGAGTTGAAGCAGACCACATCCAGGCTCAGAGCGAAGCTGAATGCAGGTCAGACCCTCGATGACATACTGCCGGAAGCCTTCGCGGCTGTGCGCGAAGGTGGCAAGCGATTCATGCGAATGCGTCATTACGACGTGCAGATGGTGGGGGGCTATATCCTTCACAAAGGCATGATTGCCGAAATGATGACCGGTGAAGGTAAAACGCTCGTGGCGACTTTGCCGGCCTTTCTCAACGGGCTGGCGGGAAGTGTGCATGTCATCACGGTGAACGACTATCTGGCACTGCGCGATATGGAGTGGATGGCCCCTCTCTATACGGGACTGGGCCTGACTGTCGGTGCCATTCAATCCAACATGCGCGAGCCTGAGCGTCAGAAGGCCTACGCCTGTGATATTACTTACGGTACGAATAACGAGTTCGGCTTTGATTACCTGCGCGACAATATGAAGCCGCGAAAAGACCTGCAGGTTCAAAAGCGGCGCCAGTATGCAATTATCGACGAAATTGACAACATTCTGATCGACGAAGCCCGGACCCCGCTGATTATCTCCGGGCCAGCTCACGACGATGTCACGAAGTATCCTAAAGCTCACCGTATCGGTCTGCAGCTCAAGCGGGATATTCACTTTGAAGTCAAAGAAAAAGAACATACCTGCCATCTGACTGATGAAGGGATTCGCTACGCTGAAGAACTGGCAGGAGTGGAGAGTTTTTATACGGCGGGCAAT
The DNA here is from genome assembly GCF_001707835.1 of Planctopirus hydrillae. GTDB lineage: Bacteria > Planctomycetota > Planctomycetia > Planctomycetales > Planctomycetaceae > Planctopirus > Planctopirus hydrillae. The sequence continues at coordinate 48,125 of NZ_LYDR01000027.1, forward strand.
ATGGAATGGCCGCATCTGATCGATAACTCACTGCGGGCCATCCATCTCTACAAGCGGGATGTTAACTATATTGTCGAGAATGATGAGATCATCATTATCGATGAACATACTGGCCGTAAGATGGAAGGCCGCCAGTGGAGTGATGGCCTGCATCAGGCTGTGCAGGCGAAAGAAGGCGTCCGTATCAAAGAAGATACGCAGACCTTCGCTACGGTGACATTACAAAACTTCTTTAAGCTTTATCCTAAGTTGAGCGGTATGACCGGTACCGCCATGACGGAAGCCAACGAGTTCTGGAAGATCTATAAACTCGATGTGGTCGCAGTCCCTACGAATCGACCGACTCAGCGCATTAACCATCACGATGCGATCTATCGCACGGTGAAAGAAAAATGGGATGCGGTCATCGAAGAAGTGAAGGAAGTTCACGCGACAGGAAGACCCGTCCTTGTGGGAACAGTCTCGATCGAGAACTCGGAGCATTTGAGCCGCAAGCTGACACAGCAAGGCGTCAAGCACAACATGCTCAACGCCAAGTATCACGAGCGGGAAGCTGAGATTATCGCTCAGGCCGGCCGGTTGGGTGCGGTGACCATTTCGACCAATATGGCAGGTCGTGGTACAGATATTATCCTCGGCGGTAACCCTGAGTATCTCGCCTGGGATGAGTTGAAGAACACCTATGTTTCGCGACTCGATGTCCCGAAATCGGTCTGGAATGAAACAACCAAGCGTATTGCTGTCCGTGAAGGGATGGACAGCGAAGGGAAAAAAGTTGCCGAACTGGGTGGCCTGCATGTGGTCGGTACGGAGCGGCATGACAGCCGGCGCATCGACCTGCAGTTGCGCGGTCGTGCCGGTAGGCAAGGCGACCCGGGTTCCAGCCGGTTCTTCCTCTCGCTCGAAGACGACCTGATGCGAAAGTTCGGTGGTGAGTGGGTGAAAGACTGGCTCACGGCCATGGGGATGCAGGAGGGTGAGCGTATTGAAAATGGTATGGTCACCTCTCGTATCGAAGCTGCCCAGAAAAAGGTCGAAGAGCGACATTTTGAGTCTCGCAAACATCTGCTCGAATATGACGAAGTCATGGATGAGCAGCGCAAACGCGTGTATGGCTATCGGCAATCGATTCTGGATGGGGCCATTTGCCGCCCTCTGATCCTGAATATGATCGACCGGCAGTTGAACCGGTGGACGAAAACTTTCCTGAGCCCGCAGTATCGCTGGGAGACTGCGGCCAACTGGGCGGGAGCGAAGTTTGGTATTCAGGTCGATGCCAGTGATCTCCGGGATATGGATTACGACCGGATGGTTGATTACCTGCGTGATCAGGCCGAACGGCAGGCGGAAGACCAGATCCGTGAGCAGATGGAGGAAAATCTTCCGGCTGATCTGGATGACCGCGAACGCAACTGGTCGGCAATGAGCCGCTGGGTCAATAACCACTTCGGCATCAATACCAATGATCGCGAACTGCGGAAAATCGGCATCGATGAGCTGCAGATTTACCTGTACCAGCGGGCGAAAGATGCCATTGGGCGGTATGAGTTCGAACAATTAAACGAGTATCTGTCTGATGACTGGGGACGCCGCTCGTTGGCTGGGTGGATCCAGCATCAGTTTGGACTGGACATTCCACCACAAGAGTTTGATGGTCTCGAACCTCCGGCAGCGGTGGCTCATATTCGCAGTCGGATTCTGGATCATTACACACGGAAAGAGATTACCTTCCCCGTGTCGGTCGGGATGTCGCAATTCCTGGCGGAAACGGGTGGTCAATCGACAGAGCGCTATGATCGCAGTGGCCTGGTCGCGTGGTCAAATGCTCGTTTCCATACACGCTTTTCAGCAGATCAGTTCGATAATCTTTCTCGATCGAGTATCGAGTCGGCTCTGATACTCAAGAGTGAGCAGTTTGCACCACCTGCAGGAATTCTCGAAGAAATTCAGCAACTGGTGATTCAAACCTGTGGCGAAGTTCCTGAAGATCGTGATCTCGACCCTAATAAGGCGAGTGCGAAAACGACAGCGAAAACTCCTAAAGCTCCGTTCCGTCCGATTAGCCCCGAGGCGGCACATCGCCTGGCTCAATGGTCGAATGATCGGTTTGGATCGGAACTCGAAGCCGATGATTTCGAAGATAAAGATGTCACCAAGGCTCGCGATTATCTGATTGAGCAGTTCACCCGGCGCTATCGACCGGAACTGCATACTGCAGAGCGGATGCTCATTCTGGAATGTCTCGACGGGGCCTGGAAAGATCATCTGTATTACATGGATCACTTGCGATCGAACATCGGTCTGGTGGGATATGCCCAGAAAGATCCGAAGGTCGAGTACCGCCGCGAGGGGATGCGAGCCTTCGAGCAGATGTGGGATCGAATTGGCGATCAGGTGACAGGGGCGATTTTCCGCATTGAGGATGTCAGTCCGAACTTTGTCGGTTCTTTGTGGAGTGTGACTTCGGAAACGCATGCCGCTCCGGGATCTCTGGCTGATCTGTCAGAGGACGGGGGTTCCAACATGGTGGCTCACCGTGGAGAAGGAGCGAATGGCAGCCCGGTGGTAGAAACCATTCGCAACAGCAGCCAGCGTGTGGGGCGTAACGACCCCTGCCCTTGTGGTAGCGGTAAAAAGTTCAAGAAGTGCTGTGGTCAATAAGGGCTGAGTCCTTGTGCCTGAGCCGTCAGTCAGGCGACAGTTCGTAGGGATTGAGGGATTCACTGCTCGATGAACCATCTAAATCGAAACCGTCAAATTTGGCAGAATCCCTCAGGCTTCGAGTAAGGCAGAAAAATTCGGATCGGCTATCATTCACACATGCAGCTCAACCCGTGGGTTCACCAGAAACTGCTCACAGCAGACTGCTGGACGACGAGGCAACTGCCAGCGAATAGAGAATCGACCCCATTGATTGCGAGAACGACTGGACAATTCGGGTATGCAGACGCTCTCGGAGGCTATTTCCAACCTACGGACTGATGAATCGACGGAACCTCCCCGCCCCGCCGACCTGCATGATCGTCTTTCGTCCATCAGCTTCCTCAGCCTTCTGGCCGTCCAGTTTTTGACAGTGCTGAACGACCACACCTTCCGCTGGCTGGTGGTTCCCCTGGCTAAACGGCTTTTCCGCCATACTCCCGGGAAGGTTTCGCTGGCGGAAGATGCTTCGATGCTGGCGCTTGGGCTGGCTGCCTTCACGTTGCCATTTCTGTTTCTGGCAGCGCCGGCGGGTTATCTCGCAGACCGCTTCAGCAAGGCCAAGGTCATTACCTGGTGCAAGCTGGCGGAGATTCTCATCATGCTGGCGGGCTTTGCGGCTCTGGGCTTTAGTAATATCCCGCTGCTATTCATCGTAGTGGCACTTACGGGAGTGATGAACGCCCTGTTCGCTCCCGCCAGGCAAGGGAGTATCCCTGAACTTGTCCATGATGGTTCGCTCTCGCGTGCCAACGGGTTGATGGGGCTGATGAACGTTGTCCCTTGTGCGCTGGGTTTTCTCTTGGGAAACCTGCTGGCGACGCTTGCTCAACCGGGCGAGAGCGACACCATTTCTTGGCAATCGCTCAGTATTGCGTTTGTGGTGATCATGTCGATTGCCGTACTGGGTTGGGTGGTCAGCCTGGGGATTCGCCGCGTGCCGGCGGGTGACCCGGAGTGCCGCTTTCCGTGGAATTTTCCAGTCGATACCTGGCAAAGCCTGAAGCTCCTTTCGAGTGATATTTTTCTCGCCCGGACAGCGTTAGGGATTGCCTTCTTCTGGCTGCTGGCCTCGATGGCTCAATTGAATATCGACACATTTGCCGGTCATGATCTGCAACTCAAGCAATGGCAGGTCGGTGTTTTTGGCATGGTGCTGGTGCTGGGTGTCGGCATCGGGAGCCTGCTGGCAGGTTATCTCTCGGGTGGCCATGTCGAACTGGGATTGGTGCCAATTGGGGCGATGGGTATTGCCATCTGCTCTGTGGTGTTGTATCTCGCTGGAATCGTGAATGACGATCACCGTCTGATCGCGTTTGAACTTTCGGTCGGTGGTCTGTTTTTCCTGGGTGTGTTTGCCGGGCTGTTTGATGTTCCACTGGAGGCTTATTTGCAGCATCGCAGCGAGCCCAAAGTGCTGGGAAAAATTCTGGCAGCGACGAACTTTCTGGCATTCTCAGGAGCGTTGGCTGCGGCGGGGATCTTTTATTTCTTACTCGCTATTTTGCAACTCAGCCCGGCTGCGGTGTTTCTCGTCTGCGGGATTGGGACAGTCCCCGTCGCGATCTATGTCATGTTCCTGATACCAGGTGCCATGTTTCGATTTCTGTTCTTTATCTTTACGCACTCTTTCTATCGAATTCGCCGCTATGGCGAAGTCAATATCCCCGAAAAAGGGGGAGCGCTGCTCGTCTCGAATCATGTCACGTGGGTGGATGGCATTCTGCTGATGACGATGACACCACGACCTGTGCGGTTCATTGCCTATGCCGATTATGTGAATCTTCCCTGGCTGAACTGGCTGGCACGAATTTTTGAGATTATTCCTATCAAGGCAGATGGTGGGCCCAAAGCTCTCATTGAATCGTTAAGGACAGCTCGCAAGGCCATTGAAGAAGGACACGTGGTCTGTATCTTTGCCGAGGGTGGTTTGACCCGCACCGGCCAGATGCAGCCTTTTCAACCTGGCTTTCTCAAGATCATTCAAGGGACCAATGCCCCGGTGATACCGGTCTATCTGGATGGTTTGTGGGGAAGTATTTTCAGCTTCAAAGGCGGAAAATTTTTCTGGAAATGGCCGAAGCGTCTACTCCTTCCCGTCAATATCCTCTACGGTCAGCCCATTCACGAACCCAAAACTGTTCATCAGGTTCGCTCAGCAGTCCAACTTCTGGGGGTCGAATCCGTGCAAAAGCTGAAATCAAAAGAGCCTTCCCTGCTGGCGGGATTCATCAAGACCTGTCGGAGTGCCGGTAGCCGCATTAAGGTGGCCGATTCTGGTGGCATGGAACTGAGCGGGACCAAACTGCTGATTGCCACGCTGGCATTCAACCGGTTGTTCCGTCGACAGATTCCGGGCGATGAGCAGGTGGTCGGGATCCTCCTTCCGCCGACAGTGGGCGGAGTTCTCGCGAATGTGGCACTTTCGCTGGCTGGCAAGGTGACTGCCAATTTGAACTACACGCTTTCTGATGCACAGCTCAATGCGTGCCTCGAGCAGGGTGATATCAAGACGGTCATTACCAGCCGCAAAGTTCTGGAGAAGAGAAACTTCCAACTCAATGCGAAGTTTCTGCTCCTTGAAGACTTGAAGCCACAGGTTTCGACTTTTGACAAGTTCTGTGCTGCCCTGGCTGCTTACACCATGCCAGCTTCACTTTTGTTGACTTTACTTGGCCGCCCCACTCGCGGCACTGATGAACTCCTGACGCTGATCTTTACTTCGGGATCGACTGGCCAGCCGAAAGGAGTGATGCTCACCCACAACAATCTGAAGATCACCATCGACGCGGCCGACCATATTGCCCGGCTTGAGGCCGATGATACGGTTCTCGGAGTGCTGCCGTTCTTCCACAGTCTCGGGTACAGCATTACCTTGTGGTTGCCCCTGTGCCTTCCGCCGCGGGTGGTGTATCACGTCAATCCGCTCGATGCGCGTGTGGTTGGGCAGCTCGCTGAGAAATATGGCGCCACAATTCTGCTGGCGACGCCCACCTTTTTACGGTCGTACCTCAAACGTTGTGAACCGGCACAGTTCTCCAAGCTCGACCTGGTGGTGGTGGGAGCGGAAAAACTTCCCAACGAACTGGCGAACGAGTTCAAGGAGAAGTTTGGCGTCTTACCTTCGGAAGGTTATGGCGCGACAGAAACCACTGGCCCGGCATTCGTCAATGTGCCTGATCATCGATGCGAGTTGACTTCGCAAAAGGGAACCAAGCTGGGAACCGTGGGCCGACCATTGCCTGGCTTTGCCGTGCGAATTCTGGATCCGGAAAGTGGTCAGGAAGTGGGTGTGAACATCCAGGGGCGTGTCCAGCTCAAGGGTGGCAACGTAATGGCGGGCTACTGGAAGAATCCCGAGAAGACCAGCGAAGTTCTGCAGGATGGCTGGTACGACACAGGGGATCTGGGTGTGCTGGACGACGAGGGTTTTCTGACGATTACGGGCCGCCTTTCGCGGTTTTCAAAGGTCGGTGGCGAGATGGTGCCGCACCTCCGCGTGGAAGAGTTACTGCTGGAAATCGTCAAGACCTCTGATGATGAAGGAGCTCTGCCCCTGGCGGTAACGGCAGTACCTGATGCACAGCGTGGAGAACGGCTGGTGGTGGTGCATCGTCCTTTGGCTCAACCGGTAGCGGAAATACTGCGTAAACTGGGCGAAACAGGGATTCCCAACCTCTGGATTCCTGGAGCGGACAGTTTTATCGAAGTCGAAGCTGTGCCGATTCTGGGGACAGGCAAGCTCGATCTGAAGGGGATTAAAGACTGTGCGCTGGCCCGCTTTGGGCCCAAGTCGTAATGCAGTGCCATCAGAAGCATGCGCATCTGGACATGATGAATGCTGGATGAAGAACCCGGGCGGCAAAAGTTGCCGAAACTTCACCCAATCCGGATAACCCGCACAGTTGCAAGGGGAGTGATCAGCGACTAACATTCTTCAAGTCGTTATGAACCAGACGCCGATGTAGTGTGTCAGAGGAAATGACGAACGCGATTCGCTGGAAACGGTGAATCGAATCCATCAGGTCACTGACCCAGTGTGACTATGGAAATATGGGGGATTAGCTCAGCTGGGAGAGCGCTTGCATGGCATGCAAGAGGTCAGCGGTTCAATCCCGCTATCCTCCACTTCAAAGGCCCTTGAACCAACAGGTTTAAGGGCCTTTTTCGTTTCCAGATTTTCGGCCCGCTCACGATTCGATCAGCGGTGGTTCAATTGGCAACGGCTTGGGTGAAGGTCTGTACCGGACTCGTACTTTCGAGAGTGGCCTCGACTGCACCGGATACGCCAAAGCCTGTTGCAGTCGTGATGCAGACTCAATCAGGTGGCGAGGAACCAGCCGGTGGCGTGGCAGAGCTGAAACTGGGATTGGTTGTAGTCGACAACCGCGTTGAGAAAGGTGCGCTGGGCAACGCGAAGTGCCTGGATCGACTGCAAAACTTCGATCGGCAAGCCTTGAGCATTGCGGATTCGGTCGAGGTTGAGATCGAACGAACGCTTGGCTGCGACTACTCCCAGGCGACAGATCTCGATCCGTTCGCGGCGTTTGATCACCTGCGTGTGAGCGTCCACAACTTCCCTCGCGACGGTATCCATCAAGGCCAGGTTTCGCCATTGGGCCTGACGAACTGCGGACGATGTCTGTTCGCGTGCGGCTTTTTCCCCGAAGCCCAGATTGCGGACTTCCCAGTAAGCCATGGCATCGGCATCGAGGCGGCCGTTGCTGTTGGTGATATCACTGCCAAAGCCGCCACCAAAGCCGCCATAGCTGACGCCGAGTAAGACACTGGGGATCAGCGGGGCGTAGCGTTCCCGCTTCATGCGTTCGATGGCTTCACAAACGAGCTGCTGCTGCTCGGCAAGTTCCGGCCTGCGTGAGAGACCTGTGGCGACATACTCCCCTGCTGTTCCCTGCACTGTCAGAATTTCCAGAGGTATGACGACGGGTTCCCCGCTGGAAATGGTCATCGAAGGATCGGCATGCAATAGAGCAGCCAGCCGGGCGGAGGCAGTGACGACGGCTTCTTCGCTCTGGACGACTTCATCGCGTCTGACGGCGACCTCTGCGAGGACTCGCTCGTTATCGGATTGCAGGCCCTGACCTGTCCGGGCGTATGCGGACGTTACTGAGGAAAGTTCTTCGGTGTGGAAGAGAGCCTGCTGGGCAATCGCCCGATCCTGTTCGGCTCGCACAAGCTCCAGATAGGCGAAAGCGGCATCACGCAACGCGTCGTTGCGGGTGGCTGCTGCGCCATATTGTCTGGAACTCGCTTGATGACTGGCAATGCGCGGCTGGAAAATGGCATCAGTCAGATGAAATTGAGCCATGAGGCCAGGCGCTATGGGTGAACCGGCACCCACTGCCCCAGCACCCATGCCGCCATAAAATGAACTGCGGCTGGTGTTGAAAACTCGCCCGGCGACATCCTGGATCGCCCCGTCATGATGATTGTAATTCAACCCCGAGCGGATCGATGGGAGCCACAAGGTATCCGCCTGTTCGACGCGGGCATAAGCCTCGTTGATTCGCTCGCGTGCCAAAGCGATGTTCGGGTTCTGAACATCAGCGAGGTAGAGAATGTTCCCCAGGCTCAACTGATATGCACTCGCTGAAGGCGCTGTATTGAAACGCCCCGCCTGTTCCTCAGTCGCGAGCGTGGCATCGTTGTAACCGGGCGGGATTTCATCGGCGGAAGTTTTTTCACTGGAGGCGAGTGTCACGAAGGCGGTATCGCTGATTGGCTCGTCGCTGAGTGGTTCGCTGCTCTCAATGCCTTCGCTGATTGATGGAGCGGTGGCGGACGACTCCTGATGGCCACTCTCCGCAGAGGCCAGTCGCACGGCTCCGGCATGGTTGGCTGATGAACGATCCTTGGTCACGGACTCGGTTCGATAAATGGGTAAGTCGCTGGCGACCTGCTCGAAACGGTCGTAATGAGTGGGATCGACTGGTTTTCCGGCAATGTTTGACGGGCGGGAACTGATGCAACCCGCAGTCATCACGAGGGCTGCGGCCAGAATGCCGTTCACCACAACTCGTGGAATGAGTGCGAACCTTCGGCTGTGGTGTCGATGTGGAGCGTCTTTCGGCCATTTGTGTTGCATCATGCCATCCTTGGCAGACTTGCAGCGCGCAGTCTTCTACCAAGGCTATCGGTCATGATCTTTGTACCAGACAAGCGACAGGTCATGTGACCGATGTGGCTTTGAATGATCACACGATCGCGTGTGACGCTTTTGACAGTCAGGTAAATTTTGTCGGATCGTATTGTGACGACTTGGCTGCAATTAATCGGCCGGAAATGCTGCTGGAGATCGATTTTGATCGCCTTACTTGGCAGGTGCAACGGGTGGAACCACTTCTACAGTCTGACCTTCGCGGAACGATGCTGCGTTGAGGAGAATCACGCGTTCGGTTCCCGCTAGTCCTGACCGGACTTCCCATTCGTTACCGGCCAACAGCCCTAGCTCGACGGGGATCTTCCGCACGACACCCGCATCGTCAACGGCGTAGCAGCAGGTCTGCTTGTCGATCGTCACCACAGCGGCCTTGGGCAAAGCCAGCGCATTCTCCGCCTGCGCCACTTTCAGAAGCACCTGCAGGTACTGTCCGGGACGGACGCGACCGGCCTCGTTGGGGACATCGACTTCGGCTTTGAGAGTGCGTGAAGTCTTGTTAAGAGACCAACTGGTGCGGGTAATGGTGCCGGTATGGATGACTCCGGCTGAGCCCGCCATCTTTACATCAATCTGCGACTGGGGTGAGATTGTCACAGCGTCGATCTCGGGAACTTCGAGCACGACTCGGATCGGGTCGATACGCATCACTGTGAGAAGTGCTGGCTGTTGACTTCCCGCCTGCACCAATTGACCCGGATGCACGCTGCGCTCGACGACAATCCCATCGAAGGGAGCGCGAATGGCGGTGTATTCGAGCATGACGGCGGCCCGACGCTGATCGGCTTCAGCCACAGCCAACTGGCTGCCGGCAGCAATCGCATCGGCTTTCGATTTTTCCAGATGAGCCCGGGCCTCGGCCATCATCGCTTTGGCCGAAGCAATCTTGGCGACGACCTCCTTGCGACCGGCATCGGCACTGGAGAGTTCCGCCAGTGTCTCGTCGGCGACCTTGGTACTGACAGCACCGGAAGCCGCGAGTTGTGTGACTCGTTCATATTCGGACTTCCACCGTGCATAGCGCGACTCTTCCCTGGCGGCGAGGGCCTCCGCTTCCTGCACTTTGGCCTCAGCCGACGACAACCCCGCCTGGGCAACTTGAATTTCGGCAGTTGCCTGAGTCACGCCGGCCTTCGCCTGCAAGACCATGGCCTGCTTCTGGAGTTCTTCTTCCTTGAGTTCCGGGACATCCAACTGGCAGATCAATGTGCCGGGCGTTTCCCCATTGGGCCCGACGACACGGTCGCCGATATCGACGGCCACTTTGTCGATGTAGCCAGTGACTTTGGCATGGAGCGGTGCCACTTCAAACGCTTCCGCACGACCGGGGAGCTCCACCACGCGAACCAAAGTTTTCCGCTCCAGGGGAGCCGCCGTGGCCCGCGCGAGAGGAGCTGCGCTTGCTGATGGTGAAGAGGCGGAGGATGAGGCCTGATGAGTGCAACCGGCCGTCATGGTGAAGAACAGGAGCCAGGAGCCGACCATCAGGGAGCGGGCGGCGGTCACGTAAGGTATGGAAGGCATGGCGAGCAATCTCATGTTCGGAAGGAAATCAACTTCATCGGGGTGGTTGGGATCCAACATCCTTGTTGGCCCCCAGGTCACAGGGCGTTGATCACACATGGCAAAGACTCCATCGGAATGTCGAGGATGCAAGCCTGCTATTATTCCAGAATGACCTGGGGGCGGTTGAAGACATCCGACCCCAACCACCCCAGGGATCAACCTTGATTCGGTACAGGTCATCATGATGTGGCCACAAAATAGCGGCTTTCGGAATCGAGTGGATCAAGCGAGGCGGATGTGCTGGAAGCACGTTTGAGCACCAGAGCGTAAACGGCGGGAAGCACCAGCAGTGTGGCGAACGTGGCAGCCAGCAGCCCACCAATCACCGCGCGGCCCAGGGGAGCGGTTTGCGCTCCTTCCTCACCTAATCCGGCGGCCATAGGGATCATCCCGGCTGTCATGGCGAGGCTGGTCATGAGGATCGCCCTCAACCGGCGACTTCCCCCTTCGATGGCGGCCTCGCGCGAATCATGCGAACTCTTTCGCGATTGTTCAGCGAATGTCACCAGCAAAATGGCGTTGGCCATTGCCACACCAATGGCCATGATGGCTCCGATGAACGATTCAATGTTGAGCGTTGACCCGGTAAGCCAGAGTGCCACAACGACACCCGCCAGGACGGCGGGGACGGTCGATACGGTGGCCAGTGCCAACCGTATCGACTGGAAGTTGGCGGTCAGGAGCAGGAAGATCACAAGAATTGCCAGCACCAATCCGACTCCCAGACCACTGAGAATCTGCCGCAAGGTGGGAACCTGGCCCCGGATTTCGGTTGTGATGCTTTTGGGTTTGAGACCCTCCTTCTCCATCTGACTGAGAACCTGCTGCACTTCGCGTGAAACAGTCCCCAGATCGACCCCGCTGATGTTGGCTGTGATCGTCAGTTCCCGCTTCATGTTGTAGCGGTCGAATTGCCCGGGCTGGGTTCCTGGTGTCAAACGGGCGACATCGCGAAGCAACACGGACTGTCCGTTTTCGTAATCGACGGGCAACATCGCGAGATCTTCGGCTTGAGTCATTGTGGGCTGGGGAATTTCGATCTGCACCTGATAGCCGATGCCGGTTTTTGGATCGGGCCAGTAGTTCTGAGCCACAAATCGCGTGGAAGAAGTGGCGGCGACAACAGAACGGGCGATCTGTGAAGCGTTGGTGCCGGACATTGATGCTTTTTCGCGATCAACCGAGACATTGATTGTGGGATAGGCCAGCGACTGGGCGATCTGGACATCCCGCAGGGAGGGCAATTGCCGGAGTCGCTTTTCAAGTTCCCGCGCGTAGACTTCACTTTCCTGCAGGTTGGCACCGCGAACCGCAATCTCGACAGGTGTAGGGGAACCGAAGCTCATGACTTCGCTGATGATGTCGGCAGGCTCGAACGAAAAGCGAAGTTCCGGATACTTCTGCCCCAGAACTTGCCGCAATCTGTTCTTGGTCTCTTCGACATCAATGCCTGTTCCGTGCTTGAGTGCGATGCGGAGCAGACCTTCCTCGGGGCCACGCGACCACTGATAAACTCCGTTAATGGGGAAGCTCGAAGGGATCGTACCGACGTAACCGAGTGTTAAATCAACATTCTTCCGCCCGACCGTTTCACCGATCTCATCAAGGACCTTGATGGCGTAATCCTCTGTGGTGTCAAAGTGTGTTCCATCCGGTGCGCGGAACTTGAGCCGGAACTCGGCGACGCCTGTCTGAGGGAAGATCTCCAGGCCTAACTGACGACCCGCGAAGACGACAATCAAAACCGATGCCGCGAGATAGACCGGGACAACCACCCATCGCCAGGCCACGGTTTGCCCCAGCAAGCGGCGATAGGGAGAGCTTTTCAGCGGAGCTGAGTCGTTGGCATGGGCGTGGGAACCGGTTCGCTTGAGGAGCCAGATCGAAAGAATTGGCACAAATGTACTCGACAGGATGTACGAGGCAATCATCGAGAAGCCAACGGCTAACGAAAGCGGAATGAACAGATTTCTGGCGGCTCCCTGCATGAAGAACGAAGGGACAAAAACCGCAAGAATGCAGAGCATCGCGAGGAGTCGGGGAACGGCGGTTTCGGAATTTCCCAGCCGGACGGCCATCGCCATGGAATCGGTCTTCTGGAACTGGGTGTGAATATTCTCGATTTCGACAGTCGCTTCATCGACCAGAATCCCCACCGCCAGAGCCAGCCCGCCGAGCGTCATGAGATTGATGGTCTGACCGCACAGCCAGAGTCCCAGCACGGCCGCCATGATGGCCAGAGGAATATTCAGCACCACCACCAGCGCACTGCGCCAATCGCGCAGGAAGACCAGCACCATCAATCCCGTGAGGAGAGCGCCGAGCAGACCCTCCGTCAGGAGGCTCCCCACGGCGCGGGTCACGTAAGGCGATTGATCGAATTCGAACGAGACCTTGATGTCGGGCGGCAACTCGGCCTGCATGGCAGGGATCGCCTTCTTGATCTCGTCGATGACACTCATCGTCGAGGCTTCTGCCCGCTTGGTTGCGAGGATATAGACAGCGCGCCGGCCGTTGACGAGGGCGTAGCCTGTAGGGAGATCGGTCGCATCATCGATGGTGGCGACATCCCGCACATAAACCGGCGGGCCATCCTGCGTGCGGATGGGGATCGACCCCAGTTCTTTGATATCTTTCACGAGGGCATTGGTGGGGACAATCGGGTAGCTGGTGCCCACATGCATGTTGCCCGATGGACTCACGGAATTGCCGAGCGCCAGAGCCGTCACGACTTCATCGGGTGAGATGTTGTAGGACCGTAATCGATCGGGATTGGCCCGGATTACGACGGTGCGGGCACTTCCACCAAAGGGAGGCGGTGCGGAAACTCCCGGCAATGCTGAAAAGAGTGGCCGGACTTTGAACAGTGCCTGATCCTGAATTTCCCCCACGGTGCGTGTATCGCTTGAAAGGACCAGATAGCCGACGGGGACACTCCCGGTGTCGAAACGCATCACGAAGGGTGAAACGGTTCCTGGAGGCATCATCGCCCGGCTGCGATTGACATAGTTGATTGTCTCGGCCATGGCCTGAGACATATCCGTCCCCGGGTGGAAGATCAGCTTCATCAAAGCCGTCCCCTGGATGTTCCGGCTTTCGACGTGATGGATGTTGCTGATGTAAAGGAAGTGGTACTCATAATAGTTGGTGAGCAGGCCTTCCATCTGGGCGGCATCCATCCCGCCGTAAGGCTGGCAGACGTAGATCACCGGCAGATTGAGAGCCGGGAAGATATCGACCTTCATCGTCTGCAGCGGCAGATCAACACCGATCTTCGCCAGCGACTGATCCACCCATTTGGGCCTCAATGCGACGGAACAAGCCAGCACGATGGCGAGAATTGCCACCATCACAGTCCACGGGCGACGTAAGGCGAAGGTGAGAGGATTCATGGCGGCTTTTGGCTCTAATGCGTTTCCCGGGAGATAACAGTGTGTTGTGGATGAAAACATGCTTGCCCAGTATTAACTCAGACAGGCTGCAAGCATGGCGAGCAAAGTGCGATTATCTCATGGAAAGCGTATAAAAACGATCGGAATGAAATTCATCGAATCAGTGATCACCAAATGACACGGGAGTCGTGAGGGCATCAACCGGATTCATCACAAACAACTTCACGATCGTAGACCGCTGCGAAATCGCGAGCAACCGGAGTCGTCAGCTTTCAGGCCAAAAATGAGCTAAGAAATGCCTGATGGGTCGAAATTCTGGCGGTGTTCGTAATCAGGGAATCCTGCCCGATTTTATCTCGGAATCGAGCGATCTATCACGGAGGCTGTGTTCACGGATGCTTCTCGGCGAAGCAATACAGAAATCGATCTGACCTGAGGAACAACTGGTTATTCCGAATGGCAGGAGAGGCGTTGAAGTCACTGGGATCGGAGGGGAATTTGTTCAACGCCAGGATCTCGAACTTTTCTTTCGCTGAATAGACGAGGAGACCATCCCACCGGGTAGGGACATAAATCCGCCCCTGGGCGACAACAGGTGATGCATAGACTGGACGACCACCGGAGCTGAGATCTTCCAGACGCTCTCGATAAATCAGTTCACCATTCTTGGCATCGACACAGAACGCCTGCCCGCGATCATCAATCCAGTAGATTCGTCCTTCGTAAAGGAGAGGTGTCGCGACATAAGAACTGTTGCGGCTGGTCCATTTGATAGCCGAAGACGTGGCGTCTCCCTGCCCGCCTGCCTTCAGGCACAAGCTTCCCGCCGATCGAAATCCTCCAAAGATGAACACCTCATCGCCTTGAGAAAAGACGCTGGGACAGATATTGCCCGTGAGGTTGTGCTCGGCATTCCAGCGCAAGCGGCCCGTATCGGGATTGAGGCCCCACACTTCTCCCGGAACGGCAATCACCAGATCGCTGCGTTTCTCATCGACAGTGATCACTGAAGGGGTACCGTAAGCCAGATTTAAGGCCGACGCGGTTTCACTCCAGAGGAGTTCCCCAGTCAGTTTATGGAGTGCACGAATGGACTGGCTTTCTTCGGAGGCATTCACAATGACAGAGTCTTTGTAAAGAATCAGACTGGCACCGGAACCCCAGCGGCGACTGCTGGACTCTTTTCCGACATTCGTCTGCCAGAGCTGTTTTCCCGAGAAATCAAAGGCAATCACCCCGCTTTTGCCGAAGAAGCAATAGACACGTTCACCATCGGTGACAGGTGTATTGCTCGCATAGCCGTGATCGGTGAGATAGCCCTGATATTTATCCTCGGGTTGCTCTCCCGCGATGGTTTTTGTCCAGAGCACCTGGCCACTTTCGCAGTCCACGCAAACGAGATGTCTTTGCAGCGAATTGATATCTCCCTCTTCCGATTTCGATTGTCCGTAGCCGGAGTAGCAGGTGACGAAGACTTTGTTCCCTGCGATGATCGGACTGGAAGACCCTGCACCCGGAAGTGCGACTTTCCACAAGAGGTTTTCGTTCTCACCAAAGCGGATGGGGAGCTTGGATTGAGTGCTCACACCGCTCGCTCCGGCACCGCGGAATTGAACCCAGTCTGCGGCGGTTGCTGGGGGAATGGCGCACATGAGTGCCAGGAAGAGAAGCGTGCCATGATGACTGCGGTTAACTCGCATTTTGTGCTCCAGAACCGGGAAATCAGAACTTGATGATTCAGTCAGCGGATGCCAGCATCGTACCCATTCCAGAAATCGATGGCGCGTAGAGTTTATCGAGCCTGCTTTGGCTGCCTGCGTACTGTTGAACTCGATCGACCAGGAAGCGAATGAAGAGATGGGGCACATGGTACCCGGCCCTGGATTAAACCTCGTTCCCAGGAAACCACTGCGTTGCTGGTTGCAAAAACATGCTTGCCCAGAGCTGCAAGCATGCCACACAACCAAAATCGACTTAAACACAATAACCCCCGGCCATCCGGAGGATTCAATGCGCGTTGCCTCGACTAGCGTCGATGGTGGCATGGCCTTGGGCAACCGCCATGGATCCCACAGTGAAACGATTCGTCGACCATGATACACCTGTCGATTTACGCCATTTTCCACAAACTCCCTGAGCAAGCCTCTGTTACCCTTCCAATTCACTCCCGGTGAAACGCCATCGGCCGGGAGGTGACTTCCTCGTCCGCAAATACTGACCGACATTGTCGATGATCATGCGGCGTGCAAACCTTTCGCCTTGCACTGTGGAAGGATGTCACAGGAAGCGGAAGGGCACCGATAGATCAGGTCTCCGGTCGAGGGTGGCAGCCCTTGACCGGCGATTTATTTTTTGGCTGGCAAATCTCGCCTAAATAGGTTCGCCAGATACCAATCACCTGACGATACGCGTTCCAATTTGGAATATCGCTCTGCGTGCCCTGCTTGCAGCTTTGGGCAAGCATGTTGCTTGCCATATTCCAACGCGCCATTTCAAGTTGCAATTCGTATTAACCACTTTGCAAGCTTCTCAGAAACTCGCCGAAGCTGTTACCCCTCGGCACCACCTCGTCCAACGACAGGCCTATGAAGGGAGCTTCCACAACAGGCATGCCGTCGCGACGAAGATCGAATCCATATCCAGTGCCGCCGCCATTCGATCCAAACAACCAGATCCCGGGAGCGAAATGGCAAACGCCATAGCCTTCATTGAGTTCCACCAGATTCTCCAGAGGCCAAAGGGTGAGGTACTCCGCCTCGCCAAGAAACCCTTCAATGCCACTTGATCGAATCATCAATTCGACATAGAGAGCTGGAAGTGACTTTCCTAAATGGCACTCGATTTCGGCAATCGCAGCAACGGAGGCCCCCTCGTGCAGCACAAGATGCTCCATTGAACGAAGAAGCTCATCGACAGTCATTCAATAGACCCTCTACAATTGATTGTACTGGCAGGCACTTTCATAAAACAGAGTTCCTCCAAACAACTGTTACCCATCCAGATGACTCACTCGGTGAGAAATTTATCCTTACAATCACGTTCAACGAATGTACAACGCACCTTTGAATTCTCTCTCCAGCTTCGCTGCAGCCTCTGACGCGACGGTCTCTTTTGGAAAAGACAAGTAGAGTGATTGCAATTTATTACATGCAACCAGCGATTCAACTCCAGCAGCTGTAACGTCATCAGACACAGGAACAAAAGCGACTCGCAAGTCTTTCAGAGTTGCGATGGCCTTTAGAACGTCATCCGTGACCTGATCGCCTGACAAAACAAGCGACTCGATGTGAGGACACTGTCTTATTACTTCTTCCAGATCGTCGCTGGTGATGTTTGTTTCACTCAACACCAGCATACGCATCTGGGATCTAGAACCAACTCCTTTGGCGATGGGGCCGGAGAATTGCGAATCCGAAAAATCCAGACACTCGATTTCCTTGCACTCGCTTAGGTGCTGCAATCCACTTGACGAGATTTCGCAGCCATTGAGGGTTAATGATTTGAGTTTGCGACAAGCCCCGAGGAGTTCCAATTTCTCATCATCAATCCTCGCTTTTCCTAAACAGAGACTTTGTAGTGCAGGTGAATCACCCACCCCTTGCAAAGCCGAATTTGAGATGCCAGTTCCGGAAAGATTGATTTCACGAAGTTTTGGTAGACTCCAAATCCTCCGGATTACTCCATCAGAGATTCCTTTACACTCGGAGATGTCAATCAATTCGATGTTCTTCATTTGACTGAAGAGTTCGCTAGTCTTGTCGGAAATCTCGCACGAGCCGACATCGATGCTTCGCCATCGCGTCAGATCACCAATTCGCAGGAAGGCGTCATCGTCAATTGCCGTACGTTTCAAGGAGATTGAAGTCAATTGCGGAGAAGCCAGGATCTTCTGGGCCAATCGGCTGTCAATGATGCTATCCGTGAGATCCAGTTCTTCTATACTTTTTGACGGAAAGCAATCGTGCAGCTCAAACATATCTCCGCGGATCCCCGCCGCTTCCAACCGGCAAATATCGCGAAGATCCATGACCTTTTTGATCAATACTCCGCTGATTTGTGTGTGTCCGACCCCCAGACTCTTCAGTTGCGGGAAGTTTTCAATGATCTCGACAAGGCCATTGTCAACTTGCGTCCAAGACACATCGAGAGATTCTATTGTCCGACATGTTGCCATGGGCCGCAGCGAACTTGTATTGATTTGGCTCTCTGAAAGATCCAGAACTTTGAGCCCGGCAATCTGCGAGATGACAGCCATCCGTCGTGAGGAGTCATCGCCCTCGGTGACAAACTTCAGACTTCTGACATGAATGGGAGTCTGCCTCTTCGAGACCGCCTCAATGAAGTTGGCAGAAGACTGAAATCGGGAATCGTGCCCATACTCTCCGACAAAAAGTCCGTTGACTGGCTGAGACTGAAAATCGTCGAGCAACACATGCCATTGTTCGACGCTGGGATTGACGACCGCACTCGTCAAGCACCATGGGCGTCCTTCAGGAATCAGGATTCCTCGTTCATGGTTGCCGTACGTGCGACCGACGATCTCTAGCCCAGTTCTGAGTGAAAAATGAGTTTCAGACGCGGCGAATACCTTCCAATCTTGGAGTGAGTGAAACGTCACTGCTGAACCAGCAACCAACGCTTGATCCCGTTCCCCACCAATGGCTGAAAGGACTGCAACCTGTGAAGCAATGGCAAAAACCACGGCGAGCATGAAGCACCGCATACGAACATCCTTGTAGAGGCGGATCAATACGAATTGAATCTTTCAGCACCGGCAAATGGTACAGAACGATCGCTTGCAAGCCTACAGTGTGTCACAGCCACGAGACGTCATCCTACCAAACAGCATGTCCGTAGCCGGAGTAGCAGGTGACGAAGACCTTTTTCCCAAAGACAACAGGGCTCGAAGAACCTGCCCCCGGAAGTGCGATTTTCCACAAGAGGTTTTCGTTCTCACCAAAGCGGATGGGGAGCTTGGATTGAGTGCTCACACCGCTCGCTCCGGCACCGCGGAATTGAACCCAGTCTGCGGCGGTCGCTGGGGGAATGGCACACATGAGTGCCAGGAAGAGAAGCGTGCCATGATGACTGCGGTTAACTCGCATTTTGTGCTCCAGGAGCGGGAAATCAGAACGTGATGATTCAGTCAGCGGATGCCAGCATCGTACCCATTCCAGAAGTCGATGGCGCGTAGAGTTTATCGAGCATGCCTGGGATGCGTTCGTGATGTTGAACTCGATTGACGTGAGGGTTGATGAAGACATTCAACCCCTCGCACGCCGAGAAAGACCACGCCCTTCCGCAAAGCCTTCAGGGCGTGCCACCCGAGGTCGTGCCACGCAGAATCGTGATACCCAAGGCTGGCTGACAGCAGGTTGAAAGATTGAGCAGGCTTTGCGCTGTTCGTTACGAACCTTGGATCGTGGTATCAATCGACAACTCGAAAGGCATCATTGCGTTTATAGGCAAGAGGATTTCGGTTGCCACCAAATTCGACGTGGACATCGAACAGAACATCGACAGCAGCATCGTCAGGGATGGTGAGATCAGCCGTTATGAGATTCCCCTGACGCGTGATGTTTGCCGCTTCATAAGGGCCGACCTGCACCCATGAAGGAACTCCATCGGGGATTCTGCGGCGGGCGTTTTCTGGCTTTAGAACCAACTGGATCTGATGTGTTTTCCCTCGCGAGGCAGTCCCTGGCCTGACAGAAACGAGGACATCCTCCATACGAGTTCCTGGTTGAGTATTGTCTTCGATGGCCCCCTGCTGCGGCCGCCTGAGATCACGGCTGTTGCTGGTTTCCACGACACCAGCATAACCACCCAAGATGTAAGGGAAGCGTCCTGGTGTCACATGATAGTGGTATCCGCGAAGCTCATCGGTATGCCCGTTGCAGACATCGAGTGCCTGCTGTCCCTGGAGATCCATCGCCTTCACTCCGGAAGATTCGAAGGGGCCGTAAACCGGGAAGCCATCCCACGCAAAACCAATGATCGGTGAATGCTGCTTTCCATCTTCACGGAAAGGGCTTTTTACGCATGTGGGATATTTATGATAGTGGTAAACACCCGTTTGCTGAGGATGGCCACAACACGAATCGAGCCAGACCTCCGAATATCCGGCCACAGCATTCTGGCCTTCCATTTCGAAGGGGTTAAAAAAGACGACGCCATTGAGAGCCATGCCGATGGGGCCGCGCGGCAAGCGCGTGATGCTCTCTGCCAGCCGGGGCCGGAGAGGCAAACGGAATTTGAATGACTGGACTCGAATCGAGTTCGGGTTGCCTGAATTCGGGAAGATCGCTGTGGGATGATTGGGATATCCCTGACTCTCGATGATCAGAAAATTTTCGTCGTGGCTCAGGCGAAGATTATCGATCCCATCCTGATTGGAATCTTTCGTGTGATAAGAAAACAAGTCCACAAACTGCTCACCATCGCGATAGAAATAGATGGGTCTGTCGGAACTCGCCTGATCAGATCTGGAAGTGGTTTTGAGAAACCAGTGACCACCAATGGGCTGGAGATCGGTCGGCACTTCACCCGCTTGGGTATCGGCAGCAGCGGCAAAACAACTGGCAATACAGAATGAAATCGCCCAGGCGTGAAGAGATCGCAACATGTGGAAGCTCCCAGAGAAAACGGCCAAAGGGTCTGTGTGCACGATGTGCCGTACCACCAATCCCCTCTGCTTCGAGCCTTCAGGATACCGGCTGGAACCTGAAGGCTGCATGAAGCCCCGCATGGTGATTCGATCTGGTTACTTGGAAGACTCGATGATTCTCTGCAGCTCTTTCTGAAGCTGGAGGGCTTGTTCGGGCTGCTTCGATGCCAGATTGTGATTCTCGCTGGGATCGTTATCGAGGTGATAGAGTTCAACCTGGTCTGTTTCGAGAAAGTGAATCAGCTTCCAGGGGCCTTGTCGAATGGCGGCTGAGGGTTTGTGGCCTGAGCCATGCGTATGTGGGTAGTACCAGACGAGAGTTCGTTCGCTCTCTGGCAAACTTGACGACTTCGTGAGCAGTCCAGCGAGTGAGATTCCATCGACATGCTGAGTGGGCCTGGGTGGTATCTGGCACAGGCTTAATAAGGTCGGATACAAATCACAGGTATATGCGGGGAGATCGAGGACCTGAGGCGAGATCTTTCCGGGCCAGGAAATGTACGTGGGGATGCGAATGCCACCTTCATAAGTCCAGCCTTTGCCGGCTCGTAAAGGAAGATTGCAGGTCGGCCCTGGCGATTTGCCATTCAGGGTACACAAACCGCCGTTATCTGAAGTCAAGACGACAATCGTCTGCTCCAGAATCCCTTGCGTTTTCAATTCATCGAGCAGACGGCCGACCTGGGTATCGAGATTCTCGACCATGGCTGCATACTCGGGATCATCCTGCCTACTTCGCGAGATGGCCGAACCTTCTTGAATCCTTTCGCCTGAAGATTTTGGATTCTTCTCTTCAGCCCGTTTGGACTGATATTTAGCGACTAAATTTTTGGGTGGCTGAATGGGTGTATGAACTGCATAGTGGGCAAGACAGAGAAAAAATGGTCGTGTGCGGTCGCGCTGCTGCAGATGCTCAATCGCACTCGAGGTCAAGACATCGGTCAGGTAGTCCTCTGGCTGGCGATCTTCAAAATCGGGGACATTGTTCGGCCCTTGCGGTTTCTGGGGATTTTTGTACGGGAAGTAATAGCTGGAGGGCTGGCCGCCATGATTGACGCCTTTCGTCCAATCGAAGCCCCGGGCTGAAGGATGCTGGTATGGTTTGTGTCCCAGGTGCCATTTGCCGAGGTACGCAGTGTGATAGCCTGCTTCCTGAAAAGCCTGCCCGATGGTGACTTCGGTTTGCGGCAAGGCGACATCGCTCTCCGGGCGGATCCAGTCGGTAATGCCTATTCGCTGAGGCATTTTTCCAGTCATTAAAGCGGCCCGTGTTGGCGAACAGACGGGATGGGCTGAGTAAAACTGTGTGAAGCGTGCCCCGGAATTCCCAAGAGCATCGATGCGAGGTGTTTCGTAAAACGACGAGCCTTCCACGCCAATATCGGTTTTGCCGAGATCGTCGATGAAGATGAGCAGGACGTTGGGTTTATCCGCGACTTCCCTGGCTTCAACCAGGTAGAACGGCCAGCCCGAAAATAGTATCAGCCCACAACATATCAGATATCGCATAGGTCACTTCATTGAAGGAGTCAGATGGTGGCAATCAACGCCTGAATGACCATCAGAATCATTCATAGTGACAAAGCCAAGGGATTGTGCAAGACTCGCTAGCCGGCGTAGAAAAATGGATTGTGGCCCTTGTCAGAGAGAAGCATGCCATTCACACCATTTCATATGGGGCCGGGTTTGTTGTGGAAGGGGCTTCAGCCTGCGGGGCTTTCGCTGATGACCTTTGGCCTGGCACAGGTATTGATTGATCTTGAGCCGCTCTATGTCCTCAAAACCGGAAAAGATTTTCTTGGTGTGCCGGGGCATCTGCATGGCATCTCGCACACAATTTTAGGAGCCACGGTCATTGGTGTGGTGGCCGGTGCGTTTGGGAGGCCGCTGACACATCTGGGCCTCCGGTTGCTTGGGCAGTCGCAATTCATCCCAGTTCGGTGGGGTGTGATCTGGTGGAGTGCGTTCTTTGGCACCTACAGCCATCTTCTGCTGGATGCTGTGATGCACAGGGATGTGGAGCCTTTTGTGCCGATCAGCCGGTGGAACCCTTTGGTGGGGTTGGTTGATGTGGGCACGCTTCACCGGTTCTGCATCATCACGGCGCTAGCGGGGATGCTGCTTTACGTTGGGCGATGGATGATCAGAACGGCCTTGCCGAGAGCAAAGGTGGGTGAGACTCGCCCAATTCTGTGAGCTGCCTGAGCAAGCCAATGGCGTGATCATCGCTAAATCCACTCAATCTCAAACTCGGGTCTGGCCTGGGGATCGATCTGGCGGGCGGCACGTAACCCTGATTCAATCGCTCCTTCGACCCAGCCCGATTTGAGCGTGGTGAAATCGCCGGCGAAGTGGAGTCGGCCTTCGGGGATCTGCCATTCCTGAATCATCCAGCCAGCCCCCAGTGGCAGGTTGGCGAAAGCGGCTTTGATCCACGGTTGATCGGGCCAGGAAAATTCACCCACAGTCACAACCTCGTCGATGAGGCCGGGCAGGTCGGCCCGAAACTGATTGACAACTTCCATGGCGCGGGTTTCTTTCGGGCGCTTGAGGAAGTTCTCGGCATTCTTGCCAGTGAGGTAAAAGAAGATGTTGCCATAACCTCCCGGCTCGTTGCCCGTGATATCAATCACGCGTTCCCAGGGACGATCAGAGGCGGCCATCGGCCAGCCATGCACGCCATTTTTGAGCCACAATGGAGTGCGAGTCTGAACATAAACTTTAACGACGGGCGACCACTCCAGTTGATCGACGAGAGCCTGCTTTCTGGGTAAGAGGCGGGGTGTGATTTCCATCTCCCGTAAAATGGTAAACGGGATGGTGCTGATCACGGAATCGGCTGTCCATGTGCGGCCGTCTTTGGTCACGACTGAAATCTCGGTAGCCGTTTGCCGGATCGAGACGGCTGGTACTCCCAGATGAACCCGGTTCCCCAGAACCTGTGCCATGGCTTGAGGTAGACGCTCGTTTCCACCGGCAATGCGAAAGAGATTTCGATCGGCAAAGTGATAGGCGAAATCTGGCAAGAGCGCCAGGACGGCAGTATCGACTGTCGCTTCGGCGGCGTAAGCATCGATCAGACGAATCAAAGCTTCCGATGCTCCCGTTGATTGCAACAGACTTTTGAGCGTCAGAGGGTCAAGTTGCTTGAGAACCTGTGGATTGGGCCAATGTGGTTCGAGAACGGTATTGAGATTGATGCCGACTTTGACCAGGGCATTGGCAAGCAATGAGGGGAGAGAGACGTTGCGTTCGCCCGGTTGAAGCTCCCACGGCCAGGGCTGCATGAGATTGGCGTCACCGATCTGCCCGGCGACATGGAACCTGGGGCAGCCGTCATTCATGGCAATGAGTGGTAAGCGAAACCTGCTGATATAGCCACAAACGAGGGGCATGTTGGTGCGGAAGTGACCACCGCCCCCTTCGGTTGTCTGTCCATTTTTGAGTGGGACGGAGATCAGCCGGCCGCCAATTCGATTCTGGTATTCGAGAACCTGGACATCGTGGCCCCGCCGGTGGAGTGCCAGTGCGGCTGTCAGGCCCGACATTCCGGCACCGAGGACCAGAACACGGCTGGGCTTTGAATTCGATGCCAAGTTGCTGGCGGCAAGAGCCTGAGAGGAACCGGCTTGAGTCGCGACGGCTCCGACGCCACCCACAAGACCAGCCTGAGCCAGAAAACGACGCCGATTGAGCTGATTCGCGCGTGTCCGTTCCAAAGCTGGCCCGCCTGTCTATTCGAGAATGGTGAAATGGTCGGTTGAGCACTCCTCGAGAATCGAGAAATGCCCACTCTGTCCAGTTCGGCATGTCGAACTGGAATCTTCACCGCGAGTCGAGGCCTCGTCAGTACGTGACAAACCCGTAAGGTTGCTCACATCCGGAAGTGAAATGGGCGAAAGGATCGGACGGATTGAGGGTTTCGACTCAGCCCAAAAACTTCCCTGCCGAAAAACTTCCCTTGAATACGGAAACTACGGAAGCTCCCTGATAGGTTACTTCCCTTTTCTGGCTGCTGGCTGCCAGATTGCGGGCCAGTCGGCAGATTCGGTGCGGGCGGTGGCGAGATAGGCGGAGATTTTTGCTGCGATTTCGGGATGCTCGGCAGCGACGTTGGTTTTTTCAGCGGGATCTTGCTGTTGATCGTACAGTCGGAGAGGTTGATCCGGGCCACCTTGTCGAATTCCTTTCCAGCGACCCTGATAGAGCGCCGCCTGGCGGAAGCCCCCTTCATGGAACTCCCAATAGAGAAACTCGTGCGACTGCTGCTTTTCAGGCTGGCCGAGGAGTGTGGGCACCAGACTGATGGAATCACAATTCGGTGGCAGGGATGTCCCCGCCAACTCGGCGGCAGTTGCCATCCAATCGCCAAAATAGCCGACGTGTCCACTGGTGGAATCGGGAGTAATTTTTCCTGGCCACCAGGCGATGAAAGGGACGCGAATGCCACCATCCGTCAGACTGCGTTTGATACCGCTGTATGGGCCGCTGGGCTGGAAGCGGCTTAGGTTGTGATTGCTTTCGTTATGCGGGCCATTATCGCTGGTGAAGATGACCAGCGTGTGCTCAGCGAGGTCGTTTTCTTTAAGAACCTTGAGAAGGCGGCCCACATAGCTGTCCATCCGGGTGATCATGGCGGCATGGCCTTGATCGGCGGCTGGCCAATCGTGCCTGGCGTAGTCAACAAGATCAGGGACTTCTGTGCCATTTTTCAAGGCGTTGTTACGTTCGTTGTTGGCATGGGGAACCACCATACTCCAGTAGAGAAAAAATGGCTTTTCCTGATGAGTTTCCACATAACGGACGGCTTCATCGGCGAAGAGATCATCACTATAGGCGAGAGGTTCTGTGGCATATCCCCCACCCTTCTGGCCTACGGAAACAATCTTATTGGGCAAGGTGACGCGCGATTCATTTCTCCAGAGAAAATCGGGGTAGTGATTGTGGGCATGGACCTGATTGAGATATCCGAAGAACTCATCAAAGCCCTGTTTTGCGGGAATTCCCGTCGAGGCTTCGCCCTGATCGCCTAAGCCCCATTTGCCGACGAGTGCGGTGTTGTAGCCGGCCTGCTGAAGAAGTTTGGCTACGGTGATATCGTGCTCTCTCAGGGCCTGGGCGGCTGGGTTTTTGTCACCCGCATTGCCGCGGACACGGGTGTGTCCGTGGTGCAGGCCCGTCATGAGCACACTGCGAGATGGGGCACAGACAGTCGCACCGGCATAGAACTGTGTGAAGCGCATCCCTTCCCGCGCCATCTGATCGATGTGAGGCGTGGCAATGACTTTCTGCCCATAGCAGCCGAGTTCGCCATATCCGAGATCATCGGCCATGATCCAGATGAGATTGGGTGGGCGCTGTCTGCCCGCTTTGGGCACAGGTTCCTGAGCAAGCACCGCCTGCGCAGCATGTACCGGCTGCCCAAAGGAAATGAAGATCATCCATGCCAGAAATAATGCGAATTTTTTGGGGGAGATGGGCATCAGAATTCTCCGGAGGCTCAGCAGTGGATCGGCACAGATTTGAGATTTGTTTTTTCTGGTAGAGAGTACATCATTTTCGGCAGGGATGGACAACCTGCAATTGAGCTTGAGAAAAAGAGTCTCACATTGTGCCAGTCGAAAGCCAGGTGTTTTGGTAAGATTGCGAGTTATGGCAAAGATGTTTCTGGTTGAGATTGTGACTACGGGGATGGATCATGGGACTTTACCGCGAGATCAGGCGAGCGGTACGGCTGACAATTCGACATCTGCCGCTGATTGGTCATCGCTCGACGTCCTCTCAACAACAGCCAAAATCGAAGCGGCCACGAATTTACGAGTGGATGCTGTTTTATCCCGTGAAGTATCCGGTGGGTCGCTGGAATCCGCCGGGGCTCGTCAAGCAGGATGTGTGGATTGAATCGAAAGATGGTACGAAGCTGCACGCGTGGTACTGCCCCTGTGAGAACCCGCGGGCAGTGATTCTGATCACCCATGGGAATGCGGGAAACATTGCTTATCGCACAGAGTGGCTGACGATTCTGCAGCAGCAGTTTCGAGTGACCACGCTGATGATTGATTATCGTGGGTATGGCCGCAGTGAAGGTGTGCCGACCATTGAAGGTGTGATTGAAGACAGTCAAGCGGCCCGCACGCGAGTAGCGGAACTGGCTGGTGTGAATGAAGCCGATGTGGTGCTGATGGGTGAGTCTCTGGGTGGTGCGATTGCGATTCAACTGGCGCGGATGATCACGCCGCGGGCGCTGATTGTGCAGAGTTCATTTCGCTCGTTACAGAATGTGGCCTGGCAAAATTATGGCCCACTGGCCTGGGTGATCCCGGCATCGAAGCTCAACTCGTGGCGAGCGATTGGCGAGATTCACTGCCCGATCCTGATCAGCCATGGGGCTCAAGATCGACTGATTCGCTGGAAGTCGATCCGGAAGCTGGTGGCGAAGGCTCATGCTCAGGCCCAGTTTATTCTGCTGGACGAAGTGGGACACAACGACTGGATCACGGCACGCTATCTGGCTGCTTTGGAAGAGTTTTTCAGTGCTCTCGAAAGGACCGGAGCAAAGCCTGCTCCCAGTTCTTACGCGGATGCACTGTGATGACTGCTAGACTGAGTGAGTTCGTCGATTTGAATATCATGATCACGACAAGTAGAGCCCCAAGAGGAAATCAATGATGTGGCAACGATGGGTTTGTTGGACAGGAATGCTCTGCGGAGTTTTCGCCTTGTGCGGAGGAAATTTATCAACAGTCGATGCGGCTGAACCGGTCTCATTGTTTGATGGGAAATCGTTGGCAGGGTGGGAAGGTGACACGGCGAAGACATGGCGGGTGGTTGATGGCGTGATTGTGGGAGGTTCGCTCAAAGAAAAGGTTCCCCGTAACGAGTTTCTGGCCTCGAAAAAAAGCTACGGGAACTTTGAATTGCGGCTGAAGTACAAACTTGAAGGTGAAGAGGGTTTCGTAAATGGCGGAGTGCAGATTCGCTCGGAGCGGATTCCGGATCATCACGAGATGATTGGCTATCAGGCCGATATTGGCCAGGGATATGACGGGGCGCTTTATGACGAGAGTCGGCGGAACAAAATGCTGGCAAAGCCGACGGCTGAAGTTCTGGCCAAATCATTGAAGAAAGGGGAATGGAACGATTACCGTATCCGATGTGAAGGCCCGCGGATTCGTTTATGGCTCAATGGTGTCGAAACCATAGACTACACCGAAGACGATGCCAAGATTCCACTTGCGGGACGATTGGCACTGCAGATTCACGGTGGCGGAGTGGCGGAGATTCGCTTTAAGGACATTGTCATCGAAGAGTTGCCTTAATGGCGTGTGGACTCCAGTTTGTCAGGTAAACGTAGAGCTGGTGCATTCCGTAAGAACTTCATGCACCCTACCTAAGATCAGAGAGAAGATCCTCACCCTGCCCTCTTCCACGATGATGTGGGCGAGGGCTCTTGAGGGGCATGCGCATGGCGCGGCTTCTTGTTGTCGTGGCTTTGCACGACAACCCGGCCACGAGTTGGCCGGGCCACGCTTGAGTGACAGATGTGTGTGATAGATAGCCCAGAGCTGCAAGCATGGCACACAGAGCGCTCTTACTTCATGGAAAGCATATAAACCAGGAAAGGACGCCGGAGAATCATGGTGAAACTAGTTGCCGATCTGCCGGAGTGTGGAGAGAGAATAGATCCCTGAGGAATGGCCATCGCTGAAGGAAATGGCGTAGGCGTAGTTGCCAACGGCACGAAATGAAGTCAGTCTGATGGGGAGTGTTTCGGCTCGATCAATCACGGCCAACAGGTTCGCAGGTTTGACCGGCTCGACAAGCGTGGGCTTCTCGCGCTCGACCTGACAGACAGCACAGGGACACTTTCGGCGAAGATCGCTCCAGGGGATGTGCTGCACCAACCCGTCGCTCCAGACGAGTTCGAGAGTCTCTCCGGTATTCGCCACCCGCTCCAACGAAAAAGCTTCCATAACGATTTCCTTCAACTTCCCGGCTTGCGGCATGGCTGTGATGACGAATGTCGGCAATCGTGGTGATGGTGCACTGTCGACACCCGAGATGCCAAGGTCGGCTCTGACCATTTGACTCACATGGGGCAGCGTCCATTGGGAGGCCCTAAGTTGAGATTCAGTCTCAACTTATTATTTTTCGCACAATTCATTGTCAAAACCTTTTGGCATGTCTAGCATAGCAAGAGAGGCCACTTCAGGAGCCTACCGACTTCTGCGAACAGTGACCACTTTCGCGAAACACCTGAGCTTCACAACTCTCATTTTTTCAATGAGTTGCGTCATTCCGGCAGGTGGATTGACAGAATTGTCTGCGGACTGCTGGTCGGAACTGGTGATGAAGCCGCGATTGATCTGGTGATGCGGGAGTGAATTTGCCTGAGAAAGAGTTCTGTCGAACTTAATTTTCAGCTTGGCGATTTGAGTCGATCAGGAGAACGAGTGATGAAACCAATACTGGATCCCGGGGACCGTGAGTTCCTTGAGCGGATGCAGCCTTTGGGTGCCGTCACCATTCAGGATTTATGTGACTCGGTGAAAGTCACGCAGACCGCTGTGCGTCAACGCTTGAACCGGCTGCTTTCTGGCGGCTGGATTCTGCGGCAGACAGTCAAGGCGCATCGCGGCCGCCCTTATCATTCCTACACGGTTTCCCCCGCTGGTTTGAGAGAACTGGGGGATAACTACGCTGACCTGGCACAAATTCTGTGGCGGGAACTGCGAAATATTCCTGATGCAGGCATTCGCAAGATTCTTGAAGGTCGCATCCGAGACGCACTGGTAGAGCAATACTCGAAATCGGTCAATGCTCCCGAATTGCGAGATCGGATGCAGCAACTGGCGGCACTTCTGGAGAGTAGCGGATTCAGTGTGCATGCGGTGGATGTGACCACTGACAGTTCAAGAAGTCTGCCGGTGCTGCGGGAAAACAACTGCCCCTATCATGAACTGGCAGCGAGCGATGAATCGATCTGCGATCTGGAACAGCAGGTCTTTGAGAAGGTGCTGGGCGTACCACTGACGATGACACATCGATGTCGCAATGGCGATGGTCACTGTGAGTTCCATCCGATCGAGGCTTTTCCAGTTCCAACAGGAATGGTGGAAACGTCTGTTCGAGAGGATGTTCGCTGCGGAAATTCTGATGTGGCAGCCCGGGTTGATGTGGCCGTCCGCTCTGATGTGGCCGTTTTGGCATTACCGAGTCGGAATGCGGTGGAGGCGACGTCATGAATCGCGAACAAACACCTCCCTCTGCTGCGGGTACCGACTTCAATCATCATTCACTGCCGAGTGCGGGCAGCCCCTGGATTGAAGGCCGCTTTGAAGAGAACCTGATTGTCACCACGCTTGAACAGGCGATGAACTGGGGTCAACTTTCGAGCGTCTGGCCACTGACTTTCGGGATTGCTTGCTGTGCCATGGAAATGATGGCCACGGGGATGAGCAAATACGACCTGGATCGATTTGGTTCGGGAGCATTTCGTGCCACGCCTCGGCAAGCCGACCTGATGATTGTCGCGGGGACGGTCACTTACAAGATGGCCAGTCGAATCCGGCGGCTTTATGACCAGATGCCAGATCCGAAATACGTGATTGCCATGGGTGCCTGCACCATTGGTGGTGGGCCTTATTTCAAATACGGCTACCATGTAGTGAAAGGTGTCGATCTGGTGGTTCCTGTGGATGTCTACATTCCCGGTTGTCCACCTCGCCCCGAAGCGTTACTCGAAGGGGTGATGCGCATTCAGGATAAAATTCGTGCCCGAAAACTGGGCCGTAATACGGTGTCTCAACTCCCTGTGCCGCATCGTTCGGGATACGGGAAGCTGGCCCCTGTGGTCTCGATATCGTCGATGACTGCGCCTGTGACCAGCACAAATTCAACTGAGGTTGTCAGCACATCAATTTGACCTCGCTGTTTCAGCGAGTTTTTGATCCTCCATTGTTTTCTGTCGAGAGTGGAAAAGAGAGTTTCATGGTTGCCTCGCTCAAGATTCAAGATCTGCATGTTTCGGTGGAAGGACTCCCTATTCTTCGCGGCGTGAGCCTCGAAGTTCGCCAGGGTGAAATTCATGCCCTGATGGGACCGAACGGCTCGGGCAAAAGCACACTGGCTTACACGCTGGTGGGTCACCCCAAGTACGAAATTACACAGGGCTCGATTGAGATCGATGGCAAGCCTCTCAATGAGCTGGATGCCTGCGAGCGGGCCCGACTGGGATTGTTTCTGGCGTTCCAGTATCCGATTGTGATTCCGGGCGTGAAAGTGGCTGACTTTCTGCGTCACGCGATTACGAACATCCGTAATCCCGATCGCAAAGAAGGCGAAGGGCTCATCCCGATGCGGGAGTTCCGCAAAGAACTCAAGTCGATGATGGATGAGTTGGGTATGGATGGTGAATTTGCCCGCAGATACCTCAATGAAGGTTTCTCGGGTGGTGAAAAGAAGCGGATGGAAATTCTGCAACTCGCAATGCTCAAGCCACGTTTTGCCGTACTGGATGAAACGGACTCGGGGCTTGACAGCGATGCAGTTCGCGTGGTGAGCGAAGGATTACGAAAGCTCTCCGGCCCGCAGATGGGCGTGCTGATCATTACGCACCACGAACGCCTGCTCGAATACAACGTTCCTCAATTCACCCATGTGATGCTGGCTGGAAAGATTGTCGAAACCGGCGATGCTTCGCTGGCTCGTGAACTTCATAACGAAGGTTATTCCAAAGTCAGACTGCGACATCCGGAAGAGGCGGCTGAAGAAGCAGCCCGTGCGAGTGGCCGGTCGTCAGAAGCTCACAACCGCACTGCTGAACCAGCCAGTGTGTAGTTGTTTCGGCTTGAAACATCGCTGCGAGATCAGTCGCAGATGAAGATCGATTTGATGTGAGAAAACAGACCTGTTCGCTCTGGCCCATGTGCCCGAACAACAGTTTAAGGGGATAGCAATGGCCACAGATCTCAGTAGTTCAACCAGCGATGACCTGGGAATCGGCGAATATCAGTACGGGTTCCATGACTCGACGGATAACTACACGTTCAAGAGCCGTAAAGGGCTGGATCGTGAGATCGTTGAGCAGATTTCGGCAATGAAGAAAGAGCCCGCATGGATGCGTGACTTTCGACTGGAAGCTTATGACATTTTCCTTTCCAAGCCGATGCCGACCTGGGGCGGGGATCTCTCGCATCTCAACTTCCAGGACATTCATTATTACATGAAGGCATCCGATCGCCAGGAACAGTCCTGGGATGACGTTCCCGACGACATCCGCAAGACCTACGATCGACTGGGTATTCCTGAAGCCGAGAAGAAGTATCTCGCTGGGGTGAAGGCGCAGTACGAATCGGAAGTGGTGTACGGCAGTCTGCAGGAAGATCTGGCCAAGAAGGGTGTGGTCTTCACTGATACTGACTCGGCCATTCGGGATTATCCTGAGCTGGTGCGGGAACACTTTGGTACGGTCATTCCGTCATTCGACAACAAGTTTGCTGCTCTCAACTCAGCGGTGTGGTCGGGTGGTTCGTTTATCTATGTCCCCAAAGGGGTCGAGATCGAGTTTCCACTCCAGGCCTATTTCCGCATTAACTCCGAGAACATGGGTCAGTTCGAGCGAACGCTGATCATTGTGGATGAAGGAGCCTCCGTCCATTATGTCGAAGGCTGTACTGCTCCCACTTACAGCAGCGAAAGTCTGCACTCGGCTGTGGTCGAAATCATCGTCAAGCGAAATGCCCGTTGCCGGTACACGACGATTCAGAACTGGTCGAACAACGTCTACAACCTGGTGACTAAGCGGGCCATGGCCTATGGGAATGCACTCATGGAGTGGGTCGATGGCAATCTGGGTTCTCAACTGACGATGAAGTATCCTGCGATCTACCTGATGGAACCGGGTGCTCGCGGCGAGACACTTTCGATTGCCTTTGCCGGTAAGGGTCAGCATCAGGATGCGGGTGCCAAGATGGTGCACTGCGCACCAAATACTTCGAGTCGGATTGTTTCCAAGAGCATTTCGAAGGCGGGTGGTCGAGCCAGTTATCGCGGGCTTGTTAAAGTGGAACCACACGCCACAAATTGCAAATCGAATGTGGTGTGTGATGCCCTGATTCTCGATGCGGAGAGCCGCAGCGATACCTATCCGTATATTGAAATTGAGCAGGAGCATGTGGCGATCGAGCACGAAGCTTCGGTTTCGAAGATTGCTGAAGAACAGCTGCTGTATCTGATGAGCCGCGGCCTGACGGAAGCCGAAGCCTCGGCCATGATTGTGACCGGGTTTATTGAGCCTCTGGTCAAAGAGTTGCCCATGGAATATGCCGTCGAAATGAATCGACTGATCGAGTTGCAGATGGAAGGCAGCGTTGGCTGATTCGTGGAATAACATCTGCTTAGCGACATGAATTTTTACGGTTGTTTCTGCCCAGAATGCAGAATCGACGGATCCGCCTATCTTCTTAGTTTGAGTGACTCAGGTTATGTCGACTGTCATCGCATCCAGTTCTGCTGCCGGCTTCTCTCAGGAAGTTTTCGAGCAATTTCTCTCCAGCCGCAATGAGCCGGCCTGGGTGAGTGAACTTCGCCGCGAGGCTTTTGCCAAGTACACGGAATTTCTTGAGCAGCCGCTCGATCCCGAGGAATGGAAGCGGATTGACTTGCGGGCGCTGAAGCCTTCGCAATTTCATCTGGTCACGACTCAAGCTGCGGCAGAAGCAAATGCCGCCAGTGGACTGGAAGCCAATTCCGATCCGGCCATTGGGACTTTGCTGGCGGATCGGGCGGAGTTTGCCGGGCGTGTGATTCATGTGGATGGTCAGTTGGCGATTTCTGAGCTTTCCGAAGAACTGGCGGCCCGCGGTGTGGTGTTTGGCAGCCTGACCCAGTTGATTCAAACACATGGCGAACTGCTCAAGCCTTACCTGATGCAGAAGGCCGTCAAGCATGATCAGGACCGGATGAGTGCCTGGCACGCTGCATTCTGGACAGGTGGAACTGTGCTCTATGTTCCGCGAAATGTCAGAGTGGAAGCCCCGCTCTACGGACTGGTGGCGCTGGCGAAGGATAAAGCGGCTGACTTCAGCCACACACTGGTGATCCTCGAAGATGGTGCTGAGGCAACCCTCCTGGAAGAAACGACATCGTTGCATGCGACCCATACCGGGCTGCATGTGGGCGGGGTGGAACTGCTTCTGGGACAGGAAGCACGTTTGCGATATGTGCAGCTTCAGAACTGGAATCATCGGACCTGGCATCTGGCGACACAGGCCGGACATGTGGAGAAAGATGGCTTCCTGCAGTGGACAGTCGGTGGATTGGGAAGCCGCCTGGCACATACTCATCAGGATGTTTCGCTGGATGGACGCGGCGCGGTGGCTCAAGTGAATGGCGTGACGTTTGCGATCAATCGTCAGGTCATTTCGTACTATACTCAGCAGACACACCGGGCACCGGATACACGCAGCGATCTTCTTTATAAAGATGTGCTGCGGGATGAATCACGAGTGATCTGGCGCGGGATGATCGATGTCGAAAAGGGGGCCCCCCGGACCGACGGTTATCAGCGAAATGACAGTCTGCTGCTCTCGACAACAGCCCGTGCGGATGCCATCCCCGGCCTCGAAATCGAGACGGATGATGTCCGTTGTACACACGGTGCGACAGTGGGCGAAGTGGATCAGGATCAGATTTTGTATTGCATGTGCCGAGGCCTTTCGCGTCATGAAGCGATGCACATGATTGTGGAAGGCTTCTTCCAGCAGGTTTATGATCGGATTCCGGTTCCTGCAGTGCAGGAAACATTAAGCCAGGCAGTCGAGCGCAAACTGGGATTAGGAAGAGATACCTAGCGAATGAATCCCGCCGGTTGCCATGTTGAAGTCCAGGGAGATGGCTGGATTCACTGGCAAGTGGGACCGAATGAACTGACAACTTTTGCGAAATGCGACCAGGAATTTTGAGGTTTTGTGATGGGGTTTGAACGAGTTGCCAGTGTTACGGAACTTCCAGACGGCGGCCGGCTTTCGATTGAAGTGGATGAAACCCCTGCCTTGCTCATCCGGCTGGGCGAGTTCTTTTACGCCATTGAAGATCTTTGCACGCATGACGGGCAGCCATTAACGGATGGGCCGCTGGTGGGTCAGGAAATCAAGTGCCCACGCCATGGCGCGCGGTTTGATTTATCGACAGGCAAAGCGATGTGCATGCCCGCTACACGAGGTGTGCGAACCTTCGCTGTCGAAATCCGCGATAGCGAGATTTTTGTGTCTGATGAACCAGCGAAGGCACCAGCCAAGGCCGCGGTGACGGATCAACCCGTGACCGGCGAAACCACAAATGAGACCTCTGCTCCGGCAGCAGCTCCTGAAGAGACGGCTGCTCAGACCGCACTCGCGGAAGCTGCGGCACAGGATGAGTATCTGACGGCACTGCGCGAAGTGATTGACCCGGAACTGATGGTCAACATTGTGGATCTAGGTTTGATTTATGGAGTCACGGCTCTTGATGGTGGTCAGGTCGAAGTCGAAATGACGTTGACGAGTCCCGCCTGTCCCGCCGGCCCACAGATTGTGCATCAGGCGCGCATGGCACTCGAGCGACTGGAATCGGTGGAGACCGCGACCATCAAGCTGACGATGTCGCCCCCATGGACACCGGACCGGATGACCGATGAAGCTCGCGATCATCTGGGGATTTTCTAACGATCCGCAAGCCATCCGACAGTTGATCGCTGCGTGTTGTGAGGCACGTGATAGATCTGCACCAGAATTGCGATGATCAACCAACGTCAATCGACGTTTGGGCAATTAAGGGCGAGACGAGAGTGATGGCGTGAGACACGCATGGCGCGGCTTCTTGTCGTTGTGTTGAGCACAACGACCCGGCCACGAGTTGGCCGGGCCACCCCTGAGCGAAGATGACACCTATTTGTGTCTACGGACTGTTCAGGACTGGAAGTATCGCACAGAAAACGCTGTTCCATCGTGGGTGAGGGCCGATTCCTCCTGGAGGAAATCTCTTTGCCTTTTTCGGGGATGAACCAGATACTGATTGTTTGGCGGTATGCCGGCAACGTGATGGAAGACCCCTGCGCTCGAGGACATGCACATGAACCCCAATGAACAAACCGTCGGGAAGGCATCGTTGAATGACGATTGCTGCCAGAACCCTCTCGAACAAAAGCCTGCTGCACCTTCGCGAAGAATCTTTGTCAAGACAGCCGCTCTGGCCTCGGCAGCGACAATGCTCGCCCACTCAAGTTCGTCTCTGCTCAGGGCCGAGGAAAAATCGACGGCCACTCCAACTTCGGAGAACCTCGTCAAGACGTTGTTTCAATCGCTGACTCCCGAGCAGAGGGAAGAAGTCTGTTACGACTGGGATTACAAGGACGATCGAGGGGTGCTGCGAACGCATGTCTCGAACAACTGGCAGATCTCGGATGCGAATATCGGGAGCAAGCTCTTTACGAAAGATCAGCAGGAGATGATCGAGGCGCTGTTCTGGGGTTTGTATCACCCGGACTGGCACGACCGCATTCGTAAGCAGTTGAAAGATGATGCCGGTGGATATGGGAAACATCAGTCGATTGCCATCTTTGGTGATCCTGAAAAAGGGCCTTTCGAACTGGTGATGACCGGTCGGCATCTGACCATTCGCTGCGATGGAGACACCACGCCTCATGCCTGCTTTGGCGGGCCGATTTTCTATGGTCATGCCGCTGAAGCGTTCAATGAAGAACCGAGCCACAAAGGGAATGTCTTCTGGCCTCAGGCACTGAAGGCGAACAGCCTGTACACCATGCTCGATGGCAAACAGCGCGAGCAGGCATTGGCACCTCAGGCACCACCTGAAGCCCAGGTTCATTTTGGGAGCCAGAAAGCCCCGGTCGGTCTGCTGGTGGCTGAAATGTCGAAAGATCAACAGGCATTCGCGGCTGACATCCTGGCAACTTTAGTGGAGCCTTATCGTCAGATTGATCGCGATGAAGTGATGAAGTGTCTGGCGGCACAGGGCGGGTTGGATCAGTGCCGACTGACGTTCTATCGATCGAACGATCTGGGAAATGATGGTGTGTGGGATAACTGGCGCATCGAGGGGCCGGCTTTTGTGTGGCATTATCGAGGTGCACCACATGTGCATGTCTGGGTGAACATTGCCGACACTTCCAACTATGCCATCACCACGCGGGGGTAGTCGTTCGAATTGCATATGTTCAGCGAGTCAGAGACAGGGAAAGAGCTTCTGAAAATTCCCTGTCTCTGACGGATGACTTGCCGGTACGCGATGCCTATGATGCAGAACTTCGGTGAGACAACGGAACGTGAAAACGATGTCTTGCAAAAATGGACTTGTCGGAAGTTTGCTGGAGGCTCATAGTAACCAGCGAGACCTGTGGCCGTCTGAGTCAGTGACCTGAATGAACTGACAATGTGGAAGGACAGGGCGACGGACTTCCTCGACTGGCAATTGTCTGATCATCGATCAAGACGATTGTTGTTGATTGATGCAAATCGTTACCTGATGGTGAATGACGAGTGGATACTCAGCATCTCTGGTCACAGATACAACCGCCACCTCTGGCACAACCCATCCCTCAGGGATTAGGGTCGTTCTCTTCTCCGGGAGAACGGGAGTTTCCTCGACTGGCATTGAGTCAGTTAACCCTGATGCGCATGCCTTTCGAGGAAGCGGTGTTGAACTTCCGCTCCGAGGGCTTCAGGTCGATCGGGCTGTGGCGTCCCAGGCTGGCTGATTTTGGTGAGGATCGCGCGGCCATCCTGCTGCAGGATGCAGGGATGTCCGTCTCTTCACTGAGCTTTGCCGGTGGTTTTACGGGCTCGCATGGCTATCGATATACCGAAGCGATCCATGATGGATTCGATGCGTTAAAGCAAGCTGCGATCGTTGGTGCGGAAACCGTCGTTCTGGTGGCTGGCGGCCTCAATGGGCATATCACGAAGCATGCGCGGCGAAATGTGGTGGATGGCATTCGCACCCTTTCGGAACGTGCCGAGCAACTGGGAGTGCAACTGGCTTTGCGGCCCATGCGCAAAACGTTCCATCATACTTGGTCGTTTCTCAACACTTGTGATGAGACGATCGGCATCCTCGATCAGATACAGTGCCCGAATGTGGGACTGGCAATTGATCTGTATCATTGCGGCCTCGAATCGGACTGGAAGAAATCGCTCCGAACGATCGCCCCGCATACCTCACTGGTCTTTGTGAATGATCTTCCATGTCCCAATTCGACCGAATACGAGATGTGTCTGCCGGGTGATGGCATTCTCCCGGTGCGGGCGATTCTGGAAGAATTTGTGATTGGCGGGTTTGAAGGTAAATTTGAAGTTCACGTCTGGTCCGAGAAACTGTGGGAACTTCCCTCCCGCCGATTGTTTGCCAACGTGCGGGAATCGCTGGCCCGAGTCTGGCCGGCTGCCTGGGGACATTGGGCTCGCCAATTCCGCAATGATTCTCCCGCGTGATCACAGTTGTCCTAAACAACAGGCGTCTTAAATCACAGTCGTCCTGCATAATCGCAGGCTTCGGCTGATTCACACAGCGTCTTTCATCACACCATGGGATTTTTCGAGTTTGGAGCGATTCATCTGGATGTGACTCCCGGGAACAACAGATGTTAAGTTCACTTCTTTTGACCGTGTTGCCGACTTTTCGTTACCGATGATGCGGCTTTTGTGAACTGCAACGGCAGAGAACTGGCCCCGGGAAGACAGAACCGGCGCAAATCGCGAAAAAAAACTCAGGTTCTGTCTCGTGAAGATTGTTTAAGCCCGCCACTCTTGGTGAAATCCATTTTTGGTGTTTTTTCAGACAATTTGTCTGGTTTATTTGCATGTTATTAGCAGACGATCTGCAGAGCCGGCTGCTACGGATTCCATCTGCTGAAACCTCCTGACCTGGCCAGAGGAATGTCGCGCGACTGGTACAGCCTCGATGAACTGGCTCGACATCTGGGCCGAGACCGCCGCGAGATTGAAAAACTCGTGAATCGCGGGCGAATTCCGGGTCGTAAAGTGGCTGGAGATTGGCAGTTCCACCCGACGGAAATCACGCATTGGCTCGAACAGGAGATGCGGGAATACACCGACCGGGAACTGGCCATTATCGAGCAGAGCCACCGGACGGTTGAACATGCCACCGCCTCACCGATTGCGGCCCTTTTAAGCCGTGAAACAATTCAGGTTCCACTCGAAGCACGCACGAAACGATCTGTGCTGGAATCGATGCTGGAAGTTGCCGGCAGGACGTGGCAGATCTGGCAGCCCGCTGCACTGCTTGCGGCCATCCAGGAGCGGGAATCGGTGCTATCGACGGCTTTCGATATGGGTGTGGCAATTCCTCATCCGCGAAACCCAGTCCCTGATGCCCTGGGTCAATCTTTGATCGCCATGGGGCGTACTCCCTCAGGAATTCCGTTTGGAGCACCGAATCGCGGCCTGACGGATATCTTCTTTCTGGTACTCTGCCGGGATTCCCGCACGCATCTGCATGTTCTCGCTCGCCTGGGTCGTTTATTGCAGAAGCCTGGGTTTGTCGACGAATTGCGTCTTGCTCCGGATAGTGACACCAGCTACGACCTGATCTGCCGAGCCGATGCAGAACTGACGGCTGGATAGATCTCGTTTCTGTCGAAGAATGATTTCGTGTCTCGGGATGGAATTTCTCAGCCTGATCTGGCAGCCTACATGGCCGAAATGCCTGCTGATGGATACAGAACCCGGACTCCTTGACCCACGGAATACCGCTGCATGTCGCGCGATATTTTGACATCGAATCACGATGAACTGGATGTGATTGCCGTCGGTGCTCATCCGGATGATGTCGAGATTGGCTGCGGTGGAACTCTCGCCGCTTTCGTACAACTCGGCTATCGAGTGGGCATTGTCGATTTGACCGATGGTGAGCCGACACCATTGAGCTCGGGCCGCGAAAGCCGATTGGAAGAATCCCGCCTTGCTGCCGAGGCATTGGGGATTCAAATGCGTCACAATCTCCTGATCACGAACCGAACGTTGTTTGACGGTTTCGGGCAGCGAGTGGCTTTAGCGAGAATCTTTCGAAAGTATCGTCCGCGAATTGTCCTGGGAATTGCAGGCAAGACGCCGATGGCCTCGCCCGATCACTGGCAGGCCGCTCAGATCACCGATGCTGCTGTTTTTTACAGCCGACTTTCCAAGTGGGATGACGAGTTTGGCGACTTACCCGTCCACACGATCTCGAAACAATTCTGGTATTCGCTGAGCCTGAGTTCGCTGGATTCCCTGAGTGGGCCGAACTCTTTCGTCATGGACATTTCGGCCACCCTGCCCCAGAAGATCGCCTCAGTGCGGGCCTACGAATCACAGTTTCCGCCCACGAAAGATCGTGTGTTCCGTCTGATTGAAGGAACTTCGCGATGTGCCGGTGCGAGTTGCGGATTTGAAGCAGGTGAAGTTCTTTTTTCTGTGACCACTCTCGGCGTGAGCGACCCCCTGGAGGCCTTTTTGCCATCACGCCCGAAATCGCCACCCGGCACGAGCGAAAAAAGTCAGTAAGTCCCACGACCTCGCTGTGACTCAGATTTTCGACATGATTTTCACGATTGGATTCTGTCTCCTGAAAATTCACAGTTTTTGCGACTCAACTGCTGGAGAATTCGGGTTTTCGGTAAAAAAGTGACGCGAAGGCTTTGATGTTTTCACAATTGTCCCTGAAGAGCCATGAAATGCTGTTGTGACTGAGGCTGTTCAGCTAGGATAGATTGTGCGATCCGAGTTGACGGACGCAGAAATTGACAGACGCAAAAGTTGACAGAGTGCCCTAAATCCGGCCACGCAAAGAGCCTGTGGAATCCCTCGACCTGACTGTTTTTTCAGAGGGAGGAAAGATCTTTTTGCAGCCTGATCCAGTGAATTCCAGTGAGTGTCGAGATCATGAAGTTTCGAGTCGGTTCCACAAGTATTAAGGGCAACTTTCGTGATAACAACGAAGACGCGCTCTTTGTGGACGCTCAGAATCGATTCTTTCTCGTCGCGGATGGTATGGGTGGGCAATCGGCTGGTGAGCGTGCCAGTGCTCTGGCGATGGAAGTGATCCCCAAAAAGATTGCCAGCCAGATTCAATTTTCGAGCTCGACAAGTGAGCATGTGGTCAAGGTGATCGACGACGCCATTGCGCTGGCGAACAGCGAAATCATGGCTCTTGGCGAACTCGATTCCAAACTTCATAACATGGGGACAACTGTCACTTTTGCCGTCATTGTCAATGATGTGATGTTCGCTGGCGGTGTGGGAGACAGCCGCACATATCTGTTGCGAAAGCATGATTTTCGGCAACTGACAACCGATCATTCGCTCACCCAGGCTCTGGTGGACGCGGGGACTTTAACTCCGGAAGAAGCCCTTACCCATCGGTATCGCAATGTGCTCTATCGGTATCTGGGAGCCAAAGATGGTTCGCAGGGGAGCGGTGCCAAGCCTTATCCACTTCAGACTGGCGATCGTATTCTGCTCTGCTCGGATGGAGCCACGGGGGGAATTCCAGATCCTCAGCTTCAGCAGCTTCTGGCCACTGGTGATGATCCCCAAAAGATTGCCGAGACCATTGTCAAAGCGGCAGAAGATGGCGGCTCGAAGGACAATATCACGGTGATTGTGGTCCTCGTCGACGCCTGAATCTAGTCGTTCACAAGCTCCCAGACACGCTGTCTGTGCCAAGTTCCACGCATTTCACTTAAGGAATGCTCGCCTTATGAAGGCCCCTTGCGAACTGCCAATGGCGCTGAGATGTTTCTCTGAAAACAAAAGGGATGTTTTGCTTGCGAAGACATGCTTGCCCAGTGCTGCAAGCATGGCACACAGGGAGCTATAACTTCACCGAAAGTGCACAAGAGACCATTTCGCCCTGTGAAATCTTCCTCCCACACTGCCTGCCAGTTTGTCGTAGATTCTCTGGTACAGACCTCCGAACCCGCATTTTCGGGAAATCGAGGGTGCGATGATTTTCACGAATGCGATCGATCCAGCGAACTGATCCATTCCACACGCTTCAACATCAGCTAGAATCTTGTAGCGAAGGTGAAGAACCTGGGCTGTCTGTATCGATTGCATCAATTAGCACGACAAATCAGTTCCAAAGGATGATCTATGCGTAGAACGTGGTGGCTTGGGGCCTTACTCATTGTTGCCTCGGCAGTTACGGGGGACTGGGCCACATCCTCCTGCCAGGCCCAGGAAGCTGCACCTGACAAGTTTGCTCTGGCAACAAAAGGTGCCAAAAAGGTCGAAGGTCTCTGGACCATCTATTTCAAAGATCAGCAGGTACTGGTCGAATTCAAACCCGCTCAACTGCAGCAGGAATACCTCATGCTCTCTTCGCTGGCACGCGGTGTCAGTGGTGTGGGTGGTGGCTTCCTCTCCAGCGGCATGAGCTGGGGTGATGATGTCATCTGGACATTCCGCAAGGTGGGCGAAAAAGTTCATCTCCTGAAGAAGAATGTCCGCTTCAAAGCCAAACCCGGCAGCCCTGAAGCCACAGCCGTCCAACTCGCTTACAGCGACAGCATTATGTATGCCCTCCCCGTGATCGCAGAGTCGGGAAGTGGCATTCTCGTCGATATGACGCGAGTTTTCCTGAGCGATGACGAGCAGATTGGCCGCAATTTTGGCGGCAGCTTTGTGATGGATCGATCGACGATCAACAAGGTCAAAGGCTTCCCCAAGAACATGGAAATCGCCGTTAATGCGGTTTATTCCAGCTCGATGTCGATCGACACTGTCCCCGATTCCCGTGGTGTGCAAGTCGGTGTGCATTACAGCATCAGCCAGCTTCCATCCACAGGCTACAAACCTCGCAAAGCCGATGACCGGGTGGGTTACTTCCTCACAGCCACCAAGGACTTCTCCGACAACGCCGATCCTCAGCACTTTGTGCGTTACATTACCCGCTGGGATCTGCAGAAGGCTGATCCTTCCGCCCGACTCTCGCCACCTAAAGATCCCATCATTTTCTACATGGAAAAGACCATTCCTATCAATCTGCGGCCTGTCGTTCGAGCCGGTATTGAAGAGTGGAACAAAGCCTTCGAGAAAGTTGGTTTTGCCAACGCCATCGAAGTTCGCCAGCAGCGAGACGACGACGACTGGGATCCGGAAGACGTGCGTTACAACACGTTCCGCTGGATTACCGCTGATGCCGGCTTTGCCATCGGACCATCACGTGTGAATCCACTCACAGGTCAGATTCTCGACGCCGACATTCTCTTCGATGCCGGCTTCCTCAGGTCGTGGGCACGGGATTACAACCTGTTCGCTACGCCCAGCGATAAAGCCAACGGTCTCTTTGATCTTCAGGCCAAACCCGAAGCCACTGTGGCGATGCCAGGCAATGACCGTCTGTGCCAGTTGACCACAGGGATGCAGCGGCAGATGGGTGTGGCGGCAGCCGCTCTCTTCGCACGCGGCGACATGACAAAAGATGGCAAACTTCCCGAAGAATACATCGAGCAGGCACTCAAGGAAGTCGTCATGCACGAAGTGGGCCATACACTGGGCCTGAGGCATAACTTCAAAGCCAGTGCCTGGAAATCCCTCGCGGATATTGAAGACCCCGCCAAAGCCAACGAAGCGACGGTCGCCTCAGTAATGGATTACTGCCCGGTCAGCATTGCCCTTCCCGGCAAGCCACAAGGTGCTTACTACACCAAAACCATCGGGCCATACGATTACTGGGCCATCGAATATGGTTACAAACCAATCAGTGGCGAC
The DNA here is from genome assembly GCF_001707835.1 of Planctopirus hydrillae. GTDB lineage: Bacteria > Planctomycetota > Planctomycetia > Planctomycetales > Planctomycetaceae > Planctopirus > Planctopirus hydrillae. The sequence goes on from NZ_LYDR01000027.1 coordinate 91,397, forward strand.
GAACCGGCCGAGCTGAAGAAGATCGCCAGCCGCTCCGCTGAACCTGGTCTCGACTATTCGACTGACGAAGATACCCGCCCCAGCGATGCTGACCCCTATTCAAACCGCTTCGATATGGGGAATGATATTTCGGCCTTTGCCAAACGTCAGATGACTCTCGTCAATGAACTGCTGCCCAAGGTCGTGGAAAAGATCGCTGTCGAAGGGGATGGCTATCAGAATGTCCGGCTCGCGTTCAACCACCTGCTCGGTGAATACTGGGAGACGGCTAACTTTGCGGCTCGTCTGCCAGGTGGTTTGCAGGTCGCTCGCGATCACAAGGGCGATGCCAATGCCCGCGCACCGTTCCGTGTCATGGATGCCAAACAACAGCGGGCCGCCACTCAGCTCCTGGCGGAAATGGCCTTCGCTGCCCCCAAGCTCGACCCAAATGTGGTTAACTTCCTGGCAACCAATAAGTGGTCGCACTGGGGAACCACGACACCCGCACGACAGGATCTGGCATTGCATCAGCTCGTTGAAACACAGCAACTCAAGCTGCTCAGCCAGTTGATGTCATCGCTCACACTCTCGCGCATTCAAGACAATGAGCGCAAAGTGGGTGCTGATGATGATGCCTACACACTTGCCGAGCATATGGATCTGATCATTGTGCCGGTCTTCAGCGAACTGAACGATCCAGCCGCTGGCGACTACACCGCCCGCAAGCCACTGGTCGACAGCTACCGCCGCAACCTGCAGCGGGCCATCATCAAGGCACTCGGCTCAATGGCCACCCGACCTACGGGTGCACCCGATGATGCCCGTGTCCTGGCTCGCACTCACCTCGATGCGATCAAGGCCAAGATCGAAGCAGCCCAAAAGAAGGACGGCGTCAAACTCGATCCTTACACCGCTGCACACCTGGCCGACCTCAAATCGAAAATCGAACTGGTCGAGAAAGCCCAACTCTCCATCAGTTCCGTCGACTAATGCCCTTACGGGCTTTGGGGCAGCGTATGCGGGCCAGTCGATCAAAAGACAATTGGGGTTTACGCTGCCAGAGAGTTGATTAACAAAACAAACCCCGGTCACTCAGTTTCACAACTCAGTAACCGGGGTTTTTCGTTGTTACAAAAAGGCAACTTTTTCACGGTTTCCACGATTTATCAGCACTTATGTGCCATGCTTGCGGCTCTGAGCAAGCATGCTTTAAGCAACCTCAGCGCACCATTAAATCATGGAGCGATTGACACCTTCGGCCGATTCACGTGGCCATGGCTGCGAGTGCTTCCTGCTTTGTGTTGTAGCGTGGCCAGACTTCATCGATATGAGTCACCTGCAGCACTTCCACGCAATAAGGTGAGACGCTGCACAGGGCGAAAACTCCCTGCTGATCTTCTTTAATTCTCTTCCAGCCGCGAACCAGCAATTCGATAAACGAAGAGCCGAAGAACTCGACACCCTCAAGATCAATAAGAACTTTCCTCGGCTGCGCCCCTTGCATGGCAGCGAGAAATGTGGAGGCAATCTGTTCAACTTCGGTTTCACGCAATCTTTGAAAGACTGCTGGAAACGAAATCACGGTCACCTGCGCTTCGTGAGTGACACGGATGTCGGCCATAAATGCCATTCCTGTTTTACGACTGGCTCAAAGTGGAGGCCGGTCAGTGAATTCACTGGCGGCGAGGAATCTGTATTGTGCCGACTTCTCTCGCACTTGCCAAACCTGCCCGAAAAACGTCAATCTCTTGGCCAATTGATCTCTATCACAAATAGGCAACATGGCCAGGGAATGAAGCAGCATGAGAATTGCGTACCTCGATTGCGCCAGTGGAATCAGTGGAGATATGACCGTGGCGGCACTGGTTGATGCCGGTGTCGAGGAACTCGCACTCGAAACCGCGATCAACTCGCTGCGCTTGCCGGGAGTTCGGATCGAATTCGAAACGGTGATGCGGGGTGGCTTTCGAGCCCGGCACATGAAAGTCCATCATCCGGAACAGCACGCCCATCGCTATCTGGCCGATATCTACGAAATCCTTGATCGTGCGGATGAATTGACCATCCGACAAAGGCTTCTGGCCAAGCGGATCTTCCAGGAAATCGCCATTGCCGAGGCTCATGTGCATGGCTCAACCATGGAGAAAATCCACTTCCACGAAGTCGGAGCCATCGATTCGATTGTGGATATCACAGCCGCCGCGGTGGGATTCGATCTCCTGGGTGTCGATGAAATTCTGGCCAGCCCGACTCCCACCGGTCGTGGGGATGTCATGATTGCTCATGGGCGCTGCCGGATTCCCACGCCAGGGACAGCCGAACTTCTCAAGGGGATTCCCCTCGCGCAGGAAGACCTCCCTTACGAGCTGACAACTCCCACGGGGGCTGCCATTCTGCGGGTGCTGGTCAACCGGTTCACGCTGGGTGTTCCGGAAATGGTGATTGAAAAAGTTGGACATGGCGCGGGAACTCGCGACATGCCGGAACGGGCGAACATTCTGCGGCTGTTTGTGGGTGAGGCCATTGCCGACCCCGAGAGCGACACCGTTCTGCTCATGGAGACAAATCTGGATGATGTCAGTGGAGAAGTGATCGGCTATGTCCGCGAGCAGCTTGCCACAGCGGGAGCATTTGATGTCTGGTTAACTTCGATCGACATGAAGAAGAACCGCCCGGGAGTGCTGTTGAGTCTCCTGTGCCACCCGGCTGACGGCCCGAAACTGGAAGCAATATTGTTCACTGAAACCGGCACGCTGGGAATCCGCCGCTCGATCATGCGACGATCCAAACGCACACGACAATCGGTGATCGTCGAGACAGAGTTTGGCCCCGTGGAAGGCAAACTCGGGCTGGGAACCCAACTGGCACCATCGTTTGCACCTGAGTTTGAAAGCTGTCGACAGGTGGCCGAACTGGCAGGCCGACCGATTCGTGAGATTTATCGGGCTGCTGAAGCCGCCTATCTCGTAAGTGGAACGCAGCCTCAGAAATCGATCGCACCAGAGAAGATCGCCACACGCCACTCCCACGATCACTCCCACGATCACTCCCACGATCATTCCCACGATCATTCCCACGACCATTCCCACGACCATTCCCACGACCATTCCCACGATCACTCCCACGATCACTCCCACGATCACTCCCACGATCACTCCCACGATCACTCCCACGATCACTCCCACGATCACTCCCACGATCACTCCCACGATCACTCCCACGATCACTCCCACGATCACTCCCACGATCACTCCCACGATCACTCCCACGATCATGGGCGAAGTGAGCACAAGCAGCCCTGAAGTGATGGATTCCCGGGCAGTTGCTTGAAGGAACGTCGAGTTGCTGCTAACCTTCATCACTTCTGACGGAATAAATTACTTCGCGGACGCTGAAACAACGGAGCGTTAAGGTCATGGGTGTTAAGAAAACTGGGCGGGGCCGCCGCAAGATTGGTCGCAAAAAGCGAAAGATGCGGGCTCGAATTCGTCATCGTAAGTAATTGATAACATTGAGCTTATACAGTCGAAGCTTTGACTGGATCAGCCACATGCATTCTTCCAGACCATGTCACACCAGTTCCTGACTGGCGTCTCATGGTCTGTTTGCATTGAGTCGTGCCAGTTTCAACAGACGATCTGCACGAAAAATCCACTCGAATCACACGACAGATCTGTGTAGTTTGATGGGTTCTAATAGCCTCTGCACGTGTAGAGACTTACCGACCCTGCCCAGACCAAACTATACAGAAGACACCCACTTGCCATGCCGAGACTATCTCACTTCGCCTGGCTTTCTGTCATGGCCCAGAGTATCCCAGGGAGCATGCCGATCGGAATCGGCATGCTCCCTGGCTTCGTCGGTGCGATCGCCTGCGGATTGATTTGTTCCACGACCTCATGGGCAGAAGAGACCCGTCCGCCAGAGGAATTGACGGTTGCCGTCGCTCAAACTTCCGAAGTGTGGAAGTCGGCCACCTCGCGCCGGATTGCTGCGGAAGAGGTCTTGTTGAATGCTCAGAATCAACTCAGGCGCACAGCCAAGCCACTGGATCCTGTACACGACCAACTTGGCGAAATCCGTCGTGAGCTGGACACCAGCCAGAAGGAGATCCGCGAGCTTCGCGAGAAGTTCGCCAAGTCGACCGTGAAAGACGATGAACTGGCCGGTGCCCCCTACCCTTCAGAAAAAGAGGCTGCCCTCCAGCGAAAAGTCATCGAACTCAAGCAGCGTCAGGAACCACTGCAGGAGCAGCTTCAACAGGCGGAACCCGAACTGAAAGGACTCCGCCAGGCCGTTGATCAAGCCCGTGAAGCATTCGAAGTTTTGACCATCGAAGAGGAAGCTCGACGCTTTGATCATCGTGTCGCTGAAACCCGCCTCACGGCATGGCTTCAAGCCGAAGAAACTCGTCAGGCACCCCGGGACGAAGATCTGAAAAACGGTCGATGGGGTGATGGAAAATTGACCTTCTCCAGGCACATTGCCCCACTGCTGGTCAAACATTGCTATGCCTGCCATAACAGCCGGGTGGCGGGAGGCAGCCTCAATCTGGAGAACTGGGCGAGCCTGCAGCGTGGTGGCGAATCCGGAGCCGTTCTTATCCCTTCCCGCCCCGAAGAGTCATCACTTTACACCGATTGCCGCGAAGGCTTAATGCCTAAAGATCAGCCTTCACTCTCTGATCATCAACTCGCATTATTGCGGCACTGGATTGAACAGGGTGCCTCGCCGGGTATCGGTCTCCACGAACAAACATCGATTGTGACGTTGGCTGGAGCAGCCAGCACAAATCCGGCGGTAAACTCCACAACTGTCACTCGACCGGTCGCCATCACCGCCCTGGCGATGCAACCGACTTCCGGCGAGATTGTCACATCTGGCTATGGGGAAGTTCTGGCCTGGGATCGAGCAGCACAGCTCTCACACCGCCTGCCGTTGCCATGTGAACGTGTTTTATCGCTGAGTTTTTCGCCCGATGGCCAGACGCTTGCCATCGCTTCCGGGAAGCCCGGCCGATGGGGTGCCATCGGCATTGCTCCCTGGCCACTCTCATCCGCAGGATCACCTGGCCAGCGAACCATTGCCATGACGGTCGATGAAGCCACTTCCGTTCGCTTTTCACCCGATGGCAAATGGCTGGCAACCGGCGGAACGGATCGGGCCATCCGCTGGTATGAAAGACAATCGCTCATCGAGTATCGACTTTCCGAAGATCATTCCGACTGGATTACCGCTCTGGCCTGGACACCTGACAGCCAGCGACTTCTCTCGGCCAGTCGAGACAAAACGATCAAAGTGGCCTCGGCCCGAACTGGCAATATTGAACTGACTTTTTCATCGCATACGAGCTCGATCAGTGATGTCGTTTGCCTTTCTGAGAAGCAGGCTGCCAGTATCGCTCAGGAAGCACAACTGCTGATCTGGAATATTGCAGATGGCAAAGTCGTACAGAAAGTGAAGCTCCCCGCAGCTCCTGTCCGCATCGCATACCGCCCTCCAAACTCTACTGCCGGGATCGAAGAATGCCTCGCTCTGGCACTACGCGATCAGCAGATCGTGCTGATTGGCGGTGATCCCGAAAAACGATCCATTACAAACCGTCTGAAACTTCCAGCGATGGCTCTTTCGCTGGCGTTTGATGGAACGACAGGCGATCTGCTGGCAGGCGATCAACAGGGCCGCCTTGTACGATTCCATGCGACCATGTTATCGAAAGAGAGCCAGGCCACGGACAGCAAGGCCAAGCCGATCGAGTGGCTGAATCAGCCCAGGTAAACTTCGCGTGCCACTATCCTGAGAATTGCCCGATGACAGAACAGTGTCTCGCGCAATGTGCCATGCTTGCGACGGGGTGGCTCTGAGCCAGAATGCCTTGAGCATCAACTCTTCGCTGTCATCTCCTGCGAAGTTCTCTCCTGCCAAATGGACTGCCCCGACAGAATCAGCGACTCAGCTTCTCCACATCAGAAGGGAGGTGTGGTTCCAGCATGGTGGGTCGCATTTGCTCAGCTTCCTGAACTTCCTCAGAAATCCTCGCATAGAGCTGAGCCTGGCTGCGAAACGGCTCTGTCCCCGCAGGAACAGCACTGCGAACATAACGCCCGTCAGGCATAAGTTTTCGAGCTTTGGCAGTATCCATGAAATGAGTCTTCAAAATACTGAGCAGCCTCGATTTGGCGGCCGGTGCATTGACCGGAACCAGAAGTTCGATCCGTCGATCCAGGTTTCGCGGCATCCAGTCGGCACTGGAAATGAAAACCAGTTCGTCTCCCCCATGATGAAAGTACAGAATCCGGCTATGTTCCAGAAATCGATCCACAATACTCGTGACGACGATGTTCTCACTTAATCCTTCAATGCCCGGTTTCAGGCAGCAGACGCCACGGACATTGAGCCGGATTTTGACACCCGCCTGAGACGCACGGTACAGCGCCTCAATCATCTTTTCATCAACCAGCGCGTTGAGCTTGGCGTGAATCATCGCTTTCTGGCCATGCTTCTTGCGGTCGATTTCGGCATCAATCAATTCGAGCAGTTTTTCACGCAACCCTAAGGGTGCTGCTTCCAGCCTGCGGAAACGCTGAGGCTGGCTGTAACCTGTGACTGCATGAAACAGCGCCGTCGCATCCGACCCTAAATCTTCATCGCAAGTAAAGAGACTGGCATCGACATACAGCCTCGATGTCATTTCATTGTAGTTGCCTGTTCCAAAGTGCATGTACCGCTGAATGCCATGCGGCTCTCTTCGAACCACGAGGCAGACTTTAGCATGCGTCTTGAGACCTTTGACGCCATAAATCACTTGAACTTCTGATCGTTCCAGATCGCGTGCCCACTCAATATTGCGGGCCTCATCAAAGCGGGCCTTGAGTTCCAGGACTGCCGTCACATACTTGCCATTCTGTGCCGCCCGCTTGAGAGCAGAGACAATCGGACTGTTGCGGCTGGTGCGGTATAACGTCTGCTTAATGGCGAGCACATCAGGATCAACAGCCGCCTCTTCGATAAACCGCACGACGGGATCGAAACTTTCGTAAGGGTGATACAGCAGAATGTCCCCTTTCGCGATCTCCTGAAAGATGCTTTGAGTCGCATCGATCCTGGGCGAATTGCGTGAGGGCCACGGCTTATCGCGATGCTGGTCGAACCCTTGAATCTCAAACACCCGCATCATGACGGTCAGATCCAGTGGCCCGTCGAGCAGATAGACATCCTGCTCGGAGACCTCTGTCACCTGCATCAGAAAGCTCAAAGTTTCTGTGGAAACCGTGGACGCAACTTCCAGCCGGACACAATCCCCTTCGCGGCGGGCATCGAGTGCCTCCACCATTTCCTTCAAGAGATCGCTCGCACCATCTTCGCGCAGTTCCATATCGGCATTGCGAGTCATGCGGAATGGGACGCATTCCAGAACCATCTCACCGGCAAAGAAGCTGCCAATGCAGATTTCCAGCAGGTTTTCCAGCAGAATGTAAGAATACCCACCCGCCTCATGAGGCAACGTGACAATGCGTTCACGCCCCCGTCCAAAGGGAATCACCGCGAACTTGGGTGAGTCATCGCTCTCACCTTTTAATCGCACACACAGATTCATTGTCTGATTGACGAGTTGCGGAAAATCATCATGGCCCGTCACTCGAATCGGAGTGAGAATTGGATAGATCTTCTGCTCGAAGACCTGCCGGATGACCGTATGTTGGCGATCCGAAAGCTCATCTTTGGTGACTCGACGGAGTTGATCGGCTTGCAACGCAGGTTCAATCTCTTTGAGCAGGCAGCGATACTGTTCCCTCACCATCTGATGTGTTCGCTGGCTGATGGCTTCCAGTTGCTCGATTGCCGTCAGGCCGGCAGGATCGCGCGACGTGTTCTGCTGTCGCCTCAGCATCTGCAAACTGCCCACACGCACCATGAAGAATTCGTCAAGATTCGAGGCGGTAATCGCCAGAAACTTGAGTCGCTCTAACAGCGGTGATGTCGCATCGAGTGCTTCATCGAGCACCCGCTGATTGAATTCGAGCCAGCTCAACTCGCGATTGAAAAAACGACTCTCCGCAGACTGTGAAACAGCAGATTGAGCAGGCTGGCTGGCTTTGGAATTCATAGGCGACTTCTTCAACAATAAACGGCGGATGATCGATAGCGATCCAAAGATTTCTCTGGTCAGTCAGGCTCAATGGCAGATCGCCACTGGATCAACACATGGCTTACTGCCTCAGTTTTCGGAGCAGAACCGACATTCCGTAGGTTTCCTCAAAAAGTGCTCCGGTCTGTTTCAGTGCCAGTTGTTCCAGAGCCAGATCTTCGACTTGAGGCAGACTGATCACCAGTCTCGAACCTTCCCGGGCGAACCACAATTCGTGCAGTCGCTGGCTGTGCGAAGCATCGAGAGCATCTGCCAGTCTTAACAGTGCCGCCATCTTCACGACCGCAATGCGCTGGTCGCGATCCAGTTGTGTAAAGCCAGTATGCGTCGGCTTGGGAGATGTCTTGCGATGATATCGGGCCGTCAACGCAATCAGCATCACATCCGTCCGGCTGAGACCGAACAACTCGCTGTTCAGAATGAGATACATCGAATGCTTATGATAGCCGCTCGGGCCAATATACAGACCGATTTCGTGCAGAAGTGCAGCGACAGTCAGCAGCAGTTCGAACCGGGGCTCCAGATGATGCTCTTCTCGTAAACCCTGAAACAGGATTTTGCAGAGTTTAGCCACATGCCGGGCATGAGCTTCAGCAAAGTTAAACTTCCTCCCGAGCTCAATCGCCGAACGCACCACCTGATTGCGAAAATCTTCATTAAGAGCCCCGTGCGAAGCCATGTCCGTCAGCATGCCATCGCGCAGATTGACGTTCGCCACATGAATCTCATCGAGTTGGAATGACTTCGCCATCTGGACGTAAGCCAGCAGTGCCGGCCCTAATGTCCCCGCATCAGGAAATGAAATGTGGTACTTGTGAACTATCTTGTCTTCATTCAGATCGAGAATCGTATTCGTCAACTGTTCGAGTTCATTCACTTTCAACCTGAGCATGCCATCATGGCCCACTTCGCCACCCAGTTGATGGGCGGCAAACCGCATATCGCCACCCAGTGCAACCATATTGCGGATTTCTGAACGATTCACATGCTGCGAGACCTGCTCGATCACACGCCGCATCTGTGTTTCCAGAATATGCCGGATCGTGACGCGGGAAGACTGATACGCTTCGATCGTTTCCCGCAGTCTCAATGAACCCAGCCGATAGGTCTGCGAAAACTGCACATCACAATTCTGGAGCACCAGAATTTCCGTACTACCCCCACCTACTTCGACAACCAGCGTTCCCCATTCGGCAAACTGTTTGTCGGATTTCAGCAGTGGCTGAACACCCAGGTAAGTAATCCGACTGACTTCGGCCTCGTCGATCACTTCGACCTGCAGACCAGTAGCGGTATAAATTCGATCCTGAAAGGCCAGTTTGTTCATCGACTCGCGAACAGCGCTTGTGGCCACCACACGAATCTGGTCAGGCCGGGAAAGTTCGTACTCCGCCAGAACTCGCCGATAACTGCGCAGCACGCGCACACACTCTTCAATGGTCGCTTTGTCGATCACACCCTTCGAAAAAACGTCCCGCCCCAGATGCACAGCTTGCGACAGCGTGCTGAGCAGATGCACCTCTCCCGATTCGTGAAGTTCAGCAATCGCCATGCGAATCGACGTGGCACCAATATCAATCACAGCCACCGGTCGAACATGCGCCGGCGAGCGGTGGCCTCCACCACTTTCGACACCCTCTAATCCTCTCAGACCTATCAACATGCCGGCCTCCTCCATGCTTCCCCGGTACCAATCACAGATTCATGCCAGGGCAGGGATCGAAACGCAACGTCTTTCAAGGGCGACTCGCCGGTCACTCGAACCATCTCCCGGGGGTTCCAGACATCAATTCTTGGCAGTCTTCTCTTCGACAAGATGACGAATCCAGGCGGCAGCACCCAGTGCGCCGGCATCATCTCCCAGCTTGGCAACTTTCACTTCGACAGCCCCTTCATAGGCGGGCATCACGTGACGTCCCAAAGCATTTTGAACTTCTTCCAGGAAGAGCTTGGGCAAAGCTTCCACCAATCCTCCCCCCAGCACAATCACATCAGGAAGCAACAGGTTGACAGTTCCTGCAATCGCGACACCGAGATGGTGGGCTCCATCGCGAACAATCTTTTCGACCACTGTGTCACCATCGCTGATGGCCTCAGCCAATGTGCCACTGCGAATGTTCGCCAGATCTGTTCCCGCCACCCGCATCAGATGGGGGGCCTGTCCACGATACGCCGCTTTGGCAATCTCGGCCGACATCGACAATCGACTCGCGACTGTTTCCAGGCATCCTCGGCGACCACAACCGCACATGGCCCCATTGGGCACCACCGGAATATGCCCCAATTCCAGGCAAGACGATTTGCGACCGCGGTAAATTCGCCCCTCATAGACGAGACCTGCACCAATCCCGGTCCCGGGAAAAACTCCTAAAGTCGTACGGGCACCAGAACCTGCTCCAAAGCGATGCTCACCATACACACCAGCATCCACATCGTTGAGGATGGTGGCTTCGCAACCAAATCGCTTTTCGAGAATCTCCTTCAGTGGCACATTCTTCCAACCCAGATTCGGAGACTCGACAATGATCCCCTTGTCGAGATCCAACGGCCCGGGGCAACCCACTGCGATCCCGCGCAATTGCGAGACAGAAACATCCAGTTCCACAAGCAGCTTTTCAATGCTGTTGCAAATTCGCTCCACACCCGCTTCGGCACCTTCATGCCCGCGGGTTTTCTTTCTCCGATGGCCCACAGGTTGCAGCTTGCGGTCAAACAGACCGGCATGCATTTTTGTGCCGCCTAAATCAAACCCCAGCCAGTATCCATCATCATGCGAGGCTGCAATCATGCAAGGGTCTTCCTGTGGAGGATGGACTCACCGATTCGAGGAGACTGTCGCCAGACCACACGAGGCAAAACGCACTCGCATGATCTTCCCATCGCCATCTTGATATGACTCAGTCGGAATCACCAGTTTCAATCAATCAGCGGATTCGCAACGACACTCGATATCATCGACCCCACCGGAACTGGGCAAATCCCCTGCTCCGGCGGGGTCTCGTCAGCATCATTGCATCCTTCGCCAGCATGACTCTCTCAGCGAGGAAAGTCTACTTGCGATTGTCGATCGCTTTCTTCAAAGCCACACCCATCTCGCCCGGGCTGCGTGCCACAACCACACCCGCAGCTTCCAGAGCCGCCATCTTTTCTTCGGCTGTCCCGGCACCACCCGAGATAATGGCCCCCGCATGACCCATGCGCTTGCCAGGAGGTGCCGTCTGGCCGGCAATGAATGCCGCCACTGGCTTGGTCACATGGGCCTTGATGTACTCAGCCGCCTTGATTTCGGCATTTCCACCAATTTCGCCAATCATCATGATCGCTTCAGTCCCGGGATCGTTCTGGAACATTTCGAGCAATTCGATATAAGGCGTCCCGATGATGGGATCCCCACCAATACCGACAGCGGTCGATTGCCCTAACCCCAGATTCCCCAGTTGCCATGTCGCTTCATAAGTGAGCGTACCGCTCTTGCTGATCAGTCCCACGGTCCCTGGTTTATGAATATAGCCGGGCATAATGCCAATCTTCGCCACACCGGGAGTGATCACACCCGGGCAGTTCGGCCCGATCAGACGCGATTTGGGATAAAAGGCCAACGCCTTCTTCACCCGCGCCATATCAAGAACCGGAATCCCTTCAGTAATGCAGACAATCAGTTCGATCCCGGCATCAGCCGCTTCCAGAATCGAATCGGCCGCAAAAGGAGGCGGTACGAAAATCAGCGAGCAGTTGGCTCCCGTCTTGGCACAGGATTCAGCAACGGTGTTAAAAACCGGAAAATCATCGACCGTCGTGCCCCCTTTGCCAGGTGTCACGCCGCCGACAAACACATCTTCACCAGGACGATGCTCTTTCGCATAGGCCCGGCACTGCTGACTATGAAACAGCCCGGCTTTGCCAGTAATCCCCTGGCAAATGATCTTGGTATTTTTATCCACAAGGATCGACATTTCGAGAATTCTTTCTACGACGATAGATACGTGATGTTCGGAAGATGAAGAAGTTCAAAACCTGTTGTGTGAATGCGCCGGACTAGGCAATCGAAGCGACGGCCTTCTTGGCAGCGTCAGTCAGATCCAGACCCGTCGTGATCTTCTTGCCACTTTCCGCCAACATCTTGCGGGCCAGTTCCACATTGGTTCCTTCGAGACGAACAACCAGCGGCACCTGAATACCAATCTTGTCGTAGGCCGTCAAAAGTGCTGTCACAATCGTGTCGCACTTCATGATGCCACCGAAAATGTTGACGAGAATCCCTTTGACGTTCTTATCAGCGAGGATAATGCGGAAGGCTTCTGTCACCTGATCAACATTGGCACCACCACCCACATCGAGGAAGTTGGCTGGCTCACCGCCGTGCAGTTTGATCAGATCCATGGTGGACATCGCCAGCCCGGCACCATTCACCAGGCAACCAAGATTGCCATCGAGCTTGACGTAGCTGAGGCCCCACTTCTGCGCTTCGATTTCAGATGGCTCTTCTTCGGCCAGATCGCGATAAGCCAAAACGTTCTGATGGCGGAAGAGTGCGTTGTCGTCAAACGTCACTTTGGCATCGAGAGCCAGCAGTTCGCCCTCTTCGGTCACGACCAGCGGATTGATTTCCGCCATGCTGCAATCGTTGTCGAGGAAGAATTTCGAAAGCTGCCGGAAGAATTTCTCGGCGTTCTTGAGAGCATTCCCTTCCAGACCCAGAGCAAAAGCCAGCTTGCGGGCCTGATAGCCTTCCAGACCATAGACGGGATCAAACGCTTCCGTGAGAATCTTCTCCGGATGATGAGCCGCCACCTCTTCGATATCCATGCCCCCTTCTGAAGAGACAATGATCACGGGGCCGGCCACTTCACGATCCACCACACAGGCCGCATACAGCTCGCGGGCAATCTTCAGACCCTGCTCGACCAGCAGCGTCTGCACTTTCTTACCCTCTTCGCCCGTCTGGATCGTCACGAGGGTATTGCCCAGCATGCGGCTGGCATGGGCGGCTGCATCCGCAGCCGACTTCACCAGCACCACCCCGGGCTGCTCGGGCTGCTCTTTGAACCGTCCCTTCCCTCGACCACCCGCATGAATCTGCGATTTAACGACAGCGACTGCTGTTCCCAGTTGACCGTAAGCGGCCTGAGCCTCTTCAGGTGTCTTGGCGACAATTCCGCGTGGTACAGCCACTCCGGCTTTGGCCAGAAGTTCTTTTGCCTGAAACTCGTGAATCTTCATGCATTGTTCCGTTACTTCGGTGGGCCCTGTCTCAGCACACTCTGAAACAGGTCGACAACCAGTTTCCCTGACGTGATCCTATGGGCTATTGTGCCCTTGCAGCGTCTGAGATGATATCGGGCCGGAGAGTGAGCTTCCAACAGACTCTGGCGAATTGGCAAAATTCTAAAGATCGAGAGCCCTTCACTTTGACGAAAGTCCTCTCACTCACCTCGTTTTCGACATCTCTCCCGCGAAAAATACGAAATCTGGCACCCGGCAGGCACCCACAGGAAACGCTTTTTTGATGCAAGTTTTTCAAGAGATCACGGAAACTCTTTCTCGCTGGCACGAGAACCAGGCCAGAAAATTCGACAAAACCCTTGAAAACCAGGCCCTTCTCCTTGGCGAGGCCATCGAGCTGGCGTGCCTTATCGAGGCGACTTCACGCAAAGCCGGGAATGTGCATCCCTGGACATCATTTGACGATCTCTCCTACGTCGATTTTTGCCATGCAGGCGAGTTACTGGCAAAGTTCAGCAGCCAGGCTGCACTCGAGCCCCAGCCGAGCCAGGAAGCCCCCGGCTCACTCGGAACGTGGATTGAACAGGCCGTGGCTGCATCGCAAAGCTCCTCCCCTTCTAATGTGAACCTCGGGATCGTCCTGCTGGTCGCTCCATTGGCCATGACCTGGCGAACTGGCATGACCCCTCGAACCGGCACAACACTGGAAAGCTGGCAAGAGGCTGTTGCCCATCTGATCGCGACATCAACCACCGCCGATGCAGCCGCCATGTACCGGGCAATTATGGCAGCCAAACCCGGCGGGCTGGGAAAAAGCACCACACAGGATGTGCGGGAAACTCCCACAATATCACTCCAGGAGGTCATGCATCTCGCTCGGGATCGTGATCAGATTGCGGCCTGCTATGCCGATGGTTTCGCCCGCCTGTTCCAACATTGGTTGCCACGCTTGGAACGGTGGATTGATGAGCAGTCTCAAGCGAATACAGATTCCTTGAGCCTTGCCTCCGGCTGGGAGTTTCCCCCCGCTTCGTGGGAAGTCGCGGCCATCGGATTACAACTGGAACTTCTCTCACAACAGGGCGATTCTCTGATTGCTCGGAAGCTGGGGGCTGAGTTCCATTCCGAGGTTCCCTTGCAGGCCCGAAACATCCTGGAAGCCGGCTGGCCCTATACGGCCACTGGCTGGCAGCTCTATCATACTTTTGACCAATGGCTGCGCGCCGACGGCCACCAACGCAACCCCGGCACGACCGCCGACCTCATCGCCGCCACCTGGTTAGTTTATCTTTGCACGATTCTATCTGCGTAGCGTCCGCGATGCGGACGACCGTTTGTGTAGGGTCCGCTATGCGGACCAAATTCGACACGCCAACGTCATCCACCTCAATGAATCAAGTAAACTTCTGACAAACCAACAGCCATTTCACACTCAACATGGTCCGCACAGCGGACCCTACTTCACAACCATCAACCATCAACCATCAACCAAGAACCCCCACCATGCCCGAATTCCGCGTTCGCGTCACCAAAGACCATCTCGTTTTCAGCGCCGCCCACTTCATCACCTTTAACGGCAACATCTGCGAGCGGCTGCACGGCCACAACTGGCGAGTCGCTGTCGAGTTGACTGGCCCGCTCGATGAAAACAGCTATGTATTCGATTTCATCGCACTTCGGGATGCAACGCAGAAGCTCGTCCATGAGCTGGATCACAAAGTCCTCTTGCCGCTCCAGCATCCGACCATCAAAGTCGAAGTTGGTCCGAAAGAAGTCGAAGCGAAGTTCGAGGATCGCCGCTGGGTCTTTCCTCTGGAAGACTGCGCCCTGCTCCCCATTGCCAACACAACGGCTGAACTCCTGGCCGACTGGTTCGCAAAGCATTTGTGCGAAGTCGTCCGCGCCTGGCCTGGCCAGCAGGTGAAGTACGTACAGGCAGAAGTCGAAGAAAACTTCGGCCAATGGGGCATCTGCAAACTGGAAGTGTAGTCGAGGGGAGAAGGGAATAAAGCAGGAAGGAAAGAAGCCAGCATTTCGTAGGGCAGGCTCCCGCCTGCCGATTGCATTCTCTCATGTGTCGGGTGCATGGAGTCCTCGGAATGCACCATCCTTGCGTTGACCAACCAAAGATGGTGCGATAACAGAGACCCTGCAAATCATGCCGTTATTAATCGGATGACGCCCATGCCCCGAACCATGCATCGAGCCGATGTCGCGGTGATCATTGCTATTGTGCTGTACGTTGGATCGTTCCTGGTCCTCTCGCGCATTGGTATTCGCGAGGCACAAAGGTATCACTCGCATGGGTATTACTTTATCGAACCCATTAATACATCCCGCGATCACATCAACTTTTCTCTATATGTCTTCTACTGGCCGCTCGTGCAAATCGACTATTTTTTCAACGGAGGTAACGGACCAGCCATTCCACCACTCCGCGAGATAAATTAATCAACATCGCAGTTCCGTAGGGCAGGCTCCCGCCTGCCACTAACGACCTTCCAAACGTAGGGTGCATGGAGTCCTCGGAATGCACCACCCTTGCGTTGATCAACCAAAAATGGTGCATTGGCATGCACCCGACAAGAAATACTCTCCATTCGTGGGATCCCGATCGGCGTTTCATCAAACCGGCGCTTTATGACAATTCGCGAGCCTCTCTCATGCCCCATGCCGCGCTGCTTGGCGATTCGATTTTCGATAACGCGGCTTACGTGGCTGAAGGTTCGCCGGTGATTGAGCACTTGCGGAAAAGGTTGCCGACAGACTGGCAGGCCACACTTCTCGCCCGCGATGGAGCCGTCGTAGAGAATGTTCCCCGACAATTGCAAGCCATTCCTGATGGGACATCCCATCTGGTACTCAGTGCCGGAGGCAACAACGCTCTGGAAAGTGCCCCGCTCTTTCGATCCAGCGGAGCGGATCTGCCAGCACTACTTCATGATCTGGCGGACATGCAGCGACAGTTTCAATCGGAATACCGGCAGCTACTTCGTCTGCTGGCACACCGCATTTCGAACATCGTCGTTTGCACGATCTATGACTCAATCCCGGGCATGACGATCACAGATCGAATGGGATTGTCTCTGTTCAACGATATCATCACTCGCGAGGCCATTTTGGCGGGATTTCCAGTACTCGACCTGCGGTTGATCTGCGACGAGGATCGTGACTATTCTTCGATCTCACCGATCGAACCGTCGGAGATCGGTGGATCAAAAATTGCCCGTGCGATCGCCTTGATTTTACGCAGCCATGATTTCTCACTGGGGAGAACCGTGATCTATTCCTGAATTCCCCTTGGGCAATTTCGCAGTTCCGGAGGGCAGGCTCCCACCTGCCACTATCGACCGTCCAAACGTAGGATGCATGGAGTCCTCGGAATGCACCAGCCTTGCCGACGTTTCTCAACAGGCTGATTCCAACGGTCGAGCCGACTCTTCCATCTCCGTAGAGCAGGCTCCCGCCTGCCTATTGCCTTCTCTCGCTTGCACGGTGCATGGAGTCTTCGGAATACACCATGCTTGCACACATCACGAAGTTCGTGCATGCGCGTGCACTGTGATGGTCGATGGACGTGATATGCCCATGCTGCGGCATCGGCAGGCAGGAGCCTGTCCGACACGTTGACTGATCGCCGCCCCCGGAAACAGCGGGTTACCCACACCAATCGCCAGGCTGGAAGAGAACCAAGATGATTCAGACGCAATGCTGCGTAGTGGGTGGCGGGCCAGCCGGCCTCATGCTGGGCTGCCTGTTGGCACGCTCAGGAGTCAAAGTCATCGTGCTGGAAAAGCATGGTGATTTCTTCCGGGATTTCCGGGGAGATACCATCCATCCTTCCACTCTCGAACTCCTCTACGAACTGGGTCAACTGGAAGCGTTCCGAGCCCAGGTTCCCCACCAGGAGTACCCGAGTCTCAAGGTAGTACTCGATGGCCACGTCTTTGATGGGCCTGATTTCACGACTTTGCCGACACATTGTAAGTTTATGGCCATTGCTCCCCAGTGGGATTTTCTCAATTTCCTGGCCGAATACGCCTCGAAATTTGAGACGTTCCAACTGATGATGAACACCGAAGCGAAAGACCTCGTGTTTGAGAACGGCGAGATCGTGGGAGTGAAAGCGATCCACGATGGCGAAGAGTATGAAATCCGTGCCGATCTTGTGGTCGCCGCCGATGGTCGCGGCTCCCGATTACGCACTCAGGCCGACTTGCACGTGCAGGAAATCGGTGTCCCCATCGACGTCTTGTGGTACCACCTGCCCAAAACCATGGAAGATCCGCAAGGCCACGTCCTCGGTCGAGTGGGCAACGGCCAGATGATGGTCACGATTGATCGTGGAGATTACTTCCAGTGCGGCACAGTGATTGGTAAAGGCAAGCTGGACCAGATTCAGGCCGATGGCCTGGAGGCTTTCCGCGAGAAGGTCATACAACTCGCCCCATTCCTGGAAGAAGCCACAAAATCGATCAAAAGCTGGGATCAGGTCAAGCTCCTCTCCGTCCAGATCAATCGGCTCAATGAATGGGCCAGACCTGGCTTCCTTTGTATTGGAGACTCTGCCCACGCCATGTCGCCAGCCGGTGGCGTCGGTGTGAACATGGCCATTCAGGATGCCGTGGCAACATCAAATCTGCTGGGAGAAAAACTCCGCGAAGGGAAAGTAACGCTGGACGATCTGCATCTGGTGCAACTGCGGCGTGAGAAGCCCGTGAAGTTCATCCAGAAAATCCAGGCATTCGCTCATGCGAAAATCTTCAACCCCAATGAAGGCTTTCGCGCCAAAGGCGTGGGCATGTGGATCTTCCGCTGGATGATCTTCTTCATGGCGAACCCCGTACGCAGACGCATGGCCCGCATGATCGGCCTGGGCCCCTTGCCAGAACACATCGAAACAGCCGAATACCATTCCTGACGCCAAACTGCAGAATCAACTTCAAGGATCGACACACGTCGCAGGTCACGCCTGAATGACCTGCCATCGTGAGTTCGATGAACCGGCAGCACAGCCCGGGCCATCGCCTTCCACACGGAAAACTCTTTGAATAATCCGTCCATGAGCACAACCTCCCATCCCTCGGAAGTTCTCACAGCCAGTCCTGCAAGGCAGAACTCAGGCACTTCATCGAAACCGAGAGCTTTGCCGATTCGTTATTCGACCTTTGAACTGCTGGGTTCACTCATTCTGCTCTTTCTGGCAGCTCCGTTTCTTGAGCGCATGCCACAGAAAGATCTGATTGAATCCGTACTCATCACACTGGTGATGACAATGGCCATCATTGCCGTCTCCGAAAAGAAATCGGCATTGATTGTGGCCTTATCGCTGGCCATCCCGACGCTGGTTGCCAAATGGGTCAATCACTTTTCACCCAGACTCCTCGGCCCGGAAATCTATCTGGTGACGACCACGATTTTCTTTCTGTACGTCATCTCACAATTGCTGAAGTACATCGTGAGGGCACCTCAGGTCGACCAGCGAGTCGTCTGTGCAGCGATTTGCGGCTATCTCATGCTGGGCATGGCCTGGATCCCACTCTACATGCTCGCAGATGATCTCGCGATCAGTGGCGTCGCCTTCCAGTTCAGCACACCCCACGAACCCGACCAGCGGATGCATGCGTTCAACGCCCTCTACTTCAGCTTCATCACACTGACGACGGCCGGCTATGGCGATATCATTCCCATCTCACCACTGGCACGCATGCTGGCCATGATCGAAGCGATTACGGGCGTCTTCTACATGGCAATTCTCGTGTCGCGGCTGGTTTCCGTCTATTCGACCTTACCGCCGCATGAACCAAAGACCGCACCCGCACATCCAGACGCCGAGTAAATCCCACGAAATAGAGTCAAACGCTTTCCATGAGATAGAAGCGCTCTGTGTGCCGTAAGTGAAGTGTGCCATGCTTGCAGCCTGCCAGTGTTAATACTGGGCAAGCATGTCTTCACAACCAACAACTCGCTGTGATTTTCCAGGAAAGGCACAACGACGTCACCCCAGTCATCACAGTGCTCTCCAACGCAGCACCCATGGAGAATGGCAACACTCAACGTCCCCTGCTCCCATCAGAACGGGAGCAAGGGCCAACTGTTGATGTGGATTCAGCGCTTTGACCGCCAGAATCAGGTTGAACCGCGAAAGCAGCTCATGCACCCGGACGCATATGAAGATATGCCGACAGCACGTCGTACAGATCTGGAGAGATGGCCACTTCTTCGTCTTCGAAGTCGTTGAGCCAGGCACGATTAAATCGTGATGCATCAGCCAGAGCACGACGAATCTCGCTCAGCCGGACAG
The DNA here is from genome assembly GCF_001707835.1 of Planctopirus hydrillae. GTDB lineage: Bacteria > Planctomycetota > Planctomycetia > Planctomycetales > Planctomycetaceae > Planctopirus > Planctopirus hydrillae. The sequence goes on from NZ_LYDR01000027.1 coordinate 111,055, forward strand.
GCACACGGTTGTCCTGAGCCAGGCACTCGCTGTCATCACCTGTATAAAGTCGAAGTCGGTGTCGCATGATTCCTCCTTGAAAGGCAGCGACCTGATTCTCAGTAACCACTCCCGGTTACAGCTCGCATCGAAATCGAACCCGAAGTTCAATCTTCCATCTGAGCTGTTTCATGTGATCGACCGGCGAGAGCCGCCGAAATCAATCAATTTGTTCCGAAAAGTGGGATCAAGCCGCAAGCGTCAGTTAATCACGGCAAGCACGCTCTTCCAGCGATGCCTGACATGAGGCTTACGCTAATCCGTCCCATGGATTGAGCGTTAGGCCAGTTGTTCAGGCAGAATCGGCAATCACCCTCCATCGACTGCATGACGATCGGCAATTGCAGCCGAAGAAGACAATTCGCCGCCAGACCGATGAGAACAATTGAAAGAATCGCTATTGTCGGTACCTTTTTGAGAGACCATCGCATGCACTGGCACTTAAGTTGTTCACACGCCACGATGTGTGGAAGTGAAACAATCCGAAAAGTTTGCCCTTGCGAATCATTGATTTGTTTCTTGAGAGACCGACTTTCCAGTTTTCTGATATCACTTTCCTGATCCATTGAGACATCACGGATGCCGTCTCCCGCACCATTAACGGATCGAATCGCTCAAACTCTGCAACTTCGGCCTGCCCAGGTCGAAGCAGCCGTCCGTCTGTTCGATGAAGGGAACACCATCCCGTTCATCACCAGGTATCGCAAAGAAGCCACCGGCAATCTCGACGAAGAGAAACTGCGGCTCATCAGCGAAGAGCTCACTTCCGGGCGTCAACTGGAAGAACGGGCATCGGCCATTACCCGCCTGCTTCAGCAGCAGCAGCAACTCACGCCGGAACTGGAAGCCTCCATTCGCAGTGCGACATCACTCAAACAACTCGAAGATCTTTATCTTCCATTTCGACCCAAGCGAAAAACCCGGGCCACCATTGCCAGGCAGCGTGGTCTCGAACCACTGGCCACACGTATTCTGCATGATGACCGGACATTAGGTGATTTGCAGCAGGCCGCGACGAGCTTCATCTCCACAGAACAGGGGTTGAATAATATCGAAGAGGTCTTGTGTGGTGCACAGGATATCATCGTCGAGTGGATCAGTGAGAACTCAGCCGTTCGCGAAGCCTGCCGACAGGTTCTCCGTCAGACAGGTCGCCTGCAATCGACAGGGATCGAAAAAGCCACACCTCAGATGCAGGCCGAGTACCGCGACTACCTCGACTTCTCCGACATGATCATGAAAATCCCGCCTCATCGGCTGCTCGCACTCAATCGAGGTGAGCGCGAAGAGGTTTTGCGCATCAAGGTTTCGTGGGATAAGCATCGCGCACAGTTTGTCACCGGAAAAATTCTCAACGTCGATGCCCGCTGCTACAACCAGTTCATGAACGAGGCCATCGCCGAAGCACTCGAAAGGCATTTGCTCCCTTCGCTCGACCGCGAACTACGCAAAGATGTGACACTCAAAGCCGAGAAGCACGCGATTGATGTCTTTGCCAGAAATCTTCGCAATCTGCTGCTCCAACCTCCGTTAGCACCCCAGCGGGTGCTGGCCATCGATCCGGGATTGCGAACGGGTTGCAAGCTGGCTGTGCTCAACGAAACTGGCGATGTCCTCGCACTCGATGTGGTCTACATCACCGGAAATGCCGACCGGCAACTCGAGGCCCGCAACAAGATTGTCCAACTGGTTCGCGAGCATGGCATCAAAACCATCGCGATTGGCAACGGCACGGCCTGCCGCGAAACCGAAGAACTTGTGGCACAGGCCATTCGCGATGAACTTCCCGATGTCCACTACATTATTGTCAATGAGGCCGGGGCGAGCATTTACTCCGCCAGTACGATCGCCCGCGAAGAATTTCCCGAGCTGGATGCCACCGCTCGAGGGACGATTTCCATTGCCCGCCGCTTGCTCGATCCCCTCAGCGAACTCGTCAAAATCGAGCCTCAACACTTGGGGGTCGGCATGTATCAGCACGACATCCCGCCCAAACAACTCAAGTCGGCTCTGGATGGTGTCGTCGAATCATGCGTGAACTACGTGGGGGTTGATCTCAATACCGCCAGTGCCTCGTTATTGCGGTATGTCTCAGGGCTGAATCAACTCCTGGCAAAACGCATTGTCGATCGACGCAAAGCTCGCGGCCCATTTCGAAATCGGGCCGAACTGCTCGAAGTCCAGGGGATCGGCCCCACGATCTTCACTCAGGCAGCGGGCTTTTTGAAAGTCGCCGGCAGCGAACCACTGGATGGCACGTGGATTCACCCGGAAAGCTACCCAGCCACCAAAACTCTGCTGGAAAAGCTGCAGGTTCCACTCGTCGAGTTAACCGGCGAGAACTCGACCAGTCAGTGGCGAAGCCAATTGCTGCAGCAGGCCGAACAGATCAAGCAGCAACCTGCCGAACTCGAACGTCTAGCCAGCGATGTGCATGTCGGCATGGAAACTCTGCGCGATATCCTCGATTCGCTGCTAAGGCCCGGGCGCGATCCACGTCTCGACCTGCCCAAGCCGGTCTTCAGGCAGGACATTCTGCGATTTGAAGACCTTGCGGAAGGTGTCGAACTGGAAGGGACCATCCTCAATGTGGTCGACTTCGGTGCCTTCGTCGATATTGGCCTGAAAGACAGCGCCCTGATCCACGTTTCCAAAATGTCGAATCAGTTCATTCGCAACCCGCACGAAATTGTCTCTGTCGGCGACCGTGTCACCGTCTGGGTCGCAGACATCGACAAAGAACGTCGACGCGTGGGCCTCAGCCTCATACGACCTCAACCTTCTCTGTAACTTTCCGCCCACGCAAATTTTCATACACAGCCAATTAACACTCACAGCGAATGGCACCCCGAGCGAATTGAGGCGGGAAGCTGCCAGAGACAAAGGTCTCATCGTGCACACTTGCGTGTTGCCACGAGTCGATGTGATCGCTGAACGACCATCCTGTTGTCGATTTTCAATGATTTCTCAGCGAAACCAGCACGAAAGTTCGTCGGCACACCACTTGCTTAAAGTCACATCCCCGATAGCAGGGGATGAACTGGTGATGAACTCGCTTTCCACGAAATCAGGGCGATCTGTGTGCCATGCTTGCAGCCTGCCAGTGTTAATACTGGGCAAGCATGTTTTCGCAACCAGCAACACGCTGTTATTTCCTGGGAAACGCATTAGATCTCAAGCTGACACACCATCCCCGAATTTCAGCAAGGCAGTTCTAGTTCGCCTTGCCGAGAGTTGCTCAACGACTGCCAAACTCGCACACCCTTTTCAGGAGAGACATGATGAAGAATTTAATGAGCGGCGCCGTAGCCATCACGTTGATTACCGGACTGGTCGGATGTAGCGAAAGCCCCATGCAGCCACAGGCCGACATGATCCGGCACGAAACGAAGCGTGTGGCCAACGATGTCCGGAACGAAGCCAATAGCGAAGCCGATGCAATTCGCAACCAGACAGGAAAAACTCTTACCGGTGAATCAAAGTCCGGTGTCGCAGAAGACAAGGCTGATGACATTGAGAAGATTGGAGAGCGAAAGGCCGATGCTATCGAGAAGGCTGGCGAGAAGAAGGCGGATCAACTCGAAGAAATGAAACCTTAAGCCAACCATTCTCGACAACGATAGCCGCCGGGCGGAAAGTGACCTTTTCAAGCTTTTCCGCCCGGCATCTTCTATTTTTTAATATTGAAAACGTGGTGTTCTCACCTCCTGATACAGCCAACAATGTATATAGATTCCAATTAACAACTGTGCCATAATTGGCTCGGGTTGAGCGTCTTCGCGAACCCCCAGTTTTTGTCGATGACCGCTGCTTTTAGTTGGAATTCGTATCAATTTGTATTGACCGATGCCGCGACCGCATTACGGCAGGTATCAATCAATGCCGCACGATCCACTGGCTTGGATATATAGTAGTCACATCCGGAATCGAGGCAGCGTTTCTTGTCCCATTCCATGGCATGTGCCGTCAAGGCAATAATCGGGTGAGTGAACCCTTTCGTCCTCAGTGATCGCGCGAAAGTGTAGCCATCCATTTCAGGCATCTGCATGTCAGTCACAATGAGATCAAATAGACCGACATTCCCCAGAGAACCTTGAATCGTTCCGTCGGATGTCATCGCTTCGAGTGCCAGTTTCCCGTTGTCAAACACCGCGACATCTGCACCGGCCTTGCGAAGATGAAAAGCAATCAGTCGCTGATTATCCAACCCATCCTCAACGAGAGCGATATTCAGACCACTCAGCGGGAGCTGTTTGACAATCTCCACCGCCGCCTCTTCTTTCACCAGTCGTTGCGTGGCACTCTCGGGCTTGTTGTCTGTGACGACTTCCTGTGGCGCTTTAGCCAGCCCCGTTGAAATGGTGAGTTGAAAGACACTCCCCTTCCCTGGCTCACTGTTGATCGTGATGTTTCCACCCAGGAGTTGAGCCAGGCTTTTGCTGATACGCAGGCCAAGGCCAGTGCCGCCGAACTTGCGCGTGGTACTGGTATCAGCCTGCACAAAAGCGCCGAAGAGTTGACTCATCTGCTGAGAAGTCATCCCGATCCCGGTATCAACGACATCGATCACGATTAAGCCCGGAAAGGGATTCGCATCGGTATGCACCTTTATCGAGACTTCGCCATGCTCGGTAAACTTGATGGCATTCCCCAGCAGATTCACGAGAATCTGCTTCAGCCGCACCGGATCCGTATGGATGATCGTGGGCAGTGGTTCCACAAGGTTCAAACGGAGATTGATCCCCTTGCGAGTCGCCTTGAACTGCATCAGGGATTCGACATCTTTAAGTAGATGCACGAGATCCGTGGGAATCTTCTCGACGGTCATCATGCCCGCTTCGATCTTCGAGAGATCGAGGATATCGTTAATGATCGCGAGGAGATGATCGCCATTGCGGCGAATGGTTTCGATGCACTCGACACGCTCGGCCGAAGTCGTCCCCGCCGAATCACTGTTTTCGGCCAGGAGTTCCGTAAAGCCCAGAATCGCTGTCATCGGCGTGCGGATTTCATGACTCATATTGGCGAGAAAATCGGTCTTGGCACGATTGGCCGATTCAGCAGCATTCCTGAGACGCACCATTTCCTCGGCGTGGCGTTTGAGTTCCTCCTGATGTTGATGCTGCTCAGTGATATCACTTTCAATCGCCATAAAACCCGAGATCTCGCCACGTTCATCGCGCAGTGGATCAATTTCAATCCGAATGTAGTATTCTCGCCCGCTCTTGGAGTAGTTCACCACTTCTTCTGTGACGGGAAGCCCCTGGCGGATCGCATCACCAATTCGTTGGATGACCTCTGGGTTGGTATGGGGACCTTGCAGAACGTCTCCCGGTTTTTTCCCGCGAAGATCTTCAATGGTATAACCGCAGATGCGGGTGAACCCTTCGTTAATCCATTCGACACGGCCCTTGCGATCGGTAATCACCACACCATTCGCCGTCCGGCGCGCGATTTCCGCGAGACGGTTCACCTCCGATGTGCGATTCCTCACCTGCCGTTCCAGTTCGACGGCCCTCGACTCGACTGTCTCACGCAACTGACGCTCCAACCTCTTCGACGCAAAAATCTTCCCGAACGATGCGAGATTGGTACAAAATCGCCAGGAAAAGATATTGAGTGCCAGCAGGAAGAATGCCAGCAGCCGATAGGCGGGCCAGACAAACATCAGCATCGACATGGCATAGCCACAGATCGCGCAGAAGAGAAAAATCGCGGCCAGATCGAACAACTGCTGATTGCGATCTTCAGCCCGCTCGTCGAAGTAAGATCTCATCCAGAAAATAAAAATTCGTAGATAGGCCACAATCACCGCGGCATTCAGCATCAGCAGCGCGATAATCCACGGCCAATCACTCGTCCCCTCCGATGTGAGCAGACAATGCGTGCGGGGCATGTAGTAGCCGCCACCAGTGAAGAAATCGACAATCGGTGCACCAGTCCGCGACGGTGCATAATCAAGTCGATTCACAGGCGATAGCGCAGAAGCTGCCACACCAAAAGCAGAGGCTGGAAGCGGGCACATCTCATGGGCGCTGGCCAGATGAGCCGTCTGGATAAATTTCGGACGAGCTGCCAGAGTCTGCGAGATGCCAGGGTTCACGCTCGATGACGGTCGCAGAGAATCGCGTTGAGAATCGAGCGAGTACGATTGATCCCAAAAAATCAGCCCGAGAAATAACAGAGCAACGGCTCCCGCAATCCAGAGCGGATCGCGAGCACGCCTCAAAACCTGAGGGTAGTCTGGCGAAATAGGCGACACCGCACGGCTCCGGCAAATGATCTGACTTAGAATTCGAGAGATTTCGGCATAACCCACAGGGAAATCATCGCCACCCGCAGACTCCCCAAATCAGTTCACGACTCTCATCACCAGTCTGAACAGTGTTTCAACTCACCTTGCAATTGGAAAAGGTGGCATTGCCGAAAGAGTCAGATCACAATCATGAACTCAACCATTGAAAGGGCCGGAGGTTGTCGTGGAAAATTCCACAACAGCTTAGTGACGCATGCCAACTCTGACTGAAAACAGACATTCATTGAATCAACCCTGAAGGATCATCCACCGATGCACGCATTCAGCTCGATACCGCACTTGTTGATCACGATGTCTGCAACAACATCATTCACAAAGATCACCTCCAGCCTCATTGCAGTAGGACTGTGGGTCGGTCTGGGAATGAATGCCGCTTTGATCGCCGGGGAGCTGCCACCCAGCCAGTCCCAGTGGCAGGGCTTTCCCGTACATCAGCTCGAGAGTGGTGGCAAACAGGCCATGATTGTCATGCCCAAAATGGCACACAACATTCCCGAAGGCCGCGGCAAGCCCTGGGTCTGGATTGGCGAATTTCCGCATGTGCTCAATGACTTCGAAACCCGCATGCTGCGGGAAGGGTTCGCAATTGTTTATTTACCGACTCCCAATCAGTTCGGTTTAGCACCCGCCATGAAAGCATGGGAAGAGTTTTACAATCTTCTGACACGCAATTATGGCTTCGACCAGCAGCCAGCACTCGTCGGCATCAGCCGGGGTGGCTTATATGTTTACAACTGGGCCTCCCGGCATCCCGACAAAGTCTGCTGCATTTACGGCGACGCCCCGGTGTGTAATATCCTGAGCTGGCCTGCTGGCCAACCCGTTAACGCCCAATACAAAGGGCCAGGCAGCGCTCCCAATTGGAAAGCACTCAAGGAGATTGCCGGGATCGCCAGCGATATCGACATTGCCAAAGCCGGCTTAAGCCCGATCGATCAACTCGAACCCCTGGCCAAGGCAAACATCCCCCTGCTCCATGTCTATGGCGATGCCGACGAAGTCGTACCCTGGGATGAAAACACCGGTGAACTCGCCACCAGATACAAAGCCCTGGGTGGCGAGATCACTCTTATTCCCAAGCCCGGTGTCAAGCATCACCCCCACGGACTGACCGATTCCACACCCATCGTCGAATTCGTCAGGAAGAGCTGGCTGAAGCAATAGTCGCTCTTCGTAAGAATATGCTGGCACGCTTCCCCGATATCGAGCATGATCAGGAGAGTGAATCCTTGCCCAGCTATCAATGACGATCTTCTGAAACGGAAAGAATTGAAACTCATAGCTGCGAATGCGATCCGCCACCTTCT
>NZ_LYDR01000028.1 GCF_001707835.1 Planctopirus hydrillae
CGCGGAGCAGGGCGACCCCGCCACCAGGAAGAATGCCTTCTTCCACAGCAGCGCGGGTGGCGTGCAGAGCGTCTTCGCCGAACTTCTGGGATACATTGCCTCCAAACTCGTCCATGCTGCCACCGGAGACCATCGTCCCGTCACTGCAGATTCCAGCCTGCAAATGATCGAGCAGCACCTGACAGCACTGACTGCCGCAGGCACCAAAACAATTCTTCTCTTTGATGATGCTCAGTTGATCGAAGACCGGAGGGTCTTTGGAGTGATTCAGTCGCTGATGAATTTTTCTCAGCCGGGAAAAATGGAACTGGTTACGATCTTTGCCGGGCAACTGGAGCTGGTCAGCGCGATCAAGCGGATGAGACCACTCGATGAGCGGATGGCCTTCAAATGTCTGCTCTTACCACTCTCGCTGGAAGAAACGACCCAGTACGTCACCGGGCGGATGGCTGCCGCCGGGTGTCGGGCCAATGTGTTTTCGACCGATGCCCTGCAGGCGATTCATCTCCTCTCCTCGGGAGTTCCTCGCAGAATCAACCGCCTGTGCGATTTCGCTCTGCTGGTGGGATACTCAGAAAACCTCGCCCGCTTGACGGCCGAACATATCCATGCTGTCGCAGAAGAGATGCTCTCTGCCATGGCGGCATAAGGATCTCGGTTTGAGATTCCACGTTGACGCAAACACAAATGCGGCCTGATCAGGTATGATCGGGCCGCATTTGTTGAGTTCGACGTATCAATCGAGTTCGAGATCAGGCATGAGGTTCCGTCATGCTGTAAGGGTCGAGAGCCTCTGTGAGTTGTTCCTCGGAAAGAATCTTCTGTTCAAGGCACAATTGCCGAATGGTCTTACCGGTTTTGAATGCTTCTTTAGCCAGTTGTGCAGCCTTCTCGTAGCCAATGTACGGATTCAGGCTGGTCACCATGGCAAGACTCTTTTCAATAGAGGCTTCACAAGCTTCAGGATTGGCCTCCATCAGTTTTGCACAGAGATCATCAAAGGCTTTGACACCCCCAGCCATCACCACCACACTCCCGACTGTCGTCTGCCCCATGACTGGCATCATGATGTTCAATTGGAAGTTTCCGCCTGTGGCACCACTGAAGGCCACCGTCTGATCATTTCCCATCACCAGTGCCGCTACCTGCATCAGGCTCTCACACATGACCGGGTTCACCTTCCCGGGCATGATTGAACTTCCCGGCTGAAGATCCGCCAGGATCACTTCATAAAAACCGCATCGTGGGCCCGAACCGAGCCAGCGAATATTGTTGGCCACATTGAAGAGCGTGACGGCAATCGCCCGCAAATGGCCATGACACTCGACCAGCCCGTCACGCTGGGCGTTGGCCTCAAAATGGTTCACAGCTTCGATAAAGGGAATATCCAGCTCTTTGGCCAGAACGGCACAGACCCGGCTGCTGAACTCAGGGTGTGTGTTGATGCCTGTTCCAACTGCAGTACCACCCACCGGAAGTTCCATCACGGCTGCCATCGCCTGCTGAGCCCTTTGAACGGAAAGCTCAAGCTGGCGGGCAAAACCACTGAATTCCTGACCCAGCCGAATCGGTGTTGCATCGGCCAGATGTGTGCGGCCAATTTTCAGAACTTTATCCCACGCTTTGGCCTTTTCATCGAGCGTATTCGCCAGACTCTTCAGTGCAGGAATCAGTTGAGTTTTGATGGAATGCGCGACTGCCACATGGATGGCCGTCGGGAAAGTACAGTTCGTAGACTGCCCCATATTGACATGATCATTGGGGTGAATTGGCTTTTTCGCTTCAAATCGATCACCACCAGCCAGCTCAATGGCGCGGTTGGAAATGACCTCATTGACGTTCATGTTACTCGAGGTTCCAGAACCTGTCTGGAAAACATCAATCGGGAACTCGCCATCCCATTTTCCATGGGCCACTTCCAGTGCCGCATCGAGCATGAACTGCACTTGCTGGTCGGTCAGCTTGTTCTTTCCCGAGTGAGTGAGCTTGCCAAGATCTCGATTGGCAACTCCACAGGCATACTTGACCCAGCCCATGGCTCGAATCAGTTCCGGGTGCAGTGTCCAGCCAGAAACAGGGAAGTTTTCAATCGCCCGCTTAGTCTGAGCACTGTAATAGGCCTTGGCAGGGACATGAACTTCACCCATGGAATCAGTTTCGATGCGAGTTTCCGTCATGAGCCGGGATCCTTAATCGCTGTAATGTTCGGGTTGGTCTGACATCGCCAGGAGAGAACGACAAACGTCTTATCAGGTTCAATATTGAGATTGTCCCTTGGATTGAAGCAGAAGACCACTCAGCAGGCCACGGTTTGGTAAGGAAAAGCGATGGTCGCCAAACATCATGAAGATTGGCCACCATCGCTTTTCGATTCTCAATGGCCAGGATGGTGAATATTGCTGGGGAGTTCGAAATAGACTAACCGCAACTCTTTGGCGAGAAACTCACTATAAAACTAGCTTCAGATGCCCGAGTAATCCGGAGTGCGCCATGGCTTAAAAAGCAGAAGTCCGGCTCACTCATCGAGTCAGCCGGACTTCTGCAAATCGAACCTCAGGTTTCACCAAGTGCCCAGGACAGGAATCGAACCTGCACGGGAGTTACCCCACTAGGCCCTCAACCTAGCGCGTCTGCCAGTTCCGCCACCTGGGCATTACGGCAATCGATGAAACCTGCTTTGTTGCTGTCAGCTTCTTGTCACTGCGTTTCCAGGAAGAATTTTTGCTCTTCCCGTTTGAGGCACAAATCACAAAGTGAGCTGGCAAACAGGTCTGGCGAGTATATCGCCAGAACAGGTCGCCGCAAGTCAACAGCACTGACCCAGAACATTGATTGTGAGTTCCTGGGTCTGAAAAGCATGTTCCAGGTAAGTTCTGCTGAACCGGTAAATTCGGCAAAAACTGATCAATCAACGGAGGATGGGTCTCGAAGAGAGAGTGCCATACATTTGCCCTGCATTTTGTCGTCAAAACTTGGCAAAGGGCGGTCTATTGGAGTGCGTAAGTTGTTTTCTGCCATAAATTACGGTCAAGACCACGATTTCCTGCTTCGGACAGTTGGCGAATCGTTTTCCATCGATTACATTTATGTATTACACAGTGGCAGCCTAGCGGGCTTTTCCGGTGGTTTTATCCCATTCAGGGCCATTCCGATGCAGACACAGAATGAAGGAGTTTTTTCGTGGTAAAGCTGCGGTTGCGCGAAAATGAGTCGATCAATGATGCTGTCAAGCGATTCCGTAAGCTGGTTGAGCATGCTGGTATCAAGAAGGAAATGCGCCGCCGCGAATTCTACGAAAAGCCCAGTGAAACGAAGCGTCGCACACGCCGTCGTGCAGATCGCCGCGCCAAACTTCAGCGAGTGATGAGTTCCTAGTTCTGAAATGAATGCGGGTTTGAACTCTTAGCATTCAGCCGACTGCCACAAAACGTGAATTACAAAAGCTCGTCTCATGAGAGACGGGCTTTTTTGTTTTTTGGTTGACCTCACCACTGACAGACAACCCATACGCTTTCAGTGAAACAATCTCTCTTCATGTGCCATGCTTGCAGCTCTGGGCAAGCATGCCTTCTCAAACATCACTGCGCTGTCGCTTCCTGAGAATGATCTCATGAGAACGATCACAACGGCGGGTGGCAGGGGTCGGATGTCTTCATCCGCCCCATACGCATCAAGTTAAGGGCTGAAGGCGTAGTTGAGCAGTTCGGGATTGCGGAGGAGTTCGAAGGTGCCGGGCT
>NZ_LYDR01000029.1 GCF_001707835.1 Planctopirus hydrillae
GAATTTTTCCTCATCCTCTTGGAGGAATGGTAGTAGCTCAATTTGTCTAGCCATACCATGGTGATATTTCAAAGCTAAATAGATGCTAAAAACAGGCCAGGTGCTTATTCTAGACAAAATTTCACAGAATCTTAATAGGCCTACTCTTTTTTAAGCTTTGTAAACGAAAACATTGAACTTTATCAGTTCTTGGAAAGTTTTCAGTATTTTTCAGTTGTTTTTTTTTACAGGTTTATAAAGAACTCACATGCAATTCTCAAATTCTAAGAGATTTTTTTTGGATTGTTATTTAAATACTCTTCCAGTTTATAATTTAGGAGATGATTCTTGGGCATCAGAATACTTGTGT
>NZ_LYDR01000030.1 GCF_001707835.1 Planctopirus hydrillae
AATGGCTTTATGCATGGCCGCATGGGAAGAAACAAACTTGGTATGAGCGAGACGAGCAGAAGTTTAAGTTCGCGGTTTCAGGCGAGTCACTTCGACAGCGCCAAAGAAGATTGCGAACAACACCGGGATCGTCAGTGAAAGCTCGACCGATAGCGCACCCCGGCGGGAAGTGGATCGATGATGCCATCGTAAGGGATTGTGCTGGTTGGATCTGGCCTGCATGGTCTCGAAAGTTCTCTCTGTAGACAGACAGTTCAAAGTGCCTGGATTTGTTTGGACATATCAAGCAGCCCAAGGGGAGGACGGTGTTATTCCGTGAGAACAATGGGCAACGTTCGAGCAATATCAGCGAAGGCAGCTTCGAGAGCGGCACTGTTGGTGGCAGGATAATTAACACCACCGGTCGTGCTGGAAACCTGTGGTGTGATATCTCCACTTCGCGGCAACAGACTGACGGAATGAATCACAATTCCTTCGTTAGCGGCATCCTGTGCAGCCAGTAACGGATTACGCCCCTGATTCCAGAGACCATCGGTCATGAGAATGATGATCCGATGGGCGTAAGGGCGAGTACTTTTTGTGGCGTTTAGGATCTTTCGCGCTTCATCAATTCCGGCAGCCATATTGGTGGCACCGAGCATGACCTTTTCGGAACGCCCTCTAATGGCCTGATTGAGATCGGCCAGATTGGTTGTGAGAGGGACATCGATAAAAACTTCCGGACTGTTGGTTTTGGTGAGTTTGCCTTCGTAGTTCGACTGGGTGATTTTGGAGGCCCACGTCACCATGGCCACACGCGGTTTTGGTTCCTGAGAAGCAGTAATGCTCACAAATGTCTGCATGGCTCGAGAGAGTGAGGCCCAGCGACTGAGTGTAGGATGCGGAGGAAACGCGACCGGATCCGGATTACGTGGAGTCCCGGGAGGATAAGACCAATCGACACCCGTCAGGTCGAAACACATCGAGTGGGACCGGTCGATCGCAAAGCAGATTTCAACTTCCGTACTCGCTGAGACGGCTGATCGAGTCGGCTCGAACTGGCCCGTCCCGAAAATACTGCCAAAAAACAGGGGGACAGCCCCGGCAGCAGAGGATTCCGTCATTGCTGAGTTCACGCGGACGGCAGTATAGGGCAACTGTCCGGCATTGAATGAAACGGAGTTATCCACATTTCGAAATGCCAGTCCAAACTCGATCTGATCGGCAGTCAGAGTCAAAGAACGGCCACCGACTTTATTGGCAGCAGCCGTGGCAATGGCCGCTTCGATGGCGGCCTCCGTATCCTGAGTTCGACGCAGAGCTTCCATCCCGGCTTTGGCAGAGGCATCGGTCGCAGCGCGGAGTTCAGTCCGCACCAATTGCATGTAGGCCACATCGACGGTGAACATCGTCATGGCCAGAAGTGCCACAATCACAACGGCCACCAGAACCAGCATCGCCCCCTGGCGATGTGCTCGATGACCTGGCAGTAAGGAAGGCAACAGGCGCTTCCGCAGTGATAAGCGTTTGGGAAGAGAATGAACGTGCTGCATAGTGAATGACTTATGAGGAGCGTTGCTCAAGTGCGTACCATCGAGGTACTGGCTTTGATGTTCGACAGACGGGTAAACCAGTCGAAGATTCCCGAAAGGCTCGTGGCTGGCGAACTGACTTCCACAGTGATGAGTGTCCCTGTGGGTGTGTTGGCAGTCACGTTGGGAGTAAAGGTGATTGTGGCGCCAGAAACGTTGCGGCTCGCCAGAACTTCTTCTCCGCGAGCGCGGGCCGCAGCCATGGTGCCCCCTGTCGATGTGACGGTACGGGCCGCTTCATAACTGGCTTGTGTGAGTGTGGTCTTGAGAAAGATCGCGTTGGCTGACTCAATCGAGCCGAAGACCACCAGAATGATGATCGGGAGGCAGATGGCCAATTCGACCGTGGCAGCACCGAGTCGGCTGGAGCGGCACCCCGATGAATGGCGCGATCTCGTCTTCACGTTCTGTTCCCCAATTATTACAGACGCTCAGCTCGATCATGTCGATGTACTGACCTGATCGAAGCACACAAGTGAGGTTTTCACTCGACGTTCGAGAAAGTGATGGATGAGAGGCAATCATGGGGAATTGATGGCCAGACACAATTTGAGAACACTCCGTCTGAAAACGCTACGTCAGAAAGTGGAAGTGGGAGTGAATGAAGAGCAGAGATTGTTTCATCGCCGAAGACGCAACGAGCAACGTGGCCGGTTGAAGTGATTGCAGGGATTTTGCAGGCAAAGGGATGTGGTGCCATCCGAAAGAACTTCTTGCCCCCGTCGTCAAGACGTCGGGAGAAATGCCAAAGGAAGACCCTCACCCTGCCCTCTCCCACGAAGACGCGGGCGAGGGTTCCAGATGGGCGATCAGTCGATGCCGACGCCCAGCCAGCCTTCGGCAGCACGGGCGTAATTGAAGACGGGGGGTTGTCCTTCGCGGTTCCAGAGCTCTTGCGGGAGCTGGCGTGGAAGTGACAGCCGGGGGAAGTTCGCTTGAATAGATTGCCGGACAATCCCTTCGGCCATCCCCAGAGTGGCTGTGCGGTCGTCAGTCAATGATTTCACTCGAATGTTATCGAAGGTGAGATGGACAGTCTGCTGATCGATCACCAGCTTCGCAGGAATCGTGACTTCCATTTGTGGGAGGACGGCTTGACCTCCAGGTTGGAACTGAGCCTTGAGAATGATCAGCAGTTCGTCTCCATCAATGCGGAACCGCAATGGTTCAACATCGTCAAAGACGATCTTCGTTTCGATATTCGGGACTTTGAATGCGGCTCCGGCTGGTGCAGGGACTTCGCCAGCCCCGGGGACAAGTCCTTTGAGCCAATTCGAGAGCTCTTTGAGTTCTCGATCGCTGGTGACTTTGCCACGCAGATTGGCACGATCTGCGGCTCGATTCAAAACCGTCTCATGCAGAAACAACGTGACAGCATGATCTTGCAGGGCTTCAGCAGGCATAGGCTGCAGAATGGGAGCGTCGGCTCCAAACTGACCGGCAAACTGCAGATGGGCATGGGTGGATGACCATCTTTGAACAGATGGCATCAGTGTCAGATCTTCCAACTGTTCCTGCAGACGCTTGAGATCGACGTTGGCATTGCCCAGTTCGCGATCGACTTCCCGATTGAAGCTCGCAAAGACAGTCTCCGCCACACGGTCACGGGCAATGATCTCGGCCTGAGGTTGTTGCCTCTGGGCGACACTCATGGCAATGCGTTCGGCAATCGGCCCGATAAAGGGACGCCCGGAGTAAACTGTTTGAGCACTGACGGGTGTGTTCTGTGCGCGGGCCTGAATGACGGCTGCCCGGGTCGCGAGTTTGAAGCCATCAAACAGGACATCCTTGGTGCCACGGAATTCTTGAATCCCTTGAGTATTGATGGCCGCCTGAGAGGTGTATCCCGTCGTGCGGGTCTGGCCTCGCCCTTCGAGGACAAACTGCCCGCGGGCCGTATCGGTCGAAGGGAGCAGATTCAGCCAGGCATGAGAGGTGGTATCGCGTTCGCCAACTACGTTGGCACCGAGAACAAAATCCCGCACTTCACCCGGTTCACGGCGAGTTGTGGCCACGAAACGATTGATGAATTTTTCTTGAGAGGTCACGTAAATCTGAAAGGGAGCGGCCACTGAAGGGCCTAAAGGGACGTTGACATTCTGCACACCATCTGGCAAGGGTGCGAACATGGCCCCCTGGCCCTGATTCGAACCAGGCGATGGAATTGAGCCTGTGGCGGGAATGGGTGTGAGCGGAGGTAAAGCGTCACCTGTTGATGAAGGGGCGAAATCGGCCTTCATTCCCGGGAGTTCTGGCCCATCAAATGCGCTGTTACCACCAGAGAGATTCGCGTTGAGACTTGGATCGTTACCCAGGGACGGGGGTTGATCGCTACGTGAGCGGGACGCGATGTCGGCAGTACTGCCGTTACCACCAGACCGTTCCAACCGGCGTCTTTGAGCAGGGGTGAGAGGTCGATTGTTAGGAGTGTTGGCCGCTCCTGTATTGGGTGGATTCCCTGATGAAGGATTCGCAGATGGAGTTGAGCCGGGGCCTGAATAGACCGTCACAGGGGAACCGCTCCCCGGAGGAATAGCGGGGATGGTGCCTCCGAGACCACTGGGTCTGTTCGTCGCAGGAGTGTTATTCGAGCCGGCGGTGGCAGGTGACTGGGTGGCTGGTGTCCGGGGTGCTGGTCCCTGATTCTGGACAGGAATGACCTGACTGGAAATGGGGAGCCCGGTATAGGGATCAATCACCACGGGTGCCTGATAGTTCGGTAGGCCGTACTGCGGAGGAAACGGATAGCCTGGCACCGCCAGAGGTTGATTGAGTGGCTGGGGTTGATTTGCAGGCTGCGGTTGATAGGAAGAAATTCCTGGTGATGGGCCAGACCCTGTTGGCGGGCTGCCAATCGATGGTGTGCCTGGATATCCACCGGCATTTGATATGCCGGGGCTGAAGACCGGCGTACCGCTGGCTGGGTACGGCAAGGGCTGTGTGATGTATGGAATTGGCAAGCCGGTGTAGGGATCAATGTATTGAGGAACTGGTGTGCCCCACGGAGCGGGTGTATTCCACGCCTGCTGGTTGGCTAATCTTGCCTGCCGGCGAGCTTCTGCTCTGGGCCCGGCAGCTTCGGAAGAAGTGGCCGCTGCCCCCAAAAGCAATGCGCCCACTAAGCCCTGTGTGGTCACATGACGAAGCTGTGTGGTCACACGACGAAGAAGTGAACTCGAGCAGAGTTTTGCCAGTCGGGATGCTGATGAATTCGATGGTCTGAAATTCGATGGCAGTTCCATAGTGGGAATCTCTTCCAGCGGTTTAGAAACTCGCATTGAACCCGATGTGAAGCTGGCCCGAAGCAAAGCTCCCCGAAATCAAAACGCTTCGAAGCGAAGCATTTTGGAGCAAATCACTTTGGAGCAAATCTCAGAGAGGTGATTGGAAAGTCATCCGGGTGTTTTCCGGCGGCCAGTGCATGAACGTCCGTCTGTCCATTGAAATAATGACCGGGGTTTCTCATTTCCCTAAGCCGGATTTTCAACGCCCGTAGAAAACACTCAGAATCGTCTCCTATGAAAGACTACCCTTTTGTTCATGAAAAGAGAATCGGCAGTTTGAAAGGAGAAGCTCTTTCTCAAAGTCATGGGTCGTTAATCCTTAATAGATCGTTCATCCCCAATCATTCAGTTACGCACTCGGCGGAAAACAAGTTGGCTGAGATGACTGGGTAAAATTTACCAGGAGGCTGTTGTTGTAATTTTGTACGTCATTGCGGCTGATGAGTCACTTTGGTGGCATCAGATCATGACACATGCTGACTGCACATCACATGCCCGGCTTCTCGAAAACTCTGAGTATTGGTGCTCGGCGAAGACAATACCCACAGATTCTGGGGTTTATGAGGATCTGGAGCGAAATGAGAGATACACCATGCTGTGTTCGGAGGTTTTGAGAAAGGCCATTCCTTAAGCCGCGATGTGGCCTGCTGGTCTGGGCTTAGGCCAGGGCTTGGCGTGGGTGGGCTGTCGTTCGAACAGCGGGATGAATTTGACCGTCATCCTGTCTAAAATTGGCAGGTTGTTGCGGTGAGATCAATCTTTGGGAATGAATACTGATGTTTGAAGTTTCTTCAGAAATCCAGTTCTGTTATGGACATCGGCTGCTGAATTACAGTGGGAAATGTCGGCATCTTCATGGGCATAATGGGAAGGCCATTATCACACTGGCGGGCGAAAGCCTGGATGAACGAGGCATGCTGGTTGACTTTGGTGATCTGAAGCGGACTGTTTCCCAGTGGATTGATGATCACCTGGATCATCGAATGGTACTCTGCGAACGTGACCCGATGGTCAAAATTCTCCGCGATGCTGGCGAACCGCTGTATCTGATTTCTGAAAATCCGACTGCCGAAAATATTGCCAAGCTGATCTATGAGAAGACAGTGGAAGTGGGATTACCTGTCATTCAAGTGGGGCTGTGGGAAACGGCTAAAAACTACGCGGTTTATCGCGAACGGAAAGTTTGACAGGTGGCGGGAGCCTGGTTTGACTCGCAAATTCTGCCAGAAATGAGTCGAAAATCAGTCTCTTATCGGAAATAGGAGATGTGGAGAAATCGGGCTGGACACATTTTGCGACTTCATTAAGAATCCGCCGCGAGTCGCCCTGTTGGTGGCGATGTCTCCTTGAGTCGCGGCCGGTCCTGTCCGGAAGCTGACTTCGCTTTCCTGGACCAGACCACCTATGCAAAAAACACTCTGCATGATCGCCGGGGGGTGCCTCACACTGCTGGTGGGCTGTCACTCCTCTCCCTATTACGGTCAGCCGCAATACTTTGGCAGCCCCGGGATGTCGGCTCCTGCTTCAGGCTTTGTGCAACCCGGCACAACGTATGGCGCGCCGGGTGGAACCTATGCTCCCCCGGGTGGTACTTACGTACCTCAAGGGGGAACTTATGTGCCGGAAGGGACCGTTCCCAGCAATGGCCCGACGCTGTTGACTCCCACACCGACGCCCAACAACCCGACATCTCCCAACTGGCGACCAGACCCGAATTCCGGTGGCAGTGCACAACCCTTTAACAACAATCCGCCCTCGACATTCGGTGCACCCCCGAATGATCGGACTGTCCCGAATCCACTCGACACTCCCTTTGATGTTTCGCCTGGTGCGAACAAGGATCCATTCCCAAAGACAGGTTTGAATCGACCATCGGATCCATTCCCGCCAGCGAATTCTCCCGTCACGCTGGATCCGTTGATTGAAACCCGTCGAGAAACTCCTGCACTGGCCAGCACGACAGATTCGGCCATGCGGGCCACCAGCAATACGCGATCGATCCCGCAACCGGTGGTTGATCCGACCCGGCCCAATCCTTATGACTACGACCGCAGCAATTATGCCTGGTTGAGAGGTGTTGTCGATTTTGATCCCTCGGATCAGACGTGGCACATCATTTACAACCTGACCCCGGGCAAAGATGATGACCTGGGTGGAAGTGTGGCTCTTGTGGTGGATCCGAACACGACGAAACTCTCAGACCGTTCTTTGGTGCAGGTCGAGGGTGTGGTGGACCCCAATCAACGTGATAAGACGGGGAAGCCCATGTACCGGGTGATCGCCGCACATCCACTCACGCCGCGAAATCATTAAAATGATTTTGTTGGTTGATAGTTGATGGTTGTTTAATTCAGCGCATGTCTGGTTCATGCCGACTGCGGTTTGCCGGGGTGAATTCGCGAAGTCACGCGTGCTCAACAGCGATCGATACCGACTGCCACAATTGAGCAGAGATCTCCTCGGGGTGAGATTTCGGAATTGTGGGAAACGGGCTGTCTGGCTGAGGCTTCTGTTGCCGTGGCCTCCTTTGACAGGGCACGACGTTTCTTCAAAGCAACATGTCGCACCGCCTGAGCCACTTCACAAGATGCTTTTCCCGCATGATCGCACCAGGTGTCGTGATCGGCAATCTCGGTGAGCGTCGTGTGATTCATCCCACTTCAATGAGAATTCAGATTCCCTCGTAAAACTCATGAAAAGGGATGCAAGGCGAGTTGTGGGTATTCTGCATAATCTGCGTGATCTTTCAGGAGCACGTTTATGCCCGCAAACTTCGTGCAGAATACCGAAGCCACCATTCACCGTCCTTCAGGATCGGCGTCAACTGCTGGTCACGACAGACTTTGCGTTGACACTTTCGGAGGCCATTTTTACACTCCCGACGACCTTGCCGGGCAGGATTCCGGCCTTTGGGTGATTTGCAGTGTTTGGGCAAGGAGGCGTCGCGTGTCGACGATCAGCCACATCCTGAAGAGCCTTCATTGCCCGGTGCTGTGGCTTGCGGCGTGCTGTTCTCTCGTGCTGAGCGGCTGTGCTGACCCCCTGTGGTCTGGTGTGAGTGATCATCAACTTGGCCCCTGGCCCGAGCCTGTCGTGGTCGTGATTGGCGAGAGTTCCAGCGAGATGATCGACGTTTGCCAAATCGAGCCAGCCAACGCCCCAAACAGTGCTGCTCCTTTAGGCGCCCACGAGCCACAACGAATTGCCCATCAGGCTGCCAAACCTGTGATCGATGATGCGCGCCATCTCGAATTAGGGCCTGACTCCACAGGTCTCGTCAATCCGGTGAGACACGAATCGACCGCCGACGAATCGAGGCGGCTGGCGCAGGCACTCTTTGCCATTCAACCCGAGATCAACTCACCACGAGAACAGGCTGCCAACGGATCGGTGGTCAAGTCTTTGCCATTCATTCATCAGCCGGCAAAAAGCCCTCTCAAGCCGTGGAAATACCTTGTGCTGCATCACACAGCAACGACATCGGGAGATGTCGAGAGCATTCATCAGAGCCACTTGAAGAACAAAGATCGATCTGGCAATCGTTGGCTGGGAATTGGTTATCACTTTGTGATTGGCAATGGTGATGGCATGCCCGATGGTGAGATTGCCCCGACTTTTCGGTGGCACCAGCAACTGCCGGGAGCCCATGCCGGAAACAAAGAGTTTAACGACTGCGGGATTGGCATCGTGCTGGTGGGAAACTTTGCGAAAAAACCACCCACAGAAGCTCAAGTCAGCGCTACCAAACGCCTCGTTTCTGATTTAGCTAATGAGTTCGTGATCGAGAGTTCCTGCATTATTGGCCATGGGACGGTCAGGGCTACGGAATGCCCTGGTCGCTACTTTCCTATGGATGTTGTCAAGAAGGGTCTCGGGATTGGTCATGAAGGCCAGCCTGATGCCGAGCCACCGCATGCCACACCGCCCGGGAAAACTGCGGCAGCGACTCCCCGTCGCACGAAGGGAAGCAATTCGCAATGAACGGCAATTCACAGTCGCATTCCTCCGACGATCAGTTTTTTACTCATGATCGGCATCAACCGGTGCACTATCCGGTTTATCCCGAGATCGATGCCAAACCCGATCAGGGTGAGTTCTCGAAAGGTTCGGGCACAAATCACGTCTGGCAAGCAGAAGTTGTGCTGCCTGAGAAGCACGAGCCCGCCTATGCGTACCCTGTGCTCATCTGGTTGCATGGTGATGGCCAGAATGAAGCCGACGGGATTGCGGCCATTCATCGCGCCAGTGACCAGAACATGATTGGCATTGCACTGCGTGGCGATACCACCGTTCGCGGGGGCTATGCCTGGAATGCTGATCCGCTGGCTCTGGCGAGCTTTATCGAAGCGCTGATCTTGAGTCTTTCTGTCCAGCATCGCATTCATACAGATCGCATCTTTATCGGTGGGTACGAATCGGGAGCGAATCTGGCACTGCAACTCCTCCTGGCCAGCCCGGCCACTTACTGTGGAGCGGCTGTCCTTTGCCCACGGATGAAGTCACTGTCACTTCCCGCAGAAATGACACGCCTGTCCCGCGGGCGCAAAGTGCTGGTCGCTTCTCAATTGAGTGGCAGCCCGACTCATCTGATTGACCTCGTCGAGTTTGATCGTCAACTGGAACATCTCGGACTCGATGTCCGTTCGTGCTATTATCAACCCACCGCTCGAAAACTGACCCAGCGAATGCTCCGCGATGTCGATCACTGGATGATCAGCACGCTCTCTTCGGCAGTCGGGGTTTAGCCCCGGCTCTCTGGCCTCAGGAGGCTGCCGGACCTGCTTTGTGATTTCCAGAATAGGTTCGGCAGGTCGCACTTTACTCATTCATCCATCCATGCGAACGGAAGTCTCAGCAGAAAGCCAACGCCATGTCAGGAAATGTGGGCGCTGGTCGTCATGCCGATGAGCTGGCCATTCGGACGGTTCAGTATCGCTGGCTGGAAGCGACGAAGAAGTTCGATCGGCAGGTTCTCAGTTCGCTCATGACAGATGATGTGGTGTTTCTCACGCCGGGGCGCCTGCCTTTCGGAAAGGAAGAGTTTCTGGCTGCCTGTGAGCAGAACGACCACCGGATGATCATGGAGGCGACCGCGACCTTTGAGGAAATCGTGATTGTCGAGCCAATGGCCTACACGCGGACGCATCTGCACATCAAGGTGACACCGAGCGGCGGTGGCGCAGTTCGAGAACTGGCCGGCCATGCGATGTCGATCTTTCGACGGTCGATGTTTGGAGAATGGCAACTGGCGCGAGATGCGAATCTGGTGGTGCCAATTTAATGATGCAGATCTCTGGCGACCAAAGTGAATACGCGGTAATGGCTCGGAGATGACAGACTGTTTACGAGATTTTTTAGATCCATCGCGAATGCAGGGATATCTGCTAATTCCTCAGCCGGCATGAATGTTATATCGATCAAAAATGGTGCATTCCGAAGACTTCATGCACCCTACTAAGAATCGTCTTCACAACGAACGGCTAATTTGGTTCCGTGAAGCCTGTCGATGCTGTCTCGCACTTCCCAGCTTCTGACACCGTACTTGCGACGAAGTATGCGACGAACCGTCGAGGTGCCATACATTTCCGAAAAGCCTGCTAACTGCTTCTGGCAATCGTTCCAGCCATCGTTTTCAGAATCAGTATATACTGGGGGAAGCTGCTTCAGGGAAGGCCCCAGGTTCTGGTCAAAAGGATTCATCGGCGATTCTGCGAACAATCGATGTGACCGAAGAAACTCTACAAGGCACTCGGACCAACCTTGTTGATAACAACCCGGATAGTCACGCTTTAGATTCCATTCGACCGTTTCGTTACCCATGGTTCGCCAAAAGAATGTTTCTGGCAAGCCGTTTGGGATTTTGACGACCATTTGCAATGAAATCCGATCTGCGAGCACTTCATCTCGCAAACGGAATCCCGCAAGAGCCGAAAGTCCCAGCAGCAACAGAATCACAGCCAGGTTGCAGGGATATTGGCATATCAGTGAGATGGCATTCTTGCGGATTGCATTAGACATAACGCAGTGAACTCGACTGATGATGGCGGTCAGTGACACATCATAAATATGATCTGTACAAGTTCTGGATGGATACTACACACAGATGGAACAATAGAGAACGAGATCTCGAATTGCGATGAGCGAGAGAAAGATGATTGTTCAACTCGCCATTGCTGCATACCAACTTCTTCTATGTAGAAATTATTGACAATTGACAACCGAGAGGTTCAAGGCAGAAACATTGTAAGTCATGTTTTGTGATCACTTCAGCGTCCCTTCAATCATCCTGAGAAGTTTGCGGCCTTCGTCTCTTGCGGTTTGCCACCACGCTTCCCAGTGATCCTGACGGGCATGATGAGCCTTGAGCAGTAACAACCCCTGGGCCTGAGGAAGCTGGGCGATGAGCAGGGGGATCAAGTATTCATCGATGCCATAGAGCCGGTTGGGTGATTCTGGTGTGCCGGGGTCCAGACTTGCAGTACGTGCCTCCAGTCGAGTGGCGACTGGCACCCAGTGCCTGATCGTCGATTGAAAGACCTCCTGGTGATATTGAACGACTTCGCGAACCGAGACTTCTTTAGTCCGCGTCGCAGCCGGATTGAGGAATTGATAAGGGGGTGACCATTCGAGAGTCGGTCTCAGCAGATCGACTTTGGAGATGACGCCCACGAGAAGTGGCGGTCGCTCCTGGGGATGCTGCTCGAAGTACTCCTGCAAACGATGCATCAATTGCACATCAGGATCTTTGGCGGGATTGTTGGCGGCCATCACGAGCAGGACAACTTCGGCTTGCCGGGCTGCTTCAAGAATTGCTGCAAACTGCCTGGGAGAGAGTGTGGCATCGGTGTAGCCGGGAGTATCGAGGAGCACCACCTCGCCTGCCGACATGGGCAGGAGGCAGTGATATTCTGCCACACCTGAAGTGGCGGGGAGAACATCGACAAAAGCGGCCTGCTGTCTGAGGATGGCATTGATAAGACTCGACTTTCCCGCTTTTACCTGTCCGACAACGGCCAGTTTGACCAGCGGGCTTAATGAGTCTTCGGCCTCACGTTCAACGGGAACCTCAGGTTGAGAATCGGCTGTGTGTGAAAACGCTTCAGGGGTGGCGGCTGCCAGAGAGAAGTTTTCGTCGATGATCAGTGGAGCGGGATGCCAGCTTTTCATCTGCGCATCGGCCAGACGAATTCCCGCCAGCCGCCAGCAGCGGGAGTACTCGTTGCGTAACCAGTCGTTGAACTGATCTTTGGAGATGGAGACGAGATTACCCGCCAGTTCGGCAGCGAGGGTCCAGCCAATATTCTTGACAATCTCTGCCGGTGTTAAGGCACGAATCCAGCGTGTCAGATTCCATGTTTTGCCGAGGGTGTCGAGCATGGGCCTCGTTTGCTCATATGTCTCTCTGGCCTGAGTGGCTCGCTGTAACCAGGTTTCGACCTGTCCGATGGTGAGTACTGTGGAAAGGGGCCAGGCAGCGATCATGGGCTCCAGATCGATCGCCAGAGATTCCACAACCATTAAGCCCTCGGGGACAGTGAGATCCTCCAGATGCAATCGACCGCGAGCACCAAGTGAGTTCCCGATTTTGCTCATCAACAGTTGAAGATC
This sequence comes from Planctopirus hydrillae, assembly GCF_001707835.1. Lineage (GTDB taxonomy): Bacteria > Planctomycetota > Planctomycetia > Planctomycetales > Planctomycetaceae > Planctopirus > Planctopirus hydrillae. The sequence continues at coordinate 12,464 of NZ_LYDR01000030.1, forward strand.
CTTGCGGTAAGGATCGCATGTTTGAGCGGGAGGCCAGGGTCGCTCTTTCGCAAACGAGCCGATGGTTTCATCGATCGCTATGCGTGTGGACTGGCTGATGGGGGCTTTTTTCTGGGAAGACCACCAGTAGAACGAGAGGCTCCAGCAAAGGGCGGTGAAGATTCCCAGTGGCAGCCACCATTCATCCACAATCAGTGCGTAAATGCCAATCAGCGCCAGCCAGAGATACGGTATCAGCAGCAAGGTATAAATCAGCCAGACACGCCAGGTGATGGGAAGTATCGGGCGGCGTACAGCCGGGGTGGTCTGGGCCAGTTTTCGTTCGAGTTCAGTGTAGGCCTGGCTTCCCTTTCGCAAAGCGCCATTCGATAGCGAGATCATCAATGTTCCGGCTTCACCCGCAATCTGTAGTAAAGCCGCCTGGAGAAACTCTCGCGAAAGCCAGTCCTGGCAACGTCTCCAGATCAATCGGGGAATGATCACCAGCAGCAGAAAACTGATCATCCCACGGGCGAGTACCAAGCCGGTTTCCGATTCAAAAATGGTTGCGGCGAGGCCAGAGATCAGTAGCAGGAGACCACCGACGCCCGCCGCAATGCGATCAATCTGAATCTGTCGCCTCCGATAGATATCGGAAGCTCCCATGAGGAGCAGGCCTTCACGTGCGGAGATGATTTCGATCCCGGGAATGGCACTTGTCAGCCAATGACGGAGCGATCTGGCAGCCAGGCCTGCCATGGCCACCAGTTCAATCACAGTGCGATCGCTGTAGGGTTGAGCGACGCCGGGCCGGTAAATCTGGGCTATGGCACGGGCCATGTTCCCCAGTGCATCGATGAGAAGTTGAAATCGAGCCTGAGGGGCAGGTGCCTGTGGCAACTGGTGTGCGAGCTCGAGTTCGGCTTTCTGAACAATTTCATAGGCAGCCTGATCCTGCCGGGAGACCCCTGTGGGAATGACAATGGGCGGGTGAGGAAAGAGTTTTTTGCTCAGGATCCATTGCCGCAGAAGAAGCAAAGCGAATGACCAGCACAGGAGTGCCAGGACTGAGGTATAGCCTGTGAAAGCGCTGAGGAGTGGCCGCCAGATCCAGTCGAGAATGCCAGCGATCATCGCACCGATCAGGGGGAGTACGAAGAGTAACCCTGGGCCATAGCGGTCGATCAATCGCGACATCCTGAGGATTCTCCAGGTCGGGACAAAGGCAGAGCAGACGAAGCGAATCACAAAAAAGCAGCACAACTCGTTATTTATCAATAATTTATGAACATCCAGTGGTGCTGCCTACTGATGATTGTCCGCTGGATTCTACTACGATGAGATTTCCGTCTGCTTGGCGAAATTCCCGGGAACTCGTTCCGAATCAGGTGGTGGCAGAGTTCTGGACAACTCGTTAGAATCCAAGGAAGGCTGTATCGACAACGTAGCAGATTTATCCTTTTTAACGAAAGAACAGGCAACGAGTTATGGCGAAAGAAGAAGCCATCGAAGTGGATGGCGACGTCGTGGAGGCTCTGGCCAACACGCAATTTCGAGTCTTGCTCTCGAATGGACATGAAGTTCTAGCTCACGTCGCGGGAAAAATGCGTAAACACTTCATCCGTATTGTGCCGGGTGACAAAGTGAAGGTGGAAGTGAGTCCTTACGATCTCAATCGTGGGCGAATTATCTTCCGCGAGCGTTAACAGATTGCGGTCGGCTCTCGGCTGGCCAGATCGCTGTCAATGCGTAAGGTATCGCATGCGCAGGTTACCTGTGCAGATCATACTGCTGAGCGGAGATCCGCTCACCTTCAGCGATGTGGCGTTCGCTCTCAGCCTGAGCGGTTTTCATCCCCAAGGCGGGAGATGTTCGCCTGAGTGTGAATGAACGTCTCGTTCCAAATTCTACGACTGGTTCATCCAGAGGCTCGCCAGACCATGTCAGCTCATCAGACCGGGTCAACTGCTCCCTCTGCCAGTGCACTGGACCAGGAACAATCAGCACTTCCTTTTGTGCAGCTTTTTACAGACGGGGCATGCAGTGGTAATCCTGGCCCTGGTGGCTGGGGTTACATTCTCCGGCATCCCGCCTCTGGCAAAGAGAAAGAGGCCAGTGGTGGCCTGGCTGAGACCACCAACAACCAGATGGAACTGCAGGCTGTTATTGAAGGTCTTCAAGCCCTCAAAAGCCGTTCCCGGGTAGAAGTGGTGACCGATAGCAGCTATGTCGCCAAGGGATCCAGCGAATGGTTACCCGGTTGGAAGCGTAACGGCTGGCAGCGCAAAGAGGGCAAGTCGTTCAAGCCCGTTAAGAACGTCGAGTATTGGCAAGCTCTTGATCAACTGCTGGCCAGGCATCAGGTGCAGTTTAAGCTGATCAAAGGGCATGCAGGGCATGCGGAGAATGAGCGCTGCGATGTGCTGGCTGTCGCTGCTGCTGCCGCCGCCAAAGCCTCTGCCAACGGCTGATCGCCTGTGTGGCTGATAACCACACCCTTCCGCACTGTTCAGTTCTCCGGGCCATCAGGTTCGTGCCACTCAACGCATGAAAAAAGCATCGGCAGCACACGCGCTACATGCGGCTTCCTACTGTCGTCAGCATACGACCACCCAGGTTACGAATCGCTGGCGACCAGTTCGCCGACCCGTCCATGATTTCCAGCGACAGTTCGTTCGGAATCGTCTTTAAAGTGTGATTGCGACTTTCCCATCGATAGACTCATGCCATGATTGGCCACTTGCCCCGATCCCTCCCTGAGAGAGGCTTTCCATGAGTTGTCGCACGATGCCACCACCCCGGCCCATTCGCCAAGTCTCTGCTTTTTTGCTGCTCGTGATGACTTGGCTGGCCTGGCAACTTGCCAGTGTGGCGATTATCGCAGCCGATTCTCCGGCCTTCAAAGAGGCGGTGGAATGCCATCCCCGAGGAGGTTTGCCCCATGTTCGAGCAAAGATCGAAGCTGGCCAGCCGGTGAAGATTGCCTATCTGGGGGGCAGCATTACGGCTGCACCCGGCTGGCGTGTGCTTTCCCGTGAATGGCTGATGAAGCAATACCCGGGCGTTCCATTCGAGCAGATTGATGCCGCCATTGGTGGCACGGGTTCCGATCTCGGCGTGTTCCGGCTCAAGAATGATGTTCTCCGTCATGAGCCCGATCTCCTTTTTGTTGAGTTTGCTGTCAACGATGGAGGTGCTCCCCTTGAACAGATCCATAAAGCGATGGAAGGGATTGTCCGTCAGACATGGAGGTCGAACCCCAGGACCGACATCGTCTTCGTCTACACAGTCAGCGAGCCATTTCTGGAACAGCTCCGCAATGGCAAGATGCAGCGGTCGGCCAGTGCGATGGAAGATGTTGCTGAACACTACAAAATTCCTTCGATTCATTTGGGAGTGAAAGTCGTTCAACTGGAGAAAGATGGAGAGCTGGTTTTCAAAGCTCCCAGACCAGCCGACATTCGCGAGGCCAGGCCGCTTGTCTTTTCGACGGATGGTGTCCATCCCCATGTGGAAACAGGCCACGAAGTCTATGCCGCCACGATTGCCCGCTGCTGGCCAGCCATCATGGAGGCGAGTGGGAAACCAATTGACCATGCACTCGATCCGCCATTACGGACAGATCACTTCGAGCGGGCCCAGCAGATTCCCATCACGGCCAACATGCTCAAGGGAGCGTGGAAAAAGCTCCCTGCTGATCACACGCTGGCGCGGCGATTTGCCCGGAACATGCCCGAGCTCTATGAAGCGGAAGCTCCCGGCGCTGCCCTCGAATTCACGATCGAAGGTACCACACTGGCGATCTTTGACCTGCTGGGGCCGGATGGTGGGCGGTTAAAGATCACGTGGGATGATCTGCCGCCGACTTATCAGAACCGGATTGACCCGTATTGCACCTATCACCGGATGGGAAAGACGACAATTGCCAGCGAGCGGCCTGCAGGGCGACATCGCGTGCGGATTGAACTCATGCCGGAGAAGCTCGATAAACGAGAGATTCTCTTTGAACACAACCGCAAAGATTACGATGACCACCCCGAAAAGTATGCCGATCACAAGTGGATCGTGGGCTCAATTCTGCTGATTGGTGACATTGTCGAGGATGAACCGCCGCAATAAGCGTTATTTATCGAGTTTTTTCTCTGTGCCAACTCAGATATATAGTACAAACTGACGTACTGATCAACTCAGCTCGATCAAGACGACCTGTTGAGCATGTCACCTGAGAGACGATAGATCAAAGAAGGCCCACAAATTGAGACCCTTGAGTCGTTAAGGCATTCACAGAAACTCATCACTCTATGGATTTGCAGGAATGAGCCACGATCTCGTGACACTTCGCGTCTTCTGGAACGAAGTTGAGGCCAACATTGCGGCATCAATCTTACGAAGTGAGAACATCAAGGTCTATCTGAGTGGTGGCGAAATTGCATCGATGAATTGGACTCTCGCAAATGCTATTGGAGGAATTCGACTTCAAGTTGCTGAACAGGATGCGGAACGATCGGAAGAACTTCTCGAAGCTGCTGTCAGCGAAGATGCCGAAAACTTGCAGGCACGCACAAATGAGACAATCCCTGACAATGCAGACGTGGCTGACGACCATGAATCTGACTGGGAAGAAGATGAGCTATCGGATGAGTATCAACTCTCCGACGATGCTGCCCGTCGATATGAAGAAACTCTTTCATTGCGAGAACAAAAAGCGGGGTACGCCTTGAGGTCTGCAACCATAGGTTTGCTGTTTGTTCCGTTGCAGTTTTATACAGCATATCTGATTCACGATGTGTATACATTGGAGGGCCAGCTTCGCCCCAGATATGTTCGCTACACATGGATTGCGTTTCTATTTGCAGCCCCTTGTTTAATGTTTATGGGAATCATGTTTGCACAACTGCTGGGGGCATTCCTGGATACTTCTCTGGCTGATTAGTAACTGCAATGGAGAGCTGCTGTTGGCCTTCCGTATAAGACAGAAGCGGCGTCGATGACGTTTCCGTGGAATAAAGAAACATCACTTCCAGCTTATTGGATACCTCTCCTCGGAGCATATTGCCGCTCATAAAAGGTGAAGCTCTTATAACTGGTGATTGCTACCAAAAGTGGAGCGAATCGCTTTGCTTTAAGCCAGCATTTCGTGAATCACATGCCCGTGGACGTCGGTCAGGCGGAAGTCGCGGCCCTGGAAGCGGTAGGTCAGGCGTTCGTGATCCATACCCAGGAGATGCAGCATGGTCGCATGCAGATCGTGGACATGGACTGGACGGTCTTCAATGTTGTAACCAAAATCGCAAGTCCGGCCGACCACCGTCGCCGGCTTGATCCCACCACCGGCAAACCACATCGAGAAGCACCGGGGATGGTGATCCCGGCCATAATTCTGTGGTGACGGGCGGCCCTGCGAATAACTCGTCCGGCCAAACTCTCCACCCCACACCACCAGGGTGTCCTCCAGCAAACCCCGCTGTTTCAAGTCAGCTACCAACGCAGCGGAAGGCTGATCGGTTTCCCGGCACTGTGTCGAAATTCCTCCCGGCAAGCCGCCATGTTGATCCCAGCCCTGGTGATACAACTGAATGAATTTGACACCACGCTCTGCCAGCCGCCTTGCCAGAAGACAATTGGCGGCAAATGTGCCCGGCTTGCGGCTGTCGGGCCCATACAGCTCAAAGGTGGCCTCGGTCTCACCCGAAAGATCGGTGGCTTCCGGCACGCTGGCCTGCATGCGAAACGCCATTTCATACTGCGCAATCCGCTGAGATAACTCAGGATCGTGCGTCTCGATTTCACGCTCTTTCTGCAGTTGTGCCAATGTTTCGAGAGCGGCACGTCTTTGCTCGCGACTGACTCCCGGAGGATTGTTCAGATAGAGGACGGCATCTTTCCCCGAGCGGAACTGAACTCCCTGATGCTGCGATGGAAGAAAGCCGGAGCCCCACAGGCGCGAATAGAGTGGCTGGTCAGTCTTACCCCGGGTGATCAAGACCACAAACGCGGGGAGATTCTCGTTATCACTTCCCAGGCCATAATTGAGCCAGGCACCAATACTGGGGCGACCGGCAATCTGAGAGCCGGTCTGCAGGAACGTAATGGCGGGATCATGGTTGATCGCTTCCGTGTAGATGGAGCGAACAATGCAGAGGTCATCGACGATTTTGGCCGTGTGTGGCAGTAAATCGCTGACCCACGCCTGTGCAGCCCCATGCTGCTGAAAACCAAACTTCGATCCCACCATGATCAAAGAGGATTGATTGGCCGACATCCCGGTCAATCGCTGGCCTTGCCGGACAGAATCTGGCAAGGCTTCTCCAAAGCGATCGTTGAGCAGAGGCTTGTAGTCGAAGGTTTCCAGTTGCGAAGGCCCGCCACTTTGAAACAGGTAGATGACGCGTTTGGCTTTGGGAGCGAAATGTGGCTGACGTGTCGCAGTGGGTTCGGCCCCAAATGATAAACCAGATGTTGAACCCGCCAGGAGATGAGCGAGGGCCAGACTTCCGCAACCATTCCCGGCCTGAGCCAGCCACTGGCGGCGAGCCATCGCACCTTGATTTGTTCCGGCAGGGTTCGATCCAAGAGATTTCGGGAGTGGTTGATTCATCGTCAGGGATCATTTCACAACAAGTCGATAGCCGGCGTGGCACATAGTTTCGCCATGAGATCGTGCAGGCCGGCAATGATTTGAAATCTGCCGGCAAGCACAATTCTACGCTAATCAGAAATCAACAGCACGTTGAAAGTTCAGAAAAGCGTGCTGGTTCTAAGTTGCTGACTCGGACGTTTGAGTCCAACCACCCCGGTATAGACCACGCCCTTCCGCAGAGCCTCCAGGGTCGTGCCACCCAGGGTCGTGCCAACCAAGACCGGCCACGCCTCAATACGGGAAATTTGATGTTCTCACGACTCGGTGGTGGAGGAGCCTGTGCCTGGGGCATGTTTTCTGCCCCCGGCCTGCACAGCCAGTACGGGTTGCGTTCGCTCGCCACTGCAGAGCACGACCAGCAAGTTCGAGATGAGCTGGTCCCGGTCGGATTCCGAGAGTTCAAAGCCGCTGTCTCGCAGTCTTGTTACGGCATCTTTAACAATTTCGACCGCCCCTTCGACAATCGTTTTGCGGGCGTCGATCAAAGCCATCGCCTGCTGACGCATCAGCATCGATTGAGCAATTTCTGGAGCGTAAGTGAGATCGTTGAGTCGCACCATCAGCACGCGGATTCCCGCTGGGTTCACGGCATCCTGCAATTCGGCCACAAACGCCTGACTGACAATTTCGCTCTCTTTTTTGAGGCACGGGATGCTGGGATCGCTTGATTCGTAAGGGAAGAGCGAACTGACCCGCTTGACCACAGCCCCGGCCTGATCTCCCAGAAAGCGGTGGTAATCGGTCACATGCAGAGCGGCCTTGATGGTGTCTTCGACACGATAAACGACCACCGCACTGATCAGCACCGGGTTGCCATTTTTTTCCACTACGGTTTCAGTCGTCAGATTGTAAGTGGTGTCGCGGGTGGAGATTCTTTGAAGTGACCTGCCGACAGGATGAATCCAGCGGATCCCTTCACTGCGCAGCGTTGTCAGATATTTGCCAAACCTCAAGACCACGACTTCTTCGCGCGGGCCCACAATGATGAACCCGAAGAGCAGAATGGGCGGAAAGATGATCGAGGCTGCAATGATCAGCCCCAGTTCCATCATGCCGGCAGTTTCGGCAGAAGGTTCGGAATATCGACTCGACGACTGACTGTGGGACATCGCCATCTCCAGAGATTGGGGCCGTTCTGTGGAACCTGCCCTCAGGAACGCGAAGCTCACTTCGTCAGATCATTTCGAATTTTCGAATCTTTTAATGAATTTTGAGAGTTGGAAGTTGGGGAGCTTAGTGAAGGGAAAGCCAGCGCTGGTCGAGGCTGGCGATATTGCTGACTGATGCGTTTGTCAGGGAACCACATTGCGGTGTGGGTCGCGAAGACATGTTTGCTAAGAGCCGCTGTCAATTACACACAACTTTGCATGCATATTGATCTGAAGTGTGGCTTACGGCTGGGTGGCTGGGGTCAAACGTCCTCGTTTGCCCCCAGGTCGATTGATGTTACTTGTTCGTGGCAATTGTGCTGGTGAGTTGTGAGAAATTTTTCGGATGCATTCATGCTGGTGAACCCGATTGACCAGGGGGCGGATGCAGACATCCGACCCTTGCCACCCCGGTAAAGACCACGCCCTTGCGCAGAGCCTCCAGGGTCGTGCCACCCAAAATCGTGCCACACAAGAGCGATTGAAAAGTGGTGGCAGGGAATACGCATGGGATGAGGCGTGCTGTGGCTGTGCGAAATCCTTGAATCGGAGTTATTCCGACCTGGTTGGCTCAACAGGAGTGGCCTGATTATTTGCGGGCTGGGAATCCACTGCACTCGACGTGGTGGCTTGAACTTCGGTTGCGCTAGTCGTTTGGGCTGGTGGTTTGGCAGGGACGGCGACTTTCACATAGCCCGAAATGCCAATGATGATAGCGCCAAGGACAATGCCCACTGTCTGCCAGTAAGCCATGCGCGTGCGTACTTTTTCCGCCAGTCCAGAGCGTCCCACCAAGAGCGAAGAGAGGAAGAACAGGCCAAAGGCCAGCAGCATCTTGGTGCCAATCAGCATATGATAAATCTTCTGTCCCTCGCGGTCAGGCATGGCTTTGATGTAGTTATAAAAACCGCTTACCAGGAACAGCAGAATCCCCACGTGTACAAACATCTTCCACCGGGAAATAATGGCCGACCTTAAGGCGAGATGCTGATCTTCGGGCAACTTGCTCACGATGGGGTAGATGACAAATCGCAAAAAGACACTCCCTCCGATAATCACGACGGCAGTTCCGATATGTGTCCAGCGGGAGAGGATGTCAATGACTTCCATTTACTTAAACCTTATTCAAATAACAGGTTGTGACAGATTTACCAGCGAACCCCAGGCAATCGCATGGATGTTGGAAAAGACCCAGCCCGGGAGATGCTCAGACTGACATCCCTGGGCGGATGATTACGAGACGAATCAGGCACGAGAGCATAGCATGCCCCGGCGTGAACTTCCCAAAAGTCTAGCCACCACAAAGTTTTGCACCACTCAATCAGACTTTTGGTGAGCTTGCGAGACTCCCGATGGCTACAGCGATTGTCTTGCGGGTTGTGCAATCGTCATCAGTTAGAGCGATTATTGGCGGGAACAATTGCGAAACTGATTACTCTTTCGCGATGTCGTCTGCTAAACTGCTGGACTTCTCAATACTGGCAGATACCAAATGAAACGTTCTCGACCGCCCCGCCGCACAACATCTCTGGTCAATTCTTCACGTAATCAGGGTTCCAAATCAGCCCATCCGGATCAACCGGGCGAGGCCTCAGCAGGCGAACGTCTGCAGAAAGTTCTGGCGAGTGCCGGGTATGGTTCACGCCGAGCCTGCGAAGAATACATCGAAATGGGCCGCGTGACGATTGATGGTGTGGTGGCGAAGGAACTGGGGGTGCGTGTTGATCTTTCCCGCCAGAAAGTCGCTGTTGATGGCGAAAAGCTGCGCGTGGAGGAAAAGCGTTACTTTCTCTTTCATAAGCCAGCCGGTGTGCTGTGCACAAATTCTGATCCTGCGGGCCGAACCCGCGTGATTGATTGCTTTCCGCCGAATGTCGGTCGGCTCTTTACCGTGGGCCGACTGGACGATGCGACCGAAGGTCTGCTGATCGTCACGAACGATGGAGATCTCGCTGAGAGACTCACACATCCCAAGTTTGGCATTCCGCGGATTTATCGTGCTGTCGTGGCGGGTAATCCTTCGACGGAGGCGATCAATCAGCTTCTCGAAGGGTTATACTTCGCGGAAGGCCGCTTCCGCATGTCGAGTGTGAACCGGGTGAAGTCGCAGGGCTCTGCGACTGTGCTCGAAATTACCATGCGTGAAGGACAGAACCGGGAAATCCGCCGGTTGCTGGCCCGTGTGGGGCATAAAGTGATGAAGCTCAAGCGGACTCACTTTGGCCCGATCAAACTGGGTGATCTCGAACGCGGGGCTCATCGCAAACTCTCGGAAGAAGAACTCAGTAAACTGCAGGATGTCATCACCGGCAAGTGGAAGGAGCCGGCTCCCCGCAAGCCACAGCGTACCCGCGATGCCGGTAAAGCGACTTCAGCGGGAGCGTCATCCAGAGCCTCTTCGTCCGATCCAGGAATTGCAGGTGGCAGGTCTCGAGCCGGGCTGGATCGCACCGCATTACCCTCTGCTCCGACCGGGCTGGAACCACTCACAATTCCGGGCTCAAGACTCAAACGCCTGGGAAGCTCAAAAGAGTCGAATGCGGCAGCGTTGACTGCACCATCGTCAAATTCACGAGAGACCAGCTCCAAGCGTCGCGAAGATTCCCGCTCGTCCGGTGGATCCCGTTCTTCAGCGGGATCGCGTTCTTCAGAAGGATCACCAGTGCGTCGCACCGGGAAAGGCTCAATGACTCCCGAAGCCCGGCAGAAGCCCGCCTCGCGTACGTCGGGAGGTTTTTCCCAGGGACGTCCGGGCAGTGGCAAGACGACCGCTCGCCAGTTGGCCGCCAACGATCACCCGCCCGTGATGGACGATGGCAGCACGCGATTGAAACGGCGTGTGCTGGATGGTGAAGGTTCGGTGATTTCCAGCAAAAAGCTCCGAGGGGCAGCACCACGATTGAACTTCCCCCAGAATGTGCGTGGAAACGACGCGGCTGATGGAGACGAAGCGGTCAATCCCCCCCCGCTGAGTTTGTTGAAGAGTGGCCGACGAGTCCCGCGGACGAAGGACCACCTCATCGCACATCGATCGGCCAATAAAGAGACTGCCGAAGCGACTCCCGAAAAAGTAGTTCGCAAGAAGGCCTCTGCCAAGTTTCCAGGATCTCGAAAAGCGACGACAGCGGGCCGCTCATCAACCAGCGCTCGAGGTCAGAAGTCGTCGAGTTCATCGAATCGCAAGCGGGGTGATTAAGCGGGGCGTGTGCGTGGAGTCAACGCGAGACCTGGTCAATACTCACCCACTGCATCTTGAGTTGTTTCAATCACTTAAAAGTCCTAGAAATCAGACGTCCCGAGCATGCTCTCCAGCCCTACTGAAACCTCTGCTTCGGCTTGTCACATCCCTTCCCTTGGGCTGCCTGGACAAGTGATGTCTGCCGTCCAGCAGAAGGCACGCGTGCTGCTGCACGAGGCCATGGCGAAAAATACATTTCGCCTGCGGCTCGATGGTGTTGAACTGGCGACCACGATCACTCCTGGGCAGTTCTTCATGGTGAAAATCCCGGGAGAGAACGATCCTCTGCTGGGCCGACCCTTTGCCCTGTTTGATATTTGCAAAGATGCAGAAGGACGTGTTGCCGGGCTGGAGTTCGGCTATGTCGTCGTCGGTAAAATGACGGGTCGACTGGCTCAGCTTCAGGCGGGAGATGAAGTGGAAATCTGGGGGCCACTCGGCAACGGTTTTCCTGCATCACCGGGCGGGCGGCTGGTTTTCGTCGCGGGAGGGATTGGGCAAACGCCCTTTCTGGCACTCGCGCGCGAGGCCCTTGGAGTCCAGAGTTATCCCCAGCAGAACCCGCGAAAAGTGGTGCAGCCCAGTTCGGTCACACTTTGTTACGGAGCGAGGAATGCGGAATTTCTGGCTGGTGTCGAAGACTTCAAAAGTGTTCCCGGCCTGAAGGTTGAACTGGCCACCGATGATGGATCAGAAGGGCACCGTGGCTATGTCACTCAATTACTGGAAGAACATCTCAAGGCTCCCGGTGAACCCGTGACAATCTATGCCTGCGGGCCTGAGCCAATGCTCAAAGCGGTGCAGAAACTGGCACTGTCGTACAACGCCACCTGCTGGTTGTCTTTAGAGACTCCCATGGCGTGCGGCTTTGGGGCCTGCTTCAGTTGTGTCGCCAAAATCCGGGAAACGACTCCTGCGGGTGAGGAAAGCTGGGATTACCGACGCACCTGTGTCGAAGGGCCCGTCTTTGAAGCTCGCGAACTGATCTTTGAAAATCATCCTTAAATTTCAACTCGTTACCCAATATCCCGCTGGTGACCTCTAATCGAATTCGCTTCCGCGTCCAGAATGGCAGTTTTCTCTCATGTTTGTCGATCAAATTGAAATTACCTGCAAAGGGGGCGATGGTGGCCCCGGATGTTCCAGCTTCCGGCGGGAAGCGCACGTCCCTCGAGGCGGCCCCGATGGTGGTGATGGTGGTCGCGGCGGGCACGTCGTCATTATCGCCGACGAAAATGTCGACAGCCTCGTGCACCTGGTCGGGATTCGTCACTGGTTTGCCAGCAATGGGAATCCCGGGACCAGTTCACTCAAGACTGGTAAAGATGGCGAAGATCTCGTGATCCGTGTGCCGATGGGAACCATTCTGCGTGATTCTCAGCGTGGCTTCGTCCTGCGTGATCTGACAGATCATGGTGACACCGTGATCGTCGCCAAAGGGGGCGAAGGGGGCTATGGCAACACGCGTTTCATGTCATCAACGAACCGCGCCCCGCGCGAATTCGGGCCGGGCGAACCAGGTGAAAAACGTGAACTGCTGCTGGAATTGAAAGTCGTTGCCGATGTGGGACTGATTGGAAAGCCCAATGCCGGTAAATCGACGCTTCTCTCGCGGATGACACGGGCGACTCCTGAAATCGCGAACTACCCGTTCACAACGAAACACCCGAATCTAGGGATTGTGCGCGTCGGTTACGAGCGGCAATTCGTGATGGCCGATATCCCCGGGTTGATTGAAGGAGCCCATGCGGGAGTGGGGCTAGGTCATGAATTTTTAAGGCATGTCGAGCGGACACGAGTGCTCGTACATCTCGTGGAACCCAATCCTGATGACCAGACGGACCCGATCGAAAACTATCTGCAGATCCGCGAAGAGTTGCGGCTTTACGATGACGACCTGGCGCAGCGACCTGAAATTGTCGTTATCAGCAAGTCAGAACTCCTGGATGCCGATGCTGCTAAAGAGTTACTGGAAGAGCGAATTGGCAAACCCGTCCTCCAGATTTCGGCAATGACGGGTAAAGGACTTCCCGTACTGACCAAGCAGATCATCGAGATTCTTGATCGTCTGAAACAGGCGGAAGAAGACGCTGAGGCGGAAGCGGCTTATCTGGCGAGGAAAACATCGTCTGAAGCGCAGGCTCCCAGCGCGCCATCTGCTGTCGATTCATCTGCAGAAAATGCTGAGTAACGTCTCTTGTAAAGAGATGCGGCCAATTTTGAAGTCTCTTTGGCTGGCAGGCTGGTGGCCGTCCACTTGCAACCAGTGCTGACGAACGTTGAAATCTGAGTTGTTCCATCCCGAGGCTTCACCGAGGACTGATCTGTGGCGATGTACGACCAACTCTGCCTGCTCAGTGGCAGAGCTCACCCGAAACTCGGCCACGAAATCGCCAGCTACCTGGGAATCAACCTGGGAGCTGTCGAACTCAGTAATTTTCCCGATGGTGAAATCTCTTGCCGGCTGTACCAGAACGTCCGCGGGGCGGATGTTTTTCTTGTCCAGCCGACGGGGCCGGCAGTCAATGACAATCTCATGGAACTGCTCGTTCTCATTGACACCTGCAAACGGGCAAGTGCTGCCCGTGTGACGGCGGTGATCCCTTATTTTGGCTATGCCCGGCAAGACCGCAAAGATATGGGGCGTGTGCCCATTACGGCCAAACTCGTCGCCAATCTTATCACGAAAGCCGGGGCTGACCGTGTTCTGACGATGGATCTCCATGCGGCTCAGATCCAGGGATTCTTCGACTGCCCCGTCGACCATCTGTATGCGGCACCAATTCTTGACGAATACTTCCGTTCACTGAACCTACCGAAGTCGAATCTGGTGATCGTGAGCCCGGATGAGGGGAGTATCAAGCGGTCTTTGCAGCATGTCGAGCACCTGGGGGGTTCGTTTGCGATTGTTGATAAACGTCGCTCGAATGCCTTTGAAACACGTCAGGAGAACCTGATTGGTGGGCCGATTGCCGGGAAAACCTGCATTATTTTCGATGATATGATCACGACGGCCGGCTCGATGGTGGGTGCTGTGAAAGTTGTGGCCCAGCATGAAGCTGCCGAAATCTATGTGGGAGCCACACATGCGATCATGTGCGGTCAGGCCGCTCAGAGACTGGCCGAAGCTCCGATCAAAGAAATTGTCGTGACGAACAGCCTGCCACTGACACCTGAGCAGAAGCTGCCGAATCTCAGGCAGGTTTCCGTCGCACCACTGCTGGGTGAAGCCATTCGCCGAATTCATAGAAATGAATCCGTCAGCTATCTTTTTGACTGATGGGCGTCCTGCCAGATTTTTTCTGCCATCAATCGGAATCTGGTGGCGAAAGCGACATTTTCGGTAAATGCGAATCGAGTTCGTCATCTCCGGAATGGACTGCCTAACCTGCCTGAAAAACCCGAAAAAGCCGCTGCACTCGATAATCTGGAGTGGGAAGCGACGCATATTGCGGGTATTTTGGGGATTTGTGCATCTCTTATTGTACGCATATTGATGTGTTCACCTTTCAGTTCCCTCTCTGGGTCGATTGCCTGTCATAACATTTGGCACGCAAGATCTGCGAGTCGCTTATGTCGATTGGAATTTCTCCCTGTCCCGGCTGTGGCACATTGCTGCTCGATGACACCGTCGAGTGCCATCGCTGCCATCATGTGTTTGATCGAGAGCGGGCTGAAGAGCTGGCGATACAGCCTTTGCCGACCGACAAGGCAGTCATTGAAGATCTGGGGAGTTGCCACAATTGTGGTGAAGCGGTTCGCAGTGGTCTCGTGCGGTGCTGGAATTGTGGCGTCTTTCTGCGAGCGGATATTCAAGCTGCCTTTGATGAACGACAGAACGATCAACGCTCGCCGGCCACGCCACTGGATCGTAATCCCCAATCCCGCTCGATGCTGAAAGCCGAACCTCACACGCCGGCTTCGCTTTCCGAGACTGATAAAAATGCTCAGTTGGCAGCCTACTATGCTCAAAGGAATGGGCATGGATTGGAGCCCGGAGCCAGCCCTGTGATTCCGGATGAGCCCCTGATTCAAGCCAGCGGGGTGGATCAGAGTGCCGAGGATGACGAAGACGATTTTGAACTTTCTGGCGATATCTTCCTCACTGAAGCCACGATGTCCATTGAGCCGCCACCAATGGCTTTCCCTCAGGTGAATGAGACTTCAGGCGATACTTTTGCCCTCAGTGAAATTCCTCGCCTAGAGCCGGAATCGGCCGATGGATCGACGATAGAAGAGTCGACCGAAACGATTCCCATGATGTCACTGGATGGGAGTGGGAGAGAAACTGCTCCACAGGAAGAGATGATCGGCACGCCCGAGGTGAGTGATGCCAGTCAGCCCGCTGAAGAGATGTCCGAAGATGATCTCCTGCTGCACATTGCTCTCTCTGAGGAGAAAGAAGAGCAGGAACTGGCACTCAAACCGCGCAAGAAAGGCTTTGTGACCACTTGCGAGGCTGGCTGTAAAGTCCGCGTACTGGATCATCATCGCGGCAAAGTCGGCAAGTGCCCCAAATGCGGTGCGAAGCTCGTTGTTCCCTTACGTAAAACGACGAATGCCGGTGCTGAAGAAGAGATTCCGCTGGATCCCCCGATCAATCTGGATGCCGTGGGCAAGTTTGTCCACATCATTCAGGATGTGGCACTGCACACGATTGCCAAAGGGAAACTGAAGCTCAAAGCCGCCGCACACGCCAAAGATTTTTCGCTGATTGATCTGGCAATTGATCCTCAGGCACTGGTGCTCCTGGAATGGCCCAAGGGGACCTTGCTCAAGCCGACAGCGAAGAAGATCCCCGAGTTTCGAGCCGCTCTCAAATCTCGACTGATGGCCAAAAAGGACGAGACGGATCTCAGCCCAGCGACCATCACCGTTGTACCCGCTGCTGCGGAATCGATAGCGATTGTCCAACCTACGATTGCCGGAGGAAATGAATCTCTCCAGAGTTTGGCTGTCTTTGGTGAAGGACGCATAGCCCTCGAACTGATTTCGGCAGAAGAAGGTGCGCCACAAAAATTTCTCTCGTTTTCATTAAGTCAGTTCCGCACGCTGGCGAAGGCGATACGGGAAGGGACTCGTTGGACGAACTTTGCCGAAGGATCTGGCATTCCTCTCCAGAGTGAGCAGTCCACACTGGCATGCCACTATCTTGAGACACCGGTCTTTGAACTTCAGCACCTGCCGTATTATCAGACCGACAAAAACTTTACTCTCGAAGTCTCGGGCTACCGCTGCCAGAGTTGTGGTCTGGTCGTCTCGGAGAATGGTCGCAAAAAAGAGAAAATTGGGGACAAAACACCGGCGTCGATCAAATCTGCCAAGTGCCCCAAGTGTCAAAAACCTTTTGGCTATGGCCCGCTCTACACCCTCAAACGTGGTCGTTAACAGGCCTCGAACATGGACGGTTTGAGCGATACAATTTGAGACAACACGTTCATTTCATACTTTTCTCCAATGAAGACCACATGACAGATTCTGGTCTGTGGTCAACTTTCTCTAGTATTCATCCTGCAATTTCGGTCGAATTCATTGGTCTCTCAGGTGGCATGTCCCTGCAGAAAGTGACTACCTATGAAACCGATCCAGCGTGATTCTTCGGCGGCACGAGGTGCGGTCTCCTTGCTGGCCGTCACCTTTGTCATCATCTGTGGATTGGTCGCCTGTTCGACCATTGTGCTCACCTCTTCCGATCAGGTGCTGATTCCGCTGGGCATCTGTCTGTTTGTCTTTTCGCTGATTGGCTGGATGTGTTATCGCTTTGTCGTGGCTACGGATCGTCCGGTGAGTGAGCGGATGTTGTCATCGCTCTGGATTCATCGTTCGCAAAAAGCCAAAGTCACTTACGAGCTGAAAAAGATGCATCGCATCACTCCGGAATCCACCGGGCCGAGGCAGCCCCCCACTGCCGAAGCTTTGCGAGAAGCGAAAGAGACTTTTGCCCGCTGGGTGCCGGCAAGTCATGGTCGCAATGCCAGTCAGGAAACTTCGCCAGGGCCTCAACAACTTCCCAAACGAAGAAAGTACGGGCATGACTGAATTGCCGCCTGATTCACCATCAGCCGCCTTGCCCCAGATGATTTCGCTGAGTGAAATTGAAGCTGTGGCCTGTCCTTGCGGCTGGGCCCAAAGAGCCTTTGGCCATGATGCAGGGACCAGCGTGAGTGTGCATTACACGCAAATCACTCAAGCTGCCCGTACGCATTACCATCGAGAACATCATGAGATTTATGTTGTCCTCGACCATGCGGCTCACGCCACGATTGAACTGAATGGCCAGAGCTATCCTTTGACGAAACTGCTGGCGATTTCCATTCCCCCCCTGGTGAGGCATCGAATTGTGGGTGAAGCCACGATTATCAATATCGTTTCACCACCGTTTGACCCGGCCGACGAATGGTTCGACTCCAGCGACCTGAACCGTGCTGGCTTGAACTGCACTGACTTGAACCGTGCTGACATGATCTCTGCCGATACATCCAGCACGCTGCCGATGGAAATTCATCATGTCTAGTCTTTCCGGGTCTCGTCGTGCAGAGTCTTTTTCAGGCGGCAAAGGGCCTTGGTGTGGTCGGCCCTTCCGGCACCTGTTGTTTCTGCTGGCAGGCTTTTCACTGATCATTGCGGGCTGCGGCAATCAGCCAGCCGTCAGTCAACCTGCGAATGATCAAACGGCGGATCGTCAGATGGCCAGCCCTGCATCATCACGAGTCAGTTCAAACAATCAGAACTCAACGACTTCCAGACCCAATCAAGCCGCCCAGCGAAGAGCGGCCGAGATTGCCAGCAATATGCAGGATGATCCGGAGATGGTCATCCCCGATGCGGATCCTCAGGCGTTTGCCACACCGCAGACCGGCGGAGAATCGAACCCCCGTGAGCAGATGGCTGCACGGCCTGCCGGGCCAGAACTGGCCACTCTTCCCGCTCCGGCTAAAACGCCCGCTGAACTCGAAGCACTGGGGTTTCGGGTCATCACTTCGCCGCACATCGTCCTTGTGACCGATCTCCCACTGGTCGAAGTTGCCAATCTTCCCGAACTGGGGGAAGCGCTGCTCCAGCGACTGCAGAACGATTTCCACATCAAGTGGCCCGAGAATCAGCAATTGACGGGTTATGTCATGTCCGACATGACGAGCTTCCGCGAGACAGGGCTGTTGCCGGAAGATTTGCCGGGCTTTCTGCATGGTCGACATCGGGGGAGTGAGTTCTGGATGAAAATGCAGGCCACGCCTTACTACCTGAGGCATCTGTTTCTGCATGAACTCACTCACGTGGTCACGTTGATTGGCGAGCGTGAAGATTTGCCCGTGGGGTTTAAGGAAGGGATTGCTGAGTGGTACGCGACAAACTATGTCGATGAAGCGGGCAAGCCCTTTTTTGGAGTGCTTCCCGGAAGGCCCGAAGATTTCTCTGGCTGGGGGCGGATTGGGCTGATTCAGGAAGATCTTGCTTCAGGAAAAGGACGCTCGTTTGCTGATTTACTGATAATTGACGCCCACGAATTTTCTACGAACGACGACTATGCCTGGGCCTGGCTCTGGATTCAGTTTTGCAGCCAGCATCCCACCTATGGGCCGGATTTCGCCAAGCTCCTCAGATCTCGAACATTGGAGGACTTCCTCCAAACGGCCAGCCAGGCTGATCGGACCTCAACGACATGGATTTCCAGCGACTGGTTACGGCTCTCAACAGATATCTGCTTTGGTTACGACACGGCTTTGGCTGCGACGTTACATCGACCCATTGAACCTTGGGCGAATCAACCTGTGACACGCTCGATTTCAGCAAAAGCCGGTTGGCAATCGACGGGACTGCTGGTTCCTCAAGGCACCACAATTCGTCTGCGTGCCAAAGGACAAGTCGAGCTGAATCGCACAACTCGCCCGTGGATTTCTCAACCACAAGGCATCTCAGTGGATTATGCCAACGGCCAGAAACTGGGTCGGCTCCTCGCCTGGTGGGGGATTCCTGACCTGCCACTCACGGCCCACGGTGCGGAATTCACCGAAGTCATTCCCGCAGGTCAAATCGCCCGACTGACCGCCCCTCGCGATGCAGTCCTCTTTCTGCGTATTAACGACCATTTCTACGATCTCGCCAATAATTCAGGGGAGTATGAAGTGGTGATTGAGCAGGAGGTGGAGTAGGTGTTGGGCATTTGGTGTTTGGTATTTGAGGAAGAATGGCCTTTCACCAGCAGTTTTAACCCAACTCCCAACTCTCCAACTCCCCAACCCCCAAATCCCACTCTCCCCAAAATTCCCATCTCCGAGTTCATCTGCTACACTGGCTGTTTGGGTCGATCATGGCCCCCGGCTTTTTGACACATGTTCTTTGAGAGTTTTATGAATTCGCTGGATTTAATCGCCACAACGGCTTTCGGTCTCGAAGCTGTTGTCTCGCGAGAACTGGCTGCCCTGGGATACCAGGATCAGCAAATTGAAGATGGAAAAATTACCTTCAAAGGTGATGCGCTCGCTGTGGCCCGAACGAACCTCTGGCTGCGCTCTGCCGATCGCGTGCTGCTGCAAATGGGGAAGTTTGTCGCCAAGGATTTTGACGAACTCTTCGATCAGACCAAAGCTTTACCCTGGCATGAGTGGCTTCCGGAAGATGCCGCCTTTCCTGTCACAGGGAGTTGTGTTCGATCGCTGTTGCATAATCCTCCAGCGGTTCAAAGTCTCGTCAAAAAGGCGATAGTGGAAAGCCGCAAGCGAAACAGTCAGCGGCACTGGTTTCAGGAAACCGGTTTTGAATATCCCATCGATGTCTCGATCCTGCGCGATGTCGTCACGCTGACCATCGATACTTCGGGCCCTGGTCTGCATAAGCGTGGCTACCGCAAGCAAGGGGGCGCTGCCCCTCTCAAGGAAACTCTGGCGGCTGCACTGGTACAGCTCAGTTTCTGGAATCGCGAACGCCCTTTTCTCGATCCTTTTTGTGGCAGTGGAACGATTCCTATCGAGGCAGCACTGATTGCCAAAAACCGGGCCCCGGGATTGGATCGGAATTTTCAGGCCGAACGCTGGGAACGCCTGCCTGTCGAAAACTGGCTCAAAGCCCGTGAGGAAGCGCGCGATCTCCAGATTTCCAAACCGACGACCTACCCCCTGTTTGCTTCGGATATCAGTCCCCAGGCTGTCCAGTTGACCGAAGATCATGCCCGGGCCGCCGGTGTGGCGGGCATGCTGCATGTCACACAAATGGATGTGCTCGAACTGAAAGACTCCCGGGATTACGGCGTGATTGTCACGAACCCTCCTTATGGCGAGCGGTTAGGTGATCGAGAATCGGCAGAAGCCATCTACGATGATATGGCCGATGCCTTTGCACCGCTCAAGACCTGGTCGATCTATGTGTTAACTGCCGATGTGGGCTTTGAACGCTTTTTCCGCCGCCGGGCGGATCGTCGTCGGAAGCTCTATAATGGCCGGATTCAGTGCCAGTATTATCAGTACATTGGCCCGCGACCTCCGGGTTCGATCGACCCGCGTTCTGATGAAGGTTCCGCCGGTGCTCCCTACGATCCTTATCAATCCTGAGTTGGCTGAGAACCGCCGACGATTATCGAAATTGCCAGATCCATCCTTTCATTTTCAAAGAGTTGACCTATGACTCGCCGCGTATTGAATGTGGGCCAGTGTGTGCCGGATACGATCAAGATTACCAATTTTCTGAAGTCGAGCTTCGATGTGGAAATCATCCCATCAGCCACAGCACCGGAGACTATCGATCTTCTGGGGAAGTCGAGCTATGACCTGGTGCTGATCAACCGCAAGCTCGATGCCGACTACACGGATGGCATGGATATTATTCGCCAGATGAAATCCGACGAGCGGTTTCAGAAGATCCCCGTCATGCTGATTACGAACTATCCTGAGTATCAGCAGGAAGCCGTTGCGATTGGTGCCGCCTATGGCTTTGGCAAAGACGAGCTTGGTTCTTCCGATGCCGTCGCCCGCTTGACGCCGTACCTGGCTTGATTCATGGTCCCCTCATTCCGATGGGCTCTCTTTTCCCCATAGCTTTTCATTCAAGTTTGGATGGAGACTGCGTGGCTTAATACGGAGTGGCTGGGGCCACACGTCATACGATTCAGATCACTTTCTCGATGAATTCTATAGATGATCGCGTGCTATGCGTTAGAGCGATTCACCGGGGGCGATCACCCGTTCATAGATCTTCCGAATTTCCGCTGTCATATACTCATGGCTAAAGACTTCACTAAAGAGCTCTCGACCGCGCTGGCCGTATTGATCTCTGAGTGCAGGATTGGCGAGGAGTTCCACGGTGGCTTTCGCGAGGCCCGCGATTTCGCCTCGCGGCAACAGATAGCCGGTTTCACCCGGGCGGACGATTTCGCTGGCGCCGTCAATGTCGTAGCTGATGACTGGCTTCCCTGCCAGCAAGCCCTGCGGCAACACGCGGGCTAACCCTTCCCATTCGCTGCAATGGACCACGACATCCATCGCATGGATGAGTTCCGGGATCTGGCTGGGTGGCACGAGGCCGGTGAAGACGAAGTGATCCGTCAGGCCGAGCCTCGCAATCTCCACCTGATACTGCTCGCGGAGAATCCCATCGCCCACCAGCAAAAACTTGGCCCGGGGTTGCTGGCGGACGATCTCGGGAGCGGCGGCGATGAGGTACTGGTGCCCTTTGAGGTGGAACAGCCGGGCGATCTTGCCGACGACCAGATCGTTCTCGCTGAGCCCGAGTTGAGCACGGATCTCGGATCGAGTCTTGACTGGTGACAAATAGGGTTCCACATCGAAGCCGCTGCGGATGGTGGTAAACTTCTCTCGCGGGGCCACTCGAGCGGCCACGTATTGCTCGGTCATCGCATCGGAAACGCTGATAAAGTGAGCCGTCTGCCGGCCCGCTCTTTGTTCGAGAAAGCGATAGAGACGGTAAGCGAGAGCGGACTGCCCGTAATGAAATGAAGCGCCATGAATGGTATGCACAACGGGGACACTTTCCACAAATCCCGCCTGCCTCCCCATGATACCGGCCTTCGAGGCATGGGTATGAATGACATCGGGCTTCAAGGTGCGAATGAGCTGCCTGAGTTCCTGGTACGCCCGCCAATCCTGCCAGGGGCGAATGGCACGATGCAGTTCGGGCATGACAATCAAGCGGGCACCCGATTTCGCTGCCCGCTCTTCGAGGGAACCTTCCGGCCCCAGGCCCGGCCCAGTGACAAGTGTGACCTCGTCGCCGAAAAGCTGCACCTGATCCTCGACATTCGAAACGGTATTCTCCTGCGCACCGCCGACAATCAACCTGGTGATGAAGTGCAAAGTATGCATACGGAGCCAGCTTTATCGCACAGTTGTTGGATGGGGTGCGTGATTCAGGTAGGGTGCATGGAGTCCTCGGAATGCACCAGTATGATCTATATAAGGTAAAAATGAAGGACACTTCCATGACTTGGCGTGTCCTTCATTTTGATCATTGTCGCGATCGGTTCGCTGAGTTGGCAGGCAGGAGCCTGCCCTACGGGGCGTGTCCTTCATTGAATATCTATGGCGATGCGTTCGCAGTTTTGGTGCATTGGCATGCACCCTACATAAATAATTGGCAGGCGGGAGCCTGCCCTACTTTAATACTTTCTGGCGCGAGCGCGGGCCTGGACGCGGCTGGGGAGACCCATGATTCGCAGGAAGCCTTCCGCATCAGTCTGGTTGTACGAGCCGCCGCCTTCCATACTGGCAATCGCTTCATCGTAGAGGCTGTTCGGGCTGGTGCGGCCCTGATTGATGATGTTCCCCTTATAGAGGCCCAGCACCACTTCACCTGTCACTGGCTGCTGAGCTTCCTTGATAAAGGCGAGCAAGGCATCCATTTTGGAGACATACCAGAAGCCGTAATAGACCATCTGAGCAACTTCCGGCGAGAGCCGATCGCGCAAGTTGACCAGATCGCGGTCGAGGGTCAGTTGTTCCAGCGTTTGATGAGCGTGGTACAGCACAGTCATGGCCGGTGCTTCGTATACGCCCCGGCTCTTCATGCCGACAAAACGGTTCTCGACAATATCAATCCGGCCCACACCATTGCGGCCGGCGATCTTGTTGAGTTCCAGCACAATCTGCAGTGGCGAGAGCTTCTTGCCGTTCACACCGACGGGAATCCCCTTCTCGAACTGAATCGAAACCGATTCCACAGCATCGGGGGCGGCTTGCGGTGAGACGGTCATGCCGAAATCGACGATATCGACGCCGCAAACATTGGGGTCTTCCAGCTTGCCCGCTTCGTAACTGATGTGCAGACAGTTCTCGTCAGAGCTGTAAGGCTTGGCAGCAGAAGCTTTGACGGGAATCCCCTTTTGTTCGCAGTAAGCAATCAGCTCGGTACGTCCAGGGAATGCCTTGCGGAACTTTTCGATTCGCCAGGGAGCGATGATCTTGATATCCGGGTTGAGTGCTTCCGCAGCCAATTGGAACCGGCACTGATCGTTCCCCTTGCCTGTCGCGCCGTGAGCGTAGGCATCGGCACCGACTTCGCGGCAAACCTGGAGGCAGACCTTGCTGATCAGCGGCCGGGCGATGGAGGTTCCCAGCAGATAGATGTTTTCGTATTTGGCCTGCCACTGGAGGACGGGGAAGGCGAAGTCGCGGCACATCTCTTCCTGGGCATCGACAATCCGAGCCGACTTGGCGCCGCAGTCGTGAGCCTTCTTCAGAATGGCTTCGCGGTCTTCGCAAGGTTGCCCCACATCGACATAGACGCAATGTACGTCGTAGCCTTCATCCTGCAACCAGCCGAGGATGACCGATGTATCTAATCCACCCGAATAAGCCAGCACACAACTGGGCATTGCCGATGCTCCGTAACAGATTCTTTTCCCGTTCGGCTGAAAACAGCCTCGTGAACGGGTGTCGTTGAACTTGGCAGATCACCTGCTTCAACTCGGGAGAAAATCCCGGTTGAGACCAGGTGTTCCGGCAGGCGACAATCACCTGCTGATGTGTCAAAGCCCAGTTTAAGCATTGCCGAACGAAAGCGGTATTGTCAGGCTGAAGTGAAGGCGATTTCCCGGTTTGGCAGAAGGAGTTCAGTGCGTGCTCGATCTCTCGGTCGTTGAACGGCTTGGTACACTCGAACTGCAGGTACGGGCTGTGGTTGACAGTCTGGCTCAGGGGAGACATGCGAGTTCCTCGCGCGGATTTTCCATCGAGTTCGCCCAGTATCGCGAATATACGCCCGGCGATGATCTGCGGTATGTCGATTGGAAAGTCTTTGGCAAGTCCGACCGGCTGTATGTCAAACAATTTGATGATGAAACCAGCTTTGGCTGTCAGATTCTGATCGATTCCAGTGAATCGATGGCTTTTCGTTCTCCAGCAGTTCCTTACAGCAAGTTTGAATATGCACGCCTGTTGGGTGCTTCGCTGGGATTGGTGGTTCTCCAGCAGCAGGATCAGGTCAAACTCCATGTGCTGGCTGAGTCTGCCGCACGTGCCAGCGGCTTTGCGGGGAGTTGGCCCGCGTATCGCCAGATGCTGGCCGAAATTGAACAGATGAAACCCGAGGGGAAGGGGAACCCTGGTCAATTCCTCACTTCGCTGGTCAATCAGAATCTGGGGAATCAGAATCGACGTCGAGCCGTCATGGTGATTGTGACCGATGGGCTGAGTGATCTTCAGGAATTGATCTCCGGACTGCGCCAATTGCGCTATGGCCGGCACGATGTCCTCCTGTTGCAAGTGATGGATCGCTGGGAGAGAACCTTTCCGATGACGGGTTGGACGCAGTTTATCGGGTTGGAAGAGTGGCCTGATCACACGACCAATGCGGCGTCGATTCGTGAAGGCTATCTGGCGGAGTACCGGTCATTCCAGCAGCAGTTGAACTCGGCCTGCCATGAAATGAAAATCGATTTCTTCCCGATTTCGACCGATATGTCGCTGGATCAGGTGTTGCGGTCTGTATTGCAGAGAAATCCCGAACTTCTTCCGCAGTAGTCCTTTATAGAGTTTATTGCGATTGATTGTTCGACAGAATGGCAGGAAATCACTTCTCGCAATTGACACTGAGTCTCAATGTCAGCAATATGTCTGCAGAGACGTATTTCACGGAATCATTGAGTTGGGAAATGTCTGAGCCAAACCCATCCTCGCAGCTTAGCCACCAGAATGCAGCGGGTGAGAGTTTCGAAACTCGCACCAACTCGACTGCTGGTGCGGCTCCTGCTGTCGACTCATCCAGTCTGATGAAGGGCCAAAAAGAGCTCCTCATCAATCATCTGGGCGAAATTTACCGCCTCCGAATCACACGCAACGGAAAGCTGATTCTGCACAAGTAGCAGCGGGGCTGCCTTCCAGATCCACGCGTTATCGGGCTGAAGCGCATCCTCCACCGCTTTGTACCCGTCAGATTTTCTGCGACAATTCCGCAGAACTTCTTCCTGGCGACAAAACTCGTCATGACGCAAACCGCTCAAGACGACTAAAATTCCACTGTCACCAGAAACGCAGACTTTTCTGGCAGTGAGCCTGCCATCCTCGTTTCTGATCGCTCGCCCCGACTTTGCCGGGGGGAACACAGGCTGTTGACGAAGGATCGGTCACAAATGTCTTCCGGAGCTTTACCCCCAAGTTCGGCAACACCTCCGACAAGCAGTTCCTCCACCACATCTCCGGGAGAATTGCTGAAACAGGAACTGTTGCTGCAGCAGGGTGGGCCCTATTCTCCGGCAATACCGATCTCGATTTCCTGGACAATTCCGGATGTTTTGAATCATCCCACCCCGGCATCACCACCCCGTGATGTTTCCATCACAGCCCAGGTGATTGCCTCTCAACCTTTTGGCTGCGCGCTGGAAGAGATCGAACTTCAGGCTCGCCATCTCACCAATGCCTCGATGGATGTGTTGAAGAAATGGGCCAATGCTCTCTGCCAGAAAGTGACCTATCTGCTCGAAAGCCTGGGGCCTCTGGAATTCGACCAGGATGGTCAGGAAGTCCTCATTCGATCGATCCCACCCAGTTCGCTCACGTCTGCCAAGCGATATTACGAGATTCGTCTGACTACGCTCGGCCAGGGGCGCTTTATTCTCGGTCGATACGAGGCAGTTCCGGGCCAAACCCGTTCGCGACAACCACTGGAACTCGGGATCGAGCAGATTGTTCGTCTGGGGAATGATCTCATTGCCACGCTCCCCGAATCTGCCTGAAAATCGACTCGAGCGATTGTTTCACGACCATGCTCTGCTTTGTGTGAATTGCGCAGTTTTCTAATGGCTTAACGCCAATTCCTGAGCCGATCTATTCACTTGAGCACAGGATCGTTGCCTCGTGTAACGAAACAGTCTCGACAGGCTGTTCACAATCAACTAACACTTCCGCTCGTCAAGCCGGGTTCATGATGAACTTGCGGCAGAAATGTCCAGATTTCACCCCACGAACAGAGCATGGATGCTGTCTGAAGCCATCTGGCGACGGACATCGTGAGGAACCGTTCGCATGCCATTTCGACAACTGATCATTCCGCCGGTCTACATCATCCTCTACGGATTCACATACCTTCTGGCCTACTCTCTGCGCTTCGATTTCGAAGTTCCCAGTGAGGTCTG
Source organism: Planctopirus hydrillae (assembly GCF_001707835.1). GTDB lineage: Bacteria > Planctomycetota > Planctomycetia > Planctomycetales > Planctomycetaceae > Planctopirus > Planctopirus hydrillae. The sequence goes on from NZ_LYDR01000030.1 coordinate 39,046, forward strand.
GGGGCGATTTCTCGCCACTTTTCCACTGGTGATTGCCACCAAGTCGCTGGTGAATCTTTTGACTCGCCAATGGCGCAGGAAGCACCGCTACACGTCACTGGTTGATGTCATCTATGTCACCGGAGATGCCTTTTTTGCAGCGACGTTACTATTGGCCATTAATGCCTTTCTGCCCTCGGCAATCGTGATTCCGCGATCGATTGTGCTGATCGACCTGATGCTCACCGTCCTGGCAATTGCCGGCCTGCGATCAATGATTCGCAGCTACTGTGAAGTCATTCAACCCAGGCTCCACCGCAGGCTGGGTGGTATGTCGCAACTGACGCCACGCCGGGCTTTGATCTACGGTGCCGATGCCAGCGCTGTTGCTATTTTTCGCGCACTCAAAAGCGGCAACGAAGAGTATCGCATCTGCGGCTTTATCGATCCCGAAGGTTTCTCTCAGTCGAGTATTATTGGCGAAGCCGAAGTCTTCAGTGGCCAGATTGATCTCGCCAGGATCGCCAAAAAGGTCCGGGCCGAAATGCTGCTCATACCGGCATCGACGCCCGGCCGAATCGTGCGCGAGTTACTCGTGCAATGTGATGACCAGCATCTCCTGGCCCATGTGATCCCGGGTGTCGATGAAATCGTCAATGGACGCATTCGACTGGCCACGCGGGAAGTGACTATCTCCGACCTGTTACGCCGCGAACCGACAAAGCTGGATCTGGAAAGTATGCGGAGTTATATCTCTCGTCGCCGGGTGCTGGTCACGGGGGCTGCCGGAAGTATTGGTTCAGAGCTGTGCCGACAGATTCTGGCTCTAAATCCGGAAAGTCTGATTCTGCTTGATCAATCCGAGCCTGGTATTTTTGCCATGGAACAGGAGTTCCAGACACGCACAACCGGCGGTACTCGACTGGTTTACGAGATTGCCGATATGCGGGATCGACCCACGCTCGAACAGATTTTCGCTATCTACAAGCCTCAACTGGTCTTCCATGCAGCGGCTTACAAGCATGTTCCTCTCATGGAAGCCAATCCGCAGGAAGCGATCCGTAACAACATCTTTGGCACAAAGGCACTGGTCGACGCTGCCGATCAATTTGGTGTGGATCGCTTTGTGTTGATCTCGACTGATAAAGCGGTGCGTCCCACCAATATCATGGGTTCCACAAAACTCTTTGCCGAGAAATATCTGCAGGCGACTGCCCAGAAATCCAAAACCGAATTCATGACGGTTCGCTTCGGGAATGTGCTCAACTCGGCTGGCAGTGTGGTACCGACATTCCGCCGGCAGATTCTCGAAGGTGGCCCGATCACGGTGACGCATCCCGAGATGGTGCGGTTCTTCATGACGATTCCTGAAGCCGTTCAACTGGTGCTGCAGGCGGGTGCCATCGGACAAACCGGCGGCGTCATGATTCTGGATATGGGCGATCCGGTCAAGATTCTCGATCTGGCCCGCGATATGATCTATCTTTCCGGGCTCAAGTACCCGGACGATATCGACATTGTCTTTACCGGGCTCAGGCCAGGCGAGAAGCTTTACGAAGAACTTTTCTACGAATCCGAAGTCTCCGCCGAGAAGATCCACGAAAAGATTTTCATGGCCCACCGGGCACCAATTTCGCCTCGTCTGGTGAAAGAAGCTCTCGCTCGTCTGCAGTCAGCCGTGGAACTTTCCCGGGAAGCTGCCGCTGCGACTTTGCGTGAGATCACGGCTGAGTTCGTGGCTATTGATGAGGGCACATCTTCCGAGCACATCAGCCAGCCCACTCGCAAAGCGGCTTAATCCCTGTTCAGAGACAAAAGTTCTCTGTTGATCAGCGAATTCCTGTTTGACTTCGGCTTGTCCCGTGGTGGAAGATCGTTTTCCGGAATACCGGCAAGGCGAGATTGCGCTGACGACTGGTTGACCGACGATGGGTTGAGCAGGGATAAACTTCGGGACGGGCGGGAATTGAAGATGGTTACGGAGCGGAGGAATCGCCGCCGTCATTTTCTGTTGAGGGGTTGGCATCGCCTGCAAATTGAAAACAGGCTTCAGGTTCGTTCATCCCGCCTGCTCAAGAACTTCAGGTCGTCTGTTGAAAAACCTCATCAGATTTCTTCTGGGAAACGAACTTCGGGCGCTTACTGGCATCGCAACTGGCCAGGTTCGGTCAATCTCACCATTCGTGGTCGAGATGCTTTCGCCTGCGATGCCTCGATTGATGTCATGATCGAAAGACCTTTTGCCTGGATCGGTACTTCCGTTCAATCGGACATTCGACTCGTCGATGAGGCTCAGGCTCCCTTTGAGAACCTGATTGTCTGGACATCCGCAGGTGTGGCACTTTTCGAATTTCGCCCACAGTCTGCAAAAGGTCTTGCTGCAAAAGGTCTTGATCAACGCACTCCCACGCTGACACAGCATTGGGTGTCACCCCGCTGGTGGCAATCCCGGGTCAGCCACCGGTGTGGCTGCCTGGAGTTACTCGTCCCTTGCCTGAAAAGATCCGCGCCGGTTCCCGCCATTCACTCTCCTGACATTAAGGTCACAAAATCCTCTGGGGATCCTTCGTTTCTCGAAAGTGGCCCCAGACTCGCTTTTGTGCCTGGCAACTCCCGCATGAATCGCGCAAGTTCAACCAGCCCCGGTTCTCAACACGACAACTCATCAGCATCGCGTGCCGACACGTTTGTTATCAACAAACACCTGACGATTGTCGGGAGTGACCCACAGTGCGACTGGCAGCTCGCTGACTCTGCCCGCACCACGCCTATGGCTCATTTTCTGAGTCCATGGCAAGCCCTGATCATTCGCGATGCGTCGGCATTGGGAATTGTCTCCCTCAATCATCTGGCCCCAGTGAGTGTGAATGGAGAGCTGCGTCACGCCGCCTTACTTGAAGTCGGTGATCTAGTCTCATTTGGTGGACGCACAACCTATGAAGTCGTTGTGAATCCCGAAGCGATGGCACCCGCAGCCCTGGGAGCAGACGACATCACAGGCTCGATGGATTTCGAGGCAGGGAAGGCGATCTCGCCGCCTGTCTCATCACAGAATCTCAGCCCCGCCGAGTCACCTGCCGGATCTCTCGACGAGCGTCCTGTGCCTTAAGCTTCTCCCGCTTGTCGTGCAGCTTGCGCCCTTTGGCGAGTGCAATTTTGATTTTGACGAACCCTCTTTGCAGATACATTTCCAGCGGCACAATCGTAATGGATCGTTCGCTGGTTCTGCCGCAAAACTTCTTCAGTTCCCGCCGGTGTGCCAGCAGCTTTCGCGTTCGCTTCGTTTCATGATTCAGCCATGAAGCCTGAGGGTATTCGTTGATATCGCAGCCGACCAGATACAACTCGCCGTCCTGGACGCGCACCCAGGCTTCTTCAATCGATACCTTCCCGGCACGAATACTTTTAACTTCACTTCCCATCAGCACGATGCCGCAATCCAACTGATCCATCAGTTCGTATTCATGCCGCGCACGGCGATTCCGGCAGACCGAGATATTGTTCGGCTTATCGTCTTCTGGTTTTGATTTTGCAGCCATCTGACTTAACCTGACCTGGCTTCAATACTCGCCAGCACCAACGTCTTCACTTCAGAGTGTTCTGGGGTGAAAACGTATTGAACCTTTGCAAAAACCTGGCACCTATTCTGCAAACAACGCTTCCGCGAACTGATCGGGATCAAAAACTTCCAGATCATCAATTGCTTCACCGACTCCCACATATTTAACGGGAATACCCATCTGCTGTCGAATGGCGACAGCCACACCACCACGGGCTGTCCCGTCGAGTTTGCTGAGAATGAGGCCCGTCGTGCTGACAGCTTTCGAGAAGGCCTGGGCCTGATTGAGTCCATTTTGACCTGTCGTCGCATCGATCACCAGGAGGGATTCATGTGGCGCATCAGGAATCTGTTTGGCAATCACCCGGCGAATCTTCTCCAGTTCCTGCATCAGGTTCTGCTGATTGTGCAGTCGTCCTGCTGTATCGATAATCAGGACATCGACACCCGCTTTGACGGCGGCTTCACAACCGGCAAAGGCCACAGCCGCTGGATCTGTTCCGGCTGGTTTGGTGACAATGTCACAGCCCAGCCTCTGGCTCCAGAGTGTCAACTGCTCGACGGCCGCCGCTCGAAAAGTGTCTCCTGCGGCCAGTAGAACGGTTTTCCCTTGTGAAGTTAGCAGCCGGGCCAGTTTGGCAATGGTGGTTGTTTTCCCGGTTCCATTCACACCGGCTACAAGAATGACCGTTGGTCGGCTTTCTGAAAAATTCAGCGGCGAAAGTGGCTGTTCCGGATCGTAAGTTGTTGTAGAAGTCCCCTTGAGTATCGATTTGACGGTCGCCCGCACTGTGGCCCACAGTTCATCGACTTTCATCGTGCGGCCCAGATGCTCCTGCCTCAGATCACTCACAATCCGCGTAGTGGCAGCCACCCCCATATCAGTCTGAATCAGTCGAGCTTCAAACTGCTCAAGATGTTTCTCTGACAGAATCTCTCCCGATTTGAAGAGATCGCGAATATCTGTCCGCAGTAACTGAGATGTCTTTTTCAGCCCGGCTTTTAGCTTATCGAAAAACCCCATAACCCCAATTCCTTGCCAGAGCCGCTGCGGCGCACTTCTGGCGAACATCGCGACATTGGCGAAACATTCTAGTTCGATCTCAAGTCCGGTTCAGCACTCTCGACCGGTAGTATCTGATTCAACCGGCATCGTAACAGATCTGCTCCCGAGCGCCACGCGCTGGCCAGAACTTACCGACCGGTCGTTAACAGAAAACTGGCCTGACGAGTTTCAGACTTTGAAAAACATCAATGTGCCCTGCTCGCAGCTCTGGGCTGTCTTTAACACATCTTTTGCCACCTTAGGGTGGCCCGGCCAACTTGTGGCCGGGTTGCCGCGCCATGCGTGTCCCCTGCCAACACGCTTCGCTCGCTTTTGCGTGGTCTTTACGCTTTTCAATCTCACGTTTTCATACTGCCGGGTGGCAGTCGTGGGATGTTTTCCTCCGCCCTTTCGTCAATCGAGTTCACCAGCACGAATACATCTGAAAACATGCTTCATGGCAGTTGAAAAAGTTCGCCAGGGATAATCAACGTCCAATGACCTGGGGGCAAACGAGGACGTTTGACCCCAGCCACGCGGTCTCCAGCCACACCCCAAAATCCGTATGAATAGAAAGTTGTGTGTCATAGACAGCAGCTCTGGGCAAGCATGATTTGGCAACTAGGTGTTACCGCCTCGGAAACATCTCAGAACTTCAGACTCTGAGAGATGGCCACAGATGGTGGCCACCGAATGACAAACGACTCGCGCTTTGGGTTCGCAGCAGATGCTGACAATCAATGGAGAAATTCTTTTGGAAATTCAAGCCAGATGAAGCCGCAGGCCGGGCATGAGCCGGCCGCAATTTGCAGGAACAATTTGAATGGAGCGGAGGGGAGTCGAACCCCCGACCTCAGCATTGCGAACGCTGCGCTCTCCCAACTGAGCTACCGCCCCGATCTCGCATGGATGAATTTTATCTCGTTCGATCACCGGCGGAAAGGCTCTGCCCGGTTTTGTTACCCAGCAGCTTTTGTTGAGTGGAGTGTGTTGGGGAGTCACGTGCTGTTCGAGTGTGAGGGGGGACGTTAGGGATAGGGTTCTTGCAAGGCCGCCAGCTGCGCGTACAGTTTCTCCCTTCGTAACTTGTCTTCCGGATTCATGGGTAACTGTGGGTATCCGAGTTCGTCCAGCTCGGTGAGAACCACGTCCAGTTCGGCAAAATTGTGACGTGGGAAATTTTTTAGGATGCTTGAGCCATCAAATCCTACTTGCTCGACGCGTGGCCACCGGGAAAGTGACCGGAGTGTAGAAGGGACTTGTTTTCGATCCCAGTTAGGTCCCAACGTGCTGCGCCGCACTGTTGATTTGAGTGGGTACTCATCAATCCACTCCAGGCATTTCCAGAAAGCATGTCCGTGGATTGACTCTGCGGAAAAATGAATCTCACGGGGTGTGGCCAGAAACCAGGGGGCGAATGCGGGGGGAAGCTGCTGGTGGAGAGTGCGGGGGAGCAGCGGGCGATCATCCAGGGGCTGCACATGCAAAAAATGCAGACGGGCCTGGTCGATGTACCGCAGCAGCACGTAGCGCTGGTAAACATGGTGCAGCACGAAACCTGACCCAGTGACGAACAGCAGGAAGGCGACCACACGCACCACAGCCCGCCAATCCCCCCGGCTTCCGGCGAACCTGCTCATTCGAGACTACTCCTGATTTTGACGTCCAACATACTCGGCGTAACGATCCTGCACCCGCGAATCCCAGGTCGGCAATTGTGTGGAATCGGAAATAAGCGTGTTCTGGGAGGTTGGCCACTGGCGGGAGGTGTAGTTCCAAGCTTCTCCCGAATTGGAGCGACGTGCGTCGACATCCCAGAACCACTGGCATTTGCGAAGTGTGACCCAGATGCCTCCGGTCGGTTGGTACATTAGAAAGACTTCAAAGTCATCGCGGATTTCAAGGTTTGTATCCTTGGGTTTAAAGCGTACCTCAAGACTGTCACGCAGAGAGAGTGTTGCTTTTGTGTTGGACGCTACGGCTTATCTTTCGAAGCCTCCCGAATCATCGCTCACCAGTTCATTTCGATCATCGCCCACCAGCTCATACGTCGTTTCGCCAGGTATAAGCGAGGTGGGTGACCGTGACACGCGCAGGGCAACCTTGAATCGAAACAGCTTTTCCAGTTCCCTCCAGGCATTTTTTCGGGCGAGTTGGGCGCTTTCCGCCTTATCACCCTCCGTCTTCTGGAGAATCAGGATTTGCTCCCTCACCTCCGGAAACCTCTCTCGAAGCATGCCCTCAAGAAGCGTTCGATGTCTATGATATGCCGATGATTCAAAGCTGACCCATTCGACGGCGGGCCATGTCATTACTTCGAGAAGATCCGCATAGGGGATGTAGCTACAGGAGTCAGAAAGCATATAGACTCGCAGCACTCTGTCCTTGTTGGGGAAATTCTGGATCAGTTGGCTGGGCTCAAGGCAACCCGGCTTCGAACCATCTCCCGTTGGATTATAGTATAGAGTTAGTCTTTCGATGCGAGACCCTGACAGTTGTTGAATGGGACTCCGCCAGGCCTTGCTGTCGATTAATGGCCAGTCCACATCACCATTGATCGAGCTGAACGACCATTGCTTGAGATACTCTCTGGTCATTCGGTAGCGGCCGTAGGAATCAATGACGGAATAGCTGAACGACATCAGCAGTAGACAGGCAAGCGATGCCAGAGTGATCCCTATCCATCGTTTCCGATTTCGTGACATCGCACACCTGCCTTTTTGAAAGTAAAGAATCCATTACGGAATGATTTCTTCCGTTTCCACAATATCAAGAATTCGTCCCGACCACTCGGGCACATCGGGCGTCAGGGACATCGCGGAAGAGACCGATCCATTTGGCAGGGAGGGCCATTCGGCCGATGCCGAAGCGCGATTGATGGACGCGTCCCATTGCCAAGTCACCAGTTTCACCGGAACCCAGATGGTGGCATCCCCAGCCGGTTGATACATTACATAAGTTCGGAATTGCTCATTTGCGACGAAGCCCGAGATGGCATTGCCAGCGAATAAGTAGGTAGGAGAGTCTGTGATTGGCTCCGGAAACGAGACTGTCCTGTGGGAACCAACGCACAATTCGGCATTCTGGTAGTTCCATTGACCCAAGACTTCGTTTTTGCGATCCAAAACGAATCCATCGGAGTCAATGGCTATTTCCACCCGCAATGTCGTTCCCACACTAGATCTTATGATCGTGTAAAACCTCTTGGTGTCGATCAACTGCAGGATTCGAAAGCATCCCGCCTGATCTGATCCAGTTGTTACACTAACATCCATGCTGAATCCGGGCTTCAGGTTGTCTGAAGGTGAAAATCGACCCAAGCCCAATTGCGTGCGTCTGAATAGAATGGCTGGAGTTGCATCGGTGGTTGTCGCCGTGGTGTGGACTACGGGAGCGTTCGCTGAAAAATCAGTGGTCGCGGTTTTGTTGCGTGAGTTTACCCTGACAGTGACATCCAAAGCCTGTGAAGATTTGGCTAAAATCCAGTAGGGTTGGACGATTGTCTGGGACAACTCACTGTCTGTAAAGAAAACCATCTCGCCGCGGGTGTCGACAGCCTTGTAAGATGTTCCTGGCACATCGCGATCAGTAGGGATGTAGGTGATGATGTAGTTCTTGACGAATTTACCCGGCAAGGCCCATTCATTGGTGAACTCAACTTCTGGGGTCACACGGCATTCCAGCTTGACGCGTTTGCCTACGACGGTCGAGAAGGAACCACCTGTGACATCTTCGTAGTTGGCGAAGATCTGGACTTTGTAGACTTTGATTTTCTTTTCGACGGAGGATTCACCGCAGGTGGCGGAGAGGGTGTGTTCGCCAGGGATGGTCCATTGGACGGGGAGCTTGATGGCCACGATGTGGCATTCGATTATTTAATGAGTGGATTTCAACACGGCTTCGCCTCCTCCTATTTAAGAGTACACAGCCGACTTATTCATTGATTATTTTTCTCCTTCGAGAGCCGAATGCTTTGCAAGAAATATGCGAAGTTCCGAACGAGCTTGCTCTGACTTGGTTGAGTCCGATTCGTCAATCAAAGTCAGTAAGAGATTCCTCAATTCCAAGAAGTCGGCTTCCGATAGTTTAATCCTTGGGATTGAAGGCGCATGCAATTCGAAATTCTCAAGTCCAGGCCATGTCAACAACTCTGCCATATCCCGATAAGGGGGGTGGCAGGCCATGAATTCCATATGGACTGTCTTGACCCTTGATCTGGCAGGATAACCCCCGACGATTCGGCTAACGGTATCGTAACCTGGCAATCTGACCAACGCTGGGCACGGTCCTGGTAGGATCAATGTGGGATCATAGTTGAGCACAAGTTCTTGAACACAATGATTTGAAAAATCTTCTCGACTGGCCCGCAAACCCATACGTTCGAGCAACCTCAGATGGAATGGCGTTGTCGTCGTCTGCAATTGCGAACCATATCGACCACCAATCAGATGGGATTCGAGTTGATGGGAGTCGCTCAGGAATTGATCGGCCCTAGCCGCCACAAATGAAGGCTCCAAAGTTTGCCAGATGAAATAGCCAGTAACGATACTCCCAAGCAAAAAGATGGTGGCAAGGGTCGCGAAAAGTGATGTTTTGCGGAGAAATCTTCTTTGTCGAGTTCTGGTTTGGCAGGACATCTTCATCTCGATGTTGTGACAGTGCTTCGTTCCAACGGTACGTCCAATGCTCGCAGTGACCAAATTGGTAAGTCCACTGAATCTTCGACATTGATCGGTTTGATAACGGGATTTCCGATGATGGCGAGTGAAAATGCGGGAACTCCTGAGGCCATTGCCGACCAGCCCCACGTGACGGTCTTTAGTGAGACCCAAATGCTATCCTCGCCATCGGGGCGATACATTAGACGAAGATCGAATGTTTCATCCGCAACGGATGCTGAAATAGCGGTTCTTAATGTCGTGATCTCGGGTGAATCGGTCATGGTGATCCCTCCTGCATCGATGTTGTTGAGATGCAAGGATCGATTCTGGAAATGCCAGGCATCCTGGATTTCATCTTTCCGATCCAACACCCACTCGGTCGTTCGCGTCCTCTCTGTCGAATCTCTGATTTGAGTTGCAAACTCTTGCCGACGTGTCACAGTTCGATCAAACGTAACTCTTTGCAGAAATCGAAATTCGCCGGCTCCGTCAGAACCCGTTGCACATAATGCCGAAACGGTGATACCTTTGGAGATTTTACCAAACTTCAGAACATTTTCGTCAACAAAAACTGGAGGTACGTCAGTAGTCGTTTGCGGGACGATGTTAACAATCGGAGCGCTGACTTCCGGTTTGGCACTCGCCGATTTACTCCGACCAGCAATAGTTACCATTACGCTGATTTCACCTCGAAATAGCGGCTTGATCCAATACAGTCGGATCGCTGGCAAACAGGTCTCATTTTTTTCCTGAAACGTCTCGACAACACCGCTTGTATTCACGGATGTGTAGAGCCTGCCAAACCGATCTTGTTCACCAGTTGGCTTGTATAATATACTATATTTTTTGACGTAAATACCTGGAATTACCCACTCGTTCGTGAATTCCATTTTGGGGGTCACGCGGCATTCCAGTGCGATGGGTCTGCCGACGACTGTCGCGACCGAACCACCCGTGACATCTTGGTTGTTAGCGAAGATCTGGACTTTGTAGACTTTGACCGTGGTGCTGGCGGAGGATTCGCCGCAGGTGGCGGAGAGGGTGTGTTCGCCGGGGGTGGTCCATTTGACGCGAAGCCTGATGGCCACGATGTGGCCTGCGGCGTTCTTTTCCTCGGTCGAGGAAACTGTTGTGCAGCCGGGGATGTTGATGGAGAGACCATCCAGGCAGTTGCCGGTGATGGTGATGTCGTCTTCATCGCCGACGAAGCAGGTCTCGGGGGCGGAGATGCCGCTGACGGCACA
>NZ_LYDR01000031.1 GCF_001707835.1 Planctopirus hydrillae
TATCGGATGTAATAATAGCCAATGTTGCATTTTTAGTGGCAATATCTCCCATTTCCGGTCTCTTGGAATGATCTCTGTCTCCGCCACAACCAAATACACAGATTAATCTTTCATTCTTAGTTCTTATATCATTGATTGTACTGAGTACATTTTCCAATGCATCCGGTGTATGTGCATAATCCACCACAAAGAAAATTCCTGTCCTTGATTTTATCGTTTCAAAGCGTCCTTTTACTCTTTTTAACAGGCTGATTGCTTTTAATATTTCGCTGTCTTCAATTCCGATTTCAGATGCAATACCAAATACCAATAACAGATTGTATACATTAAATCTGCC
>NZ_LYDR01000032.1 GCF_001707835.1 Planctopirus hydrillae
TTGGCATAAGGAATATCGACCCCACAAGAAACGTAACCACTCGGCTCTAGACAAAAGATGTCGCAATTAAGGAGCGTGATTCATGTACCCGTGTCGGTGAAGGATGTCATGCACCTGCGCCGGCTCAAACGCCACATCCCAGCACCACGTGCCAAAGCCGCCCTTGGCATTGACGGCATCAACCCATAGCTTCAGCGCATCGCGCTTGGCCACGTTCTGCGGCGAGTCCTCGCCCTTGATCTCCAGCACCAATGTCTTGCTGTTGGCCAGACGCACGATGAAGTCGGGCAAGAAGCGACGGCGTGATCCGCCCCACAGGTAGAACATCTTCGACAGCAGCGATCTGGTCTCGGCCTAC
>NZ_LYDR01000033.1 GCF_001707835.1 Planctopirus hydrillae
GAATCCTTGCCCAGCCCGCGGGAGAGTTACTATGAAGAGCACATCACCTGATCAACGCAGCACTCGACGTGGCTTCACTGCTCTGGAACTGATCGTTGCCCTTGGTGTTATTGTAGCGATCGTGCTGTTGCTTATGCCTGCCGTACGGACATCACGAGAACCTGCAAGGCGCACGCAATGCCGCAACAATCTCAAACAGATTGGCCTGGCATTACATAACTATCACGATCAGCACGGCGTCTTCCCCCCTGCATTTACTGTCGATGCAGAAGGCAAACCGCTTCATAGCTGGCGCACGCTGATCCTGCCTTATCTCGGTCAGGCAGCCCTCTACGACTCCATTGATCTCTCGAAACCATGGGATGATCCCGCCAATGCTCACGCGAAAGAAACCGCGACATATTGCTACAGCTGCCCCAGCAACCCTTTGCCCGCAGGAATGACGACTTATGTGGGCCTAGTAGGAGAACAGAACTTCTTTTCACCCTCCCATCCCCGGAAACTCTCCGAGTTCCCGCCGAACAAGTCTTCTCAGTTGATCACGATTTTCGAGCGGGATTACGAACGCGCCGTCCATTGGATGTCTCCCGAAGATGGCACAGCCGCCGAACTCCTCACACCTCCGGCCGACCGGAAGACAGCTCACACTGGCGGATGTCACATGCTCCTTGTCGAAGGGAGTGTCCGCTTCGTGAGCAAAGATCTTCCCCAGGAAACACTCAAAAGCCTCCTCTCCATCGACGCCCCACTCTTCAAGGGCGACTTTTAGACCGAAGAGATGCTCTGAACTTGACCAAGTTTCGTATGGGTAGGAGCGACTCCATGAGAATGCTTGCCATCGTCTTGACCATCTTGATGATCAGCGGATTTCAGACTGCAGTTGCAGGCGATCTGGAAGACTTCGGAAATCTTCTGACATACTTTTATCTCGAACCCAGCGAAGAGGCGTTTCAACGACTGCAAAATAGTGCTGACAAGATCTACCCGGAGTTAAGGAAAGCCGGGAACGGTCTTGAGAACATTACCGCAGTGTCGATTGCCCGCATTTCACAGAAGCATCAATGGCCCATCGGCGATAGTCCATTGGGAATAAAGGCACAGGAAATTGTGACGGGCGAATCGGCCTTTGCGAAATATGTGGCCGATGATTCCAAGATTGATCCCGCCAAACTGGACATGTGGTGGGTCAGTTTTTTCGCAACAGGCGACGACGCTTATCTTGAAAAAATCTTCAAATACGCGGGGATTAAACCTCCCAAAGAACCGGCGCTGCAAGTCGTCATCGTAGGCGCTGCTACCTGGTCATTTCAATCCAATTGTGGTCAGCATAAAGCGGTGCTGGAGTTTGCCAAGAAGAAGTTGACTTCACCAAATCTTCCCCCCGAACAAACCAGCTATTTACAGAAATGTATTCAGCCAGCGGCTGAACATGAGCCGCGATAACAGAACACCTTGTTTCAAGTCGGTGGGGTGAGGCGATAGAAGACTGAATCGACCGCCACTTCTCAGAAGGTAATTATTGGGATGCAATGATGCTGGCATGCTCCCCCGATATCGAGCATGATCAGGAGAGTGAATCCTTGCCCAGCCCGCGGGAGAGTTACGATGAATCGCACATCACCTGATCAACGAAAACTTCGATCTGGCTTCACCGCTCTGGAACTGATCGTCGCCCTGGGCATTATCGTAGTGCTGTTGCTGATTTTGCTGTCCCCAACCAGGCAAGTTCGAGAAGCTGTAAGGCGAACGCAATGCCGCAACAATCTCAAGCAGATTGGCCTGGCATTATATAACTACCACGACCAGCACGGCGTCTTCCCCCCTGCATTTTCCGTCGATGCAGCAGGAAAACCTCTCCATAGCTGGCGCACGCTGATCTTGCCTTATCTCGATCAGGCAGCCCTCTACGAATCCATCGACCTCTCCAAACCATGGGATGATCCCGCCAATGCTCATGCCAAAGAGACGGCCACACCCTGCTACAGTTGCCCCAGTTCTGTCCTTCCCAAAGGCATGACAACCTATGTCGGCCTGTTGGGAGAACAGAACTTCTTTTCACCCACCCATCCCCGGAAACTCTCCGAGTTGCCGCCGAACAAGTCTTCTCAATTGATCGCGATTTTCGAGCGGGATTACCAACGCGCCGTCCACTGGATGTCTCCCGAAGATGGCACAGCCGCCGAACTCCTCACACCTCCGGCCGACCGGAAGACAGCTCACACTGGCGGATGTCACATGTCCTGGTGGCTGATGGATGCGTCGCCCGCTTCGTGAGCAAAGATCTTCCCCAGGAAACACTCAAAAGCCTCCTCTCCATCGACGCCCCACTCTTCAAGGGCGACTTTTAGCATTGCCTTCAGTGTTGCGGGAAAGCCCCCTTCTGCCGCCAGTTTCGAGACCAGCCTTCGTAAATCAAAAGTGGCACCACCCAACTCAGCCAGTTGGCCACCGGATCAAACATCTCGGGATTGATCCACGAAATCTGCGTGTGCGTGACAATCGCCGTCCCCACAATCAAACGCAGAGTAATCGCCGAACAGAGCAGGATCATGCAGCGTTCCATCCACCGGCGGTGCCGGGCATATTGCCGCCGCAGGGCAGCTCGCCAGCCCAGCAGGATGCAAAGGCTCGTCAGGATGGAGAGTGTCGCCAGCGAAAATCCGCCAATCGGCCCGGAGGCCGCCCAGTACGACATCACCAGCCCGCTGGGTGCCAGTACTCCCACCACAACGAGCACCTGCACTCGGCCCAGCCAACGATGAAACACAGGCCACCGGCTGCGGATCTTCCCGCTGAGCAGTACCAGCCCGAACACAATCGCTAATGGACCACTCACAATATGGGTATAAAAAGCCCAGGCATAGATTCCCCAAAAATACCCTTCCCGATTCCGCAAAAACTCGGCGTCGAAATCAGGGGGCAGGTAATCAGGATAATTGCTGATGATCCCGATCGTCACTCGCAAAATGAGCAACACGACCGTCGCACGCAATGCCAGCAGCAGAATGTTCAGTTGAGATATGGCCATGAAAACACTGTGCTCACCAGACAAGTACCCCTCTCATCACACCGCATCCACGATTTACCATCGCGGGTGTGCCATGCCTGAGGCTCCAAACTGTGTTTTATACTTCACTTGCGGTCTGCGTACATCAAGGGTAGCCCGGCCAACTTGTGGCCGGGTCGTTGTGTTCGACACAACGACAAGAAGCCGCGCCATGGGCGTCCTCCTCTGGAACCCTCGCCCGCGTCTTCGTGGGAGAGGGCAGGGTGAGGGTTTTCTATATTCTTGCAACCGTAGGGTGCCATGCAGCGCCAGCGAAATGCACCAACTCTTCACCCTTCGCGAGACCACCGAAATTCAAACCCTCCTCACGCGAATACGCGCCGTTCACCAGGAAGACCAGCCCCCAATCTGCAACAAGACACCTTCCCGCATGCCACTCAACAAATCTTTGTCTCTGAATTCCCCATCGTGTTCTTCGTGCCCTTCGTGGTGAACAAATAACTTACCCTGCTCACACCCTCGAGCCCGCATCCTCTCTGGAACCTTTGCCCACGTCCTCGTGGGAGAGGGTGGCACGAAGTGCCGGGTGAGGGTCTTCCCCATCGACAGGTATCAGTCACCGAAGCTTCCGCAGGAGCGTCTATTATCTCAATGTAGCCAAAGATCAAGAGCACGTTGCGATGGGGACGTACGTTAATCGCCCACCAAATACGTTCGAGCTCCCCTCATCCCGACCTTCTCCCGTCAGAACGGGAGAAGGAGAAATTCCCCTCGCCCACGTCCTCGCTCGACAGCCACTGGAACACGCCCTTGATTCCTCGCATATTCATTAGTGATCCGGCAATACTCCCTGCTGATGACGTTGTTTTCGCGAAGAGCATACCATGACCGACGCCCCCCTTCCCCATAACACTCTCGATCTCAGGCCCGTGCTGAAAGTTGTTCTTCAGGATTACTCGCTCCCCTTCACAGGTGATCACGGCATCATCCATTGGGCGCGGGTCCTCGAAAATGGCTTATTGGTCGGTCGGCATGCCGGCGCGAACCTGCGGGTTGTCTCCCTCTTTGCCGTGCTCCACGATTCGAAGCGGATGAACGAATATGCCGACCCCGCTCACGGTCCCCGGGCGGCTCTCTTTGCCGAAAGCCTTCAAGGCCAGGTGTTCGAGCTGGAAGCTGCCGAGCTGGAACTTCTGAAAACCGCCTGCCGCGGCCATACCCACGAGAAGCACCATCCCGACGTCACAATTCAGACCTGCTGGGATGCCGATCGCCTGGATCTCGGACGGGTCGGCATCACCCCGCATCCAAACTATCTCAACACCAGCCACGCCAGATTAAAAGAAACCATCCAATGGGCCGATGGCCGCGCCAGCATGAGATTCATTCCCGAATTAATTCAAAAAGACTGGGGAATCGACCTGCCGGAGTTCAGGGGGTGAGGTTCTTTGACAATCAATGCCATCATAAGTTGCGTCCAATCGGTCACAAAACGAATCAAACGTCCCCAAAACCACCCCAAACCAGCCGGTTTGTGAGGGTTTCGAGAAGGCCGAATCGTTGCAATTCGTCTGGATGGTTGAACTTCCGGTCCTTGGCTGCTACGGTTCAAACGTGAAATCGACATTCTAAGAAGTGTCGTTTCGTTCCCAGGGTGCTTTCTCACCCTGGTTTACAGTGTTTTTCTCGGTCTGATCCGCTGGCGGCAGAGCCTGCTGCCATACCTTCGCATGAGAGGCTAGGGATTACGGTATGTCGACGAAGTACGTCTATTTCTTCGGAGCTGGCAAGGCGGACGGTAACGCCAAAATGAAAAACGAGCTGGGTGGCAAAGGCGCCAACCTCGCGGAAATGACCAACATTGGCCTCCCGGTCCCTGCCGGCTTCACCATCAGCACTGAAGTCTGCACCTACTATTACGCTCACGAAAAAACCTATCCGCCAGAACTGGAAGCTCAGGTCGATGCGGCCATGGCTCAGGTCGAAAAGGCCATGGGCAAAAAGTTCGGCGACACCACCGATCCCCTCCTGGTTTCCTGCCGCTCCGGTGCTCGCGAATCGATGCCCGGCATGATGGATACCGTGCTCAACATCGGCTTGAACGACGTCACTGTCGAAGCTCTCACCAAGGCTTCCGGCAACGAACGTTTCGCTTGGGATAGCTACCGCCGCTTCGTCCAGATGTACGGTGACGTCGTCATGGGTCTCAAGCCCGAAAAGAAGACCGACATCGATCCGTTCGAAGAACTGCTCGAAAAGAAAAAACACGCAGCGGGCGTCCACTTCGATAACGAACTGAGCGTCGCTCAGCTCAAGGAACTCGTGGCAGAATTCAAGGCCGCCATCAAGGCCAAGACCGGCCTCGACTTCCCGACCGATCCTAAGAAGCAGGTCTGGGGAGCTGTGGGGGCTGTGTTCAGCTCGTGGATGAATGACCGCGCGATTGTTTACCGTCGTACATATGGTATTCCTCACGAATGGGGTACCGCTGTGAACGTGCAGGCAATGGTCTTCGGCAACCTGGGCGATGACTGTGCGACAGGCGTGGCACTCACCCGCGACGGTGCTCTGGGCACCCCCGGTTACTGCGGTGATTACCTGATCAACGCTCAGGGTGAAGACGTGGTGGCCGGTATCCGCACCCCGCTGCGAATTGAAGAAACTCTGGCCAAGGATATGCCCAAGGCCTTCGAAGAACTCGACTCCATCGGCAAGATTCTGGAAGGTCACTACAAGGACGTTCAGGACATCGAGTTCACCGTTGAGAAGGGTAAAGTCTGGATGCTCCAGACGCGTAATGCCAAGCGAACAGGTTTTGCTGCTGTTCGTATTGCGGTCGATCTCGTCGAAGAAGGCAAGATCACCGATAAGGAAGCCATTTCGCCCAAGCGAATTCCTGCAGACGACCTGAATCAGTTGCTGCAGCCAGTCTTCGACCTCGCTGGCAAGAAAGCCGCACAAGCAGGCGGAAAGCTCCTCACCAAGGGGATCAACGCCGGTCCTGGCGCTGCCTTCGGACAGATCGTCTTCCACGCCGATGATGCCGAAGCCATCTACCTCAAGAATCCCAAGGCTGAACTGGTTCTCGTTCGCCGCGAAACCACTCCGGAAGATCTTCGCGGGATGAAGGTCGCCAAGGGCATTCTGACAGCTTTCGGTGGTGCCAGCTCTCACGCGGCACTCGTCAGCCGCCAGATGGGTAAGGTTTGCGTGGTCGGTGCTTCCGAGCTGAACATCGACTACGAAAAGGCCACAGTCACAGTCGGTGGCAAGACCCTTAAAGAAGGGGATTTCATCTCGATTGATGGTTTCACTGGCGAAGTCTTCGAAGGCAAGGTCGATACCAAGCCGAGCGAAGTCATTCAGGTTCTCATCAGCAAGACGATGAAGCCCGAAGAATCGGAAACCTATCAGCGATTTGCCAAGCTGATGAGCTGGGCTGATAAGTACCGCACTCTCAAGGTCCGCACCAACGCCGACGAACCCAAGCAGGCCACACAGGCTGTTTCGTTCGGTGCTGAAGGGATCGGCCTCTGCCGTACCGAGCACATGTTCTTCGATCATGTCGATGAATTCCGCGAAATGATTCTGGCTGGCGATCTCCCATCTCGTGAGAAGGCACTGGCCAAGCTCCTCCCCTTCCAGCGGGATGACTTCTATGGCCTGTTCAAGGCCATGAATGGTCTCCCCGTGACAATTCGTCTCCTGGATCCACCACTCCACGAGTTCCTGCCACACGATCACGCCTCACAGGCTGATCTGGCTGCGAAGATCGGCATTCCAGCCGATTACATCGCCCGCCGTGTGCACGAACTGCACGAATCGAACCCCATGCTCGGTCACCGTGGCTGCCGTCTGGGAATTGTCTACCCGGAAATCACCGCCATGCAGGCCCGGGCCATCTTCGAAGCGGCTTGCAAGCTTAAGAAAGAAGGCCTGACTGTGATTCCTGAAGTGATGATTCCGCTCGTCGGATACGTCGCTGAATTCAAGAATCAGGAAAAGGTCGTCCGCGAACAAGCCGAGAAGGTCTTCGCCGAAACTGGCGAAAGCGTCGAATACCTCGTCGGTACCATGGTCGAAGTTCCACGTGCCTGTGCCACTGCCGATCAGATTGCTGGTGCCGCTGAGTTCTTCAGCTTCGGTACCAACGACCTGACTCAGACAACTCTCGGCATCAGCCGCGATGACTACGGTGGGTTCATCAACCACTACAAGGAAAACGACATCGTCCCGAACGATCCTTTCCAGATGATCGATCAGGCCGGCGTCGGCACACTCATGAAGATGGGCGTCGAAAAGGGTCGCTCAGGCCGCCCAGGTCTCAAGATCGGTATCTGCGGCGAACACGGCGGCGAGCCCTCCAGCGTCGTCTTCTGCCATAAGATCGGCCTCGACTACGTTAGCTGCAGCCCCTTCCGAGTACCCATCGCCCGCCTCGCAGCCGCACAGGCCGCTCTGGCCGATGCCAAGTAAACGGTAGCTGCCGATCCTCAACTCATGACTTCGCTCATGGAGTTGTGTATCAAGAATGATTCATGGCCGGTGTCAGCTTCGTCTGACACCGGCCATGTTTTTTTAGAGCCAGTCTTCCCAGAGCCAGATCCTCCCCTTTTGCACCTCCATGGAATTGCTCCTGCATGACATCCAGATCATGACGCCTCAACATCATTTGGCAGACGAACAATGAGTTCCAAGAGGATCTGCCCGCACTTCGTGGTAGACTGTGACCGGTCACAAAACGTTCTTGCCAGAAAACCCGGGGTGCAAAGGACATCATCAGATGCCGCTTGAACTTCCTCCGCGAGAGCCATTTCGCCGCACGAATCTCCTCTGGCTGTATGGCCGCCGCCTCCTGATCTGGCTGCTGGTTCCTTATCTGCTGCTCCATCTGCTGCTTATTACTTTTCAGCGGCAACTGATTTTCCACCCCACAAAAACAGCCCCGCTTTCAGGTCACCTGGCAGGTGCCGGGCTGATCGATGTGCAGGATGTCAAACTCAAAATCAGCGATGAACTCACACTCCACGGCTGGTACTACGAGCGGCCCGCCACAGCCGAGACTTCCGCCAGACAACTGTTAATCTACTTTCCCGGCAACTCGGGCACCCGCAGCGATCGCCAGGAGATCTGCCTCGATCTGTTGAGACTGGGCTACAACATTCTGATCTTCGACTATCAAGGCTATGCCGAGAATCAGGGCTCACCTTCGGAGCAGCACTTCGCCACCGATGCTCAGGCGATCTGGAAATTCGCCACCACACAACTCGGCTACTCACCCGAAAAAATCACCCTCTATGGCGAATCCATGGGTGGCGGCGTCGCGACGCGACTGGCAGCAGAACTCTCTGAAGCCAAAACACCACCGGCAGCATTAATTCTCAAATCGACCTACTCATCTATCCCAGCCACTGC
Organism: Planctopirus hydrillae; assembly: GCF_001707835.1. Classification (GTDB taxonomy): domain Bacteria; phylum Planctomycetota; class Planctomycetia; order Planctomycetales; family Planctomycetaceae; genus Planctopirus; species Planctopirus hydrillae. The sequence continues at coordinate 8,423 of NZ_LYDR01000033.1, forward strand.
TCGCTATCACTACCCATACCTGCCCCTTTTATCACTCTTCGTCTGGGATCCATTCCCTTCGATTGATCGAATTGAAAAAGTGACCTCGCCGATCCTGCAGTTTCATGGGACAGCCGACCGCATCACCCCCTACTACGAGGCCGAACGACTCTTCGCCGCCGCCCCCGCACAATCCGCCACCGGAATCGCTAAGCAATTCGTCACGATCCCCGAAGGCGGTCATAACGGCTTCCCCGAAGAAACACTGAGGCGGGAAATTCAAAAACTGCAGGCCCTCATAGCACAGCCCACAACCCCTCCCGAGAGTTCTAACTAGCCAGATCGGGAAAGCTGACAACCCTGAGGCTCATCTTGCCGCCTCCTGAGCAGGGCGATAGATTCATTCGTACGATCCACGTCCCCATCAGTTGGCGAGACGTAGCAAGGAGAGAAGATGACCACCATCATTAACCCAGTAAACGCTATCCGCCACAGGTTTCATCAACAACCCGTTGTGCCCTCAATCGCTGATCGCACCGACAAAGTACCGCCCAGGCTAAAAAGCAATTCAACACCATCAGGCTTCTCCCAAGCAACTCTATGGCCGATGCCCGATGAATGAAACCCACAAACGGCGTTCGATACGAGAGCATCAATGCGAAATGCTCCACAAGAAGCGCAGCCCAGAAAACACTGATTAAACACTATCCATATTGAGCTTCAGTACTTTGCCCTGCTCGCCTTCCGACTCTCCAGACTTGTTGAAGATTTATATACGGCAAAAACAGATTAACCACAGGAACAAGGTAGCTCAGCACGGCCCACTTGGGTGTCAAGCTGACCTTATCGCTTGCCATCGCTTTCGCATTAATATTTATCCGATACACCACTTCTAAGTAGACGACTATAGAAAACACTCCGGACAATAAGCCAGCAGAAATGAATGATATCTGAACGAAAAAAAACAGGCAATTATCAAGCCGTAACTCTGCTTATTACTCCCTTCGCTCATTAGCCGCACGAGATCCACTCGACCGAAGGCAATCTGCAACAGTCCAAACCCGGCCTGAATTATCATAGCTATAGCCAGCCAACGCAGCGCTGCCTTAGTGGGCATTGGATTCTCTCGATAATCCCATTCCTGTAATTCGGAAGACACCCAACACCCCTTGGCTCAGTTTTCAATTTTGACACTGGTAATCAAGCATCAATCTGCTCAAAGAGTAGATACATTACACCAGAACGACTTTGTGCCATGCTTGTCGCTCTGGACAAGTATGTCTTCGCATTCAACAGAGCGCTATGATCTCTTCAGAAAAAGCCTGACTCACACGTTGAAGCTTCTCAGCACAATCATCGACGGATCACGGCCCGGTGATTCATCGCTTTCGTTCTCAATCGATCGCATTTTTCATGCGGCGGCCACTTCTTCCACGCAGCTTCAAATTCTTCCTCAATCTCCGTCGTCACAGGAACCGCCACCGTCGGCCCCCACGACGATTGCACCACACACGGCAACCCTGCTCCCATCAAATGCTTCGCCAAATCACCCATAAGTGGCGATGAAAAAACACTCCCCTGCACTGCCGCAAAATGCTCGCCCACCAGCCGACCATACTCATGCAGCCCCGTCGCGAACTCCCCGAAACTTCGAGACTTCAGCCCCGGCAAAATTGAAAGCAGCGTCAGCGCAGCCAACCGATCGGTCATCGCCTGCGGGATTGGCGACATCTCACGAAACGCTTTCAACTCCGCCTCCCCCGACAACCCCATCACATTTTTCGGCGAGATGAGCCACCACCCCCACTCCTCGGGAAAATCAGCTCGAACGACAATTGCCGCAGCAGCATCCGCCTGCTCACAATGATGCCCCGCATCCACGAGAAAACCGCCCGTCAAATACCCATACTGCCCTACCGACGACCGCGCGCCTCGTCCAGAAATTGCGAACAACTCTTGAGGCTCAAACGTCTTTCCCAAGAGCTCTCCCCACCCCTCCGTTAAAGCCATCGCCAACTGAGTCCCCGATCCCAACCCCGCATGATGCGACAGCGTCCATTCCACCGTCACACGAATGGCCTGCCGCCCCCTAAAAACTTCCGTCACACGCAACTGCGAAATCAATCGCTCAATTCGCTCTCGCGTCTCCCCTGCCGCAACCACCACATCCTGGAAGACAACAGGTTGCTCATCCGCCAGAGCTACTTCCTCCAAACGCAACGACCATCCGGGCGACGCCAACATCACCCCCAACCCCCCAAAACAGCGGTCTTGAGCACGATTGGTGCTCAGCAGGCCGAAATGAAGTCGGCATCCTGTCGTGATACGGATTGCAGCGTTCATTCACATAGCATCCCGATTCCCAACCCACTCCGCAATCAGCACTTTGCGGACATCTCCCCGTACCACCATTCAACGCGCCTTTGGAGCTTTGCCAACTGAGGCAGGGTACATGCAGTTCCGACGCAATGCACCAATTCATCCACACCACCGACTTCGGCAATCATCGCCATCCCACGAGACTTAAACCGGCAAAACCCCCACCGACACCTCACTTTCACACCCCGCCCCGCACATCGGACAAACCTTTTCCGCCACCGCCACCTGTTCAAAACACTGAGGACAACTCCACTGATCCACTACCTGCCGGTTCGATATCTGCGTCGTGATCTGACGATCAATCTGCGTAAAAGCCCGCCACGCTAAATAGCAACTCGCAATCACTACAAAATTGGCCGCAACATTCATACAAGCTGCCTGCAACCGAACCTCAAGACTCTCGCTCCGGCCCAGAGAAACTCCTCCCACGACAAGCAGACGTGAACCAACAACCGCCATCCAGTATAAATTAACCAACAGAGAATTCGGCTGCTTCTTCCACAAAGACGTCGCACACCTGCCAATCTTGGAAAGCTCCTGAAGATTCATATACGGCAGCACAAAGTTAAAAATAGGCACAAAATAAATCCCCACTGCCCATCCCGGCGACAGCGATGGCCGCGCCCCCTTCATACAGGAAGCATTCCGATTCAGCCGATAGACATACACTAAATAAATAATCTGAGTAGAAAACAACGTCAACAGGCTCCCCCGAGCCGCCACAACAAACACATAGTTATAGAGATCATAAGTCGCCTGGCTGAACTCCAACTCATTGAGCTCACCATAGGTCAAGTACACATCGATCGCATCAACAAAGGCAAAAAACAAATAGACCAACCCATGCAACAACAGTGAAACTGCGAAAACCTTCCGCAACACTCGCGTCGAGGAAGGTTGGTATCTTAAATTCGCTGAAACCGACATTCCCCACCCTTTCCACAACACCACAAACCCATCCGGTGATGCTTCACATCCATGCAACGACAGCCCCAAAGCCTACAACCAACAGATGACAGCCCGCTCACTGCCACTTCATTCATGAGCACCTGCTGGCAGGTTTTGGACAAAGGCTCATTTTGAGCCCGTCAATCAAGAGTGATTTCCAACGGACTCCAAAACCTTAACTCGATGACGATCGGTTCGCCAGACGCTGTTCGATGATGGAGGTCACCAGCTCCCACGCTTCCCGTTCGCGGGGGCCACCCGTCTTATCGACCAGAGGCTGCCAACGCCGGATCTCTTCCCAGATCACCGCCGGTTCGAGAAGCGATGTCCGCGTCGCGAGAATGATCGCTTCGAGGACGGCATGCCGGGCCCGCTGAAAGCCTGCAAACGGCCTGACAATCCCCGCCTCGCCAGCCTGCATCACGATCGTCGCCCTTTGCGCACCAGCATCGATGGAAAGAACTCCCAGACTCCACCACTGGCAGCAATCAACCAGCCGATAACCCGTCGCGGGAGTATCGAGAGGCATGATTGGCGGCAGCGCAAATGGCTCTGGCAACGATTCTTTCAGTGCAGCCCGCGCCAGCAGCAGAACATCGTCGGTGGTGTGAAAAGTCGCCTGGGGAACAGCCTGCAGATTCGCCAGCGTGGTCGAGGGATAAAAAGGCCTCAAAATGAAACGTTTGAGCTCTGTTGACGATTGTTCGGATGATTCGACAATCGGGCCCATAGGTGCCAGATTCAGTTGACCCGTCCCGTTCGTCGTGAGCAGTAAACCTTCCAGAATCACCGGGAGCCCCTCGAAAAAATTGGCTGGCAAAAGCCGCGAACACTCTGGCAGATTTCAACTTCACGCACAAAATCGCATGCCAGCAGCTTACGCGACATTACGACCAAACGGAACGGGGCCATTGGTTGTCTTTCCTTCCCCGCACTGCCGATTCCTCTTCCGCCACTCCCTGGTTGCCAAAATCCCTTTCTACGCGTGGTAGGCACCTTCTACCCGTGCCGAAAAATGCAGAAATCGTTACAACAGTCTAAGAAGCGGGAGCCTGCCTGCGAGAAGTCGCCAATCTCCTGAACAACAGACATCGACTGGAGCCTCACATGAACATCAACCTCTTCCCCACCAGCCGCTTGAACATCAAGACCATTGCCGGCGTGGCCCTGCTTGCGGCCATCGTTTCCTCGCTGGTGCTTCATTCCGGCCAGGGAAATCTGCGAGGTGCGGAAGCCCGGGCTCCCGAGAAACTTTTAAGGCACATCGTGCTCTACAAGTTCAAAGAGACCACCACGCCAGCTCAAGTCCAGGAAGTGATCGACACCTTCTCGGCTCTCCCCAAACAGATTCCACAAATCGCCGATTTCGAGTGCGGCTCCAACGTCAGCCAGGAAGGCAAGTCCGAAGGGATGACCCAGGCCTTCGTCGTCAGCTTCCGCTCCGACGCCGACCTGCGAACCTACCTGACACACCCCGCACACCTCGCCTACGTCAACATCGTCAAAGACAAACGCGAAAAAGTCCTCGTCTTCGACTACTGGAAATAACCCAACTTCCAGCTTCTAACTTCAAACTTCCAACTTCAAACTTCCAACTTCAAACTTCCAACTTCAAACTTCCAACTTCAAACTTCCAACTTCAAACTTCCAAAGTCTCCACCACCTATGTTCTCCAAAGTCAACGACGCCGAATTCATCACGGGTGAGCACACCGTCCTCAAGTTCTGGAACGAACGCCACATCTTCCAGAAACTCAGGGCCAAAAACGCCGGTAAACAGCCCTGGAGTTTTCTCGACGGCCCGATCACGGCCAACAATCCCATGGGCGTCCACCATGCCTGGGGCCGCACCTACAAAGACTCCTTCCAACGCTACTGGGCCATGAATGGCCGCGATCTCCGTTACCAGAATGGATTCGACTGCCAGGGCCTCTGGGTCGAAGTCGAAGTCGAAAAACAGCTCGGCCTCGGTGCCAAAAGTGCCATCGAAGAGTTCGGCATCGATAAGTTCGTGCAGGAATGCAAACGCCGCGTCCTCAAATACGCCGCCATCCAGACCGAACAATCCGTCCGCCTCGGCTACTGGATGGAATGGGACAGCCCGGAAGAACTCCGCAAACTGGCCTCAGCCATTGGCACCGAAACCCCCGTCACTCTCACGACTCCCAAAGGCATTACCGAGACCGCGCCAGCCGAAGCCCTCGTCTCACGCCTCGGCAACCCCGACTGGGGCGGTAGCTACTTCACCTTCTCCACCGAAAACAACGAAACCATCTGGACCTTCCTCAAGAAGTGCTTCGAACGCGGCAAGGTCTATCGCGGCCACGACGTCATGCCCTGGTCCGGTCGCGGCGGCAGTGCCTACAGCCAGATGGAAGTCGCCGACGGTCGCAAACTCACCACCCACCGTGCCCTCTTCGTCCGCTTCCCACTGCTCGATGACGCGGGACAGGAAACCAACGAAAACCTCCTCATCTGGACGACGACTCCCTGGACACTCACCAGCAACGTCGCCGCCATGATCAACCCCGAACTCGACTATGTGAAACTCCAATCCAAGAAGGACGGCCTCGTCTACTACTTCGCCAAAGACAACCTCGAATTCCAACGCCTCGCCAAAGAGTTCAAGGAAGGCTTCGGTCGCCCCGAATGGCAATGGCCCAAGGGCACCCCCAAACTCAAAACCCTCTCACAGATCTTCAAGGAATCCGGCGGCTACGAAGTCCTCGACACCGTGAAGGGCGAAGCCCTCGTCGGCCGCCAATACCGCGGCCCCTTCGATGAACTCGCCGCGCAAAAAGACCCGCGTGGTGAATGGCAACCCGCGCCATCACAAAATATTGCAGCTGACAAAGATACTGATGAGCTTGCAATTGCGAACCTCGACCGATTAGACCTTTTTTGCGAGTCACTCGGCATTGCGATTGACGAGTCAAACATCCAACAAGTCTTATTGCCAGAAGATCTAAAAAAACTCGCTAAAGACACACTGGCCCGACTCTCACAGCATCTCAAGTGCCATCAGGCCGGAATTTTCCGACAAGAAGTCCCTGAGTTCTCAACCCTGCAACAAGCTCAACTTTTTTTCAAGAATTTGGGATATCGCAGCAATATACTAGAGGAGTTCTATTTAAATTATGAAAGATCGCGTAATGATCACTCCGCTGATTTATCAAAGATGGTGCTTACGAAGCTACATGAATTTCTAGAGGAACTACCAGCCCAGCTGTATAGAAATAAATGGCGTACTGCCGCTGAGCAACATCGTGTTATCGATGGTGGCCGTGACTTCAAGGGGACGCCTAACGTCGTTGCAGGAGAAGGGACGGGTATCGTTCACTGTGCACCAGGATGCGGTGACATTGATCATCACATCGGTCTTCAATGGGGACTTCCTGTTTTGGCCCCTCTGCAAGGTGATGGCACGTTCAAGTCGACATTTGGCCCCTTCACCGGCAAGAATGCCGTCCACCCCGAAACCGTGCAACTCGTCATCGACAGCCTCAAGGAAAAAGGCCTGCTCGTTGCCGAAGAAAAGTACCCGCACATCTATCCGTTCTGCTGGCGCACCGGCGACGAACTCGTCTTCCGTCTCGTCGATGAATGGTTCATCAACATGGACTGGCGCGACGAAATCATGGGCGTCACCAAACAAATCCAGTGGCTCCCCGACAGCATTCAGGGCCAGGAACGCGAAGTCGAATGGCTCACCAACATGCGCGACTGGATGATCTCCAAGAAACGCTACTGGGGCCTCGCTCTGCCCATCTGGGAAGATCCCGAAACCGGCGACTTCGAAGTCATCGGCTCTCTCGCCGAACTCAAGGAACGTGCGCTCGATGGTGGCGAAGGCTGGAACGACTTCCAAGGCCACACTCCCCACAAACCCTGGATCGACGGCGTCAAGATCCGCAATCCCAAAACCGGCAACCTCATGACCCGCGTCGAGGACGTCGGTAACCCCTGGCTCGACGCCGGCATCGTCTCCTTCTCCACCATGGGCTACAACACCCACCCCGACATGTGGAAGAAGTGGTACCCCGCCGACCTCGTCACCGAATGCTTCCCCGGCCAGTTCCGCAACTGGTTCTACTCCCTCCTCTCCATGGCCACCATGATGGATGGCACCCCGCCATTCAAGACGTTGCTGGGCCACCGCCTCGTGATGAACGAGCAGGGCCAGCCCATGCACAAATCCGATGGCACTGCCATCTGGTTTGAAGAAGCCGCCGAACAAATCGGTGTCGACGCCATGCGTTGGATGTACCTCCAGCAAAACCCCGCGAGTGACCTCCGCTTCGGCACCCGCCATCCCGAAGAAAAGGTCACTCTCGAAACGGTCAACGGCCCGACCAACACCACCATCGATGGTGTCCCCACCTGCAAAGTCACCAGCGGCCCCGCCGACGAAGTCCGCCGCCAGGTTCTCATCCCCCTCTGGAACTCCTACGCCTTCTTCGTCAACTACGCCCGGCTGGACGAGTTCGACCCGAATGCGGCCGTCGTCCCCGTTGCCGAACGTCCCGAGATCGACCGCTGGCTCCTCTCCAACCTGCAGGCCCTCATTCAGCAGGTCCGCGCCGGCTTCGAAGCGTTCGACACCCCCGCGGCCTGTGCGGCCCTCGCCCGCTTCATTGATGACCTCTCCAACTGGTACATCCGCCGCAATCGCCGCCGCTTCTGGCGATCAAAGGATACCGGCGATCTCGACAAGCGTGCGGCTTATCAGACACTCTACGAAACCCTCCTCACCCTCACCAAACTCATGGCACCGATGACACCGTTCCTCGCCGAACGGATGTACGGCAACCTCACCTCGGGCCAGCCCAACGCCCCCGAATCCGTCCATCTTTGCGACTACCCCACTGCCGATGAGTCACTGCTCGATGCCTCGCTCAACAGGCGGATGTCACTGGCTCAGACGGTCGTGCGCGTCGCTCACAAGCTGCGGGAAGTCGCCGATCAACGCGTGCGTCAGCCGCTGGCCGAACTCCGTTTCGCCACACTCAGCGCGGAAGACCTCATTTCGATCAGCTCGTTGAAAGAAGTGATCGCCGATGAACTCAACGTCAAAGCCGTCAGCGGCTTTGAATCATTGGGCCACATCGTCAAATACACCTACAAACCGAACCTCAAGACCCTCGGCCCGAAATACGGCAAGCTCTTGAACGCCTTCCGCGAAGAACTCCCCAAGCTCCCGAGCGACTTGCTGGAAGGGCTCCGTCGTGGCCAGACGATCAACGCGACAGTTGGTGGCGAAGCCGTCACCATTGGCCCGGACGATGTCCTCATCGGTGCCGATCAGGCCGAAGGCTGGGTCGCTGGCGATGAATCCGGTATCCAGGTCGCCCTCTCCACCACCCTCACGCCAGAACTGGTGAAGGAAGGGATGGCTCGCGACTTCATCCGCCACATCCAGCAGGCCCGAAAAGACGCCAACCTGGAAATCCAGCAGCGTATCACCGTGGACTACCAGACCAGCGAACCGATCGTGGCAGAAATGCTCAAGGAGTGGTCCGATCTGATCTCCAGCGAAACCCTCGCCAACGAAATCACCCCCGCTTCGGGCCTCTCTGGTAAACCCGTACAAGTCGGCGAAGCCGAGGTCATCATTACCATCAAATAACACCGTATTTACACATTCCCGTAGGGCAGGCTCCCGCCTGCCTTCCGTATTTAACGCAGTATATAATTAGGCTTCATGAAGTTCCGACAAAATGCACCATCCCGATCATCGATCACGTTGAAACCGAAATTGGTGCCCCGGCATGCACCCTCCGGTTCGATGGCGAATCCTTCGCGGCGGACCTCTTCATCGCGGACAACAATTTCCTCCGATTGGCGGTGAAATGCCGGATATTCATCGAGTGCGAGTCACAAAAAATGTGTCGGTCGTCAGTCCCGAAGGCGTGATCCATATGAAAGCGATCGCTTCCAAGCCGCGCGATCTCGCCGTTATCCACGGCATCCGCGTCATGCAGCCCGAGTTTGATTAGGAGTATCGGCAGGAATGGGCGGGGTGTTTGAGAATTGGTGAGCAGCTTGAGAAGATATGGGTCGATTGGACACCGTAGGAGACTTGGTGAAGAGAAACTGTCGCTCGTTGAAGCGACTCTCAATCTCGCGGTTTCCTGAGGATCGGTGTGGACGTTAGTCCACGCACACTCTATAACGTGAAACGCTGAATGGGCCGCTGAAAAACCTTCACAACTGAAGAATTACGAGACGCTCAAAGCTGCGTCCAGGTTGTGGCGGGTTTTCGAAGGACAACTTCCCCAGTCGTCCGCATTCTGTTGTCGAGATATTCCATCCAGCATCGATTGCAGCTGATTGATCCCACCATCCCCAAAAAAAGTGTACTGAAATGTCAGAACGCTCAGCGCCGACCGGTTACCTCCCCACCAACACTCTGCTGAAAGCATTGTTCGCCTTCCTCCTGATCTTCGTCGTGCTTGATATCGGTGGAATCGTGAACCAGATCCTCGATCTGGCGATTATCAGTCGTGCCATCGCTGGACAACCGGCGACGGAGGCCGAAGTCCAAGGGAGCGCAACACGGGCGGCTGGATGGATGGGAATCAACGCCCTCATGCTCATTAGTGCCGCAGTCGTTTTTCTCACTCTGGTGGGAAGGCTGAACCACAATGCACGGATTCTGGGAGCTGAAAGGCTTTCCCAGACTCCGGGCTTCGCTGTTGGCTGCTACTTCATACCGATTGCGAACATCTGGCTGCCCTACCAGGGGATGCAGGAGATCTGGAAAGTGGCCATGCATGGCCCGGAGAAGTGGAAAAGAGGTGATGGTAGCACGCTCGTGGGCGTGTGGTGGCTACTCCGCATCGGGTCGGTGGTGATTGACCGAGTCGTCCTCACCATGGCTCGCTCCAACGATCTCTCGGTTCTTCAAAGCTCCTGCTATGTGGCTATGATCGTGATGGTGTCGCAGATCATTCTTTGCTATCTGACCTGGCGGGTCTTTTCCGGTGCCTGCCAATTGATGGACGCACAGAGCCTTAACGCCTCAATCGGCCAAGGAACCTGTCCCCAGTGCGGTGAATCGGTGAAGGATTTCCTGATGGATTGCCCGATGTGTGGAGCCGCTGTCAATAAAACAGCAGGCGTCACTCTCTGATCTCTGAGCGATTGAAATTGATATCCACACCGAGAAAGTCAATCGCATGACCATCGAATCAGATGACGATGTCGCCGCGCTCAAACGGATCGGTGGAATTGTCGCCAGCGTCTTACGAGAGATGCTGGCGGCTGCAGAACCGGGAATGACGACTCGGCAACTCGATGCGATCGGTGAGCGATTACTGGAGCGTTATGGCGCCCGATCAGCACCGCGTCTGGTCTACAACTTCCCCGGTGCCACCTGTGTCAGCATTAACGAAGAGGCGGCTCACGGAATTCCGGGTGAACGGGTGATCCAACCGGGCGATGTCTTGAACATCGATGTCTCTGCCGAGTTGGACGGCTATTTCGCCGATACAGGAGGGACACAGGTGGTGCCGCCAACCAATCCGCAGAAAACGCGGTTGTGCGAGGCCACGCGTACGGCTCTGGAAGCGGCCATGCAGCGAGCCGCTGCCGGACAGCCCATGCATGGGATCGGAGCAGCCATCCAGCGAACAGCAGAGAAGCATGGCTTCCAGGTGTTCGAAAACCTCGGCAGCCACGGAATTGGCCGGGCGCTGCATGAAGCCCCCGAGCATATCGCCGGATACTACGATCCTGCGGACCGAAGACGATTGAAAGAGGGGATGGTCATCACCATCGAGCCATTCCTTTCCACCAGAAGCCGACTCGTCAAGGAGCAACCCGACGGCTGGACACTGGTGGGAGCGCGCGGCAATTTATCGGCCCAGTACGAGCACACCATGATCATCACCAAAGGAATGCCGATTGTTGTAACGGGTTGGTAATCGAGAAAACTCGTGCACACTGCAATCCAGAAATATCCCTTTAAACGGGTGCCACTGCTGGCTTGCCCAGCAGTGCTCCTGCATCACAACAATCATCGAACCAGTACGATAGATAGTTCAGCTCTATGCGACGTATCTGTGTGCCTGCCACAACATGGTTTTGTATCGAGAACATTTTTCAGGAACACTGTTGACAGTCGTCCATTTACTTCAATGAGAAGGCGACACCTACAACGCTCTTTGGCTTTGTGCCTGCCGAACGACTTTTTTAGGCGACACTCTTTAAAGAGAGTCACACAACAGAGTACTTGCGCAGCCCACGTCGAACAATCGCATAAAATTCTTCGCATGGCTCGCACAACACACGCGACGCCAGCACGCTTAAGTCGTGGATCAGCGCCTCGACACGGTCGCCGCCATCTCGAGCGATAATCGTGTCAGGAGTTTTGCTTGAAGCGATCAGATGACAATCACTAGCATACCCGAGGGCATCCATCAATGTAGAATGCCCGATTGTGAACCGCTCTAACTCGGTGCTGCCAGCGCTTCGTGTAATGAAAAAATGCTCGTAAAAGATGTTATCGATCGTGGTGCGACAGGAAATTCCTATGCGAGTTGTGTCGCGGCAATAGAATCCGGATGCGAATGGGCCGCAATGAGACGATCGGATTTCCTCAGCAATGAATGCGAAGCCCCAAGGCTTCATAATCACGTCGAGTCTTAAGAAGACCGCAGCCAGTTGCTGTGCAATATCGTCATGTTGAGTATTCATTCGCAGCACCTGGGACCGAGATGCATCAAAGTGATATGACAACGAACATCTACGACGATCGAGCCAGCCAGCGGCGGTAATAAGGGAAAGCATCACTACTCAGAAGATGCCAGCCGACCCAGACGGTAAAGAACTGTGGTGCCCAGATCCCACTCAAGAGCAGTGCCAGCAGCTCAGGGGATGAAAGTGACATCAGTTTCACTGGCCACGCGTAGCCAATCAGAATGCCAAGGGCAATCACCAACATCTGCACAATCAGAATGCGAGGAATCGATAGCCACAGATCGGCGAGTTTCATACTGCCAGTCGACTGTCTCGCAATCCCGAAAGCATAAGCCCGGGTATAGTGATAGAAGCTGGCACCCGCAACATGAAAACCATAGACACCATCAGCAAACGTGGGAGACATATACGGCGCATACTCACTCCAGACGAGTGTTTCACCCACCAGAAATGCCGACATCAAAGTCACCGGCATCCTGTCTTGACTTCTCAAAGCCGCCAGGCCACCCCAATAGCCAATGGCCAGCATCATGGCCACACCCAGACTGAAAGCGAGCACCTGATGCTCAGCCCAGAATTCGTGGGCTAAAATCACAATCGAAAAATAAGCAAAGCTCATCAGCATCAGGGCATTATCACGGCGAAGCGGTGCCGCCCGTTTTTGAAAGATCCCTTCCGCTTTCAGAAAGTGCGGGATGAAATAAACCCAGACAACCCCATCAAAAATCCTGACCGGGATGAACCACCTCCCCAGAGCCGTCACCCCCAAGATCAGCGCCAGAATTCCGAAAAACATTGGCCGCCGACTCCAGGCCCAGGAATCTGTCGCTGCAGATGAAGCGCCAAGAGCCAGATTCTGCCCGCGCCAGGCATAGAAAAAGTGAGCCAGCCCGCCCCAGGCAGTGAGCGTGTAAAGATTCATCGTGCCAGTACTTTTGACCTCGAGCGAAGGATCAATCGTCGGCCACATTACGACTGGCAAGGCGTAGCCAATCCCTAGCAGGAAAAACGTAATCGCCAGGCAGATCGGGCCATCGCCGGAAGTGCTGTCATCTATGGTTGCCGCCTGACTCATGTGCGTATGGCCCCTGGCTGGCATGAGAATCGATCAATCAAATCGAGAAGCCGCACAAGAAAATCACGAACCAATTGGTCATTCTAACCTGAGAGATGATTCAGGCCAGAAGCCGTAACAATCCGGCCGCGCGGTGTTCTCTGGATAAAGCCGCAACGCAGCAGGAACGGTTCGACCTCATCCTCGAGTGTATCCGGAGGACAGTTCATCGTATGTGCTATCGCCGCCAGACCAGCCGGGCCGCCACCAAAGACATTCACAATTGTCCGTAGATACTTGCGATCCTGCTCTTCGAGACCCAGCACATCGATTTCTAGCATCGCCAGAGCCTGCCTGGCGATCTCATTAGTAATAAGCCCCTCCTTCTGCTTGACCGTCGCAAAATCTCTCGCCCAGCGCAGCAGATTGTTCGATTTGCGAGGTGTTCCCCGGCTGCGGCGGGCAATTTCCAGCGCTGAAGAATCGTCGATCTTCGTACGCAGTTTAATCGCATTACGACGGACAATCTCAGCCAGATCGGGCTCTTCATAGAACTCCAGATGCTCACGAAACGTAAAGCGATCCCGCAAAGGAGCCGTGAGCATGCCAGAACGCGTCGTGGCCCCCACAATGGTGAATGGCTTGAGTTTCATATTGATGGTCCGCGCGTTGAGCCCTTCCCCCAGAACAATATCGACGCGGAAGTCTTCCATCACGGGGTAAATAAACTCTTCGACGGCAGCAGGGAGGCGATGGATTTCATCGATAAACAGAATCGAATTGCCACTGGCGTTGGTCAGATACGGCAACAGATCCTTTGGAGCCGCCAGGGCCGGGCCCGAAGTGATCTGACATTCGACATCGAGTTCTTTGGCCAGGGCCAAAGCAAGGGTCGTCTTGCCCAGGCCCGGCGGGCCATCGAGCAGAATATGGCTAAGCGGCTCAGTCCGCATCCGCGTCGCAGCCAGCATGATTTCCAGACGTTCGACGACCTTTCGCTGACCAACAACATCGGCCAGCCGCGAAGGACGTAACTCTTCGTCGAGCGCACGGTCATCGAACGCATTCGCTGCAGGAGCCCCCGCAGCACTGGAACGAACAGTACTGGCGACCGCTCCATCAGCCGGGCCAGTGAAGATCTTTTCGCGAGCCATACCCCTCTCCGTGGGAATGTCGAAACGGGCAACTCCTGAAATACAAACGGAGATTAGCCGATCTCACCATTCCCTGCGATGTAAACTGGTTGGCAGGCTGGGCGAATTCTGATTTTCTCGTCCGCTTCATCGTCACGGACGAGAAAACCTTTCTCGCAAACTCTTTTCGAACTGATCAGCGCCGGATTTGAAATGCAGATTCAGGAAGTTCTGCACGAGAATCAGACTTCAACCACTTCCTGCCCAGTCATCTTCAGATAAGCGACGGCGGTGAATAACAGCGTGAGTGGCAGAGTAAAGATCGCCCCGACGCACAACGCCAGAATCCCCAGCAGATTAATCCCGGCTCCAGCCAGCATCAGCACGAAAATCTGCAGCAGATTCCCTTTGGTAATTTCCTGTGATCTCGAAAAGCAATCAATCCCCTTAGAGTTTTCAGCCACAATCACATAGGCAAACGGATAGAACATGCAACTCACAAGAATCCCGGGAATGATACACAGCACCATGCCAATCCCAAATGCGATGCTGAACAACACCAGTGAAATGGCGTAGCGCAGGAAAAATTTGCCACCGCTGAAGATATCGCCAATTTGAGGATCTTCACCGCGGGCAGCTTTCAAAAAGAGCTGGCAAAGCCCGATCTGCAAAAATGCACCGACACAGAACGACATGGCCATGAAGCCTAAGAGCATGGCCAGCCCGACCATGACACCGGTCGGATCTTCACCGTCACCCATCACGAGACCAGGAATGATCTGCTGTGGAATGGTGACCAGTTGCGACAACAGGTTGACGAGAAAACTTCCCACCAGACACGGGGCGAGGTTTTTCAAGTAAACCTTCCACGCGCTGCCAATGACTTCGCCCGCTTCGATCTTTGTCAGTTCTCCCGTGGCTCCGGATACTGCCTCATCGCCACCCGCCGGAGAGAGATCTTCACCGCAATGTTTGCAGCGCTTCGCTGCCGCCAGGACTTCGCCACCACACATGGGGCAGGCGACTTTCGCTCGCGTGTCACGCATTTTCCCCACCGGTGGCGGAGGCGGAAGATCCTCTTCAAAGTCATCTTCAGCCGCCGGTTGATCCAGTCCCGGCACAGTCACGACTTCGCCACAACCAGGGCATTTCGCTTTACGTCCAGCCCGATCCTCAGAGGTGCTGAGTGACTTATCACAGTGCGGACAGTTGAATTCAATGGCCACGGATTGGTTACCTTGACGATGGAAACGGATGGGAAGCGTAAAATGTGACAAATCGCTGAGGCCATCCTCAGCTTGACGATCTGCTTCAGTTCAAAGCCGCCGGGAACTCGGGAGAGTTCTGCGAAATGGGTATTGCCAGGACAGACTTCAATTCGATCATTGCAGAACTGATGACGCGAAGAAGTTAACAAGTGTTCGCTGTGAACTGAAGAGGGTCTTTCAGAAAATGAGCCAAGCCCTTCATGGAGAGTTCACCATTCACGAAAGCCGGGACTCATAATGGTTCAGCCTCATGTACTCGCGGACTCATGACGGCCGCTGCTCATGATCAAGGAGAAGTTCCAGATAAGACCTGTTTTCCGGTTGGTCTAACTTCAAACGAGCAGCCCATTCCAGCAGGCGATCCCGCGCGGGTTGCCAGGCGTGTTCTTCAGTGATGATTTCGAGTTCGGCAAAATCGCCGAGTTCCGGTATATGATCGATCGTGCAGACCAGCACATACTCTTCATCAGGGAGTGTCCAGAACTGCCGGCTCTTGACAACTTTTCTAACGGAGCGAAACCCTAACGCCAGCAGAATCTGACAGATCGCCAGGGGTGACTTGTCGGCAGCCAATGCCCCCATCGGTCCCACCAGCGGGGCCTCAATCTCATGACGTGTTTTCGTGAGTTGATCGAGCCTCGGGCCTTTGTAGGTGAGAATAGTCTCCAGCGGCGTCGAACGGACCCTTAAGGCTTCCCCGGTCGTCGCAAAATCACGCCCGGGATGTGCGAAGTACTCATCACTCTCCGTCGTAGCAGGCCCGGCACAAATCGCCTCGTGGGCCAGCAGAACGCCACGAAACTCTTCGACATCGTTCAAAGAAAACTTCATCTCGACTTCGATATCAGCCATCTCTGCTCAGCGATCTAAGAATGGAAAACGTTTGTGATTCGCGGAACATCCCATTTGAAAACAACAATCATGTATCATTCGCTCGTTTTCATGAAAAGCAACTATCCCGAACAGCGGAGAAATTCGCCGAGAGACGATGGATCGGGCAGGTTGGTATGCCTACGTGATAGCGAAGATGGTGCAATCCGTCGGAACTTCTTGCACCCTACATCAAGAAGGAAATGCCAGAGGGATCTATTGACGAGCGGCATGAGCCAGTTGCTGGAGGCGTTCCCACGTATAAAGCCCGGTATTGTGCCCGTCATTCCAGCGAATGCGAATCGCATACTGACCGACCAGATCAAGCCCAGCGGGGGCAATCTCAGTCGGAATTTTTGCAGGATCAAGCAGTGGCTCACCCGTGAATTCATCCACACATACTGCACACGTACAGCCGCAGCGCACATCAAAAAAGCGGACAAACAACTCGGACTCCCCAGGCCATTTGAGTTCAAACAGCCCGGTCTCACGGTGAGCACGGATGATCTCGGGAGCATCAGTCGGCATGGGAAAATTTGATGTTGGGTGTTGGGTGTTGGGTGTTGGATCTTGGAGAGATAAGTCGAGAGTAAGCCGCCGGTATTCGAACACCAAATACCAAACACCCAACTCCGAAAGCCATCGATCAATCTCTCCACGGGTGAGCGATTTCTTTCCAGTATTTGTCGAATTCGAAGCCCGGGCTGTTATCTCCATCGTGGCATTGATAGCAGGTTGTCTTTTTCGCCTGATCAAGTGTCACACGCATCGCCAGTCGAGCGGCGGCCTGCTCATCTTCAGTCGCTTTGCCACCATTTTCGATCCGCACATGTTCACTCCCGGGAGAGTGACAGTTCTCGCAGCCATTTCCAAAAAGATGGGCCGATGTTTCCAGATCACGGTAGCCCGAGTCATACCGCAAAACCTGCTGTGCTTCCCAACCTGTCGTGTGGCAGTTAATACATTCCGGATCATAAATGCGCGAAATGTACTCCCCTTCAATCCCCCCACGACCATGGATGATACTTTTCGTGGCCTTGGCGTGGCCGGTTTCTTCCCACTTTTCATAGGCTTTCGTGTGGCAATCGCCACACACTTTGGAACCCACAAACTTGCGGCCACTCGGGTGAGGAATGACCAGTTCGGGTGCTAAAGAGATCTGTTCAAGCTCCAGCCGCTTCTGATAGTCGGCCATGAGGTTTTCCATCGGCTTCGTCGCTTTGAACCGGCGATTGTCGAGATCGATCAGTTCGTAACGGAATGGAGTCTTTACATCATCCGGAAAATAGCCCACCAGCGAAACATACTTGCCTTTCTGGCCAGGCTGAATGATCCACGAGCGGCCTTCCATCACAGGTTTCGATTGAGGATCTTCCGGCCCTCCCGTTGTGACAATCAACTGAAACGCAGGGAACTTGCGGGCGAACTCTTTCGCTTCATCCACAGTCCCATTGTTGAGCAGAATCAGCAGATGCGGCTTCTCACCTTTGAACTGCTCAATTGCTTTACGAATCTCTTCATCGGGATCGCTGAAGGTGATGTTGTTGGCGACACCAGCCGGAGCGACATCATCTCTTCGGCTTTTCCCGAGAACTGAAACCACACAGGCTTTCACTTCGCCAATCTTGAAGGTCTTTGTACGCAGTGGCGTGCCGAGATCGGGTGACTCAAAGAACGTGACGTTCGCCCCTGAAATGGCGAGCGACTTCTGCACTTCCTCAGGATCGGCGACCTGTTGTGTCAGCAGGAAGTCGGCCCCCAGACGGAGATCTGCCGGCCCCAGACCAATCACCTGATAGTTGAGCGATCGCAAAGCCGTGAGAATCGCTTCGTACTTGATCTGATCCTGGCGGCGGGAACGCTTGACGAATCCTCCCGCATCCAACCCCGCGACCGGCCAACCTCTTTTGGTGAGCCGCTGGAAAAGATCGAGCCTGCGCGACATCCCACCCGATTGGGTTAATGAGCAGCCGCAAGGTTCAAGATATCCATTTGTTTCTGCCGAGAGCATGAGGACCGCTTGCGGGCGAGGCCAGTCTTCCGCCACAGGTGGTTCACTGGTATCGCTGGCAGCCTTGGATGTGGCTTCTGGTGAGGTCGTCTTCGAGGGAAGCGGCTCGGCTGGCACTTGAGCTGCTTGCGCGAGGGGCGTATTCCAGGGCAAGACGGAGACCGCTGAGTTCTGTAACGGTAAAGAAGAACTGGTTTCAGCTTCCGTTGAACTTCGGCTCGCCAGTTGTGCATCACTGGGAAGAAGTCGCATAACCCACGCGCCTCCAGTGAGCAGAGTTGTCAGGCAAGCCAGTCCCAAAAGACAAGGCCAGAAGACCCGCCCCAGTTTGGGTGAAGTGCACTGCGCGGGGCGATTTTTACCACCCAGAGAACCAGCAAGAGCATGCTGACGACGATGACGAGGCATGGCAGACATCCCTAGCGAGGCATTCAAAAACCAGAAATCCGGTTAATTCAACGCCATTGCGCAAAATTTTCGACCTTGAAACACCCCTGCTGGCAGTGCCTGTACAGTTCTCGACAATCCAATATCAACTGTCAGTTACAGCGATAGATAGCTGACAAAGAACTTGTACTCCGGGATGAGTGGATGATTCAACTTGAGAATCACTTTCTCGGATTTCTTGAACTGCCGGTCGGCAGGGAGACCCGGCAAAACCTTAACTGTCAGAAAGTATCGCTGCACCCCTTTGCCCATGTACTTGTCGTCCTTTCGCAAGGCGACTTCCACCGCATTGTGAGCCGTCTCGTAGCTTTTAAGCTCCAGATCTCCTTCCAATTCCCGCACAAAGAGCGACAACTCGGCCGTTTTCCCGTCTTTGGCAGGAAAATCTCCCAAGATCAATGCGGTCGACTCATTGGCCCAGCCTCGTCCCATGACATCGATCGGCCCGGGACGGGTCCCCTTAATGGCAAAGCTGACTTCCTTATGCTTTTCCAGACTGGTCTGTAAAACGACCCGGTCAGAATAACTGCCGACCGGGACATCACCTGAAACAGTCGCCTTCAGCAGATAACCCGATTTCGCACCGCGTTCGCTCAATTGCTCTTCAGTAAGAGGCACCCACGTGATCTGTGTGGTGGGAAGATCTGTTTTGACTTCCGTAATCTCAAACTTGTCAAACAGCGGGCTGTAGATTGAACCCGTCGCTTCCGATGGTGCTCCAATTTTCAATTGCCCCATCGCCCATTCCCCTTCGGGTTTGAGCTGCAGACCGGCTTCGACTTTTCCGACCACCGTCAGTTCGATTCGGCGATTCCCCGGATCGTTGGTGCGGATCACCGCATGATGCCGGAAGCTCGGATTGGAGAGCTTGATCTTCCAGTTCAAAGTCACCTCGGTCTGTTGACCCGGTGCCAGCTTACCATCACCCGCCACATTCCCCACGGTGCAACTGCAGGTGGTTTCTTCTTTACGGGCCAGAATCTCCAGCGGTGCTTCGCCTTCATTTTTAATGATAAACACGTGCGATCCTTCGTCGCCCATCTCCATTTTCCCAAAGTCGTATTCCACTTCGGGAATCACCGCTTTGGGTTGTGGCCCTTCTTTGGCCACTTTAGGGCCAATTTCAGTTTCTGGCACAGGCTGCGCCACGTTGACTGGTAACGTCGCGGTGCCACGACCGAAAAACGCAATCGCCGCTAACGTCATTACCGTCAAAAATGCACAAACAGCCATGGCAGCAGGCTTCATAGCGATCATCTCCAGCAATCCGGGCCTGTGTTGATCTCGTCATAAGTTTCGTTTGCAGAATATCTTCTGTAGAACCGCCCAGCTCAGCAGGCAATTTCAACACGCTTCCGCAGCGATATACGACAGTCTAATCGGAAATGCTGGAGAGAGTCACTGGACTCGCACCTTGTTCAAAGGATCTTCATCCAGCTTTTCTGATTGCAGTCGCTTGAGTCGCTCGACAACTTCTTCGGGAAGGACACGATCCGAGTGGCCCAATTGCCGATTCAATTCATCCTGCTCCAATGCCAGATTCGCTTGAATTGAGGCCTCTTTTCGCTGCCCTGCCAATGCCAGCGCTTCCGCAGCCCCAGCCAGAAGTCGACTCGAACTGCGATATCTGCGATTCGCTTCCTCAAAAGATTCCACAGCCTTCTCGGCAAAGATCTGTCGCTCAGCAGGACTGCTCACAGCTCTTTCAAAATAGGCACGCGCCAACTGCTCATGAGGCCGGTAACTGTGAAAATCGCGTTGACTGGCAGATTTCATCCATTTTTCACCGTCCGCCCACTCCGTCGAACTCTCGGCATTCGAAAACCACGCCATGCCGGCCGTCTCGGCCAGGCTGGGAGACCACTCATCCCATTCTGCCAGTTTCACCATTTCCCGAATGGCGGCACTTCGAGTGGTGGCTGGTCGAGCTGACATCTGGATGCGTCCCTGTGAAACCATCCAGACTGGCCATGCCCCCCAGATCGAAAGAACCATCACCAGCACCATCGCTCCAGGGAGCAGTCGACTTCCCCAACTGAAAATCGAAGAGATAAATCCCTCGCCAGAACCAGGTTTGACAGCCAGAATTTCTCCGGGTTCTCTCATCTGAGGAACAGCGGCCCCTACCGGCCACGTCGATAAAGTGATCAGCAGCAGCCATAATCCCAGGATCGCCGCCATCCCAAACCCTCCGGCCGCCAGGAGATTCACTCCCAGAGCGAACGCCGCTGCTGGAAATGCCAGATCTCCCCAACTGTTTGCGAAGCCGCGAGTAGTATTTCGATCAGCCTGCAATTCCTGCGGAGCAGCAAGCGATTCACCGGCCGCCTCTGCCTTCTTTGATGCGTTACATCCCCAGCGGTCGATGATCAGATACAGTCCCGTCCAGAAGATGCCAAACACAATCAATGCATCGTCAAACACGCCATCGAGCAGAAATCGGCCCCACCAGGCAATCGCCAGACTGCCGGCTCCAGCCCACATTGGCCAATGGGCAGGAAGGTGGACAGCTCGAGAATTCTGAGTGAAAAAAACCTCTGCCGAAGCTTGTTCATTCACTCCGGACGAAGAGTTCCATAAACCTCTCCCTAGAGCGAACAGGCCGGTTCCTGCGAGCACCAGTAACCCCGCCAGAGACAAAATCCCTCCGGAACTCCAAGCTTCCAGAACCATGTTATGAGGGTCAGCGATCTCTTCGCTCGAACTCGGGAGTTTGTACGACAGATAAACGCTGCGAAAGTTTCCGGGGCCCACACCCAACCAGGGATGATCTGCCAGCATCTGCAACGTCGCGACCCAGTATTCCAGCCGATATCGTAGTGATTTCGGGGCTTCTGTGATCACCTCCAGATCCAGCCCTCCCCGCCAGGCCACCAGACCGACCAGCAGTAGCATGGCTCCTGATCCCGCACCGAAGATCCACAACCACGATCTGGACGAAACACGCGGATTGCCCACAGCTTTCCACTGACCGACCAGCGGCCGCACCGCCAGCAGCAGCATCGTCACTGCCAGTGCAAGCACTGCCGTACGGGATTTCGTAAGCAGCAATGTCCAGCCCCCCAAGAGCCATGCCGCCAGCAGCATCCAGGTGAATGGGCGGGAAAGATCCGGCCACGACCACATCGTGCGCTGCTTCGTCACCTCGGGCCACGCAAACAGACTCAAGATCAACAGCACCAGCAGGACTGCCGCAAACGTATTCGCCAAAGCGCAAAAGCCATAAGGCTCACTGCTGGTCAACCGCTGAAAGAACGCTCTGCGAGCGTGCAGTTCTGTCGGGATGCCATCGCTTTCCAGCTTTTGCCTGAGCTGCGAAATCTTCGATTCTTCTTCTGCGGATCGCTCCTGCAGACCCTCCAGTCGATCCAGTTCCTGTATTGCTTTGATATATCGACCAGAGATCGCCGGCAGGCCAATCTCATGCTGATACAGACCCAGTACAGACATCGAGAGCAATGTCGTAATCACAAACGGCCAGATCGCATTCAGGTGGATCACGTGGCCTGGTCGTTCTGCCAATCGAGGTGCCAGTCGCCACAACACGCAGGCTCCCATGGCCAGAGAAAAAAACTCGATCAGCAGATTGGCAGCCGCTCGTCGATCTCCCTGAGCCAGCCAGACGTGAATTGTCCCAGCCACCTGACCAGCCGTCAGCAGCAGCCATCCCCAGACAAACCCTGAACGCCAGGCACTCGAAACCGGCGCTGTTTTCGGCAAAAAGATCAGCAGCATGGCCGCCGTGGCCATCGACAGAATCGCCAGCCAGAGAGATTCCCCCATCACTGCGGCTTCCGGTGGTGTCCAGAACCTGGCAAAAAAAAGACTGGCGAGCAGCACAACGAGCCAGCCCGCCACGCTCTCCTGCCATCGCGAAGGTTCAACCCGCCCTCCCGCCTCCTGCACCATGCGCTGACCTGTCGAAGTTCCAGCCCGCTGGGTTTCCACAACAGGTTTTTTTCCTCTCGCAGACATCCACAACCATCCCGCGCTTTGTCGCGCTTCCAGATCTGCGCGAACAGGAATCGCCTGCTCCCCGAACAACAGACTCTGGATTGAAAGCGCCATCGTTCGCAAAGAAGGCATTTACCAGTTCCTTGCCGAAACATCGGTCGAAGTTCGATCCGCAGCGTGCGCATTCAATTCGCGGCCACTCGCTGAAACTTCATTCCCGCTTTGTTCAGGCCCGGCAGACGCCGACATCGCTACCACCGGGATTGTTCCCAACGATGAACCAGCGATCGCAGGCCGTGGTGCCGACTCAAGAATGGCAATCATCGCGAGGATGCAGACCACAATCCCCAGGCACAAAAGCGCTGCACCCCATGAATCGACCGAGCACAACAAGAGACCAGCCAGCCCCGTCGTCAATGTCGCAAGATGCACCGTCAGTACGGCATGCACAGGTTTCAGCCCCAAAGCCACCAGTCGATGCGAAAAGTGTTTCTTGTCCGGTTGAAAAGGACTGCGCCCTTCCTTCAATCGAATACTGATCACCGACAGCAGATCGTAAAGTGGCACAGCCAGCACGCAAAGTGGTGCCAGAATGGTATGAGTCCGGCCATCCTCCGCAGTGTAGAACGTCCCCAGGATCGTCATGCTCGCCAGCGAAAAGCCCAGAAAATAGCTACCGGCATCTCCCATAAAAATGCGGGCCGGTGACCAGTTGTGGCATAAAAAACCCAGCAGCGAGCCGCACAAAAGGAGAAA
Organism: Planctopirus hydrillae; assembly: GCF_001707835.1. Classification (GTDB taxonomy): domain Bacteria; phylum Planctomycetota; class Planctomycetia; order Planctomycetales; family Planctomycetaceae; genus Planctopirus; species Planctopirus hydrillae. The sequence goes on from NZ_LYDR01000033.1 coordinate 31,921, forward strand.
ATAGCCTCCCACCATCCAGCGGGGATCATCATCTCTCGAAAGCATCATGCAGGCAAACACACCCGAAACAATGAGCCCAATCCCACCCGCGAGCCCATCCATGTTATCCAGAAAGTTGATCGAGTTGACGAGCACTACAAACCACAACACACTGGCAAACGCCCCCAGCCAGAAACTCTCGACAAAGAAAGTCGCCCGCACTCCACAAGCCACCACAATGGCGGAAATCAGAAACTGCAGTAAGAGCCGGGGCTGCCATGGCAAAGGTCGAAAATCATCAGCCAACCCCACCAGGCCCATGGCTAATGCTCCCAGAGTCACAGCCAATAGTTGAGGCAGACGGTACAGCACACTGCCATCAGCCGAGATCGTCTTCCCGGGAATCTTGACGGGCAAAAGTTCCGGTGCAAAAAAGACAATCAGCAAGGCTCCGGTCAGTGGAATCAGCACACCACACCACAGACCAATCCCACCCCCCATGGGCTTGGGAACTAAATGAACTTTGCGAGCAGCAGGCTTATCGATCAGACCCAGCCGGGGAGCAATCCAGCGCATCGCACCGACGGCCGCGAATGAAACCCAGAATGAGGGAAGGACACAGGCACAGACAAACAGCAACATGCGAAGGGCACTTTGCGACGTGAGAGTCGCCACACCAGTGAGTCCATGCAACTGGCCCGGCGAGCTCCAATGATTGATCGACACAATTCCTTCGTATTCTCCCGCATCACGACACTCCCCCGCAAGTGTGCAATTCCCAGGCAGACCCACCATTCCGTCAAGGATGCTCCTGGAACTCCTGCCGACCAGCCTCAATGCCCTCCCTTGAGTTTGTTCTATTCTGAGACTCATGATCCTTTTTGGATGTTGCAGAAAAACTCGAAAAAACGTTGGCAGAGACAGCCATTTCTCCCTGAAAGCTTTTGCTTTTCTCGTAGTAATTATTATGGAGACGACTGCATGAGCCGCATCGAATGCTTCCAGCAGAAACGACCAGTGAACCTGGAATCATGCAGCCGCGTCAGATCCAATAACCATCGTCCATGAGGTTCTTTTTTGCATTATGGCGGACTGCCGGTTTTCACGATGGCCACAGCCGAATGAAACTTCTGCTGCCGGAAATCTGGAGAGTCCTCCTGATTTTCCATGCTCTGGAAACTGTCAGTTCCGCCTCAGGTTTCGACACAAATCCAGAGGGTTGTCATTTTGACAGCAAGCCTGCCAAACAGGACACAGGTCATCTCACCCGCTGGACAGCCAAATGACGAGACTGAAGTAACAGCCATGCCACTTTTAACGAGAATTCCTGATGAGAATCGGCACAAACATCATGGCCTTGCCGATTTCGAATTCAGGGCACATAACTTGCAACATAATTGAATTGGTGTGAATGGACGATTCTTCGAACATCGCACCGCCAGGTGACACTTGCCGCCAGACATCCTCGAAAGTGCCAGGCATCCTCGAAAGTGAAGGGGCTGATCATGAATCATGAGATTTCATACAAAGTCGTGAAACGACTGGCCGCTGCTGAGGGATATCTGGAACTCGAACTGCCACAGGCAGCTCTTTCCGAACTGAATCGAATCGGCGATGCAGGCCCATTCAATGCCATCGAGCAATTGCTGCGTGGTGAAGCTCTCACAGGTCTCAGCCAGTTCGACGAAGCGATTGAGCCCCTGAAAAAAGCCGCCGATCTGTTCCCTGCCCCGATGAATCGCCGAGCCTGGGCCAGTCTTTCGAAATGCTACGCCTCCACCGGCCAGGATTCGCTGGCGAATGAAGCTCTGGTCGCCAGCCAGACGGAAGTCGCGTCTCAGGGCCAGCCGGGTGTGATCGTGCAGGTGGTCATGCAGCCCATCTTTACGGCCGTCCTCGGCAATCAGGTCCGGCAGATCCAGCGATAAGCGAGTTCCCAGTAGGGTACATCCCTGACAACACACATTCAGGGAACAACTTCAAAGATTCACCTCCCGCTCATAACGACCACTCACAACATGCAAAGCTCGGCCTCTTCAGTGGATGCCGGGCTTTCTGCATCGATGAACAGGCTTCGGCCACCTGAGGGAGACCCGGCCAAGTCGTGCCGAACTTTCATACACAGGTTTCCACGCCATGCACGTGACTCTGGAACCCTCGCCCACGTCTTCGTGGGAGAGGGCAGGGTGAGGGTCTTCTCACTCAATTTGTATTTACGACAAACGTTTCGCAGGGGCGTCAATTGTTTGCCACTGGACAGAGATTAAGGGCATCCTGAGATAAAGCCGATCTTTGTTCGCATACCCAACCCGTTCGAGCTCCCCTCATCCCGGCCTTCTCCCGTCAGTACGGGAGAAGGGGAAAAAACCTTAGCTCTCCCCGATTGCAGCCACAGGCGAACTCAGTCCAGAATGTCACACGCACAGTTTGCGATCACATTCATAATTTCTCGTGTTCATAGCCCCTCAAGAGTTGATCGACATGTCCCACGATCCCGCACCCGCAGCACAACCTCCCCGTACTTATCCGGAACGTGTGGGCATCACATTTGTCACGGGGCTGATTGGTCTCCTGCCTCTGGCGTTAACACTGGCTGTTCTGGTCTGGGTCGTGAGGTTAATCCACGACCTGTTTGGGCCTCTCAGCCCTTTCGGCAAAGCCCTCATGTCCATTGGCATGCCCCTCGTGGCTTGCGAAACGACAGCTTACCTGATTGGTATCCTCGGAGTCGTCCTTGCCATTTATGGCATGGGAGCTCTGGTGGAAAATGGCATGGGTGGAGGCTGGCAACGCATGATAGATCACGGGTTACGACGTATACCGGCCCTCGGCACGATCTACGATGCCTCGAAACATGTCACCAGTCTCTTCGATCGAAAAAAAGATTCACTCCAATCCATGACGCCCGTCATGTGCTTTTTTGGAGACGGCAGTGATATCGGAACTCCGGCACTGATGCCCACTTCCGAACTCGTTCATTTTGGAGGCGAAGCCTACCACATCGTCATTTTGCCCACAGCCCCTGTCCCCTTTGGCGGAGCATTGCTCTGTGTCAAACAGGCTTGGGTCAAACCCGCCAATTGCAGCCTCGAAGACCTGGTTGGTATTTACGTCTCCATGGGAGTCACAGCACCCAAAAGCCTCAGCAAACCCGCTACTCCCATCGGGCCAGAGCCTGCTGCCCCACTTGAAAAATCATGAAGCGTAGAGGTTCACGCGATATAAAACGGGTTCAGCCCATCTATCACCCGGGACACACTGGATCATGTCGATTGATGATTGCCAGAAAGCAGTAAAAACGCCTTCTCGACTGAGTTGAATCAGTGTCTGGATTCAGGCACTCTTCGCGATTTTCTCACTCTCAATCGTGCTAAACATCATTCCGGAGGTGGCCGCATGCCGATGGAGATCTTTTAGCTCTCTCAAATCTCGGACCTCTATCAGACTTTCAATCCCTGGCTTCACCACCCTCATGCCACTTGATGCCATGAGGCTGGACCTGCAGTTTGGCGACCCTGCTGACTGGCCTGCGGTCACTGCACACAGCAGCACACTCTGAATCAGCGGATCAGCAGGTCCAGTGCAGTGGAACATCAGATCTCCACTTCTCTCCCCGCCATCTCCAGAGCCGTCGCGACAATCCCGGGCACATTTAAGCCACATTCGGCTAGCAGCTCGTCGCGTTCGCCATGTTCCACAAATCGGTCTGGCAGAGCGAGAATTTTCAGTCGATCACAAGAGACACCTCGTTGGCATGCCGCTTCCAGCACTGCGGAACCAAACCCACCGGCCAGAACATGCTCTTCAATCGTGATCACAAAGCCCTGCTCCAGAACTCCCAGAAGGCATTCTTCATCAAGCGGTTTGGCAAAACGGGCATTGATAATCCCGACATCGAGCCCATGTTCTTCACGCAGAATCTCAGCGGCTTTCACGCAACTGGTCAACAACGAACCATAGGCCACAAGCGTCCCATCCTGCCCTTCACTGATCACCTCAGCCTTCCCTAACTCGACAGGAGTCAACGTGCGGGGAATGGTTTCCACATTGGCTTTGGGATAGCGGATCGCCACCGGTCGATTCATTGACAAAGCGAGATCCACCATCGGTGCGACATCGCTCTCATCACCGGGAGCCATACAGACCATGTGTGGGAAAATGCGCGTATACGAAATGTCGTACACCCCATGATGCGTCGGCCCATCTGGTCCCGCGATCCCCGCGCGATCCATCGCAAACACCACGGGCAGATTCTGCAGACAGACTTCCTGAAAAATATGATCAAAAGCCCGTTGCAGGAAAGTACTGTAGATGTCGACGACGGGCCGCATGCCAGCTTTCGCCATCCCTCCTGCAAACGCCACGGTATGAGCCTCACAAATCCCGGTATCAAAGAATCGATCAGAGAAATCCTGCCGAATGCGGCTGAGTTTATTTCCTTCACACATGGCCGCTGTCAGCACGCAAACCCGGGAATCTTTCTCCATCGATTTGTAGAGGGCATCGCTGACGGCATTCGTATAGGCCCGGCTCGACGTCGACTTCATCTGGACAATCTGTCCATAAGCATCCCGCTGGAACGGAGGTGGCGCATGGAACGTGACCGGATCATCACAAGCCGGACGGAAGCCATGTCCCTTGTTGGTGAACACATGGAGAAGGACTGGCCCCTTCATCTTCTTGACCATGGCCAGATACTTCCGGAGTGTCGGCAGATCGTGACCGTCAATCGGGCCAATGTATTTGAAGCCCATCTCTTCGAAGAGCATTCCGCCGTGCAGCATCCCTTTGACGGCATCTTTAATCTGTGAAAGTGTCTGCTTCGCACTTTCACCAACAACAGGGACAGACTTCAAAAACCGCGAAATATCCCGCTTCAGCCCATCGTACATCGGCGCACTGCGAGCTTTGTCCAGATATTGAGCCAGGCCTCCCACGCGGGGACAGATCCCCATTTTGTTATCATTCAGAATGACCAGCATGTCTTTTTTAAGCTCAGCCGCATTGTTCATTGCTTCGAAGACCACACCCGAAGGGAGTGCTCCATCACCAATCACCGCGACCGATTTGCGATCCTCACCCGCCAGGTCATCACCCGCCTTTAATCCCAGGACCGTCGAGACACTTGCCCCGGCATGGCCTGTCATAAACAGGTCGTAGTCGCTTTCCTGAGGGTTAGGGAAACCCATCAGCCCGCCACGCTGCCGGATGGTCGGGAAAGAGGCAAACCGACCGGTGATCAACTTGTGAGGATAGATCTGATGGCCGGTGTCCCAGATCAATCGATCACGGGAAAAATCAAATTCCAGATGGAGTGCCAGGCAAAGCTCGACCACACCCAGATTGCTGGCAAAGTGAGCCGTTCGATCCGAAACCACCCCGCAGAGCGCCTCCCGAATTTCATCGGCCAGTTGAATCAACTGAGAAGGATTCAATTTCTCCAAATCCTTGGGAGAAGTGATCCTCGGAAGATGTTCCATCTGCATGATCGTGTTCCTGACCAGTCAGTTTGTGGCTCTCGAAAGAGTAAAATCTTCCAAGAAGTTAATTCGATTCCATTCGCAATTCATGTTGAAAACCAGGCTTGGAGCATCCTGGAGCGGCTTGGCTTAACGACCAACTTACTTGTAGACCGCAGCCAGACTCTCCAGATTAACCTTTTCAACGGTCCCCCAACTTCGCCCCGAAATCCCTTCCGTCTTGCCGACAGACTTAGTGATCACGTTCAATAATGTACAGTGCCAGATCACTCAACCACTGGCCCCGCGGCCCGAACAATTCCAGTTCTCGACAGGCCTGTTTGACCAGATCTGTTGCTCGCTCACGACTGGCTTCGATTCCCAGAAAACCAGGGTAAGTCGCCTTCCCGGCCTGGGCATCCTTCTGCGTCTGCTTCCCCAGTTTTTCCGATGAACCTTCGACATCCAGCAGGTCATCAGCAATCTGAAATGCCAGGCCAATGGCAAACCCATAACGGGCCAGCGATTCCAGTTGCTGCACCGAAGCTCCGCCCAGGCGACCACCCATTGTCAAGGCACATGCCAGCAGACGCCCAGTCTTGCGATGATGAATCTGCTCCAGTTCGGCCAGAGTGGTCACGGGTGTCGTCTCAGCCGCCAGATCAGCCGCTTGCCCACCCACCATGCCGCACCAACCTGCGGCTGATGCCAGATCAGCGACACAGGCCAATGCCAGTTCTTTGTTCGAAATCTCGGTCGCCAGGACTTCAAAGGCCCTCGTCAGCAGGCCATCACCCGCCAGAATCGCTGTCGCTTCACCATAAACGATATGATTCGTGGGCCTTCCGCGACGCAGGTCATCGTCGTCCATGGCCGGCAAATCGTCATGAATCAGTGAATAACAATGAATCATCTCGAGGGCGACAGCCGCGGGCATGGCCTGCAGCGGATCGGCTCCGCAAGCTTCGCTCGCCAGCAGAACCAGCACCGGCCTTAACCGCTTGCCTCCCCCCAGGGCACTGTATCTCATCGATTCAAACAGCGAGGGGGGAACAAAACGAGAAACTTCGGAGGTCGCACCCAGAGCAGCGTCCATGGCCGCTTCGATCTGCTTCTGCAATTCCCTCAAATGCTGGGTGAACTCGACCGCGCCACTGGACAAATTCATGGCCACAGATGATCGAGAAGCAGGAAGGTGAGCAGCCGACATATCGCATCCCTGCGGTACTGGAACTTCTAAGTTAAGCGGGTGAATAGCAGGTTTTCTCAACAAATTGTGCTGACAAGAAACCTGCAAATTCATTGTTCTCAACAAACTACAGCAAATTTGCGAGATCCGAAAGTCTCTAAGTTTCCAGTTTTTCCTCGGAATCCGAAGAAACCCGCCAACCAAAGCCACCTTCGCAAGGCGGCTGCTGTTCGCGCGCAGTCCTCAGGCTGCTATTCTACCGAAGCAGCCACGATTTCTGGCTTTACGGATTACGCCAACCCCTCCATTCATCACGGATTGATGCGATGCCTCTCCGCGTCTACAGCACTCTTTCTCGCCAAAAGGAAACTTTTCAGACCGTCGAGCCCGGCAAGGTCAAAATGTACCTCTGCGGCCCCACCGTCTATAAGCCCGCCCACATCGGCCACATGGTCGGTCCCGTCATCTTCGACACTGTCAAACGCTACCTGGCCTACTCCGGCTACGAAGTCACGTTCGTCGTCAACATCACCGATGTCGACGACAAGCTCATCAACAAAGCCAACGAAAAAGGCATGACAGTCGAAGCCCTCGCCAAACAGATGACCAACGACTATTTCGATAATTTGAAGCTCATGGGCGTCGACTCCATCGATCACTTCCCTTACGCCACTGACCACATTGGCGACATGCTCGACATGATCGGCAAACTGGTCGAAAAGGGTTACGCCTACCCGCTCAACGGCGATGTCTACTTCCGCTGCACCAAAGACGAAGATTACGGCAAGCTGAGCCGCCGCAGTCTCGAAGAAATGCTCACTGGCACACGGGCCGAATCGATGGGCGGGAAAGAATCCCCTGCCGATTTCGCCCTGTGGAAAGGCTCCAAACCTGGCGAACCCGCCTGGGACAGCCCCTGGGGAAAAGGTCGGCCCGGCTGGCACATCGAGTGCTCCGCCATGAGCAAGAAGATCCTCGGCGACTCGATCGACATCCACGGCGGCGGTCTCGATCTCATGTTCCCCCACCACGAGAACGAACTGGCCCAGAGCGAAAGCTGCACGGGCCATCCCTTCGCCCGCTACTGGATGCACAACGGCCTCATGCAGGCCAGCGGCCAGGCCGGCAAAGTCGGCGGCCAGCACGACAAAAAAGGTGACGCCGAATCCCAGATCGCCGGTAAGCTCGCAGGCTCACAAGGGGCAGAATCTGTCAAAACAGCCGTCTTTGCCCACCATCACCCGGAGACCGTTCGCTTCTTCCTCCTGGCAACTCACTACCGCAGCCCCATCGATTTCAGCCTCGAACGCATTGCCGAAACCGGCAAGAGCCTCGAAGGCTTTTTCCGACTGTTCGAACTTTACGAGCGATTAACGAAGAAGAATTTCTATTCTCTAGTACCCGCCGCAAAACGAACCGACTCTAAACCCATCACAGCCCAGACTCCTGATCAAGAGGCCTTTGCGACTGAACTCAACGGGCTGAAAGATCGCTACCTCGATGCGATGGACGACGACTTCAACACAGGTGGTGCCGTCGGTGTTCTTTTTGAGATGCGCCGTGTCATCAATGGCTTTATCTCCGAAAAGAAGCTCGAAACAGGGGTCGGCTCGGCGGCAGATTTGCAGTTGCTGACCGACGCCATGACTCTTGTGCGCGAACTCAGCCTGCTGCTGGGCGTCTTCCGCGAGCCACGTGCCAAAGAATCTTCAGCGGACGACGGCCTGCTCGATGGTCTCATGCAGCTCATCATTCAGATTCGTGCCGATGCTCGAAAGTCCAAAAATTTTGCTGTGGCCGACCTCATTCGCAACAAGCTCACCGAATTGAAGCTCACACTGGAGGATCGCCCCGACGGCACCCTCTGGAAAAAAGCTTGATCGACGGACCGACAGTTCTCAGGCGACTGGGAGAACAACATGAAAAGTATTTTTCCAGGTATGGATCCACTCCTCGAATCATCGTGGAGTGATGCTCATACGAGTCTTTGCACCTACACGAGAGACCAGCTTCAGGCCAAGCTCCCGCACGACCTCCGCGCTCGACTGGAAGAGCGAATTCAACTGACACTCCCCGAGGATCAAGTGACGGGAGAAACGCCCCCAATTCGCTTCATTCCCGACATCTCAGTTTCTGAATCGGGACGGAGAAACTCGGGAGGAACCGCTGTCAAAGAAGCGCCAGGGCAAATTGGGGTCGCTGCCAGATCCCACATCATTTTTTCAGACCCGGTCTCAAAAACTCGGCGCGTCTCCATTGTCGATCGCATCGCGGGGAAGCTCATCACGACCATCGAGTTTCTCAGTCCAGCGAACAAGATCAGCGAAGCCAGAAGAGTCCAGTTCCGTCAGAAGCAAAGGGAACTTCTTGACGCAGGCGTTAATCTGGTCGAGATCGACCTGATCCGTGCTGGTGGCTGGGCCATGACTCCCGCAGAAGAATATCTGCCACTACATCTTCGCAACCCCTATCGCATCATCGTCGTCAGGGCTGAACTTCCTGATGAAGCGGAATGCTACGAGGTCAAATTGTCTGAACCTCTCCCGACAATTGCCATTCCACTTCGTCCGACCGATCAAGACATAACGCTCGAGATCCAGCCACTTGTCAGCGAAGCCTTCGAAAAAGCCGCCTATTCCACGAGCGATTACGAACGAGCACCTTTGCCTTCTTATAGTGCCGAAGAAAATGCCTGGGTCATGAACCGACTGACCGCTGCCGGTATCTACCGATCACCCACCGATGCCGATCAGAAAGCCAGGTAGCGGCGATGTTCATTATCGGTATCGATCCCGGCCTCAACACCACAGGCTATTCCGTTCTCGCCTGCCATGGTCGCCAACTGGTACTCCACGAAGCGGGCGTCATTCGCTCCACCAAGGGTTGCTCTCTTGCCAGCCGTGTGACTGAGATCGGTCGTGGACTCCGTGAAGTTCTGGCCGACTATCAGTCCGCAGGTCATGAACTCCGCGCAATCGCGATCGAACAGGTCTTTTCGCATACCAGTTTTCCCAAAACGGCAATTCTGATGGCGCACGCCCGCGGCGCCATTCTCTATGCAGCCTCCGAGGCCAATATCCCCATCGTTCACTACATGCCCCGGCAGATCAAAAGTCTCCTCACAGGGAGTGGCAAAGCAAGTAAAGAACAGGTGCAGCGAGCAGTTCAACTCGAACTGAACCTCCCGTCGATTCTCGAACCTAACGACGTCGCCGATGCCGCCGCCATTGCCGTCTGCCATGCCTTCGCCATCCGCCTCACTCAACCCATACCTGAGGCGTAAATCCGAGTCCATCGACAATCGCCGGTCCCATCTCTTTCCGGCTTGCTTGCTATACTGACGCCGAACACCTTGATGTATTAGACAATCTGCATGCATTCAGCAGGTCGTGCGACACAAATCCATCCCAATAGGCTATAGCAATTTGTTTGCACGACCGTCATGATGCAGCCATGTGAAAAGTCTCCACAACCGTTCACCACCAAAAATCTTTCACTATGGCTGTCTCGACGGAACAGTTTGCCAAACAGCTGATCGATAGCGGAGTCATTTCGGAACCCGATTTACAAGCTTTCATCGATCGATTGCCTCCCGCAGAAAAGCCTGGTACTGGCGAGCAACTCGCGAAATCCCTCGTAAAAGAAAAGAAAATCAGCGCCTACCAGGCACAGGTTGTTTACTCAGGCAAGGGTAAGTCGCTGACTATGGGGAGCTACACCGTCCTGGATAAACTCGGCCAGGGCGGCATGGGGATGGTGCTTAAGGCCGAGCATCGGATGATGATGCGACTGGTCGCCATCAAGGTCCTATCCCCTTCGGTCACGAAGACCAAAGAACTGGCACAGCGGTTTCAGCGAGAAGTCCAGGCAGCAGCGCGACTGACACATCCCAACATTGTCGGCGCATTTGATGCCGGCGAAACCAACGGTTCGCCATTCCTCGTCATGGAGTACGTGCCGGGCGATGACCTGGCGACAATCGTGAAGAAAAAAGGCCCGTTCTCCATCGATCAGGCCATCGACTGCATCGTGCAGGCAGCCAAAGGACTGGAGTTCGCGCACGCACAGGGAGTGATCCATCGCGATATCAAACCCGCAAACCTGCTGCTCGATACCAAAGGCGTCGTCAAAATCCTCGATATGGGCCTGGCTCGTATTGAGTCAGAGGATGTCGCGACTCAGGCCGATTTGACAGGCACCGGGACTGTGATGGGGACTGTCGACTACATGGCGCCAGAGCAGGCACTGAGCACCAAACACGCCGACGCCCGCAGCGATCTGTACAGCCTCGGAATTTCGTTATGGTATTTGCTGACTGGTAAAGCAGCCTACGAAGGTGACTCATTAATGGCCCGGTTGCTCGCTCATCGCGACCAACCCATTCCCAGCCTGAGGACAGTTCGACAAGACGTTTCCGAATCCCTCGATCACGTCTTCATGAAACTCGTCGCCAAGAAACCAGACGACCGTTATCAGACCGCAACCGAATTGATTGTCGATCTGCAAGCCTGCCGAACAGGGGCCACGCTCAAGGCCGTCACCGTCGCCGAAGCCGGGACAGATCTCGACGAGTTTCAGGATTTCCTGCAACAGATCGACTCTCCCATCGAAGGCCCGCGCGGCAAGCGTTCTCATCCCGCGGGTGCGGGAACGCGAACTGTCGCGCGGTCGCAAGCGACTCTTACATCGATGGATGAGACAATCTCTCAGAGAAGAGAGCACGAGACTCAACGTTTTCGTGGTCCAAAGGCTCAAAAGGCGAAATCCACCTCCTGGATTCAAGACCGGCGCGTTCAAGTCGGCAGTGGAACTGTAGCGATGATCATGTTGTTAATGGCTGTTGTCTTTTTCTTCCAGACACCCACCGGCACGCTTCGAGTTGAGATTCTTGACCCTACAGTCGAGATGCATGTCAAAGGGACTCAACTCTCATTTCATAGTCCGGACCTTGATCCTGTCTCACTGAAGACGGGTGAGAAGAAACTGGTGGTCACGCGGGGCGATTTATCCTTTGAAACAGAGTCTTTTACGATTAACAGAGGAAAAGAGTTCCGCGTTAAGGCCGAGTTGGTGGGCGACCATCTGGTCATCAACGGCGGAGAAAAAGTCATTGCCCGGCAAGCCGTCAAACAGCATGGGCTGACCACTTCCTCCACAGGTAACGCACCGGCCAATACGCCAACCAATACGCCAACCAATATGCCGGTCGATACACCGGTTGCCTCAACACCACCAGCCTCCATGGCGGTCGAAACTCCGGTAGCGTCCATCGCACCAGGTTCAGAGACATCCGGGCCACCACTGGCAATTGCACCGTTCGATTCGACTCAGGCAAGAAAACACCAGGAAGACTGGGCCGCCTATCTGGGCATACCGGTTGAATTTACGAACTCAGTTGGCATGAAGTTTCGGTTGATCCCGCCGGGCGAGTTCACCATGGGTTGCACTGAGGAAGATATTGATCTGCTTAAACTCGACGTCGACCCAAGTGTTGCTGCCCAACAGCGACAAAATCTTGCCACATCAACTCCCCCACATCGCGTGAAAATCACCCGCCCGTTCTACCTGCAGACACACGAAGTCAATAACGGTACCTATCAGAAGTTAATGGGGTCACTCCCGCCGAAAAATGATCCCCAAAAGCCAGAAACGGCCGTGATGGCCTATGTTGGTCTCCTCGATGCCACTCGCTTCTGCAACGCACTCAGCCAACTCGATGGGAAGAGCCCGGCCTTTCAAATCGAAGGGGATCTTGCACGAAGAATCATGGATGCCGACGGCTATCGGCTCCCCACGGAAGCCGAATGGGAATATGCCTGTCGGGCCGGCACCACCGGATTGTGGAACTTTGGTGATGACCGCCAGGTTGTCTTAGATCCAACAGTCATCCGGGAACACGAAACTTCACACTTTGGTACAGGAGCAATCCCAAATCCCTTTGGCATCGTCGACGTTTATGGCGGCAGCTTGGAATGGTGCTTTGATCGATTCATGCCCTATCCGACCAATGATGTCATCGACCCATTTACACAGCCAGGAAAGAACGAAGGGGTCGCTCGAGGTGGCGGAGAATCTGCCGGTGGCGGTGCCGATCCGCTCTACAACAACAGTGTGACTCGCCAAAAAGAAGCATTTCATACTTCGCCGTTTACCGGATTTGGTCGAGTCGTGCTGCCGATTGTCGTAAAGCCCAAAACATAACCAGGACAGCGGCTCTCGTATTCGCTCTTTCCCCGATCATCCGCCCGACTCCCCCTGCTCAGACGCTTTCCCTGAGACAAGAACCCTCTGTGTGCCATGCTTGCAGCTCTGGGCAAGCATGTTTTCACAACCCACAACGCGCTGTTGTTTTCTGGGAAACGTATCAGTTCATCATGGCAGACGACCGGGAGTTCACGAAGCGCAGCGTTCGAGGCTTCGAGATCTTCCCTAGGCGCGATCCATGGATCATCTCAGACTGAAGTCATCTCGCGGCACCACAAACGCCACTGAAGATCATGAAACTCAAACGCAATTGATATGCCATGCTTGCGGCTTCGCGCTGACATGTTTTTCATATCTCTCAGTGCAACGTTGATGATATCGGAAAAGTGACTCGCTCAAGTCGAAAGGCCTCTCTTGATCACTCGCATTACTGGAAAACTTGTTCGGCTAAGCGAAGACATCGTCCGCCTGGAAATTGGTGCATTCGAATACGAAGTTCTTGTTCCGGAATTCGTCCGTCGGCAACTCCAGCCCAGGCTGGGAGAAGTCGTCAGTCTCTGCACGATCGACTATCTCGATGGCAATCCGCAGCAGGGCCGCCTGGTGCCGCGCTTGGCCGGCTTTCTCAGCGAAACCGAGCTCGAATTCTTCGAAATGATCTGCTCTGTCGATGGCATGGGTGTCAAAAAGACCTTGCGTGCGATGGTTCGACCCGTCCGTGAAATTGCCGAAGCCATCGAAGAACAGAGCATCAAGGAACTGACACTCCTCCCCGGCGTCGGCCCCGCCATGGCCGAACGCATTGTGGCCAAGCTCCGCCGCAAAATGACCAAATTCGCCCTGATGGTCGCGCGAGAAGTTCCGCGTGAAGCCGATGTCGACCGCAACGTCCTCACAGAAGCTTATGAAGCCTTAATGGCGTTAGGCCACTCCTCGATCGAGGCCCGCGACAAAATCGACCAGGTCGCCAGCAAGAAGAAAAAATTCAAAGACGTCCAGGACGTCCTCACAGAAATCTACCTCCAAAGCCGCCCCTGAGGTTTTTACTTTAAATGTGATTTGCAAATCACAAACGAAACAGGCACACCAATCGATTTCCCAGAAAACTCGCTTCGGCCACCGCCAAAAATCACAACTACAGGACGCCACTATGGCTGACGCCACTTTCCCGAAAGATACTTGCGTTTACTGCGGTAGCACCAAAGAGCTGACAGACGACCATATTCCACCTAAATCACTATTCGCCAAGCCACGCCCCTCAAATCTTATCACCGTTCGCAGCTGCCGATCATGCAATGGGAACGCGTCTAAAGATGATGAATACTTCCGTCTTATGATTTCAATGCGACATGACACTGGCGATCATCCAGCAGTTCAAAAAAACTTACCTTCAATCTTTCGTTCCTTGGAAATGCCTACAAAGAAAGGGTTCCAAAGGACTCTAATCGGCAGCATGGATGAAATTGAAATTGCTACCCCTGGTGGATTTTATCTCGGCACGGCCCAAGGATACAACGTTGACCTCTCGCGACTTGATCGAGTTGCAGCCCGAATCACAACTGGATTGTTTTTTCACGAATTCGGCAAACCACTAGAGCCGGAATTTAAAGTTTTAGCATATTCTGTTGATGGATTTAGCAATGCTGACCAAAGAACTAAAACACTGATTTACGACACCCTGACTAGAATAACAAGCGGAAAACCTCGCGTCTTTGGTGATGGAGTATTCACTTACTGGCTCGACGGAGCTAGAGAGTGCGATACCACGAGTTTATGGGTACTGCAATTCTACCAGAAGATTTATTTTCTATGCTCCATCGCAAGCAATCACGAAGATTGAATACCATAGCCTCGAATAGTAAGTCAATTCTCACTGAGGTACAGAGATCTCAATCGATTCATTATTGCGATGTAGCAAGGGTTTTATTTCACAGTTTTGGATGACATCGGTGGTAACGAGTATCTTGCAACACAAAAACATCCTCTGATACGCTTCCAGAATTTGGCACGTCAAACACCAGCCAGGTTTCCTTCAAACAAATTCATCTTTAGAAGCCAGGTACTATCACCATTTCGCCTACCAGAACGCCACTGAAAAAGCTCCATAAGCGATATAGTCGCCATCCTATGTGAGTACCACCGTTTGCCCAACTCCCAACTCCCAACTTCCAACGCCCGAACTCACACTTTCCGCACCAGCACAATCACATCGGCATCGATGCACTCGCCGCGTCCTACGGGGCCGACTTTTTCACCGGTTTTGGCCTTCACGCTCACCTGGTCAGTCTCCACAGCCAGGAGTTCCGCCATACGGGCCGCAATCGCTGATTTGTACGCCGAGAGTTTGGGCCGTTCGGCGTGGATTGTCGCATCGACATTGCACACTTCCCACCCCCGCTCGCGCACAGCCGCCATGGCTGCCACCACAAACCGGTCAGAAGAAGCCCCTTTCCACTGCTCATCGGTATTGGGAAACCACTCGCCAATATCTCCCAGTGCCAAAGAGCCGAGCAGAGCGTCGGTCAGGGCATGCAGCACCACATCCGCATCGCTGTGACCATCCAGCCCCAGCTCAAAGGGGATCGGCACTCCACCCAACCACAATGGCTTCCCCGCGACCAGACGATGCCGGTCATGCCCCATGCCAATCCGTTGCATACCGACATCCCTCTTCAGAGAAATTTCACAACTCATTATAATTTAACATGTTGCGCATCAACGACAGCACCTCTTCGCGCACTTTGTCCTCTCGGCTATAGTACGCCAAATCGTGAAGGTTTCCCACTCCTGGCATGGATGCTGTTTGTGGTCTCCCGCCCCGGCCATACCCGTTGTCTCTGGATCTTGCTGGCTGGCTTATGCCTCCTGCAGACGGGGTGCGTCAGTCGCCGGCTGATGGTGCAGTCCAATCCCCCTGGGGCTCTCGTGCTCCTCGAAGGCGAAGAAGTCGGCTACACTCCGGTGGCTGTCGACTTTACCTACTATGGCACTCGCGAAATCACGCTCATCAAGGATGGTTACGAGACTCTCAAAGTCATGCAGCCTGTTCCCGCACCGTGGTACCAGTGGCCCGGCATTGATTTCTTTTCCGATAACCTGCTCCCCCACCGTGTGACAGATCGCCGCAGGTTGAGCTACAGCATGCAGCCCAAACAGATCCCACCGAGCGAAGATCTGCTGCAGAGGGCTGACCAGCTCCGTAATGAATCTCGCCTGGGTCCCTGAAGCCCACAAATGGCAATCGCCCCTCTGGTTGAGATGACTCAGTCAGCAAGACCGTTCTGATCCCTCCCTGATCCTTGGGAACCAATAAGGGATCACCTGCTGCCGCTCGCACTTTCCTACCCTGTCCCTTACCTTAGATGATCACAGAGTGCTCCACTCTGGGCTTCATTACGCGTAAAGGGAACTTTCATGGCCGACTGGCAACCACAAATCTTGAGTGTCGTCACGCACCCGGCGTACACACCACTCAAATGGCAGCAGTTGGCCAAAGAAGTCGGCGCCCAGAAACACGACTGGACGAAGTTCCGCCGCTCGCTTGAAGAACTCATCGAAGGCAAGCGGCTGCATCGCACTTCCGGCGGGCTGATCAAAGTCCCTGTCGCACGCGAGCACATCATCGGCACCATCAAACGTGCAGCGCGCGGCCACGCCTGGTTCACTCCCGACTCACTCGCCAATCAACCACACATTGAACCATATACCGTTGCTGCCGAAGACGCCGGCTCGGCTCTCACAGGCGATAAAGTCTCAGCCATTATCCTCAAAAAGCGGGGCCCCAACGGAAAGATCGCCGTCCGCGTGATGGATATCCTCGAACGCGCCACCACTCAGTTTGTGGGCGAGTACCACGAATCCCGCGGCAAAGGGTATGTCACTGTCGACAACAGCCGCTTTGAACGGCCAATCGATGTCGGAGACCCCGGTGCGAAGGGTGTCCGCCCCGGTGATCAGGTCGTCATCGAAATGGTGCACTTCCCCGAATTCTCAACGCCGGGCGAAGCGGTGCTGCTCAAAGTCCTGGGCCAACGGGGTGAACCGGGCGTCGATCTGCAATCGATCATCTACGAGTTCGGCCTGCCAGATGAATTCCCCGAAAGTGTGCTCGAAGAGTCGCGACTGCAGGCACAGCTTTTCTCCGAAGATGAGATCGGTGACCGCCTCGATCTTCGCGACGAACTGATCATCACTATCGATCCCCTCACCGCCCGCGATTTTGACGACGCCATTTCTCTCCAGCGGCACGAAGACGGTTCATGGACTCTCGGCGTCCACATTGCCGATGTGGCTCACTTTGTGCGGCCCGGCACAGAACTCGACAAAGAGGCCATTCGACGAGGCAACAGCGTTTACCTTCCCGGCAAAGTGCTCCCGATGCTCCCCGAAGTGCTATCCAATGCACTCGCAAGCCTGCAGCAGGATAAAGTCCGCTTTGTCAAAAGCGCCTTCATCGAATACTCCCCTGATGGCATGGTGAAGCACACCAGCTTCGCCAATGCCGCGATCAAGGTCCGCAGACGCTTCGCTTACGAACAGGTCATGCCACTGTTATTGAACCGGCAATCTCCGGGCGAACATCCGGCTCCCGAAGGTGAAACAGTTCCCGAAGAAATCTGCCAGCTTCTCGAACGCATGTACGAACTGGCCATGATTCTTCGCAAGCGCCGCTTTTCTCGCGGTGCCCTCGAACTCTCGCTCGGCGAAGTTGAACTCGATTGCAATGACGACGGCAATGTCACCGGGGCACACCGAGCTCTGCACGACGCTAGCCATCAGATTATTGAAGAGTTTATGCTGGCGGCCAATGTCGCTGTGGCCGAAGAATTTGATCGCCGCGGCTGGTTTTTCCTGCGCCGGGTTCACGACAGCCCGGATGAACTCCGCATGCAGAACTTTGCCAAATTCGTCGCGACACTCGGCTACGACTTACCGCGAGCACAGGATCGCCAGGCGATTCAGGCACTGCTCGACGAAGTCGCCGGCCAGCCTGAGGCTTTCCCGCTGAATTACGCACTTTTACGGAGTCTGAAGCAGGCCGAATACTCTCCCGAAAAGATCGGCCATTACGCCTTGGCGGTCGACAATTACGCCCACTTTACCAGTCCGATCCGCCGCTATCCCGATCTCACCATTCACCGCCTGCTGGAACATGTGATCGCCGATACTTCCTTCACGCACAGTGTTCCAGCCGCCGAATCATTAAACACAGCGAGTGATCGCAAAAAGTCGAAATCTTCACGAGCCGATCTTCTCTCGGAAGCCGAATTGCGACAGTTGGGCAAGCAATGCTCACTCACCGAACGTCGAGCCGAGAAAGCCGAGCGGGAACTGATAAAAATCCGGCTCATTCGCTATTTGGTGGATAAGGTGGGCCTCGAACTCAACGCCACAATTACCGGCGTGGAACGCTTTGGCCTCTTCTGCCAGGGAATTGAACTTCCAGCCGAAGGCCTTGTGCATCTGTCCGACCTGCCTGGTGATTACTACGACGTCGATCAGATTGCCCATGCCGTCATTGGTCGGCGATCTGGCCGGGTATTCCGCCTGGGTGACCCAGTGCGTGTTCAGGTATCCAGTGTTGATCCTGCGAAGCGAGAACTCAACTTTCGCATTGTCGGGCGACCAGGCGACGATGGGACTCGACCAGAGGGTGAATTCTCTCGGGAAACACCGGAGGATGATCGATCCCGATTTGCTTCCGATCCATCTTCTGGCAACCCGAGACGACGATCTCCATCACGTTTTCCCGGAGACCGCTCAAACGCTTCTGCCAAGGGTGGGTTCCGCCAGAAGAAACAGAGCTCCGGCACCAAAAAATCTCGCAAGAAACCTCGCTGAGCTGAGCTCTTTTCCGCAGCGGCTTCTGTTTTAATCGTCAGACAAGACAGTTATGTCCCCCGCAGGATGACAGACTCATAGAACGTGGCTATCATTCATGAGAGAAAAAGACTGGAAATTCGAATATCGAATATTGGCCCTTATGGCCGATCCTTCAATCCAGAACATTGTGAAAAATGATCAATTGGCTTGGCATCACGTTCAACACTGACCGCCACTCTCATTCGATAATTCTCCACATTCGGCAGAATCTGGAGCTTTTTCTGGCTCAGTCGGCGACACTCGAGCCGATTTCTCCAGACAACAAGCCAGAGAAAGATCTCACACAGGGAAATTTACGTTCCCGAAGGTTAGAGTGAGGACAAGGTGAGAGTGAGGGCAATAAGACGGCCTTCTGTTCACACGGTATCAACGATCCCTTGATTCAAGCAGCCTTAGGAAAACACAGTCTTAGGAAAACACAGTCTCTTCTGAGTCACAGATTGGTTCACAAAGCTCGAACGGGCTTGATGGCCAACAATCAGCTCAAAGACATTCACAGAATCGTTTCAACGCAGATATCAGACGAAGGACTCAAGCGAAATGGATCCGGCACCATCGCCAGCCTCCAGCAATCTGGCTCGTCAGATCAATCTCAAGTGGTTGCATCGATTAATCACTTCTTCGATTGGCCGCAAATTCATCATGGGTGTCACGGGGCTTCTGCTCTGTGGCTTCCTGGTCGGCCACCTCGCTGGAAACTTTCTACTCTTCAAAGGCGAGAAAGACTTCAACGAGTATGCAGAGTGGATTCACCACCAGAAGCTGCTCCCGCTCATTGAACTGGGCCTGCTGCTTTTGTTCCTGGCTCACATTTACCTTGCATTCGTCACCACCTTTGAAAATCGCAAAGCCCGTCAACAAAGGTATGTCGTCAAAGAATCGAAACAATACGATCTGACCTTGCCGATCCCTGCCCATAACTGGATGTTCATCTCGGGCTCAATCATTCTCGGCTTCCTCCTCCTGCATCTGGTCGATCTTCGCATCGGTATTCGTCCAGATTTTGTCTACACCGATTCAGCGTACGCCAACACCATGCAGGCCATCTCCAACCCCATTGGCCGCATTGCCTACATCGTGGGTCCAATCATTCTTGGCTTTCACCTGGCGCACGGTTTTGCCAGTGCATTCCAGTCGCTCGGGCTCACTCATCCCAAGTACTCGGGGTTGATTTATAAGTTGTCGATTGTCTTCGGGATTGCGATTGGTGCTGGATTTGCCAGCCTTCCCATTCTGGTTCCCGGCATGGCAAATCGCTCAACCAAACCAGCCGCCACGACCGGCACTGCACCCGCACCAGCAGTAGCAGTCGATCTCCCCGCACATGACTAAAATCCATCAGGACTAAGCATTCGATCTCATTCGTTTGCCCAGTATGGTGATTAGCCGCAATCAAGAAATACAGTCGCAGCATCCAGGAATTGTTCATCAACATTTCTATATCGTTTTGAAGAGGCCATTTGATGTCTTTGGCAACTGAAGTTGGCATTCTTGACGGAAAGTGTCCCACCGGTCCGATTGCAGATCGCTGGCCGAAGCACAAGCAGGAAATGAAGCTCGTTAATCCTGCGAACAAGCGAAAGTACACCATCCTTGTGGTGGGGACAGGCTTGGCAGGTGGCTCAGCCGCTGCCTCGCTGGCCGAACTTGGCTACAACGTTCACTCGTTCTGTGTGCAGGATTCTCCCCGACGGGCACACAGTATTGCAGCTCAGGGCGGGATCAACGCTGCCAAGAACTATCAGAACGATGGGGACAGTGTCTGGCGTCTCTTTTATGACACGGTCAAAGGGGGCGATTTCCGTGCCCGCGAATCGAACGTCTATCGTCTCGCATCGATCAGCACCAACATTATTGATCAATGCGTCGCCCAGGGTGTTCCTTTCGCCCGTGAATATGGTGGCACTCTCACCAATCGATCTTTTGGTGGAGCACAGGTTTCACGCACCTTTTATTGCAAAGGCCAGACTGGCCAGCAACTGCTGCTCGGCGCTTATCAGGCCATGATGCGACAGGTCGAAGCCGGTCGGGTGAAGCTTCATACCTGGCAGGAAATGAGTGACCTCATCGTCATTGATGGCGTCGCTCGCGGGATTGTGACCCGTAATCTGCGGACAGGTGCCTTTGAATGCTACCTCGGCGATGCCGTCGTCCTCTGCACTGGTGGCTATAGCAACGTCTATTATCTTTCAACGAACGCCAAGAGCTGCAACGTGACAGCCGCCTGGCGTTGTCACAAGCGCGGGGCTCTCTTTGCCAACCCCTGCTACACACAAATTCACCCAACTTGTATCCCGGTCTCAGGTGATCACCAATCCAAGCTCACCTTGATGAGTGAAAGCTTGAGAAACGATGGCCGCGTCTGGGTTCCCACGAAAAAGGGAGACACCCGTTCGCCAGAGCAGATTCCTGAAGATGAACGCGACTATTATCTCGAGCGTCGCTACCCGTCATTCGGCAACCTCGCCCCACGCGACGTCTCCAGCCGGGCTGCCAAAGAACGCTGTGATGCAGGCTATGGCGTTGGTCCCAATGGCCTTTCGGTCTATCTGGATTTCCGCGATGCGATCCAGCGCGACGGCGAAAAAGTTATTCGCAGTAAATATGAAAATCTCTTTCATATGTACGAGCGAATCACGGCCGAAAACCCATACAAGCAGCCGATGCGAATCTATCCTGCTCTCCACTACACAATGGGTGGCCTGTGGGTGGATTACAATCTGCAGAGTAATATCCCGGGGCTTTTTGTGCTCGGCGAGGCCAACTTCTCCGATCACGGCGCTAACCGACTGGGAGCCAGTGCTCTGATGCAGGGACTCGCCGACGGCTATTTCGTGATTCCCTACACGATTGGCAACCATCTCGCATCAACAAAACTGCCCAAGGTCTCCAATGATCATCCTGCTGTTAAAGAAGCCTTGATCGAGTCGCGAAATCGTATTGAAACGCTTCTCGCCACCAATGGCAGCCGCACGGTTCAGGATTTCCACCGCTCACTCGGCCACATCATGTGGGATCATGTGGGCATGGCTCGCACATCAGCCAGCCTCCAGACTGCGATTGAGCAGATTCGCGGCCTGAGAGAGGAGTTCCACGAAAACGTCAAGGTTCCCGGGACAGCCGACACGCTGAACCAGAATCTCGAATATGCCGGTCGTGTGGCCGACTTCATGGAGTTCGCAGAACTTCTCGCTATCGACGCTCTCCACCGGGAAGAATCTTGCGGGGGCCACTTCCGCGAGGAATATCAGACCGAAGAAGGCGAAGCGAAACGTAATGACGACGACTTCTGCTACGTCGGAGCCTGGGAATTTAAAGGGGTCGGTGTTGAACCCGCACTCTGGAAAGAACCCCTCAAGTTCGAGGAAATTCCGCTCGCCACGCGAAGCTACAAATAGTCTGAATCACTCATTATTTACTTGCAGCATCCTATATTCATTGCCAGCACGAACCAGCGGCAATCCCTATTGAAGCAGGCACTAATTCCATGATTGCTCACAATAGCGACAGTATGAAATTGACTGTCAAAGTCTGGCGCCAGCCCGCGACCGATAAGCCCGGCCATCTCGCGACCTACGAGATTGCTAACATCTCTCCGGACATGTCGTTCCTCGAAATGCTCGATGTACTCAACGAGCAACTGATTCTCAAAGGCGAAGAGCCCATTGCCTTCGACCACGATTGCCGAGAAGGCATTTGTGGAACTTGCGGCATCATGATCAATGGCCAACCGCACGGCCCGGATAACAACACGACGACCTGCCAGCTCCACATGCGACGCTTCAAAAACGGCGATACGCTGATTCTTGAACCCTGGCGGGCGAATGCTTTCCCGGTCATTAAGGATCTCGTCGTTGACCGTGCGGCCTTCGACCGGATCATTGCCTCCGGCGGGTATGTCTCGATCAACACCGGGAATGCCCCCGATGGAAATGCAATCCCTGTTCCCGGGACAATGCAGGAAAAGGCCATGGAAAACGCCGCCTGCATTGGCTGCGGTGCCTGCGTCGCTTCTTGTAAGAACGCCTCCGCTATGCTCTTTACCTCGGCAAAGGTGGCTCACCTGTCACATCTGCCACAGGGCGCTGCCGAACGTAATGAACGCGTGTTGAAGATGGTGGCCCGTATGGATGCTGAAGGCTTCGGCAACTGTACGAACACCGGCGAATGTGCTGCCTCCTGTCCCGCCGGGATTCCACTGGCCAGCATTGCTCGCCTGAATCGGGAGTATATCCGCGCACTCCTCGCCTCCGACCAGAGCTGATTTGAGCATTAAGCCGATTCGATACTACATTTCAAAGACGATGCATGCCCATAGCAGTGCATCGTCTTTTCATTGACAATCCCCAGTAGGGTGCATGCAGTTTCAACGTAATGCACCATCTCCTAAAAACAACCGGCAATACAGTCAAAATTTGTGCGCATCCAACTCCAAACTTCCAACTCCAAACTTCCAACTTCTACCTTCCCCTCATCCTCTCCCGCACCTCAACATACCGCTCCACATCCTCCTCATTGAGATGAAACAAAAAGATCGAACCGCCGATACTTTCCGCGGGCTCGAAGAATCGAAAATATCCAAACTCATCCAGATTCACTGCTCGATAACTGCCATCTGGCAATCGCAGCGCATGTGGTCGGCCCTGGACATAGTTCGCACTCACAGCATGCCACCCTGGCGCGGGAGTGTAGGCCGCAGGTGCTTCTTGAGTTAATCCGACCTTCCAGGGCCTGACACTTCCAAAGTAGGCCAAAGTCGATAGCTCAATCTCGTTGGTATCCAGATATTCCTGCAGCCGGTAAAGATCCTGACCCCAATCCAGATTCGAATCAGAGAGCCGGTGAATCCCACCCTCAGATCCACCAGCCAGCAGATTAAAGTACGCGAGATGATCCGGATGTTGCCTTAACGAGAGCGGCATACAAACGATCAACATCACCCCGACGACATTCATCCACTGGGGAGAACTCTTTTGCCACCAACCAGCGGCCTGAGCTGCAAACAGCATGAGAAATGGAAAGGCCGGCAAAACATATCGGATCCCCAGTTGATTCCCGGATAAACTCGCAGGGATCACAAACACCGCCACTCCCGTCATGATTAACAGATTTCGTCGCCATAAAACGCCTATCTCCTCGCCCACGATCCGACTCTTCTTCACGATCAGTGCCATTGCCAGCATCAGGCATACCAGCATTGCCAGAGGCAGCTTCCAGATGAGCGCCCACAGGTAGTAGCTGCGAAATCCTTCGCTATTCCACTCACCATCCAGAAATACTGGATGCTTAACAGCCAGGACCTCGCGCAACGCTTCCCACTCCGCTAGATATGGTGCTGGTAAGACCCCTAAGGCAAAGAACTGCAGACTCAAAACCAGCCATGTCATGAACAACCCCGCGAAGATCTGCCAGACGATCTCTCTGCGTTTCGTAACAAATGCCGACTTCGGCAGCATCACCCAGACTCCCACGCACACTGGCAGGACAAACGCCACCGTCAACTTCGTCAGCAGTGCCAGCCCGAGCACAGTTCCCCACAGGCAGGCCCTTTTCCCGGTGGGTCGGCTTTGCCAGTAGACACAGGCGGCTACTGTCGCGAACGCTCCCAACGTTGCTGGTAAATCATGGGCCACCAGACTGCTATGAGCCAGAACGGTCGGACATGTGACCCATAACATGGCGGCCAGTAAACCGGCAGACTCACCAAACCATTGCCGCGCCCAGATCACCAGCAGTAAACCAGCCATTGTCCCGAGTGGAATCATCATCAGGCGAGCCATAAAGAAATGCTGGCGATAGCTCCCGGCATGCTGGTCATGGAACGCATCCCCCACTTCTTCAGCCATAGGGACGCGATCTGGCCAGCCACTTTTCTCTGGCAACTCCAGACCCACGCCTCCGACAACCAGCGGCAAACTCGCCCACATCCGCACCAGCGGAGGATTGATCGGATCCACTCGCCAATCGGCGGTCTGCCAGTAAAAGACCCCGATTGGCAGATGCCAGTATTCATCATGCGTTGGTGACCATCGCCTCGCACAATCCGCCGCCAGGAAAGCCTGCAGCAGCAACAATCCACCCACGATTGGCCAGAACCAGCGCAGCCCACGCCGCGTCGAGTCATCGCTGCGAGAGACTTCTACGCCCGCATGCAGCTTCGTCTCAGCATCGACTCGCTGCGCTTCGGCACTCGCGGTTGCCATCGCAGCCGTCTTTCGACCATGCTCCCTGTTCCCCTGATGTTTGTTAGAAGCCATGCAAAAGCGACCTTCACCAGCGCACGATCGAATTGTCTCGACGACAATAAAACAGGGAGATCATCCGTTTGTCGGACAGTTTCCACAATGATCGACTGCCTGCGATCCATGTCCCCCCGGCTTTCGACAATCCATCAGCACACACCAATGTCCTGAGCATTCAGACCGCAAAATCACTCCGATCATTTGCTCAATCGGATTGTTCCTCTACACAATACACAGATCGCAGTAACACACTTTTCCCGGATGGAACGAAACGAACATGACTCTGGCAACTCCACTTTGCGACTGGCACAGCACCCATGGCGGCCGAATGGTCGATTTTGCAGGCTGGAACATGCCCGTCCAGTACAAAGGGATCGTCGACGAACACAACGCCGTCCGCACGGCTGCCGGTCTGTTTGATATCTCTCACATGGGTCGTCTTCGCTTCACCGGCCCCGATGCCCGCGAATTTCTCGACGAAGTACAGACCGTCGATCTCTCCAAGCTCAAAACCGGCCAGATTCGTTATGGCTTCATGCTCAATGAATCGGGCGGCATTCTCGACGATATTCTCGTTTACGACTGGCCAGATGCCCCTCAACTGGTAGTGAACGCCTCCAACCGCGAAAAGCTCCTGGCATGGATGACTCCTCTTGCCACGCGCTATGCCGTCTCGATTGAAGATCTCACGCTCACCAGAGCCATGCTCGCGGTTCAAGGCCCCCACGCCATCGATATTGCCGCACAGCTACTTGGCGATGAAGTCCGCCAGCTCAAGTATTACACCGGCAAGCCCATGACCTGGTCGAACGAACCCGTCCTCGTCAGCCGTACAGGCTACACGGGCGAAGACGGCGTCGAACTCATTATCGATAGTGGCTCAGCGGTGGCTCTCTGGCAGGCTGTTCTGGCCGCGGGTGAATCGGTCGGGATTCTCCCCAGCGGCTTGGGCTGTCGAGATACCTTGCGTCTCGAAGCCGCCATGCCTCTCTACGGCCACGAGCTTTCGGAAGAAATCGACCCCTTAAGCGCCGGGCTCTCCTTTGCCATCAAGCTCTCGAAGGCTGCCAACTTTATTGGAAAAACCGCTCTGGAAAAAATCGCTAACGGCACCATTCCGCGCCCGCGTGTGGGTCTGGCACTCGATGGCAAACGCATTGCCCGGGAAAAAACCGCGGTTGTCTCTGGCGAAAACGTCATTGGTGAAGTGACTTCCGGCACATTTTCCCCCACCTTCCAGAAGTCGATCGCCATGGCCTATGTCGACGCAGCTTTTGCCGAACCTGGCACCCGACTGGAAGTCGATATCCGCGGGAAACGGGAATCCGCCACCATCGTCCCCCTTCCCTTTTACAAGCGGAACTCCTAACGTTTCAGTAGAGCTCTCTGGTTGGTGCTTTAGGCGTAGGGTGGGTTAAGGCCCTGCGCAACCCACCAACTCAACCCTCGCTCGTTGGAGTCATGTAGGGTGCATGAAGTCCTCGAAATGCACCAATTCAACCCTCGCCCATGTCCGCATGGGAGAGGGTGGCCGCAGGCCGGGTGAGGGCTCGTCCGGATTCACAACCAACTACCAACAACCCCTGGACTTCACATCATGGCCGATCGTGAATACTCGCGTTACCAGTCCAAAGTCATTAAAGCCTTCTACGACAACCGCGACACCAGCGACCAGCAAAGGCTGAGCGAACTTGTTGCCGACCTCTACCTGACGGAGGGCAAAAAGAAGGCCAAGCTCTGGGCAACGGCTCAAGAGATCATGACCCGCATCGGCGTCCCCGCCTCCCGCATCGCCCACGTCGTCGCCTCAGACGACGCCGCGATCCTGGCCGAGGTGGTCAAAGACATCCAGGCGGGAAAAATCCAAAAACCCGCCCCCCCCAAACCACCCACCACCTAACAAAACACCCGGCCATCTCGTAGGGTGCATGAAGTTCCGACGCAATGCACCAGCTTTGTGGAGCCCTAGGTGTAAACACGAGACCATGCTGCCGCTGTAGGGTGCGGTCAAGGCTTTGCGCAACCCACCACCTGAAAATTAGGGCCCTGTTGATCGGTGTTCCTGCCAACGACCACGACCTGACATTCCTCTTCACGGTCTTCACAGAACAGCGCCCAACCTGAATCTCCGACACAAGGTGGCTCCGGTTGAAACTCCAATTTCTACCGGGGTGGTGAAGCCACTGGAGGCCTCGGCCGGGCGGCCAACCCGGCCAAGCTCCACCCACGATCCTTCGAGTCCCTCAAGTCAGTCACTCTGGCACCGCAATCTCCCTGGCCACCGGCTTACTCGTCGCTTGCCAACGGGTAACCTGTGCCAGGCAGCCCAGAATCAGCACTCCACCCGTGGGCTTGCGCCGGACTTGCAAACCAGGTGCAATTACGCGGATTGCAGGGAATTTCGCCCGCCGATCGCCTTCCGTGGCCAAAACCTGCCAGATTCAGCAGAAGCCCCACTCATCTGGTGACCGACATTGACACAGCCTGGAGACACGCTCCATACTTTTGCATACTTATTGCAAAGGCGTCCCTGTGCGTTATCACGATCCCAAACTGCACCAGACCTCTCGTGGTGGTGCCGCCGGCTTCACCTTGATCGAACTGATGGTCGTACTGACCATCATTGGGGTATTGCTTGCACTTCTCCTCCCCGCAGTGCAGCAATCGAGGGAAGCGATGAGGGCCACTCAATGCAAGAACAACTTGCGGCAGATCGCTTTGGCCCTCCATCAGTTTCATGATGTCCACCAGGCTTTCCCTCCTGCCAGCATCAAACCACGTCCCGACGGTGACCAGAGCCAAATCTGTGGAAGTTCTGAAGCAACCTGGTTGATTCGACTCTTGCCGTATCTGGAGCGGACTCAGCAATACGCCGAATGGGATGTCTCTGCACCCTTCATGAACCATTCGGAAGAAGTCCGGCGACGGGCTGTCCCTCACTATCTCTGTCCCTCTCGCAGGGGCCCTGACAATGCCGTTTCCGAAGCACAGCAAGTTCTCCTGGCTGCTCCTTGCGGTTGTGGATTCGATATTGTCCTGCCCGCTGGAGCAACCTCCGACTACGCTGGCAATCTGGGAGATCTCTCCCCCGGAGCAAACTACTCCGTAAACGACTTCTACTGGGGCGGCAACGGAACCGGTGTGCTCATCAATAGCCGTGGCGTGTGCGACTTATTGAAGCCGCTCGGCTGGATCGATCGTATCAGCTTCACCAAACTGCAGGATGGATCATCGAATACGTTACTGGTGGGAGAAATGCACATTCCACGAGGAAAGCTCAACGTGCCTCCCCATAACGGTGCCGCCTATAACGGTGACCATTTCTCGGCCTATGCCCGGATTGCTGGACCGGGGGCACCTTTACAGCGCCCGGATGGAGCTGAAGCATCCTACACGATTGGAACCTACCGCTTTGGCAGCTGGCATCACGAGACCGTGAACTTCGCCCTTGCGGATGGAAGTGTCCGCAGCCTGTCATACCACATGTCGACCTCTGTGCTCGGTCATCTGGCCCACCGACAAGACGCGGCCCCATCCTCAGAGAATTAAGATGAGACGGGATCGACGAACTTTACTGATGGCGTTAACACCGATCGGCCTGATACTGGCTTTGATCTCAGGGTGTGGGCCAACGACTCCCGGGACAATCCCTGTGTCCGGCATCGTCATGGACTTCGATGGCTCGCCGATCGCAGGCGGGCTGGTCGAACTGGAGTCTCAAACTGGCGGCATCAACGCCCGTGGCGAATTGAACGCCAAAGGGGAGTTTCAGCTTTCGACGTTCGCCACCGGCGATGGTGCCGTGCCCGGAGTGCATCGTGTGATTGTTCTGCCGCCCATCAGCCCTTACGCAGGCGCCTCAGTTCTGGCAACACATCGAACCCACTCAGCAGCCCCGCGCAGGCTCTCTTCGAGGCTCGCCGACTATCGGACATCCGAACTGGAAGTCACAATTCCAGCCACCGGCCCTCACCGCCTCACCATCCGGCTGCCCCGCTTCGACGACCAGGCAAAGTGATACCCCGCCACAGCCTGGAGGCGAGCATTCAGCACCCATGCCAGTGGCACGAGAGGATGGCCCTCAGCAGGCTGTAGGTTGCGGTTAAGGCTTTGCGCAACTCACCACCTGAATAACACGGCTCTGTTGATCGGTGTTCCTGCCAACGACCACAACCTGACATTTCTATCCTCGGTCGTCACAGAACTCCGATGTCCGATCTTGACCACTGACGCCGGCAGGTACCAATAGTATCAGCGGCTTCGCGAGAATCCCCTGAAACAATCCCCTGCCGTTCATCGTAATCGTGCCAACACCTGTTCACCTGCAACCCTTAGAATGATCCCTCGGAACGAAGGTGAATTCAGGGGATGTTTCCACGACACTCATGCGAATCTACGAAAACACCGCTTGGCAATCGAATTGCCGATAGGACTCGGAGTTCTTCTCAACGTTTAGCGAAGGCTGGCGAATTCCGTGAATTTGAAGATGACGTGAGGGATATGGGGGTTATTATTATGAAATGCGTCAAAGGATAGTCGTTTGCACAAAGCCTTAGTCCTTCCTACTTGGCTGCTGTTAAGCTGCGACCTTTGCCTGGAGATTCTCAGAAGTATTCAGGAAGCTGATCGATGTTGTTCGAGTTCAGGATTTTTCTCTATGACCGCGATAAGCCGACTGGCTACGGTGTTATTTATACTTGTCTTTCATGACAGCGCGAGCGGTGATGACCATTGGCAGAAATGCCTTTTTGAGTATTGCCATGATTTAAAAAAACTCTTCAATCAGACCTCAAACGAATGCTCAAGAATTCTATTAGCATTGGGCGATTTTGAGGGTGTCACCCACGCAATGGAACCTCAAGTCAAAGATCGTCGCGTCTTCTTGGGTATTTGCCCGGATTCAGATCTGCAATTGAAAAGAATCTCATCTCACGTCGTCCATAAAGTCAACATTTTGCCGGAATGGAGTCCGCGTACCGTATTAAGCACGTTCGCAGATCTTGAATTAAAGCGGGCTAATGCACTTCCAGATCGTCGGCCTGAAGTATACACCCATGTTATCCAATACGGTCGCTCAACGGGGAAAATCACCACGAATTTGGGACGAACTCTCCTTCATGGCCAAGGGAATGAAATTGAGCAAATGCAGATTGGCAGTCAACTCGACACAGCCTCACTAAAAGAACCCACGCATGTGATCGTCATGTTCATTGGTCGCTGCGACGTGGATGAACCATTACGGCTGATGGGTGTGGTCTCCCGAACAGTGGTGCCCTAAACTGCATAAAACCATAGCTTGCGGTTTAGGTTTTGCGCAATCCACCTGCTCAAAACCCGCTGGGTGAGACTCGATTTTTCGGCTTATCGAATTGGGGAACGGAGTTTGCCTTCACATTCCAGGGCTCGTGCCCCGTTGCCTCATTCGGAGGCCTTACCTGAGTGATTGCCGCCGGGAAGATAATAGGCCTTCATCGAAATCGTTCCTGCCGAGTCAGTTCCGCCATCTCCCTGCGCTTCAATTCTCAGGAGAACCTGGCGTCCCTTCGCCTGCGGGAGCTCGACAATCTCTTCAATCTTCGGCTTCATGGGTTTATCTGCAGACCACACCTTCTCGCCATTCATCAGAATCGTGAGCGACTTGACTTTGATGTTATGGCGTCCGACGTTCCAGTAGCGATTGAGTTCCAGACGATAAAACCCCGCTTCGCCAGCTTGTGAAGTGATATCGACTTCCCAGGTCGATATCTCCTGCTGGACGTGATGCGGTCGCCAGCCATACTTGAGGTCGACCGGCCCGGTAAAGAACTCCGCATACCCTTGAGCCCCCAGGCCCATTAGAGAATTCGGATCCAGCTTCTGAATCTCTTCCAGAACCTTCAGCGACTCTTTCTCATGATTTTTCCACCTGCGGTACACAGCATACTTGGCAGCCAGTGCCCGTTGCCGGTATTCGACAGTGATCTGCTTGTTCTCAAGCACGTTATCAATCGTAGCGATCGCTTTGTTATGCTGCCCTTTTTCTGCGAGTCCGGTCACTTCTTCGAGTAGCTTATAGGGCTGAAATTCATACCGGGCCTGCCAGCCCAGTTGATCTTGAGGATCGCTGGCCTTCAGCTCGGCCAACACGGGCTTATAGCCATCAATTTTTGGTCGATAGGTTTCATTAATCCCCCAGCCGACATTCATTAGTTCGAGGCTTTTCCCCAGAAGATCAGCCCGGGCCTTCCCCTGGACTTTAGTGGCCTTCTCCCAGAGTTCATCCCGCTCTTTACGCTTTGCAAGAAGTTCCTGAATCTGGGCGACCACACCATCCACTGGGGTCTGTTCGAGATTTTCCGTCAACTGACCAATATCCCGGCCCTGTGCATCGTAGAGACCGATCAGTGGTACCTGAAACAGATAGCGATTGAGATTGTTCTTCTTGTCGCGCTCCTGCTTAGGCCTGGCAGCTTCTGCTTCAGTATGGTCAACGTGGACGAGAATCACGTTCTCGCCCAGCGCATTACGAAAGGCCGATGTCTCAAAGACATCCCGGAGAAACTTCATCGAACCAGGATGCCAGTCACTTCCCGTCACCAGCACCACAATATCGCCCGGCACTGCTTTCGCCATTTCCAGGGCGTCACTCAACGTCGGTGCGGTTCTTGTCTCAGCAGCGCTCACGCCTGCTGAAAGAGAGGCAATCACCACCAGCAACAGGGTCAGATTTCGTATCGAGGACATCATCAGTTCTCATCAAGGACGGCATCAAACACCGTCTCAATTTTGTTGGGGAAGTATCGGTAATATCGCCGATCCATGGGGGGATCAATATCGTCACTTCATTACGCTATATACAATAACCATCTAACTACTGAGCAGGCCTCCCGTAGACATATACACCATTGAGATGGAGAAAGTCTTTGCGACCGTCCGGGTAATCCCCTTCAATTCGGACATATTTAGCAAGTGGCCGGCGTGATGTGAGATCAATCTGCCAGACCTTTTCATTCTTATTCGCCTTAAAGACCTGTTGCCAGTTCTTCCCGTCAATTGAGACAGCCACCTTAAAGGGGACAGCCCGGGCAGAGTTTCCACCATCAACATTGACAATCGCGATCCCACTGATGTTTCCCTGCTTCCCCAGCTCCACGACAAGGGCAGGATTTGCCTCCTGATCGGTATGAAACCTTCCACCCGACTCCTTGAGAATCCCTGCATGCTCCAGTGGTTCATCCCAACGGCAGGTGGTCGAGATCGCAGGGATGCCCCCTTCACTCAGCAGCACTCCGCTATAGGGCTTATGAGCCGTCTTGTAGTTCGGTTTAATAAATTTCGCGCCCAGTTCAGAAAGTGCATAAAAGGCCGATTTATCGGCTGTCTGCTCGGCCAGCAGGATCCCCTGTCGACACAGACTCTTCAATGCATCTTCACTATTACTTGCAGTGCTTGTGGCGGCTGCAGCTAACCCAGCCAGAAGCCCTTCTTTCAAGGAAACATCTTGAGCTGCCATTTTCTGGCAGGCATCCAGAAAGCGGGCGAAAATCTTATCGTTTGAAATCGTCGTTTGAAGGACATCTCCAAAGAGGCCGGGCTTTGCCGCCTGATCTCGCTGTTTACCCATCTCTTCGACGATTCGATCCAGTGGCATTTGCATGACCAGATTTTCAACCGGCTTTTCGTAACCGGCCAACCAGATCTTCTGCAGAGCCACACGATCGCTACTTGAAGTTCCTCCCTGGCAGAACCGCTTGATCAGGAGCCAGCTTGTCTCGGGAGTTCGTTGAAAAGTCGTTACCGCCAATTGGGCGGCTTCACTCTTCACGACGATCGGTGCATTCTGCTGTTGTAGCAAATCAAAGTATTTCGCCTGAAATCCATAATGGAACGGATTGGCCAGGGTTGCCTGCTTGTAGATTTGTGTTCGTACATTCGTCTCTTCCTGCGGCAAAACTTCGGCGGCCCAGGCCAGATACTGCGCCTCTCGTAAATTCGGATGCATCCAGGCGGCATCACCTGCAAACAGGTCCGCCCAATTGGCCTCAAAATAATTCCGATGGGGGGTCCGATGATTCCCATCGACACTGTTGCCATCGACCCACTTTCCTCTCTCCGGGCGGACGGCGAAAGCACAATGCCCCGGCTCTCCCATCGTCGTCGCTGGAATCCCGTCCGCCTTGGCGGATAATGCTCCAGTCGTACTGAGTGACCCACAAACCCCACCCACTCGAACCGTCTTCTGCGTATAGTTCAGCCTTTCACTCCACGGCATATAGTACCAGGCCGACTGGATGGAATCGCCAAACGGACTATCCCCTAAATAGTGAACCTGCCATGCCGCCGATCTGGCTTCAGTCGGTGAAAAACTGGCGCGGTTTCCAATCCACGTTAATTCATCAAAGGTGACTGTCGCAGCCACAGCAAACCGCATCTCCCAGATATCGAGTTGAACAAAGCCAGGATGAAGTTTTCCTTGGCGGTTGCGATCTCGATAATAACGGTAAATCTGCACGGCATTGACCGGTGTCTGATCCGACATCGCCGTTTCCAGTGCGACACTTGTCGCGATTTTCTGTTCCAGAGACGGCTTTCGAATTTCGGGGTCGAACTCAGCAATGGCCGCCAGAGCCAATAATCCGGTGACGGGACTCTTGAAGCTGCCAGAGCCGACAAACTCTTCCATCCATAACGTCTGCGAGAAGAATTCTTTGAGAAAAGTCTGTTCACTGGGCGACTTCAAAAAGACCAGTAACTCTTTAGGCGAAAACTGACGCAGAATCTCGTGGCGAACCAGTTCTCGCCGTAGTGCCGGCTCCCGTAACTTGGCCGTAAGATCGCCAGTCCCTAATGCCTGAACTTTTCCGCGTAATGCCGATGCTTGTGCAGGAAACTCGCTCAGCCACAGATCAACCGCGGGATCAATCGGCTCCACCACGCTGGCTGTTACCGCATGGGAAGATTGATTGCTCTCTGTTTTGCCATGAATCGTCGTTTTGCCAGGAATCGTGTCGCTGACAGCGATGGCATCTCCCGGAGTGCTGGAAACAGCCACTGCCATTCCAGCGACCGAAGTTCCAGCACCAGCTTTCCCATTCATCACAGGATCCACAGCCGCCAGAGAAGCTCCTTCGGAAGACGTTGGAGCAGCTCGCGTCAAAACGATCAATGCCACGATCACGGCCAGCAGACCAGCGCCTCCCAACCCCAGACCGACGACAAGCAGGTTGGAGTTACCGCCTGTCGTTTTGGTACTCTTCCTGGCCGACGATGGAGCGGAACTTCGTCGCACCTGTGGAGCCGTGCCAAGGCCATGTTTTCTCGGGCGTGGTGCGGGCGGCAACTTTTGAGACATGCGTATTTTCCAAAGCAAAAATGCGTTTTCAACAGTGTTAGTCTAGCCTGATTCCCTAAGGGGACACAGCCAGCGATTGTTCACGCGAGCGATCGCATCAAGGATCTGATCAAACCAGTTTTCGACCTGAAAACATTGAGACCGGTATTGGGCTCAGCACACGCTCTTCAATCAGGGATCTTCAGAAACGAAAGGGGGCTCTCTGGTGCTTAAAGTACAGCACATTGACCTTCAGTGCAAACACTTCTTGAGAGTCTCTCGACATCGTTAAGGTTTTGTTACTCCAAGAATCCGCGGCAACGAGTGCATGCCACTCACCTTCCTGACGATCAGGTCCAGCGGCCCTCGTCGGCAATGTCGATGAAATGCCGTCAGCTCAATACGCAGATGGCTCGACAGATTTCCATAACACAACGACGCCAAGTGGTGTACACTCACTTGCTCATCAGGCCCGAAGTAACAGATTGACTCTATGAATGGGAAAAAACATTCTCCCACCAGCTTTTGAAACCAGTATGAGTTCCACGATTCCTGTCACCTGGTATTCAAGATTTACCCGTTGGGCGTGGCGGTTGGGGAAGTGGGCATTCTTTGGCGCGCTTGCGTATGCCGCCCTGATCGTCATCGGCCTCTTCCCGGTGAACAATGACTTCAAACCCTCACCAGAGGGAGTCGAAATTTTTGTCGTTTCCACAGAAGTGCATGCCGATCTGATCGTTCCCGTTTCGCACGAGTTAGTCGACTGGTCAGAGGAATTCGATCCTGCCTGGTTTCCAGGGGATATCAGTCGCTATTCGCATGTGGCCATCGGCTGGGGTGATCGTGGCTTTTTCCTTGATACCCGAACCTGGGCAGATCTCAAACTTTCAACGGTGATCAATGCCCTCTTCTGGCCTTCCCGCACCTGCCTCCACGTCGACTTGACTCAGCCCGAGTACTATACCAATGCGGTCTCAGTCAAGCTTTCCCGGGATCAGTACCGCGAACTGACGCAATTTATAAAGTCCACGTTCCAACGAGACCACCAGGGCCGAATCATTCCCATTCCTGGCTACTCATATAGCCAGACAGATACTTTCTTTGAAGCCCATGGGAACTACCATCTCTTCAACACCTGCAACTCCTGGGTGGGCCTAGCTCTTCAAAAAGCCGGTGTCCGCACGCCATGGCAATCAACACTCCCACACACACCCACACTTTATCTGAAATGACAGTCCATCTCAGTAAGTGCATTTGGCATAATCTGACACACTACATACTGAAGTATTACCAGGGCTTAGACCTCCTAGCAAAGTGATTGATCAATCGACCGCTATGGCAGTGCCTTTATTCCGCTGACAACAGGCGCGACGGCTCGAAACGAGCTCCCTACACGGATCTCGTCAAAGTCTGTCGAATGATTCGCACGAATCGAGATGCCATCAAAACGAAAATCGGGTATTTGCAGGCGGAGTGCAGCATCTGTCACTTGCGGCTCTTCGCCCAATTGCGGATTGATCCAGACCACAGCTTCTTCGGTACCAGGCCGAAAAATAATCCTGGTTACGAGAAATACCATTTCACCAGATGGTACCGAACTCGTCTTGAGATTCACCTCGGCCTCTGTCTGGAGAGCTACTGCCGTCCAGTTCCCGGAAGGTGCCGCACCAAGTTTTCCAATGCGCAGCCCTGCCACCTCTTTAGAACCTAACAGTAAATACGAATAGCGATTATTCTCTGCTGTACTAATAGATGACTGCGCCAGAAAACTGATCCAGATCACTGTACCATCGGCTCCGATACTGTCACCATCGCGCATCTCGGTGGGAAACTTCTCAATATCGATTTTGCGAGTCGTGACCGATCGGGGCCGGGTCGCAGTCCTCATTTGCTTACCGGTCGATTTGAGAACAAGACCGGAGGCATCGGTATATCCTAAAGGCCCGAACTTTCTCATATCTTTCGGTTCCCAAGGAAAATCTGCGTCCGAATAGTCAGCAATCATCGCGACTTTTGAATCATTTTCTTTCCAGGGCTCCAACCATCCTGAACCACCATTTAAACCATTCATCCCGCCGGAAGTCGGCCAATCAATACTCCCATTAGTCCCCCGAGACCAGGGGGTTCGCTCATAGTCAAAACTTTCTTCAGCATAGATCTGGCCAGAATCCACCGGTGACCAGTAAGAGAACACTACCATCAGGCTGATGCAACCTGCCAGCAGCAGAAGTACTGGGATCACCCAGAGTTGATAGCTCCATCGCCTGATGACAGAACGAGATCGATCATCGAACTCTGGCTCTCCAGCGAAGGTCAGATCGAGATCTTCCCGACCAATTCCCGAATTAACAGTCACATGGACGGAATTTACCGTCGGTTCCTGGTATCGAGCTTTATGAGGAACGATCGACAGGTCAGAGGTGGCTGGCAGCCCGGCCTGCAGTCTTGTCCGCAGATAAGAATGTAGAAAAATACGATAGAAAGCTCTGTCTGCATGCTCTGGATCAGCCTTGATCCAGGCCGTCAATGCGTCCGATTGCTCATCTGTGAGCGGATGACGATCGAGGTGCGCATCGATCAACTCAAATGCTTCGGCATCACTCAGAGGACGGGAAGCATCATCGTTTGCTCCGTCATCGCTCATGGGAACTCGCTGCCTCATTCAAGGTCGAACGCATACAGTCAATCAGATAGGTTCGAATTCGTGTCAATGCCGTACGGACTGCACCAGATTTCATACCGACCTTGCTGGCAATTTCTTCAGTCGTCAAATCATCGTAATACCTGAAGTGCAGCAAACTTCGAGAGCGGTTCGCCAATGTCGTCAGGCATTTTTCCAGAGCCCATTTTTCCTCTGAAACAATCGTCTGAATGCGATCACAGGCCTGACTCAACGCCTCGATGGAATCACCAATAAATTTGACTGGCCTGCGTTCTTTCTTGCGGTAAAAGTCGGCTACCTTGATCTTCGCCACCCACAAAGCCCAAGGTAGAAAGGGCCTGGACGAGTCATAATCATCGAATCGCTGCGCAATTTCAGCCGCGACCTCCTGCAGCAGATCTTCGGCGTCAGAAAACTGAGGGGTCGATGCAATCAGGAAAGCGGTCAGAGAAGGTTGGGCTTTCGTCCAATGAACAGCAAAGAGTTCCCGGGATCCCACTCGCGACATTTCTCGGACAGGACGCGGCTTTTGTTCCGATTCTGAATGTCCCTCACTGGGAACTTTGGGAATCGCCTCCGGCGGTTTCGATGGCGAGGAGTTTTTATCATCCATTGTCCTCATCCCTCAAAAAAAAGTCGTCTGCATGACGCATCAACACATTCCGAGATTTGCTGATCGCACGATGAGAGCGTTGATGAATCGGCCAAGCACGATTGCAATTCGTCTGCAACACCTGATTCCACAGAATTGTATGCTCCAAGACACACGAAAACCTAACCTCAATAGAAATCTAAGGCGTCATTGTGAAGATTCGATGAGATTCCCGGAGTCTCTGTAACAGTTCCACCACTACCGCGACATTTGAGTGCAACTTTCGAAACCATCATCAAGTTGTCCTGCGAAGTTATCGCTTAAAAGATTCTATCCCGCCCTAGAACCTGCCAAAACCTGCAGTCACATCAACACCCACCAATACAATTATTGCTCTCTTAGAAGGGGCTCACCGTGCCACACCAGAATCGTCTTGGATTCACTTTAATTGAATTGCTCGTGGTGATCGCCGTGATCGCCATCCTGATTGCACTGCTGTTACCGGCTGTTCAACAGGCACGCGAAGCTGCTCGAAGAACACAATGCCGGAACAATCTCAAACAACTCGGGTTGGCTCTGCACAACTACCATGATACTCATGGCTGGTTGCCACCAGGTTGCTACCTCACCACGTTACCTTCAGGAGATTTTGGTGGAAGACGCCAGAACGGCCTCCCGGGAATGTTGCCCTTTCTCGATCAGGCACCACTTTACAATGAATATGCATCGAGAAATTTTCGTATTCGCCCCTGGGATAATAGTCTTGCCCTCAACCAGGTTCAGATTCGCGGATTGCTGTGCCCTTCGGACTCCCCTGTCACTCAAGCTGACGCACCTGTTGGCAAAACCAATTACATGTTCAGCAGGGGAGACTCGATACAAGACAATAATCACTGGGCAGGCAATGGAAATCGAGGAGTGCGAGGGATGTTTCCAGGGCTCGGTGAGACCGCCTTAATTGGTAAGGCTCAAAGATTTTCTTCTATCACTGATGGTTTGAGCAACACGATTGCGATGTCCGAACGAATTATCGCCAAAACAGGTGGTACCCGTGTGAGCGATGGTGTCACCGCAGCCAATATTGGCGACACATTCCGTAATCGCCCTGCACTCTGCCTGTTACAGACTTCCACTGATAAAACCTACACTGGAACGACGATCGTCTACTCGGGCGTCCGTTGGCTGGATGGAACGCCTATGGTTTCCGGTTTCACCACGACCGTTGGCCCCAACAAAGCCAGTTGTGCCAACGGAAATCGTGACTATGCAGACGGAGTCTTCGACCCTACCAGCCAGCATACGGGTGGTGTCAATGTTCTTTTTGGAGACGGCGCTGTTCGCTTTATCAGTGAGAATATCGACACTGGTAATTTATCTGTTGGATCCGTCACGACAGGAGCGTCACCGTATGGAGTCTGGGGCAATCTGGGTTCAGTGAACGGGAATGAAGTTGTGACAGATTTCTAACTCGAATTCCACCAGAGTACCCAGTACGAGTCATATCGACATTCGTATTGCTCCCAATAATCGACCTACGCCACTTATCATCGAGTCCCATAGTCGGATCGATTGCATCACTGAATTGTGTAGGAATAATCCAGCATAATTCTATTCGAGCAGAATGTTCAATATGTCAGTCTATCAACTCAGTATTTGTTTAATATGCCTGGTGATCTTACCAGGTTGTGGGCGGGGAACAGACTTCTGGAAATCGCGACGTCCTTCAACCACTGTCGCCAAAGGTATCGTTACATATCGTGGCAATCCACTCCCCAAAGCGATGATCCTCTTTCAACCCACTGATACTACAGCAGTTGCCGCCTCTGCAACCACCAATGCTGCCGGTGAATTCGAGTTGCGATCATTCCCTCCCGCAGACGGGGCAGTTCCCGGTAGTTATCAGGTCATGATCTTTAAAACTGATTACGATGACCCTAAATACGATGTCATGCCTGTCAATAACAACGATCCTGACTATATGAAAGAGACGGCAGATCCTCAGCCCGTTTCTCTGATTCCAGTGCGATACAACGACCCCAAGCTCTCTGGCCTGACCGCTCAGATTCCTACTGATGGTACTACGGCCCTACGATTCGATCTGGTCGATTAACCTGTCCGTGCCGCGACTCTTCATCCGGATGCCGACTGGCGACGACAAGGTATAAACACCCGACGAGGAATGCGCTCGAAGCGCTGGTTGCGAACATCCAGAAGAAGCCGGCTTCGTCGATGATCCGGCCCAGAAACGGGGCGAAGACGAGACCACCAAGATCCGTCATCCCCAGGATGATGGCCGTCCCGGTTCCTCGGGCCGATATGGGAAAAGCCCCAGCCCCCAGCGAAACGACTGCCGGGAACAGGATCGCATGCCCGAAGCCACAGATGATCGCCGGGATCAGGAGCTGCCAGTCTTCCATTACGAAGGGGATCATCAGATGACCCGCTGTCTGGCCCATCAGCCCGCGAAAGAGCATCCACCGCCGACCGATTGTCCAACCCCAGTTCCGCACGCTGATCCGGAAGCAGAACGCACTGATGGCATAGGCCGAGAAGAAAATCGCAATCCCATTCAGCCCGCGTTCTGTCGCAAAGCGAGTCAGAAAGACCGTCGTTACCGTCTGCCCCAATCCCATCATCATGGCAGCCAGCACCACGGCTCCCGGCCAGTATCGATAAAGCAACCGCACTGCCGACTGCGGCTCAGTCATCGGTTCATGATGCCCCGTCTGCGGGAATTGCCGGATGAGCAATAAATAGACCAGACCGATCCCCGCCGCCCCGCCAAAGAGGGCATAAAACTGTTCATGGAGATCAGGGATCCAGCGCACCACCTGATCCGCAATGTTAGACCCGATGATCATCCCTACAAATCCGCTGCTTCCCAGATTGCCGATCACCTCGGTTCTGCGGCTGAGTGGCACATGGTTCTGGATATGTGTCATCGAGCAGGCGAACATCCCCGTCAACCCGGTATAGAATGCGGCTCTGGCAACATACAGCGGCCAGCCCAGCCCTGTGGCCAGGAGAAAGACAAGGCTTCCTCCCGTGAATAAAGCCGAACAGAGCGTCCAGACGAGCCGGGTGCCGTAGTAATCAATGCTGCTGGAAAGCACGAGCCGCGCCAGCACAGCGACAATCAAACCCACGCTGACAATATTGCCCGTGGTCTGCTCGTTTCCGCCAAGATAGTGAACCAGTTCGGCAAATCGAAAGGTGAGTGCATTGGCCATCACAGCCAGAATATTTGCCAGGTACGCCAGCCAGAAAACACGGTCATAGATGTTGTGCTGGTTGGTGGTGGTCAGGGGAGTCGCGGAAGCCGCAGGATTATTCATCAATCTCGACCCACACCGGCCGTCTCATTCTTGTTTCAGAACGAGCCTCACTCTTTGTGCCATGTTTGCAGCAGCTTTGGGCAAACAAGTTTAGGCGACTTTGAACAAGCCACTTTAAATTTTGCTCGTATTACTCCGACCGCTTTGAAGCGTCCGTGGGTGTTTTATAAAGCTTGCGATCCAGCCTGGGCAAAAACAGCGTCCAGTGCGATTCGCCATGCGGGTCTTCCGAAATCGCCCGCATGAACTCATGCAACTTGGCATCGAGGTTATCCAGTAAATGGAGTGCCATCGCTTCAGGTGTCATTGGCAGGCGCGGACTGCCAAACTCATAGCTTCCATGGTGACTCAGAATCAGATGTTTGAGGCGCCACGACAGCTCTTCGGGAAACCTTTCGCCCGATAGCTGTTCGGTTTCGCGAATCCGCTCGGAAAGCATCTCGACACCGATCTGCAGATGCCCGATCAACTGTCCTTCATCCGTATAGGCAAAGGACGTTTCATAACTCAGTTCGCGAATCTTGCCGATATCGTGCCAGAACACCCCTGAGACCAGCAGATCTGCATCCAGGGTCGGATAGACCTCGACCACCTTGCGGGCCAGATCCATCAGCGTGACAACGTGTTCCAGTAATCCCCCATGGTAGGCATGATGAGCCTTGATGCCTGCCGGCGCCTTGGCATACTTTTCCATCAGTTCTTCATCGAGCAGGCAACACTCACACAACGTTCTCAGTGGGACTGACTCGATTTTCAGCAGATGTTCCCGCAAGCGAGACATGAGCTGCTCAATATTTGCCGTCGTTTCCGGCAGAAAATCGAGTGGATCAATCGTCGCGGCATCGATGGGCTGTGCTCCCGTCAGGATCAGTTGCAAGACGCCCTGAAAAAGCTGCACTTTTCCCCGCACACGCACATACTGGCCAGCCTGAATGTGCGCGACCGATTCTTCGGAGACATTCCACATGCGGCCATTGATCACCCCCGACTTATCGCGGAGATCGACATTCAGATACAGCGCCGCATTGCGATTGGCACGCAACTGACGATCTGCCACCAGAAACGTCTCATCAACGTTATCGCCATCTTTCAGTTCAAGTATGAGCCGCCTGGCCATGGAACTCCTATCGCAGCAAAATTCGGGGGCCGTTCAGTCCCTCACGGCCCGACTGAACATCGCAGTCATCATCAGGTAAGCATCTCGATTGCCTTGTCGAAGATGGCGGGTTGGCCCGCACATCACAAGTCTAACTCCACGATTTCTCGACTTCCGCAACCCTTTTTACGATCCATCAGTTGTCGTAGCCAAGGTTGGGCATGAGCCATTTTTCGATTTCTGCAACCGACATCTCTTTGCGTCGTGCATAGTCTTCAATTTGATCTTTGGTCACTTTATCGACCGAGAAGTAGCGGGCTTCTGGATGAGCGAAATACAAACCGCTCACAGCCGCCCCCGGGTGCATCGCATAGCTTTCCGTCAACTTGATGCCTGTGTTTTTCTCGACGTCCAGCAGTTCGAACAGCGGGACCTTTTCCGTATGATCCGGGCAGGCAGGATAGCCATAGGCAGGCCGAATCCCACGGTACTTTTCTTCAATCATCTCTTCATTTGAGAGCGATTCCTCACGGCCAAAGCCCCAGTGTTGACGAGCTTCATGATGCAGATATTCGGCAAAAGCTTCGGCCAGTCGATCGGCCAAAGCCTTCGTCATGATCGAGAGATAGTCATCATGCTGTTTGTGCAGGAATTCATCCGCGAGTTCGTCGCAGCCAATCCCTGTGGTCACAGCAAAAGCCCCCAGCGAATCCATCCGCCCACTTTCAACCGGTGCGATGTAATCCACCAAAGACCGGAATTCTTTCTGGCCGACTCGCTCCCACTGCTGACGCAACATCGGGAAGCGTTTGATGATCTCGGGTTTTCCAGCCGACACGCTTTCTGGTGAGTACAGCACGATATCTTCACCATCCGCCTGAGCCGGCCAGAAACCGTACACCCCCCTGGCCTGGAGAAGTTTCTCCTTAAGGATCCGGTCGAGCAGCTTTTGGGCATCACTGAAGACCCGGCTGGCTTCTTCACCAACGGCTGGATCATTCAGGATTTTGGGATACTTCCCGCGTAATTCCCAGGTCATGAAGAATGGTGACCAGTCAATGTATGGCACCAGTTTCTCGAGTGGGAAATCATCCAGAACTCTCGCGCCCCAGAAGTCCGGCGTATCAATCCTTACGGTCTTCCAATCGGTCTGGAACCGCCGGCGGCACGCTTCTTCAAACGGAACCAGAGTGCGCTTCTGCAGATGCCCGTAGGTATCTCGATCACGCTGCTGATTCGCTGCCAGTTGTTTCAAGTATTCATCACGGCGCTCATCATCCAGCAGGTTCTCGACAACAGGGACAGAGAGCGAGGCATCGACAATATGAACTGTCGGTGCCGAGTAATGGGGCGCAATCTTGACTGCCGTATGCTTCGCACTCGTGGTCGCCCCACCAATCAGGAGAGGGATCTTGAACCCGCGCCGTTCCATTTCTTTAGCGACGGTTGTCATTTCATCCAGCGACGGCGTGATCAATCCCGACAGCCCGATAATCTGGCAACCTTCGGCAATCGCGGTGTCCAGAATTTTATCGCAGGGAACCATCACCCCTAAATCGAGAACTTCGAAGTTATTGCAGCGCAAAACCACTGCCACGATGTTCTTGCCAATGTCGTGCACATCCCCCTTCACGGTGGCAATCAGAATTTTGCCCCGGCTCGTCGAAGTGGGTTCCGCTGCGACCGTGGTTTCACCGGCAGCCTCAGAACTGGCAGCCAGAGCTTCTTTCTCCGCTTCCATAAAGGGCTGCAGATAGGCCACAGACTTCTTCATAACGCGGGCGCTCTTCACCACCTGCGGCAGAAACATCTTTCCTTCACCAAAGAGCTTGCCGACGACATTCATGCCGTCCATCAGCGGCCCCTGAATGACATTCAGTGGTCGACCATACTTGAGCCGGGCTTCTTCGGTATCTTCATCGATGAAGTCCGCAATCCCTTTGAGAAGAGCATGCTTGAGCCGCTCTTCGACCGATTCACTGCGCCACGCTTCGACAACCGGGCCGCTGTCATCCGTTCGTGTTTCACGCGCCTTGAGTTCTTCCGAATAGGCAATCAGCCGCTCCGTCGCATCCGGTCGACGATTCAGCAGCACGTCTTCGACGTAGGTTAACAGCTCTTTATCGATCTCGTCATAAACGGCGAGTTGGCCGGCATTGACAATCCCCATATCCAGCCCGGCATTAATGGCGTGGTATAGGAAAGCGGCATTCATGGCTTCGCGAACATGCTCATTCCCGCGGAAGGAGAACGAAACATTACTCACACCGCCAGAGGTTCTCGCATAGGGGCAGGTGGCCTTGATTTCGCGAACCGCTTCGATGAA
This sequence comes from Planctopirus hydrillae, assembly GCF_001707835.1. Classification (GTDB taxonomy): domain Bacteria; phylum Planctomycetota; class Planctomycetia; order Planctomycetales; family Planctomycetaceae; genus Planctopirus; species Planctopirus hydrillae. Next base: position 76,198 of record NZ_LYDR01000033.1, read on the forward strand.
CTCGACCGCGTAATTCGCATGCTCTTCCATCCCCGTACCCACGGTGAGGATGTTGCAATCGAAGATAATATCTTCCGGCGGGAACCCGGCCTTCTCTGTCAACAGCTTGTACGCACGCTGACAGATCCGCACTTTATTGACTTTGTCTGCCGCCTGCCCTTCCTCGTCGAACGCCATCACCACGACGGCTGCGCCATACTTGCGGATGATGCCGGCATGTTCGAGGAACTTTTCTTCCCCTTCTTTGAGGCTGATCGAGTTCACCACCCCCTTACCGGCCAGACACTTCAACCCCGCCTCAATGACATCGAACTTCGAACTGTCCACCATGACCGGCACTTTACTGATGGCCGGATCGTCAGAGATCAGATTCAGAAAATGAACCATCTCCGCTTTGCTGTCGAGCAGACCTTCGTCCATGTTGACGTCGATCATGTTCGCGCCGTTCTCCACCTGCTGGGCAGCAATGGTGAGAGCTTCTTCGTATTTTTTTTCGCGAATGAGTCGGGCGAACTTCTTCGAACCTGTCACGTTCGTCCGCTCACCAATCATCAGAAACGATCTGTTCGGTGCCGGCTGGCCTTCGTCGAACACCGCATCGGCAGCCGGAATCTTGAGGACATCCGACCCGCTGTAAACCGACCAGTGCCTCTCGCTGGGCACCTTGCGCGGAGCAACCCCTTTCACGACATTTGCGACTGCGTGGATGAACTCGGGCGTCGTGCCACAGCACCCACCCACAATATTCACCCACCCATTTTCAGCGAACTCGCGAATGACACCCGAAAACTCGCTGGGTGTGGAATCAAAGCCACCCATGCCGTCGGGCATACCCGCATTGGGATAGCAACTGATGTATCTGGTCGCAGTGTTCGCAAGCGTCTCGACATACTGCCGCATCTGCTTGGGGCCGAGTGCACAGTTCAAGCCCACGCTGGTCATGGGATTGTGTGAAACGGCTGCCCAGAACGCTTCCATCGTCTGCCCGGTCAGTGTCACGCCCCCCTGGAAAATGGTGCCACTCACCATCACAGGAATGCGCACTCCCCGTTCCGCAAAAACCTGCTCGATGGCATACAGGCAGGCCTTCATGTTCAGCGTGTCGAACGATGTCTCCGGCAGCAGAAGATCAACGCCACCATCCAACAAGGCCCGCACCTGCCCGGCGTACGAAGCCGCCAGTTGTTCAAAAGTGACCGGCCGATAACCGGGCTTATCGGCATTGAACGAAAGCTGGAACTTCGTCGGCCCGATACTCCCCGCCACAAATCGAGGTTTGGCAGGATTTTTTTTCGTGAACTCGTCGCAGACATCGCGCGCCAGGGTCGCCGCTGCGATATTCATCTCATGAGTCAGATGCCCCAGATGAAACTCATCAAGCATGAGTTCCGTCGCACCAAACGTGTTGGTCTCGATGATATCTGCACCGGCTTCGAGGTATTGCCGATGGATCGACTGGATCATCTGGGGCTGGGTCAGCACCAGCACATCCGAGGCGTTCTTCAAATCGATCGAATGCGACCGGAAACGCTCACCTCGATAATCAGCCTCAGTCGGCTCGAACCGATGGATCATCGAACCCATCGCCCCGTCGAGAATCAGAATGCGATCATCCAGAAGCGACTCAAACAGTCCGGGGCGGGAAGTATCAACCATGCGTCAGATCAGCCAGTCTCAATGAGTATTACCGATAATTTCCAAGGGCAGCAGCACCGCCAATCTGAACACCGAATTTCGCCGCAACACTTAACACCCTTGGATGTTACGGCAAAGTATCAGTTCAGAAATTGCCAGGGAATCATCCATCGACCTTCCCCTGCGGCCACCCGGTCAGCACCTGCCTCCAAGTGCTCTCCATACCTCATTTTAGCGACTCATCTCGTGTTCTGGCACTCCAACCCGCCTGCACAGATCGATTCAGGGCGAGTTTTCAACGCCAACCATCGCTCAAAATTCCTTGGAAACCGGCGTTCCTCTCCCGAGTGATCTTCACCAAAAAGCCATTTCCAGCTATTCCATCGTCTACTTTTCGGCCTCAGCAAGGTCATCTGGAGTTCAAGGTTACGACCTCCACGACCTGTGCCCCGTACTTTTGCCACGTACTTTTGCCTGAGTGATTCAGCCCATGTCACAAGCTTCCCTACCAGTACCATCCAGAACCAATTCGACTCGCGGGAACCTGCCCCTGGCTGTGGTTCTGTGCCTGGTCGTCATGGCCCCCCCAGCACTGGCCTGGGCTGCCCCTTTCTGGAGCCAGCCCACTCCCTGGAAGCAGGCTTTACCAGCAGGCCCGGCACTCGCCTTCTCGCAATATGCCGTCGATCTGGGCAAGGTGCGTCCGGCTGACGAACTCCGTGCCACGTTTCGCTTTCGCAATACCAGCACTGTCCCGGTGACCATTCAAGAACTGATCCCCAGTTGCGGCTGTCTGATGCCTCGCCTCGATAAACAGGTCTATGCCCCCGGCGAAGCAGGACAGATCAATCTTCGCATGCAGCCCGCTAACGAAACGCCGGGTGAGAAAGAATTCTTCTGCGATGTCGTCTATCGCGATACGCAGTCGCGAACCGACCGGCTCACCTTCCGCCTGCATCTGCCGGAGCAGCGGTTAAGTGTCCGTCCACCGGCACTGATCGTCTACCAACTCAGCAACCAGCCGACGACACAGCCTCTGTTTGTTCACGACAGCCGGGGACACCAGGTCGAGATTCTCAGTCTGCGGACAGGTTCCCCTTTTGTGAAAGCTTCGTTGACACCTCCAGAAGGCTTTTCACTTGAACAGATCCAACCTGCTCAAAAATCGAAAGAGACAGCCCCCTCTGTCTCAGCCTTGAGCCCGGCAAACATCACCCCCGCAGACAAACCTTCGCTGACTCCCATCCCGGAGAAAGAGCCGATTCCCGAAGCGACAGCGAAGACGAATAGCTCACGGACTCGATCATCAGCCGGTCATTCAGATCCCTTTCTGGGGGAAGAAGCTCACCAGCCCAACGAGAAGATCGTGTACATCACCGTCGTCGCCGAACTCCCCCCCGGCCGCCACCATGCCCTGATTGAAATCGAAACGACTGATCCTGAAACACGCTTTCTGAAAGTCCCCGTCATGATCCAGGGGCGGAGTGCTGAAGACCCGAAAGACAAACACCAGTCGCACGGGTTGCGAAAATAGCAACCACATGACTCACGCAATTGGTGACCACACTTCCAGAATTTTTCGCGGGAATCTCAAGCGATTGCACTGAAAAGTTGACAATAGTATCGTTAATAACAAGATCTGCCGAGTCATCACAGCCACAAAGGTCCGAAAATACGGGAATGCTCTAGTGTCTTTGCGGTTACAACAGTGCATAATCGCATGCGGCACATTGTGGTCATTTGTGAAGCCTGAACCACTTGATCATTAAACGGGGGCCAGGGCTGACATACCCACCTTGATATCACTTTTACCCTGATATCACTTTTCAGGAGTTGGCTCCGTAGAGGATGTAGACGTTTCGCTTGGGATAACCAGCAGGATATTGTTGCCTCCCGACTTCACGATCACAGGTTCCGGGAGCACATATTGACTAAGTTTCAACGCACCGTCATTCGTAACCGTCTTACCGTCAGAAACCGGTTCTGGCGAAATGCCAAGCGTAATCGTCACCTGATGTGACCCCACAACCGCACCCTGCATTTCTCCCGAAACAGATGAAAGAACATATCGTCCATTGGCATCCGTTGTCGCGGCTGAGGATTTTCCTTTTTCCGGCCTGAAGAATACGAACGCAGCAGGAACGGGCTTTCCATTTTGCTCCACGATGCCTTCGACTGGTGACATCCCACTTCCAGACCAGCATCCTATGGATGTCAGCCCCAACAAGAAGATCAAGACGGCCAGTCGTCGCGTGTAGAGACTGAGAGCATCGCGCAACCTGTCAAGCAAAGATACATTCCGAAGATTAAATTCTACGGTGTAAGGCTTGGTCATATTTTCTATTCACAGAAGAGGATAAGCGGATGTCCGCCAAAGATTACTCGCTATAAACTGAAGTACGAGAGCCAATATGCAGAGCAGCCTAGACGGCGAAAAACACTGTCTAGGCTGCTAACATGCAAGGGTTAATTATTCCTTCTGAAATTATCCCCACTATTCGGGAAGTGGGCCAGGTGTATCAGCATCTGCTTTAGCCTCCTGGGGGCTCTCCGTCGTTACCGGCCCGCTTGATGGAACAGGCGCGGGAGGCGACGAACCACAACCAACCACAGAAACTATCAGCACAACGCCGAGCGCTACATACCAACAATGATTCATACCAATCCTTATATTCAATGAAACTCCACATCCAAGAAGTAAATAATTACCTTAGAACTCCCCAACATTGTTTCCATCTGAGGCGCCAGCCAAATAGTACTGGAAGACCGTTGTGTTCATGTTCGCGTTCAGCACACGAACTGAACCATCACACATCGCGACGTGCATCATCCCATCATGAGCGCTGGAGAAACGCCATGCATCAGCTGTGGCTGGGTTGGCAAGGAACATACCTGGAAAAGTGAGTTTCGCGCTGGCACCCATCCAGCTCATGCTACTTGCGAGCGAACCTTGCGTAGTGATGCCCCCAATCTGCTCACCGAACATCATCACGTTCGACGTACCGTCGGAAATATCTCTCATCCGCTTTTTGCTGCGGTTGCACGCAATCCCTTTATACAACCCCCAACCGGAGACATCACCGTAGACCCCGGCAAACATCGCATAATTGCTACGTTTGAAACTGCTCGCTGGTAACCCTGTCGCAGAGGTTGGAACAGTCGTGGGAGCGAAGAACGAAAGACTTCGTGACCCGCCACCTGATGTCTGAATCCAGGAAAGACCGATTACCACCTGGGCGGTAGGATCCTGATTGGCCATTGAATCCGACGGACAGATAAATCCCGGAATCAAAGTGGCTGCCGCGCGATTGCATCCCGCATCCCAGAACCAGTTCGTCTGATTGGGTGGCAGAATGTCCGGATTGAGTTGATTAGGATCAATTGTATTAAACAACGGAGCCTGATCCATATAAGGCAGTAAATGGACGAGTGTACTGACCCTTGAGGCAGTGGAAGGTGGGTGAGCCAGTGCAGGGGTTCCCGCATCGTTCAAAGGACCACTTGGAAGACGCCCGTAGGTACTCTCAAAGTTATGAACCGCAAGCGCGAGCTGCTTGAGGTTATTCCTGCACTGTGTTCTACGTGCAGACTCACGGGCCTGCTGAACAGCTGGTAGTAACAGTGCAATGAGCACTGCAATGATGGCAATCACCACCAGCAATTCAATCAGCGTAAATCCTCTTCGAGCTGGCGAAACACCGGGAAAACCGGAACGAGAGAAAACCATAAGACCACTCCCAAAAGGCTAAAGAAAAGAAACGAAATGAGAGACCCGACCGGCTGCTTTTGAACAGCAGCGGCATACAGGGCGTTACAGAAGTGAGAGCTGCAGAAGAATGCAGCACGCCTCGCCACCAAGGCAATTACCATGCCATGACGTCCGGCAAATTCGTGAGCCGGGAATTTGCGCCACGCGGCGACTTACGAAGGAATCTTCAGGTCACTCGGTACCGCAACTCTCGGATCACAAAACCAGAAGCATTTGATCTTGACACGATTCAAAGAAAAGCCAGGGTCGGGCACATTGCTCGCAAGGCTAAATTCTTCGTGAATTTCGCAAGAATTTCGAGTTTTTGCGGAACTTTTCTGGATGCACGTAAGCTCTATCAAGCATGGATTTGTCAGTGTGAACCAAGGAGTATCTCCTGGTACTTTTCATCAATAACGTTGACTATAAGAGTTATTCTGACATCATGAATATTGATCTTTCCCGACAGATGAATGGCTGATAATTGCTTTTCTCGTGGCTTGAGATGCCAGCGATTCACACAGAATCGCACAATCCCGGTGCGACCCTGCGCGCAATAAGTGCAACTACCAACATACGTCGTCACAAGAATCACAAGCCATAGCAATATCTGTCTCAACAATCGAACGGATACTCTTCTTAACTCCCTGCGCCATCAACAAATGAATCTTGTTTGCAAATGCAGCTTGTGATCACAACATTCATAACCACTCTGATACTCTTGGTGTCTGACAACTCTCCTCACACGCTGATAGGGAATTCCTTTCTCCACGCAAGGCGTCGGTTCTAGCCCGATTTTTCGTGCATCCAGCTAAGTCCAATGAACTCCCTCCACATCGCAAACCCATTCATCGCCCTCCAGGTCGACAGCTGCTACATTGTTTTGAGACAATCTGCTCATGCACCGACTCCCAGAGCAAGGTCAGAAAGGCACCACTGACACTTCGGGCTGCGAGTTAACCACGCCTGCGAAACCACACCCCATGAACACCCGTATGCCTCACTGGGCTCAGAAACCCAAGCCGGGAGCCTGGCTGCGGGGGACGCTTTGTGCGTTCACCTTTTTGATTTCCCCCCTGGGAAAATTTGTCCCGCGTCGCTTTGCCAATCACACCTCGGCGGATCGACTCGAACATGGGCTGGTCATTATCCTCCCCGGAATCGACAGCTTCAGCTTTCTCAACCTCGGCACCGCCTGCGGCCTCCTCGACGGTGGAGTCCGCTCGGCCATTCGCACCATCGACTGGACCACCGGCTGGGATTTTCTGTTCCTTTATCATCTCCGGGGAGATCGCCGTAACTGGAAGGTGGCGCAGTTCATCGCGGATGAAATCCGCAACTATCAATCCCGCTACCCCGGCAGACCTGTCACACTCGTAGGGCATTCCGGTGGCGGTGGCATGGCCTTACGGATTCTCGAACTCCTCGGGCCTCAATCCCGAATCTCGGCCGCAGTTCTCATCGCGCCCGCTGTCTCCACACAGTACGACCTCACCAGGGCTCGGCAAGGAGTGACGCATGGGATCTGGCACTTCTATTCGCCGCTGGATGTCTTTTTTGTCGGTGCCGGCACGATTCTCCTGGGGACCTTCGACGGGAAATACTCCCCCTGCAGTGGCATGCTGGGCTTTCAACATCCTTCCGCCAGCCAGGGGGATGGTGCTCCCTTTCACCAGGTCGCCTACGACTGGTCGTTTACCCGCTGGTTTCATACCGGTGGTCACCTGAGTTGTGTCAATCGTGTCTTCGTCGAAGCCATGATTGCTCCACTCATCAAACGATTCGAGCAGGCGGTCTGATACCGATCCCGGAAATCAAATGCGTCTGGCGTGTCGATCAAGCATCCCTGCTCCGAGCTGCTGTCTTTTACACACAACTTTTTCTGCCTATTGATCTGCGCTTGGGCTGGAGACTGCGTGGCTGGGGTCAAACGTCCTCGTTTGCCCCCAGGTTATGAGACATTGATCGTTCTTAACGAATTGGCTTGGAATTCGTGAGTGCATGATTCGGATGCATTCGTGCAGGTGACCTTGATTGGCCAAGAGGCGGATGAAGACATCCGCCCCTTGCCACCCTGCCTGACACCAAATGAGACGTTGAAGTGCGAAGACCACGCCCTTACTCACTGTTTTGATTTTTGGGGCTCCAGCGTCGTGACACCCTTTCGCGAGCCATCCGAGACCAGGTTAACAGCGGTGGCAAGGCAAACGCATGGCGCGGCTTCTTGTCGTCGTGGCTTTGCACGACAACCCGTATGGGTGAGTTGGGCACGAGTTGGCCGGGCCACCCGTCGATCAAGCATGCTTGCTCCGAGCCGGCACACTCGTCGCAATGATCTCTTGGGATCCGTATGAGACAAGTCTTTATTCAAGGGAGCTGAGACCGAACGGTCACAACTCCCGCGAGGTCAATCTCAACAACAATCGCCCCCTGCTTTGAAGTGACCCAGATCTTGGAATCGACAAATGTCTGTTCGAGCCCTGTCGTCACATCCCCGGGACCCTGACTGGAAATCACATGCTGTGGTCGGGCCCACTGGTTCAAGGCAGCCACATTACTGCGTTTTCCCCCATGATGCGGTGCGAGCAGCACATCGACCATGCCTGGTGGTGTCTCCAACAACCGGACAAGCCCCTCACCTTCGAGATCACCGGTCAGCAGAATCACCCGATTCTGGTAGGTAATTTTCGCCACCAGACTTTCCGAATTATCGGTCGTCTTACGCGAAAACAGCGGTTCCTCGCGATTGACCAGAGGCCACAAAAACTCGATCTCCACGTCTTGAGACAGACAGAACTTCTGCCCACCTTGCACCAGTCGAATGATGCCCCCTTGAGAAGCCACAGCCGCCACAGCTTCACCAATCACTCGCTGGTCAGGATCGGCCGCACTTTTCGGCATTCCCAGCCAGCGAATGCTCACATCGCGCGTTAATCGGGGAATGGCATTCGCGTGATCGGCATCGGCATGAGAGATCGTCACGGCATCGAGCTGGATTGATCCGTAATGTCGAATGGCCTGGCCAATGACCCGTGCGGCCCTTCGATCCTGCCCTAAAGAACCCGCATCATACAGCCACATCTTCTGGTCGGGAGTCTCGACCAGAACGGCTAATCCATGCCCCACAGACAGGAAAGTCAAACGTAGAGGCCGCTCCTGAGGCCAGTATCCTAACGCCAGCCAGATCACTCCCAGGCCCAGCGTCAGCATGACCACGCGAACTCGATGCACCCGGAAGAGCAGCATCCCCGCCACGGCTGAGTAGAAGATCAAAGCATATTCCACCGGGAGTGGTGAGAGCACAAAATGACCGTAACTCCATCCAGCCGCCTGATCGACTACGTCGATCAGCCAATAGAGCGACCAGTCGAAAACCCATCCGGAAGGGATCGCCAGCCACGGATGAATCATCCCCAGGAGCAACGTGATATAGCCACTCCAGAGAATAATGGGGACCAGCGGTGCCAGAGCGATATTGAGAATCAGACCAACAGGCGAAATCACACCCGATGTGGCAGCAATCAATGGTGTCGTCAGACACCAGATTACAAAGGTAGCGATCATCAACTGCCAAAGCATTGCCAACCACCTGTGCCCCCGGATCGTCCGCCAGCCGGTAGGAGCCATAACCCCTTCAGACTGATTTTGACTGATCTGTGGTTTCCCCATCGTGCGTGCCACAATCAGCAGCGTGGCTACCGCCAGAAACGAAAGTTGAAAGCCTAACTGCAACAAATCGTGCGGGCTCAGAATCATCAACGTCACCGCCGTCAGCCCCAGGACGTTCAGAGGTTCAACCACCCCTGCCCAGCGGCTACCGAGAATCCAGGCACTTCCAAAGAAAGCCGCTCTCACGACGGGCGGATCATTCTCGGCCAGCATGAGAAACAGCGTAATCGTTCCCAATCCACAGGCAGCCAACCCCCAGGGATGCCGGATCATCCCCTTGGAAAGGGTCATGATCAATAAGACGACCAACCCCACATTCATGCCTGAAACGGCCAGAATATGGAGCAAACCACTTCGTACAAACGATTCTCGCAGATCGGCATCGAGACGCTGCCGACCACCCAGCAAAATGCTGCTGGCCAGTTCGAGTGACGAACGTACAATCACCTGCTCAAGACTGCGTTCTCCCCGTTGACGGAGCCACGACATCCCGCGGCGCAGCCTCCAACTCACCGGAATCCTGTCGCTGGTCTGTACGACCGCCTCAGGATGTTTAACTCTCACATGCCCTACGATCCCCTGAGCATAAAGCCAGTCCGCATAATTGAACTCTCCCGGATTCATCGGCGGTGCAGGACGACTTAACTTGCCGTAGATCCGCAGGCGATCTCCCGGCTGAAAAATTCGCGTTTCACCTTCCACATCGACCTGTACATCTCCAGACACGTGGCGATGCTCACGCCCTGCAACAAGGCTCTCGACGGAAAACACGAATCGTGAAATCACACGTTGACTTGCCGCTTCTCCATTTGCCCCCCGATCTGATTCTGCTCCAACATTCGCTGCTTCCGCAGGTATAGAACCTGAAACCATCATCGCGACGGGCGAAGATTTTGAAAACGAAGAGTGTATCCGCTCCACCAAGACTGTCGAGCGGCAAATCCCCTCGAGGCAAACACCTTGCGAACGCAAATCCGCCAGGCGGCTCAACGAATCCCGGCTCGTCCAGTTCCATGTCGCCTCATGCCACAAGCCAGCCGCACTTGCGAGTGCCAGCAGTGCACCGGCAACCAAAAAGCCAGACGCATATTGAGAGAGTTTACGTCCAGAAGTGTCATGCTTCCGCTGAAGGCTGATGCGCCAGGCTATCAGACAGACCAACACTCCGACGGCACCAGCCAAGCAAACTCCCAGGCCCAGGATTTCCTGCAGAACGATCCCCGAGGCCATAGCTCCTGCCGCGACCAATGCGGGAACTCGGCCCCATAAAACGGATGGCCGACGCGATGGAGGCTCTTCCTCCGCTGGAGTCATTGATCTGGACTGCTGTTCCATGACGAAATCGCTCTGCCTCTCCTTTGTCAATCGACCTTGGCTGTGTGAATCGACCGGTGCTGTAGAACCTGCCACTGCTGTTTGACTCAGTGCCACCGCTGTTTGACTCAGTGCTACTCATTCCAAAGAGTGCCCGAGGCCAGTCAACAGCACTGTTGAAGCAACTTCCCTCACAAACCTGTAAGAATCTGTGTGCCTGCTGACTATACTCAGAGGAGTCTGGTTGGAGGAACATTTGTTCCGCAGATTCATTCACCCGACCGCCAGAATGAAAATGATCGCTGTCAACACCTTATGCCCCGACGACATCACATGATGGAGAGACCATGCGTCTGGCGATGATTACTGCCGGTGGCGCAGGCATGTTCTGCGGCTCCTGCCTGCACGACAGTACCTGGGCCAAATCGATGATGGCCCGCGGGCACGAAGCCACGCTGATTCCCTGCTACACACCACTCACACTCGACGACGAACCGCCGACAACCTCTCGCATCTTTATTGGAGGTATTAATCTCTATCTCGAACAGAAGTATCCTTTAATCAGCAGGCTCCCGGGCTGGACACGCAAGTGGCTCGATCATCCACAGATTCTCTCTTTGGCCTCGCGTTTTTCGGTCAGTAATGAGGCGAAAGAGCTTGGCGAACTCGCTCTTTCGATGCTACGTGGTGCCCATGGGCCACATACGAACAGCTTTGAAGAGCTCGCCAGCTTTATCGTCAACGAGTATCGCCCGGACGCTGTTTTCTTCAGTAATGCCCTGATGAGCGGGCCCCTGGTCAATCTGCGGAGCCGCTTTAGCGGGCCGATCTTCTGCATGCTGCAAGGAGACGACATCTTCCTCGATGGCCTCCTCCCGGAGTATCGCGAACAAGCGATCGAGCAGATCACCGCCAATGCCAGCCTGTTTGATGCCTATATTACCCAGAGTGATTACTACGCCCGGCACATGTCGACCATGCTCAACCTCGATCTGCAGAAATTCGCCCGGCTTCCCCTAGCTGTCGATACCTCACGCCTGATGGAACAGGTCGAACATGGCGCCTCATTTCCTGCTCGCAGCCAGCGGCCTGTCATTGGATATTTTGCCCGGATCTGCCCTGAAAAAGGCCTCCATCAACTCATTGAAGCGGGCCTGATTCTCGCCAAACGTGGCCTTGATTTTGAGATTCGTGCCGCCGGCTATCTTCCCCCTTCGCAGCGAGATTATCTTCAGGCAGTCCAGCATCGCGCCAACCCACTGAAAGACCGCTTTCGATACGAAGGGAGTCCACCTTCGATTCAGGGAAAGAATGCCTTTCTCCGTTCGATCGATCTCTTTTCTGTTCCGACGACCTATCGTGAGCCCAAAGGGATTTTTCTGCTCGAAGCGTGGGCTCACCGTCTGCCAGTCGTTCAACCAGCTCATGGTGCATTCCCGGAGATTGTTCCTGCAGATGGCTATTCACAAGCTGGCGGGCTGCTCTTTTCGCCTGATAACCCTGTTGATCTCGCTGATCAACTTGAACAGCTTCTCTGCTCACCGGAATTACGAACGCAAATGGGCGCTGCCGGTTTTGCGAAACTTCATCATCACCACGATCTGACAGCTCTCGGCCAGGCGACTGAAGAACTCCTCTCAGGCTGGTTGCTCAAACAGCAGTCTGGACAAACTTCGGCCACATAAACTTGAGATTTCTCTACGAGAAATCAGTTCACACAGGCGGAAATCTGTTAGAAACCTGACGAGATCCAGGTAATTCCATCAGGCACAGATTTCGCTTTCGTTGAAATTCGAGTGATTCAACAATCCGTGAATCCTGCAGATTCCGTGTTAGATCCACCAAAGTTAGATTCACCAGAAAAGGATTATCCATGCATCCCACCAAGAACGACCTGCCCGAACATGTCCGTTTTGCCATGGTCGAGTTATTGAACTCACAACTGGCAGTGGCCATCGACCTGGCACTGCAGACCAAGCAGGCCCACTGGAATGTGAAGGGGCCGCATTTCATGCAGTTGCATCTCTTCTTCGATGGACTGCGTGATCTTGTGGATGGCTTTGTTGATGACATTGCTGAGCGGGCTGTCGCTTTGGGTGGTACTGCCTATGGGACGACTCAGTACGTTGCCAAAGCCACGACACTTCCCGAATACTCAACGAGTATCACTTCGGGCAAGGATCATCTGCAGGCTCTGGTGACTGCCTTTGCCTACTTCGGCAAAGCGGCCCGAGCCGCCATCGAGACTGCGGATGAAGCGGGCGATGCCGATACGGCCGACCTCTTCACAGGCATCTCCCGTGAAACCGATAAGCAGTTGTGGTTCCTCGAATCGCATTTGATCGGGTAATCACAATGGCCCCGTAAGTGACCGGAACATCTTAAAGTCAGCAGCAGCATGGCCAACAATTGACTGGCCATGCTGCTTTTTTATTTCGTTTTCGAATGCGTTGATTTAGATTCATCGTCATGACAGATGGCTGCTCGCGCCATAATTTTTTCAAGCACTTTCATCGTTGATTTGTGATCCATCCGACAACGAACAATCTCAGGCCCCAAACGAAATGATCCATTGTCAGATATCGTTCCTGAAAAAAGTCTCACGATTAGACACTTCTCCGCGACTTATTCTGGCTCTACTCAGTCTTCTCACGACTGATCTGCTTGCCAGCGAGGTATCTCCGGCTCCCCAAGCCTCATCAGACACAGCCTCAGCAGCCAGAACTCTCAGCGAAGCAGAACTCGATGCTCTGACCCGCGAGATTCATTTCTCGGGCATGCTCTTCGACGGACATAACGATCTCCCCTGGCAGATCCATAAACTCGCCAAAGGTTCTGTCGATCGACTCGATCTCACGGTGCCGCAACCGTTGCTCCATACCGATTTTCCGAAATTGAAACAGTCGGGGTTAAAGGCTCAGTTCTGGTCGGTTTATGTTCCCGCCGACACTTACCAGCAGGGCACTTCTCTGACGCAAACTCTCGAACAGATCCAGATTGTCCGGAAGCTCGCTCAGAAGTATCCCGATCAACTCGAACTGGCCTACTCTTCAGCCGATATCGAACGAATTGTCGCGCAAGGGAAAATCGCCTCACTCATGGGAGCGGAAGGAGGCTATTCCATTCAATGTTCGATCCCCATTTTGCAGCAACTTTATCGTGAGGGCGTTCGCTACATGACGTTAACCCATTCGAAGACGATCGAATGGGCCGATTCCGCCACTGATCAACCGCAACATGGAGGTCTCACTCCGTTTGGCGAAGAAGTCGTCCGCGAAATGAATCGACTGGGAATGCTCGTTGATCTTTCGCATGTCTCCGAAGAGACAATGCTCGATGCACTCGACATCACGAAAGCCCCCGTCATCTTCTCCCATTCCTCTGCCAAAGCGATCTGCAATCACCCGCGCAATGTCTCCGACGCGGTTCTCAAACGAGTCACCGCCAATGGCGGCATCGTCATGGTCAATTTCATGTCCGGCTACATCGTTCCGACGGAAAGGCTCAAAGCCAATCCTAAAGATGTCGGCACTCTGGACGATGTCGTCGACCATATCGTCCACATTGCCAAAGTGGCCGGTGTCGAACATGTGGGGATCGGCAGTGATTTCGACGGAGTCCGCCAGCTTCCCCGGGGACTCGAAGATGTCTCAAAGTATCCGGATCTCACAAAGGAACTCATTCGCCGAGGTTTCACCAAGCCCCAGATCCATGCCATCCTCGGCGGCAATATCTTGAGAGTCCTTAAAGAAGCGGAACAAGTCGCGAAAAGTTCGAAACAGCCATAAGTTCAACTGCAGGCAAACATAGCTATACTCAGGCTGGTCTGGGGGCAATGCTGGAAGATGTCAATTCAAGAGCCACAACCACAGCCTCCGCCACCTGTTCCACAACCTTTCGCTTCCTCTTTCGGGCGTGTTCCTTCGGCTTGAATCGGCTGAACTTCAATAATCCCAAAACCAGCCGCTGCAGCCTGAAGGGCCAGCTTGGTACAGTCGGGGCCGCGGCCAGCCAGAACGTAGAGAATCCACTTTTCACGATCCAGCGTCTTCTCCAGATCAATCAACTCCAGATCCAGATTCCAGCTTCGGATACGCATGACCCAGGGCATGAACTCCTGGGCTGACAGCGATTCGAGCTCGCGAATTGCAACCTCGTCATCTTCTGTGGGACGCCGCTGAATGGTGATCGCCGGCAGAGCTTCATGCGGCACGAGGCGCCATGTTTTCGAAATATCTTCCAGCACCCGGCCCGAGAGTGGGCCGCGTGGTGTTTCGAGGATCACGACATCGCCCCGCTGGACAGTGAGACCTTCACTGACAACTGCACGCTCCACTTCAGGCATGCGACCAGCCCGCACCAGCACAATCTGGGCGGATGTTTCGGGCGACTCGGAAGTCGGCACGGAATTTAATGCTGCTGCAAACGAGGCTTCGACTAAAGACGACATAAGAGCCACACACTCACTTGAGTAATTGTTTCAGATTCTTTTTCGCCGACCAATTTTCACGACTGCCAATGACTCTTCCGACACCTGTATTCTCGCAAAAATCGCTCATATTCTCCATCGAGGCGAATTGCGGGCCGTATGATCCTCGTTTCCAGCGACGCAAAAATGTTCCGCGAACTAACGCATCAGATTTGCCTCGCTCTCGCCAATCGTCAATACTGCTGTAAGTCCAGTGTTCGTCAGTTGTTCCAGTAGCCATCGTCGTGACGACGATAGCCAATGTTTGAAACGACGAGAGGGCTGAAGCAGCGGATCTGCTGGACGATCATCACGACAGACTTGAGGCGACATGCAACAACAGATTGAATCGATCGTTCTGCCCAATGGGCTGGCGATTGTTTCCGAAAGAATGCCCGACACACGAGCCGCAGCCTTCTGCTGGCTGTTGCCCGGCGGCAGCGTTTACCAGCAGCCCGGTAAAGCGGGAACATCAACTATTCTGGCCGATCTTCTCTTCCGCGGTGCGGGCCAACGATCAGGAAGGGAACTGTTGGGCCAACTCAGTCTGCTGGGTGTGCAGAACGAAGAGTCAATCACTCCCGCCCATCTGGTGCTTTCCGGAGTGACGCAAGCCCGCAATCTGGTCGAGACTTTGCCCGTCTATGCCGACATTCTTCGCAGGCCGCACCTTCCCGAAGAGGAATTCGACGCGGCCCGCTCCGGGCTTGAAATGACCCTCGCATCGAACGAAGACGACCCACGCCAGAAGCTGACACTGGAACTTCGCCGCCGCACTTATCCTGCGCCCTGGGGCATTCCTGCCGATGGTGAACTGGCCGACCTTCCCGCGATTGACATGGACGATGTCCGCCAGTTGGCGAAGAGTTCTCTTCAGCCACACCAGGCGATCTTCAGTGTCGCCAGTTCATTGGCACTGAACGACCTGCTCCCCACGCTCGAAAAGCTGCTGGGCGACTGGCAACCTGGCGAGATCACCGCACCACCACTTCCTCCGACCACAGGTGGTTATGATCATTTAACGCATGAGTCCCAGCAGACACAGATCGGCATTGCCTACCCGGCAGCAGACTCCACTCACCCGGATTATCTCAAAGCGTGGGCGATTGTCAGCATTTTGAGCGGAGGGATGAGTTCGCGGTTGTTTACCGAAGTTCGCGAGAAACGAGGTCTCTGCTATTCGGTCAGTGCCAACCTGCATTCACTCAAAGGGGCAGCCCGGGTGATCTGCTCTGCCAGCAGTCAGAACGAGCGGGCTCAGGAAACCCTCGATGTTCTTTTAGCGGAACTTCAGCGACTCAAGCTGGGTATTGCCGGGGAAGAACTGGCCCGGTGCAAGGCTCTCGCCAAGAGTTCACTTGTGATGGCACAGGATTCGACATCTTCCCGGGCTGCGTCCATTGCACGAGACTGGTATCAACTGGGTTACGTCCGTACTTTGCAAAGCCTGAAGCAGCAGATCGAAGATCTGACAGTTTCTGATCTTCTTGCCTATCTTGATCGCTGGCCATTGGCGAATCTGCAGATCCTGACTGTCGGCCCCCAACCTTTAGTCATTCACTTCAATCAATGACAGTTCTGTTACGAACAGCGAATCGCCGGGATTTCCCTCAAGCTGTGCCTGAACCAGAATATTTGAATATCGACGTTTTTCTATGACGCAGTACTACCAGCAGAAGCCTATGCTCCAGCAAGCCAAACTTTCCAATGGTCTGACGATTCTGGGCGAGCATCGCCCCAGTGCCCAGAGTGTCGCCTTTGGCTTCTTTGTCCACACAGGTGCCCGGGACGAAAATCATGCCTGCGAAAGTGGTGTCAGTCACTTTCTCGAGCACATGGTTTTCAAAGGAACGGATCAACTTCCCGCTGAGACGGTCAACCGACTCTTTGACGATCTTGGCTGCAACTACAACGCCTCGACCGGTGAAGAAGTCACCACCTTCTATGCTGCCGTCCTGCCAGAATACTTTGAAACGGTCTTCCCGCTTCAAGCGGCCATTCTCTTCCCCAGCCTGCGCGAAGACGACTTTACCACTGAGAAACAGGTGATTCTGGAAGAAATCGCCGAGTATGCCGATCAACCGGTTTACGTCGCCTACGACCATGTCATGCAGCTTCATTTCCGCGAGCATCCCTTGGGTCAACCGATCCTTGGCACTCCGCAGAGCATTCAGTCTTTGACGGCTGAGCAGATGAAGACCTACCACCGCGAGCATTACCTCGCAGGGAACATCGCGCTCGTTATTGCCGGGAATTTTGACTGGAATCAGATTCTGGAACTGGCTTCGAAAGAGTGCGGTCACTGGCCCGCTGGGGAAACCGCACATCCTTGTCGCTGTGCTGCTCCGGCAGCACAAACAGTCGTTATCCCAAAACCGGCTCTCCAGCAGCAGCACATCATGTCGATCTCTCCAGCCCCGGATTCGTGCCATCGACTTCGATATGCCGCCGAGATGGTCTCCATTATTGTTGGCGACGATTCGAACAGCCGCCTCTATTGGGAACTGGTTGACCCGGGCTTAACGGATATCGCCGAGATCTCTTACAGCGACTACCAAGGTTGTGGCACATGGCTGACTTATCTCTGCTGCGATCCCGAAGTCGCTGAAGAAAACTGGCAAGCCGTTCGCAAAGTGCTCGATGAACTGAAAACGAAACCAATCACCGTCGAGGAGATGGAGCAGGCGCGCAATCTGCTGGCGACAAGGCTGGTTTCGCGTGGCGAGCAACCGATGCACCGGATGCTGGCCATTGGCCAGAACTGGCACTCCCGGATGGAATACCGTTCTCTCGACGATGAACTGGCAGCACTTGATCAGGTGACGATGGATGATTTGCAAAATGTCATTCGCGAGTTCCCACTCCTGTTGACATCCACGGTCTCTGTCGGTCCGAACACGGCCATACTTTAAGGATGCCGCTTCCATGGTCGAGACAATTCGCAAGCCCCCCTTGTCACTCGAGGCGAGTTTATCGACGCTGATTGTCTGCGATCTGCAAACCAGATTGTTACCAGTTATTCATCAGTCGGAACGAATCGTTCGGCGGGTCGAAGTTCTGGTGCAAGCCGCAGCCTGCTGGCCAATCCCCATCATCGCCACTGAGCAATACCCGGAAAAGCTGGGATCAACCATCGAAAGCCTGCAAAGCTCATGCACTCAGGTGCTTTCCAAACTCGAATTCAGTGGCTGGTCGGCTCTCAATTGGAAGCCCGCTGATGAAGCGACCACGGAACGAACGCAAATCGTCTTGTGCGGAATTGAATCGCATATCTGCATTCTTCAGACAGCACTCGATCTGCTGGCCCTGGGCTATCAGGTCTTTATCCCTTACGATGCCACCGGCAGCTATCGCCCCGACGATGTTCACTGGGCACTTCAGCGAATGATGCAGGCCGGTGCGATCATCGTTTCGACTGAATCCGTTCTGTTTGAATGGTGCCAGACTTCAAAGGCACCCCAGTTCAAGACAATCAGCCAGCTCATCAAATCGACACGAGGTGACTGATGGCTCCCTTCTGGAAATTCTGGAAGAAAGATCCCGTCGCGAACATCGGTGGCAAAGCAACTGATGCGACAAAGTCGGATCGACCGCCCGTCGATTTCCCGACGCCAGTCCTCTGGCTGCTGGGAAAAACCGGCAGTGGGAAAACCTCGATTATCCGCTATCTTACGGAATCAACCACCGCCGAGATCGGGAATGGCTTCAGGCCGCAAACAAAGTGCACGAACCGCTACGACTTTCCATCGATCGAGAAACCACTGCTGACCTTTCTGGATACACGCGGATTGGGTGAAGCCGGTTACGACCACGAGCCCGATGTGGCATCGCTGGCGACAGAGGCACATCTCATTCTGCTCGTCGTGCGGGCCATGGATCATGCACAAGCCGAAATGGTCGCCCTGCTGCAGCAGATTCGTAAGCAATCGTCACAAATCCCTATCCTCCTTGTGCTCACGCATCTGCATGAGGCTTATCCGGGACAGGATCATCCGGCAGAAATGCTGGCAGCCGAGAAATCCAGCACGGCCCCGGAGGTGCCACCCTGGCCATCAGCACTCGCGAGATCGATCGAGCAGCAACTCGTCACCTTCGGCCAGTTCATCCATGGACACGCTACCATTGACTTTACGCAGCCAGAAGACGGCTTCACGAACCCTTTTCTCGGGGCTCAAGAACTGACGCTCGATATCTGCTCGCTATTGCCCGATGCCGCCATGGTGCAACTCTCCCAACTGCAGCAGTTCCAGCGAGCCCAGGCCGGATTGCCCGCCAATCTCGCCACACGGCTGCAGCGGACACTCTGGATTTACAGCAGTGCCGCAGCCGTGGCTGGTGCCATCCCTGTCCCGTGGTTTGATCTCCCTGTGGTGGTGGGAATACAAGCAGCACTGGCCTGGCAGATCTCGAATGAATATCGCTATCAATACTCGGGTTCGCGAATTGCACAACTGGTTTCGGCAGTCTCCGGCCAGATGATCGCCCGCCAGGGTCTGCGTGAGCTCCTTAAGATCATTCCTTACGTTGGCTCAGTCACGTCATCAGCACTGGCATTTGCGACAACTTACGGACTCGGCCAGACCATCATCTGGGCCATTGAACGTGAACGAACCGGCCAGTTCCCTTCGACTCAGGAGTTTCGGGAACATTTGAAAAACCAGGCCAGCCTTGCAGGAGAAATCTGGAGGAAGAGAACCCATCGAGAGAGTTCATCATCGGATGGGCAGCCCGGCTGATTCGTCACAAAATCCTGTTGAAAAGACCTTTTGCCCAATCCAGAAATCAATGGCGTGTACAGAGTCGATTCAGCATGCTTGCTCCGAGCCGCAAGCATGGCACTTATGCATAAAGTCCTAAACTCTCTCCATTTCTTTCACACTCTTCGCGACTTCGCGCGAAACAATCCCGAAAATCAATAGTTACAGCAGGCCATCGGTCTCAGGATAGCCATACATCAGGTTGAAGTTCTGAATGGCCACTCCACTGGCCCCTTTAATGAGATTATCGAGGCAAGCCAGGATCACGACGCGATCCTTGACAATGCG
The DNA here is from genome assembly GCF_001707835.1 of Planctopirus hydrillae. Lineage (GTDB taxonomy): Bacteria > Planctomycetota > Planctomycetia > Planctomycetales > Planctomycetaceae > Planctopirus > Planctopirus hydrillae. The sequence continues at coordinate 96,077 of NZ_LYDR01000033.1, forward strand.
GATCGTCATATCAAAAAAGTTGGTATAGGCCGAATCTTTAGTGGTTGGAATTCGATCAACCACTCGGACAAAAGGGCTCTCCTGATAAAAGGCCCTGCAGACTTCCAGCAGTTCCTGTTGTGTCGCCTTGGCCTTTGGAACTGCATAAATGGTGGCTTCGATCCCTCGATCCATCGGTGTCAAATGAGGAGTGAAGATCACATCCACGTTACGGCCGCTGGACTCCGAAAGAATCTGTTCAATTTCGGGTTGATGGCGATGATTGCCCACCGAGTACGCACCGAAACTTTCATTGCACTCCGCAAAGAGAATGTTCTGTTTCGGTGTCCGCCCCGCACCGGAAACTCCACTCTTCGCGTCGATGATAATCCCGGTTGGCTCCACAAGCCCTTGTTGAATCAAGGGGGCTAATGCCAGGATCGATGTGCTGGTGTAACAACCCGGGTTGGCAATGAGATTGGTCCCTCGAATGCGATCGCGATAAAGCTCTGGCAAACCATACACAGCCGAACTCAATCGACCCGCATCCGTATGAGCGTGCCCGTACCATTTGGCATAAACTTCGGGATCTTTCAGACGGTAATCCGCACTCAGGTCAATCACTTTCAACCCGACTTCGAGATGGCCGGGAACAGCTTCCATACTGGCCACATGGGGCAAGCAGCAGAAGACGACATCGGCCCGCTCTTTGAGTTGTTGTGGGGAAAGATTCTCTAATGAAAGATCAAATCGCCCCGCCAAGGACGGGTGAATCTCGCGAATCGGACTGGTTTCCGTGCGGCTGGTGATCGCCGTCACTTTGGCGCTCGAATGCCGGGCCAGAATCTTGAGGAGTTCCAGTGCGGTGTACCCTGTTCCACCAAGTATGGCGACGCGTGTCATATTCCTGCTTTCCCTGATACTGACTGGCCCAAAAAAGTCACGATAAGCCTCCAAAGCCAGCCCATCGAGATCGAACTTGTCATCTACTGAACAAAAGACCCGCCCTGCATTTTCAGTGGGCAGCAACTCTGTTGAGCGAGAGTTTGACGTGAAGGATGCCTGCCGAACAGCCACCACAGGCTGCGAAGCTGCACATTTCATCAACACTCTTTGCCACAGTGGAAAAGTGGAAAACAGTGGAAATTTGACGCCAGCCATCCGCAACCGTACCATCAAAGAATGTCGATAAGTCGGGCAGATTATTCTGCCTGGCTGAATCGATCACCCGCCCGCAAGGTTCCTGCCCGCACGACAGCCTTCCCCAGACTGGTCAACACCAGACACCTTCCGCCAAGTCGAGAGGATATGATGCCCCACACCTCCAAGTTCTGGTTTTTGCAAAACCTCACCGTCTGCGTGGTGCTCCTCGGCTGTGCCTGGATGAATTCCTCGATCTATGGCGAAGAAGACCCGCACCACGCCGCAAAAGTTCGTGGACAGGCTCTTTTTGCCCAGAAGTGCGCCAGTTGCCATGGCACGGCCGGCGAAGGAGGAACGGAAAGCTACAAAACTCCCTTGATCGGCGATGCATCGATTGTTGAACTGACCCGCATCATCGATGCCACCATGCCCGAAGGCGAGCCCGAACAACTCGACAAAACTCAGTCGGAAGATGTGGCTCGATACATTTACGACGCCTTCTATTCTCCCGATGCCCAGATTCGAAATTCTCCCTCCCGCATTGAACTTTCCCGCCTCACTGTCAGGCAATACCAGCAGGCCGTCACCGATTTGCTCGGCAGTTTTCGTGGAGGTTACGAGAACACCAACGAGTTCGGCTTGAAAGCGACCTATTTCGATGGGCGTCGCTTCCGCAAAGAAGACAAGAAGCTCGAACGGATTGATCCTGTCGTGCAGTTCGATTTTGGTGAAGGAAAGCCCCTGCCTGATGTCGAAATGGCCAGCGATGAATTCTCGATTCACTGGACGGGTTCGCTCGTAGCTCCCGAAACTGGCGAATACGAAATCATCATCAAGACCGCGAATGGTGTGGAATTCTGGCTCAACGATGAATCCAAAATCCTCATCGATGGTCGTGTTCGTTCAGGGAACGATGTCGAATGGCGAGAGCGCGTCAACCTGTTAGGTGGCCGCCGATATCGACTGCGTCTACAGATGTTCAAATCGAAAAATGCGAAAGAAAAGACGGCCGCGATTGCCCTGTGGTGGCGACCACCACACAAAACAGAAGAGCTGATCCCTTCGCGTTATCTGCTCCCCGCGTGGACACCCGAAGTTTTTATTGTCAACACTCCCTTCCCGCCTGATGATCGCAGTGCCGGCTATGAGCGTGGGAACAGCATCTCGAAAGAATGGGAGCAATCGACGACCGATGCCGCCATTGAAACGGCAGCGTATGTCGCGAGGAAACTCAAAGACCTGGCGGGTTACGGTCGCGATGCCAATCCGGAGGAGAAGAAGCGAAAAGTTCGGGAGTTCAGCATCCGCTTTGTCGAACGAGCTCATCGCAGGCCACTTTCGGACGACGAAAAGGCGCGCATGGTCGATCGCTGGCTCGATGCCACCGAAGATCTCGAAACAGCCGTGCAGCGTATTGTGCTGCTGACGCTCAAATCCCCCAGATTTCTCTATCGTGAGATTGTTGGTTCGCCGAATGACCCATGGAATGTCGCCTCGCGACTCTCGTTCACGCTCTGCGACACCATTCCTGATCAGCAGTTGCGAGATGCGGCTGCCAAAAATGAACTGCAAAAGCCTGATCAGCTTCAGCGGCAGGCAGAACGCTTAGTCCGTACCGATGCCGGCAAAGCCAAGCTGAAGACCTTTCTGTTGAACTGGGTGCGTGTTGAGCATTTGCACGATATCGCTAAAGACTCCCAGCAATATCCCGAATTTACGCCAGCGATTGTCAGCGATCTGCGTACGTCACTCGAACTGTTTGTTGATGAAGTTCTGCAGAGTCATGAAGCGAGCCTTAAGCAGCTTCTTCTCGAAGATCACATCTGGATGAATGGTCCCCTCGCGAAATTTTATGGAGCCGACCTACCTGAGAATGCAGATTTCCAGAAAGTGCGTATCGATAATGGCCAGCGGGCCGGGGTGTTGACTCATCCCTTCCTGATGGCGGGCTTTGCCTATACTTCGACAACATCTCCGATTCACCGCGGCGTGTTTGTTACGCGCAGTGTGCTGGGCCGTTCGCTCAAAATGCCACCAATTGCTGTTTCTCCCGAGCCAGCCGATTTGCATCCCAATCTTTCAACACGTGAACGTGTCGATTTACAGACCAAAGCGGAGATGTGTCGCACCTGCCACAACCTGATCAATCCACTGGGCTTTCCACTGGAATCGTTTGATGCTGTGGGCCGCTTCCGGGCTGAAGAAAAAGGGAAGCCAGTGGATGCGACTGGGCAATATCTCACTCGGGCTGGGGTTGAAGAGAAGTTTGCGGGGAGCCGGGCACTGGCCGAGTTCCTGGCGACGAGCCCGGAAACGCGAGCCGCTTTCACACAGCAGCTCTTCCAGAATCTCGTAAAGCAGGCCTGGCCAGCCTACAGCAAAGATCTCCTGACACAACTTGATCAGAAGTTTGCGGCCTCAAACCTGAATATCCGCGAGCTGGCCGTGGCCATTGCTGTCGCGACAGCCCGCGTTCCAGAGACTGCCGAAACCGCTGCGAAGTGAACACAATATGGTGTTCAAACTCATCGCTGAGCAATCCCCTCGCCATTAAAACTGACGTTGCCAAACAAGAGTGGGCGGAATGGCATTTTGTCGTGAGGCTCCTCGACAATCCGTCCACGAGCTGACCGCCCCACCCACCAACCATGTTCTGGCTGGAGAACCCGATACGGAACCGGCAAAGACGGGGTTGCCATGATGGCGGAAGTTGGCGATTCTTCAAGGATGCGGGCGATTTCGCACGGCAGGGATGGTCGTATGCTCTGATGGGAAGCGGTCGATATGCGCCAGGATCTGAATTCATCAATCGAACCACAGACAGCCTCTCGACAGTCTGGCTCACCACAAACTGACTCAAAGCAACTGAGATCAACACTCGAACTCCATCGCAGAGAAGCACTTACGGCTTGCCTTACGCTGGCTGCCGGGGCGTGTCTGGGGCACGGGATGCCACTGCTTCGTGCTGAGGAAGATGCCGTCTATACGCTGGAAGAGCCGGCTGATGACTTCCGCGTGTTCGGGATTGGTGCACGGATCGAAGTCATTGGCCAGGTGCAGACACAAGACGAAAAAGCGCAGGCCAAATCGCTGCCACTGAAACTCAACGCCGGAATTTCTTTTCGTGAACGCCGACTCCTGGGGCCGGGCCGCGATGCGGAAGCATTGCGTTCCATTCGCGAATACGAACAGACGACTGCCGATATCGTTGTCGCTGGCGAAGCCTCCCGCAGGCAACTTGCTGAGACACTCCGGCTGATTGTCGCCCAGGGCCGCCTGGAAGGCATCGAGCTCTACAGCCTGGGCGGCCCGATGACGACTGACGAAATGGAACTGCTCCAGACGCCAGGCGACACGCTCTCTTTGATTGCGCTTCTGCCAGGAAAAGCCGTCAAACCGGGAGAGACCTGGACTCCGGATTACTGGGTGTTGCCCATGTTCGTGGCTGTCGAGGCTGTGGTCGATCAGAAGCTGACCTGCACATTCGTGGGAGTCACGGGGAATATGGCTCGAATTTCCTTCGAAGGCGAATTGAATGGGGCCATTGAAGGAGCGACGACAAAAGTCACAATCTCCGGAAATCTGGATTACGACCTCACTTCAAAATCGATCGCTGAAGTCGAACTTTCCCAGGTGGAAAAACGCTCGATTGGCGCGATCAGCCCCGGGCTCGACATTACGGCTCGCTTGCGACTACGTCGCCGACCGGCACAGATTCCCGGCCGTGTGGGCGAAACCAAATATGTCGATGAAGCCACCGTCCTGCCCACCACCCGGCAAATGCGCGTGCGGTTCGATGCTCCCTGGGGTCTGACGATCCTGCATGGTCGGTTGTGGCATCTGTACCATGAAACACCGCAGGTGGCGATCTTCCGCAAGATGAAGGATGGTCAGCTCATTGCTCAGTGCAATATCTCGCCGCTTCCTAATGCCCAGCCGGGAAGTCACCTTCCCGAAGCCGAGTTTGAATCTGATATTCGGACCGCTTTGGGTGAGCGATTCCGGACAATGCCCAAGAAAGAGGTCATACCGGCCGCCAACGGACGATTCGTTTACCGCGTGGTGGCCCAGGGGATCCAAAAAGAGCAGGCTCTGACGTGGATCTACTTCCTCGTGGCCGAACGTACGGGGCGCCAGACTTCGCTCCTGTTCTCGCTTGATTCTTCGCTTCTGGAGAAGTTCGGCAAGGAAGACCTGGAGTTCGTCGAAGGTCTGAGCTTTGGTGTCCCTGCGGCAGGCTCAGGTGCGCCCACACTCGCTGTTCCATAAGCCGCCTGCAGAGTCAAATCTGCTGCAATGAAAACTGAGTTCAACAGCAGGGTATTGATCGTTCAAGTACCCTGCCATGAACGAAACGATTACGCGAGTTCTTCGATCTCGGTGATCTCGTAGTTGATGGTGCCGCGAGGAACCTGAATCGAGACTTTGTCGTTAACCTTCTTGCCCAACAGAGCACTGGCCAATGGGCTGGTTGTGAGAATCTTCATGACATCGCTCATGTAGTCTTCTTCACCCGGCCCCACGAACTCGTACTTTTCGATATCGCCGTCGTCGGTATTTTTGACAGTGACACGTGTTCCGAATGCGACAACCCCTTTAGGAAGGGTGGATTTGTCGACGATGTAGCAGCTCGCCAGCTTCGACTTGAGAGAGTTAATCCGTGCCTGCAAACGCCCCTGCTCTTCGCGCTGGCCGTGATACTCGGCGTTTTCTTTCAGATCCCCCTCAGCGCGCGCCTCGGCAATCGCCTCCGCGATTTTGGGCATGTCGTCGTGCTCAAGCTTGCGGATTTCTTCCTTGAGCTTGTCGTAACCCTCGCGAGAGATTGGTTGCAGTTCCATCACAGACTCCACACGGCCTGTGAATTCACAGGCAAATAAGCTTCATATCATGAAAAATGCATGGCCACTCGATCGAGTTGCCATGCTGAAAGACCGGCATTGGAAACGAAAAAGGCAGGGCTGTCGTTCAACAGCCCGCCTTCCTTAAGAAAAGCGTAACACAAAGCCCACCCAGTTTCCACCGCCTGACCTGCCCTGGCAGCTTCGCGCGGCAGAACTGCTTGTGCAGATTACATTTACGACTCAATCGTCTTCCAGGTTCGCTCTTTAGCACTGGAGATCACCGCATCACAAACCTTCTGTGTTTCCAAAGCTTCGCGGAATGTTGGTGAGCAAGGCTTACCTTCTTCAAGGGCTTTCAGGAAATCGGCCACCTGATGAATAAACGTGTGTTCGTACCCAATCTGCAGACCAGGAACCCACCAGTTCTTCATGTAAGGCTGATCGCCGTCGGAAACATGAACCGAACGCCACCCACGGACAATCCCTTCGTCGCCATGATCGAACCACTGCAAACGGTGGAGATCGTGCAGATCCCACTTGAGAGAGGCGTGCTCGCCATTCACTTCCAGTGTGTAGAGTGCTTTATGGCCACGGGCGTACCGGGTCGATTCAAACAACCCTAACGATCCATTCTTGAAGTGACAGAAGAACGTACAGGCATCGTCAATGCTGACTTTCTCGATCTGCCCGGTGAGTGTGTGCTTACGCTCCTTGATGAATGTCTCTGTCATCGCACTGACATCAGTGATCGATCCATTCAGCCAGAGTGCAGTATCAATACAATGGGCCAGCAGGTCGCCAGTCACACCCGAACCCGCAGCAGCCGCATCGAGCCGCCAGAGAGCAGCCCCGCCCTGTGGCAGATCTGCGGAAATGGTCCAATCCTGCAGGAAGTTCGCCCGGTAATGGAAAATGCGGCCCAGCTTACCAGAATCAATGAGTTGCTTGGCCAACGTCACGGCAGGTGCCCGGCGGTAGTTGTACCAGACGGTGTTAGGAACGCCTGCACGTTCAATGGCGGCGACCATCTCTTCACCTTCGGCGGTGTTCATCGAGAGTGGTTTTTCACACAGCACCATTTTGCCATTCGCTGCCGCCGCCAGAGCAATGTCCTTGTGCAGGTTATTGGGAGTGCAGATATCGATCGCGTCGATATCTTTGCGTTCAACAACCTTTCTCCAGTCGGTTTCGACAGATTCATAACCCCACTGATCAGCGAATGACCGCACCTTTTCCGCATCGCGGGCACAAACCGCCTTCAGCACCGGTTTGTACTTCAATGGAAAAAAGTGATTGACCTGTGAGTAAGCGTTGGAGTGAGTCCGGCCCATAAAGCCGTAGCCAATCATGCCAATATTCAGATTCTTCATGATGACGTTCATTGGAGAAATGAATGGAATGCGGGCGACCACCATCTGGCCAAACCTCGTTCAGCAGGCGATAATAACCAAGCTTTGATGCGTTCGCTGCGCCACTGCCGTCTTTCCTGAGAATTTGAAGACGTTTTTGATTCAAATCGCAGGTAACTCTCAAATTCACAGAAAGTTGAGAATCAGCACGATTCGATTGTTCTGCGGTGATTGGGATTACCCGGCCATCACAATTTTTCGTAATATCATGGAGTGAAGGAAGGAAAACGGTATGGCAGAAGTTCATCCTCTGACTCTCCAACTAACGGACGAATTACAAGCTTTTGTGGATGCCAACAGTGGCGATGGTACAAACTTCACGAATGCCAGTGAGTTTGTCGAACACCTGTTGTGGCAGCGTAAACGGCAGGATGAAGCAGCGCAGGTTCGCGAATCGATTGTTGCGGGTTACAACGATGCAATCGATGGTCGTGTCGTACCTTATGAGGGTGATTTAAGGGCTCTCATGAAGAGAAATCCCTCATGACGTCTCGGCAGCGTCACTTCATCCAATTGACACGGCAAGCGCTGCTCGATCTTCAGAACATCTATGACGAATCCGTACTTCGATGGGGAGAACATGTTGCTGCGAAGTATCTGGATGAACTTCAGCAAGGTCTGGAACATCTGCGTGAACACTCAGACCGGCTTGAGCAGATAAATGATCTGCACGAATTTTTACGATTTTACCGAGTCAATAAGCATCTGATTGTTTGTGATACTCACCAACAATCGGTGGTCGTCCTGACAGTCATACACACTGCTCGTGATATTCCGGCCAGGCTCAGCGAACTTGTGCCTGGGCTGAAACATGAAATTGATCTGCTGCATCGTCGATTTCGCGAGCCTTCCGCAGACCAGATATAATTCTCCCGCACTGAATTCGCATCATGTATTCCACGTGGGATGAAAGCTCTCCTCATGACCACCGAATCGCGATGGATCTGGCCCTTTGAACTCACCGAAAAACTCGGCGAAGGGGGCATGGGTGTCGTTTACCGGGCGAGATACGTCGGTAACGATCGCGAAGTGGCACTGAAACTGTTGCCGGATGATGTCGCTCAGAATGCCACTATTCTTGCCCGGTTTGAGCGGGAAATGGAGGTTCTCAAACAATTACGGCACCCGAATATCGTGCACTGCTTTGGTGGTGTCTGCAAAACCAAGCAGCGTTTCTATGCGATGGAACTTGTCGAAGGTGGGACTTTAGCCGATGAGCTTCGCAAGAAAGGGAGATATTCTTGGGATAAAGTGATCGAAATGGGCATGCAGATGTGTGCCGGTCTGGGCTACGCTCATGAACAGGGCGTTATTCACCGCGACGTCAAACCAGGAAACTTCCTCATCGGGAAAAACGGTCAACTGAAACTGGCCGATTTTGGCCTGGCAACGATCTCCTCGGGCCAGAAGATCACGAAAGCCGGCAAAACCGTCGGTACCTTTTACTACATGGCCCCGGAGCAGATCCGCGGCAAGCCTCCCGTTTCTGCCCGCACCGATCTCTATGCCCTCGGCTGTGTTTTATTCGAATTGCTGACGGGCAATCCCCCGTATATGGGAAATCACCCGGCGGAAACTTTGCAGAAACATGTTGAGGCACCGATCCCGCATGTGGCCACTCGCATGCTCGATTGCCCTGCGGCACTTGATGCGCTGATTGTCGATCTGCTGGCAAAAAATCCCGAGGCACGCCCCGCCTCGGCTGCCATCGTCGCCAAACGCCTCGAAGCGATTGCCCTCCCTTCACGCGGGACAGTCGCTGATGTTGACCATCAGGCTGTGACACCTTCGTCGGACAATTTTTTCCTAAAGGCGGCTCTTGGAAGTGCACCAGCAGTGGCTCTTGGGCCTGCCATTCAATCGACGGTCCGCATGGATTCTGACGAAGAAATCCCCACTTCACCTGCAGGAGCATTGAGAACACAACAATCTCTGATCATCGCCATCATTATCCTGGCAGTTTTTCTGATTGAAGCCTGTTTTGCCTACCGCTCGGCAAGTTTTCGTCTGGAAAAAATCGAGGCCGCATGGCGCGAAAAGCTTTCAGGAACAGACTCTGGTGAACGACAACAAGCTGTCGCCACTCTGCTTTCGTTCGATCAGCTCAGTCAGAAGACAGTGACAGCCGCTGGTCAACTCCTGGAACGCCCGGAACCGGAAGCCCGCAAAGCAGGTCTGAAGCTTCTGGGGAAGCCGTGGCCACAATCCTCACGCTTTGCTGAGATCGCTCTGCGACTTCAAAAGGCCGATCCCGAACAGGATATCCGCTATCAGGCCAGTGAGTTCGCCAATGCGATCAAAAATGAACCTGAGCAAAGTTCATCAGGCTTCTGGACTCGCTTGATCCTCTGGCTCGCAATAATCGCGGGAACAGCGATTTATCTGAATCAAGAGGCTTTACTTAAACGCAAAAGCTGAGTCGTGATTGAGTTATCGAGACACTCTCAAGAGCGAGACCCACGAGACGGCAATGGAACCGAACGACTCCTCTTTACACATCCGCCTGTAAATATTCTAAATGCTACATATCTCAGTGGCTTCTATTCCCTGAAGCATCGGCTTCAAGTAGATTCCGGTGAGTCCTGACCACTCTCATCAAGACCCGTTTCAAAGCTCTCTCGATTCTTCAGATAGAGCGCCGATCCACCGAGAATCACGATTCCCAGGACGATAAAGGCCACAATTCGATAGAACGAATCCAGCTCGGCCAGGTCGATCATAAAGACCTTGATGGCCACGACCCCAAAGAGTCCGAGAGCCACATAACGCCACTCTTTCGCGTGACGAGTAATGCCATAAAGCAGCATTCCCAAAGCAAAGACCGACCAGAGCATCGAGACCGCGCCATCTCGCAAACCGGGGCTGAACACGCGGCATAGTTCGTAGATTTCTGCTGTCAACCAGCCAAACAGTAACAGCAGCGCAGTGATCGAATACAGCCGCTGCAACACGAGACGATCTTCACCTCGCCTCCCTGCAATCACAGCACTCGCCACCAGTGTCGACAGCACCATCAGAACGTCAATCAGGCGATAAACCGCATTCACCCAGATCTGAATACTCGAAACCTCGCGCTCCGAATTCAGCCATGCGTAGGGCAAGGTGTATTGAATTCCGATCTCGCTCATCGGATTCAGATCAACAAAGACCAGTTTTCCTAACAGGGCAATCATCATTATGAGACTTAAGGCGAGCTTAATGGGCGATTGCCGACGATTCGAGGCCAAGAGCAGGCCCAGGGCATAGCCCGCCCAGATTGTAGTAATGGCCAGATATCTCAGACGCTCATCAAAGTAGCCCAAGGTTCTGACACATTCGGCATTGAGATAAATAAACAGCAAGACATAGCTGGCCACATTCAGAAAGCCTGCTAGCTGCTGTGCAAACGATAGCGGAGCCAGATCGTTTGCCTGGCGAAGTTGCCGGGACTCACTTTCGATCCCGCTGGTTTCCAAAGGTTGCCGCTGGAAGTAACCCACAATCCAGAGACCCGCTACAGGAATGCCAAACTGAACCAGACGCTCCAGGAACTGCAGAATAACCAGTTTCACTGGCACCGTTGATGTCAGCGTCGATGAGAATCCGAGGGGGAAATCAAACCCGACCAGCCGGATCATCACTAACAGACAGACAAGCGAACCCGACAATCGCAGCAGTTCGCTGCCGATCTTTTTCCCCATCCAGGCCAGAGTGATCGCGACGGCTGCCCAGACAACAGTAATCCACTTCTCGGAAACCGCCAGCGGGATCGCGATCACAAGAAAAATCATCGATAAAGCAGTAAACGCTATCGACAGAGGACGATCTACCAGTCGGCGCTGCAGGAGAGCAAAGGCATGCAGCGTGTAAAAGACAGATAAACCGATGGAGATAACCGCCATCATCCGCTGGCCATATACAGGTTCAATTAACTGATAGACCTGAGTAAAGAAGACGGCCACATTGATGAGCAGCAGCAGGATATCGAGGGCATTAGAACATTTTTTCCAGACAATCTGATACATGAATGTCATGCTGGAAAAGAGTGCAAACATGCCTGCCAGCAACCAGGCAGCCTGCACGATCTTTTCCGGCTGATCGACTGGCAGTGAGAGAATCACAATGCCATACGTTCCCAGGATATTGATCGTATGGATCAGCGGCCAGTAGACTCGCAGCGACATCAGAAAGATGCCCGCTCCTAAAATCAGCAGGTAAATATAGAGTGAAATCACGTTTCCATTTCCACTAATCAGAAATGGAGTTGCGTAGCCACCCAGCGTACCAATCACCGCGATGAGCTGTGAGCGGAAGCCGACTGCCAGAACGCCACTCGTGATCGTCATCGCGATCATCAACCCGAAGCCTGTAGGTTCGTCGATGAGTGCTCGTGTGGGCTCGTTCTCGAGTTTAAGCAGGAACATGGCTGCATAAATACAGAAGTAGAGCGTGGTGACACCTCCGCCCATGAAGGCATGCCCCAGCAGGCGAAACTTTCCCGGGAGCAGCCAGATCCCGCCACCAATCAGCCCCACACCTGTAACGACCGCCATCATCAGCCGGGCGAAAGGTGAAATAAGTCCCTTCTCAATCGAATATTGCAGGAAGAACCCGACGCCCAGGATCAATACCAGAATGCCAATGCGCATCAACCACTGGCTGGCGATGGCATACTCGAGCGAAACACCCTTCGGAATCTGATCTTCGCCAATAAAGATCCAGTTGCGAATTTTCTTCAGGACTTCATAGGCCTGAGTCTCGAATTCTGACATTTCGGTTGTTGCCGGAACCGATTCGACGACAGGCTTCATTTCTGGTTTGGCTTGCGGAATCGCCTGTGCCTGGCTGTGACTTCGATGGAGACTCTCCAGCCGTGCTTCACGCGTGGCCTCACGTGTTTTATCAGCCGCCGTCCAGGGCACAGACGCTGCTACTGCCGGTTCGTCGATAAAGTCCTGTAACTCAGCCACAACGACTGGCTTGGCGACGCCGGGAGATTCTTTGAGATAGGGCACCACTTCTGCAGGGATGGTCGATGGCGTTGAATCAGCGGCCTGAACTGCAGCAGGTGGTAACTCACTGACCACCTGTTGAGCAACAACAGGAACGGAGGCTGCAGGTCGATCGACTTCTGCCGTTGGCTGGGGAACGCTGGATCTGGAGATCGATGCTTCAGGCCTGGAAACAATCGTCGCAATGCGATCGATCTCGCGCCCCTGAGCGTTGAGTAAGTCGCGGAGCTGTTCTGTGCGGGTGAGCATTCGGCCCAGTTGCGTGAGCATTTCCTCCTTGAGCTTGGCCAGCATGCCCACCATTACAAATGGCATAATCAGCATCATGCCCAAAAACATAATGCCGATCAGACCGTAGAATACTTCCATGACCAGCTTCCTTATCACTCATGCCCTGATGAACGTGCCCCGTTTCCGCCTTGATCGAAGCGATCTCGCTCGCAAGATTTCGCGTGTGCGGTCGGCCCGTCCATTTTTTGAAGAGCAAATGCCAGACTGTGCAAAGTATGGAATACGACTGCTGCTGAAGATGACACAAGGTCCGCCACAACCTCAAAAAGGCGAAAAGAAGAGTCGGTTCTTGCTGACTCTTCCCTCCCCAACGCCCCTAAAGCTCTCCCCGATGCCCCGAAAACAGAGCGACACCAGGCGAATTCCGCACTTATCGTTGGCTGCATGTATAAAAATGTCCACATCGACCTGTGGCAGATGCCTCAGAACTCCCCATTTTTCTGCCAGAATTCGATGGAAAAAGAGAGTGGCAAAAGAAGTTGTCGATCGATTAGTATAAAGAATCAATGCCTGCTGATCCGTCCCGCCTGCCCGATCGGAGCCCGCCATGTTCAGCCCTGCCAGCCGCCGTCGTTTCCTCCGCGACCTGGGTGTCTCTGCTGCCGCACTCCCATTTGCCTTGAATTTGCCGAGCCTGGCTCTGGCCAATTCCACAACCCGCAAACAGCGGCTGGTGGTGATCTTCAGCCCGAACGGCATTGTTCCGAAAACCTTCTGGCCGAAAGAGACAGGCACTGAGTTCGAACTGCCCGAAAGCGTGACTCCACTGGCTCCATTCAAAGATCGCCTGCTGTTCCTGAAGGGTGTGTCTGACCGCATTGGTGGCGACGGCGATAACCACATGCGCGGCATCGGCTGCCTCCTCACCGGGATCGAACTCTTCCCGGGCAACATCCAGGGGGGCTCGCATACACCCGCAGGTTGGGCGAGCGGAATTTCGGTCGATCAGGAGATCAAAACCTTTCTGCAATCGCGGCCCGAAACGCGTACTCGATTTGGCTCACTCGAATTTGGTGTCATGGTTCCTGAGCGGGCTGATACCTGGACGCGTATGGTCTATGCCGCCGGTAATAAACCCATCGCGCCGATTGATGATCCTTACCAGATGTTCCATAAGCTCTACGGCCGCATGAAAGATCAGGCCAACCTGGGGAGCATCCTCGATGATGTCCTCGACGATCTCAAGCGGCTGGAAGCAAACGTCAGCCCGCGCGACCGCCAGTTGATCGAAGAGCACGCCTCGTTTGTGCGCGCCATGGAGCAGGAGATCGAATCTTCGAAGAACATGGAGATGGGCCATGCCATCCCTGTTCTTGAGCCGGGCCTGCGTCATGAAAATGACCAGATGCCGCAACTGACGAAGCAGCAGACCGATCTGCTGGTGCACAGTTTTGCCGCTGATTTCAACCGGATTGCCACGTTCCAGTTCACGAACTCAGTGGGTGGAGCCAAGATGCGGTGGGCAGGTGTCGAAGAAGGTCATCACGAGCTTTCCCACGAGCCGGACAGCAACGAATCGGCTCAGGAAAAGCTGACGAAGATCAACAAGTGGTATTGTGAGCAGATTGCCTACCTGTGCCAGCAACTGGCCAACACACCGGAAGCTGACGGCAGCGGGAGCCTGCTCGATAACACCCTCGTGATCTGGACGAACGAACTGGGCCAGGGGAACAGCCATACGCTGGATAACATTCCGTTTGTAATGATCGGCAACGCCCCCGGCTTCAAGATGGGTCAGTCGCTCAAGTTCGACCGCGTGCCCCACAACCGGCTGCTCCTCTCGATCGCCCACGCCTTCGGCCACCACCTCGACCGCTTCGGCAACCCGGAATACTGCAAAGACGGCCCACTGACGGGCATTGCATAGAGTCCGCCTTTGCCTTTCCAGTAGGGTGCATGAAGTCTTCGAAATGCACCAGCCTGGCATATCCCCAGACAACCAGCACATTACCTCTGCAAGCTCAAACTTGATGCCGTTTGTGTAGAGAGTTCCTCTTCTATGCATGTCGATCAAAAAAAGCTGGCCATTCGCGTCAACGCCTTCATGAAGAAGCCGGAGAGTGAGAAGATCTGGGCTGAATTGGAAATTCCAATCTGGGCTGGCGTCCTTTTGTCGGGCGTTACTCTTGTTGTCGGTGCCGTGAAGCTCGTATCAATCATCTGGGCCATCAATGGCTGCAAGATGATCTACTCCGGCTTAACTTTGGAGGCAGTTCAGGGTTGCCGCTCGAAGGCTCGCAAAGACCCGACTCTTCTCGCTGGACTTGTATGCCACGGGGTCATCACGAACCCAAACATCAACGTCGGCGCCGTGTTGGGATCACTCGATCCTGCGGCTGACCACAATCGCCTTGCTTCAACGGCCAAGCAGCTCGCGGAGATTTACAAGACCCAATCCACATCTTCGGCAGATCCCGAAATCGTCTGTATGCTCAAGGACGACGAATACCAACCCTATCGTCGTCGACTCATTCCGGAACGTTTTTGTAAAGTGAAGGAATGCTATCTGTTCGATGTCACGGTCAACCTGGCCGACGGAATCATGTCCGAACACGGCACCGTGCTTTATGCCTTCGTGACGACCAAAGATGAAAAGCCGCTGATTGAACAACTCCCCTGGTCAGTGGCCGCTCCGTGTATCTCATAAGGCAATTCCGAGTTCGATTAATCATATGATCTCGAAGGTAATCTCACCCCTTCCCCGTCATCAGCGGTGTCACTTCTGCTACGGGTCTGGCGATACCGGCGGCGGTGAGCGTTTCGACAACTGGAGCAATCCCTTTGAAGGCGAAGGGGGCTTCTTGCTTGATGTCGGCGAGTTTGGCTTCGAGGATATCGCGGCGCTGGCGGATTTCTGGCCGCCGCAGGTCGACCGGGGTGACAATGCGGAACGCCTTCAGAAAGGCTTCGAACTCGGCATGATGCCCCTTCATCGCGTCGCCGCGTGAGAGCGTGCGGCCCGCGCCATGGCTGGCGCTCGACAGCGAGGCGGCGTTCCCCTGCCCCACCAGGATAAAGCTGTTCGCCCCCATCGATCCCGGCACCAACACTGGTTCTCCCTGATACGCGAACGGCGTTTCTTCCATCGCCTCGAACCCTCGCGCCGGACAAGCCCCTTTGCGGTGCAGGACCACCTCGGCTCCGTCGCGTTCCTCTTGCCAGACCAGGTTGTGGGGTGCGTCGTAAAGAAGCGGGAAATCGGCCTCGCCCACCACTTGACGCAGGCAATCAAGCGCCATAATCGCCAGGAACATGCGGTTGGCAAAGGCGAAGTTGGCGGCGTTGTTGAGCGTATCCCAGAAGAGTTCAGCGGTTTCGCGGTGAGCCTCGCCGGTCGGTAAAATGAAAATGCCGTTGTCCGGATGCTTGAGCTCGGCGGGGTGGATGGCCCGCACCTTGTCACGATAGTAACCGCCACAGAAGTGGCCAATCGAGACCGATCCGGTGTGAACCATCACGGTGACCATCCCCGGTTTCAGCCCCCAGGCGTGGGCGACTGCCTTGTCGTGGATCTTGTCGATCCGCTGGATTTCCACAAAGTGGTTCCCGCCCCCGATGCTGCCAATCTGGCCATCCCGGCTGACACGGTCGTCCGGCCCAAGGAAATCATTCAGGCCAAGAGTCCGGTTCGACTTCAAGCTGCCACGCTGGTCGATGCGATCAAGTTCGCGACCAATGTCGAGATCGTGAAACAGCCTCCAGAGTCCCTCAGTTTGCGACTTCGGCACAGCCTCCAGCAAACCGGTCAGTCCATTTTTGAACAACGCTTCCCGCTGGGCACGCGACATGGGAATGTTGCGGCCTCCTTCGAAGTAAATGCGGCGGCAGGCCGTCTCCAGTTCATCCAGTTTACCGGTGACTTGCTCCGCCCGGAGGGATGTGACATGCAGCCGCATGCCACAATTAATGTCATTCCCGATGGCCTGCGGGACGACGAATCCCCTGGTCTGCAACACCGTGCCGACGGGGATCCCTTTGGCCTTGTGAAAGTCGGGAGTGACGGCCACCTGCGTGATCCCCGGGGGTTCATCGAAGCTCCCCGGCGAAGCCTCCGCGACACGTTCGACAGTCTGCTGCAGACCGAGAAACTCGATCAACTCCGTGACCGCAGCCCCTTCGACCGGAACCTGCTCGTTGGCAAACAACACCGCATCGACGCCACGAGCGTTGTTCACACGCAAACGCGTGGCATCCAGACGTGTCAAACGAGGATCAATGGTCAAGATGGCGCCCACATGATTGGCATTTACATCAACAAGCGACTCCTGGACAAGACTGGAAGAAAAAGGTTCACCCGGCGTGTTATTTGAACAAAAAAGCTTGAATCAGTGATACGCCATTGATTGCCTTGAAGTGAACGAACGGGCTGTACTCTATTCGTTCGAGATAACGTGTAGGCCGACAATGTTGTTAACACTTGTCACCATGTCACCCGAAATCAGCAATCTGGTTGAATCGAGTGAATGCTAATCTCAAGGAGATCGTGTGCCCAAGATGTGGGAAAGTTTCGAGAGACCCAATTGGTCAATCCACCACTTTGGCTGATTGATGGTCTTCCTGTCTGCGAAGAGTTCACATAAATGGTTTACTTCGTGAAACGCGCCGTCCATGTCGCCGAGTATATAGAGAACTTGCGCGTTCTCCTGTTTGGGGCGAAAACGGTCGAACCACCGATGCGTTCGATAGGCCGCGACGCCATCAAGTGATGCAAATTCGAAGGCCAATTGCTCCATCGCTGCTCTCAATTGCCTTTCTACGAGTTCAACATCGAGATCAGCTTGCACTGACCATTGTTTCGGCAAGTTATCAATGAGGCATTCGAGCCGATCCCGTGTACCACGAGAATCGCATTCGTATTCATTCGGTTTTTCAAGAATCTCTAGATTGGCCAGTTGGCAAATCTCATCAAACGCGACGCCAACATTGACATAGAATGTCTTCTCGTCGTGTGACGAGCCTTGGCTGAGCTGAAGATTGACGACCTGAATGACCTTTTCATGCCGACGATGAAAGTTCATCGCGGACTTGCGGAAACCGAGAGGCTTCAGGACGGATGTCACCGCTCGTTTTACTATTTCGTCGAAGAGGACATCCGCCAGGGACTTGCCAGGTGACATATGTGTCGAAGAACTTTCCTGCTACGATAATTGTGAAACAAATAACGAATTAGCCAATCATTTGAGCTATCGAATTATAAACTATGCCGGTGCATTTCGAGGACTTCATGTACACATACCTGAGTATGTGGCAGGATCCAATCACTTGAATGTTGTATGGCCATGTTTCACCAATCAGAAAGTCATGCGAATGAGCATCGAACATATCCGGGCCGCAATTGACGCTCAAGGAAGATGTCACACACTCGAATTTCGGCCCCGGACACTGTTAGAAGGCACCCTCTTTTCTGAAATCGATCGTTTTGTTGAATCGATAAACGAAAACGAACCAGAATGGATAAAATTTCAAGGATTAGGGGAGAGGTGGGATGAAATCAACGAAGCCACAGCTGGCACCATCATTTGCAGAATCCTCGAATTCGACCTTGCATACAGCAGCTATCGAGAGATGGATGAAGCTGAAGCGATGGCAATTCGTGACTTGTTCCTTGCAATGTTTGATGACAAGGTGCGTTTTTTCACTAATGGAACATTCACCAGTTACGGATTGAGTTGTAACTCTGTAGCTGGTGCGACATTCGAGACTGGCGTAATCGCAGTGGATTCGCAAAACATCGGAATGCTTTGGTGCCACGATGAGGACTAGGTGGCGGGCGACATCTCTACCCCGTACCTGTGATTTAGACTTCACACTCTGCTGAAGTAGCACCGTTAAACGAGACACCTTCACTCCGTCGTTACCTTAACGCCAAGATAAGAACACCCGGCGTTTTGCGAAACGCCGGGTGATTCTTTTCATGCATTGACAAACAAAATCGATTACTCGGGCACGTGAGCGGCTTCTTCTTTTCGGCGGGTGGCGAGTTGTTCGAGAATCGCGCTAGCGGCACCGGCGACGGGGATTTTTGTGGCTTCTGGAAGGTGGCGCCATTTGAGTTCGACCTGGCCTTCTTTTAACCCCTTCCCGCCAATGACGACGCGGAGCGGAATGCCGATCAGGTCGGCATCTTTGAACTTGACGCCCGGCCTTTGATCGCGGTCGTCGATCAGCAGATCGACACCAGCGGCTGTCAGTTCTTTTTCCAGTTGATTGACGACTTCATCGACAGCCGGATCGTTCACACCAATTGTCGATATGACGACGGAGTACGGAGCAATCGACAATGGTAAGACAAGACCATTGTCATCGAATTTGGTTTCAGCCATCGAGGCGAGAATCCGGTTCACACCGATGCCGTAGCATCCCATGATGAGTGGCTGCCGGGTGGCAGCTTCGTCGTCGTAGGTGGCATTGAGTGAAACGCTATACTTTGTTCCAAGTTTGAAGACGTGGCCCACTTCGATCCCGTGGACGAGTTCGAGAGTCCCTTCACCGCGCGGGCTGGGATCACCGGCAGCCGCATTGCGCAGGTCGAAGGTTTCGTACTCACCTTCAGCCGTCCTGGGGAGATCGAAATCCCGTCCCAAGACGACATTGGCCAGGTGATAATCCTCGACATTCGCACCCACGACGGCTGGAACGACCTGAGGGATATCGTGGTCGGCCACAAACCGGCACTTCAAACCGACAGGCCCGGCAAAGCCAATGGGAGCACTGGAAACCTTGAAAACAGTCGCGGCATCGGCCATTTCCAGAGTTTTGGCACCCAGAGCGCGGCGAATCTTCCCTTCGTTGGCTTCGTGATCGCCTCGTAAGAGGACAGCCACAGGCTCACCATCAGCCAGAAGGATCAAGGTCTTGATCAGTTGTGTCGGCTGGCAGTTCAGCAGGCGGCACAATGCATCGATACTCCCCACATTGGGAGTATGCAGTTTTTCCGATGCGGGAAGAGCCGTATCAACCGGCTTGACCTGGCTGCGGACACGCCCTGTCTCGGCACGCTCCAGATTGGCGGCGTAACGTGTCTTGCGGCAGAAGACAATCTGGTCTTCGCCATTGGCAGCGGGGGCCATGAACTCGTGAGAGGCATCGCCACCAATGGGCCCGCTTTCGGCCTCGACGGGAAGATACTCCAGACCACAACGGGCGAAGATGCGGCAGTAGGCGCGATAGATCTTCTGATAGGTCTCCGACAGCGATTCGACCGAAGAGTGGAAGCTGTACGCATCCTTCATGAGGAATTCGCTGGTGCGCAAGACTCCAAAGCGTGGCCGTTCTTCGTTCCGGAATTTGGTTTGAATCTGGTAAACCGTCATCGGTAACTGGCGGTAGCTGCTGATGTGACGCGACATGAGATCAGTCACAACTTCTTCGTGAGTCGGCCCCAGTGCCAGATGGACCTGATGATTCTGCCGGCGGATGTTGAAATTGATGAGGACGTTACCAAAGGCCTCTTTGCGACCTGTCCGCTCGAAGAGATCGATGGGCTGGAGGGCGGGCATGAACATTTCGAGAGCGCCGGTGGCGTCCATCTCTTCGCGGATGATGGCTTCAATTTTGCGGATCGAACGCCAGCCCAGCGGCAAATAAGTGTAAGCACCAGCCATTAATTGACGCACATAACCGGCACGCAGCATGAGCTGGTGGCTGGGAATTTCGGCATCAGAAGGATTTTCTTTGAGCGTGGGAATGAAAGACTGTGACCAGCGCACGAGTAACATCCTTGAAATATGGCAGATAGCAACCGGGCTTAAACTGAATGGCGAGCAGGGATTGTAAAGAAGAGACGATTCTCTTGAAAGCGAGGTTCATTCGCAGTCATCAGCCGGGCTGGCTGCTGCGGGTAGGGCAGCACCGGGGCAAATTCAGGGCACGCGCTGTTCGAATTCAAGTACTGGAATTGGCCAGAAACGCCGGAATTGACCGATTCCCCTGTTTCCGGGATGATTCCCCCTGAGCTTTGAGCGAACTTGAACCTGCCACCCTGATTGCGCGTCTAGCCTGAATTCTCGATTCATGAGGCAATGAAGAGGCTCTGAGCAGGAATTCCAAGACCACCTCGATGGTTGAACTCCGGTATTCGTTTGGGAAATTTGTCGCGATGTCCTGGCAAGCGTACTCACAAGATATTGGTCAAGCGGCTCGAAAAGCTTCCGTCGCGTTGCGGAATGTTTCCCCGGCCCGCAAGACTCAAGGCGTACTGGCCATTGCCAGAGCCTTGCGCAGCCAGTCGGCGGCGATTCTCGCTGCCAACGCGAAAGATATCGAAGCCGCCCCCGGCTATGGACTCAACTCGGCGGCGATTGATCGACTACGACTTTCGACTGACCGCATTGAAGCGATGGCTCGGGCCGTCGAGGAAGTAGCCGCACTGCCTGATCCTGTGGGAGCTGTGATTGATGGTTCTATTCGGCCGAACGGGCTGCAGGTTCAGCGAATTCGAGTTCCCCTGGGTGTGGTACTGTTCATATACGAATCCCGCCCGAATGTGACCACAGATGCTGCTGCCTTATGCCTGAAGAGCGGGAATGCCGTGATTCTGCGGGGTGGCAAAGAGGCCATGCACTCGAACCTGTGCCTGGGTGAAATTGTGCAGGGGGCTGTCGCAGAGGCCGGTCTACCCCCTGCCCTGGTCCAGATTGTCAATACGCCCGCCCGGGAAGTGGTTGGAGAACTGCTGCGACTGAACACCTTGATTGACGTGGTGATCCCGCGTGGTGGGAAGTCGCTGATCGAGCGGGTGATGTCAGAAGCGACCATGCCGGTCATCAAGCATTATGACGGCATCTGCCATGTGTATATCGACTCGAGTGCTGATCTCGATATGGCCAGCCGGATTCTGGAAAACAGCAAATGCCAGCGAACCGGGGTCTGCAATGCGGCTGAAAGTGTGCTGGTGCATGCAGCGATTGCTGAAAAGTTTCTGCCAATACTGGGCGAAATCATGTCCCGGCGCGGGCTCGAAGTGCGTGGTTGCTCGAAAACGTGCTCTCTATTGCCAGAAGCAAAGGCAGCTCAGGAAAACGATTACCGCACAGAGTACCTGGACATGATCATTTCCTGCAAAGTCGTCGATTCTCTCGAGCAGGCGATCGGACACATTGAAACGTATGGTTCGCACCATACCGACTGCATTATTACTGATGATTATTCTGCTGCTCAGCAGTTTGTGCAGGAAGTCGATTCTGCGGCTGTCATGGTCAATGCCAGTACGCGGTTTAACGATGGGGGAGAACTTGGCCTGGGGGCTGAGATTGGTATCAGCACTGATAAGTTTCATGCCCGTGGCCCTTGTGGGCTGATTGAATTGACGAGCTACAAATATGTTGTGCGGGGGGCTGGGCAAATTCGCGGCTGAGCCAGAGATCAAGCCATACCAGTTGTCAGCAGGGATGAGAGAAGAGCAGCGTGTTGGCAGCGATTCGTTATTAGCAAAAAATTTCGACTGAATTTTTCTCGACTGAATTCATCTCGACAGGGAAGTGGAGAGACAACATGGCCGATGTACTCAGCCAGTCGGAAGTAGAGACACTGCTGGCAGCACTCGATCCGGCTCCACGCAGTAATGCTGGAGCTGCCATGAGCAGCCCGGCACCCAGTTCGACACCGGTCCGTCGGCGAGATAATGGGCCACAGATCAGTGTGTACGATTTCAAGCGTCCCGAGCGCGTCAGTAAAGAGCAGATGCGTGCGTTTCAGGCATTGCACGAAGGTTTCAGCCGGGAGTTTGGCGCTGCACTTTCGGGGATGCTGCGAGCCATTGTGGAAGTCAAACTGATCAGCGTGGATCAATTAACGTACAGCGAGTTTGTCTTCAGCCTGGAGAACCCCACCTGCTTCAATCTCCTCGAATCGAAAGGTCTTGAAGGACATCTGATTCTGGATTTGAGTCCTTCGATCATTTTTCCGATTGTCGATCGTCTCCTAGGTGGTGGGAAAGAAAGCATCCCGAGCATTCCCAGTCGGCCACTGACTGAAATTGAACTGCAACTGGTTTCCCGGATCACATTGCTGGTGATCAATGGTCTTGAAAACGCCTGGCATAATGTGTGCAGCCTGGGTCTGAAGGTCACACAGATCGAGAGCAACCCTCAACTGGTGCAGATCGTCCCTCCCAACGAAGTGATTGTGCTGGTCAGTTTTGAGATCACGATGGGTGAAGTTCGCGGCATCATGAACCTGTGCATCCCGTTCAATACGATCGAGCCACTTTCCGGAAAACTCTCTTCAGACACATGGTCGGCTTATCAGAAGAAGGGGCTCGACCCCAAACAGCGAGTGATTCTGGAAGACGGGCTTTCCAAGGCTGCCGTCAAAATGATTGTGAATCTGGCACATACCCGACTCACAGCGCGAGACCTGGCCCATCTGGCGGTGGGTGATGTGATTATGACTGAACATCCCAAAGAAGATGGGCTGGAAGTGGTGGTCGAGGGCTGCCCGATGTTTATGGCGAAACCGGGTGCTGTGAAGGGGAAAAAGGCCATTCGGGTTACGGGAATGGTGGCCCACAGCCGGGATATTCTGCGGGAAAAGCTGCAAAGTGTCGCAGAATCATCGACGAGCAAATCTATGCCATCTGTCACTGAACCGAAAACTAATCCACCCAAGCCGCGGACCTGATTGACATTTGTGGTGCCAGTTCGCCGATGCACACTACGCCAGCAAATACATTAACGTGTATTGATTTGTATTCACCGACAGATATGCTGACAGTGACAAACTGATCCACCGAAAATCGTTGTCAAAAAAACTTCAATTTGCGGCAACTTGTTGACTCAGTACGATTTCCGGTATAAATCAATTGAGACAACGCGAAGTCGAGAAGAGAAATTGCTTGCCAGACGCCAGTTCATGGCGGATGCCATGCAGTTTGCGGCGATTGGATATTTGAAATAACTTCTTTCCTTACTGGAGATTACGGCAATCGAAACGACGCATCGTATTAATGATCAGATTCGACTTTCCCCAATTCGGGTGGTTGATCACGAAGGGAAAATGCTGGGAGTCATTCCCACCTCAGAAGCCATGCGTGTGGCATTGGAAGTTGGCATGGATCTCGTTGAGGTTGCTCCTGGCGAGCGTCCTCCAGTCTGCCGAATCATGGATTACGGCAAGTTCAAGTACGAACAGAAGAAAAAACACGCAAATTCGGCCAAGCAGCATCAGGTGCAGATTAAGGAAATTCGTCTCCGCCCCAAAACTGGTGAACACGACATCGAGTTTAAGGTGAAGCAGGCGAAGGAATTTCTGTCCCAAAAAGACAAAGTGAAGCTGAATATCATCTTTCGTGGTCGTGAAAATGCGCATCACGATCGCGGCAAGGAAATTCTTGCAAACATTATCCAGCAGTTGGCAGAGCACTGTAAAGTGGAGCAGATGCCCAAGCTGGAAGGTGGACGCAACATGATTGCCGTACTGGCTCCCAAGACATAACACGTTGGCTTAACAGCAGATGCAATCAGCCTGTTTGCATCAGACACGTGATGATTCGGGGAGATCAGCGGCTCAATCCGCCTAGTTTCCATCCATCGGTTCATTCATCATTCTGCGTTCTTGAGTGATTGAGCGCGATCGCTGGAAATTTACCGGGTCACTGAACTATACTCCCTTTTCCCGGATTCATGGCTTTTGATCAGAGGAACAGATCCTTTGATGAAAGACTTTGCTAAGCTGCAGCGTTTTCACTGCATTTTAAGACAGACAGTATTTCACGACAGGCAGTCTGCCGACATGTTGGCAGTCAAAGTTGAGAAGAGTTATGACTAAACAAAAGACCCACAAGGGAATGCTCAAGCGGTTCAAAGTCACAGCGAGTGGCAAGGCTAAGCACCGGAGTGCATACCGCGGGCACCTTTTGTCTCACAAGAGTGGCAATCGTAAGCGTCACCTCCGTCTTGATAACGTGGTGACAGGCCCGAACGCCAAGAACATCATTGAAGGTCTCCGGCCAATTCTCTAATCGACAGGCCTGTTTTTTATGGCCAATTTCTAAAGACCACTTTTTGATGTCCACTGTGGCTGGGAACGCGTTCATATCGTTTGTTCTTTGCTGATCGACGATCACACGAATACCGCCCTCTGAAGTTTACGACAGGTTATTATGCGTATCAGTTTTGCAGTTGCCCGCCATAAATCTCACAAACGACTTTTCCGCGAAGCTCGCGGTCAGGTTGGTGGTCGTAGCAAGCAGATTCGTCTGGTGAAAGAAACAGTGGTTCGTAACCGCTGCTTCGCTTTCCGTGACCGTCGCGCCCGCAAGCGTGATTTCCGCTCACTGTGGATCACTCGTATAACAGCCGCCGCTCAAATGCGTGGTCTTTCTTACAGCCGGTTTATTAACGGGATGGATCTTGCAGGGATCAAGCTCAATCGCAAGTCTCTCAGCGAGCTGGCGATTCATCACCCAACGGTGTTCGACGAAGTGGCCAACCTCGTGAAGGCTGCACTGCAGAAGAACAACGTCAATTTTGGTCGCAAGCTGGCTGCTGTCTAATCAACTATTTTCTGAATGCACGCTTTCGGGCGATTCAGGAGATTCAGGATATGGTTCTGGCGATGGGAGATCGCCCAGTCTTCAAATGTTTGAAGAGTCTCTCTGGGGGCGTGGAGTATCCACAGCCCCCTTTTCTTTTGTATGAAGCTCCTTGAAACGCTGGTTTTTCAGGATCATTGACTCACCGATCGAGCGACACTTGCCACGAAACGGGTCTCCATCACTTACCCATAATCACCGGATGAGAATCGAATGAGTACAGCCTACGAGGCCTTTCAGGTCTTTGAACAAGAGGCCACCGCAGCGATTGAAGCGGCACGAAATGTGGCTGATCTTGAGCAGGTACGCATCCTCTTTCTCGGGAAAAGCAAAGGGCGATTGAAAGATCTGCAGAGTGAACTGGGGAAAGCGACTCCCGCAGAAAGACCGGCCATTGGTCAGGCCTTTAATGAAATGAAACTGCGGGTCACTCAATTGTTTGATACCCGGGTCGAAGTGCTTTCTCGCCCGGAGAGCCAGCCTCGCGATTTTGATGTGACGTTGCCGGGAAATCTTCCCAGGTTAGGACGGGAACATCCCATCACCCAGACGATTGAAGAATTCAAAGAAATCATCGGTCGCTTCGGGTTCACTGTCGATGATGGCCCGGAGCTGGAAGACGAATATCACAATTTCGATGCGCTCAACATTCCTAAGGATCATCCCGCACGGGATCCGCTCGATAACTTCTACCTGGCGGCTGCTAAAACAGCGAACGGCCAGCCCATCCTTCTGCGAAGTCAGACTTCGACTGTCCAGATTCGAGTGATGGAACGAACTCGGCCACCCGTCAGAATTGTCTCTGTGGGCCGCGTTTATCGACCGGATGAAATCGATCGCACCCACCACCAGATGTTCCATCAGATGGAAGGACTCATGGTCGGCGAAGGAGTCACCATGGCCACTCTCAAGAGTGTGCTCAAGATGTTCGCGGCCGCTTATCTGGGTGAAGATGTCGAGATCCGCTTTCGCCCCTCATTCTTCCCGTTCACGGAACCATCGGTCGAAGTCGATGTCCGCTGGAGAGACGGCTGGCTGGAACTCGGTGGTGCCGGGATGGTCGATCCACAGGTTCTCGAGAATGTCGGTTACGATCCCGAGAAGATCACCGGCTTTGCGTTTGGATTAGGGATTGCCCGCTTCTGCATGCTGCGCCACGGCATCGACGATATTCGACTTTTCTATGAAAACGACCTGCGTTTCCTGAAGCAATTTTAGACCTGATCGCAGAGATCTCTCTTAGTGGCTGGTCGTAACAGTTCAGGAAAGACATATTCCTTTCCTGCGAGAAAACTGCGAGCTGCTGCCTGCTAAATCATGCTTGCCCAGAGCTGCAAGCATGGCACACGATCGGTGGTCTTTCTGTGCAATCAGTCAGTGGAAATCCATCAGCAAGTAACCGTCATCGACCAATCGGGCCGGAGGCTGTGCTGAACTGGAGCACGTCTCGAATTGCCGTAAAGTTAGGCTGCAATGTCAGCCTGACGTATCGGCGATCTCCCGAAACAACCGCCAGCGCTGCCATCGAAACGCCCTCGGCAATCGATGTGACCTGAGGAGCCTGAAGGGCTACTCCGACACCCACACCACCACCTCCGCCAGCATTGGGCCCGACCTGAGCCAGTGGTGGCCAGTTTCGAGCATCCGGCAAATGCCCTCTCAGCTCCGACAGGACCACATTGCCGGATGTTGTTGGCCTGGTCGCTTTACGCGAGGAAGCATCGGGAACTGGTGCAGCCACTTGACGACGACCACCTCGCATGAGAACTCGTAACTCCTGATCATCCTTTCCCAGGATAATCGTCCGGGTCGTCTCGTCCGCATCCGTCTGACCTTTGCGACGAGTGATCGTGACAGCCACCCGCTTACCGACAATATCGCCCTGCACATGACGAATCCGAATTCGATACTCACCATCGAAAGCGAACGGGCAGACGTATTCTTCCTGGCAGTTTTCCTGCCGTGGTCCAAAACCGTCTCGAGAAAGTAACCCACCGGCTGGAGTCCGGGGCGTTTCATGCGAACACGTCGACCCGCCGGGCTCATCGACCAGCAGATCGACATCACCGGCACCATTCCACTCGACTTTGACACTAAGGTCGCAGGCTTTGGATTGCTCGAATTGTCTGGTCAACATTTCTGCTGTCGCAGTCTCGCCCTTCTGTCGGAAAGCCGTGCTCGCTTCGATTGTCGCCGCTTCTGCCAGCTTGAGCATTTCTTCGCGATCAGCACCCCAGGCATACTGTGCGAGCCCTGGAGCACTCCACAAAATGGTCTCCCAGGCTTTATTGGCCATCGCGATTTTCGTGGCGAGTAAATACAACTCCACGCGCGTGGGATCTTGCCGAACTGCCTGGTCTAACAGCGACAGCGCACGTTCGGGCCGCCCTAAACGAGAAAAGTAGTTGGCAAGAAAAGCCAATGAAGCGGGATCATTTGCCCCCACATCGACGCCCGAGAGCATGACGCGTTCGATCTGTGCCTTGGGACGCTTATCAAGCTCCATCGATAACGCCAGCACTTCGTGCATCCAGGGCTGAACCTGGCCAGCCCGGATCGATGCCTCAATGAGACCGATGGCCGCTGCATGCTGACCCGATGAAGAAAAACCGGTGATCAGATCCCGAATAACATCGGGCTTTAGTGACTTCTCCACCAGAAACCGATCCCATTCTTCTGGCGTTTTAAAATTCACTGTTCTGGATGTGATATCCGTCGATGGAGAGTCTTTTTTCTGGCAGAAAGTCCGCTTGGAAAAAACAGAACTGCGAAGCGGGGCAGGTGGCAAAACCTCCTGCCCAAACTCCGCAGTTTCATTAAGAGACCTAGAACTCTGAGTCGAGTTTATCGGGTCTGGTTTTTTTTTAGTTGTTCAGCAGGCAAGCTGAAGAAGTTTCCTCCGCCACCGCCAAAGCCTTGCTGCCCACCCTGATTACCTTGTCCGCCGAGACCATTCTGCTGGCCACCGTTTAACTGGCCATTGTTACCACCACCTAAGCCACCAGCGCCAAAGAACGATTGAATCGGGATTACCAGGTCTGCGACCGGATAAACGCGGGTCGAAAGTGCGGTTTCAGCATCGGTGAGGGTCGTGATCTCCATCACTTCGTTACGAATCACATAAGTAAGCTGCAACGGTTCCAGCATCAGTCGGAGTGCACTCCGCAAGCTGACACCTGAAAGCTGCAGATTCACAGGTTGATCAATCGCGATCCCCTCTTCCATGATCTTGGCTTCATTGATCCAGATCTCAATCTTGTGGAGATCTTCGATGAAGTCCAAAGCGTCCTTCAGAGAGGTATCAATGAATTCCACTTCAGTAGGCTGATCCAACGCCGACAGAATCTTCTGCTCGTTGGGGCTGTTCTGCCTCAGGTCAACCGACTGGTAACGCTTGCGTCGTTCGCTCAAGGCCTTCCAGACTTCGGCCGGTGGGAAGACAATCGGAGGTTCATCCGGGAATGGCACGTGCGAGAGTTCAACCTGGTAAAGTGTTTCCAGGAACATATCCGCACGGCGAGCCCGCAGACGGAACACCCGGCGTAACTGTGTGGCTGCTTCGGCATTGAACAGAGCCGCTGCGGCTGCACCACTATTGGGTTCCAGATCGACCGCGACTCGGGCCACCGCCTCAGCTTCCGAGAAGGCGGCATCATCACCATGCCATCCCGCATTCATCAGAGCACGAATGCGGTCAATCAGATTCGCCAGACGCTCATCATCGAGAACCGATTGTTCGACAAGACGCTGCTGAGCCTCAAGCTGGGCCGATCGTTCCAGATTGCGAACGCGATCCAGATTTTCTTTTTCAATACGATTCGTCGTGGCCAGAATTTCCGAGCCAAGGACTCGTTCGAGACGCACACGTTCTTCAGCATTAATATCAATCGCAGACCGAACGGCAGTCAGTGACCGCTTCAGTTCATCGAGTGCCGCTCCGGAATCAACGGCTGAACGGGCAAACTGGACTGTCGAACTGACCTGCTGCCGTAACTTCTCGGCTTGAACTCGAATCAGTTGTTCCCGCTCGTCGAGTAATGAGGGCCCCTGGCCTGGAACAGTTCGTTCAACCATCGGTGCTTCGGAGGCAGGGGCATCCTGAGGAGCTGCGACCAGTCGTTCAATGGCGGCACTTTGAACTGAAAGAACTTTGGCCTGGGCAGCCAGTTGTGCGAGAACCTGACGATCACCTTCGCGAGAGGCTTTTTCAGCCCGGGCTGCGAGTAATCGGCTCCCTTCTTCAAATTCGCTGCTGGCCAGGCCCAAAGCTTCGAGCCCTGCCAATGAATTGGTGATCCCTTTTTCCGAAATCACCTGTCGCACAAAGGCGGGCAGGAATGCCGCATGGGCTGAGGATGGAGAGAGGTTATATTTCTCGGTGACAGCCCGACCGGCGACTTCACCGCGGATTGACAGTTCTTCGCCATGAATTGTTCCACGGCCCAGATAAACAGTTTCGCGATCTGACCTGAGTGGCAGGCCGCGAGACGGAATGAGTTCAAAAGCGGCATCACCTTCCACCTGAAATTCTTCAACTCGCAGGATGGGTGCTGTAATCGAGGCAGCGACTTGTGGGGCATCAGCCGCTGGTGTGGCTGAAGGCAGGCACCACAGGGCTCCACCGGTCTGCTGAGCGAGTGAGCCAATCAATTTGCCGTTGAATTTCGGCCCAAGGACATAGCTGTGAACAGCAACCTGCTGCTTCTCCAACTGGTTCAAAGTGGTCTGAAATCGTTCGATCGACACATACTCGGCGGTGCTATGGCCATCGCCAATGTAAAGAATGTGTCGAGGCCCTTTTTGGGTAAACCAGCCAGAGACTTCGTCCAGAGCCGCTGGAAGATTGGTGGCTCCCAGAGGTGTTCGCATCTTCAACTGTTGAACAGCTGAAACAGCGGCCGGTGTTGTCGAGGATGCGAATTCACCCATGAGGGATTCGACACCCACATCGACGGCAGCCACCCTGACTGTAACTTCTTGAGGAAGCGATTTGAGCAATTCGCTCACCAGTTCGAGGCTACCCTGGCGATAGGCACCCACCTGGCTGGCCGAAGTATCGACCAGAACAACCAGTTCTTGCGGACCTGCCACCGGAGCGAGATTTTTCCCTCGCAGGGCAATTGCCGAGTAAGTCGTCCCATCAGCATCTGCCTGCTGAAAGACCTGTGCGCGAACTCCGTGCTGATCGCCAGCAGTCGTGGCGACTGGCCGGGAAATGCGGGCATTGGCAGCATTGGTGGCCTTCTCATCCGCCCACGAGAGAGGCGCCCATGAGAGAGGAATGGCTACCGAACCGCTGAGGAGTGTGCAGAGCACCAGTCGTGACCACTGACGCTGAGAGAGGAAATGCATGTTTGAGCTTTCCAGAACTTCTGGCCGAATCTTCGAGATGGGGCTGCTGAATCAACATTTCAACAGCAGACAGATTTCCTGATCCGCAAAGTTTACCGCCATGAACCAACACCTTTGAAGAAAAATCTTCTCGCTTCTCGGGTGCAAATTGGCAAAAACCACACTTACCCGGCGCAATCCGTCTCATCGGTGGTCGTCGGGAAGATCGGCGAAGTCGCTCAATGACCGTGATTTCTGTTCTTCACAGGCGAATGAGTCTTGCAACCCGCATAACCCGAACAAGATTTTCAAGGGCAAAAAACTGCGGCCGTTGAGAAAATAGACCTGCAAAATAGCGAACCATCGATTTCAATCGCATTTTATCCAATCGCCTGCATTCCCAGAAACACGGCTCCTAAAATCCAGACGACGACCAGCAGGCTTTGCATCGACGTGAGTTGAAACCTGCCGCGAAGATGCCGCACTTTTTCAAACTCGGTTCTACCCCAGAAAATATAGAAAACCATCATTGCGAGCGGCACGACCATTAAACCAGCTCGTACCCATGGTCTATTTCCGCCAGGATCAACTCCGCTGAACCGCAACACAGTCAGCACGATTTGAAGCTCAAAAAGCGTCAAGAATATCAGCACACATGCCAGTGTGTACGTCGAAACACTGGGGGGTTGAGACATCGTCGAATCTCCTAAAGATCCCATCCCAAGAGATCACAGCCCAAGAGATCACAGTCCAAGAGATCACAGCCCAACCCGTTTTGAGCTGTCAGCAAACGATTCCGCCTCTAGCAACGGAAATATCGTGGAAAGCTCATTCGGCATGTGAACAGCACAACATGGCCTTGGACGGAATTCGATGACGAATTGATCCGCGATCGACGTTTAGTTTTCCGGAGCGGCTTCTGTCGCCGCCGCCTTTCCGCTGGTGAGGCTGATCCGCTGTCCTTCCAGCTTTTTGAAGCGAGAAATCGGATACATGCGGATGACGCGGTTTTTGTACATCAAACGACCTTCCTCATCCTTGGTGAGATGAGTCGCAATTTCGTCTGTCGCATCGCCTGAATACAGTGCTGCAAATGTGTAAGGATCGACGCCTCGACCTGATTCCAGATCGGAAACCACATCCAGCCCGCCGACAATCACACCATAAGGATTCAGAGATTTTGTCGCAGGAACATATCGTTGCTCCTGCTTGAGCCCTTCCATCGCGGCCCGCAATGAATCATAAGCGACAACAATCTTCTTGACTGTGTCCTCTGAAGGAGCCTGAAACTGCTCATCCTGAGCCGCGATTTGTGGCACCATGGCCTTCTGCCAGCTAACCCCTGCACCAAAAGCCAGAATCAGGCAGCTTACAGCACCAGCGAACTTCAATGATGGCGGCATCAACATTTCCTCAATTCAAATCCCACGGGCACATCGAATCAGCAATATACGGCCCAATCACATGGAAGTGTGATTGTTATGGAGTACTTTCCACATTCGCGGCGTGAACTCGTCGGTCCGCACTCAATTTGCCGTTCGTGCCGACCACGAGTCATCTCGTTTGTCAGGTCAAACGAGACGACCTCCCTGACAGCATAATTGCTGAATCCCCCGGGGAAAAGTCCCTGTTTCTTCAGGACGCGGATTCAGGAATCACTTCGCCAGAGGGCAGCAAGGGAAAATACGCGTCATCAGCAGTGATTGACACGAGAGATCGCGGTGGCAACACAATGAAAGGGAATCTGAAAAGCCAGGCCATCCCCCCAGGAACCCACACATCCAGAGAACGCGTAAGTCATAACCAATAAGCATTTTACGACAAGCAGAGAGTCAGACTGAAATTCGCCGCAAGTAGGAAATCAATTCGGCTGTCAGTTCCAGAATGTCATCTGTCCGATTTTCCCGGCAGGCCGATTCCACCTGAGCAGCCAGCAGGCTCAACTCCGGGAATCCATAGCCACCTCCAGCCCCTTTGAGCTGGTGCGCCTTCCGCTTCAGTTCATCGTGGGCTCTTTGCCCCAGCACCAGTTCAAGTTCAGAAATCCGCTCCGGCATCACTGCCACAAAATCAGCGATCAGTTCTTCATAATCGGGATCAGAAGCATATTCAGAGCGAACAGGTTGCATCAAACAATTCCTGGTTTCCAACACGATTTCGGCTGGGTGGCTCGAAAGGAAACAGCGTGGAAGCCTGCGTCAGGCGGCCTTTTCCTGCCAGCCATGATTTTGAACCGGGACGACTTCGCTCGGTCCCTTGGGAAGCAAATCTGCCGGCAATTGCCAGGCATCATCTGCACAAGTTTCCAGTCCGTCAGCCGCACGGAACCAGCCAGCCAGCTTGAGCAACACCAACCCGGCACCCAGCCCGGAAGCGCACAGCAATAAAGCTGTGGCGTCATCACCGATCAAATGCCTGAGAATTTCCATGGTCTTCCTCGCCACGAGGGTGCAAATGTCTGGTGTTGCACAAATTTTGACCGGCTCATGGGAGCTGATCGTGTATTTGCCGCTTAGCAGCAAAATGACTGACTTCAATCTCTGTTTTCCATCGACTTCCGCACTCCGGCGACTGCAATACAAAAACTTCATTCCTCAAGGATCAGGTGAACTCGCGCGTTAATCCCGGTGTATCCGCGCGGCTTGACACCTCCGCCGGCCTTATGGAAGCGAAAAATCGTCCTTGACCATTTCCATGGTTTTCTCGAAAACCCTGCATGAGTTCATTCCCCGGATGCCTCAGGACATCCGCATGGCCATTTCACCAGAGGAGTACAGCGACCGTGATGCCGCTGCTGCAGCGATACATCCTGGTCGATTTACTGAAGGTATTCGCCGTCAGTGCTGCAGGCTTTACGCTTTTGCTCGTCTTTGCCGGGGTTTATGTTGAGGCCAAGGAACATGGCCTGGGACCGATGCAGATCCTGCAGATCCTCCCCTTTATCATTCCCACACTGCTTCCCTTCACAATTCCTACGGCACTGCTCCTGACAGTTTGCGTCGTTTACGGCCGACTCTCTGGTGATCAGGAAATCATCGCTGCGAAAGCAGCTGGCATTCATATCATCTCCGTCCTCTGGCCCGCGTTTCTGCTGGGTGTGGTTCTCAGCATCTTCACGCTCGTCATCACGGACCAGATGATTCCGTGGTCGATGAAGCGTATTCAGCGGACCATCGCGATGGCTGTTGAAGACATTTTCTTCGATGTCCTCAAGGCCCAGAACCAGTTGAATCTACGCGATCAAGGGCTCTCGATTACCGTCATGGATGTCCGGGACCGTACGCTTTACATGCCCACATTCCGGTACATGCGTGGCAATAAGCCGGTCACAGTGCAGGCCAAAGAGGCCAGACTCCGCTTTGATCTCGACCGTGATGTCGTCGTCATGGAATTCAAGGATGGTTACATCAGCCTTCCGGATGATGCCAATACGCGTGTGCGCTTCCGCTATGATGCTCGCGAATTTCCCCTGCCAAATCGCAGTCAGAAGGCCAAATCCCGAGATATGACATCCCGGGAAATTCTGGCAGAAACGCGAGCGATGGCTACAGGCGATGCCACAGCCACCCGCCAACTGGCGATTGAGGCCGCTCTCATTCTGGCATCCGGCGATTTTGATCGCTTTGGGGAAAAAGAGTTCGCTGTCAGTCGCTATCAGGTCGACGAAGAACGCAACCGCAGCATGAAACTGACCACTGAACTCCACAACCGCATTTCCATGGCGTTTGGCTGTTTTTTCTTCGTGCTCGTGGGTGCACCATTTGCCGTCTACATGGCCAAGAACCAGTTTCTGACCAGTTTTCTCTTCTGTTTTGTTCCGATCCTGGTGGTCTATTACCCACTCTCCATGATGGCTCAGAATCTGAGCAAAGTCGGCAAGGTCGATCCCTCTTGGGCGGTCTGGCTCCCCAATGGTGCTCTCACCTTGGGATTCCTCTACATCATTCGACAACTGGCCCGCAATTAAACAGTTCGGGCCACCGCACGATGAGACCAGATTCCCGAATCATCGGTTTTACCTGAGACGATCCTCTTCACGATTTCCGCGGGACTGCCGTTCGAATCAGCCCTGGGGAAACATCCAGATCGAGTGGTGCCAAGCGACCTTTTTCGACCAGTTCCCAACCCAGGCCCCCCATCGCTGCGTTATCAGTGCACAATTCCCGAGGAGCGACATGCAGCCGGAAGCCTCGCTTTTGTGCCACTTGCTCCAGCTTTTCCCGAAAAGCCTGATTCGCTGCCACACCACCACCAACGCAGAGCGAGGAATATCTGGTCTTTTTCAAAGCCTGAACCGCTTTTGCAATCAGGACATCGACCACAGCCGCCTGAAAACTCGCTGCCAGATCGGCTCGACGGGCATCATCCAATGGTGGAGGCTGAACTTTAGCTCCTTGAATTCCATGAGCCGCATAAAGCACGGCAGTTTTCAAACCACTAAAGCTGAAATCGAGCCGCTCTTCGTGAATGAAAGTCCGGGGAAAGGCAAAGGCATCCGCTCGGCCGGCTTTGGCACACTTCTCGATCGCCGGGCCACCTGGAAACCCTAAATCGAGGACCTTGGCAACTTTATCGAAGGCTTCACCCGCAGCATCATCTGTCGTAGCCCCTAGAAGCTCAAAATCGACCGGCGAAGCACAGGCATAGAGGTTCGAGTGTCCGCCACTGACGACCATTCCCACACAGGGATAGATCGACTCCGACTGAACTTTTTGCTCAGCGGCTTGACCCGATTGCGACCATAATGCCAACTGGCAGGCGTAAATGTGTGCCTGCAGGTGATCAATCGCAACCAATGGCACTCCCAGGCTCCATGCCAGGGTTTTTGCCGCTGTCAATCCAATGAGTAACGAACCAACCAGACCAGGTGTTGTCGCGACAGCAATGGCGGTCAAATCTGCAAGACGAATCCCCGCCTGCCTGATCGCTTCATCGATCACTGGCAGAATGTTCTGCACATGAGCTCGCGAGGCCATTTCAGGAACCACGCCACCAAAGCGGGTGTGCAATTCAAACTGGCTCGCCACCACATTCGAGAGCACTCGCCGCTGCCGATCAATCACTGCAGCGGCCGTTTCATCACAGGAAGACTCAATAGCCAGCAGAAAGCCACTTTCAGAAGATTCTGCAGCCACGGACGCTGCAGAATCTGGCGTAACAACATCAAATGGAAGCAATTGGATTCCAGAATCTCGCGAGACGTTAAATCAGGAATAGCTGCCGTCTCTACCTGGCAGAATTCTCTTTGGAAGCAGAATCACCTT
This sequence comes from Planctopirus hydrillae, assembly GCF_001707835.1. Classification (GTDB taxonomy): domain Bacteria; phylum Planctomycetota; class Planctomycetia; order Planctomycetales; family Planctomycetaceae; genus Planctopirus; species Planctopirus hydrillae. The sequence continues at coordinate 131,861 of NZ_LYDR01000033.1, forward strand.
GTGGAGCAGTACCAGGCGGGGAAGTTTCGCCTTTGGCCTTTTCCTTCCCATCTTCTGGCTTGGCTTCGGAAGCCGGTGAGATTTTGGACTTCAGATACTCCACAGCCTTCGCCAACTGAGGATCGTCAAACGACGAAGCGCCGGCTTCTTTCCGCAGCACATCCCGCTGCCGACGATATTCCAGATATTTCTGCATCTGCTCAGGTGTCATTTTCACTTCATAACCCTCGGTGGGTTTGACACCCCATTCATCGGTCTCCTTCGAATTGGGGAAGCGATGAATGTTCTTACCACTGGGGCGATGGTAGCTGGCTGTGGTCAGCTTGAGTGCACTCTTGCCACCATCGACATTGATGACATTCTGTACGCTCCCTTTCCCCCACGATCTCTCACCGACAATGATCGCTCGATCATGATCCTGCAGTGCAGCACTCAAAATCTCACTGGCCGAAGCACTGAAGCGGTTCACCAGCACGACGACAGGAAAATCGCGAAATGTCCCAGACTTTTTCGCCTTGAAGACCTGTTCCTCGGTGTTGCGACCACGAGTGCTCACAATCACACCACTATCAAGAAACATGTCGGCAATTTCAGTGGCAGCCGTCAACAGCCCGCCCGGGTTGTATCGCAAATCAAGAATCAAACCCTTCATCCCCTGTTGCTCCAGCTCTTTCAGAGTGGATTTGATTTCATCAGCACTGTTCCTGCCGAACTGAGAGAGCCGGACATAAGCCACCTTGTCGAGTCCATCGAGGTAGAAAGACCAGCTTCCATCCTCGTTGTACTTGTCGCCCAGCACAGAAGGCGTACGAATAATCGCCCGTTCAACGTCCAGTTCCACGGGTGTCGATTCTGTCTCGTGAAGCACACTCAGTTTCACGATCTCGCCGGGTTTGCCTTTCATCAGCACGACGGCTGATTCGAGTTCTTTACCATCGGCAAACTCAGCTGTCGGCTTTCCCGCGATGGAAAGAATTCGATCTCCAGCGCGAATTCCCGCTTTATAGGCCGGTGTCCCAGGAAGCGGTGTCATGACGACGAGCTGCCGCGTTTTGGGATCGAGTGAAACCTGAATACCAATCCCACCAAACTCCTGCTCCACCTGCTGCGTGAACTCTGCCAGACCCGATGAATCGATATAGGACGAGTACGGATCCAGATCGGCCAGCATCCCTCTCAAGGCCGATTCCAGCAGTTGCTTGCGATCCACAGGTTTCACATAGTTGCGTTCGACCTGTTCAAACGAATCGACAAACAGTTTCATCAACTCGTAATATTCTTTTTCCCGCGCATCCGGAGGTGTGGCCTTTTCTTCGTCTGCCAGCACCAGTGATCTCGGTGCCATCGCCAGTAAGACGGCACCACAGAACAAAGCCAGCCAAACCTCACGAGACCAGCAGCCTGGAAACCACCGATTGGCACAGCCCGTGTGGGAAAGTGATCCCGCATTCGGCGGTAGAAACTGCATCCGAGCTGAAAACATAAGGTTCCTCCTGTGCGACAGGCTTAACAGTTTTTTCGTGCCTTGCTGACTCTGTTTCTGACTGGTTGAAGGTGATCACGTGGCCTGCAACCACCTGACTGTACCGGCTATCTCACTTCCTAACGCACAAATTTCCGACGGGCACGGCCGTCAGGCACTCAGGCACAGTCGTTACAAATTCGAGCGTCATCAAACCGAGTGTCAGGATAGCTTAGTCTTTTCACACAATGGTCGCTACAAACCTTTTCTTCAGAAATGCCTGAACGACAACAATGTCTGAGTGAGAATCAATCCCATTGTGAATTACCTTCTGCACAGAGTGAATCAGCCGCTGCACCGACAATCCCGGCCCACGGGAATACCGTCAGCAAGCAGGGTTCAACAGGTTCGGGACAGCCGCATGGGGAGCCATTCAAACTTCCAAAAATTAATCTCAACAACAATCGCCGTAAACACCTCAATTCATCCATTCACTTGATATCAACACTGGCTCTTCTATAAACCTTTCGATGTCTCACACCCGTCACATCATCACTCCAGACAGCACAATTGGAGTGACTCAACTTGATCGCAGTCGATCACTCAGGTTTACACCTCATGGACTCAGAATTTCCGTAACTTACTCCCAAGCAAAGCACAATTCTCCCTGAAAGACAGCCTGCCTACTGAACAGAAAGCCGATAACAACCAACACTTACGGATTTGAAACCTCGGGTTTTCATGTCGTATGGTTGAAATCTGTTAAGTTATGGCTAGGCTCTGAAACATGCACCTTTGTTTTGATCTTTTTATCCATCCCCCTGACCCGCTGCGAAACTGAGGCAGATACGAAAACGTGTGAGTCGTCGTTACTGATGGGAGAGTCATCTCCTCGACCATCGATGTAACCGTCTTAACCTGGGCAGAGTGAGTGCACTCCCACTCAGCCCTTGAAAAACGGACTACGAAAACTGCCAACACGACAGATCGAACAATCGCGACAGAGACATGAATGGAGACTGTCACTGGTGTGTTATTCGGTCAGGTATGCAGGCACCTGAACTCACGAAAGTCTGGCTGAAATTATGGTTGAACCATCCGCAGAGCTCACCGTAGCCGAACTCGAACGCATGCTGACAAAACGTCGCCAGGAGTTGACCTCGCTGATCGGTCAGCGGGATAAGCTTCAAAAAGAACTCGACGTCATTTCGCGACGGATTACTGAGCTTCAAGGGGGTTCCGAATTCACCCCGAGTCGCTCACCAGCCTACAACAGCGGTCGCGGTCGGAATCCTGTCTCACTCAGACACACTGTGATTTCCATCCTGACACAGTACCCACCAGGGTATGCGCTCTCTGATCTGAGTGACAAGATCATCGAAACAGGCTACAAAACTTCCAGTAAAAACTTCCGGAACGTTCTGTACCAGTGCCTGTACAACACCCCACAGATATATCACGACTCCAAAACCGGGACTTATCGAATCAATCCCAAGTCAGATACGTAACAGTGAAGTTTGTGTCACTGAGTTCTTTGATTCGACAGAACCACCCAACTAACAACTCATGTCGAGACATCTCGACTGTCGTTTAGCCCTGAGGAATCAGGCGGCTCCCGCCAGGGCCTCCACTCGACCTGCAGTCAGCCGCACAGTTCGGGTCGCTTCTCGCGCCAACTGGGCATCGTGGGTCACCATCACAATCGAAAGCTGCTCTTCGGTATTGAGCCGTTTGAGCAGATCCATGATTTCACGACCCGTCTTTTCGTCCAGATTACCCGTTGGTTCATCAGCCAGCAAAATCTGAGGTTGCGAAACGAGTGCCCGGGCAATGGCTGCCCGCTGCATTTCACCACCGGAAAGCTCCGAAGGCTTATGCGTCAATCGATGCGACAAGCCCACGCGGTCGATCAGTTGTTTGGCCCGTTCGATATGTGATCGACGGTTCTTCCAATACGACCAGATCGAATGCCGGATCATCAATGGCAAAACCACATTCTCAACCAGCGTCAGTTCAGGCATGAGATGATAGAACTGAAACACAAAGCCAAAGACTCGATTACGAATCTGATCACGGGTGCGGGCTGGCAGATCATCAATCCGCTGTCCATCGAGCAACACTTCACCCAGATCAGGGGCATCCAGTAACCCCATCAAATGCAGCAGAGTGCTTTTCCCTGAGCCTGATTGACCCACGATCGATAGAAACTCTCCACGATCAATCGAGATATCGACCCCGCGAAGGACAGGAACCTGATGATCTCCCTTGCGGTAAGCCTTATCGATCCCCGTGGCGACAAGCTGTGCATGAGGTGGCATGGCTGAACTGAGCAAGATTGTCTCGCAAGATTCGTCGACAACAGGATCGGACATCAGGCCGCCCTCACGACTAAGGTCGAAATGAACTTTGTTGGCTTGTTTGAACACTGGAAACCACAATCAACTATTCAGAACGAAGTGCCTGGACGGGTTGCAACCGAGCCGCTCTGCGTGCCGGCAGAATACTGGCAAGCACTGCGATCCCCATCGCACCCAGTGCGACAGAAACAACCATCCAGGGATCAATGTATGTCGGTATCTCAGGAAAATAGTAAATCCGTTCATCGAAGACTTTGCGGCCCGTGATGTAGGTAATCACCAGTTCAATCTGGTTGATATACCTCACAAACAGCAGCCCGCAGGCCACACCGCCGCCACTCCCCACAACTCCCAAAGAGAGTCCGTAGAGCAGAAAAATCGACATCACACCCGTGGAACTCGCACCCAGTGCCTTCAACACTCCGATATCGCGTGTCTTCTCCACGACAATCATGAAAAAGATGGCCAGAATCCCGAAGCCAGCGACAGTAATGATCAGAAAGAGGAGCACATTCAAAATGGAGGATTCGACATCCACCGCAGCCAGCAGCGGCCCCTGCTTCTGTTCCCAGGTACGAATCGTATACAGCCCCGGTGGAAACGCGGCCCGCAACTTATCAACCACTTCACCCGCAGATCGGAAATCCTTGAGTTTCAACTGAATCGAAGTAATGGCCCGTTCGCCCGTTGTGGGATGCACCATGCCGCGAACCTGCTGCAGGTACTCCAGATTGCAGAAAACCAGCGAAGAGTCATATTCACTCATTCCGCTCTTGAACGTATCGACGACCGTCGCATTGAAATAGACAGGCTGTGGTGTCCCGGCTGTCACCGTGCTGATTTTGACATCATCACCGGTACGTACCATCCACTGGGTACGAATTTTTCCGGTCTCAGCATCTTCAAATGGAAAACTGATCAGTCCAGCGCCAATGTAGAGCTTGCCGGGCAGTGGTTCTGTCGGATCAACAGGCGCCGGCGGTACCGCGGCACCATTGGCCTGGGCTTCCATGGCAAAGGGATCGACCACACTGTCATCGACAGCAGGCTTGCGATCCTCAGGGACAGCAGCACCTCGCTGACGCTGATCGTGCAGTCGCTGCTCGCGAAAGAAGGCTTCCTGGGCGGCTCGATCCCGGCGGTAGTTTCGTGCCGAACTTGTTAATGACCAGCCCGGCGGCTCATTCGCCTGCCGCTCCGCTTCACGAACAACTTCATCGCCCTCTTTTTCCTGTCGATAACTTTGCAGGTAATCGACCAGTGGCCCGACTTCGGCTTTACTTTGAGGATCAATTCCAATCAACGTCACGGGCCTGGTGATCCACTGGCCGGCATATTCGAAGCTGATCATCCCGTAGATTTCGACAGTCGTCGTCATGCCGGCGATATGCTCACCGACGACTTTTTTCACAAGTGCCGCATGCGCATCAGGATTCTTCTCGCCATCGTAGCCATTGGTTTCAATGACCACATCGGAGAGCAACCCCTTGATTCGATCACGCATCTCACTCGAAAAACCAGCCATCACACTGTTGACGACAATCATGGTCGCCACACCCAGCATGACGCTGATGATACTGGCGAGCGCAATGTATCTGGTTCGAAGATACTTCTGACACAAGAGCAGTTTATACATGTCGCTTCTCGCCAATCCTTTGGCCGAACTGCCTTAGTAAATTCCGAAATTCTCCGTCAGTTCAGGATTGAGCGATGCCTTGATCAACATCTCAAAGCCCAAATTCAACACGACGAAGCCGGAATTCCGACGTAGCGGTTCCACCGCTTTTCGGAGCCCATCGACTGCGACTCTAAGACTTTCGGCAAAAACTGCCAAGACCAACACCCGGACTTCCATTTCCCGCCATTTCTCCCATCCCCTCAATCAACAACAAAATGGGGCAAATAAGCAAGGTAGGAAGAGTGCGACCAGCACAACATTGCCATGGTGAAAGTTGTTGGCCTAAATCCCTGTCGCGAACCACCTGATCCCAATCCGCCAGGCGAACCTCGATCTGCGCAATGTGTCAAAGACAGGCAATGAAAAACACAACCTCAACAATTCGACCAGCCATGATCCGAAAAGCCGCAGCCGAGGAAACTCTGGAACTGCCAGTTTCCTTGCGCACAGACACCACCGATGAATGCGCGACCGAATCGACCACTCTCCACACGGCGAGCAAGCCTCGTGCTGAGCTTGATCGCCTGGCCAATCGTGATCTGGCCAAAGTCCTTGAACTTGGCCAGAAAACCTTTGGCGAACCCGTGATCCCCTTCACTCTCGATTGGGTGGGTGAATTTCTCCTGGGCCAGAATTCCCGTGGCCCGATCGCTCGCGGACTTCCTTCTCAACCGCCCGTTCGATACATCGATGCCGAATCGCATCGTCAAGGCATGGTTTTCGGCATGCGCGAATACCAGATCACGCTCCGCACAGGGGATTGCCGTGTGATCAATCTCATCCAGCAAACCTCTCAAAAATGCCCGTCATTCACGAGAGATGTCTGGCTGGTGGCCGAGCGGCAATTCCTGGCGCTCTACTACAAACTCAGACGTCTGGAAAAAGCCCGCTCACAAGTTGTGGCACCACTGATGCAGGATTCGCTTCGCGAGCGACTCTGGAAAAACACGATTGGTGTCCTGACACGCAATGCGGCATCCATGAAAGCCCTCGGTGTCGCCATTCGTCGCGGCATGCTCCTGCGCGGAGAACCAGGAAATGGCAAGACAATGGCTGCACGCTGGCTCAAATACGAAGCCGAGAAACGCAGATTAGCCTGGAAATCAATTTCCATTGCTCATTTCCGAGCCGCACAACATCGCTGTGAGGTAGGAGAACTTCTTTCGCTGGGTTCCCCCGGGATCATCTTCTTCGATGATTTCGACGAACTCATCCGCCGTCGCGAGGAGAACCACAATTCGACGGATATTTGCACACTGCTCAACGAACTCGATGGCATTGACCGCCGATATGGTACGGTCTTTCTCTTCGCCAGTAATTTGCAGTGGAACGAGATCGATCATGCATTGCGCCGCCCTGGCCGCATTGACCTGATGATCGAATTCACCAAACCGAATGTCGAACTGCGTCGCCAGTTGATGGAAATCCACTGGTCGGAAATCCTCAGTCGAAAGATTGACATCCCCCTCGCCGTCAGTCAGACCGAAGGGATGAGTTTTGCCGAACTGGAAGAACTTAAAACGTTGCTGGCCATGCAGCATTTCGATGAAGAGGAGATCGACTGGACTCGTGCTCTGGCCGAATTCCAATCCCGTCGCACAGAAACCGCGAAAAAGCCGATTGGTTTTGGAGCGACATAAACCTGTTGTCGCGGGTGTTTGAAAAACTCGACAAGGGGTAACTCAACTTCATCGATAACGTCGCGTCAATGAACGCCTCAATCACAGCCGCAGTGTGTGTCGGTATGCACCCCGACACACACTGCCTGACTGTCATCGATCTACTTCGATCCCTGCTGTTGATTCTTCGCCAGTTGTTCAAGGACCTCCTTGGCCGTTGTTCTCCCGCCGTGGCTGTCGCTCACTTTTGAGAAGGCGATCTTTCGGTCGCTATTGAGCACAAATGTCGCTGGATAGGCCGTTTCATTCGGTGCATTCCAGCGTAAGCCGTACTGTTTCGTAAACTGATAATCGGGATCAACCAGCAGCGTAAAGTGCTCGGGAATCACGCGCTCTCCGCGAAACTGCTTCGCCTTCTGGACAAGACCACTTCCAGCACCTGGGTAGACAAACACAACCCGCGCCCCTGCTGCCTGGAACTTCTCCTGCGACTTTAAAAAGTCATTCACCTGCACATTGCACAACGGGCATTGATAGCCCGGAAATCCCCGCAGCACAATCAGCACGACCGGCCCCCGCTCAGCAATCGTCGATAGCTTTGTCGTCCCCCCATCCACATTGGCCAGTTCAAAATCAGGGGCGACTTCTCCCGACTTCGGAGGTGCTGCCGTCGCGACAGAGAACCATAAACCGCTCATCGCCACCAGGAGCATGGGCACGAGCCACTCATATCGCAGACGCTGTCGAAAATTCGCGATAACTGCCTTCAGCATTTTCTAGTCCCTTCTCAAAGTGAATCGACTCTCCCCCGCTGATCACTCTCTCAGACAAGTGCTCACCAGCAGTTCACAAACTCTGAGATACAACTCACGGCAACAAGTGACAGATTTTCCCAATAACATCAGCTCATCAGAAAAATTCCCATCATCTTCCAGCAGCCCCAATGGAACACCCGAGACTCTGCCAAACATTCAACTTTCCAAGAAAATCAAGTCGCTCTACACTGCTTCGCAGCCTTCCAGCCAGCCCGATGGATGACTCCACAACTGCACCTGGGAAATCATCGGCAGGCCTCGTATGACAGGGATTCTTTCCAGTGAATGTCGCACTTCTAGGCCAGTGGCGGGACCGACCATCCTTTCGATTTCGCGCGTTGCAGTATCTCCCCTACCTCGAAGCTGCGGGCCATGCGGCCACGATCATCGAATTCTCGCCTCATCTGTGGGGTCGCCTTCGCCAATACTCACAACTGGCCAAGTTTGATTCTGTTTTCATCCAACAGCGATTGCTCCACCCTTTCGAACTCTTCTGGCTCAAGCGCAATGCGAAACATCTCATCTTCGATGTCGATGATGCGATTATGCGCAAAAGCGATGGCAGCCCCGATTCCCGCCGCATGTCAAGATTCCGCGCCATATGTCGCTCGGCCGATCTCGTCATCTGTGGCAATCAGTTCCTTGCCGATGAAACCCGCGTGCATACATCCAAGCTGGAAATCATACCTACAACGATTGAGTTAAATCGCTATCCAGCTCTATCGAGTAGATACGAAACATTAGTAAATAGAAAAGATTCATTACTAACCATTGGCTGGACAGGTTCGCGGGCCACATGCCGCTACCTGAATGAGGTATTCCCGGTCATTGCTGATTTTCCAGGTCAGGTGCAGGTTAAACTCATTGCCGATGATCTCTCGAATTGCGATCTGAAACTTCTTGAAGACGTGCCTTACGAATTCATTCGCTGGTCGCCCGAAACCGAAATTGCCGCCGCCACTACGTTTGATCTGGGAATCATGCCTCTCCCGGATCAGGAATTCACCCGCGGCAAATGCGGCTGCAAAGCTCTGCAATATATGGCTCTGGGCATCCCCGCCATTTGCAGCCCCGTGGGGATGAATGTCGATCTCATCGAACCAGGCAAAACCGGTTTTCTGGCGCGCACGGCTAACGAATGGCGTGTGGCCTTTCAGCAATTGATTGCCAGCCCGGAACTGCGCGCACAAGTCGGCAGTGCCGGCTATCGCGTAGTCAGTGAACAATTCGCCGCCTCAACCTGGGCACCCGCCTGGCTGAATGCCGTCTTCCCCATGGCTCAATCATGCACCCCCGCCTGATTCACGCTCCGCCTCTTTTCGCCCCTCCCACTTTCTCCCGTCATCACTTCCTCACTTCCTCGCTTCTTCCCTTTCCACCTTCTTCCCTTCCTCCCTTCTCGCCATCTCCCCACTGCCAGTTTGGCAGCCAAAGCCTGGCCACTGGCCTTGGCAGTACCCTTTCTGGCAGCCGATCAACGCCAAGCCGCAGCAGCAACCTATTGAAATATATTATCTTACATCAATACGACCTTGCTGGCATGATTTTCGCTTCTCATACGAGGCACACGGTGGCGTATCCCACCAGACTGACAGTCTGAACGTATCCAACTACTGATTTTGACAGCGAGGAGTTCTCACGATGGCCAAAAAGGCTGCCAAAGACGGCATCAAGCTGACCCCTCTCGGCGACCGTCTGGTGCTCAAACGAGCCGAAGCCGAAAAAAAGACTGCTGGCGGCATTGTGCTGCCCGATTCTGCCACCGATAAGCCACAGCGAGGCGAAGTCCTCTCCGTCGGCGAAGGGCATGTCAAGAACAACGGTTACCGTGTCCCCCTTACTGTTAAAGTGGGCGACGAGGTGATCTTCAGTTCCTACGCCGGTGATGAATTCAAAGTCGGCGATGAAACCTACCTCCTGCTCCGCGAAAGCGACGTCCTCGCCATCATCGCCTAATCGCTGCTCTTAACTGACGATACAGGATGCCATGGCATCCGGGTGCCACTGCTGGTTAGCCCAGCAGTGCTCCTCCCTCACATAGATACGACTCAATAAATCTCATCCGAGATGGCGGCACAACACCTTGACCCGCCCTCTTCATCAGGAGTTTCTCAATGGCCAAGATTCTTGCATTTGACCAGGAAGCCCAGGAAGCGATGCGTCGCGGCGTCACCAAGCTCGCCAAGACTGTTCGCGTAACTCTCGGCCCACGCGGCCGTAACGTGATCATCGAAAAGAGCTTTGGCTCCCCCACTGTCACTAAGGACGGCGTAACTGTCGCCAAGGAAGTGGAACTTGCCGACAAGTTCGAAGACATGGGCGCCCGCATGGTTCGCGAAGTCGCTTCCAAGACCAGCGACAACGCTGGCGATGGCACGACGACCGCCACCGTTCTCGCTGAAGCCATCTACGTCGAAGGCCTCAAGGCGGTCGTTGCTGGTGTGAACCCCATCGACCTCAAGCGCGGCATGGATAAAGCCGTCGAGCAGATTGTCGAAAAGCTCAAAGCTGCCGCCGTCGAGTGCAAGAGCAAGAAAGCCATCGCCCAGGTCGGGACTGTCGCTGCGAATGGCGATACCGAAATCGGCGATATCCTCGCCAACGCCATGGAACAGGTGGGCAAGGACGGCGTCATCACTGTCGACGAAGGCAAGAGCCTCAAGACCGATTTCGAAGTCGTCGAAGGGATGCAGTTTGACCGTGGCTACCTCTCCCCCTACTTCGTCACTGATCCCCAGACGATGGAATGCGTCCTCGAAGACGCTTATGTCCTGATCCACGAAAAGAAGATCAGCAGCATCAAGGATCTCGTCCCTGTGCTGGAGAAGGTCGTCAATAGCGGCAAGCCAGTCCTCATCGTTGCTGAAGAAGTCGATGGTGAAGCCCTCGCCACACTGGTGATCAACAAGCTCCGCGGCACCTTCAAGATTGCTGCCGTCAAGGCTCCCGGCTACGGCGACCGCCGCAAGGCCATGCTCCAGGATCTCGCGATCATGGTCGGTGGCCAGGCGATCTTCGAAGACCTCGGCATCCAGCTAGAAAACGTCCAGCTCTCCGATCTCGGCCGCGCCAAGCGGATCGTCATCGACAAGGACAACACCACCATCATCGAAGGGGCTGGCAAGGCTGCTGACGTGAAGGCCCGCATCGAGCAGATCCGTCGTGAACTGGCCAACTCGACCAGCGATTACGATAAGGAAAAGCTCGAAGAACGCATTGCCAAGCTCTCCGGCGGTGTGGCCCGCGTGAATGTCGGTGCTGCCACCGAAAGCGAAATGAAGGAAAAGAAGGCCCGCGTCGAAGACGCTCTGCACGCCACCCGCGCTGCTGTGGAAGAAGGCATTCTTCCTGGTGGCGGGGTCGCCCTGCTCCGCGCTTCGCTCGACCTCAAGCCCACTGGCCTGAACCATGATGAAACCGCTGGTTTCAACATCATCGTGCGGGCTTGCCGGGCACCGCTCACCCAGATCTCGAACAACGCCGGCGTCGACGGCGCTGTGATCTGCGAAAAGGTTTCCGAGCTCAAGGGCAACCACGGCTACAACGCCGCGACCGGTGAATACGAAGACCTCGTCAAGAGCGGCATCATCGACCCCGTGAAGGTGACCCGCACCGCTCTCCAAAACGCAGCCAGCGTCTCCACCCTGCTGCTGACCAGCGACTGCCTGATCGCCGAAAAGCCTAAGGCCGAAGAAAAAGCCCACGGCGGCCACGGCGACCATGACATGTACTAACTAGGGTATGTACTAATCAGCCCTGAAAAGCTGATTCGGCTCCAAAAAAAGAGGCTGCTGGTGAAAACCAGCAGCCTCTTTTCGTTTTCAATCGACCTCGCCGCATCAGGCTAGAAGACAAGATTATCCCATGGCATACTTGTTTGTGCGTCAAGACAACGTCTCCGAACCATTTCTAGACTTGAAAGTCAGATCTAACAATTCCGACATCCATTGATCTCTCTGCGAAACTCAAAACATGGGAACCGACATTCATGCATTTGTCGAAGCACGCTCCTCGGACAGCGGTATCTATGCCAGTTTGGCGCAGATAAACCTAAATCGGGACTATGAAGTATTCAATATACTTGGAAATGGACGAAACTACTCCTTCCCAAAATCTGAATGGTGGAGTGAAGCTCACATACCTCCGCGAGGTGCGCCATCCGATATTAGCGTGTGGACAGCGACATTTTTTTACGATCTTATTCTTGGGAGCTCGAGTCCTGATCAGGGTTTTACTCCAAATCGTTGGTTTTGGGAAGCTGCGAGTTGCGTATCAAAAGAAGAGGCGGAAAAACGCGTTTCGGAAGAAGGCAGTTTTATCGGTGAGGTTCAACAAACTTTTAATTTAAAGAAAGAAACAAATAGTCAGCACTTCGCTCGCTGGCAGGCAGTGCCCAAAGTGGGCAACCACTCTCCAAGCTATCTGAGCCTGCGTGAGATTGAAGAGGCATTTGCAGTGAATGACATTGACATAGCTGAACTTGACGTAACCTACAGGGCCTTGCTTGCGTTTATGCGTGTTATTGAGGCAGATCCGGACACCCAAGACATGCGACTTTTGTTCTGGTTTGACAACTAAGCAAGGCGGCCCCTGTCGAAAATCTGATTTCAACCGTGGGGTTCCCTGCATAGTGTAATTGAACTCTCCTCTATAAAAGGCAGTTAAGCATGAAGGCGCCGTCACTATTCATGAAGTGGCCAGCCCGTGTCAGGCTCATGGCTTTACCATGCATTACTTGTACTTTGCTAGCAGGACCGAATTCTTGGAGCAACGAAATCAATCATGTTGGCTGGTCTGTGGTTATTCATGAGAATGGCAGGGAGGTTTCTCGGCAAGCTGTTCCACAGTCGAACATTCTTTTTACAGAGATCGAGGCCTTATCAAAACGATGTCAAGAAAGCGCGAGGCCAGACAGAACATCCTATTCTCCATACGTAAGAGTTGAATCAGATTTTGTCAGGATCGACTTGCGATCAAAGAGTGTGGTCTACTCAACAAGGAGCAGCGTCGACAAACCGTGGCAACAAACTTCTTTGAAGGCAAGCACTGACGACCAGAAGCTCAGAAAGAAACTGATTGACTTTGCCGCGATTCCAAAGCTTCCCGTTCGATAGCTACCCATTTCGCTTTCTAATAGTATCTTTGATAACAATAAGCAATGTTTTATCCGCAGGCTGGGCTGGGTGGCATGCTCAGGGACTCAAAACCCCCGTGCCATGCTCACGGCTTTGAGTGAGCATGCCGGATTCTTGTTTGGTAACGATCCTGAAGAGACCCAAGAGCATGCTTGCTCAGAGCCGCAAGCATGGCACGAAGCGCGGGGCACAAGCAGCGGACGAATGCACCAATAGTGGTCTTTATTCGTTGAGAATGGGTAACGTTTCACGATTCACCCGAAGAATGGCCCGGGTGGCATGCTCAGGGATTCAAAACTCTTCGTGCCATGCTCACGGCTTTGAATGAGCATGCCCGATTCTCGTTTGGTAACCGATCTTGAAAAGACCGAAGAGCATGCTTGGCAGGGTGGCCCCAGTTGAAATTCCGATTTCTACTGGGGTGGCAACTCCACAAGTGGTTTCCAAGGCCAACCGGCATCCGTTGTGAAAGTCCTGAGAATCGACCTGACTTGGTTTTCACTCGTTCGAGACACCTCAACCTCTTCTGCCTGCGGAACACAGGTCGCCTGAAGACAGGCCACCCACGCCACCCTCAAATTCACTTTTCAGTGATCATTCCCCGATCTTTGAGTTCCTGTAATGAATTCATTGCCATACCACGCACCCATTCATCTCTTTCCATCCTGAGAACCTCATGCAAAAGATCAACGGCTTTTTCATCGCCGAGGCAGCCAATCGCTTCTACCGCATGTGCTCTTGCATAGACGTCTGAGTCTTTCACAAGTGGAATAATTGATTCATAGGCTCTTTTGTCCCCAATCTTTCCCAGTGCCTCAGCCGCAATCCATCGATTCTCCCCCTTAAGTAGAGGGATCAGGTGATCGACGGCCCTGTTGTCTCCAATATCACCGAGAGCAGCCATGGCCCATTTGGAGACTACTGAATCCCCCAAATTCAACACGGAAATTAGCGGTTCAACCGCACGTTGGTCACCCAGTCTTCCCAATTGCCCTGCTGCAAGATATTGTCCGGTCAAATCGTTGCTTTCCAGTATTTTGATGAGGGCTGGAACTGCTCTTTTTCCTAGTCGATCAAAGTCCGCTTGAATCCAGCTATCTGGCCTGCCAATCCATAGGATGTCAATATGTCCCCCGGGACGATTTTTCAATTCCCAAACAAGCCGAGGGACTTTTTGTGACGGCGACTCAAGCCAAAGGTAGGCAAGTAGTACAATTGAGACAGAGATAAACAATTTGTTTGATGGCGATTTCCACCGACATCTCATGACTTACCCCCTTAACTTTTGCGGGTATCCCAGGCTGAAACCCTGATTTCTACCGAGGTGGCAACGCCGCTAGAGTTTTCCAAGGCTAATCGGCAACCGTTGTGAAAGTCCAGAAAATCAACCTGACTTCGTTTTCGCTCGTTCGAGAAACCTCAACATCTTCTGTCTGGGCTGGGTGGCATGCTCAGGGACTCAAAACTCTTCGTGCCATGCTCACGGCTTTGAGTGAGCATGCCGGATTCTTGTTTCGTAACGATCCTGAAAAGACCCAAGAGCATGCTTGCTCAGAGCCGCAAAGTACCAACTGCGGCCTCGGACACGATGATCTCAGGTGGTCGCGCGGTTTTTGAGAGAGTGCCTCAAGGAGATGAATCCACCAGTTGCGGCACCGGCCAATGCACCACAAGCCGTCGGGATCAATCCCAACGTCAAAGCGATTGGATGGTTGCTTCTCAAGACTGGTCGATCAAAAACAGTTCCCGGCTGACGCTCCCGCACAACCTCAACTGACGATGCAACAGTCCGGGGTGAGAATGGACTGTAAGCCAGCGAGAACCAGAAAATGAGCAAATTGGCACCCACAAAGAAGCCGAGGAGGCTCCCCAGAAACCCGCAGACCAGCACCCCACGGAAAAAGCCATATCGATCACGACCAGCTTTATCATCATCGCCGGAGGGTTCCGTCATCGCCCCCGCCCCAGACTTCTGAACGGCTTCACTCAAGTGATTTCCCAGACTCGTTCCGTTAATGAACCTGAGTTGCCCAGTGACAGCACCAAAAAGGAAGATCGCAGTACCAAGATACCAGCCAGTGTCGGCCCATGGCTGAACATAAATTCCTTGATTTTCAACCGCGAAGAATTGAATTCCTATGATCGCCACCAGATTGGCACCCAGAATCCCACCGACAGCCGCCATCCAGAGAATGACAATCAGCTACGTAGGGTGGGTTAAGGCTTTGCGCAACCCACCAGCTTCGCAGACATCTCCCAAGCATGGTGGACACATCTCCCGCCCTCATTCCAAATCACTGAATTCGTCACCACTCCATTCACAGGTGCGGCTCCACTCCAAGGGATATTCACCCGCCCGCACGAACCGATGAAATGAACTCCAGGGCCAATCGGCGACACGGTTCACCAAGCCGTGCTTCAGAGGGTTCGCATGGATGTAATCGACGCAACGTTTCAAATCCTCCTCGTCGCGGCAAGTATGTTCGTAAAAACGACGTTGCCAGATCGCCCGCTCTCCTTTGGACTGGCGACTTGCGTTGGCGGCAACATCAGAGCCCCCACCGTTCAGCCACGCTTTGGTAAAATGCATTTTGATCAGCCTCCAGCGGCGTGAATAGTCAACATCGTCGCGAGGTAATGTCCATACGGTGTGCAGGTGATCCGGAAGCAGCACGATCGCAACGATCTCAAAGGGATATTTCCTGCGAACCATGCGAATCGCCTGACGCAAATGGTCCCTGCCGGCGTCTGTGGTCAAGATCGGACGACGGCGTTCTGTGACAACTGTGAAGAAGAATGTCCTGCCGTCGTAATTCCTGCGATAATCGCTCATGGGAATTCAGGTCTTTGGGGTTGGTGGGCTGCGCAGAGCCTTAACCACACCCTACAACTCTCGGTTCCGAATGGGCATTCGCTACTTGATGGCTTCGGCGTCTTCTTCGGTCAGGGTGACCTGGCCGGCGATGATTTGCGGGGCCAGCTTCTCGGCAACCGGTCCGATGACGCTGAAATGTGTTTTACGGGGGATCTTCAGGAAGTGGATTTGCGGATTTTTGTTCTTCTTCAGCATCGAGCGGATCGTATTCCAGTTCCCGCCGGTATCACCTTCAATCACATACATGGGAGACTGGATCGAATCGAGCCAGAATGATGGGGAGCGGACGACGACTTCCGTCCGGTTGGACGTGTCGCCATAGACATATTCTCCATCGTATTGATTGGCAAACGCGACCGGCCCCAGGGCGAAAATCGCTCGATAGCGATCACTGGCTGCCCCCACCAGCATGACCAGGGTGCCGCCAGTGCTGTGTCCGCCGAGATAGATCTGCTGCGGGTCGACATAGGGCAGTTTCGCCAGGTGATCGGTCGCCGCCAGGATGTCATCCACTTCGCCCAGGAAGCCTTCCCGCACGCCGGGATTGTCGTTGCCGCCGCGAAGCGAGGGGAACATCATGACGATCCCCGCTTTGCGAAAGGCACTTGCCGACTGATCGAAGTCACGATCGGCGGGCGACCAGACATCGCCAATCTCGTTAGAGTCCCCACCGGTAATCCAGATGATTGCCGGATGCCGCTTTCCATCTCGGGGATCCTTGGTGACATACGCCGCCAGATTTCCCACAGGGCTGGTGTAGCGAATCAATTGAAATGGTGACGACTTGGGCGGAACTTCCGGGGGGCCAGAGCGAGGAATTTCCGAGACGATCTTTGTCTGGAGTTTCTTCCGCGCTTCGTTGAATTTGTTCGTCGCCGCGTCAGGAGAAGCTGTCACAGTGGCCGGTGAGTCGGCAACCGCCTGCGGGTTGACAGCGGGAGGCGGTGCTGGAGTCATGACGACGGCCTCGCTGGCGGCCGATGGCTCCGGGCGGGCCGCTTGAGATTGTGGCTGAGGATCGCTGGTGGGGAGTGGATCACTGGTGGCCGGCGGAGCCTGTGTCGCCACAGGAGGTGTGGTCGCCGGCTCTTGAGACTGTGCGACCTGCTGCTTCTTTTCGGAAGCCGATCCACCAGCCGTTGCCGGACTTTTGCCTGCCTGAGAAGAACATCCCTGAACGATGCAGAGGAACGCCAGCAAGAGAATGACAAAACAGCCAGACATACCACCCCTTTGCAGATTCATCGATCAAACGCCCCGGTCAAAAACAAATGCAAAAGTCTACAGTAGCCTGGCCATGGTCTGCTGAAAAGAGGCCGAGGGTCGATCAACTCGTTTAATGATTTCCACCGAGGTGGCAAAGGAGCGGTTGGCTTCCATATATGGAGTGAGGTAGCATCACATGATGCCGAAAAACTTTGCAAAAAGAATGAACTGCCCAGTTTCGGGGTGTGTCCAGAGGTGGGGTGACGAGATTTGGGCGACTGGTTCATGGGCTGAGGGGGCGGGGAATGCATCGACGGAAGCATAGGATTGCACAGCTGACCCGTCCGTTGGATCTGGTGAAGCATCCGTTGTATCGGGAGCCTGCTGATGCTCTGCGAGAGACACTTGTAGAGTTGTCGCGAAGTTCGGGGTTCTGGAAATACGCTCAAGCAGTGGGGTGGATTGATGCCCCGGTGCCGGCGGATCCGTCTCAAATTAATCGCTGTATGTTTTCGTTTGCTTACTATTATGACGTTCTCAAGCAATGCCGTGATTGTCAGCGGGATTTTATTTTTTACGCCAAAGAGCAGAAATACTGGTTTGAGACGTTAAAGCTACCATTAGAGGCGGATGCGGTTCGATGTGTGGGCTGCCGTCGCAGGAAGCGTAAGCAGAGTCAGGCTCACCAGCGATATTCTGTTCTGGCAGGGAAGGCCTCGCTGGGTGATCAGGAGTTGGAGGAACTCGCAGGGCTGTTTCTTGGCCTCTGGAATTCAGGGCAGAGAATGAGTCCGCAGAAATTAGCGGCGATCTATGGACGCTGTCGCCGACAGATCCCCGAGTCTGATGTCGCTAGAGAAGCCGAGACGTTGCACCGTGAAATCAACTGCGAGAAAGAAGATTAGTGGTTTCTTATTGACCTCTATATGAGATTTGTAGAGGCTTGTGCATCTTGTTTTGTCCAGCGACCTGTATTTAAATCGAGTTGGTGGCGGTGTGGGTTGGGGCTGTATTCGTAGCCTCCATGAGGGGTGACTTCGATGTACTGGCCGCCTTCAATAACGATTGCATCCTGAGAGGCGTTGAGTTTTGCAGTGTGGTCCCAGATCCAGCCAGGATTCTCGCCTGTTGTTTCCACACGTTCGATTTCCCAGGAATCCAGTGTCAGGCGGTAGACTGGTGTGACCGATCCGTTTCGTTGCTCCCGGTAACCTATACAGCCAATGATATAGATGTGATTGCCAACCAGTGTGGCAGAAGCGAAATCTGTCGGCGGGAATACTTCGCGGGGATATCCCCAGATCTGGAATCCCCCTTTGCCATCAAAGACCGTGATGTCATTGAAAATATAAAATTTGGGGTCGGTACCGTCTTCGTGTTCACCTGCGATGCGGACAAAGCGGCCGTCAGGGAGTGAAACAATCGGGGCACCATAACGTTCGTAGGTCCAGACTTTTCGCGAATAGTCTGGTTCGGCTTCGCCCGCGTAATGTCGATACCCCATATAGGCATTCTCTCCCGTGCGAACCATCTCCCGCCAAAAGGGGACATCCATCAACTCAGGGTTGGTCAAGCCATCACGCGGCGCCATTTGTGCTTGAAACTCTTCCGGCGTGAGTTTTAACTCGAATGTGGCATCAGGTCTTAAGCCGAGATATTCACGCTTGAATTTTTCATCCGCCTGATTCAGGTCATGTCCCGCATCGACTAGTCGCCTGACCGCTTCGATGCTCCAGGCTTTGGAGATGACTGGCAATCTTCCAGGAGGCGTTTGTTCGGAATGCATTTTCAGCGAAGACTGCGGAAGTGCATTCTGAATCGCTTCGGCTTTTAAGAGGAGGTCGATGCCGGGTAAGAAATTCTCTTCTACGGCGAGATGGAGCGCTGTCCGGTTATCGGCATTGATGCGAGTGAAATCTGCTCCGAGTTCCAGCAAGAGTTGGACCTTCTCTGGATCCCCTCTCCGGACGGCATGCATCAGGAGTGTATTGCCGTCCGGATCAGTGCTGTTAATAGAGATTTCTGGTGTCAGCTTTTGACGAAACTCTGTGATGGTTCCGAAATAGATGGTCGTCAGCAAGCTGGTCAGTGAGTTGTGATCCATAATCAATTCATTGTAGGGCAATTTGCCCATGAATTAAACACTATCAATCACTACGGCATCCGGCCGTCGATCATGTTTTTTGGCTGCGGGACGGGCAGGCGGCGGAAGAAGAGTTCTCGCTCGGCGGCACACAAATGAATGTGGTCATCCACATGGCTGGCGCCGTGTACGACGACAAACTGCTTGGGCCCGGGGGCCGCTTCAAAGAGCTTCTCTCCCAGTGACAGAGGAATAAGCTGATCTTCATCGCCATGGCTTTGCAGCAATGGGCCCTGGTATTGCTTGAGCTTTTCAGCCGAGTTCAGCCGCTGGGTCATATTCCATTCAGGCAAGAGCCAGGCGGCGTGTTGCCGGGCGACATCCGGGAGCGAAGGGAAGGTACTTTCGAGAATCAGTCCGCGGGCTCCCTGATTGGCAGCGAGGTCAACCGCGACCGCTCCGCCCAGCGACCGGCCCATCAACACAATTTCCTCAGGAGCGATCTGATTCTCTCTCGCCAGCCAGTCGCGAGCAGCGGTCGCATCGATGAGAATTCCCCGCTCATGAGGAATCCCCGTACTGCGGCCATATCCGCGATAGTCAAAGACCAGAATTGTTAATCGATGCTGACGACTCAGCCTGGCAGCCAGCACACTCCACTGATCGACAGTCCCTGCATTCCCATGACAATAAAGCACAACGGCCTGAGGAGCGGGATGGGCAAAATAGCGACCATCCAGCTTTTGACGATCAGGGGTTTCGATCGTGACCTGCTCACCAGGCGGCAGGACTTCGCCAGGCTTTTGCTCGCCACCGGCAACGAGGGAAGAAAAATTGGGGTAGACCAGCACCTGTTCGACAGGCCGGAGCGGCGAGAGAGGCCCCAGCAGACGACATCCCTGGGCCTGAACGGCTTGAACCAGAATGAGCAGGAAGAACACCCAGCGCATGTCGGCGTGTTCCTCCCTTCGTCTGTCGTTCCACCGTATGGAGCAATGAGCACCAGCAGAATCTGCCGGTTCAACCCGCCAGATCGTGGCTGGAATCCCAGCCTATCAATTCCAGTTTCGGCTACACGCTCAATGAGGCTTGAAGGATTCTCCCTCGCTGAAAAATCAGTGGCAGCACTCGCCGACCGGAGGGAGAATTTTCAGGAAGGAGACGACACAGCGGGCATCGATTCCGTTTCGCTGCCGCGGCGGGGAATGCGTTCACCGCCCACCACGGCACCACTCCCCAGGTTGAGCGAGAACGATCTCGTCAGTTCGGCCCCAAAGAGCAGCACCTGCATCGAGTAGTACATCCACACGAGGAAAACGACAATCGATCCGGCGGCCCCATAAGCATTCCCGACGCCGCTCTGGTGGAGATAAAACGAGATCGCGATCTTGCCCAGAAGGAATAAAATCGCAGTCACGACGGCTCCGAGAGCTGTATCCCGCCAAGTGAGCGAGACATCCGGGAGCCAGCGAAAGACACCCGCAAAGAGGAGCACGAAAACCACAAAGTTGATCGAAGGATCAGAGAACTGCAGCAGCGATTGAGTGGCTGGCACGATATCAGTCGCCACCTTACCCAGTGAGGTCACAATCAGGCTCAGCACAATCGAAGTCAGCACCAGCAGCCCGATGCCGAAAATCATGAAGAACGACAGGAATCGATCTTTAATGAACCGCCACCAGCCTGTCGTACGATGAGGTGGGACTTCCCAGATCGTATTGAGGGCATCCTGCAATTCGACGAAGACCGCCATCGCTCCGACCACCAGAGTGATGATGCCAATTGTGGTCGCAATAAATCCGTTGGTCGATTTGCGGGTATTGGCCACAACGGAACTGACAATCTGGGCCGCTTCTTCACCGACGACTTCGCGCATCTGGTCCGTCACTTCGCCGCGAGCGACTTCTCCACCGACAATCATGCTCAGCAGCCCGACAGAGATCACAGCCAGAGGAGCCAGCGACAAAATGGCGTAAAACGCGAGCGAAGCCCCCAGCCTCGGACACTTATGAGACAGCCATTCACGGCCGGCATCCACGAAAACGTGGGCCACTGCTCGAAAACTCAATCGCTTCACCATGGGCATAAAAACATTCCACCGCTGGAATTGGACAGAGGAATGAAACCGTGGAACCTCGTCGAAACACCAACCGTCAGGCATTTGGCATTTGGCATTTGGCATTTGGCATATGCCAAATGCCAAGATCAACTTCGCAGGGTCATCACTCAGCCATCACTTATAGGTGAACAAAAATGGGTGACGATCTTGATCAACCGGCACCCATGGGTTTACCTGTGATTTCATCCCACACGGAGCATTACGACTTCGCAGCCGCCAGGACAGCTTCGTAGTTGGGATGATCGGCAATTTCCTTGCAGTATTCGACGAACTTCACCTTGCCATCCGCACCGACGACAAAAACAGCGCGAGCGAGGCAACGATCGAGTGGGCCGCCGCTGATCAGCACGCCGTAATCGACACCGAAATCGGTGCAGCGATGAGCGGAGAGCGTCTTGATGTTTTCGACCCCTTCCGATGCACACCAGCGCTTGTTGCCAAAGGGGAGATCCATGCTGACAACAAAGACATCGACATTCGGCAGATTCTTGACTTCGTCGTTGAACTTCTTGGTTTCGAGAGCGCAAACTGAAGTATCGAGCGACGGGACGGTGGCAATAATTGTGGTCTTGCCACTCAGTGTGACTTCACTGAGATCGTTAGCCTGCAATGAAAATGTCGGTGCGACATCTCCTACGACAATCGCACGGCCCTTCAGATCGACAGGATTTCCCTTGAGTGTTGTTGCCCCAGCACGCTTCATGATGCCATCTCCCCCTGAAAGATGAGTTTGTTCAGCGAATCCATTGATCCGGCTCTCAGCAGGAAGTATCGCAGGTCGGTCGGCAGTTTCAAAGGAACAGGTCAGTTCAGTGCGAATCCCTGGTAACCGCAGAAAGGCCATCCCATGCGTTTCTCTAACTCGGCGATCACCTTTTTGACGACACTGGGATTACTGACTATTGGCGTCATGCTGCTCGATATCCGACAAAACGGTGTCAGTTACTGGATCTTCCCAACGCCTTACAAGGGCTGTGGCACTTCCCACCTGCGATTACTCACTGCCGAAGATTTCCCCTGGAATGCATCCGCCCGCTGCCGACTGATTCACACCAACTCATCCGAGGAAATCGTACAGGAAGCCGTCTACATGAAACATTCGATCCCAGAATGGACGACGCTACAGCCACCAGGGCAATCGACACTTCTGCAAGGATCTGTTGCGGTCGATGGACGCATGATTTTCCCCCTTCTGGTGCGATCCAAGAAGATTTTTCAAGAGAAACATGTGATCGTACGCCTCGACGTGCCTGGGGAAGCATCGCGTGTGTATGTGGTGCCGGTTGATTGGGGCGTTCGTGGAAACCGCGCCACCGCCACGCTTTCGAAAGATTCGCAGTATTACAATCTGCCAGAAATGTGACAGAAGCCTACAGACTTGTCACAATTGGCAATGAGATTTTGATTGGTACTTGTTGCGGATATTGGCAAGCGAATGTCGACCTACGATTTTGATGTGCTCGTGATTGGTGCAGGTCATGCAGGGTGTGAAGCAGCACTGGCAGCGGCCCGGCTCGGTGCGCGGACAGCACTCCTCACGATGAATTGTGATACCGTCGGACAGATGAGCTGTAACCCCGCGATTGGCGGTGTTGCCAAAGGTCAGATTGTTCGTGAAATCGACGCTCTCGGCGGCGAAATGGGCAAAGTCATCGATGCCAACGGACTGCAGTTCCGCATGCTCAATCGCAGCAAAGGGCCCGCGATGCACTCGCCGCGAGCCCAGGCCGACAAAAAGCTCTATCAGTTCGACATGAAGCGGCGAATTGAAGAACAGCCAAATCTCACGCTGCGACAAGAAACCACAGAACGGCTTCTGGTCGAACACCTTCCCGGCCAACGACCACAACTGACCGGTGTGCTGGTGCGAGGTGGTGCGACTTACAAGGCTCGTGCCGTCGTCCTCACGACAGGGACATTCCTGCAAGCCATTATGCATACCGGGGAAGCCAAAACTCCCGGCGGACGGGCCGGAGATGGCACGACGGGTACACTTTCTGATTCACTTCGCGAACTCGGCTTTCAGCTCGAACGCTTCAAAACCGGCACACCCGCCCGGCTCAATGGCCGCACGATTGACTACAGTGTCATGCAGGAACAGCCCGGCGATGAGAATCCCCAGCCCTTCTCCTTCATGACGACCAAACTCCACCAGCAGCAGCTCAGTTGCTGGTTGACCGAAACCAATGAATCTGTCCACGAGGTCATCCGAGCCAACCTGCACCGCGCACCGATGTATTCGGGCCAGATCAACTCGCGCGGGCCGCGCTATTGCCCATCGATTGAAGATAAAGTGGTCCGTTTTGCCGATAAGTCTTCGCACCACATTTTTCTGGAGCCCGAGGGGTATAACACCCGCGAAATCTACTGCAATGGCATCTCGACGAGCCTGCCACGCGATGTTCAGGATCAGATGATTCACAGCGTCAAAGGCCTCGAAAAGGCCGAAATCATGCGTTATGGCTATGCTGTAGAATACGACTACGCACCACCCACCCAGCTTTTGCCATCACTGGAAACCAAGTCTGTCAAAGGGCTTTACTTCGCCGGGCAGATCAATGGGACGACAGGCTATGAAGAAGCCGCCGGACAAGGCCTGCTGGCAGGGATCAATGCCGCCCTGGCGCTGCAGAGCCGGGAACCACTCATTCTCGATCGCAGCGAAGCCTATCTGGGAGTGCTCATCGACGATCTCGTCACCAAAGGTGTTGATGAACCATACCGCATGTTTACCTCACGAGCCGAGTTTCGCCTCGTTTTGCGGCATGATAACGCCGACCTCAGGCTGACTGCCAAAGGACGTGATGTGGGGCTTGTGGATCAGGAGCGGTGGACGGCGTTTGAAAAGCACACTCAAGACCTTCAGGCAGGCCGCCAGCTTCTCACGAAGGAGCGATTCGAAGGAGCGACTCTCGAAGAAATCCTGCGCCGGCCTGAAACGACGTGGCAGACCTTAAAAGAACTTTCTCCTGCCGTCGCTGCACAGGCGATTTCTACGCGCGCCGCCGAGCAACTGGAAATCGAAACCAAGTATGCAGGCTATATCCGCAGACAGGATAGCGACATTGAAAAAGCCTCCAAGCTGAGCAATGTCCGCATTCCGACAGCCTTCGATTACCACGCGATTCAACACCTGCGCAAAGAAGCCAAGGAAAAACTCTCCCGCATCCAACCCGCCGATCTGGGGCAGGCAGGCCGCATCAGCGGCATCACCCCGGCGGATCTCTCCATCATACTGCTGCATATTAAAGAACGTGATCGAATGACAAGTGCCTAACAACTACACACCGCTATACATGAAGGAAACATACTATTTATGACTCCAAAAACAAAAACAACTAAAAGAGAAACCCCCCTAAACATTTCGACACTGGAGCGAACATCGCACTGTGAATACTGCATTGAATTCCATAAAGTAAAGGAAAGCAGATTTCAAAAGCGTTATGGTTTCGAAAGAGTTATTCGCACACATCGACGAAATAACCAAATCGCAATCTTCCCAACACTTGGACAACTCACGCCACACTCATTACTGCTTGCGCCAATAGTGCATATTGAGTCAATGGCCAAAGCCCCACGAGAGCTTCAACTCGGGGTATTAGATGTACTATCTGAGATCTTCAATCACATGGCTACAGTTTCGCCAGTAGCATATTATGAACACGGATCAACATCACATAATGGAACTGGCTGCGGTATTTTTCACGCACACATCCATATAACACCGATACCCGATTTTGTCACCCTTAGTGGGCTAATGAACGAAAACGTGTTTTCGTCTCACAATATTATCGACGCATGGAACACACTATCGCACTGCGATGACTACTTGCTTTTTGGAACCTCATTAACGAACACGGAGTATCTCCCAACTAACACCTGCGGAAAGAAAATCTCCTCACAAGTTTTACGAAAAGCACTCAAAACCCACTTCAACCTAAACAAGCCGTGGGATTGGCGTGAATGCCAAGATGATAAGAACTCCCTTTTGTCCTCAACAGAACTTATTAAATCCTGGGTTTAATTCAGAATACATCAGCATCGCTTCCAAGGAACCTACATATGCCGTTTCTTTCAGATGTGGAGATTAACAGCCTAATTAATAGCTCAGAACCAATAATCAAAGACATAGATCTATCTCAATCCATCGGCAATATAAATTCTCGTATTCAGCCATGCTCAGTCGACCTGAGCGTCGGATTGATCTTTCTTCCATCAGCAGAGCCCAAAGAAAAGCTGGAAGATTACCCAAGGGTTGAACGCTATTCGCTCCCCGTGGGAGCATCAGTTCGAATTGAAACGAAAGAAGCATTTCACCTCCCCAACGATATTGGAGGTATAGCCGTCGCACCGGCACGAGTTTCCCGACGTGGCATTTTGATTTCTGACACTGGTCATATAGATCCTGGATTCAAAGGGAAGATTCGCTTAACTCTAATTAACTTCGGAAACTCTGACTTCCTGCTTGAAAAGAACCACACGATCGCAACGGTATTGCTTTTCCGCCTAAACAGTAAGCCAGAGTCAGACTGGTCAAGCCTAACCAATAACGTGGACACACCATATTCACACGGTTTAGATGATATAAAGTACCTTGCAGCAGATTTATTGAGTGTCGAGAAAAGGGCTACCCACGCGGCATCGAAAGAGGCAAAAAGGGCCCTTGGAGAAGCCGGTTGGCGATATGCGCTTTTCACGGTGTTCATACCAATACTTCTTGGCATCTTAGGGGCTTACGGACTCGAGCAGTTGGTGTTTGCTCAACGGCTTGCAAAAATTGAGGGGCAACTTGAGAAAACTAACGAAGACGCAACGTCTAATGAAACGTCAAAGGCAATCGAACGTATTTCAGACAGGATGTATTTGATTGAGCGATCAATTCTTCTACGCGATGAAGAAGAATAGTCATCTCTAGTCAGTAATAAGAAGGCCACAATTCAGGTAATCAATTTGTATATTGTGTCATCGTGAATGGCTCCATCATCCGCAAGGTTTTTGAAAGTAATGCGTGCTTGCTTTTGGGATTTCTGTAGTATCAAGACTTCTTCTTGATTTTCACTTTTGAAACAAGAATTGTTTATCGCACCTCCGGTCAGTATCTACCTGTCTTCCCAAAGCTGCTTCAGGACAGGCACTAAACTGGGATCGTGCTGAATGAGTTCTTCTCGGTTGAATGGGAAGAAATCATTGGTTACGAAATAGGCTTCACTCGATTCAGCAAAGTATTCCATCGGATTGGTCAGTGCGTAAGCCTTGGCTTTCGTCGAGCGGCCGTTCCCAAACCTTTGCTCGACTTGTTCGTACTTTTTCGATTCTTTTGCTGCTTCATAGGCCTTGGCGACATCGACATTTCCAAAGCCCCCCTCGAGTACCCGGTCGTGATAAGCATGTGCCAGTTCATGCAGCGCGAAATTGGGCATGCGACGGGTTTCTTCTGCGAAGATACGCACGTTCGTGAACTCGACCCCTTTCGCCATCTCCGGGAGCCGATTGTTCGCGACCAGCCATTGACGATTCGGGTGATACTCCGCCCGTGGCGAAATGCCTTTGTATTCGGGCGACAGCCAGAGTGTCACCTTTTTGAGTTCCTGAACGGCATTCGGTGGCACCACCTGAACGATTTCTTTGAGCTGTGCCTCCAACAGTTCCAGCGCCTGATTCAGCTTTTCAGGATTGTCGGCTTTGAGTTGCCGGTGCACTCGCACAGTCCAGCCCTGAAGGCTCGATGAGTCGTAGTTGTCTGCTGAAAGCTTATTGTTTTCGACGGAATCCTTGTCAGCACGCTGCACAGCCGGCCGGGCCTTCACAGCAGACGCAGCTCGAACAGATACTTTCTCACTTTGAGGGAGACTCTTTAACGGAAGCTTCTCATGGATATAACTCGTCATGAGCTGATAGAGATGAAAGTTCGTTCCCCGCCCTTCACTGATACTATGCGACCGGCTGGGATAGGGCATGACGGAAAACTGCTTTCCATGCGCAATCAGTTCGTTCATCAACTGCTCAGTCGCCTGATAATGGCAATTGTCGTCGCCCGTTCCATGAATCAGCAGCAGATCACCTTGCAGTTGTTTCGCAAATGTCGTCGGCGAGCCCTGTTTGTATCCCTCCTCGTTATCGCCTAATAACCCCATATAGCGTTCCTGATAAATCGTATCGTAGAGCTTCTGATTAGGCATTGGCGCGACAGCAATCGCCATCTTGTAAATCTCGGGATAGCGGAAGAGTGCATTGAGGCTCATACTGCCACCACCACTCCAGCCCCAGATGCCAATGCGGGCAGGATCAGCCTCCGGCCACTTCGCCAGCAGGGCTTTGACGGCCAGCGCCTGCTCTTGAGAGGCGAGAAGCCCGATCTGTTTGTAAACGCATTTGCGGAAATCACGTCCACGGGGAGACATGGTGCCGCGATTATCAACAGCCGCCACGATATAGCCCTCCTGGGCCAGCATGCTGTACCACAAGCCGCGTTTCCCCATCCAGACATCCCGCACCACCTGCCCATGCGGCTCTCCATAGACATGAAAGAGGACTGGATGCTCCTTTTCCCCCTGGATCGTCCCCGGTGAAAAGCGCCAGCCATCGAGTTCAACACCATTCCCAATATCAATCCGGAACAATTCCGGCAGCGGAATTTTCCATTCGGCGAGCTTTTCTTGAAGAGCCTGATTATCAGCGAGTGTGCGAACCACCGCATGGCCGGGAAGTCGAACAACCTCAGTTCGCGGAGGAGTTGTCAGATTCGAGAACGTATGGATCGCGACTTCAAACGATGATGCGATCTGATAGGTATGCCAGCCGAATTGCCCGGCGGGAGTCACCCGCTGAATATCGCCACCGCTGAGAGGTACCTGATAGAGATAGCGTTGAGTGGGATTCTCCGGCGAAGCAGCGAAGTAGAGCACTCCTTTGGTCTCGTCGATGGCTTCGACATCAATCACATCGAAGGATCCCCTGGTGACGACCTGGAGTTCGCCGCTTTCAAGATTTGCACGATTGACGTGCCTCCAGCCCGAACGCTCACTGATCCAGAGAAACTCTTTTCCGCCTGCCAGCCATTTGACGGGATTGTCGTTCTCAATCCACGTCTCTTCGACTTCGGTCAGAACCGTCCGCAGCTTTCCCGAAGCCACATTAGCGAGGAAGACAACATTGCGGTTCTGCGGGCGATTCATCTGTTGTATCAGTAGTTGGCCACCCGCCGGCGTCCATTCAACCTGCGGAATATAGTGCTCACGAGGATCGCCGGGGAGTTCAATCCAGGTGGGCTTCCCACCGGCAACAGGGACCACTCCAATTCTCGTCGATGAATTCTTCTCACCCACTTTCGGATAAGGGAATGTGATTACCTTCGGGTAATTCTGCTGACCATGATCAATCATGGTGAAGCGCGGCACACCGGTCGTATCGAACTGATAAAAGGCAATCGACTGACTATCCGGACTCCAGCGCCAGCCATCTCGAATCGCCAGTTCCTCTTCGTTCACCCAATCCGAAGTGCCATTGATCAGCGTCTCTGAACCATCCGTGGTTAAAGGAGTGACCGTCCAGTCTGTCAGTGATTGAACATAGAGGTTATGAGCGTAAACAAAGGCCACTTTCGATTGATCGGGAGAGATCTTGGCAAACATCATCTGCGCGGGGGGAGTTGTCCCGCCCAGCTTGGTCAACTTCTGCTGCTTGAGATCAAACAGCCAGTAATCGCCACGAGTATTCTGCCGCCAGACTTTCTGACTGTTGGTATAGATCAGTAGTTTCGATTCGTCCTCGGTGAACTGAAAACGCTGCAGAGCCAATGGCTGCTCGCTGCCAGGTGGAATGAGCAGATTCCCTGCAATGACAACCTCTTTCGCCCCTGTCTCGATATTGATCCGCATCAGGCTGACAAACTTCGCCTGAGGATTGTCTTTCTCTAATGAGAAATAGCTGTTCGAGAGCCGACTCCACTGGAAACTCCCGACTCGTTGCTCATCAAAATCTTTCGACTGGAAGATGCGCTGCAGGGTCAGTTTTTCTGTTGCAGCCTCTGCCGCAGCCTCTGCCCAACAGTATCGCTGGCAAAGGGAGAACTGCAAAGAAACAACTGCAGCACTGACAAGCAGCATCGATAGAGAAGCCGACCGAAAAAACATATCAATCACCTGTCGCTAAATACGGTATTAGAATTTCCATCCTCAGTTGATCCACCCGATTGATTCACAGGGAGAGAAAACTGAATCGTGATCATGAAACTGCTGTTTCTGCAACAGCCTCTGGCCAATTAAAAGATATCCACCAGGCGTGGCCCCCAGACATCAAACTTGGGTGTAATCCCCAGACCAGGAGCTTCACTCGCCTGCATGTAGCCATCGACACGCATCGGCGCACCGTCGGCATTACTGACAGTGACATAGCTGTTAAAATCGGTACTCGTAAATCGATAGTGTTCGGGAGTACTATGAGCCAGATGTGCAATGGCAGCGGTCGTAATATCACCACCCCAACTGTCTTCCAGCGTCATGGCAATTCCCAGCGAAACACATAAATCGCGAATCTGCCGTGTTCTCGTCAGTCCGCCCAGCTTACTGATCTTCAGATTGACGGCATCCATCGCCAGATCAGCCTTCGCCCGCATGAACATACTCAATGAATCGATATTCTCATCGAGAATAAAGGGATGATCCGTCGCCCTGCGGACAGCAAGGCACTCTTCATAAGTCAGGCAAGGCTGTTCGATATAAACATCCAGATCTCGGACGGCCCGCACGACGCGAATCGCCTCATGCTGTGACCAGCCAGTATTCGCATCAGCCACCAGACGATCATCGCTATCAAGCATCGCTCGAACTGCGCGAATCCGTTCAATATCCGTATCAGGATTCCCTCCCACTTTGAGTTGAAAACGGGTATAGCCATCTTTTTTATAAGCCGCGACCTTGCGAGCCATGACGTCGGGAGCTTCCTGAGAGATCGCTCGATAAAGCCGGATTTTTTCGCCATAGCGCCCACCAAGAAGTGTGCAAACTGGCAACCCAGTGCACTTCCCCAATAAATCCCAGCAGGCAATATCAATCCCGGATTTCACATAAGCATGCCCTTTGAGGGCGGCATCCATACGTTCATTGAGTTGGGAAATCTCCCGGGGATCCCAACCCAACAGGTGCGGCCCCAGTTCCTTAAGCCCTGCCCTGACTCCTTCGGCATACGCCGGCAGATAGAAAGGCCCCAGTGGACAGACTTCGCCATAGCCAACATGGCCGGTATCGGTCTCGACTCCCACGAGTGTGCTGTCAAAAACCGAAACCGACTTGCCACCCGACCAGTGATAGCTCCCTTCACACAAAGGAAGCTCAACACGATGGGCAAAGATCCGGGTGATGATCATGAGGAAGATTCCCTGGTGGTGCAGTCATAGTCGCGAGAATTTGTGTTATTGAACACAACATTTCATTGACGCACACCATACGGAGTGGCGGGCCATCTGCACAAGAATCAATCCGCCGAGGTTTACGGATTTGCCGGAGTCCCTTGCCATGAAAGACTTTTTGTACCAATGAGCCGGGCGGCTTCGGCTGGTTGAGTCTGCAGCAACAGGTGCGGCCCTGCAATTTGGCTGAACGTCACCTTCGGCTTTAACTTCCGAATGATCGATAAACAGAATGCAGGGACCAGTCGATCCTGTGTGGCCTGGAGGTAATGAATCGGCACGGAAACGTGCTGCAGTTCCTACTGCACATCAACCCGCAGGACTGCTCGCAACCTGGCAGCCAGAATGTTGGCAGGCACCTGATCGAGAACAGTTCGAATCAATGGCTGCAAGCCGGCCTGTGCTCCCTTTGCCAGAAAGATCATGGCCAGTGGTGTGCGGAAGGGATGGGAAAACCACCACGAAGAAACCATCCATGCAGCCCAACGGGGAACCCATCGTACAGGTGAAGTCACAAAGCTGGCACACAGAATGACGCCACAAAGGCCAGGAGGACTGGTGGCTGCCAACTGGATCGCCAGGGGCCCGGAGAAGGACTCCCCCAGGATCACGTAAGTTTCATCTTCGGGGAGTTGTTGTTTCACGAAAGTCAGCAGTTCGGGATAACCCATCCGGGGATCGAACGGATATCTGAAAACGACAGCTTCGATATCGGAGTGCAAATGACTCAGCAACGGTGTAAAGAGTTCACCTGTACCATCCATGCCTGGCATGAGGAGCAGTTTCATTCACGACTCCTCCTGCCAGCCATCATCGACCTCTCTTCAACAACAAAGGTTTATTTAGCAGCTTCAAGCTCAATATTAAAT
This sequence comes from Planctopirus hydrillae, assembly GCF_001707835.1. GTDB lineage: Bacteria > Planctomycetota > Planctomycetia > Planctomycetales > Planctomycetaceae > Planctopirus > Planctopirus hydrillae. The sequence continues at coordinate 163,485 of NZ_LYDR01000033.1, forward strand.
GTGGTCGCGGATGCTCCCACTTCAACTTCCAGCGGTGTGGATTCTTTGCTTTTGTACTTCGGAGTAATCTCAGGGTAAGTGGCTTTATCCGTCGGATCGACCATCGAGACGCCATCCTTTTCGATCACTCGCTGCGGGGGCGGAGTGATCATCACTTTATATTTGCCGGGGATGACTTTCGCGCCGCCGGGAGGAGTATAGGCGTAAGTCCCATCCGCTTTGACGCGCGTCACGAACGACTCATCGCGGCCGACAGCCGAGAACGTCAGGATGGTCCCTTCTGGGAGTCCCTTACCAGCGGCAGAAGTCGTTCCCGAGACACCGCCAATTTGCGGCACCGAAGACCCGCAACCCAACGTCGCGACCAGCATCGACACGCTCAGGCAGAATCCAGTGCAGCGAGAAAATAAAGATCGGTTCATTTCAAGTTCCAGGTGTTGACCAGCTTTATCAACCAGCCGGTCATCAGAAAGTGAGGAGAGAAAAACAGCCGCCTGACCAGGTGAGTCAAGCGGCTGTAGGAATTCAACTTTCGACAATCGCTTAGAGTTCACCAATGGTCTGGCCATCATCTCGAATACAGGCATGGCGGAGCGTGTCGAGATTGATGTTGTCACTGATGAAACTCACATGCCCGTCGCCAAAGAGGCAATGGACACCGCCCGTGTGTGCTGAGTTGAGAGGGTTGTTCGGACCGAAGTTCACATTGATGCCAGGCTGATCATAGTTTTGTGTGTTGGGTGCATAACGAACGGTCGTGAGATTGAAAGTCCGCTGGTTTGGACGCTGTCCACCGCCATTAGTTCCCATCGTCCAGCAGTGCGGGCCTGAGCCTCCAATGAAGATACGATTCCCTGTAATCGTATGAGCGTGTTGCGCTTGTATAGCGGCTTGAAAAGTCGCCGTAACGAGAAAACCCCCGGCTTCGCCAACCATGATGATGTTGGAGGTACCGTCACTGGCATCTCGCATGCGTGTTACATCATTAACGAGCATCATTCCGCCAGAACTGAGTGATCCGTTTCCAGATGCACCGCGATCGCCGCAACAATCTGCGGCCGAGTTATTTAGACGGCCTTCGGTAAATGCGGCAGTGCTTGTGGCACCAGCGATACCAATGTAAGTCGATCGTTTTTGCCAGTCCGTTGGCTGGGCCATCGCACTAGAGGGGCAAAGCTGGGCAGCAATCGTGGCATTCTGAATTCGTGTGCTATTTCCGCCCGATCCAAAACCTGTGCTGGGAGTACTCATATCCAGCGAGTTAAACAAAGGCCCTTGATCAAGCCCTGGCAACAACCCCACCCACCATGTCATTCCCCAGCCGCCATTGGAATCTCGACGGCAACCAATCGGAAAGGTGCTGTAGGTATCGTGATAGTTGTGAATGGCCAGGCCAATCTGCTTGAGATTGTTCCGGCACTGTGTGCGACGGGCAGCTTCGCGGGCCTGCTGTACTGCCGGAAGTAGCAAGGCAATCAAAATGGCAATGATCGCAATCACCACCAGCAATTCAATCAATGTGAAACCACGACGCGACATGCGTGCCTCCAGTCAAAAGAGAAGAAGTTTTGAACAAGACAGGAACTGAGACAGGACGACTTGATATAACGTACACAAGAGAATGTTTATGAGTCAATCAGCGATCGTCAAAATCTTATACTTACGGGAAAAGTCACCTGCTCGACATAGAATTTTTCCAGAGCAGTTCAGACGGAGATCAACTCACTGCAAGTCATCAGTACAAATCATGTTGTGGATTTTCTTTCCACAGATTTCTTCTCGCCGGATTTGCAACTGGCGATGATTTCATCTTTCAGTGAGTCTGACATCACCAGACCGGCTGGAGGGGCCTCAATATGGTTGATGCCGTGAAACAAGCTCAATTCTGCGAGCGCTATGCGCATCTCCTGGGGAGCATGAACGCCCAGTGCTGCAGAGACAGAGATTCTGCGTTCGCTCTCGAGCAGCTTTCGGAGCGCAGCGGTCAATCGCTCACGGTTCGCTTTACGAATGAGCAGCATGCGTTGAATGGCGAAGAAGACCAGATGCCACGACGCCGGCCCGATGAGCAGGAACATCAGAAAGATTTTGGCTGTGGATAGCAGGTCGAACGAATGGCCAAAAGTCACCCTGGGCATACCTATCGACAGGAATGACAAACCTGTCCACTGTCCAAACTGGAAAGCCTGCGTCGTCCCCAGGTTCTGTAGTGAATCCCAACTCACAAAGTAATAGATCACCCCCAGCAGGAGAAAAATTCCGGTCGCCACTTCGGCAAACCAGCCCGGAGCAATGGCCCACTGGAATCGCATGACCAGAATCATCCAGATCATGTTCCAATAGAGAAGTGTCAGAAAACTGGCGACGAACAGGCCCATCACCAGCCCTCCTCCGGCCCAGAGCATTGCTTCCTGAAGTTGCTGGTCGACCCAGACATCGAGCGTGACTTTTTTTCGTTTCTTCTGTGTCACTCCGGTTCCCGCAGCCATGCCCCCTCAACTTCCTCGAAAGTGAAACTGGTTTGACCCGGAAACTGGCTATGCCTGCAAAATGCCAGTGAATCTGAGCACTCTAAGACCCTGTCGCCCATACGAGGAATCTTCGATGGAAGATCAAAATCATACTCCTGTTTTGAGAGCGCAGGCTCACTTGTAAGAAATCGGCCCGAAGATTGTGAAGATGGCCAAAACTGCTGAAACAATGCGAATTCCGCAAACCTCTTGACCATGGCAAACTTCCCAAGCCAACAAACATTGACCAATGGCAGAGAATGGCTACAATCGGCCAAGTCGGCAGGATCGGTAAATTAATCACACTCGTGAGAACCCGAAAACTTGCTGCAATGTTACCATTGTTGCACACCTCGGGGTTTTCGGCAGGTTTGGGGTTTGCCGCTGATGACGCAATTCGCGGACTTGGCGGCATTCGGCAGGGAATTGCCACCTCTTCGACTACGGAGAGCGAAGGGGTCACAGTCCAGTGTTCCGTTCATCAACAGGGTGTGCGGAGCCGCTTCAAAGGATGGACGTTTGTCATGAAAACGGTTTTCACCACAGGCGAGGCGGCCAAGATCTGCAAGGTCAGCCAGCAGACGATTATCCGCTGTTTCGATTCGGGTCAGCTCAAAGGTTTTCGAGTTCCGGGATCACGATTCCGACGGATTCCCCGAGACATTCTCTATCGTTTCATGAAAGAGAATGGCATTCCGACGGATGCTCTCGAGAGCGGCCGCCGCAAGGCTCTCGTGGTGGATGACGATGTCGAACTTGTCGAACTGATTCGCGATGCCCTTGAGGCCGATGGTCGGTTTGAAGTTCGAGTGGCCAATAATGGCTTTGATGCCGGGATGATGGTCAAAGAGTACCGTCCCGACATTATTGTCCTCGATGTGATGCTCCCGGATATCAACGGTAAGGAAGTCTGCCAGCGAGTGCGTAATGATCCGGCTCTCGATGATGTGCGCATCATCTGTATCAGCGGGATGGTGGAAGCCGACAAGATTGACGATCTGAAGAAATCCGGAGCCAACGAGTTCCTGCAGAAGCCATTCGAAGTCGAAACGCTGGTCGATCGGATGTGCCGCCTGCTCGATGTCGAGCCTTCTGACAACTAAACAAGAAGAATTTCCCGGGTCGGGTGCATGAAGTTCCGACGGAATGCACCAACTCACTCGGGTTGGATCCATTGAGCACACTGGTATTCACCGAGTTGACCGGTAACTCTGTCGCTGTGTCTAGGACATTGCACACGCACTGTTGCGCAATTGAAGGTGGAAGTCTCAAGGCTGGTGCATTCCGCGGACTCCATGCACCCTACTTGAAGTGCCACGTAACTTCTGCTGGAAACGTCGTGGGCCTTCACTGGAAAACACTCCGAGAATCACAGTCGAATATGCTGTTCCAGAGAAAGCCTCGGCCATGAATGACGAGGATCAATCAACTCTCCCCATCGACTCCGCGACGAGCAGCCATGCTTCTCTTCCTGAGAACTCCTGGTCGCCGGATGCATCCCGCCTGGAAGCTTTAGCCGAGTTTGCTGCCGGTGCTGGTCACGAGATCAACAACCCTCTGGCAACGATTCTCGGGAGAGTGCAACTGCTGCTGCCCGGTGAATCGCACCCGGATCGTCGCAAACATCTCGAAACGATCATGTCGCAGACACTGCGTATCCGCGACATGATCGGTGACCTGATGCTTTTCGCCCGGCCCCCTGCACCACAGCGAGCCATGGTCGATCTCAAACAACTTGTCGAAGCCGTCTGCCTGAAACAAAAGCCCGAGATTCAGATTGCTGGCTGTGAGCTCGAATTCACCAGCGAGCTTGTGGAAACCACGACTGGAAGTCACAACAAATCTGGAGAATTCCAGGCCTATTTCGATCGACATCAGCTCTCGATCGTCGTCGCGGAACTCTTGCGAAATGCCCGGCAGGCGATGAAGGAAAATGGCGGAATCGTCCGAGTCCATCTTTCCCGAATCACTGATGGAGACCTGCCACAACTCCAACTGATTGTCACCGATACCGGGCGCGGCTTCTCAGCGCTGGATCAGCGGCACGCTTTCGATCCTTTCTACTCGGGTCGGCAAGCGGGTCGTGGAATTGGGTTTGGCCTGTGCAAAGTATGGCAGATCGTCCGTCAGCATCACGGAACGATTGCCATCGATTCTCAGCCAGAAGGCCCGACGAGCATCACCATCACGATACCCGTCGAAGGACCGACAAAACCATGATCATTCCGTCCAACACGAGGCAATGGCCAAAGGACGATCGCCACAGGGCAATGGCCTCGATCATCCCAGGCAATCAGTTCTTGAGGTCAAAATTGATCGTGTTGCTCCCGGCTTTGACTTCCGCAGTCAGCGCCCCGGGTTTCAAGTACTTGGCTGGGACAGATTCGGGCTGTCCTTTGACCCACTCACCCTCTTGACCATTTTGAGGAGGTTTGGCATAGCCATCCGTACGCGTAGTAACGGAAACCACATGCGGGCCCACTTTCGCACCATAGTTTTTGGGATCGAATCTCAGGGTGTAGGCCCCGTTCTCGTCGGTCATCCCTTCCGAGGCTCGACTATCTGGCGGCTGAAACTGAACTCGCGCATTGGCCAGCGGTTTGCCATCGAGCGTCACCACCCCGGAAACCTTGCCGAGAGGAGGCAGATCACTCACACTGCCGCCACAGCCACAGGCCATTGAACTCAGGATGGCCACAACAGAGAACACCAGCGTCGGGAACCGGGCCGGATTGATCTGTCCGACCCAATTCCGTAATGCGAATACCCACATAGTCGTCTCAACACCTCGATTGTTGACCCATTTGTCAAAGGCCCGAGCGGGCTTGCATCATCCACTGCCCAGAAAATCCACAAAAATGGACAACACTAATAGTCGCCAATCACAAATCCATCAGCAATCCCGACGAGGGCTTCGAAGGTGCTGTTGATGGGGGCAGGTGGCGTCGTCTCACCGATGTTGAAGATGTTTTGGGAGAGGAACTTGACGGCTCCATCTCCCATAAGGAAGTGTGCTCCACCCGTATGCTGGCTGCTATAGCTGGCAGATGTTTCGGTATTGGGCCCTGTGAGAACGGGATTAATGCCCCATTTCGAGGTCCCTACGATTGTCATGATCCCCTGATTCCAGCCCGGATTGACATCCTGTGCCGCAGGCCCTCCCGCATTGGCGTCGCGAACTGCATAGAGCGTTCCGGCACTCATCCGCTGTGCACCGGAAAGCCAGGCCCGCTCGCCCACAAGAATCGTATTGCTGCTGCCATCCGTAATGTTCGAGAAGTTTGTGCGGCTATTGCGGAAGAACGCTCCCGTCGCTCCCTGTGTACCGTCCGTCCCAGCCCGGCCAGCCTGCCTTGGTGCCGAAGTGCTGTTGGAGGCCACATAGTTGCTCAGTGCCAATCCTCGATTGGTCGTCGTCGTGGCATCTTCAATGGCATAACCGGGATCAAGAGCTGGATCATGCACTCGCGGCCCGTTATCCGAAGGGCAATCAAAAGCTGCCAGTTGATTCTGCATGGCGCCCAGATTTGCCTGAATGGCAGCGCTGGGAAGCTGCCCGTTGACATTGAGTGTGTTGAACAAAGGTGTCTGATCGATATAGGGCAAGAGAAACGCCGACCATGCCCAATGCCCTTTATTGTCAGCGACTGTGACCTGGACGTAGGCTGGCGGCAGCGTGTTGTACGTATCGTGATAATTGTGCATTGCGATCCCCAGTTGCTTGAGGTTGTTTCTGCACTGCGTCCGCCGAGCCGCTTCTCGTGCCTGTTGAACAGCAGGGAGCAAGAGTGCAATCAAGATCGCAATAATCGCAATCACTACCAGCAGTTCAATCAGCGTAAACCCGCGAGAGGGCTTGGAAGCTCGTGTTTTTGACATGAATCAACTCCTGAGAAAAGCTCGAAAGAACATCGAGAAAACTGGGCAGAAAGCCCGGAACAGTCATGTGAAATGAAATCGAAGTAGAAGATTCAAGCCGACGGATTGCTGGCCGATGACAGATGTGAGATCTTCCTTGATCGAAATACGTAACTGAGCCACCCCAACTTTTAATGGATCAATCGCAACATCGAAGCGAAATTATTCATCAGCAGGACTTGTGGCGAACGCCATACGAATTGACATATGAAATGAAAGCAGAAGAAACAAACAGCTTGAGCGCCGGTTGACCGATTTCACCTCATGAATCCAACCCACTGGCGCTTGAGTCATGTCTGATGCATTAAGTCTGCGGATCCAGGCGATTCGCCTGCCAAAGTTTTCCAAAACTCAAAGTGCCACATCATCTTGCCATTCGGAGAAAGCCCCTGACTGGCCGACAATCTGTGATGCCTGATGTCATGTCACTAGGGATCAAACTCGAAAAGCTTTGCAGTTCGAGCGCAGAACTGAAAAGCTTGAGTCATACTGATCATTTGCGTGACAATACGCAAGCGAATAAAAATATGTCCATGCGATTGCTTTTGTCGACAACTATATGATTGGCTGTCGACATACTTCTTAGATCGCAGACCTGAATTCACGGCTCAACTTCCAGGAACTGATGCAATTGAGTACAAATCCCAAGTCAAACAGCCAGAAACTCCGTGGAATTTTGACCCCGAACATTGTGCCGCTCGATGATCAGGGGCGGATCCATGAATCAGAACTTCGCCGCTATGTGGATTGGCTGATTGCCCAGGGTGTCCATGGGCTCTACCCCAATGGTTCGACGGGAGAATTCCTCAGGTTTACCGCCGATGAACGCCGGGAAATCATGCGGATCATTCTGGATCAGGTTCGCGGCCGTGTCCCCGTATTAGCCGGTGCAGCCGAAGCCAACACGCGGGAAACGATCCGTGCCTGTGAAACGTATTTCGACATGGGTGCGACGGCTGTGGCCATTGTTTCCCCCTTCTATTACAAGCTGAGCCCGCGGGCGGTTTATGCGTATTTCAAAGAGATTGCCGACAACACCCCCATCGATGTGACTCTCTATAACATTCCTTTGTTTGCCAGCCCGATTGATGTGCCGACCGTCGAACGCCTGGCGTTCGACTGCCCCAAAATTGTGGGGATCAAAGATTCTTCCGGCGACCTGCCACACATGGCTCGAATGATTCAGGCGATCCGCCCACATCGCCCCGAATTCAGTTTCCTCACGGGCTGGGATGCAGCTCTGGTCCCCATGCTGCTCATGGGTTGCGATGGTGGTACCAATGCCAGCTCAGGCGTTGTTCCAGAGATCACCCGCAAGCTGTTTGACCTTTGTGAACTGAGACAGTATCAAGAGGCCCGCGAAATCCAATTCGAGTTGATCACTTTATTCGACGCCATGATTGGTGCCGCAGAATTTCCCGATGGTTTTCGACTGGGTGTGCGACTGAGAGGCTTCGAAACGGGGGCTGGCCGTCAACCTCTCACTGCCGAACAACAATCCGAACTGACGAAACTGGCTGACACTCTGCAGTGCCTGCTCGCCCGGCATGGCTTGACCAATGCTCCTCACTCCGGCTGCGACCCCAAAATGGGACCGGCAGCATTCACCTTCGGCAGTACTCCCCTCGCATCATCACCATCCGGCAAAGCAGAGACTCCACCAGTTCCAACACCACTGACGGAAGACCAACTCACACAGATCGTCCAAACGGTTCTGACGGAACTCGGACGACCTCGCTAGAAACCGATTCGGCCAGCCATACAGATGTCGGAATCTGGCCAGTTTGACAGCTCAAGTCAGCCTCGATGTCTGGCAATAAAAAAAAACCTGAGTTTTCTGTTTTCGACGGGAAAAACTAAAAAAAGAACTTAACAAATAAGAAATAGCCGATAGGATCATTGCTCAATTCAAGATGACCTGCCCATCTGATCATTGTCGACGGAGGTGCATGTTGGCTATGCAAATCTCAAGGTTCGTCGAAAAGCGGTTTTTTTCCAGCACAGTATTCTCATTCCGGGTTTTCGCTCCCCTGGCAATCGCGATTGGGCTCGTAGGATGCGGTGATACGAGCTACCAGAAAACCACAGCTAAAGTCACCGGGAAAGTGACTACGGGCGGCCAGCCACTCACATTCGGCGAGATCATCTTTTCGCCCCTGGCTACCGGCACAGACAGTGGTAAAGCTGCGATTGGCTCGATTGGCGAAGATGGCACATTCACACTCTCTACCTATGTGGCCGGTGATGGCGCGATCGTTGGCAAACACAAGATTTCCCTATCTGCAGTCGACCCTGCGAAAACACTCCCGGGCAAGCTACCGAAAGATTTTCAGCTCGAAGTTCAGCCCGGCTCAAATACCTTCGAGATCTCTTTAGAGCCACTTAAATAATCGCATTGCACATCCAGCTCGAAGTGCTGACGAACCACGAATCTCATTTCCTGATATTGATCATTCTGATTGATTTTCTCACTGGATTTGCCAGTTCACGTCTGTTCTAAAGTCTTTTTCGCCCTTTCTCCAAGGACCGTTCTATGAGAAACGACACATCGCAAAAACTTACGAAATTGCAACACTCCCGCGGCTTTACACTGATTGAGCTACTTGTCGTGATCGCCATTATTGCGATTCTCATCGCCCTGTTACTACCTGCAGTACAACAGGCTCGCGAGGCCGCTCGACGAACTCAGTGCCGCAACAACCTCAAACAAATTGGATTGGCACTTCATAACTACCTCGACACACATCGTGTCTTTCCCGCCTCATGCTATAAGACCCTCAATCAAGATACATCACCCACCACAGAGAATCGCCGAGCCACCCACTGGTCAGCCATGATACTTCCTTTCATGGATATGGGGCCGCTTTACAATACTTTAGTTTTTGGCCAGGACGCGGGCTGGAACACTGGAGCCAACCTGACGGCTCGCCGGCAACTGATACCCGCCTTCCAGTGCCCTTCAGCCCCTGATCGCCGCACTTACGACTACGATTCCACCACTGGCCTGGCGGTCTATAACTATGGCGTCGTCATGTCGGGTGCGATTGGCAACCCAGCTTCACGTCCAGGGGAAAACAAACACCACATGGACGATAACTTTCCAAACGACTCAACGCGTCACAATGGTTCATTTAACCAGAATACGTTTTTCAGCACACGCGACATCTCGGACGGCACCAGCAACACAGTAGCAGTCGGTGAGCGCTATCGAAGTGCTGCGACGGATGCCGACAACAATACCTATCGCCGCTACGGCGGCATTGGTACTGAGAACGCTCAGGATGAACATGCGCAGTTCTCAGGTTCTATTGGTACGACGATCAATTCCACCAGTGGCACGCAATACGGCTATGCCGGGTTCTCCAGCAAACACACGGGTGGCGCTCATTTTCTGCTGATGGACGGTGGTGTCCGGTTCATCTCAGAGAACATCGCTGATCAGGTGCGGCTGTCACTGGGCAGCCGGGCTGGCGGAGAAGTGACGGGCGAATTCTAAGATAGCGAGCGACATACGCCTTCTGGATCGCCCAGAGATCGGCTACGCAGCCAGAGATCGGCCACTCAACCGATTTTTCTCCACGCCTGCCGGTGATGCCAGGGACCTTTTCTGATCAGACTTTTGTTCGAGTGATTTCAGGAAAGTCTTGCCGTTCCCCAGCCTTCCCCTATGTCCCTCTGTGTCCCCCAGTGCCATGGGCTCTCTTTTCTAAGGAAAAGTCCCCATGGCATTTTCATTGGAATGGAATCATTCCGACAGACGAAGACACGACAAAGTTCGCGCGCACGGTGATTCTCAAAAAGTAAAATTAACTTTTCGTTAGATTCGCGCTGAGGAACCAAGAGGAACGATATTAAAAACAACATTATTAACAATTCACAAAACAAATATCAGAATAGACTTACAACATGCTTAGCCTCAGCATCTTAACAATGATAAACAGCACTCTCCATTTTCACATGTTTTCTTAACCTTATATTCACATCCACGAGGAAGATTTCGCCTGACGCTCGCCAGTCCGTGATGTTGCAGTGATGTTCGCCTGCAAACGATTGGCACACACTTCTTGCAGGTCAGGGATCTGAAATGCTTCGATTGAATGCGGCTCAACGTCGCGGCTTTACTTTGATTGAACTCCTTGTTGTCATCGCCATTATTGCGATCCTGATTGCACTGCTGTTGCCAGCCGTTCAACAGGCCCGTGAAGCAGCCCGACGGACACAGTGCCGTAACAACCTCAAGCAGATGGGGCTGGCACTCCACAACTACGAATCCACCTTCAGTCGTTTTCCAAGCTCTGGTGAATTCACAGATCGTCGTGGTGGAACGTACTACCGTACATTCACACCCACATCGACCTTCGTGCAGATTCTGCCATACATCGATCAGGCACCGCTCTACAACCAGTTCAACTTCAACTTCCACTACTCGAACGGCTATGTTGCCGGGACATCGACTGGCAACGCCCTGGCTGCACAGGCCAAGATCAATGCCTTCCTCTGCCCATCAAATGCCAATACACCAGTTGATCCACAGAACTTTGGCCAGACAGATTACATGCCTGTCGCCTACACCGACCTCAACGGTACAACAGGCGAACGTGCCAAGCTCAATACCACCTGGGATCGTGACTCCGTTCTGGGATTCTACAACCGTCTAAGCGACACAACCGATGGTTTGACCAACACCATTGCCATCATCGAAGATTCGGGCAAAACCACTGTCGTCACGGGCTCTTACACTGCCGGTGCTCTCTTCGGCCCCGTCGCAGGTACTCCGCTTACACAGCAAGGCGTCGTCGCAGCCGCCATGCCTGGAACTTCGAACACATGCCCCAATCGCTGGGCTGATCCAGATTCAGGGAGCGGTGTCTCCGGTTCCCCACTTCGCGATCCAGCCAGTACATCGCCGGCTTACAGCGCAACAGCTCCTATCTCGATCATTAACAACAACAAAACGCCCAATGGTGGTGGAACGGCATGTCCCTGGAGTTCCAACAACTGCGGGCCCAACGATGAGCCATTCAGCCTTCACACCGGTGGTGTCCATGCCCTGCTCGGCGATGGCAGCGTGAAATTCATCTCCGAGAACATCGATGTCCAGACCGTCCGCCGCCTGCTCAGCCGGGCGGATGGCGAACAAGTGGGCGAGTTCTAAAACCCATGGTCTGATCAACGAAAAACATGCCTGCTTTGGCAAGTCTGATTTTCTGATGTGATCAGTTCCAGCAAGATCGATATTCCCGGCATGACCATGATGTCCGGGCTTGGCCAGGTGGTTTCCCCCTCGAAGGAAACCACCTGGCTTCATTTGCTGACGACTATTCGGATCGCTTCAGATCAAGAACGGATTGGCCTTCCAGCTTCCAGTTCGCCTGAGGGACAATCCCCAAGTAGTCCAGAGCGGTAGCGACAATATCGACCTGATAAGTCGGTTCACTTGTTTTTCCGGCCTTCACCTCTGCCCCGCTGGCGATGATAAATACCTGGCGAATCTCAGGCTTTTCCCGGCCACCACCATGATTCGTCCCCAAGCCGCCATGATCGGTACAGACGAGAATTAACCAGGTCTCCGGTGACGTTTTTTGCCTTTCATCAATCGCTTCTAATAATCGACCAATATATCCATCGACCCGCTCAATCGACTCGACGTACTTCTTCACTGTGGGATGAAATCCATTTCCATGCCCTGTTTCATCAACCTGGCCAAAGTAGCAAACGACGACTTCTGATTTTCCTGCACGAATACACTTTGCCGCTGCAGTCGAGAGTTCGTCATCAGCGACGAGATAATCCTGGGCATGTTGAGCCTTCGCATTGATCGTCTCATCAGAGTGGGACAGAATCTTCTCAGCAATCGGTGGCCAACTGCTGAACGATGCTGTTTTCGACTCAGGCCGGGCCTCTTTCACTCGTGCGAAAAAGTGTGGGTACTCTTGGTAATTCGACCCCTTGAAGGAGTTATCGACCACACCATGTTTATCTGGCCAGACACCAGTCAACAGATTCGACCACCCCGGCCCACTGACGGTATCTCCTTTGGTTTCGCGACTGGCTAAAATGTCGGTGTTTTCACAGTACAGCCCCTGCTTGATCAGACGATCCAGATGGGGCGTATGAGCGGCCTCGATCGCATCGGGTCGGCAGCCATCGATTCCGATCAGCAGTACCTTGTGGATCGGCTTGGCCTCAGCACCGGAACTATCAGGTGCCAAAATGCCGGCACACAAAATCGCGAATACAAATCTTCCCCACGTTGCACTCATCTCACCGCATCTCTGCCACATGACGGTCTGCTCCCAAAGCACGAATCGTACTTTTGTATCAACTGCTACCCAATCCGGAACCCAAGCTGGAACAGCCTCTTGTGTGCCATGCTTGCGGCTCCGAGCAAGCATGCTGGACACCCCGCAACACACAAATAATTTCACGGATGTATAGTCAGCTTACAGTGAGCATGCCTTAGCGCCATTGATCAAATGAGATCGTCGTTTGCACGAAGAGATCTTTCATCAATACCAACGCCAAGGGCCACCAGAAAATTCCCTGGTAGCCCTTGGAGATCTAGCAATCAATTCAGCAAAGAGGAGCACTAGCCGCCGAGTTTATTCTTCAGAAAAGCCAGACCTTCCTGCAGAGCTTCGTCGAGTTTTTCCGGGATCTTGCCGCCTGCTTCGGCCAGTTCGGCTCGACCGCCGCCACCGCCACCAACCAGCTTGGCAGCAGCTTTGACGGCATCGCTGGCACTGAACCGCTGGGCCAGGTCTTTGGTTGCGCCGGCAATCAGCGAAACCTTACCATCGACAGCCTGTCCCACAAGAACTGCGGCCGATCCCGCTTGAGCACGAATCTGATCGACCAGCTCTTTAAGCTGCTCGCGGGCCAACTCATCAGCACGGTGGACAATCACCTTGATGTTGCCCACCACCGGTGCATCATTCACCAGTTTGGCAGCCATACCAGCGAGTGATTGCGAGGCGTATTGCGAAAGTTCCTTCTTCGCCACGCGCAGTTCATCCTGCAGCGCTGCGACCTTGCGTGGCAACTCGTCCGCAGTTGTGGCCTTCACCAGCATTCCCACTTCCCGCAGGAGATTTTCGGATTCCCGCATACGGGCAATCGCCTTAGGGCCTGTCACGCAACTGATGCGGCGCACACCGGCAGCAACCAGTTCATCCTTCACCACGCGGCAGATACCAACCTGCCCGGTGTTCGAAAGATGTGTCCCACCGCAGAACTCACGGCTGAAATCTCCCATTTCCACCACGCGGACAAAATCGGGATATTTCTCACCAAAGAGGGCCATGGCTCCCAGTTTCTTCGCTTCATTAATGGGCATTACACGCGTGGTGATCGGTGCCCCTTCCGCAATCAACTGATTAATCTGATCTTCAATCGAGATCAACTCTTCGTTCGTCAGGCTGCGCGGATGAGCAAAGTCGAAACGCAGTTGGTCCCCTTCGACCTTCGAACCACGCTGGGTGGCGTTTTCCCCCAAAGTCGTTCGCAATGCATGATGCAGAATATGTGTGGCCGAGTGAGCCCGGCGGATCGCAGCTCGGCGGTGAGCGTCGACACTGGCGGTGACTTCTTCTCCCACCTTCAGCGAACCCTCTTTGAGTTGCCCAATATGGACAAAGAGTTCGCCATCCTTCTGAGTATCATAAACGGTGAATTCACCGCTGGCAGTGCGAATGGTACCGGTATCACCGACCTGGCCACCCGATTCACCATAGAACGGTGTCTTGTCGAGAACGATCCCAATAGTAACCAGTGGGCTGGAATAGCTTTCGGCCAGCTTCTTATCTGCAATAATGCCGCGAATTGTGGCCTTGGATTCAATGGCCTCATAGCCCAGGAACTCTGTCCCGCCACTTTTCTTGAGAGCGTCAATCGGGCCTTCCGACATGACAGAATCGGCAAAGGCACCGCGTCCGCTCGCCTTTTTGGCCTCTTCCCGGCACTCTTTGAACCGGGCCATATCGACTGACACACCCTCTTGAGCGGCTAACGTCTCAGTCAGCTCAATCAGGAATCCGTCTGTCTGATGAAGATCAAACGCTTCATCACCAGAAAGAGACGTTCGATTGGCACTTCGGGCCTGATCGACCAGCTTGCGGAACTTGGTCAGGCCACGCTCCACCACACCCAGAAACTGCTTTTCTTCTGACTCGATCACATGCGAAACGGCTTCAATCGTCTGGTGCAGTTCGGGGTAAGGCTTCCGCATGACTTCGGCAATCACTCTCGCGAAAGACTTCCGGCTCGAGAGGACACACAACTCTCCAACATGACGAGTCGTCCTGGATGGGTCTGATCT
>NZ_LYDR01000034.1 GCF_001707835.1 Planctopirus hydrillae
AAGCTTGAGCGGCAACGCTCTGACGTAGGAGTTTAGACCATGGCACATAAAAAAGCAGGTGGTTCGTCACGCAACGGTCGCGATTCAGCAGGCCGTCGTCTTGGCGTGAAGAAGTTCGGTGGCGAAAGCGTCATTGGCGGTAACATCATCGTTCGTCAGCGCGGTACCAAGGTATATCCTGGTTCGGGCGTTGGCCTTGGCAAAGACCACACATTGTTCGCGCTCGTCGAAGGCCGCGTGCGATTCCATGCTGGTAAACTTGGCCGCAAATATGTGTCGGTCGATATGCCAGCGATGGCTGCCGAATAAACAGGACAATCGATACCGGGTTGTCCAGACGGATGACCCGGAAATC
>NZ_LYDR01000035.1 GCF_001707835.1 Planctopirus hydrillae
GCCGAACGGCTTGGTGGCTGCCGCGTCGATCACCTCCCAGATATCAATCCCCATGCGCATACACAGTTGCTACAGCTCATTCACCATGGCGATGTTCACGCAACGGTAGATGTTTTCCAGCAGCTTGGTCATCTCTGCCGTGGCAGGTGATGAGACACGCACGGTGCGGCGGAAGATGCTGCCATACAGCAGATCAGCAGCCTCGGAAGCGCGGCGGTCAATGCCACCGACAACCTTCGGAATATCGTGACGCTCCACATCGGTGTTGCCCGGATCTTCCCGCTCAGGCGAGAAGGCGACCATCACGCCGTCAAGTTCCTGCGGCGTCTCCAGCTCTTCGGAAGGACGTTCGCGCAGCAC
>NZ_LYDR01000036.1 GCF_001707835.1 Planctopirus hydrillae
CCCCCCGTTTGCTGGCAGATTCCCTGTCCGCTGATCAGGCCACTTCAAACCCACTCTCTGACTTGGAATAGGTGCCTAAGATAAAAAAAGATGAGCAGCCCTGTCTCAGACCATGAAATGGTGAAGAAGAGGTCAGCCAGTGAGATGAGGGGGCTCTCCCCAAATGACTGCAGTCCCTTGGCCTAATCCATCAGCTGCAGGCACTCCCCTGATAAAGCCGGGACTTGGTGGTGGGACCAAAGGGCAGACTGAGGGCTCATGCCCCTGTAATCTCCATCAATCACCTCAAATGAACATAAGTAGTCTAGGTGACC
>NZ_LYDR01000037.1 GCF_001707835.1 Planctopirus hydrillae
GGATAGCCACGACCAACGAAGTCACCTTCGCCCGTCATGACTGCCAGCTAGCCCGATTTTTCAATCGTCTTATGTTCGAGCTTCATTCGCTGTCGATTTTTTCCGAATGCAGCTCGCGACTATTTTCGTTCAGTGCATCACAAAGTCTGTTCATCACTGACTCAGTTCCCTGCTGACCGTAGCACTCGAATTCGAGGGGAAGTACCCACAAGCAGTACTCCCACCATTGACACCCTGAGGTGTCAATCGCACAGGATGGGCTCTGATCGAGCCACGGGAGAAGCTTCGGTCCGGAATCACAGGCGGGAAGATCCCACCTGCGAGGTGCACCCTGATGAAGCCTCTCTACCCAATCCCGCTCTGTTGCGCACAAACCCTTCGGAAACCCTCGCCCAC
>NZ_LYDR01000038.1 GCF_001707835.1 Planctopirus hydrillae
AGGCATAGTATGACAATGAGTATAATGGAGGTATTCATTCGCTATAATCTTTATATAACAAACTTAGATAAAAATTTGCGATTTATAAGCGAGCTCTACAAAAGAACAGTCTTTTGAAAAACCCGATTATATTGAAATCACACTAAATAACCAATCAGGCGTATCCTGTTTACAGGGAGGTAAGGAAAGGGGGTAATAATCTCATCTCGCTCTACGCCCGTTAGCTCCCCAAAGCACCTGATCAGTCATCACACTTGATCAATTCAAAGAATGCAACCAAACGGCTAAGAAAGTGTATTTGAGAAAGAAGTCCGATTTTTTTGTTTGTTTAAGG
>NZ_LYDR01000039.1 GCF_001707835.1 Planctopirus hydrillae
CATGAGTCTTTCAGTGCTCACGTATGCCATTTTCACGGGACTTTGTGGTTTCGCCCAGACTCCCTTGCAACTGGACACGTTTCCAGGTGGGTTTGTGCTCTTCAATGAACTGCAGATGGCTGGGGGCTGTCTGATAGACGTCGTGATCAGCTTTTGTCGCGAAAGCAACACAGAGGGCCACTTGAAAGTCGCGCTGGTTGACAGGTCTGGCCAGTTCTTCCACCAGTCCGCCAGCGGCAAAGTACACCACTCCCGGGTGATCTTTGAGATACTTATGGCAGGCTTCGGTCAGCTTGCGTGTGTTCTCGGGGGTGGGTTCGTGCAACTCGAAGTACACGACATGAACAAGTGGGGCCATGATACGTCTCGAAACTGAAGGACCGGAGTATTCTGGTTTTGCAGCCGCAATGAAGCCTCTGCCAGGTCAAAGTGATAACTAACTGCTGCGGACGGTCTGCACCATGGTCCAGAGCCAGGTCGGCACAAAGAAGAGAGTGATCACCATCGCCGTACAGGCGACAGAAGCGATGATGGGAGCTGGTGCGTGAGAGCCATGATGCTCGTCGAGAGGTTCACGCAAATACATGGCTCCGACGACCCGCAGATAGTACCACGAACCCATGGCGGCATTGATGACCATGAAGAGAGCCAGCCAGCGATTAGAAACATCTCCTTGTGCCCAGGCAGCAAAGAAGAGATTCAATTTGGCCAGAAACCCTGCGGTAGGCGGCATGCCTGCCAGGCTGAACATGAAGACCATCAGCATCAGAGCCAGACCTGGCCTGACGCGGTGGAGGCCGGCCAGTTGATCCAGCGTTTCAAGTGGCTTGTTATCTCGTTCGGCAGCAATCAGGACGGCGAAAGCTCCAATGGTCATTAAGCCGTAGACCGCCAGATAGAAGAGCAGTGCTTCAATACCATCCGGGACCGATGTCGTGTGATGCCCGACATTGAGACCGACCAGCATGTAGCCCACATGAGCAACACCCGAATAAGCCAGCATCCGGCGGAGATCGTTCTGCAGAATCCCCAGGAAGTTCCCGACAAACATGGTGATGACCGAGAGCCACCAGAGCATAGGGAGCATGACATCGGCCAGCAGCAGGCCCGGAGCAGCATCAACGACAGGCTCCAGCAGGCGGATCAGTGCGATAAAACCGGCGAGCTTCGGGACAAACGAAAGCAGAGCTGCACCACTGGCTGCAGAACCTTGAAACACATCGGGTGCATAAAAGTGGAACGGGACGGCTGTCAGGCGGAAGGCCAATCCCGCGACAACGAAGACCATTCCGAGGATCGCGAGCACGGGTGTCTGATTGCTGTTGGCCAGTGCTGTTTGAATGGCCGGGAGATCGGTTGTTCCGGCCATGCCGTAAATCAGGCTGAAGCCATAGAGCATGATGGCAGATGAGAAGACGCTGAGCAGGAAGTATTTAACCCCAGCTTCCTGTGTAGCAGCATCTTTTCGAGGCAAAAACAGGAACAGATAAGTCGGGATACTGATCAGTTCGAGTGCCAGAAACAACGTGGTGAGATCGTTGGCCAGTGCCACAAGGTTGACACCCGCCGTGATGGCCAGCAGGCAGGCATGGCTCTCGGCCGCTTTACCATCTTCAATTTGAGACCAGTTGACCAGCACCAGGAGCAGGGCGGCAATCAGCATGACGCCACGCACATACCAGACAATGTTATCGACGCGAAAAGGCCCGGTGGTGACGACTTCTGTCGAGCCTGTCCACCAGAGATAGAGGGCTGTGCAAATCGCTGCGATGGCAATACCACCCCAGCGATGGCGAAGGCCAGGAAGAGCGCGACCACTGGGTGTTACCAGAAACGGGCCCACCAGAAAATTGATGCAGACCGTCCCCAGCAACACCAGTTCAGGAATCACTTTTCCTGCAGCACTGGTGACCGAAGAAATCATTGCGGCATCTGGCTGGCTCATCGCCGCTCTCCTGTCTGAATCGAAGAAATTGTCTCGACAGCCTGATCAGACGTCACAATCGCTGTGGAATTCGTCATGGCGAAAGAGGGCTGTATGGCATCTGTTTTCTGAACGATGACCTCATCTGGTTCGTAGTAAATCACGGCGAGAGCCTTGACGTCTGGCTCGATGAGGTTGAGCAGTGTCTGGGGGAAGAGTCCTAATCCCAGGCAGGCCAGAGCCAGAGGCCAGATTGCCAGGCCTTCGCGAACTGTCAGGTCGGAGACATGTGAGTGATCACCAGCCGGCTCGCGGAGTGGACCGAACAATCCGACTTGAACCATTCGCAACAGATACCAGGCACTCAAGACCACGCCCGTAGTGCCAATGACGGCATAGATCGCACTGACCTGGAACATGCCTAAAAGGGAAAGGATTTCGCCAATAAAGCCGTTAAGGCCGGGCAGCCCGATGCTGGCAAACGAGATGAAAACCAGGAGTGCCGAAAGCAGAGGAATGCGACTTGCCAGCCCGCCCAGATCTGTCAGCGACCTCGTGTGATACCGCTCATGGATCATCCCGACGAGGGAGAAAAGAGCACCCGTTGCCAGACCGTGGTTGATCATCATGCAGATCCCGCCACTCAAGCCTTCGGCATTGAGAGCGAATAACCCGAGCATGCAGACCCCCAGGTGAGCAATTGAGCTGTAGGCCACCATCCGTTTGATATCTGTCTGGTGATAAGCACAAAGCGAACCATAGACCACACCGATCACAGCCAGTATGGCCACCAGTGGTTGACCCACAGTGAGACTGGCATCGGGTAGCATGGGGATCGCAATTCGCAAAAAGCCGTAGCAACCCAGCTTCAGCAGCACACCAGCCAGGTCCACAGAGCCAGCCGTCGGAGCTTCCACATGCACCAGTGGCAACCAAGTGTGGAAGGGGAACATGGGAACTTTAATCAGGAAGCCGGTAGCAATCAGCAGGAACAGAATCGTTTGTGTCTCGACAGGCAAAGGCTGATCCTGCAGGGCACGCGCCATGTCGGGCATGGAGAATGGTGTGGAGATCCCAGTCAGGCTCTGGGTTTCGACCACCAGAGAGACCAGCCCGAGGAGCATGACGAGGCTGCCAGCCAGGGTGTAAATGAAGAACTTGCCAGCCGCATAACGACGTTTGGGGCCACCCCAGACACCAATCGTGAGGAAGAGTGGCAGCAGGGTGAATTCGAAGAAGGCGTAGAACAGTATGAGGTCATAAGCGAGAAACACGCCAATCAGACCGGCTTCGAGAATGAGAATCCCGGCATAGAATTCAGCAGACCGCTCTCGAATTTCACTCCAGGAGACGAGGATCGCTGAAACACAGAGGCCCGTCGTGAGCAGGATCATGGCCATCCCGAGGCCATCCAGCCCGAGATAAAATTCGAGATTGATGAAGTCGCCACTCGGAGAGCGGGATGTGGATGGATCCTGAGGCTTCGAAGTGCTGGCGGTGTTCTTCGGCTCTTCTGGCGATTGTCCGCGAATGACATTCGGCGAAAGAGCTTCATGATTGACGACCGTAGGGGCGGGAGCGGGACTGGCTAAAGTCAGCCACGTGTGCCGCCATTCCCAGCGCGTGGTGACCGGGCCTGCCTGCTGAGAAGTCGCGGGCAATTGATAGGCCACACTCCACGAAAGAATCAGCGTGGCAACGGTTGCTACCAGAGCAAAACCCCGCGCACGCGCTGCTGTGGCTTTGGCATCGAGCACCAGCATTAACACTGCGGCTATAGCTGGTAGCAGCAACATGGCAAAGACCAGCGTTGTCATAGTTTTCCAACCTTCACACGAACTACTGGCTCATTCACTCTGATCGATCAGAACCGGATTCGATTTGCTTGATGCGACTAAAAATATTCAATGTCAGGTCACACTGGCGATGGCTCTTAAAACACTGGCCAAGGCCACAATCACCCCCAGCAGCATGACGGCGGCATAAGAACTGACGAGTCCATTTTGTAATGGCCGAATCATCCCCCCTGCAATGATCGGGATGAGCCCGACGGCATCCACAATCTTGTCGAGGATCATGCGATCAACAAATTCACAGACAGCCGACAGTGTGGCCATAGGGCGGGCAATCAATGCTCCGTAGAGCTGATCCAGGTAGAGCCCGTTAAGAGAGACATTCTCCCACAGGCTGAGTGGTCGAGCATCTGAGTACTCCGGACGAGTGGCTTTGCCATAGATGCTGTAAGCCAGTCCGATCCCGCCCAGCGCCAGGACCGTGCTGAGAATCATCATGCCCACATTCATGCCAGCGGGAGCAGCCGTCGGGAAATTGGGGGTCATTTCGATGTAGTGAGCATAGATATGTGTGGGGCCGAGAATCAGGCCTGCAACGACAGCCAGTGCCGCCAGGATGTAGAGCGGAATGGCCATTGCCGGTGAAGCATCGTGAGGATGATGACCGGCTTCTTCCGGGAATCGTTCCGGGCCATGGAAGGTGAGATAGTAAGCGCGGAATGTATAGAACGCAGTGAGAAGACTCGTCAGTAGACCGACACCCAGGATCAGGTAGAAGTAAGTTTTGTAATCGCCGGTTTGAGTCGCTTCCCAGACGACTGCCAGAATTTCGTCTTTACTCCAGAAGCCCGAGAGGAGCGGGAAGCCAGCCAGTGCCAATGCTCCGCAGAGGAAGGTGATGTGCGTGATAGGGAGTGCTTTCTTTAAGCCACTGAAGCGGCGCATGTCGATGACATCGCCCATGGCGTGCATCACGCTCCCTGCTGCCAGGAAGAGGACGGCTTTAAAAAACGCATGAGTCAGCAGGTGAAACATGGCGAACGTTTCGGCATGGGCCGCAAGGGCAGGACTGGCTGCCGCAGCTCCTAGAGCCATAAACATGTAACCGAGTTGACTGACTGTGGAGTACGCCAGCACGCGTTTAAGGTCGTACTGACAAAGTGCTGTGACGGCAGCGACGAGAGCAGTTGTTGCTCCCACACCAGCCACGACTAACTGTGCGGTTGGTGAATGGACAAAAATCGGCGTGGTGCGGGCAATCAGATAGACTCCGGCAGTGACCATCGTAGCGGCATGGATCAGAGCACTGACGGGAGTGGGGCCTTCCATCGCATCGGGAAGCCAGACGTGCAAGGGGAACTGTGCCGATTTACCAATCGCCCCCAGGAGGAGCAATAAGGCAATGGTGGTGATCAAGCCGGGCTGAGCTGCTGCGAGTTCGGCCAGCCTCGCGGGATCGAGAACAGTTTCAAAATCCACTGAGCCAAAGGTGCGGTAAATCAGGAAAATGGCAGTCATGAGACCAAAGTCGCCAATTCGATTCACGACAAACGCTTTGCGGGCAGCGGCGGCTGCGGAGGGTTTGTGATACCAGTGGCCGATCAGCAGGTAGGAACAGAGTCCGACGGCTTCCCAGAAGATAAAGACTTCGATGAAGTTCCCTGCCAGTACCAGCATGTTCATGGAGAAGACAAAGAGAGCCATGGCTCCGAAGAAGCGGGGATAGCCTTTGTCGCCATGCATGTAGCTGGAGGCAAAAATCGCCACCAGCAGACTGACAAAGTTGACCATCACGAGCATGAGGGCTGTCATCGCGTCGGCTCTGAGCACGATATCCACTGTCAATCCACCGACAGACATCCAGCGATAAACTTCAAAAATGTAAGCCTTATGGGCTGGCCCATGATGTTCGCCGGTTGCTGAAGCAGGGGTTTCGGAAGCTATCAACGAGATAGGCTTCACCAGGCTTTCGCCAGAGCTCTCGATGGGAGTTATCTGGCTGTGAGCGGCGGGTGAATCGACGACTGAACCGGGAACGACGACGAAGAGGACATAGGCAGCCGCTACCAATGAAAGTGCTAGGGCGAGCACAACGGGCCGGTGGGCTGTTGTGCGCCGGACAACCTGAGCGACTGTGCCGCACCAGATGGCGGCAGCCAGAGGTGCAGCGGGAATCGTCGCCAGGGCGATGTCAGACCAGTTTGCCACAGCCTTACTTCCTTTATTTTTCGCCTCGAAACCGAGCTTCGAGTTGACTCTGCAATCTGCTTATCTGTTGAGTTTTATGAACACTGCCTGTGAATCGAGGCCCACTCTAAGGGTTAGATTCTTTCGAACCTCTCATCAGGTTGAACCTCATCTGATCCATCTCAGTCAGGTTGACAGCGATGGACGTGGTGATGACCTGTGAGCAGACAGACGCTTGGATGTTTACTTGGACTTTGGGACTTTCTTCAGGCTTTGGCTCCCTTGCCACTCGCCTGTGAATTCGACAATACGGGTGTCACGACATGGCCATCGGCACCAATCACTGGGCGGCGGCCAGCGGGAACAAGTTTGGGAAGTGGTTGGGCGGGAGGTTCAATTTCACGCGATGCAGAATCGGCCATGGGTGGCATGAGTTCCTCTTCGCCAAGGGTGGTCCAGAGCCGGATATCGAGTGAGCGTGTTCGCTGGTAGAGAGCCAGGATAATCGCGAGCGATAAACCGGCTTCACATGCCGCAATGGTGAGTACGAAAATAGTCAGCACCTGACCGTCATGCTGGCCATGATACTGGCTGAAGGCTGTCAGGTTGACGGAAACGCCATGGAGCATCAGTTCCGATGAGAGCATCATCAGAATCAGATTCCGGCGTGTAAGAAAGCCGATTGCACCCAGGCCGAAGAGCAAGGCACCCACGACGAGGTAATGGGAAGGATCAGGACTCATAAACTCCCCTGTGGACGGCGAGGTGCAATCGCAATGGCACCAATGGTAGCCACGAGTAGAACTGTTCCAGCGAGTTCAACAGCGAACAGATAATCAGTGAAGAGCGACCGGCCCACGCCACCTGGCGAACCGAGATCATTCTCAACAGGCAGTGAAGAAACGTGAAGTGCCGTTCGATCGACTGAAAGTCTGGAAGAATCTGGCCCGAAGGTTTTCTCGATCCCCAGGAGCATCGTCCCGACGAGCAGGCAACCGAGAACTGTCGCGAGGAAAGGTTGTTGCGGAATGCGATCGTAACCTGATCCCTGCTCCTGCTGAGCCAGCATGATCACGAAGACGAACGTGACAACGATGGCACCGGCATAGACGATGATGGTGACAGCCGCCAGGAATGGTGCTGAGTTGATGACAAACAGACCACAGACTCCCAGCGTAGCCACGGCAAACCACAAAGCAGCATAAACCGGATTCCGCTGTGTCGTCATCAGCAGGCCACCCAGGACAGCCGTCCCGGAAGCCATATAAAACAGGAGATCGCGAACAAGATCGCCTGTGGGCTGCAAAAACACCCAGCCGAGACCGGCCACGGTGACTGGCAGCAGGAGAAAGCCCGGGATCCCTGACTTGCGGCCAGTCGATGGAAACAACAGGAGAATGTTCGCCCCCAACAGGACGAGCGTTCCGATTAATGCGATGTTCTCGGAAACCCAGTTCATAAACTGCATTCAAAGAGAAAGAGTAGTTCCGTCATTAAAACCGTGATGCAAGCATGAGCAAGGTTCTGGAAAGTGTTCCTGGAGCCTGTCGGAAAATCGACTCAGGTCGAAACCTGTGCCCCAGAGTAAGTTCCGCCCGCTGCTCCCTCAAGTCATCCAAGACAATTCATTCGCCAAATGAGAAGTTGATCCAAGAAATTGAAGGGGAGCGTGGCCTTGGTCAGCCCTGCTTGATCACATCGGTGGATACTGGTTTCGAGGCTTTGTCACCTTGGGGGATCTGGGTGGCAGGGCCCACGGGAGGTAATGAGGTGAAATCTGAAGCGGGGCCCAGAACACCACGATGAGTGCGAATGGGATCCCGGGGGTTGTCTTTGGTTTTGTCGAAGACTTCCAGCAACTTCTCTTTGTTGAACTTCATTTCCTGGCGGGTCATCCCTGTCAGGTCGTAGATGTGAGTCAATTCGATCGAATCGACGGGGCAGGCTTCTTCGCACATGCCACAGTAAATGCACTTGAGTTCGTCGATGACGAAAGACTTGGGACGCTTGTCACGGTCTGCCCAGAGAGGGTCATCTTTGGGAGCTTCTTCGGCCACAATATCGATGCAACGTGCAGGGCATGCAGTTGAGCACATCATGCAGGCGACACATTTCACCCGGCCTTTGTCGTCGCGATTCAGGCGATGAACACCACGGTAATTCAGTGGCAGATCGGGTTTTTCCTCGGGGTATTGCTGAGTGACGGGTTTGAAATCGGTCACATGCCGCAAGGAATTTTTGAGGCCACTGAAAATGGCGGGCAGAAATGTCGATTCCCAGAATCCCATTTCTGGCTCTTCCATCCAGACGACATCGTCATTCGAGATCGGTGTGAGTTCTTCAGCCATGGGGCACCTGAAAAATGTCTGCCTGAGGTTATGGGCAGGATGATGTCAAAAAAGGATCGCTGCAGGAATTAAAAATTCGCCATCAGGAATGAACGTGGGCATATCCTTCGGGTGATTCACCGAAATCGACCGTCTGGTCGCTGACAATGAATTTCCCACTGGTGCCAATCAGACCTGCTGCCACGAAGATCGCCAGCGAACCTAATGGCAGTGTCCAGATGGGCCAGTCGAACTGTTTGGCAGTCATGACAACGAGAATGTTCAAAGCGGCCATGGGAATCAGGCCCAGCCACGCCAGATTCATCAGTTGATCGAAGCGGAAGCGGGGAATCGTCCAGCGGATAAACATGATCAGCAGGATGATCAGCAGAACTTTGGTCAGCAGCACCACCACTTTGACCAGAGTCGCTCCCAGATAGGCACTGTCGGCTTCGGCAATCAAGGGGAACTGCCAGCCACCGAAGAAGAGAATGGCTGTCAGGAAACAGACGGTAATGATGTGTGCATATTCGCCCAGGAAGTAGAGGGCGAATTTCATCGAGCTGTATTCGGTATGGAAGCCACCGACAAGCTCCTGTTCACATTCGGAAAGGTCGAAGGGAAGGCGATTGGTTTCGGCCAGAGCGGAGACGAAGAAGATCAGCAGTGCAAGTGGCTGAGTCCAGACGTTCCAGCCGAGAATTCCAAACTTCGCCTGATGCATGAGGATATCGTTGAGACTTAAAGAGCTGGTCATGAGCACAACGCCAATGATCGACATGCCCAGAGGAATCTCGTAGCTTACGACCTGAGCACTGGCCCGCATGGAGCCTAAAGAACTGTACTTGTTGTTCGACGCCCAGCCGCCGAGAATTACTCCATAGACACCCAGGCTGCCCACGCAGAAAATGTAAATCATCCCGATGTTGACATCCGGAGCGATGACAAACCGCATCCAGGAAGGAGCCTGATCGACAGGTCCGAAAGGGACGATGGCAAAGCCTGCCATAGCAGTGAAGACAGCAATGCTGGGGCCCAGGATATAGAGCGTTTTATTGACGTAACCAGGGATCACGTCTTCTTTGAGCAGGAATTTGGCACCATCGGCAATGGGTTGCAACAGCCCGGCCCAGCCGACACGGTTCGGACCGTAGCGGTCCTGAATAAAGGCGGCCAGACGTCGCTCGACCAGGATCAGATAGGCAATTGTGCCCATCAATCCCCCGAAGGCCACACCAATCGTTATCAACGTGACAAGGAAGAATTCCCAACTCACGATCGGCTACCTCCTGTAACAGGAACCTGTGACTCAGTACCGGCTGCAGAGGCCGTCTCACCTGCCGACTTCAGGAAAATCCCTTCATCGCCCAGGTCACCCACAATCAGTGCGGCCAGTGCAGGAATCTCACCCGCGATTTCCTGACGGATGGTGGGAGCGTGGAATATACCTGTCCGACCTGCCAGCTCAAAACAGATGCGTCCATCGGGCCAGGCATCGCCTGGCGAACGTAAGCCGCGATGAATGGCTTGTGCCAGACCGGCATGATTTACGAATGTGCCATCACGCTCGGCCCAGGAAGTGCCAGGAAGCATAAATGTCGCCCAGGGAAGTGCGGGGGAGTCGAGCAGATCCTGCACGATCACCAGTTTCGCCTTGGCCAGTGACTTGGCCTGCTCTTCGGTGATCCAGCCCTCGGGGGATCCTGCAGTCAAATAGACCGCTTCGAGAGTTCCCTGAGAGACCTGTGCTAAAACCGCGTCGAGCGATTCCACTGCTCCTCCAAAGTGCTGGAGAACAAGTTCAACACCGGCTCGGTTCGGAGCTTTTTCGGCTCGAATGGTGAATTTGGGTTGAGGTGCTGCCTGCCCGCGAAGGTCTTTCGGATACGAATCATCTTCACCCACAACGGGGGCGGGTGTCATGAACAACCTGGCAGCAGGCGAGAGAGACTTTACAAATTTGCAGAGTAAGTAGGCCTCTTCTACTGTCATGAAGGGAGTCAGCACGACAGCCAGCTTTTCTGGAGCCCTTTTGGCAGCTTCTGTCAGGGCCTGTCGCAGAGCCGGAAGAATTTGTGGCCAGGAAACGGGGGTGATCCCTGCAGGGAGCTTCTGCATGGGGAACTTCAGGCGATGCTCGGAGTGAATGTACTTCCAGCCGAAGCGGCCTTCGTCGCACATGAACTCGCCCTGCGCGAGCGGGTTCGAGCGTGGCTTGAGTCTGTAGACCACATCTTTGTTCTGATCGACGCGAATGCTGCAACCTGTGCTGCAACCGGCACAGACGGAGTTCTTCCCTTTCAGCCACCACACACGCTGCTCATAGAGAAAATCTTTACTGCAGAGCGCACCGACCGGGCAGAGATCGACGACGTTGCCAGCCAGTTTGTTATTGCAGGGCTTGCCGGGAAAGATGTCGATTTCTTCGCCCGAGCCACGGCTGACGACCTGTAGCTCAGCGGTGCCGGAGATTTCACGGGTAAACCGCACACAGCGGGTACACATGATGCAGCGATCAGTGAAGAGTGTGATCTGATCGCCGATATAAGGCTTGTCTTTTTTCTGGTTTTTGGGCTCTGCCAGACGACTGTAAGCCCGGCCGTACTTGAAGCTGAAATCCTGTAGACCACATTCGCCGGCCTGATCGCATACGGGGCAGTCGAGAGGATGATTCAGCAGCAGGTATTCGAGTGTCCCTCTCTGGGCTGCCTGTACCTTGGGAGAATTGGTGACGATCACAGTGCCATCTTTGACGGGTGTCTGGCAGCCGGGGACAACCTTGGGAACCATGGCGACGGTTCCATCGGGCTTTTTGTCTCCAACTTCAACCAGGCACATACGGCAACTTGCGACGACTGACAAGCTGGGATGCCAGCAGTAGTGTGGGATTTCCACACCGGCTTTCTGAGCTGCCTGAATACAGTTCAGCCGTTCGTCTGGCTTCAGTTCGACGGGCTGATCGTTGACGTAAACTGTGGGCATTTTAAGAAGCTTGTTTGAATAGGTGTAAGTAAAAAGGGAAGAAGTAATGAAGGTAAAAAGCCAGAAAACGAGGTAAGAATCTAGATCAAGCTGCTGGCAATCGTCTGTCGGAAAGCGATGAGCATTCTTGATACTTCGTCCAAATTTGCCTGCATATTCCGGCAGTCACTTTCACTAATGTATCCCAGTTGTAATGCAATCTCCCAATGAGTATCGAGTTCTGCCAACGAACCAATCGCAATCTGCAGGAAGTGAAGCATTGACCTTGATTGACCATACGCCTTTCCTTCGGAAATGTTCGCTGAAACGGAAATTGATGCTCTTCGTATCTGACTTGTCAGTCCAAATTGCTCGTTCCGGGGAAACGCTTCGGTGATCTGATAACAGGCTTTCGCGATGTCAATCGACTTCTTCCAAACCATCAAATCTCGATGATCACCGACAGCCATGGAGATTCTCCTCTCATCGTGCCTGGTCAACACTTGTTTGGAAAATCTGACTTCTCACCTTCTTTCCTTCCCCTCTTTTTCCCTCATACGCTTAATGTGCCCCGATCAGTTCACATGGTTTAATCGTGGAGCGGCCGCTCTGAATGTACTCTTCAAACTCGCTGCGGAATTTGCGAATGGCATTTTTCACGGGCCAGCCGGCACCGTCGGCCAGTCCGCAAATTGTGGTACCGGGCATCATCCCGATTCCACCCGAAACTTCCAATAACAGGTCAAGATCTTCCATGCGGCCCTGACCGCTGCGAATCCGATGCAGAATCCGCTGCATCCAGTTCGTCCCTTCACGGCAAGGGGTGCATTGACCGCAGGACTCGTGAGCGAAGAAGCGGGCCGTGTTGTAGACCACATCCACCATGCTGGTCTGGTCATCAATCACCACCACGGCAGCGGTTCCAAGACCCAGGCAACCAACCTTCCCTGGACCGTTGAAATCCAGTGGAGTGTCAAGTTCGGAAGGAGCGAGAAAACCCATACTGATCCCACCGGGGACGACGGCTTTAATTCCGCGACCACCGGGAACACCACCACCATACTCTTCAATCAGCTGCCGAGCGGTGATTCCCAGGGGAACTTCGTAACAGCCGGGCTTGTTGACGTGGCCAGAGAGGCAATAAAGCTTCGGGCCATAGCTGCCAGCATCGCGAGGATTGTTCGGGTCGGGCGGGACCCCAATCGATTTAAACCATTCGACACCGCGCTTCAGAATCTGTGTCACGCAAGCCATGGTTTCAATGTTGTTGACGATGGTTGGCTTGCGGAAGAGCCCTTCGATGGCAGGGAATGGCGGCTTGATCCGTGGCCAGGCGCGTTTGCCTTCGAGGCTTTCGATCAGGCCAGTTTCTTCGCCGCAGATGTACGCAGCCGCACCACGGTGCAGGCGGACATCCAGATCAAAGCCCGAACCGAAAACATTCTTCCCGAAAATCCCTTTTTCATAGCATTCGGCGACGGCCTTTTGCAGGGCTCGCCAGGCAGCTCCGTACTCGTACCGGAGGTAAAGGTAGGCCGTGTTCGAGCGGATGGCGTAGCAACTGATGGCGATCCCTTCGAGGACCTGGTGCGGGTCTTTTTCGAGCAGGATGCGATTGTTAAATGTCCCGGGTTCGCTTTCGTCGCCGTTGACGGCGAGATAGATCGGGCCGGGATGATCTTTGGGGAGGAACGTCCATTTGAGACCAGTGGGGAAGCCTGCACCGCCGCGACCACGCAGGCCCGAATCTTTCACTAGAGTGGTCACTTCGACAGGCGTCATACCGAGCGCCTTTTTGAAGCTTTCGTATCCCCCATCGGCCAGATAGCTGTCGAGAGTATGGCTCTGCTCTTTATGGATGCGAGCCAGAAGGACAGGTTCATATGTGGACATGGGAAAGCATCCGTGTATCGATAAAGGACAATGTCTGTTGAAATCTATGAGCGTAATGAACTATTGAGGAAGTTTTGGGAGGGAAAGTTCTCGTTTCACCTGATCTGCAATCAATTCGTAGCAAGGCAGTTTCTTAATTTCTTCGTCTGAAGGCCAGACATACACGATCTTTCCCTCTTGCCAGGTACTGGCAGGAATTCCGTGCAACCAGTTCTCGCGAACTGCCGCCTGGACTGCCTCTCTCGCAGCTTCTTGCATTCGTCGAGAATAGTCACTTTGGACGCTGGAAGAAGAAGACTCAAAACTTAGCTGCATTAAGATTTCCCTTCCAACTCCCAGAGACTACGCCTTTAATTCACTAATCAGTTTGTCTGCCATTTCATGAGTGACGTTGTGGACACAGTCTTCATTGACCAGAACACAGGGAGCCCCATCGCAGACGCCGAGGCATTCCGCGAACTCCAGAGTAATCTTGCCGTCTTCGGTGGTGCCGCCTGGCGTGACGTGCAGTTTCTCGCACATGTGAGCCAGCAATTCTTCACCGCCGCGCAGACCACAACTGATACTGCGACAAACCCACACGCGATGCTTTCCGAGTGGATTCTCTTCCGTACGGAAGAATTGATAGAAGGTCATCGTGTCATGAACTTCGGATGGATGCAGTTCGAGAAGTTCTGCAATCTCTTCAATCGCACCCGTCGAAACATGGCGGAGTTCATCATGTACCAGATGCAGCGCTGGGAGAGTGACCGCCCGCTTGTTCGGGTATTTCGGAAACTCCGCAACGATGCGTGCCCGTAAATCGTCCGAAAGTACCGTCATCGATCCAACTCCGCAGCAATGATATTCAAACTACCCAGAATGGCTGGCACATCGCTGAGCATATAGCCCGGCATCAGGTGCTGGAATGTCGCAAAGTGGATGAACGAGGGTGGCCGGCATCGAGCCCGATAGGCACGTGGTTCGCCATCGGCGACAATATAAAATCCCAATTCTCCATTAGGAGATTCCGTACAGGCATAAAGTTCTTCCACCGGAACTTTGAAGCCACGATTGGGCATGATCATTTCAAAGTGGTGAATCAAACCCTCAATACTTCGATAGACAGCGGGTTTGGAGGGCAGGACTGACTTCCCTTCCAGTTCCACATTCACCGGGCCTGAAGGGATGTTTTCAATGGCCTGGTTAATAATCTTGATGCTCTCAAGCATTTCCTGCATACGGACTAAATAGCGAGCATAGCAATCGCCATTTTTTGAGGCTGCGATCTTGAAGTCGAGATCGGCATAGGCCAGGTAAGGTTCATCTTTTCGCAGGTCTCGCACCACGCCCGAAGCGCGGGCAATGGGACCGGTGCAGCCCATGTTGATGGCATCTTCTCGCGAAAGAACACCTACACCTTTGACGCGATCCACGAAAATGCGATTCTTCGTCAGCAGACGATCCACTTCGCTGTGGATTTTGGGGAAGTTCTTCGCGAATGAGCGAACCTTGTCTGCCCATAGGTTATTCACATCGAAGAGCACACCACCGACACGGGTGTAGCTCGTGTGAAAGCGCTGGCCAGAGGCATATTCCACAATGTCGTAAATCAATTCCCGCTGCTGGAAGAAATACAAAAAGGCGGTGAATGCTCCCAGGTCGAGGGCGACAGCACCAACACACAACAGGTGGTCATGCAAACGCATCAGCTCGGCAAGGATTGTCCGCAGATAAGTGCAACGGGGAGTGATCTCGATACCAAGCAGCTTTTCGACGGTATGGTGCCAGGCAATTTCATTCGCCAGAGGCGAGATGTAATTCATCCGGTCAACAATGGTGACATACTGATTGAAATCGAGCGATTCCCCCAGCTTCTCAAAACCACTGTGGAGATAACCAATGTCTGGTTCGGCCTTAACGACCTTTTCTCCATCGAGCGTCAGAACCAGTCGGAGTGTGGTGTGAGTGGCTGGATGCTGAGGACCGAAGTTCAGTGTCCATAAATATTCGGAATTCGCCGCCTCGGCATGTGATGAGGCCGGCCCGCCAGCCGCATTGCGGGACGTCGCCGGGTGGAGCGAAGAGGCAACTACGGGCATGGTCAACCTTCAATGAGTGAAGTTTCGCGGATCAGGTAGGAAACAGGTTCTATGGTATTGATCAATATCATCGGCGGGTCGTCGGATGGCTGGCCGCGGATGGTTAACTTTCGGCTCTCGTGATCACCGGGAAGTTATGTCGTTCTCCACGCCCTTTGAGTGGATAATCTTTGCGGAGTGCGTGGCTTTCAAACTCAGGGGGGCAAAGGATTCGCTGCAGATTGGGGTGGCCAGTGAAGTGAATGCCAAACAGGTCATAAACTTCCCTCTCCGTCCAGTCTGCCGTTTTCCAGTGACGGTACATGGAGGGCAATGTGGGAGCTGGATCATTCACAAAAGTTTTGACGACGAGCCGCTCTCGAGTTTTGGTATTCACCAGGACGTAGATCACGCCATAGCGATCTGTGGCCCCGGGGTATTCCAGGTAATCACAGCATGTGACATCACTGAGCATGTCGAACCCCAGGTGATGTTTGAGGTGAGACATGAGATCGTCGAGTTGAGCAGCCGGGACGATCAGGCGAGTGTTGTCTCGGAAAGATTCCGATTTCAGGAGACCGCCCAAGTGCTCATTGAGTGCTGCGAAGTCCACCGAAACCTACCCTTCTCAATGACGACTTTCCGAGTCACTGTCGAGATTCATTTGGATTTGAAACGTCAGCGTCTGATTCAATTTCAAATAAACGCTATTAGCCTGAACAGAAAACCAAACCGATCGATTTCTTTCGATTAAGCAGACCCTTCAAGAGCTGGATTACCCTTTTTCAGCGATGCGGGGAGCTCCAGTGGAGTAAGCTGCATCTGACCTTCTCGAATCCGGATAATCTCGTCGGCATCGAACGGGGCGGGGCCCGTTGGTCGAGTTCGATACTGGAATTCCGTCCCCTGCATGGTTCCTGTCTTCTGGACCAGATCCTGGATCTGCATGATCCCTGCAATCAGTTGCTCCGGACGTGGCGGGCAGCCGGGAACGTAAAGATCGACTGGGATAAAGCGGTCAATTCCCTGCACGACGGCATAAGTGTCGAAAACTCCACCGGTACAGGCACAGGCTCCCATGGAAATGCACCACTTGGGTTCTGGCATCTGCAGCCAGATGCGTTGCAGAACGGGCATCATCTTCATGGCAACTCGACCGGCGACGATCATCAGATCGCACTGCCGGGGCGAAAATCGCATGACTTCTGCACCAAAGCGAGCCAGGTCGTGCCGGGATGAGGCCGTGGCCATTAACTCGATCCCGCAACATGCTGTGGCAAAGGGCATTGGCCAGAGACTGTTCTTTCTCGCCCAGCTTGAAGCGGCATTGAGCGTGGTGAGAAAGACGTTATCGGGCAAGCCTTTTTGCGGATTCACAAAAGGAGCTGAAGAACCTGGTGTTGCCGAGGCTCCACCTGATCCCGGGGGTTGAGCTATCGCCATTTGAACACACCCTTTCGCCAGGCGTAGATGTAGGCAATTGCCAGAGTGCCGAAGAAGACGAGCATGACACCGTAAACTGTCGAGGAAAGCTCCGCGGGAACTCCGCCATCACCTTTGTAGGCAGCGACCGCCCAAGGGTACATGAACAAAAGCTCAACATCGAAGATCAGAAAGAGAATCGCAACCAGATAAAACTTGACATCGAAGGGCTGACGGGCATCTCCCACGGGATCCATGCCCGATTCATAAGGCATCTGCTTAACGGCCGTCTTTTTGGTGGGCCCGATGATGTGAGTCAGAATCAGATTCGTGATCACGAACCCGACCAGCACTCCGGTATAGATCAGAACTGCGAATAAGCCGTCCATTTCCATCCATTCTGAAGACCGTGAATTGATCCATTCTCAGGTCAATAGTGCAGACAAACCGAGAATGCCGAGCCGTGTTTTTGAAATCCTCGATTCAACTGCAGAGATTCATCCGATGAAGGTCTTGCGTGTCATTAACCTGTTATTTTGCAGTGAGTTCGCACAATCTCAGCTAACGCCAGATTGACCGCCGGATTCTAGTTGGAATCTCCAGTAACTTCAACCACCTCTGACCGTAGCGTCTGAGGGGGCGAGCGAGAAGATCAATCATTTTCAGGCATTTGCATTCGTCAATGGGCACATTCCTGACGAATTTGTTGGTCAGACGGGGCTTTGCTCCTCAATCGAGTGAGTCGTTTCTGTCTTTACTGATGGAACACCGATTTTCATTCACATGGCTGTGATTTCGTTCGATTTTTGATCATCAACTGGTGGACCTGCTGCCTGCGCAGGAAATCTTGGTAGCGGTTTCGATTGCAGTTGAATTGATGTTCAGCCAGACTGTTTGTGAGAAGGCCAGCCCTGTGGTGGGTGACCAATGGTTCCGTTGATATTCCTGCAGATGGTGGATGACCCACGCCATGATCTCACCCCGCGTTTGTGTCTTGCGTGCCCCGGGAACAAATTGCGATCAGGAAACGGCCCACGCGTTTGAGATTTGCGGTGGTAAGCCAGAAGTGCTGCACCTCAATCGAATTCTGGAAAATCCGGGGCGAATCAAGGATTACCAGATCCTCTGTATTCCCGGTGGCTTCAGTTATGGCGATGACATTGGCTCAGGAGTGATTTTTGCCAGCCAGCTCAAAACGGCACTGCGCGAAGAAATCGGAGAGTTTCTGGCTGGTGACAAGTTGGCACTGGGGATCTGTAATGGCTTTCAGACGCTCTTGAAAGCGGGCGTGCTTCCCGATGGTGACGAAGGCTGGAATCAGCCCGATTCTGGCAATCAGCCTGCCAAAGCCACGCTCACCTGGAATGAAAATGGTCGTTACACCGCCCGCTGGGTCAGGCTCAAAGTCACCTCCACGAATTCGATCTTTTTGCGCGGTATTGATGAAATCGACCTGCCGATGGCACATGCCGAAGGTCGGATTGCTGTTCGGGATGCAGCAGTGCTGACTGAGTGGGAAGCACGCCAGCAAATGGCACTGGCTTACATTCCGTGGCGGAAGTACCACAATGCCGAGCGTGTGACCTTGCTCACCGCACAGGCTGGTGGCTCGCCAGGCAGTC
Organism: Planctopirus hydrillae; assembly: GCF_001707835.1. Classification (GTDB taxonomy): domain Bacteria; phylum Planctomycetota; class Planctomycetia; order Planctomycetales; family Planctomycetaceae; genus Planctopirus; species Planctopirus hydrillae. The sequence continues at coordinate 18,190 of NZ_LYDR01000039.1, forward strand.
GACAGGGAACTTCAGCTTTGATGGAACAGGGCAACCCAAATGGGTCGATTGCGGATCTGGCTGGGCTTTGTGATCCCACCGGTCGAGTGCTGGGATTGATGCCGCACCCCGAGCGATTTCTCTTCGCAACTCAACATCCGAACTGGACTCGCATGAATCTGGCAGGGGATGGAGCTGGCAAGCAGATCTTCCAGAACGCCATCGATTACTTCGCGTGATCATCTTCCCGGCGATCGTGCGGATGTCGAGAGCTTTGTCATGGCCCACTCAGCACAGACGCGGGCGAGGGTTTTTTGCTCCTTCTCCCGTTCTGACGGGAGAAGGCCGGGATGAGGGTGAGCTCGAACGTATGAGGCGTACGATCCACCACCAGTTTCATCGCAATCTGCTTGTCATCTCTGACCACTGGCAATCAATCAGCGCCCCTGCGGATACCTCACTGACCGATCCATATCGATTGGCCAGACCCTCGCCCGGCACTTTCGTGCCACCCTCTCCCACGCAGACGCGGGCGAGGGTTTTTTACCCCTTCTCCCGTTCCGACGGGAGAAGGCCGGGATGAGCGCAACTTCCTACGAATTGAGCCTGCAATCATCGAAAGACCACTGCTGACAATCCAGCAGTGGTACGTACAGCGCTTTGAAATCCTGAAAGCCAACTCCAATCAGCCGGCAGCCTGGAGTTCCTGGATTTTCGCCACCACAGCCTCGGCATGGCCATCCACCTTGACCTTAGGCCAGACGGCGGCAATTTTTCCGGCGGGATCGATCAGAAATGTGGCCCGCTGCATCCCCATGCTCTTCTTGCCGTACATGTTTTTTTCGACCCAGACGCCGTACTTCTCGGCAATGGCGTGGTCTTCGTCAGCCAGAAGCGGAAAAGGAAGTTCAAACTTTTCAATAAACTTCTGATGAGATTCGACACTATCAGTGCTGACACCCAGAACCACCGTATTCGCTGCGGTTATGGCCTCATGCCGATCACGGAAGTCACAGGCTTCCGTGGTGCAGCCGGGCGTGTTGTCACGGGGGTAGAAGTACAGCACGACATATTTGCCTTTGAGGCCGCTGAGCTTGTATCGACCCTTGGGAAATGCAGGGAGATCAAAGGCAGGGGCTTTACTCCCGACTTCAGGAACAGCGGACATAAGCACAAACCTTTCCGAGAGGCAGTGAGTGAGGTGAAGATCGGTGGGTGGGATCCAGACGATCGAGTTGATTGAAATGATCCTAGTCGTTCGGCAGTTAATGGCCAGTCTGGCTGGTTTCTGATGGTTCTTCGACGGGATCTTCTCTGGAGGCGACCTGGTCGAGAATCATGATTTTCTGCCAGACATTTCGAGAGAGATCGTTTGTCAAACCAGAGAGTTGATCGGCCGCAGCCAGAGCCACTGAGTCGGGGAAATGCTGGACATAGATCGCCCCGATTTTGCTGATGAGAGAGAGCAGCTCGCTGCAATAATCGAGATATCGGCCCAGCTTGAACCTGTCGAGAATTCGCTCGGGTGAGGAGAGCGTTTTGTCTCCGCCGCGAATGACCGCTTCCGGGTCTTTGGTCAACTGGTGCATATCGACAATGTGAGCCAGCGAGCGCAATTCGTGCAGGGCTGTCAGCAGTTTTCTGCGTTTCAACCGGGTTTCGAGGCTGAAAAGGAATGCTCCCGCCAGAGCGAGAAAGATCAGACTCTGCGAGGAAGAATCAAAGATCTGCACCATTTCGGTGAATTCGAGCCCATCGACATGGTAGCGCGTCGATTGCATTAACCTCACGATAGGAAACGCGATCACTCCCAGAGTCAGCCAGATCCCGAGCCTGAGCAGCAGATTCGGTCGCGCTATGCGGGCGCCCTTAGCCATCGCTTCTCGACTGAGGAGCGTGACCTCGTGAGCGACTCTGGATAAACCGATCTGTCCAAATCGCTCCTGAATTCGACGTTCCAGCCGTTCGGCAGTTTCGACAATTCGATGAGCAGCCAGACTCCGGTAATCCGGGATGGAGCCGCTCGGTTCCATTCTGTTTTGCGACATAACCACTTGCCTGGGAAGTGGTTGTGTGTTTTTATCCGAATCAGAAAATGTGGAAGACGACGTTCGTGAAAAAATCGTCGTGGTCGCGACGGCTGGTGGAAGTGAAGGATCAAGTCCCGCAGGTTGAGCAGAACTTTTGGTAGACTTTTCGGGTTCGTGCGAACCCTGTACGACTCCAGTGGGGTTCAAAGAGAGCCTTCCAGAAAGTGGAAATGAAAGTCTTCAACTCTTGTTTCATGAGTTCTGGTACACTGCACCTTCAATCTGATGATTTCTTTCGAGCATCATGAGTTCGACTTACCGACAGTTAAACTTGCAAACGAGGAATGGCCCGTCAAGGATCATGCGGCAATTCCGTAAACTGCGTTTGTTCTGGCATAAATCATGAATCGTCCGACACGATTGACCTCTGAAGTGCGTGAAGATCTGGTGGCTTATCTCGATGGTGAACTCGAGGAAGAAGCCGCCCAGAATGTGGATACATTACTCTCGCACAATGAGACGGCTCGTCATGAGGTCGAGGTCCTGGCCCGAACCTGGGAATTGCTGGATCTGCTCCCCGCGACAAAAGCTTCTGCTGATTTTTCTGAAAAGACCATCACGCATATTCGATTGGCAGAGCAACCCAAGCTGACTCCGTGGCTCATGCTGGGGCAGCAGAAGCTGATGCAATCCTTGCCCTGGGTGGCCAGCGGAGTGCTGGTGGTGGTGACAGCCGCTGTCGGCTATCTGGCGGCTCATGACTGGGTGCCGGATCGTTCGCGTCGAATGCTTTCTGAATTACCCTTGGTGCAGGATTACGATGAACTGATTGAAGTCGATTCAATCCAGTTTCTGAAGGAGCTTCGAGCCAGCGGGCTGTTTGATGCAGGAACGGGCGGTAATTCAGCGGCTGGCAGTAAACCCAATGCACCGGCAGCACAGGGAGCCGCCAATGACAACTAACCAGATACGTTTTGTACGAATTGCCGGCATCATCGGGATGTGCTGCCTGGGGAGTCTGGCCACGTTTGCGGCTGAAGCAGATATCGAGCGGGCCTATCAGAAGGTCGCCGGTATGAATGCGATCGAACGTGATCGAATTGAGCGCAACTTCGAGAATTTTGAAGCTCTTCCTGAGGAACGCCGCCAGCATTTGCGGCAACTGAACAGTGAATTGCAGGCCGATACGAAAAGTGGTGGAGACCTGCATGCCATCATGGAAACTTACAGCATGTGGCTGAAGACACTGACTCCCGGACAGCGAGACGATCTACGTCGCGAGACCGATGCCCTTAAGAAAATGCAGCTCGTTAAGAAATTCAAAGAAGAACAGGATGCCCGCAACGAAGCGCAGGCGATGTATGTGGGATCCTGGAATGAACGTCGCAATCGAACCGCCAGCCGTGGGCCAGCCCTGTCGTCTCAGGATCTTCAGGGACTGATCGAAGTCTGCTACAAAGATTTGCCAGTCGATCTTCAACGGGATGCTCAGACACAAACCGGGCTTTCCCGCTCACGGCGCATTCTGGAATCGTCTTTCCGACAGGCGGGTGGCCGCTTGCGCTGGCCTGCGGAGCCTCAACTGGTGCGACTTATTGATGCGGTTCAGGATCCTGATCTGAAAAAGCAGTTGGAATCGAAAAAAGGGACGGAGCAGCGCCTCACATTTCTGAGCATGTTCTATCGCGGGCTGGGCAACATGGTCGGAGCAGAAATTGAGCGCAATCTGCCCGCTGAGCAGGATCTGCAGGCATTCTTCAGCGAGATGGACAGCACTCGTCGAGACGAACTGATGCGTCTGCCACCTGAGGATGCCCGTAAACGGCTGACGTATCTTTTCATTCAGGAAAAATCTCCCGAACTGAAGGCTCTCTTTGAAATGCGTCGCGATCTGGGCTTTCCGTTGGGCGGGTTTGGCCCTGGAGGTGGCGGCCCGGGAGGGATCGGAAATGGTGGCCCGCCAGGAAATGGCCCCCCCGGTGAACGACCACCCGGTGAGAGAAATTCCGGTGAGAGAAATTCCGGTGAACGTGGTCCAGGTCAACGACCACCCCGCAACGATGGACCAGTGAAGTAAACTCTGTTTTAAACGAAGAGTTCGCCCGCAGAAGAACTCCGAGAGTATTCTCTTTTTGTGAACAGGGGAGCTTTCGGGTTCTTATCGCTCGTCTGATCGAAAATCTGTTCTCGTTCCAGAGTGTCAAGAGTGTGAGTGAAACGACCGTTGATCTGCTGATTGTTGGTCAAGGTGTCGCAGGATCGGCTCTGGCCTGGCAGGCACTGCGCCGACAGCTAAAAATTCATGTCATCAGCTCACCGGCCCAATGGCCACTTTCTGCCTCTCAAGTGGGAGCAGGGCTGATCACACCGATTACCGGTTCCAGGTTGGCACTGGCCTGGCGTTTTGCAGAATTTCGATCGTCGGCGTTGGATCTTTATCGTTTTGTCGCCAACGAGACAAATCGAGACTGCTGGCGGAATCGACCCGCCCTGCGCTGGTTGACGACAGCCGAGGAAGAACTGTGGTTATCGCGCTGCCACAAGTTTCCCGCATCCGCCAACTATCTTCAGCCCGTCGAAGAGGATTTTGTCGCTTCGCGAGAACATGGCATCCATGGGCCAGCCGGTACAAAACCCTATGTCATGCTCGAGGCGGCACGAGTGCTCCTGCCGGTCTTTCTGCAGGCGACAGAGAAGTGGCTGAGGGAAACAGCGTGTCTTTCAAGTGCGGAGTTTAGGCCTTGTGATCTTCTCTGGGATGAAGTGGCGTGCCATTGGCAATGGAAATCAATTGCCGCCCGGCGCATCGTCTTATGCACCGGCTACACCCCAGAATTGATCCGGCTGCCATTTCTCGCTGCCAAAGGGGAGTTAATGGAAATCGAACTTCCTGGGGCTCGAAAAGATTATTCGTGGCATGGAGGGATCTGGATGACACCGCAGGAGCAGGATCGCTGGCTGGTGGGAGCAACCTACGATCCGCAGCACCTCGATTACGAAATCACATCTGAGGCTCGTCTGGAGTTAAGCGGGGGCCTCGCGCAGTGGGGAATCAGAAATCCGCAAATCTGCTCTCAGCAGGCCGCCATCCGCCCCGCTCTCCCTGGTCAGATGCCAGCGATTGGCTGGAGTCTGCCAGAATCCATTCTCGGCAGAGTTTCAGAAGTCACCTGGCCACAGGAAAAAAACTGCGGGGTGATCAACGGACTGGGTTCACGTGGTGCTCTTTGGGCTCCACTTCTTGCCAAATGGTTACTCGACTCGATGGAAGGCCAGCCCCTTCCGCCAGAGATCAACCTGACCCGGTTTCTGAAGCCCTAATGATCGAGGCTCAGGCGGGGTCTGTAAGGCTGATCGATGTTCAATTTCTCTTTTTTGAGCAAGACATCCAGCCACAGACCTCAGAGCAAGGATCTTGTCGATCTTCGATTCACACCATAATGCAGAAGATGTGCCAGACGAGTTTTCCCATCCGCGCAGAAGCTACTTCTCCATGCCTTATTCGGCTGGAGGAACAATGAGAAGTTCGTGTCGGCGGTTGGCTTCGTCGCGCACAAAGATGGGTCCCACTTTGACCACACAGTGGCTTCGTTCCGCAGTAACCACAGCACAATCGGGACTCGCTTGTGTGGATTGATTGGGATAGTAGGCATGTGCTCTTTTGAGTTTAACAGGTTGCCCATTAATCCTGGGCCAGCCAAAGGTGACCTCGACAGCCGGTATGTGGGAACGGGGGATCTGGCGGGTGCTGTAGACTTCAACAAAGGCGGATTGTCTGGGCCAGAATTTGAATGTTTCGCCTTCAAATCGCAGGCTGCCGACGGTGATCTGGCAACAGTCTTTGGTTTCGACTTCACAGGTAAACCAGGTGTGAGGCTGTCCATCGATCTGTTCGGTTTTGTCTTTGCGGATCCGGTAAGTGTAGGTCCCTTTCGTCCATTCGAAAGGTCTGCGGACGCTGGCAAATTCTCCCTCGTAGCCGGCACTTTCCACGAGGCAATCTTCGCCTGCGGTCAGCACGTGATCGAGGCCAATGGGGGTCTTTTTGTCATTCGACCAGCGAGAGAAGATAGCACCTTTCCCGCGAAAAACCCGTTCGCGACTTTCCTTAGTTGCCCAGCCATTGATGTTGGTTTGAATGCCACCGTAACACTGCATGCCGCTGATCATGGCGATTCCCATGGGGGCGATGTACAGATTCATGGTGGAGGGGACATCACGATCAATGGTGACGGTCTGTTCCAGCATTTCGAAATTCTCGGTTTCACTGGCCAGCTCCCACCAGATATTGGCTGTATGCCAGGGGAGTGAAGGTAATTTCACTCCGGCAGCCCTGGCCATGTCGGCTGGGCTCGGTTGTTCTGCCGAGAGAGGGGGAGTAACGACAGCAGCGGGTGCGATCGGATCACTCGCCAGGCTGTTTCCTGCCCAGGCTGCGATCAGCAAACCAGCGGCACCTATGGCGGCCAGAAATCGCAGGGAGTTGCTCGCGAACAAAGCAGCAGCTATGTGTGAAAGAACCTGGTGGGTCATTGATCGGTGGTTCATGGTCTTTCCGATATCAGGTGACGTTTCTCTTCAAATTCAATCTGCCGGTGTTGACGAAAATTGTCAAACAGATTGCTGTTCTGTGCCTGGTGATTCGTGAGGCTCTGGCATCGATCAACGCTTGATCGCCGGTCAAGAATCAAGCGACCGGCAAATTATGCCCATACAACCAACAGACCTGAAGAACATCGCCCTTGTCTGCCAGACGTGCGCATCGTATGTAGCGCTTACGATCATTCATGAATATGGCTTGTGGCTTGCGAACTTCGCGTCTCAGTTCCGCAAAAGAGCTTCAGCAGAAATTCAGGCGATGATCGTAAACTCTCGAATTCGTCGAGAAACATTATCAGTGCGTGGGCAGACCAGAGTGAGACGAGATTGATCCGTCTCCAAGTGTGTGTACGCGTCGATATGACTCGTTGAGAGTTCAGGAGAGACGAGGTCGTCAGGTTGATTGGCAAGGTTTGAACTGAAGTCTGCTGTGTCTGCGGGCCCGCACGGCAGCCATCGGTTCCTTTGCTGATTGACAATGACGAATCAGTGACCAATGGAATGGTCTGAAGATGGAAACGGAATTCAAATACAAAGGATGGCGTATGGCCCCCCGTCACCATGTGGTCATTACCGGTACAGGACGCACCGGGACGACCTTTCTTGTCGAGCTTTTGACTCATCTGGGAATCAATACGGGGTTTCGCCCGGAAGACCTTTCTCGATTCAAAAACGAAGTCGCCAGGGCGGGTCTGGAACATGACATCCGCGAACCCTCCGCGCCTTACCTGGTCAAGAACCCCAAATTTGCCGAGTATGCAGCCGACGTTCTTGCCGATGCGAACATTGTCATCGAGCATGTCTTGATCCCTATGCGGGATCTGGCTGCTGCGGCAGAAAGTCGTCGGCATGTGACTCGATCGGCTGTCGCGAAGATGCCACTCCTCAAACGCGCCAAGCGGTTTTTTCACTCGCGAGAGTTGGCAGGAGGCTTGTGGAACTCGAGCAGCCTGAAGGCCGGGGCCCAGGAGCAGGTGCTGCTCGCTCATCTCTACCAATTAGTTCTGGCTCTGGCTGATGCCAATATCCCGGTCACTTTGATCAAGTATCCGCGTCTGGTGCATGATGGAAGTTATCTCTACTCCAAACTCCAGCCCATCCTGAAGAATATCACCGAAGAGGATTTTCTTCGCGTTTACGATGTTGTCGCACAACCAGATCTGGTTCACAAATTCTCTGACACGGATCAATGGTCTGGTCACAACTCCCAAAGATCTTTGAAGGCTGCTTGAAGACGAGGTCAATGCATACCAACCCACATCGAGTCTGCCTCAAAACCATCAACACCCGGACTCGATGACGAGTCCGGGTGTTGAAAGGTGTATGGATGGATGCCACAGCTCGATCATCAGGGCTTCTGGCATAATCGCTTTGGCGAATTGATCACCTGTTCGAACTAATCGAGTGGCTGTGGGACCGCATCGTTTTTCTGTCCATCGATTTTGTTTTCAGTTCCCGTCGAAATGGTGACTCCGTGGATCGCTGGCCGGTTCTGATCAACCAGTTGAGCGCGGTCCTGGTGAGAACGCTGTTCGAGAATCGAACGGGCCGCTGTGCGAAGCTCTTCGCCATCCAGCCGCTTGAGATTCGTCAGTTCAAAGAGTGGCTGAAGAATTTGGACGGTGTTCCCAATCGACTTCTCCAGCAGAGATAACTGGAAGAACTGCTCTCGGAGGCTTGTGAGACTGCGAATCTGAGTGCCAAGTTCCTGCTGGAAATCGACGATCAACTCCAGATTCTCAGCAGCATCGGCCAAAGAACTGGTTCTTCCCGCCAGATCGCCAACCAATCGGGCGGCTCGATTGACATTCGCTTCAGCGAGAGGAAGTTGTTGCATTTCATGCAGCTTTTTCGAGACGGCCACCAGTTGCTGGGCTTCTTCAAGCGTCGCTTCTGCCGACACAGGACGATCGTGCAAGGTTTGCTCGATCTGCACAAGCACGTCACTCACTCGCTGAGCTACATCGAGCTGGCTGGCAGCATCAATGAGCGATTTGTTCAATTGTGAAAACTGTCCGACAGTTCCCCGGGCGGCATGCAACATTTCTGTCTGACCAGTGAGCGATTGATACAGATTTTCCTGTTGGACAAGAACTTCCCTGGCTGAGGCAATCAAAGGTTTCTGAGCAATGGCTGTGCTCTGCAGGGAGTGTGATTGCTCCAGAGCCTGCTGTGCCGTAGCGGTCATTTTTCCGAGTTCAATCAGTTCGGATTGCATCTGGTCGAGTCGGTCGTAAGCCACCTGAGCCTGCTCAGCAGCAGGAGAAATTGCCACCAGGTCTTTCGTCAACTTCTGCAATTGTGTGAGGCTTTGAGCCAACTGAGCTGTCTGATTCGATTCGACCAGCATCGCCTTGTTGAGATTTTCCCACTGACGCAAAGCGGCTTTCGCTTCTGTCAGATGTTCGCGTTGCGACCTGAGTTCCGAAAGCAGGCTGGTGGTATAGCCACTATCCACAGATTCCTGAATCAGGACTTCCACCTGCGAATTCACCGTCTTCAGGTTCTGCCTGAGTGACGCAATCTCGGCATTCATGGGCCGAGCGACAAGAAAGTGCATTCCCAATAAACCGGCTGCCACTCCCACAATCAGCATGGCCCAGGCCAAACGCTGCTGATCCTGAATCTGTTGTTCCATCGCTCTGAGTTTTCCCTGTTCCGACATATACACAATGATTTCTCCGATCATTTGTTGTTAGGGCTGCAACTGGGAGCATCTGCCAATCCACAGCCAATCTTTTTGCTGTGAGTTCTATCGGCACTTTTCGCCGCTCGGTTGATGGTTTGGGCAGCCTGCTCAAAGATTAACAATTACAACCATCCCAAAAGCTGCGATGAGTCTGCGAGGAGGCGATGGCGTATGATCGGGGCTCGTTTTTTCGAAATTGTCACTGAATAAGGAGTTAGCCATGACGCATGCCTCTGGTCGATACAGCATCAGGCGGGGGAATTCTGCTGATGCTGACGTTCTTGCCGCCTTTAATGCGGCCATGGCGCTGGAGACCGAAGAACGAAAACTGGATGGGCCGACGCTCCTGCGTGGTGTGCAAATGTTGCTCGCCGATGAGCAGCGTGGAGCCTATTTTGTGGCAGAAGAGTGCGCGACAAAAAGGCTTGCTGGCCAGCTATTGATCACGCGGGAGTGGAGTGACTGGAGAGCCGGTGAGTTTTGGTGGATTCAGAGTGTCTACGTGCGGCCTGAAGATCGACGCCAGGGAGTTTTTCGCCAGCTTTTGCAGCATGTGGAACAGGCCGCCCGGCAAGACAACTTATGCACAGGTTTGAGGCTGTACGTCGATGGCAGCAATCAATCAGCCAAGCAGGTCTATCAGACTCTGGGATGGTGCAAAACCCATTATCAGGTCATGGAAATCGACTGGTCGGGCTGCTCGCATGCTGTCGATGGGTGACAGTCCTGAAAGATGCGCCTCATCCGGGTGATCAGTGGCAGGTGAGTTGTCTGAGACCGTTAACCAAAGCTGTCAGAACCTACGGCGAGCATCTCGTGACTGTCATCACGGCGCTTTCCGTGATGACCATTGAGATCGACCCCGGAATCATCATTGGGGGCCGAAAACAGGTCGTCAAAACGAGGCGAATCATTCAAAGGTTGCGATCCTCGCGGTGGCTCATTCATCGCAGAGTGATCACTGAATTTTCGACGAGAAATCCCACTCTCACTGGCTGGGGAGCCATTTCCAGGAAATGCTGTAGAAGGAAGTGAATACCCTGGCATTTCGGCATCACTTTCGGGAATTGCCAGTGGCAGTTCAGAACTGACTGGAGACGTGGCAGAAGCTCTCAGCGCTGGTGTGAAGCCCGCAGTCTCCACAATTTTGTTGTCAACAAGTTGTGGCTTGTTGTGCAGTTTAAAACCGATGTCCCCTATCAGAATCTCATCGCCCAGTCGCAACCGATGTTCTTTGCGGATACGGGCCCCGTTGATGGAAACACCGTTCGTACTTCCCAGATCGCGAATTATCCAGCGATCATTCACCTGAGCGAAGCAGCAATGCTTGCGGGAGACTTTGCGACTGTGAGTCAGTACGACATCACAGTCAGCCTGACGTCCCACGAGGACAATCGACTTCTCCAGTGGAATCACCGTACCACCGGCATCGAGAGGAATCAGGAAAGCTGGCATGGCATTACCTTGTCACTGCGGACAGGACAATTTGATTCAACGATCCACCTTCCGAGGGATCTCTTCAAAATTGTCTTTGAACAAAACGATCCTGCCGGATTCCATATCCACAATTCAAAAGCCTGCCTTGGCACAGTTATCAAGCATCAATTACTAGGGAGACTCAACTATCACACAGCGTTTGCCATGCCAATGCATCACTAAAATCGACAGATTTGTATCTTAATCCAATTCCGAAGGCGGATGACAGAGCAAACCCGCCCAAGGGATGTGATCAAGAGAACACTAGAGGGGCCGGGCCGACTCAGCTTCTGATCGTAATGACTTCAAGCCGTTTCGATTGTGCATAGGACGGGTTGCTACACTACATTCATTATCGTAGTCGATAGAGGGGCAAACGGAACGTGAATTCATGAATTCCGCAAGAAGTCACCGGATTTTTCTGTCCAACAAAGCCTGAATTGCAGGCATTGACCATTAGAGAGGCAGTCCCCGCAATTCTACAGCCATGAGGTATGTTCTGCTCATGAACGATTTGATGAGTTGTAAATTCTGTGAAGTGCGCTACTAAGCAGACCATTTTCACGGCGGGATGTTTCCGGCGAAATCCCTGAAAATGCCGTCGCCAGTCGAGGCAGTGGAGCCATCAAACGAGGGGTCAGCTTTTCCACGCTCTCCAGAAAATTTTCCCAGCCAGCGCTCAGAACTGTCGCCAGAGGATGCGGCCTGGCCGCAAAGCTGTCGAGAAAATCGGCCACACTGTCGCTGTCGTAGCCCCATTCCAGAGCAGTTTCATGCTTGGAACATGTGCAGGAAATCAGAATATCGACCCATCGCTCATATCGTTTCCGGAAGAGATTGATCTCGGAAAAACCAGACGTTCGATCCTCTTTTTGTAACGTCCGGTAGGCCCAGACCATCAGTTGCTGCTGAGACTGCGATAACGAGAGGACCAGGCGCTCCACAGCAATCAAGTCGTCACTCAACGCTGATTGATGGTCGGCCAACGTGGTAGATGACCAGGCACGCAGGATGCCATCCGACATGAGCACATGCATCAGCAGGTCAGTCGTGGGAAGGTGAGCCGCCGACGCGGTATGGCTCAAAGCATGCTCACTGGCTGTCGTGCGAACCAGCTCCGTACCCAAGGTTTTCTGAGTCTGCTTGAGTGGCAGCCAGATATTGTCAGTCATCAGCCGGCGCTGTGCCGATGGCAAAAGCGTCCAGCGGAATAAGGACCCCAGCAGTTCTCGATACCCGGTGGAATTCAAGCTTTGCTCTACCTTATCGACGGCCATGCATCATCGTTCGACATCTCAGTTCATCATTCGCAGGCAGTAGAGCTTGCCGCAGAAAAAGAGCCTTCGCCAGTCGAAAATCGGAGGGTGAACCGTTTTTGCTGTTGCAAGAAAGCCACATCCCGGAACCAACCATTCCTCCACTCCAACAACTTGAGAAAAACCCCCCGTTTTTAGGGCCAAAAGCAGGAATAACACGACATCTCGACACCCGGATCAACGTAGATGTCAAGCGACACAGGCAGCACGAGAAAAAGTTCCCGTACTGCCTGTGACGTCGAAGTGGATTAAGAAACAGAGGGTGTCCTTAGAACTCGTTGACCGTTTCTCCCGAGGCACGAGTTCCTATCGCGCCCCACACACCATAAGGAGATGGGCCGCTGCCAGGAGAGGTCGCATTGGGATCACCGGCACTGATGTTTTCGCTGATAAATCGCACAGCGCCATCACCCATCAACGCATGAATCCCTCCTGTATGCCGACTGGAAGCCGTGGCGTGGCCCCAGCCACCATCGACCGTTGAGCTTTGGCAGGAAGGACCATTGGGTCGAACAGCCGTCGCCACAAAGGCGAAGTAAGGCCGTCCATCCCAGGCACGTCCCCCCGGTGGTCGGAAGTCGGTCCGCACAGCACCAGTTAACGTACGGGTGGCAGGGTCAATCAGGCTCAGGCAGGCCTGAGGAGTGCTGGTCGTGACACCCACGGCCACACCACCCAGAATGGCTGTGGTATCGACTCCACCCATGACAGCTTCTGCCATCATGATCGTGTTGCTGGTCCCATCGGTCACATCACGCATTCCCGTATTGCTGCGGTAGGCGAACATGCCACGAGTATTGGTGCCATTGTTGTCGTTGAGAGTATCTCCCACGCTGACGCGATAGTTTAGCAGGCTGGGGCTTTCATTTCGATTACCGGGCGGCACATCGGAGGGGCAGATGAAGCCGGGAATATCGACGGTAAAGTAAGCAGGTCGATTCCAGGGATCAGCCATTCCCGCCCCGGTATTGGCCATGATCGTGTTGTACAACGGTGTCTGATCGACATACGGCAGAATGCTGATTGCAAAGGAATACCGACGGCCGGATGTCCCTTTCATGCCATCGACACCTGCTGGAGGAAAGACGCGGAACGTGTCGTGGTAATTGTGCATCGCAATCCCCAATTGCTTGAGGTTGTTGCGGCACTGAGTCCGCCGGGCTGCCTCGCGGGCCTGCTGAACAGCCGGGAGCAAGAGTGCAATCAGGATGGCGATGATCGCAATGACCACCAGCAGCTCGATCAATGTGAACCCCGGACGACGAGCAACTCGTCCAGGCCGTGCAGTGGGAAGAGTCAAGCAGCGCATAAGAAGCTCCAAAAAGAACATTGCCAGAACTGGCAGGAAGTGAATGCCACAGAATGTGGCTCAAGACATGCAAAAAAGATTGGGTAGCAAAGGCCCGGAAAACGCGAATTCAGACATGATCCGTCAGAGCAAAATCAACCAAAATGACTACATACAGTTTTCGGAGGGCGACAGAAAAGTCCCAGACGAAAATTTTGAGAATCTTATCAGTGAATTGAGTTTTTTATTGATAGGGATTTGTGGTTCTGAGTTGATCAGCGAGATCGCCGAGTCGTTCTTATGCATTCCAGACAAACTCTTCAGGTTTGTCTGGATTTCCACAGTCACATTAAAGTATACTGATATCATCGGGATTGTCACCTGCAAAACCGCCCCTCTCTATGGTGTTTCTACCAATTTTCGAAAGATTTCCTATGTGTCTCAGAATCAAACCCCTTCCGAAAGAAGCCGCGGCTCCTGATGTGATCTCAACACAGTCGTCACTCTGTTTGGCTGTGAGTTTTGCACCATGGATTTGTGTTTTTTTACTTGCGATTGTTGTCACGGGTTGTGGGAGTCGAGTGGCTGTTGATTCGCGTGCCAAAGGACCTGTGGCCGGGCGCATTCTCGTCGATGGCAAACCGATTGAGGTCGAAGGCGTTTCTCTGGTCCTGATGCCTGCTGATCAATCGGCGGCCGTCACGATCCCCGTTTCTAAAGAAGGAACCTTTGCAGGGCAGGCTCCTCTGGGGAAGCATTACGTGTCGATTTCCGCAGGTCACACCCCGGATGCAGGACACGGCGAGGGCCCGAAAGTCGGGTTCGGTTCTTTGTTCCTGTCGACGGAATCTCCCTTGATGATCACGGTCGCCGAGTCTGCCACCCCTCAGGATCTCGAAGTGGGGAATGCGGCTGCCAAAAAACAGGAACCCAATCGTCGCCGACTCGGCCCTGCCACGACTCCCCGAAGCCACTAGTTTCCTTCGTATGTCGCGTGCTACGAACAGTGCGGCACACAAATACGGACAGTGGCGAAGCCTCCTGGTATGCCATAGTCTTTGAGTGTGTCAATCACTTGAAGGTACCATCAGGAGCGTGTTGAGAACTGTGTCGCTGATGGAAAGCGGGCCACCTGACTTGCCAGAGTCATGAACAACAGGCGCCATCACGCGGTTCCGAATCGGATCTATTCGACGGGTTGCTATGTCACGTTCTGATCGAACACATCTGCATCAGATTTTTCCACTCGAAGAGTTTGGAGATACGCTGGTCGTCACGCCCGCCGGGGATGCTGCCGGTTTTCATCTTCCTCATGTCCATGCCGAGATGTCTGCCGCAATCGATTTTTTCGATAAAGCCCAGTTGAAACATCTCGTTTTTGATCTCAGTCGAGCCAGATATTTTGGGTCGCAGGTGCTTGGGCAATTGATTGTTTTCAGCCAGAAGGTCAAAGCCAAAGGTGGGCGAGTCGCACTCGCCAATCCTTCGACAGAAATGCTCGATGTTCTCCGCATTATGAAAGTCGATACGGTCTGGGAAGTTTTTCCGTCCCGGAGTAAAGCACTGACTGCGATTGCCAGGCGCCCGCTATCGACACATCTGGTGCAGTTTGGGCGGCGCAGCTTTCCGGTTGTCCTGCTGGGTTGCCTGGGGGCTGCCTGGTGGTACTGGCCCCGAAGAAATCTCGATCATCATTATCACGATCAACTGCTGGGGATTTACCGCGAGAGCCGACAACTGCTCGACACCAACCCGCGTGATCAGGACTGGGATCAACATCTGACCAAATCCCGGCAACAGCTTGAGAAAATCACCGCTGAACTGGAGACGATTGCATCAAGTCAGCGGGAGGCTTTGCGGCGGATGATCTATTGCTCGCGCGATTATCTATTCCCCGCCTTGCAGGACAAACTCAAGCTCGACTCCTATCCGCATTTCATGTTCTTTCAGGAAATGAAAGCCGGTGAACACGAAATGGGCGAGCCGGTAAAAACCTTGTCAGAGACATTGCGTCCCGAGGGTCTAACGAATCCCCGTGCCCTTCCTGCCAATCCTTCGTGAGCTTTGATTGCCATAGCTGTCGTAGTCAACAGTGTGGTGGTCAGCTTTGTGGTGGTCAACGAGGGCACCATTTGCAGCCAACGGAAAAGAATTTTGTGTTGGTCAGGCAAAACTTCCAAGATCGTATTTGACCTGCAAATGTCTGAACATTAGTCTGCCGCCCTAATGGGGATTTGTTCACACAACATTCAGGTGGGGAGAACGCGATGGATCTATTTCGTTTTGCAATGCTGGCACAGGATGACTTCGGCGGTTCCGATGCAGAGACCGCTGCCGCAGCAGCAGCAATGACCATCGTCTTAGTAGTGATGCTCTTTACCTTTGCATTACTTGTTTTGTTCTTTGCTGGTCTTTGGAAAGTGTTTACCAAAGCTGGTAAACCAGGTTGGGCAGCCATCATCCCGATTTACAACTTCATCGTGATGCTGGAAATTGTCGGTCGCCCTCTCTGGTGGATCATTCTGATGTTGATCCCTTGCGTAAGTTTTGTTGTTTGGATTGTCATTCTCATCGATTTGGCAAAATCCTTTGGCAAAGATGTGGCGTGGGGGTTAGGGCTAGCATTTTTTGGCTTCATCTTTTTCCCACTCCTTGGTTTCGGGAATGCCAAATACGTTGGCCCGGTTGCCAAGAGCTGAGTACGGGTGAAATGGAAATAGACGAAAAGTAAATGCAATTTTGGGCCGGTCATCACTGATGATCGGCCCGAAACTTTTGAGAAAACACCCAGTTCGCGTTCATTCAACCGCGACCGGCAATATGGGCAGTCGCGGGAGTGACGCTCATCCACTTCATGAAAGGTAATGCTTTGGACAAAAATCAGTTAGCAGTTCTGGCCAATGATGCGGCATTTGCTAAAGCCGTTTCAGAAACGTTACCAGTGATCTTATTCACTCTCGCGATTGCGGTAGTGCTCTTGGTGGGTGCTCTGATGGCCGTCCTCAAGTTCGTTACAAAACCGAGGAAAACAGACGAACTGGACGAGACCAAATAGCTGGCGAGGCTCAACTTCATTTTCAGGAAGTGGATCACCGTAGCTTGACCAGTCATATGAACTGGTGAAATGAAATGGCGATGGAGGGACTCGAACCCACGACACACGGCTTATGAAGCCGCTGCTCTAACCGACTGAGCTACATCGCCAGGATTTCGTCACGACCAGAAATCCAGAGGATTCCTCTCCGCAACTTCGCGAATGTTATTCCAATTCCCTCCCTGCTCGCAAGGCAGCGAAAATTTTCATGAATTCCGCATGCGGCCTGGGTGCCATTCGTATGGCTCTGAAGGCAACTCGTTTGATACCAGTCTGTTGCGCCAGGTCTAGTGAGAGATTCTCTGCCTTGGTTTTGGCGAAAACTCCCTCTGCAGATTCTGGACACCGGGGAATCCGTTGCGGTTCAATCGTTGATCAAAAGAAATTTTCGCTGACTTCCTTCGCCCAACCTTCAGGTTCCTCTTCGTGACCATGTCCTCAAAACTTTACTTCGCGTATGGCTCCAATCTGAACCAGGCAGACCTGCAAGAGTGGGCACTCGAACAAAACGTATCACTGGGAGCCATGACTTCTCTGGGTCGCGCGTGGTTACCAGATCATCGGCTCGTCTTCAGCCTTCACTCCCAACGCCGCCAGGGAGGTGTGCTCGATGTCGAGCCAGCGACGGGCCATGTCGTCCCGGGCGTGCTCTTCGAGATGGACGAAACCGCCTGGGACGCGATAGATCGCAAGGAGGGGGTACGCACTACGAAGGGTGGCTATCAGAGATACGCGACATTCGCCATCAATTCTGCCGGAGTACCTCAACAGGTTGAGACCTACACCGCCAAACCGACTGCCAGGCAAGCCTATGTCGAACCTCACCCTGATTATGTCGCCATTGTTCATCAAGGATACGCTCACTTGGCCTTGAACGATGGTCTCGTGAGCCCGACCGCCAGTGAAGTTCTGGACCAGGTCGCTGCTGGTCAAACTCCTGCACTTCTTATAAAGCAGCTCTTTGTTTATGGCACATTAATGCAGGGCGAATGCCGCCATCACTTTATGAGAGAGGTGGGCAGCCGGTGGGTGGGCGCAAGCGTCACACGCGGCAGCCTCGTCAATCTGGGAACATTCCCCGCACTGATCCTGCCAGTAAACTCATCGTCGGAGAGACAAGGATCGCCGATGGCCCCGGAGCAAAAAATTCCCGGCGAGCTCTTTGAGCTGCAGGATCCGGCCCATGATTGGCAGGTTCTCGACCCTGTGGAAGAGTTTCCAGGTTATCCCGCTCTGGCACATGGTGCCTATGCCATGTACCACCGCACGATTGTGAGAGTTGAGCCGCATCCCACGCTCAATATCGAGGAACACTCCTGTGCGTGGGCATGGACGTATTCCCTCGCCGATCATTCCCTGCCCCAACAGCCCATCGCGTCCAATTCCTGGCGCGAGCGGTAAGCAAAAAGCACAAACCTCATTCGCGATTAGCGAGTGAGGTTCGTGCTTGAACACATTGCAAACTCTCTACGAATAACCCACAGGTCACTCAGGACTTGATCTGCTGTAAGGCGTACTGAGCAGCAGCCCGCAATTCCTGATCAGGATCAGTAGCGGCCTGTTCGAGTTCTGGAATCGCGACTCGCGATAAGGCACCAATCTCACCCAGTGCATAGATTGCTCCCACACGGACTCGCTTGGCTGGATCATTCAGAACCTTCATCAGGCACAGCACTGTATCGGGTCTTTGTGGTGCCAGCTCAGCCAGTGAGTATGTCGCCAGCCAGCGGATGTTCTCATCTGAATCCTTCAGGCAGTTCTGAAGTGTATCGAGAGCCCGACCAGCAAAGCGATCATTCCGTACCAGAACTTCAGCCGCATGCAGACGAACATAACCATCGGGATCATCGAGCGACGTGGCCAGGGCTGGCAAAGCCTCAGCTCCCAGCGGACCCAACTCGCCAATCACAGCCGCCGAGAAGCTGCGGACTCCGGAATCCTGCGACTTCAGTCCCCCCACCAGTGTCTTCAGCACCTTCGGCGATTCGGCTCCCAGGCGGCTCAAAGCGAGAGCCGAGTGAACTTTCACATAAGGATCTTCGTGGTCGAGCAGAGCGTTGAGGGCAGGAACAGCTTCCTGGCCTTTGGCATCCATCTGACCTAACCGATGAACGTTATGACGAATCGCATCCACACTGCTGGTTTCCAGCCCCTGCACGAGGGGTTTCACCTCTTCACTGATCGCACCACATTTCTCAATCAGCCCTTTAATGACAGGAGCAGTGGCCCCGGTCTTTTTGGCAATAGCCGTGGGGGTGACAGTCGTCTCTTTTTCCCAATCAAAGGCATCCTGAATTCGATTCGCAGCCTCAGTTCTAGCATTGGCTGTCGAAGCGACCACTCGGCTCTTCTCATTTTCGACCTGAGCCCAGGCCATATCGGCAGCAGCTTCAGAAGTTTCCGTGGCGAGGTCAGCAAATTGAACCGCCTGATCTTTGACTTCCTTCCGCAACTCGCCAGAAAGATTTTCACCCTTTTCCCGCAGAGAGTTTGTGGTGTTGGCCCATTCAGTGCTGGCAATTGCCTTCGATTCCATTAACTCATCGGCGGCTTTATCACGAGCATTGCTGGCCGAGCTTTTCAGGGAGCGGCTGAGGCTTTCGATCTTTTTGGCGGAGTCCGATTGCAACTCGGCAAACGTCTCTCCCTTTTTCGCTGCTGCCTGAGCCACTTGAGGTTCAGGCGTTTCCTTCGCCCAGTCGAAAGTTTTGGTCGGTTGCTGAGTCGCTTTAGCTTCGGGAATCTTTCCACCCGATTTCACAGCAGCCACAAGCTGTTCAGACTTGGAAGGAGTCTCCTGGGCGGGCTTTTCCAGCTTGGTTTCGGCTTCGCCTCGCCCTTCGATTTTCGAGATCCAGGCCGCGAAATCTTCCTCACCTGTCACTTCTGAAATTGGCTTCGAAGGAACTTGTGCCTGTGTGCCGTTGGGAGAGACTTTCTCTTTCTCAGGCGATTTACCCGCAACAAGATCTGCGGCCGGCTTGCTTGGGGTCGTCTCTTTGGATGTGGCAGATTTTGGTGGAGCCGTCTTGGCCGAATCGGATTTGGCGACTGGCCCGGATTCAGATTTGTTCTGCACACGCTCCGGCCCGTTACCACGACCGGCGGCAATATCTGCCAACGCTTCTGCCAGGAAGGGATCTTCATCCGCTGGAATCAGATCACGAGAAGGCCCGCGTGTCGGCTTGACCGCTTTCTTTTCGCTACTGGCGGTATCTTTCAAAGTGCTGTCAGACTTGGTGTCGGCCAGTGCTGTCCCTTCAAAGGCCTTTGTGCTGGAGAGACCCTTGGTGGATTTGGTCGGATTGCTTTCTGTCGAGGCAGGAGTCTTGCTGCCTGTACTGGCTTTGGAATCGCTTTTGGCAACCTGACTGTTCGCCGATGACTTTGAAGCGGAGGACTTTTCTTTGGAATCTTGAGAAGCCACGGAAGACTTGCTCTTGTCTTCTTTCGATGAAGATGAGGTTTTGTCGTCGTCCTTACCCCACGAGAACCAACTGGCCTTCTTGATCCCTTCACTGGCTTCGTCAGCGTCAGCAAGCTGCTCTTTTTCAGCAGTCGACTTCTTGGAAGCCTTCTCCTTGGAGGTGAGGGACTCTTTGCCAGCTTCCTCTTTCGAGAGCGGCTTCCCTTGAGCATCAACTTTAGGTTCCCGGTCGAACCAGCCTGTCAACGTCTGACTCGAACGAGCACAGCCCGATCCCACACTGGCCAAGACAGCGGCGAGCAAAACATTTCGCAGAAGATACCACTTAACCATGTTTCTTCACCTTCCGTTGTGAAGCCCGCCTACTGAAGTGTTGAGCCAGAAAAGTTGTTCAATGCTCTCCGGCAGTCCCTGATGTTTTGGCCCAACACTCACTGTCCGACAAATGATCTGGTAGCTGCTCTCAACCAGGTGTGGCAGAGGAACAGCCATTCATTTGTCGCTGGAGTTTCTAAGTTCAACCTGCATTCACGAGATCAAATTCGCCGGGTGAGTTGTGCAAGTGTCTTTGATCACTCTTCGGATCCGGCAGTTCTTTCTCAGCGATGGACACCTTCTCGGACTCCATCACTCGAAGTATCGGTTGTGACGCTTGTGTGGAATCAGCCGCAACAACCGGCCCTGCCGAAGAATCCAGCGAGGACACCCCCCTTGCGGCAATACAACCACTACAACCGTTACAAATTGACGGGCGGGATTCGACATGATCGACGCCTTGCGTCCCGCCATGTGTGGGCCAGTCGTTCGGCGAACTTAAGAGTCACCGATTTTCGGTCATGGCGTCAAAGCTGTTAGATTCGGCAAATTCGTCAAGGTTGAAACTGGTTGCCGCCGATAACCACTTCTGGAGATGGTTCCGTACGGGGGTTCAAAGTGCGCCACACTGTGTTCAGCATCATGCTGTTGCCTGCCATGAGCAGCCTGATTTTGTTCGGGCTGAGTGGTTGCCAGTGCTGCCGTCTGTATAACCCTTATGCTGATGTGATTGACGATGTTTCCGATCACGAAGGAAATGCCCAGGTCTTCTGGTCTCCCCGTTGGGATCTGACCCGTATCGGTAAAGCTGACTGGTGCGGGACAAAGTGCGTGGTTTGCGGTGGCTGCAAAGAGCGGTGCCAGGAAGAAGGCTCTTATACACCTCCTTGCCGCTGTCACCCTTATCCGCAGGCGTATCCTTACGTTTACCCGAATGACGCTTTGCAGCGGACGCAGTGGCAGGAAGTGCCGCCAGCCGGTGGTGTGACTCCAATGCCTGTCCCACCTTCACCAGCTCAATCAGTCAGTCCTGCGCAGCCTGCCATCCCGCCAGCTCCCGGCGTGGCACCGCCGGCTGTTCTGCAACCTTACGATCAGTAAGTCTTTTTGCCCGTCCAGCTCTGGTCTTTATCGATCACTCACTCGGATTGGTGACCAGTTGCCGGATAATTCGGCTGTAAAGTTCAGCCCCACTTTGTAGTTGCTCCAAAGTGATGAATTCATCGGCAGTATGTGCCTGTCGAATCGAACCCGGTCCCAGGACGATCATCTGTTCGATTTCTGTGAACATTGTACCGTCAGTGCCATAACTGACTGTCTGCGATGATCCAGACCCCGAAAGCTCGCACATCGTTTTGACAAAGGGCGATTCCGGGTCGAGATAGAGTGGTTGTCCGCGGCGAATGACTTCAAACGTCAGTCCACAGGCAGCCGCAAACTGTTCGACCTGTGTGACAAGTTGATCTGGCTGCTGATCAGGCATGGGACGAAACGAAACGGTGCAGACACTTTGCGCGGGTGTCATATTCACCACATGCGTGAAGTCGTTAATTCCAATATTCCAACTGATCCAGGGTGGGTCGAAGCGTGCATCGAGCCAGGCAGGATCTGTCAGTGTCTGGTCATGCAATCGCTTCATTTCATACAGAAAGTCGATCATTGCCAGATTGGCATTGAGGCCTTCGCGAGTACTCGAATGGGCGGCTCTGCCTGCGGAAGTCGCCTTGAGAACGTACATCCCCTTATGTGCATGCACCACACTCAACTCGGTGGGTTCGCCAATAATACCCGCCGCCTTTTCCTCAACGAGTTGTCGATAAAGTTGCGATCGGGCAGCCACATCGGCGGCCCCATAGAACCCGACTTCTTCATCAGCAGTGGCCACCACATAAATCGGTGCTGCCTGTTCCTCGATAGGGCATTGCTCAATCGCGGCGAGAAAAGCCGCTGCTGAACCTTTCATATCGCAGGCACCGCGCCCATACAGGCGGTTACCCATGATGACGGGTTCAAAAGGTTGTAGTGGCTGAGCCGGGACTTGCTGAGAGTCACTCTCTTGAATACCCACCCATCCCTCGGCAGGAACGACATCGGTGTGGCAGAAGTAGGCGACGCCACCTGTCGATTTTGCAGGGCCTCTGCGTCCGATCACACTTGACTTCAAGACCCCTTTGTAATCGTGGTAAGTGAGAACCTCAGTCTCAAAGCCATGCTCTTTCAACCAGTTTTCGACAAACAACGTCGCGGCATGATTACTGTCTCGGCTGACCGTCGGGATGCGAATCAATTGCATCGCCAGTTCTAAAGCCCGCCCACCGAGTCCATCCATCAGTTACGTTCCTTGTTTCGAACCTTTGACCAGTGGTCATCCACTGGTGAGGAGATGTTCCTGAGATTCGAGATGACTGTTGATCTTGCCGGGCTTTGACTCTGCGTCAGTGTGATAATATCCGAGTCAGAACTTTCAGCGATGCTGCTCGAGGAGCCACTTGTAAAGTTCAGGGTTGTTGTAAGTCGCCGTCCAACTGTCATGGCCGACACCTGGGTAGACGGTCAACTTCGGCTGGCCACCGGCAGCACGAATCGCCTCTACCATATCGGTTGTCGCCTTCAGTGGTACTACGGAATCTGCATCGCCATGAAACGTCCAGATGGGGAGCGATTTAATGGCTTCGCCATATTCGGCCTTACCACCTCCACAGACAGGCACTACGGCGGCGAACAGCGTCGGTTGTTTTGCTGCCAGTCGCCATGAACCAAAACCACCCATGCTCAGCCCCGTAAGATACACGCGATCTTTGTCTGACTGCGTGGTCTTGAGAATATGCTCAACCAAAGCCTGCAATTCACCAGCATCCCACCGCTCGAACACGGGCCGGTTCGTCTCCGTGGCTTGAGGTGAAACCACAATGAATTGTTCGAGTTCCGGCAAGGTTCCCACAAGTTTGGGGGGGCCATGCTTTTTAACCTTCTCCAGATCAGAACCACTTTCCCCGGCGCCATGCAAGAACAGCATCACGGGCCATTTCTTCGAAGTATCGCTGGCGGTGTAATTTTTGGGCAGATAAATCCAATACTGAATGGCCGGAGCTGGCAGATTTTCAAGAACCAGCTTCTGCGCGACCTGTGCACCGGATGTGGGTGTTTTCGAAAAATCAATCGTATCGGCGGCCAGGGCTGAATTCGCATGTCCTAAAGCCACAAACATCATGGCACTCAGGAACACCCAAGGGAGCCCGCCGCAAATCTTTCGGTGCCATTCTTTCAACATGTTGCCTGACTCCCTCTCGTATGGTGCTGATTCTCAATTGTGCTGATTCTGTATAAGCATGCGGGTCGTGCTGGCTGATCCACGATCCTCATTGAAGGTAGGCATAACCTGCGTTGGCTTCAATCAGTTGTTGACTGAGAAACACGACAGAAACCTCTCTGAAATGGTAAGCCAGCTCCTGCATGATTAGCATGCCATGTGGAAAAACGTTTTGACCAGGGAAGCCGGCCAATGGAAGCACAATCGACAACGATGCATTTGCTGCAACTCCTGCTGATGCTGTTTGGCGTCGATCAGGCGGGGTTACCACCCGGGGAGCCCGATCTGGTTGTCCAGCGGGCAGCACCTGTCACGGCGGTCTATCGCAGTGAATGGACGGCACCAGGCAAAGGTGATCCCGGTGCCCCGGGGATCGATGGCTTTTTTGCCGATGTTGAGATCAGCAATTTCCGGCAGGCGCTCGATCGTGCCCATCGTGATTTTTCTGAAGAGCTGGATCACGATTTTGGAGTGACACTCGCCGATTGGGATCACGCCGAAGCGAATCTGTTCCGCATGAAATTTCTGAAGCATGTCCTCGTTCGCCATGCCGGCAGCCTGTGGATTGAACCTACACCGGCCTTTGACGAAGCCATCATGGCCCGCGCGCGGAAAAAACTGGAAGATGGCAATTCGAACGAGAATGGTGACGCCTCGTTTCCGGGAACTCTGGAGGCCATCCCTCCCTTCTGGCGAGTGAGCTCGATGATCCTGCTCATTCGGGCCGGTGATGAGGCCGATCGAGTTCAGAAAGTGCTGGAGCTTTGCCTGGGTCTCGAAGAGGCCACCGGCAACCAGGCCAACGAATACCGCCATGCGAATCTGATGGCTGTCCCCGTCATCATGCATCGCCATGAGAACGATCTCTGGGTGGCGATTGGGGAATCAGCGCTGAGACAAGCCCTCGATCGCACACGCCAGACACCTGAAATCAAGGCGGAAAAAGCGACTCGATACGAGCAGGCCATTTCCCGATTAGGGATCAGCCGGGTGGGTGTGACTCACTTCGTGGATGTCGAGGGTCTGCGTGAACTGCTGCGAAAAATCCCCGATCCTGCGGTTCAAGCCCAACTCTTGCTGGCTGATCTCGCGGGTTTAAGTTCCGTACAAAGCTGTGCCTGTGCCACGGGTGTTTCTCAAGGAACACTCACCATGCGCGGCCAGATCGTGTTCAACCAGGAACCCCAGGGTCTGTGGCACGTGCTCGATACTCCGGCACTCACTGAAAAAGACTTTGAACGTGTGCCTGCCAAAGCCGAACTCGTGGCAGCACTTAAACTCAGCCCGGCTCAGTGGCTCAACTCGCTTCGCAAAACGATGAAGGAAACCGTCCCCGGGAGTCAGACACTGCTGGATGAAACGATTCAGCAGATGAATACCGAACTGGGAGTGATGGTTGAGGAAGATATCTTTTCGGCTTTCGGCGACACATGGATACTTTTTGCTTCAAGTGAGCAGGGGGCCATGCTCGACGGTGGTCTGATCGGAAGCTGGGAAGTGCGTGACCCGCGCAAGGCGGTCGCTGCTTTTGCTGAGATTATGAAAGTCGTAGCGAACAGTGTGAGCATTGAAGATGGTGCCAAAGTCCAGCAGACCGAGTTCATGGATCGCACCATCTATACCATCGAGACCCCAAGCTATTCGATTCTGCGCACCACATGGTCATTATGTTTGACCGATCGACATCTGGTCGTGGCGTCGCATCCTCAAGCGATCAAGGCCTATCTGCGTTTTCTGCAAAATGACGAGGCAAGTTTTGCCAAAACGATGACCGGTAAAAAATCGTTGCCTAAGGAGGGGCAGGGGCTGGGTTACCTGTGGATGGACAGCGCGACGATTTTGACTCCCATGATTTCACTGTGGTCCACCTGGATTGATTACAGTGGTCTTGTGAATGATGGATTTGGTGAAGAAGCGTCCAGTCGCATCCAGGCGATTGATTTTCCCTCCGCAGCAGCAATTCTGCCTTATCTCCAACCGGGGAGAGCGACCATTGTGCGTTCACCCCGCGCGATCACTCTGGAAGTCGAACGGCCACTCCCATTGATCGCAGTGATGGAAAACCTGCTGCGAGGTTACCTGACAGAATATGAGATGAGCGCCTGGTGATGATCCAGCGAGTGACAGGCAGGATCAAAGCGAGCATGATCGACTTTTGGTTTAAGTGATCGATTGCTTCTGCAGCCACTGATTGATCTTTGCTGCCAGGATCAAGTCGTTCTCTGAGAGCCCATCAATCGCATGTGTCCAGAGATCGACTCGTATGTGGCGATAACTTGTCAGATGCAGATCAGGGTGATGTTGCTCAGCCTCGGCCATATCGGCCAGCGCATTCAGTTGCTCCATTGCCGAGACAAAATTGCGGGCTCGCCACGAGCGGCTGATCATCTTGTTGTCATCCGAGACCTGCCAACCCGGTACAAGCGGCAATTGAGTGGCAATCTCAGCCGGTCCCAGTCGAGGAATGCCTCCTTCACAAGGGAGACACTTTTTCGCCAGCAGTGATTCAGTAAGTTCCGATGGAACTTGGGAAAGTTCACATGCTGGAGATGCCGCCTGTAATTGTTGCCGATGAGACATTGAGATGCCTCCCTGGAGTGATGTTATGGATTCAATCCATTGTGAATCGAGACAGCATACACGAGGTATCAGATTGGCCGTGAAAGAGAAGTGATACCCATCCCGGTTTTGTAGGGTATCATGAAGTTTCGACGGAATGCACCATCCTTTACTGCATGACAAGAACGCGGGCAATCCACAGGACGGCCTCAATGATTCAGGCAGCTACTTCGTCAGATTAAAATCGATGACGTTCTTGCCAGGTTTGACGTCGGCCTCGAGTGTTGATGCCGTGGTGTACCTGGCCGGTAACCATTTTTCGTCGGCGGCTGTTTCAAACTGGGCGGCGCCATCTCCTTCGGCAGACGTGTTATCCAACCCCTCTTCTCCGGATCCCAGCACAACTCGGCAATGGCCGACTTTACAACCACGAGTCTCCCGAATGTAGGTCAGTTCATACTGGCCACTGGCATTGGTAATTCCAAATGCCGGTCGCCCCTGATCCGGATGAAAGGTGACGCGAACACCACTGACGGGTTCACCTTCCAGAAGGATTGTCCCAGAGACGAGTCCCAGTGCGGGAGCATCGGATACGCCGAAACACCCGGGCGTCACAACAGCGACGATCGCCCACAAACAGAGCAGGAGTTTACGACCAGTGGCAGGGAAGCTCATATTCTCAACTCCCACAAAACAGGTGTAGATGAATCTCTGATAAGCCACACGATGATCGTTGCGTCGAGGCCTCATCATCGAAGAAATGGGGCTGATTCTCTCGACTGGATTTGATAGGTCAGCCCCGACACATATCGGCACCGGGCTTTAGAATTCACCCACAGTTTCGTTCTTGCCGCGGGTGCTGATGGCCTGATAAGTGGGCATGTGCATGTTTTCAGAGAGGAAACGGACACTGCCATCACCCATCAGGAAGTGGGCACCACCGGTGTGATAACTTCCTGCAGCTTCTTCGGTGTACGAATTGATGGGGTCGTTACCTTCGGCGGCAATCAGATATTCCGACATTTCTGTGGGAGGATTGCTGTCCGCACCACCTGAAAAACCATGCTTGCGATCACTGCCGCCACCACCCAGCCGGTCGGCATCTCCACCCGAATCGACCACTTCGCTGATGAAGATTGTATTGGAGAGCCCATCTGTGACATCCCGGAAGCGTACGCTGCTGCTGATGAAGAAAATTCCATCGCAATTCATGCAGCCACCGGCCTGTGTCATCGTGGCGAATGTGCGACCACCACTCAGGCAGTCGTCGCCATCGTTTCCAATCAATGTTCCCATGTTGGCATTGTAGTTGGATGGTGCGTAGCCATTCTTCTGAACACCCAATGTGACATCGGGTTGTGAAGGACACCAGAAGACAGTCAATGGAGCTTTACCCACCAGATCCTGCTTCGCATCGCCTACGCCACCACCCTCAGTCCCCATACCATTCAATCCCTGAACTTCATTGTACATGGGAGCCTGATCAATGAACGGCAGCAGGCTGGCATGCCATGTCCAACCGTGGCCGTTGTAAGCTGTCCCGGCAGCATTCAGCAGTACAATGCTCCCGGAAGGAAGTGCCTGATAGACATCGTGATAGTTGTGCAGTGCCAGGCCGATCTGCTTGAGATTGTTCTTGCACTGAGTTCTGCGAGCCGCTTCTCGCGCCTGCTGAACAGCCGGGAGCAGGAGAGCGATGAGAATGGCGATGATCGCAATGACCACAAGTAACTCAATCAGAGTGAAACCACTTCGGCTTCGCATGAACAAAATCCTCAAATCATGACTGGATAACAGGGAAGAGCTGGTGGTTCGCTCCTCGCGAACCTGACTCAATGACGCAATTCAAAAACCGTGCGATGAGCAAACCTGCGGGGCACAGGTTCAGTTTGCCTGGCTACAGAAATTGGGAAAGTTTGAGCATTCTCAATCACATGGAATTAGGTGCAAACACTCGTTTGTTGATGTGAATTCTGTATGAATGTCGTGTTAAGTAACTGATAGGAATTAAAATTGATTTCTGGTTGACAAATCATCACGACTGAACAGTCCCGAAAATGAATCACGGTCAGTTGCTGTGACAGCGACTGACCGTGATTTGTTGAGTAAAAAGAATGCCCGCCGTTCAATCGTGGAGATCAGCCCAGGATTCCCGCCATGGGAAGAATTGACGGATCGAGAATGCCGGCGGGGTTGGCTCCCAGCCAGTCTTTGAGAATCGAGGCGTAAACGCTGCGGAAGTCGGTGGTGTGATGCAAGTCCCCCACGTCATCCAGTCGGGAAAGATCGGAACGCGTGCCATGGAACCCTGCTCGGGAAGTTCCTCCCGCCATGAACATGAGGTTCGCTGTCCCATGATCCGTACCTTCACTCTGATTCTCGGCCACACGGCGGCCAAACTCAGAAAAGGTGACGACCAGTGTGCGATCCAGATGCCCTAAGTTTTTCAAATCGCGCACAAAGCTTGAAAGGCTCTCACTCAGTTCCTGCAACAGCATCGCATGACGCATCTTCTGTGTGGCATGATGATCGAACCCTGGCAACGATACGTAATAGACCCTGGTCGGAACCTCTGCGGCAATCATTTTCGCCACCAGTCGGAGTGTCTGCGAAAACTGATAGGGCAGGTAATCCCTTGTTGTCGGCTGCAACCTCACCTTTTCGGAAAGCTGTCTCGAAACCGACAGGACGTCGTTCCCTGTTCGCTGCAGAAATGCCAAAGAAGAATTCGCACTCACTGAGGGAACATGAACTTTGGCCAACTCGTCTTCTCGCGCTGATCCGCCGGAAAACTGAAAGAGCTGAGGATTCGAGAGAGTCACAACGCGCGGATGATCGCCGGCAAAGGTTTGTGCCGTTCGTTCGCCAAGCTGCACACCCAGCGTTGGTGTCACCGCTTTTGAGCATTCGCTGTCAAAGTATCGGCCAATCCAGCCACTGGCGATGTTCTTCTCCGATCCGGAACCAGTCTCCCAGATTTCGGTGGATCGAAAGTGCGAGCGGTCAGGATTCGGGTATCCCACACCCTGAATCAGACTCAGCAGGCCATCTTCCCACAACTCCCGCAGAGCGTACATTTCGGAGTGAAAACCACAGTAATCGTCGATCTTGAGTACGTCTTGTGGCGCTACAGAGAGCTTGGGACGTGCCTTGTAATACAGATCATCACCATAAGGCACGAGTGTGTTCAGCCCATCGTTCCCGCCAGCCAGTTGAACCAGCACGAGGATGCGATCATCGGGTAAACCCTCGATGGGTGCATGAGCCAGCGCCTGGCGTGACTGCACCACAAACTGCGGAAGTGTCAGACTCCAGGCAGTCAACAATCCTGCCTGCTTCAAGAACTCGCGTCGACTGGAAAGAGAGATTGCCATGTTGACCTCGCACTGAATCGATGGATGAGAATGTCCGCTTGATACAACCAATCATGTGAGCTGGTAATCGGGCGAACTGAGGATCAGCCGCAGGACTGCCTGAACCCGCAAAGGTCCCACGTTTCGTGTCGCGGCCTCCATAGCAGTTGCCCGAAGTTCTGCCCGTGGTGAATCCACCAGCAATCGATTCAGCAGCTGATCCGCCAGATCGGCAGACGAGTCCGGGATACCGGCAGGAAAGAGTTTGTCTGGCGAGAATTTGACGTCGTAAGCGGGGCCGGCTTCCCGTTCGCCGCGACGAGGTGCCATCATCCCTTCACCGTCGGACATTCCTCCTTCCAGACGTGCGAGGAATTTGGCTCGCTCGGCAGGATCTTTGGGAAGTATGACTGGCCGACCGCGATCCCGGCCCATGGGATCCATTCCCGGTGGCTCTTTCGATTCCAGAACAATATCCGTGAGGTGGTATCTCAGTGCCAGAGTTCCTGCACTGATCCATGTTTCACCACCTGGCCAGCCTTTGACATTGGGTGGCTCAAAGAGTTCCTGACCCAGGGCTGCCAGATATTTGTTGACTCCCCGCGTAAAGGTCGTGTCGAGTTGCAATTGGCGACAGGTGCTCACCCAGAGCACGACCGGACTCTTGATGAGACGATTTCTGGACCCATCGGTGTAAAATTCGTCGGCAGTGAACAGCACGCGCAGCATCGGTGCGATCTCACCGCCGGTTGATCGGAACACCTCGGCCATCTGCTGTTGGACTCGACCGGTTTCATCGCTCAGACCAAAGTAGCTGGCCAGTTTTTCAGCAAGAAATAATCCGCAAGCCGGGTGATTGACTGTGAGTTCGATCACTTCATCGAGACCGAAAGTGCCGGTTTTTCCAAAGATTGTTTTGGTGCCCGCATCGTGCCGCTCGACCACCAGTTCTGCGACAATACCATCGCGTGTAAAGCGCCGGTTATCCGCTGGGTTGGTTGGTCTCTGGGGCAGGGCTGTGCCAGGTGGAGCATTCAGTTGCCACCCCGAGAGTGCACGAGCCGCCTCGCGAATATCGGCCTGGGTGTAATGACCGTGCCCGAGAGCAAAGAGTTCAAAGAGTTCGCGGGCGTAATTCTCATTGGGCTGTGTTTTTTCGCTGTCCTCCAGATCGAGATAAATCATCATGGCGCCATCAATCGTCATGGCCTTCAGCAGTTGCCGAAAGTTCCCCAACGCATGCTTTCGTTGAGTCGCATTCTGCTCGTACATGGCTTGGGAGATCAGAACTTTGCCAATGCTCGACGCAAAGTGGCCGTGCCAGAAGAGTGTCATCATCTCCCGCAGTGGCACCGGAGACGTCATCATCTCATTGACCCACCAGCGGCGAAGATCGGCGATCTCGCGGGCGTACCGTCCGTTGGTCGCACCATGCTTGCCGCGAAATTCGTCAGCCGAGGTATCTGCATAACGCCGTTCTGTATTCACCCAGGGTGTTTTGACCCACTCGGGCGGCGTAGGGCAGGGGGCATTCTGAGCGTCTTCGAGAAGCTGATCGACGGCCTGTTCTCGTGATAAGACCGCCAGTTTCTCTTCTTGCTCCAGATCGAAGCCAAATCCCGTCCTCGCGAGGAGATGCCGGGCGGCTAGTGACGACCATCCCGACTGCTGTGCTTCATGGACACGATTGCGAGGCATACCAGCCCTCCCGTCCCGAAAGTGAAAAACTCAAGAACACCCACCACAGATGTCGTGGCGATCCCCTTCTCCTGAGCACGCGAATATACACAACCAGAATTTTATTGCAATTGAATTGCAATTAATCGAGTGGGCTCTAGAATGATTTTGCAGTGACGATTCTAAAGATTCTGTTATGCAGTTGCAGTAGTTGGGATGCCTGGTTTTACCCCGCAATCCAGTGGTGGATCGCAACGACAGGAGCGTCATTTTTAGCTTGATTTGTCAGTGTTTATCAAAATTCCAGTCCAAAATGTTGTTCTCTCACACAACTGATCGAGGAGGTCTCTTCGCATGAACATCCAGAAACGACATGGTTTCACTTTGATTGAACTGCTGGTGGTAATTGCGATTATTGCAATATTAATCGCATTGCTGTTACCTGCCGTGCAGCAGGCCAGAGAGGCCGCGAGGCGAACTCAATGCCGAAATAACCTCAAGCAACTGGGCCTGGCTCTCCATAACTACGAGAGCACTTTCACAGTCTTTCCCACGGGTGGAAATAGCTCAACTTACTCGGTCCAGGCTCGAATTCTCCCGTATATTGATCAGGGCAATGTGCAGAATCTGATCAACTTCAGCGTGCCTCCACAGATTGGCTCCGGCCCCAGTTCTACAGTCAATCCGGCACTCGCGACCGTTTTCCCGAACGTGGTGCCCGTTTTCCTCTGCCCCAGTGATCCTGCTCCCACGCAATATCGATTTGCTTCCGGAGCCAATACTTTCACCTACGGCGGCAACAATTACATGGTCAGCACCGGGAGCGGGACCGGCACTTTTTACGACGACCGCTTTCCCACAGATGGGATCTTCTGGTTTAACTCCAGCGTCCGCTTCCGGGATATCACTGACGGGACTTCCAATACCGTTTTCATGAGTGAAACCATTCGCGCCGATGGAAGCCCCGACAGCACGAGCGAACCGTTCCCCTATCGAAAGCTCCTCGCTGGGACTGCTGGTGCCTCCAGCAGTGGAGCTCCCGCCACGGGCGGCTACATGGGTTCTGGCAGTGGCTGGCCAACAGGCCTCATCAGCAATCCTGATCTCGCTCCCGTCATTCCCGGAAAGACCTGGAAAGGTGGAACGGATGGCTCGGGACGCGGCCTCTCCTGGGTTCGTTCACTCAGCACTTACGTCACCACCAATGGCTATAACCGACCCAACAGCAACATCCCCGATGTTCAAGTTCACGGCGTCGGCTTCTATGGCCCACGGAGTCTCCACACAGGTGGCGCTCACGTATTAATCGGCGACGGAACCGTTCGCTTCCTCTCCGAAAACATCGATATCACACTCCATCGCGCACTTCACAGTCGCAACGGCAACGAAGTCGTTTCCGAATTCTAATCCCTTGCGGGCCCTTGCGGGCTTTGGGGGCAGCGGATGAGGGCCAGTTGTTCATCCTCGTTTGGGGCTTACGCTGCCAGAGAACAATTTGATGATTGTCCACCCCCTTGCGTGGTTTATTGCAGCATATGGCCGCCAGTCGTTCATTAATGATTGGCGCCTACGCTTCCAGAAAATCTTCATTCAGGCATACTGCCTGGAAAGTCACTTCATCGCTTGAGTGCGGTGGGTGACTTTCTGCCATTCGATAAAGATGTGTTGGCGGAAACAGCATGACTTCTCCACAACATTAGAATTTAGCGGTCGTCCATAGAGAGCAAATGAAATGAATCGATTGTACTTGCAGGTTTGTGGATGGATCACGGCTGGTCTGTCTCTTTGGGGCACATCTCAGGCGACAGAAGTATGGCCTGGCTTTCGAGGCCGGGGAGACAGCCATCTGGATGGTGGCCAGCTCCCATGGTCCTGGGAAGCGCGAGGTCAGGTTCAGGGAAACTGGTCGATCCGACTCAAAGGCTACGGGCAATCCAGCCCTGTCGTCTGGAAAAATGTCGTTTATGTGACATCCATCTCGGGAGAGATGAAGGAGCACCTGCACCTTTTCGCGTTTCATCTTGCTGACGGTGCCCTTCTTTGGGAGAAGGAGTTTTCCGCCACTCAGAAGGTGAAGGATAGCGACACTGTCAGCCGGGGGGCTCCGACGCCCGTTGTCGATGATGGTCATGTTTACGCCATGTTTGAAAGCGGCGATCTGTTTGCACTCGACCACTCCGGAAATCTGAAGTGGGAGCGATCTATTGTCAAAGACTATGGTGAGTTCAAGGGCCCGCATGGCTATGCCAGTTCACCGCTGCTGGTGAACGACCTGTGTGTCATTCAAGTGGCGCATGCAGGCCCTTCCTACATTCTGGCTCTGGATCGAAAGACTGGCCAGAACCGCTGGAAGGTTGATCATCCGTCACAAACAGGGTGGAGTTCGCCAGCGGTTTACGACAAGGCTGGCCAGTCTCAGATCCTCATTTCGACTGCTGGGAGTGTCCGCTCTTTGAATCCTGAGAATGGGGCCACACTTTGGATCAGCGAAGAGATTCAGGGGAACTCCACAGCATCTCCCACAGTGGTCGGAGATCTCGTTGTGATTGGTGCCGCTACAGAGCGGGGCGGTGGCGGCGGACGACGCAGTGGGACAACCCCACCTGGCGCCACTCCATCGACTTCGACGACTTCAACTGCACCTGCTCAGA
This sequence comes from Planctopirus hydrillae, assembly GCF_001707835.1. Classification (GTDB taxonomy): domain Bacteria; phylum Planctomycetota; class Planctomycetia; order Planctomycetales; family Planctomycetaceae; genus Planctopirus; species Planctopirus hydrillae. Next base: position 51,953 of record NZ_LYDR01000039.1, read on the forward strand.
CTTCTCAAGGTGAACAGCCTAAGGATGTCACATCAAAGCCTCCGGGTCCTTCAGGAAATGAATCGGCGGGTTCGCCATCCAGCGGTGAGCGTCCGCAGAGTCCACCTTCCAGCAAACCTACGGGAAGTGGAGTTTTTCGCCTGGATGATCGTTCGGCCGAGCAGACTCGTCTGGTCTGGAAGTCTGATAAGGTTTCTTCGGGCTATGCTTCACCCGTTGTTGTGGGAGATTTCGTCTACTTTGTGAATCGAGTGGGTGTCGTGACGTGTGCAAGACTCAGCGATGGAGCGATCCAGTGGCAACACAGGCTCCCCGGTGAAGTCTGGGCCTCTCCAGTTGCCAATAATGGACACGTCACTTTCTTTGGAAAGTTTGGCTTTGTCGTGACGCTCAAAAGCGGACCACAGATTGAAGAGGTCGCCGAAAGCAATATCTCGACCACCGAGGTCGTTTATGGAGTCGCCGCTGTTGATAACAGTTGGATTGTTCGCACTGGTCGAGGATTGATTCGGATCAGTGACCCATCGAATACGAAGCCGAGTTCTCCAACAAACTAAGGTTGGCTCTCGTGGTGGGATGGATGAAAAGGCTTTGCTGAACGAAAAGGGCGTCTGCAATCATGCACGAACGCCCTTTGCTTTTTAACCTGTGGATCCCCTGAATTTCGGACATTTCACAAGTCTGGCAAAGTCTAAACGATTCAAATTTCGTCAGAATTGTGCTGGGGTCGATAGGTGCGTACCACCACGGTATCAGCAAGCAGGTCGCCGACTCTTTGCCATTTGTACTGCAGGCCAATCAGCATGACTCCCACGACGTAGTTGAAAAAACCATCGATGAGAATGGCCGCATTTCGCAAGATCGAGCGAAAGAAGCCACAGGGTCTGAGTGTCGTTCTCAAGGTCTCAATCCGGCAGAGAAACTTGCCGGGAGTCGTGCCCCAGGTCCCTTCGACCCAGCAGTACATGAGAAACACAATCAGGAAATAGCTGAAGTAGCCCAGGCCCACCACTAAGGCCCAGATGGCCCATTCCGTCAGCTCCTTCTCAACCATGTTTCCATTCTGGAAAGTCCCGATCACTTCGGACCAGTCCATCTGATAAATGTAGTAACCGGCCAGTGCATACGGCGGGATGGAGAAGATCATAAAGTCGAAGGTGCGGGCAATTCCCCGGCGAAGAATCGAGGCCATCTCCACTGTCTGATCCGAAAGCTCCAACTGATTGGTACGGAACATGGCCATGAGAATGGTGGGTACCAGGCCAATGAAAATCAGCACGGAAAAGCCAAAGATCATGTTCCACTGGATGATCCCCAGGTAATAGGCCACTGCGGGCTGAGCAGCCCAACCGGCCAGCTTGATCGGCTTCTGCAGGTCTCCGTTAACCAGCGAATGCATCCGCAATCCGTGGGCCACATCGTTCGTAACAAAGACGATTGTGTCTTCACTGGCACCAGGAACTGCAAAGACGTCAGCATCGGCATTCACCTCCAGATCCGCACGGGTGACCAGCCTGGGTTCGGCAGACCAGCCAGCAGCAGTTCGTTCGTAGACCGAATAGAATTGGCCATTCACGTCCCGCATCACCAACCGCGTGACGTTGGGCGTCGGCAGAATCGCGAGTGGTAACAAATCGGCGGGAACATCGAGCTTCTCCCAGTCCTCGGCGTTCGAGGTGGCAGGATTGGGTTTGGGATCCTGATCAAACAGGGGTTCGTCCGGTCGGAGAAACTGATCAGCCTCCATCGAGCGATAAACGGTTTTTCCATCCTGCGATGCAACCAGATACACCTTGGCGCCCAGAGAGGCCGTCTTCACGTGCAGGTTATTCGTCGAGACGACCATATTCTCGCCAGGCGGGGCAACCATCGCAGGTTCTTCATCGTTGCCTGCCGGTGGCTCATCAGCGGGAGTCATGAATTCGGGAAGATTCAGCTCGATATCATAACTTTTGAGATCACCATCGATGAGATCTAATCCCAGGAGCAGAACCGGTTTTCCTTCGATAGATAAAATCGAGGTCGAATTCCTGCAGACAGGTCTGCCGCGAATCAACATCGCATCCGACTCGACTTCGCCCGGGCCAATGGCGGTCATATCAAACTGCGTTTCTCGCTCGACCGAGAGACCACCCTCAATTTTCTCCACGCGATACAGTGCATCGATGGTGACAAGGTGCGCCTGCTGGTCGTTCGCAAGGACTGCTACGGCGGCACTATCAGCAAGTGGCCTCGCAATGTCGCCATTGGCTTCCATCGGCAGTTTAACGCTTGATCCATCCTTCAGAGAGAACGCCACGAGTGAACCACGAACGCTCATGCCACCCACACCACCGACATATTGGTCTTCCGTTGCGACAACCAGGAAATCTCCCCATCGGGCAGAAAGCATCGGCTTGAAGCTGCGGACAATCGTAAAACCCTTCTCGATTTGCCGCTGCATGCGGAACTGCTCAAAAAACTGAATCGCGAACGGGCCCGCGACCGTCACGATGGCAAACGCGATCATCAGACCAACATAGACCTTTCGGCCCTGTTCAGATCGATAGCCCAGAGGTGGTGGATCGGAAAAGGGAACACTCTCTGGCGAAATCTGTGAACTGGACATATTCCCGGCTCTCCAAGTCTCAAAATTTGAGGGACTGGCAGAATTGTGAATTCAAGAACTGTTCGCGCAATTCCACTGGAAGAATGCAATGCACAAAGGTTGGCTTCAAGAGGTGGCGCTATAATCTTTTGTTTTGAACTTCATACTGACTCGTCCGCCATCAAGAGCAAACCGCGAGAAGTCGAAAATCTGCGGGTGGTCTGGAATCCACCCCATCCCCGAGGATGACTGAAAACACTATGGGATATGCGAGTTTACAGGCCTGTGTGCGTGATCTCGAACGACATCAAATGCTGAAGCGTATTGATGTCGAGATCGATCCCTGCCTGGAAATGGCTGAGATCCAGCGGCGGGTTTATCTGGCCAAGGGCCCGGCTCTTCTCTTTACCAGACCCAAAGGTTGCCGCTTTCCGATGGTTTCCAACCTGTTTGGAACGATTGAACGGACACGATTTCTTTTTCGTCAAGAGCTCGAAGCGGTTCGTCATCTGGTCGAACTCAAGATCGATCCGCAGCAACTGGCGAAAAAGCCGTGGCGATACTGGGATGTGCCACTGACTCTCTGGAAAATGTGGGTGCGGCGGGTGCGTTCGGGCCCGGTCACAGCCTGCGAAACGACGATCGGCCAATTGCCACAACTGAAGAGCTGGCCCAACGACGGAGGCGGCTTTATTACCTTACCGCAGGTCTATAGTGAAGATCCTTTCGCACCGGGCTTTGCTAAGTCGAATCTCGGGATGTACCGAGTCCAGTTAACAGGAAACGATTATCTGCCCGATCGTGAAATCGGACTGCATTATCAGATTCACCGCAGTATTGGAGTCCATCATGCCCATGCGGCCCAGCGTGGTGAACGACTCAAGGTTAATATTTTCGTCGGTGGCCCACCGGCGATGACCTTGGCCGCCGTCATGCCCTTGCCTGAAGGGCTCTCGGAACTTCTCTTTGGGGCCGCACTGGGTGGCAGGCCTATTCGCATGGTTTCGCGCCGGGGAGAACTTCCCTTCTGGGCCGATGCCGATTTTGTCATCACCGGCTCGATTGATCCCCATGAAACCAAGATTGAAGGCCCGTTTGGTGATCACCTTGGATATTACAGCTTGCCGCATCCCTTCCCGGTGATGCAGGTCGATAAGGTTTACCACCGCAAAGACGCCATCTGGCCATTAACGGTCGTCGGTCGGCCACCTCAGGAAGATACCTCGTTTGGTGAGATCATTCATGAGATCACTGGCCCGATCATTCCCACTGTCATACCCGGTGTGAAGGCCGTGCATGCCGTCGATGCGGCTGGTGTGCACCCTTTGCTGCTGGCAATTGGCAGTGAGCGATATACGCCTTATGCGAAGCGAAATCGTCCCCAGGAACTCCTCACACAGGCCAATGCAATCCTTGGACAGGGGCAGCTCTCGCTGGCCAAGTATCTGTTGATTGTGGCTCATGAAGACGAACCATCGCTCGACATTCACGATATCGAGGCCTACTTCGCTCATCTCTTGCGACGGATTGACTGGTCGCGTGATCTGCATTTTCAAACCAAAACAACAATTGACACACTCGATTATTCTGGGAGTGGTTTCAACGAAGGCTCAAAAGTGGTCATGGCTGCCACCGGGCCCGTTCGTCGCGAGCTACCCACCAGCATCACAGAAGAGTTTCATTTGCCAGATGGATTTCGAAATCCCAAACTCTGTATGCCGGGTGTGCTGGCGATTGAAGCTCCAGCCTTTCAACCGCATAACGCAGATCTGCGCGAGTTTTGCGACGCGTTTCCCGCAGATTCGCCGATCAACCGTTTCCCTCTGATTCTGCTGGTGGATGATGCTGATTTCTCGGCACGCACACTCAACAACTGGTTATGGGTGACGTTCACCCGATCGAACCCTGCCGTTGATATCGATGGCATTGGTGCGTTTACCGAAGCCAAGCATTTTGGCTGCACAGGTAGCCTCGTGATCGATGCACGAATCAAGCCTCAGCATGCCCCACCTTTGATCGAAGATCCTCAGGTCTCTGCCCGAATCGATCAATTGGCAATTCGAGGTGGGCCATTGGCAGGATTATGGTAGATTCAAGGGTGCATCCGGTGACCAAGGCCCCTTGCATCGTGACGACTGTGACAGGTCGTTATGGTGGTGACTCATGTCCTGCCAGCACAAATTCTGCCCGCCCGCTCGAACCACCCGTATCTTCTTGACGATGGTGTCTCTCGGAATCTGTCTGTCCCCTGGCGACTGGCCATTATCGGGCTTTGAACAGGCGACGGGCGGAAAAGTCTTGAGAAGATTTGCCTGGGCCGATCATCCACAGGTTGAACGAATGCAGGTTGAAGGAGAACAACCTGCAAGAGAGCCACGAGATGATGCTGCCAAAGATGCCCGCCAGCGCGTCGATCTGGCCTTGCAGACGCTCGACTATACACAGCCTCCTGCGCCGGAGTTGCTGGCTGATCTCAAACGACTGGTCGAGAGCCACGACGTGGATGATCTGGTTCGCCGCAGAGCTGCGATTGCTCTGGCCAGGCTGGGATCGCGAGCACCTTCGGGAGTGGTCTCATTAAAGCAAGTGCTGACTGAAGTGAAATCGGGCAAAGAACCTGCAAGTACACTTCTGTGGGTGTTACCTGCACTGGGCCGGTATGGTTCGCTGGCATATGACACAGCCGCCGATCTGGCGCTGATTGCGTTCGACAGCCATTACCCGGAGGAAATTCAGCTCAGTGCCATTGCGGCACTCGTCGAGATGGGAGCCACTCGCGAGGGCTTGACTGTGATCGAGAAGCTGTTGACCAATCGTCATTTGCCGCTCGAATTGAGAACAGCCGGAATGCAGGGGGTCATTGCCTATCGGCAGGAAGCGTCGATGCTCTTACCACAGGTCATGCGCTGGCTCGATGATGAAGACTTCGCTTTAAGAGCCATGGCGGCAGAGGCGATTGGCGGTTTTGGTGAGCGGGCAATGGTGGCCGAAGAACGGCTCGCCGCCATGTTCCTTGATGATCCTGCTCCACTCGCTCGGGAGAGCGCCGGTCAGGCTCTTCTTGCGATCTCTCCGCAGCCTCCCCTTTGGATTATCAATATCTATGACGAGACCGTGACAGAGATTGCCAAAGTGGAAGCCGCCATGTCGTCGGAATCGTTGGCTTCAATCTCCGGGCGTATTGCCGACGAACTCCAGGCCGAATTGGCATTGAGGCTCGCTGCCTTACGACTGCGGCAACTCGAGATCCTACGGCTGATGGGGAGTACCAGAGACTGGCCACAGAGGGTGACGAATCCCGCCGGCCGGCCGGCTGCATCTGAACTGAATCAATGGAAGCTCTGGCGAGTACGGTTTGCGGCAGCCCTCAAAAGTGATTCGCTGAAAGTCAGCCTGATGGCCTTAGAGATCCTGCTGCGATCAAATGCCTTGGAAAGTGTCGAATGGCAGCCGGTGATTCAGCGTGGATTGTTAAGTTCAAGCCCGGAAGAGCGGCGGGCGACAGTCATGCTTTTTCAGAAGTATCCCTGGGATGCCAGGTGCCAGACCTGGCTTGAGGGTTTACTGAAAGACCTGCAAGGCCAGACCCTGCAGGTCGAAGGGCAAACCTCTGCTATCCATGCACAACGTGGTGCCGAGCAGCGACTGGAGACCTTGCAACGAACCGATGGCGTGGCAGATCGTCAGGTCGTTCAGCAGGCAGCGACTCACCAGCGGCGACTGCTTTCTCAGCAAATCGCGGCTGTCCGAGCGGCACTTCGAGCCGTTGAAACCAGGAAGGTTCCCGCACCATGAAGGTGGTTGTGGCCAGCACTTCATCCAGTCAGGCTGCAGGAGCGAGACTCCTGTTTCCATTGGAAACAGACATTCAGGCTGAGGCCATGGCGGCCGGTGCTGAGGCTCGCTGGCTGCTGGCGTTGTCGACAGAAGGTGATGATGCCAGCGTGATCGGTGCTGCCCTGGCCCTGCCAGGAAAAGACGGGGTGATCATGGTCTGGCCCCCTCGAGTTCAAGAGGGTACTTCTGAACGGGTCGCTCAAGAGGTGGAAGACCACCTGCTGGAGCAGTTACGAATGGAACTGAGCCATGCCCGAGGCACATCGATGGGTGGCCCCATGGCATACGCCCAGTCATTGGCCGACCCGGAGGAATTGAATCGATGGCTGTTGCTCAAGCGGATTGGGTTTGAGCAGGTCGGAAACATTCTCTTTTATGGAAAAGACCTGCGGACGTACTGGTACGAAAAATCGCCAGAATTGGCAGAACCGGCTCAACTGCATGAACTTTTGGAAGGCGATGAAAACTGGCGAACGTTATCGTTCACCGACATGCAGGCCCCAGAGGAAGTCGCCCTCATTCTCGATTCCACCTTGCAGGGAAGTCTCGATCTCCCCTGCCTGGACGGCTTCCGTAGTGGTGCACAAATGCTGTTGGGACACCTCCAGTCGCCTCGATTCTGCAATGAGCTGACGCGTATCGCATTTGTGAAGAATCAACCAGTGGCTGTGGGAATGCTGTGTGAAGATGCAGAAAGAGCGACTGTGGAATTGTCGTACCTCGGCGTTGTCTTTGGGCAACGGGGCCAGAAATTTGGGCAACGACTGTTGAGAGAAATGGAACTGCGGGCACTGGCAAGGCGACAGCGCTGGGCCATGCTGGCTGTAGATGCCACAAATCATTTTGCGATAAAACTTTACGAGGATTGTGGCTATGTGCCGCTCTTCTCGCGAGAGGTTTTCATCCGCTTTCCAAACACTCCCTGAGAAAGAAATTGACAGCTTTTGAACATTGTCTGTCGGTCGAAATGAGTTCATTTTTGGCAGCGCTCGGCGGGCAAAACATGAGTTTTCCTGTGGAATCCGGACTGTTCTGCACGAGGCTGCGAGTTGCCAATTTTTTATGAACCCTTTGGGTTTGACTCCCCGCTGGCGGGGGGTAGCATCGCACCTGCTTTGAATGATTCAGGGCGGGTGGAGTTCAGTCTTCTCGATTGCTCGACACTTTGCTCGAAGTCAGATCAACGAGTTCATTGGTTCGATAGATGGCGGTTCGATAGATGGTGCGTCATCACGGGGCATCCAGTTTCCGTGAAGAGTCCAGACCTCATTCCATTCCATTTCATTGCCACCGATGCACAGTGTTTGTTTCTCTCAATCATTCAAACCCCTGACTCAATGCGAGTGGTTCTTTCGGAATTTGCATCCGGAGGCAAGCACTTCAGCGAGTCGGGAATCCACGAGTCCCCCACAATCCACGGCGGCCTGCTCTTTCCCCTTTTCAAGCCTGACTTTCTCCATGCTGATGGAATGTGTTCCATCCAGCACTCTGAAAGTACGTCCTGACAAAGTGGTTTGGGCATGGGAGGGTCTGCACGATGCAACCCGGCATGATGCTGGCGAACCCCGGAATCAATCATGATGAACGAGATCAACAACAGACAGTTCAGGCTCCCGCCGCCCCACTACAAGGCGTGCCACAGCTTCTATCTGAGAGTGCCGATGGACAGTCTGAATCTGATGTTCAGACGGCCGTTAACCACGTACGGCTCGCTGGAAGTTTCGACAGGGGAAGTCTCGTCAGGCCGAATGCTCTGACTCAACACTCTCCAGCACAGGGTTTTCCAGCACCGAGTTCTCCACCAAAGCGCTCCGCGAAACATGACTCTCATCCCACGAGAGCCAAACTTCCGCAGGAAGCGGCTTCCTTAGGATCTGTCCTGATGAAGGCAGGTCTTTGTCACGCCACTTCCAGCCGAACCAACGGATCGCTGCAATCAGCAGATGACCGCGATGTCTCTGTTGCGTCGATCGTTGCGAACCAGTCTTCGTCGATCGTTCCGAACCAGGCGCCTGCGAAACGATCCGCGGCCACGGCCAGTGTTTCGCCGGACCTGACCAAGGGGGCACCGGATTCTGCCAAAGCATTATTGTTCAATACGGCACCAATGTCTGATGCAGGGGCCTTGCAGATCTTTCAGGAAGCATTGATCGAGGCCATCGGGTCATCTCGATATGAGATGCTCTTTGCTCGAAAAGTCACTTTCGACTGGCAGCAAGTGGAGGCCACAACGTCTCATCATCAGGCGGGGCGACTGGTCCTGCGAATTGAAGACGAGTTCTTACGAAACTGGCTGAGGCGCGAATACCATCCCCTGCTGGAGCGACTGGCTCGTGAATGCCTGCAGGGCAGTACCGTTTCATTCAGCGAAGATGCGTCACCTGGTCAAAGCACATCCTCTGCGAAGATCACATCAGCTCATACGACAAATCACGAAGAGACTTTATCAAGGAACCCCTCAGAAAAGATTTCCACAGCAAATACCGGAGCGATCACACAACTTCCCGCACAGAATCGCAAGCCTTCCGAGAACCCGAGAAAGTCGGCGGTCTCTGACTTGAAGTTGGGAGCCACAATCTCCACAATCCCCTCCCCGGATCAACCGGCTGAGCATCATACAGCAGATCAGTTTTCTGGTGCTGTTGAACAGCGTATTGATAGACAGTGTGCCGACAAACCAAGTGTCAATAAGTCGTCGAGAGTTCTTCCAGTCAGCAATTTTCCGGGAGCCAATCTCGACGTGATGCGATCTGAATCGGCCAACCATCCTGTTTCCCAGAACCTGCCACTGGCTGCCAAGGCTTCGGCCAAAAGCCAATTGGCAGTTGGGAATAAAGTCGCTGATGATCAGGTGGTCGGCAGCGTGCCAGGCCGAACTCCGCTGGTCTCCCAGATGGCAGGTCCTCGCCGGGGACCTTATGTCTCTTCGATGGCTCAGGTAATAGCGAACCAGGTACCAGCCAATCATGTACCAACGAACCAGGCGCCAATCATCCAGGCGGCTGGGTTCTCTTCAGCATCTCACGAATCTCGTTCAAACTCAGGAGCGGGATCTCATCATCCAGCTTCTTTGGGGAGAACAAACACTGCGAAAATGTCGCGTCGCCCGATGGAACTGAGTGATCTCGTCGTCGGTCCAGGGAATGAACTGGCTCTGGCAGCGGCCCGCAAAATTTGCGACGAAGTGCCGGCTCCATTCAATCCTCTTTATCTGTTTGGCAATGTGGGGATTGGCAAGACCCACCTGCTGGAAGGAATTTCCCGGCAATTGCGCAGACAGCATCCCGGGCTCAATGTGCTGATGATGACTGCCGAACAGTTTGCCAACTGTTTTACCCAGGCACTGCGTGACAAAACGTTGCCTTCATTCCGGCAGAAGTTTCGCAATGTCGATGCCCTCCTCATTGATGATGTTGATTTCCTCGACAACACGCGGGTGATACGCGAAGAATTTCTCCATACATTTACCGAACTTGCAGATCGTGGGCGGGCCATTGTGCTGACAGCCGATCGGCACCCTAAGCTCCTCTCGAAACTGGGGGATGAACTGGTCACACGCTTCATGTCGGGGCTTATCTGTCGGGTCGAAGCACCTGATCAGGCCACGCGTGAACGGATCGTGCAGATGAAAGCCGCCCGCATGGGGACGGATATCAGTGAAGAAGCACTGATGTGGGTGGCACAAAAATTCCGCAATAATGTGCGGGAACTCGAAGGAGCTCTCAACTGCCTCCACACGTGGTACACAATGAGCGAACGGCGGGTCGGTCTGGCCACGGCGCGGCAGATTCTGGCTGATCTCGAACGCGATTGTCTCAAGATCGTCCGACTGGCCGATATCGAGCAGACGATCTGTACGCTCTTTGGCGTTCGGCCTCGTGAACTGAAATCATCCAGCCGGGCCCGCACAGTGAGTCAGCCGCGAATGCTCGCGATGTTTCTGGCGAGAAAGCACACCCAGTCGGCCTATCAGGAAATTGGCCAGCATTTTGGCGGGCGAAATCACAGCACCGTGATGGCTGCCGAGAAAAAAGTGGGCGAATGGCTCGATTCGAACAGTGAGCTTCATCTCGGTGGACGAGACTGGAACATTCGCGAACTGATGGACACCCTCGAACAACAGCTTCTGGCCAGTTGAAGGCTGTTGTGACCATACCGAGTTATTCACTCGTTGTTTGAGAATTGATTGTCTCTGGATCTGCTTCAATCTCAGTAGTGATCTTTGCCGCTACTTCGCGATACAACGGTAATACGACACAAAAGGTGCTGCCGCGACCCAGCTCAGTCGAGACATCGATCTTTCCGCCATGCAACTCGACAATCTCACGACAGATGGCCAGGCCCAGCCCATGGCCCGTTGAACCGGATGCCGAACGAGCGGCATCCGCCCGGAAGAATCTCTCAAACAAATGCGATCGTTCTTCAGCCGACATCCCCCGTCCAGTGTCCACGACGGAGATGCGGGCCGAGTCTGTATCCGAGGTGACAGTGACAAAGATCATCCCCTCGGGGGCATTGTACTCAATCGCGTTGTTGAGCAGGTTCGTAACGACCTGACCCAGAAACACAGCATCACCAAAAACAGTGGCCGAAGTGAGCTGCGCCGCCAGCTTTAACTGGTTGGTTTCCGCTTTGGGTTTGATCGACTCGATCGCATGTTCCACCACCGGCAACAGATCGATGGGCTGACAATTGAGTTGCAATCGACCCGAATCGGCTCTCGCCAGAGCCAATAGACTTTCCACCAGAGTGCGCATGCGGGAAGCGGAGCGACCACAGGCACTCAGTGCCTGACGATATTCCTGTGCCGAGCGTTCGCGAGCCAGCGCATGTTCCGTTTGTGCCAGGACCACTGCGATCGGCGTCCGCAATTCGTGGGAGGCATCTGAGGTAAAACGAACCTGTCGTTCAAAGCCGGCCTGTAATCGATCAAAGGTCGCATTCAGAACTTCAGCCAATGCCTGAAGTTCCGTTTTCAGTGGGGCCACGTCAATCCGTTGATTGAGTGTGCTGGCCGTCAGTTTATCGACCGTTTTGGAAATATCGTCGAGCGGGGAAAGCACGCGTCTGGCCAGCAGCCATGTCCCGGCGATACCGATGATCAGCGAAAGCAGTGCAATCAAGCCGGTTCGCAGCAGCAGACGCTGCAGGTCATCCCATTCTCGCTGAATCCATCGGCCCACGACAATCGAACGTGTTCGGCTGGGATCGAAGACTTTCACTTCCCAGCGACCATTCACCGAGCGGGATTGGGTCGGATCATGAATGGCGGCCGGGCCTCGCAGCTTCGATTCAGGAAAAGGAGCCAGTGCATCTTCGGGCAGATCAAATGACCGATCGATGATCTCACCCGTCTCTTCCCGGCGGACAAAAAAATACATCCGCTCCGGGGGGCCACGACGATCAAAGTCGGGCGGCCCGGCATTCCTTAGAAACGACTCTCCCGGTGGAAAATCATTCCTGCCCCCTCCCCGTGAATTAGGTCCATTGCGATCATTTCTTCGCTCGGGTTGCTCCTGGGGAAATTGGTCAGCAATGAGTGGCAGAGGCGGCTTACCTGCCTCACGACCTGCTGCATCTGAGTTTTGCTCAGGAGGGATCATGCCGGGAGGGCCGGGTTCACCAATCGGTCGTTCCCGTTCAAATCCATCACGACCGTGGCGATCTCGATCAACTCGATTTCCTCCATCGGTTGTGGGAAATCGATTGCCAAATCGGCCATTGGCCAGCACCGAGAATCCAAACGATCTGAGCTCACTTTCGATGCGCTCGATCGTTAATCGACGATTGGTTTCATAGAGCACGACGGCGAAGAACAGCAGCACTGCACCCAGCAGGAGAGTGACCCAGACGACGAGACTGCCGCGAATCGACCGCGAAGCGAACCTATTCCATAAGCCGGGAATGCCGAGCCATCGTTTGGAAGTCAATTCGACCACAACAGATTATCCAGCGCAGAATTTTTGAGACCCGGGCCTTGAGAACAACCGTCGTTTACGAAGCAGAATCGTGGGATGCATCATCCACAAGTTCTGCAGAAGATGCCTGACTATGAATGATGTACCCCAAGCCACGACGGGTCTCAATCACATCTCGGCCAAGTTTTCGCCTGAGATTCGAAATATGCACATCCAGCAGGTTCGAGAGCGATTCGTCATTTTCGTCAAAGATGTGGTCGTACAAATCAGTACGAGGAACGACACGACCCCGATGCAGTGCCAGATATTCAAAAATCGAGTATTCGCGGGCAGTCAGCACAATCTCGACATCGTCCCGGAAGACTTTGCGATGAATCAGATTGATCGTTACTCCCTGCCCGAGTTCGAGCAATGATTCGGATTCACCCGCTGCCCGCCGGATTAACGCCCGCAGTCTGGCCAGAAGTTCGCCACGATCAAAAGGCTTCACGAGGTAATCATCGGCCCCCTGATCGAGACCTTGCACTCGATCAGCCACACCATCACGGGCTGTGAGCATGAGCACGGGTGTTGATTTCTTCGCGCGAAGTTGTTTGAGAAGATCAAAACCGGAAAGCCGGGGGAGCATCCAGTCAAGCACAATGACATCGTATTCCCAGACAAGTGCACGATGCAGCCCCGATTCACCATCGGCAGCCGTATCAACGGCGTACCCTTCGTCTTCCAGCATTCCTCGAAGTGCAAACAGCAGATCTGGCTGATCTTCAACAATCAAGGCACGCATGCGGCGATAACTTCCTGGCTGGTCATGGATGTGTTGTAGAGGTTCCCTTGGGCGGATGACAGAAAAACTGCTGGCGACACGCGGAAAGTGGCCGCCAGCAGTTCTTGATCAGCACCCATCAGCCGGCAAACTGTCGAACCAATGCAACATGGCATCCAGAGAATGTGAACGATTCCTACCCACCGACATTCGGGCATCGGTTTTCACCCGTTCGAGAAACGATTCCCTTCAGGGTGGATGTCTGGCATGACAGTGGGTTGGAACAGTGGACCTGGTTAGCGTTTTTTCAACTCAGCGACTTCTTTTCGAAGAAGTTCTATCTGTTCGAGCAGTTCTGCAGTGGATGGACCGGGTCGCTCGGGACGTCGAACTTCCGGACCACCCTCACGAGGGCCGGGACGTTCTTCGCGCGGTCCACGCGGTGGTGGAGGCCCACCACCATCTTCTCGCGGCCCGCGTCCTTCGGGTCGTTCTCCACGCGGACCCGGCCCGCGTCCCTCTGGCCCACGCCCTTCTGGCCCACGACCCTCTGGGCCACCATCACGTGGTCCACGAGGAGGGCCACCAGCTTCATCGCGAGGCCCCGGCCCACGCCCCTCAGGCCCACGCCCTTCCGGGCCACCATCGCGTGGTCCGCGAGGAGGGCCACCGGCTTCATCACGAGGCCCAGGTCCACGACCCTCAGGCCCGCGACCCTCCGGGCCTCTTCCTTCCGGTCCACGACCTGGAGGACCAGGAGGTGTTGGGGGGTGCGGTAACTGAATGGTTTCACCATCACCAGGAGTCAGAGCACGAGCCACGACAAGCTCCGTACCTCGTGGTGTGCGTTCTTTGTGTCCATCGACCTTGAGCAGTGTCCCGACTGCCAGACGCTCCTTGAGTCGATTTCCCGCATGCGGCGGCAAGGCAATGCGAGTCCCATCATTGAGGATCACGCCATCAACGTCGCCATGAATGTTCTCCGAAATCCGGGCGACTTCGCCTTTGACTGTGACAGCCTCTCCCTGAAGCCAGTGTGGACCTTCGGGCACACGTCCTTCAGGCCCTCTGCCTTCGGGGCCGCGTCCCTCTGGACCTCTGCCTTCTGGTCCTCGTCCTTCAGGCCCGCGTCCTTCTGGACGTTCACCACGGGGCCGTTCTGGCCCGCCACGTTCTGGCCCGCCACGTTCTGGACGAGGTCGATCAGGGTTGTCACCTTCCGGGCGAGGACGCCCCGGACGATCTCCAGCCGGACGATCTCCAGCTGGGCGATCACCTTCAGGTGGTTGACCCCAGGCAAAAGACAGGCCGGAACTGGGGAGACTGACAGCCAGGCCAGTTAACAGAAGTATCGAGGCAGCCCATTTTCTCATCTGTTGTCACTCCTTGAAAAGACTCGACCAACGTCTTTCCTCAACACCAGAGATGAGCCAAGGTGTTGAGGAATTTTTCAGTTCTCAGGTCTGGATGTCAGAATCCTGCACCACGTGATTTCGAGCGTTACGAATTCGCTCTGCCAGCAGTGTAGCGGTCGATCCTGAAGCCTGAATGAAGCTCCATCGCGATCCGGTGCGAATGGTTTGTCTGTCGTAAATCGTCAAGAGAGTTGTTGACTTTGAAGTCGGCAAACCAGAGGATTCTGCGAGTACAGCGAATCAGCAACTTTGTACCAACGCTTCGTTGTATCACTCGCCATCTGCACACGCGGTTGTCATCGGACAACTCGACCCGCCCGTATGATGAACCTCCGCCCTCACCTTGGGAGCCACAGCACATGACTTCGCCATCCATGAATCCATCGGTTCGATCGTCCCGACGCCAGTTTCTAGGGCTTTCTGCCGCCTTGGCAGCGGGTTGTTTTGTCACCTCCCGCCCGGCGTTCTCAGCCTCGCGCTCTGCCAATGAAAAGCTCAACATTGCCGTCATTGGCCCGGGCGGACGCGGGCACGAGAACCTCATGGGTGTCTCCAGTGAAAACATCGTTGCGATTGTCGATGCCGACTTCCGTCGCGCCGCTAAAGCCTTCGAACTCTTCCCGAATGCCAGGAAGTTTTCCGACTATCGAAAACTGTTTGATACGCCCGATTTCTTCGATGCAGTGGTGGTGAGCACACCCGACCATACACATGCAGCACCCACCTCGATTGCCATGAAACAAGGCAAGCACGTCTACACAGAAAAGCCGTTAACGCATTCGTTGTTTGAAGCCCGTTCTTTGCAGGAGACGGCTGCCGCTGCCAAAGTCGCCACACAAATGGGAACGCAGATTCATGCCGGTGAAAACTACCGGCGAGTGGTCGAAATCATCCGCAGTGGTGCCATTGGCCCGGTGACCGAAGTGCATGTCTGGGTTGGTAAAGGCTGGGGTGGTGGCGAGCTTCCCCAGGAGTTTCCGCCGGTTCCCGAAGGGCTCGATTGGAATTCCTGGGTCGGACCGGCACCTTTCCGGGAATTCCACCCCACTTATGTTCCAGCCAACTGGCGCCGCTGGTGGGATTTTGGGAATGGCACGCTGGGCGACATGGGCTGCCATTACATGGATCTTCCCTTCTGGGCACTGGGGCTGAAGCACCCGACGAAAATCACAGCCGAAGGGCCAGCTCTGAATCTGCAGACAGCACCCATTGGCATGACAGCCGAGTACGAATTCCCCGCGGTGGGCAGTCAGCCCGCGTGCAAACTCAAGTGGTACGACGGCACAATGACGCCCAAGGAAGTTCGTGGTCGTAAAGTGCCTGGTTCGGGTGTTTTATTTGTGGGAAGTGAAGGCGAAATGTTCGCCGATTACGGCAGCTACAAGCTTTATCCCGAAGAGAAGTTTGCCGATTTCAAACCACCCGCACCAACGATCCCTCGCTCCATTGGACACCATCAGGAATGGATCAGGGCCTGCAAAACGGGCGAGCCGACAACCTGTTCGTTCGATTACTCCGGGCCACTGACAGAGACTGTGTTGCTGGGCTGCCTCGCTTATCGCATGCAGAAGCCCATTGCCTGGGATGCCGTCAATCTCAAGTGCCCCGGCACTCCCGAAGCCGACGCCATCATCAACCGCCCTTACCGCGAAGGCTGGACGCTGTAAACGGCTGGTGATGATCAGAGCAATTCGAGAGAGGCCTGGCCGGATTGGTCGGGCCTCTCTGTTTTAAATTGCATGACCGCAGCCCGGCCAAGCGGGTCGACTTTTTTTCAATTTGTAAATCTGGTCACGGTTTCGCAGGTGGACAGACTCGTGACCGCTGAGCATTCAACTCCACAAAGTGTTGCCATTGTGCGGGCACATTGTCTTCGTGGAAAATCGCAGAGACGGGACATTCGCCGACGCACGCATCACAATCAATGCATTCTTCCGGGTTGATGTAGACCATCTCCGCATCTTCATGGAAGCAGTCGCATGGGCAGACCACAAGGCAGGCTTTGTCTTTGCAACCTATGCAAGGTTCAGTCACAACCATCGTCATGGGGAGTTTCTCCGATTCGAACTTCGGGACTTGGAAACCGTCTGCTCAGGAGATGAGAAACTGGACGAAAAAGCGGACATGCCAGCATCAGAAAATCCGAAAATCGATCTGCACGATCAATCTGGTGCGGAACTGGTCAAACTTTGGGCTTCAGGGAATCAAGACGCTGCGCAAATACTTGTTGCGCGGTATCAGATTCGACTTATGGCCATGATCAGTGCTCGCTTATCGGCTCAGTATCGCCACCGAATCGCGACAGAGGATGTTGTGCAGTCAGCACTGGTGAGCTTCTTCCGTACGACTCGCGATCAACAAAAGTGTCCAGTCAATCCGACATCAACGAAATCTGTCTGGGATCTTCTCGCTCTCTTTGCCCGCCGCAAGTTATCCCGGGCAATTGAACGGGAAGACGCCAGCAAAAGAGGTGGCCAGTGGAGGCGATACTCATTTGAGCAGGTCGAAAACAACTTCCCAGCTTCGCCCGGTTCTCATGAACTTGAGGAACTGCTGATCGATCTCCGCTCGCAACTGGATGATAATCAAACACAGCTTCTTGAACTTCTCCTGCAAAATGCGACTCAGAAAGAAATTGCACAGCAATGCGCTGTCGATGAGAGGACGATTCGCCGGCGCTTATCGACTTTGCGAAACCTGATCGCTGCACAATGGGCAGATGAGTTTGAATTCCCCGCTGAAGAACCACAGTTCAATCGATTGATTTCGCTACCTCAAATCACGTATCGACAATTTGTGCTTGGTAAGCTTGTCGGGAGGGGGGCTCTTGGGAAAGTTTATCGAGCGAGATGGCAGCCTCACGGTCAACTGATTGCTGTGAAGTTCATGCACCGCAGTCTATGGGCTCAACCCGAGTCTCAGGAGTCCTTTCTCCGGGAAATTGATCTCGCTTCAAAGATTCGTCATCCGGGCATCGTCAGATATCTTGGCTGGGGAAGATCTCCTCACGGTGGACCATATCTATTAAGCGAATACATTGATGGTTCCGCATTAACGAATTGTTCAATGGCAGATGCTTCCACTCGATGGAAGTGGTTGATCAACGTTTGCGACGCGGTCGCAGCATCTCATCAGTCAGGGGTCATTCATGGTGATCTCACACCTGCCAATATCCTGATTGCGCACGATGGTCGTGTCGTTGTCACTGATTTCGGTTTTGCCAAAAGAAGTTATCCAAAAACACGGGGCGATAATGCCGACTTAAAGTTCGTCTCGCCTGGCGGAACAATTGGCTTTGCTGCACCTGAGCAGATTTCGACCGCCTTTGGAAACATCACTCCGGCGACGGACATCTATGCCCTCGGTGCTCTCGCGTTCTATCTGCTGTTTGGCAGGGGGCCACACCAGAAAGTCGAGCAATCGATAGTCGAGACGCTTGATGAAGAAGATGTCGTCATCATGGAAACGCAAACCACTGCCGAAGAAACCAGGTTGGCGAAAGTCGTCAACCGAGCACTCAAGAAGGCTGTCATACGGCGCCCTCAGTCGATTGCTGAACTCCTCGATGGCTTGAGCGATTAGAGTTTATGATTGACCTCCCGCTCAAGACTTCGTGGCCGGTTGTTTCGTCTAAGACTATTGAGGCCTTTGCCGAGCCTGAGTCGAGAACGAAGCACGCCTGAGTAAGTGAGGTCTGCGGGGGCGTCTTTGGATGGCGCGGTAAATGGACTCTTCGCACAGTTCTCCCAAAGTCCAACCGGCTTGTTGAGCCGCCTTGGGGACGAGGCTGTGATCGGTCAATCCGGGAATGGTATTGATTTCCAGCACCCAGGGGTTCCCTGCCGCATCGAGCATCAGATCGACTCGTGAGATTCCAGTCACACCCAGAGCGTGGACGGCTCCCCGGCAGGCGTTTTCCAGCTTCTGTCGGCATGTTGCCGGGAGAGGTTTATCGAAGATGTAACGTGTGTGATCGTCTTCGTATTTCGCGACCCAGTCGAAAAACTCGCGGTCTGTCTCGATACAGATCGGTGGCAGGATTTCGTCGTCATGCAGGCCGACGGTCCATTCGCTGCCCACAATCGCCGCTTCCATAATCAGGGCTTCATCGTAATGGCGTGCCCTTTCATAAGCGGTTTGAAGTTGCTCTGGCTGGCGGACAATCGAGACGCCCAGGCTCGATCCTTGCGATGCGGGCTTAATGACCACAGGCCAACCCAGTTCCCGGGCTTTCATCAGCAAACTGTCGAAAGACTCGTGAGGTGAAAGTTCGCACCATGCGGGAGTCGGCACCTGCATGCGATCAAAATTCTGTTTGGCAATGCGTTTATCAAACGCGAGACGGGAAGCCTGACTGCTGCTCCCCGTGTAAGGAATTCCGGATTCTTCGAGCAATGTCTGCACACCGCCGTCTTCGCCAAACCGTCCATGCAGGGCAATAAAGACCGCATCGAAGCCGTTCCAATCCATTCCCTTGAGCGAAACGATGGCGGGGTCAATGGGCAGTATGAAATGACCACGCTCCTGCAAGGCCTGAGAAACGGCCTGCCCACTTCTCAGGCTGATTGTCCGCTCGTCCGAATCACCACCAGCCAGCAAGGCAATGTTCCATCGCGGTGGGTTCGTGGCAGCAGACTGTAGGTTCCCGCGTGACATTCCCAGCACCTTGCGGAAAGAAGCGTGTCGATCAGATCACTTGACTCACGGATCACATGGCGACGGTGATCAGCGAATCGCCCGTTTCTTTAAGTATTTCTCGAGTGCGTAATGGCCCGCTTCTGTCTGTCGAACGACGAGTGCTCCGGTTGATTGAAACACACGGATACTGCCACTGTTGGGGCCTTTCCATGATTTCGGCTGGACACTGGCCTGAATCTCACTGACCAGTGCATCGAAATCGGGTTGACCATTGACCAGCGGAGCAAGCTCTCCCGCAGGATAGGTCTTCACGAAGTAATCTTCCGGTTTTGGCCGGAGTTGTTCTGCATGGCCAATCAACACGATTTCATGTTTGACGGCATAGGCCAGTTCGGCCGCTGCGACAAGTTGTTCGATCACTTCATCGGCTGGTTGATCAGCAATGTTCAAGGTGACGGTGTCGTCAAGTTTTGGCCGGGACGAAACCAGTGCCGCAGGGTCGATGACGATATTCACTCCGGCTTCTTCAGCCACTTTGCGGAGAGCCGAGCGGCGGGTTTCGTTGGTGAGGCTGACCGTGATCTTTTTCGACAAGCGATCAAGAACTGTTTCGGAAGTAATCACCGGTTCGGTTTGACCAGCCGGAGCACGGCCCACAGAACCTGGACTGGAAGCAGAACTGGGAGAGCTTCCCATTACATCGCTTGAAGCCAGAGGTGCCGCTTGATCATTGGGAATGAATGCCCTGGGGCGACTATGAGCAGCGTTGACAGGAGAAGGCGGAAGATCGGGAAGATCAGGGAACGCGAGATTTTTGGCCTGACTTCGTTCCGTTTCGAGAGTGGAATTTGCATCGGGAGTCGGGCTACTACCGATTTGAGGCATGGCGGCGAATTGCTCAGCTGTCCCTCCCAATGATCGGGGAGCCTGAACGCTTCCCACGGGTGCAGCAGCGACTGCAGGTGGTATGGCGGCTGGCAATGTGGAAACTTCTGCGGGGCGATTGAATGAGTTGGAAACCGCGACAGTGAACTCGAAGCGTTGGCCGTCGGGCTTCTCGGTGACAAAACCAGAGGGGGTTCCTGTTGTTTGAATACGGGGAGTCGCCACCACAGTTTGTACGCCCTGCTCATCCACCTCGATGACCTGGACCTGAAAGATGTAATGTTTTGCTTTTGTGGGAGTCGTCGGCGCGGCACCTGAGGCGGTGATGATTGTTGCCGGCTGGGGAACCAGCGAATCGTGGCCCATCAGACGACGGGGGGCTGAGTTGCTGTTTTCGACACCTAATGCCGAGACAGGCGGCTCCTGACTCGGGATCTGCTCCTGAGCGTACAGACCGGGAAGCTGATGGAAGGCGATCGCGCCCCACAGGCTGGCCGCCAACAGTCTGGCTGCCCATCGGCCCAGGCAGAGGTCAACCCCATGCTGAGCCATGGCTGAGGTGATTGCCATCCATGGTTGGGAAACTCCCATACCGACTCCTCCCTGAGTCTTTGTTCTCTCGAACCTGAGTCTAACTTCTTCCCATGCTGGCAAACGTCATGTTGGCACAGCGATTTCTGCTTACGATGTCATCCAGCCCTGATGTCTTCCATCTCCGATGCTTTCCAACCCGCATATCTTCAAACCTGGGCTGTACGGCTGAAACTCTTCCTTTGCAAAATCTGACTGCTCAAAAGTAGAGGCTGAGCAGTGGCAGAATCTGCCGAAATGAATCTCTCGAAGAAGACTGGTCATCAACGTCAATTGGCCAACAGGCGTGCTTGAACTGCCGGTAAAACATACGGCTGTACACGCATCGACTGCCAAAGCCACGAAGATTTACCAGATTTGGATTTCTGACTCCAGATCGACTGCAAACTGTTCGGAAATCTTGCTTCGTACGAGATCCATCAGTCGCAGGACGTCTGCCGAGGAGGCATTTCCGTTCGAGACAATAAAGTTGGCATGCCGCTCGCTGATTTCGGCTCCACCGACGCGGGTTCCCTTCAGGTTGGCTTGTTCAATCAAGGAACCGGCCGAAAGACCGCGGGGATTCTTGAAGATGCAGCCTGCCGATTGAGCCGCGAGTGGCTGTGATGATTTTTTCATGATCCAGGTTTTTCGCAGGCGGCGGACAATTTCATCCGGTGCATCAGCCATGAGCTGGAACGTGGCTTCAAGAATGATGAGTTCCGTGAGATTGCTCTGGCGATAGCCGAAAGAGAGTTCATCGTCCGAGCGGTCGATGATTTCACCGTCGATCGTCAGCACTTTGACGGAACTGACATACTGGCCGATATCGCCATTGCGGCCACCGGCATTGCCACGCAGTGCACCGCCAATTGTTCCAGGAATTCCCGCGAGATTTTCAAACCCGGCCAGGCTGGCTTTGACAGCCTGCGAAATGGCATTGGAAAGAAGTGCACCACCGCCAGCGACCAGCGTTGTGCCTTCGATTTTAATTTGCTGGAAGGCCTCATGTGTGAGCTTGATGACAGCGCCACTGACGCCTTCATCCCGCACGAGGAGATTCGAGCCACCGCCGAGAACGCGGACTGTGATCTGCTGGGCAGCACAGGCTTTGACCACAGCGACGAGTTCTTCGACGCTACGCGGTTCGAGAAAGTACTGCACCGGGCCACCCAGTTTCATCCAGGTGTAAGGAGCCAGTGGCTCGTCGCGTTTGAGAATGTCGTGGAATTCTTCGAGAAAGCTCATAGTGAATCCGGTCGATATGGCCAGCGCCCGCAGTAATCAGCACATCGATTGTGCCCGCCTTATGCTCTACGGATGACCGCAGATGGTCAAGTGTGCCGCAGACTTCCGCAGGAATTCCTGCCGAACGGACTCGTTGGGCAAGTTCTTGAATCAACGAGTGCTGAAGAGCAGAATTGCTTTCTCTGGCTGCAAAAACCGGGGCCATGAGCACCTGATCAGCCAGAGCCAGCGACTGAGCAAACTCGGGGAGCAGTGCCTGCAGGCGTGAGACCTGGTGAGGCTCAAAAGCGAGAGCGATTCTCCGGGAGCCGAAGATCTGCCTCGCCGTACGCAAAGTTTCGATCACAGCCGTCGGATGGTGCGCGTAGTCGTCGATCAGGTGGATACCACGCCAGAGGCCCTTCCATTCGAACCGGCGGCGAATTCCCTGAAAGCTGGCAAGTGCCTGTATGCGATGCGGTAGTGGGCAACCCGTCTGCTCGGTCACAGCCAGAGCTGCCAGTGCGTTGAGAATGTTGTGCCTGCCCGGAATCTGTAATTGGACGCTCGCCCGGTGCTGACCACAATAAAACAACTCGAACCGACTCTTTGCACCAAGAAGTTGAATCTGGCGAGCCTGCCAGTGAGGGTATTTTGCATTCCCCATCGAGAGGCCAAACGTTTCGACTTGTGCTCGCGCATTCTCGGCAGCCTGAAGTGCTAATGGAGAATCCGCCGCTGTGACGAGCCTGCCACCTGGTTTGACACGGGCAGCAAACTTTGAGAAGGCTTCGACAAGTTCGGCTTCACTGGCAAAACAATCGAAGTGATCGGGCTCACAAGAGAGTATTGCTGCCAGTTCGGGCTCGTAAGCGAGGAAGTGCTGGCGGTACTCGCAAGCCTCAGCGATCAGCCAGTCCCCTTCCACAAAGCTGCCAGATCGATGCCAGGTGGCCTTGGCCTCATCGGGCATTGATAAGCTGAGAGGTGCGATCAATTCCCCACCCATGATAAAGGATGCTCGCCACGGATGATTGGAACGGGCCTTTGAATCTGTAGTCTCAGGAGCGATCGAACTGGAGAGCATCCAGGCCGCCATGGCTGTGGTGGTGCTTTTCCCGTGAGTACCGGCAATACACAGGCCGCGACTGGCATTGATGAGGTGAGCGAGCGCGATGTGGTAAGGAATCGCCGGGATGCCGGCCTGCTGGGCTGCCTGCAATCCGGGATCTGCTGATGGAATCGCGGCACTGTGGATGATCAGATCGGGAATGGTCTCGATCGATTGACGGAGCCTGTTTTCCGGATGGGATGTAAGTCGCACCCATTCGGGAAAGGAAACGCCAGGCTCTAGCGTTGCAGCCTCTGGTGAATGAATGGCCGCCCGGGGCAAGTGTTTCTGGCGGGTATAAGCCAGCCCTCGTGGAAGCAGTTCACTCAGCCCGGCTGTCGGCAGTTGCTCATCGGTACCTGTCACATAAAAACCTCGGGCCAGCAGATACTCTGCCAACGAGCGCAAACCACTGCCGCAAACACCAATCAGGTGAATCCAGACTGGCGAACCACCTTTGTCCCATGGATTCGCCAGAAGTTTCTCGGGAATGTGCGAGGAATTGATCAACAACGTGTTACCAGGCCCACTCGTGGGCAGACATTTTGAAAACAACCTGAAAGATTGCGACGCTGCTAAGAGAACTACTAAGTGAGAGCCTCGATCAGCGCTTGGCTCATAACATGGCTCTGTCTGGAATGTGAACAGGTGTGAGCATGAACGATGGGTTCTGCGTCATTGACAGCCATGTTGGGTTATCGAAGAAAAATGAAGTTTTGGCTAGGTCGAACAACTGAGGAACTGGTAATCAGGCGACAGAGAGTGCTGCAGCTTGCAAGTCTCTAAATGATCAATGGTTATAGTGGTTTTTGGGTGATGGGGTGGCTGATAGGCGGGGATTTCACGTGCTGAAGTGATGAGCCAGGTGTTCGGTGAAAACTGGATTGAAGAAATAGTTTGCGAAGACCCGTCCTCAATTCGAACTCAATGACTGGAAAATGCCCCCTTTATTGTATACGTTTCAACACTTACTTTTGTTTTGTTTCATGGAAGGCCCTGCTCATGGCCACTGAGGCTCCACTTCAACTCACTCCGCTGGATGCACTGTCTGAGGCCGCCGAGTGCCTCAAGATTGTGGCTCATCCTCATCGTTTGAGGATTCTGCAAATGCTTTTGCAGAAAGATTTTACAGTGAGCGAACTGGCGCAGGCCTGTGACTTGCCCAGTGCTATGGCCTCGGAACATCTGCGATTGATGCAAAGGTGCGGTTTTCTGACGAGTGAAAAATCGGGGCGCAAAGTTTTCTATCGCGTCATCGAGCCACATTTGAAAGATTTATTGAAATGTGTCGAAGGCCGCTTCGGGGTCTCCGAGACCATTCTTTCGTCGGAATAGCACGGGCTGGGAAATGACGACCTGCTCTGCATGAAAATCCCGGACTGATTCGCCATACTCCCGCGACCAGGTTTTCAATTGCGGAGAGACAGACTCATGGCGAACAGCGATCAAACCCCCGACGAGATTTCGAGAACTGCACTTCTGGAAGAACTCCGCTGGAAGAAGTTTCCGGTCCTCGATGACGGGTTTGTCTGCCTCGTCGACGTGATGGGCGACGATTCCTCGATTGTGCAGGCCGCCCGCGTGAGCTACGGCGAAGGAACCAAACGGATTTCAGACGACCGGACTTTGATCCGCTATCTCATGCGGCACCGCCATTCGACACCCTTCGAAATGGCCGAGGTCAAGTTGCTGGTGCGAGTCCCGATGGATTGCTGGAGACAATGGATCCGTCATCGGACAGCCAATGTCAACGAGTACAGCACAAGATATTCGGTCGCGATCGATTCCGCCCAAACCACGCCTGCCGATCAGTGGCGGAGTCAATCCACCTCGAATCGCCAGGGGAGCGAAGGTTTTTTACCAGTTGAACTTGGGGCCGAACTCACAGCGGCTGAGCAGCAGTTTCAGAATTCGGCTCGCGAGTTATACGAAGCGCGTCTTGCTCAGGGTGTGGCCCGTGAGCAGGCTCGCAAAGATCTGCCGCTCTGCACCTACACCGAGGCTTACTGGAAAGTCGATCTGCACAATCTGCTGGGCTTTCTTTCATTACGCATGGATTCTCATGCACAGTATGAGATCCGGACGTTTGCCAAAACGATTGGCGAGCAGATCATTCGGCCCCTCTTTCCTGTGGCTTGGGAAGCGTTTCTGGATTACCGCTTCGAGGGCATGTTCCTCAGCCGTCTCGAAGTGGGCATGATTCAACGGTTGGCCGAACGAGCCAGTACCATGAAGCTCGTGCCACCCTATTCGCAAGACGACTTTCTGGCAGTGCAGGATCCTACATGGGCCGGATTAACGCGCAGTCGAGAGCGTGATGAATGCCTCGAAAAACTGGTCCAGATGGGGATTATCCAACCAGCCGTTGAGTAGGCATGCAGGGTGCATGCCAATGCACCAATTCTCACTTCCCTCACGTCAAGAACTGTAGAAATACTCAATCGGCAGGCGGGAGCCTGCCCTACTATGACTTACAAACACTACCTGTTATTGGTGCATTCCGAGGACTGCATGCACCCTACGAATTGAAGAACACTGCCTCGGGAATTTCAGGTGATCGTTGACCATGCGACATCCTTATCTCGACATTCCAGAACTGGCTGGGCTTCATGGAAGCGGGCCACTGGTTCGTATCCCGATGCAGCAGGATGTCCCCTTCACAGATCGAGTCCGTGCTCTGGTTGATACCACCGAGTTTCAGCGGCTGGGACATATCTCACAACTGGGGCTTTCATCGCTGGTTTATCCGGGAGCCACACACACTCGCTTCGAGCATTCACTAGGCGTCTTCCAGAACGCATTGGAATACCTGTGGCAACTCGGTCGCGATGAACGTTTCCAGGCGATTGTCACGCCCCGGCATGCCGAGATGTTGCTGGCAGCCGCCTTGCTGCACGATCTGGGGCATTGGCCATTCTGCCACCCGATTGAAGATCTCGACCTGCCGGATATTCCCCATCATGAGCATTTTGCGGCTCAGTTTCTTTCACGCGATCGAGAGATCGGTCAGGTCCTGCTCAATCAGTGGAAGATTGAGCCCGAAGAAGTGCTCGATCTGTTAGTCAAAAAAACCGATGAGCCGGCACTCAATCTCTTGAGGTCGATCCTTTCCGGCCCGGTCGATATCGACAAGATGGATTACCTGGAGCGGGACAGCCTGCATGCCGGTGTCCCTTATGGGCGAAACTTTGATCGTCAACGATTGATCCGCTCTTTGGTTGTTAACCAGGCCGGCGATGGGCTGGCAATCAGTGCCAAAGGCCGGACGGCTGCCGAACTGATGGTCTTTGCGCGGTATGTGATGTTCAGTGAGGTTTACTGGCACCATGCCGTCAGGTCGGCGACGTGCATGTTCAGCCGGTCGTTCTATGAGCTGAGACATCAGCTCGATCTGGCTGCATTTTTTGAGAAGAGCGAATGGGAAGTGACTCAGGAACTGCGGTCCAAAGCGAAGGGCACAATTGTGGCACCACTGATGGAAGGTGTCTTCGGACCACGCCGACAATTGCACAAGCGTGTGCTGGAATTCAGCGAGCATCAATCACCTGAGCTGTATCGTATGCTGGCTGGCCGACCCTACGAAGAACTGGTTCAGGTGATGGAGCGGTTGACCGACAGGCTTTCTGCAAAAACTGGTCAGGCATTAGGCCCTACAGATCTGCTGCTGGATGCGCCGCCTGTGCATAAAGAAGTCGAATTTCGAGTGACGATCTGGTCGCCCAAAACAGGCACTTACCAGCCTTTGCAGGAAGTTTCGCCCGTGGTCGATGCTCTGGCGCGAACGCAGTTTGACGATTTCGTCAAACGTGTGCGACTGTTTGTGAAAGCCGATTGGAAACCGATATTAAAGAATCTGGCAGGTCTGGAAGAAGAGCTGGCTGCCGCCTCGCGAGCGAGCTGAATCCGCTGCGTTCACTCCGTAAGAAAAGTTTTCGCTGGCGAGGTTTATCTTTGCTTCCTGAGGCGAATGCGAAAGATGGTCCACATGGTGCCATCGGGTTCCAGTTGCCGGTTCCAGGTGATCTCACCGCCATGACCCGTCGCAATTTCCTGAGCCACAGAGAGGCCCAGTCCGCATCCTTCAGGACGTGTGGTGACAAATGGTTGAAAGAGTGTTTGCTGAACATTCGCCTGTGGCCCGGGTCCATTATCACAGACACAAAGTTCCACTTCGTGATCTGAGGCCAGACATTTGAGAACGACTGTCGGTTGGAACTTGAATGAAGCACCAGGCTGGCCCTTGGCTTCTGAAGTCCATTCCATCGAACAGGCGGCTTCCAGAGCATTGATCACCACATTCGACAGCATTTGCTCCAGCGAGACGAGATCACCTCGGACTTCAACTTCCCAGAATGTTGAAGTGTCTTTATGCAGCTTCACGTGCTGGTGTCTCGCCAGAGGTTCAATCAGTTGCAGTACTCCGTCTGCCAGTCCGCCGAGGCGGATCATCGTCTGACTGGTAGAAACATGGCCCGAGTTTTCCTCTGGGGAGTGAGATCGATCGGGCTGACTGAGTCTTAGAAAGCGATCCAGATACAACTCCATGCGCTGCAGTTGAGCCAGAGCAATCTGCACAGATTCAAGATCGCTGGATGACGAATCGCCACGTTCGCTGAATTCGAGAGCCATTCGAGCCCCGAGAGCGGCATTCCGCAATTGATGAGCGAAGCCAGCCCCCAGTTGCCCCAATGTTCTGAGCTGTTCGCCATGACGAATTGATTGATGCAGTTGCACTAACTCCCGGGACATCGAGTTCACATTAACGATGAGATCACGGATTTCATCATTGCGGTGGGGAACAGGGAGTAATGATAGATTTCCCTGAGCGATCTGGGTGGTCTGGGAGGCCACGTCCAACAGCGGGCCAGTGAGTCGCCTCGAGATCCAGATGACAATCACTACGCAGACAAAGGCGGCCAAAGTCCCAGCCAGCACAGGAGGAATCGCAGCTCGCCACCAGAGACTTTGCCAACTCTCGACTGGCAAAAGAATCATCAGTTGAGAGGCAGGGCCTTGAGGGAGACCGACAGGCCGCTCGATCGTACGGGTGAGCCAGTGTTCGCCTCCAGCATGGATGTTTTGGGGTCGGGAAGAAAGCCCATTGGAGGGAGAGGAAGCCATGATCAATGGACTGGTTTCGAGGGAAAGTTGTGAGCTTTGATAAATGATCGAATTCTGTGAGGACGAGGGAGCAGCGAAAGCGACAAATCGGGCTCCCGTCAGTTCCTCCAATTGTTTGAAGACGCTGGCATTGAGTGGAAATGACGCTTTTTGCAAGCTGGCACTGAGTTCGTTGATGCGGGCCGATTCGTTGGCTCTGGCAGTTACAATGGCCAGCCAGGCATTTGTCAGCGAGGCGAGGAAAAATCCCGTGATGAGAACGGCCAGAAGTGGTTTAAGAAGTTGCCACTGCACCGATTCTCTGGGTTGAGGGGCAGGTGCGGGTGAAAGCGCGTCTCCTCGGAATTCAGCACGATTTTTCGTAGCTGAATTTAAAGGGCTGGTGTTGATCGACAAGCTGGCCAAAATCGTAATGCCTGGCTTAAGTGCAGTCGTGGGGAAATATGCTCGGAGCACATTGTTTCACGCCGCCGCCAGACATGCCAAGTTTGCAGAGTGAGGATCCAGCAAAATTGAGAAATTGATCGGGTGCCAGAAGTGAATCGTCGAGATTGAGAACAGCGCAACTTGGCAGTGGCACCACGCTCATCAGAACCACAAACAGAGTCTTCCCCCGAGAAAGTGGAACAATCCTTGCTGCATTTGATTTGTTGCGAATGGTTTCATTGGGAATATGAACGAATACATAATTCTGCACTGAATACAGCCACATTCATCGAGGCCTCTATGCCGTCAGGAATTGAGTATCTGAGTCGGGGAATATTGAAATCTCCAGCGATTGAATTTTTCTTTCGGCAACGAGGTGGGCGGTTGAACAGTCACCTGAATCCAGTGGGTCTCAGGAATCCGGGAATGGAGCGAGTTTTGAAAGGGCTGCGGCTGGCTTTAGGCGTGCTGATCCTGGCGACAGTTTTGCCTAAAACCACAGCACTGGCCTGCACAACGGCAGTGATTAGCGGGAAAGCGACACGCGATGGGCGACCACTCCTGTGGAAGAACCGTGATGCCCCCAATTTCCGTAATGAGCTCGTTTTCATCGAAGATGGCCGGTACAAGGTGCTGGCTGTGGTGAATGCCGGCGCCCGTCAATCGATCTGGATGGGTGTCAACAGTGCCGGTCTGTGCATAGAAAATTCGGTCACGAATGATCTGGCATTTCCCAAGACTGCCAAGGGGTTGGGAAATGGCAGTTTCATGCTCAAAGTTTTGCGTGATTGTGCCACGGTCGCAGATGTTGAGAAGCTTCTTGAAGAGACGAATCAATCCGGTCGTTCAACGGCAGCAAACTTCGGTGTGATCGATGCCCAGGGCGGCGCAGTGCTGTTTGAAACAGCGCGTGCCAGCTATCGCAAATTCGATGCGAATGATCCACTGGTCGCCCCTCACGGGTTTGTGGTGCGGTCCAACTTTTCCATTACTGGAAAAAATGCATCGCTCAGCAGCAGTGGAACTTCCAGCCCAGTATTAAGCGACCATCCCTCACGGGCTGACCTCGCTGATGTTTATTCGGCTGAGCGATACTTTCGCGCACGAGAGCTTCTGGAGGAGCCTTTTAAGAGTCATGACGATCAGAAGAGTGGTCCTCTCGATGTACGCTATCTGCTGCGGCACGTCGCCCGCGATCTCGCTGATGCTTCAGGAACACCGTGTGCGGGCAGTGTGAATTCGCCCGAGGAAGAACTTCCTCCATTCATTGAAACAAAAAATACGATCAGCAGGACGACGACTGTGTCGTTTGTCGTATTTCATGGGGTGAAGCCTGGAGAAAACCCGCTGCTGACGACCATGTGGGCGGGATTGGGAGATCCCAAGTTCACCATCGCTGTCCCCTGCTGGGTGGGCATACGACAAGTGAGTGCCGATCTGCGAGGTGAAAAAGAAGGCGGGCCTGTGGGCGTCGCTGCCCGTCAACTGCGCCAGGTCTACTATCGCCAGCAGACAACGGCCAACGACACTCCGGTCGCGGCATCGACTGCGGTGGCATCAACGACTGCAACATCGGCAGTCAGTGGATCGCAGGTGGCGAGTGAAGCCAGACCTGCCGAACGCAGTGAAGAATCCGATCGCGAAGAAGGGGCATCGAGCAGCAGTGGTGCCGTCAGTTCCGGGATCAGTGGGATTGAAACGACCGGGCTCAAGCCGATCTGGGAGTCGGTCTGGAATCAGGAAGATGAAGTGATCGAACGTGTCGAAAGACTCCTCGCGCAATGGCGTGCCAAAGGGGTCAGCCCGATCTCTCAGCAGATGATCCATGTGCAGGCAGCCGAGCAGGGTTTGACTGCTTTGCAGGAGGCGGTGCGGCAAGCCGAAAAACTTTTCCCGGCCGCCCAGAGTGTCCCCGTCGTGCCAGCCACGCCTTTGAATCCGCCAGTTCCTGCCACCAGTGCCACGAGCGAGTAAAGAGGTTTCTCAGTGGGATGGTAAGTTCTGCTTGTCACAGGCTCCGAGAGACAGGTCCTGATAGACAGACCGTGAAATCTGTGGTTGGTTCTGGACACTGATCTGCGTATGGATTCTGGATCTGTGGTGTTCAACGGGACGGGAAACCTGGTCAACCCGCCTCTCTTTGGCACGATTTTTATCAATCCTCTTGCTCTAGTCCACGAGGTGTGGCAGTCTGTCTGTGCAGTCTCGTTCGATTTTGTATTGAGTCGAGATTCCAGAGGGCCGAGAAGTCTGGAGCCACCTTCTTTCGATTGTGTTCAATGGGCCTGACTGGTTTTTATTGTGGCACCTGGGTTTCAGAAATGATGGGCAGTTTGTGAGAAATACACCCTGGTTTCGAAGCATGATTTTTCAAAGTGTGATCGGTCGCTGTGCCGTGATTGCGGCTGGCTGGATCATGTTTTCGGATCTGCCAACGGCTGTGGCTGAGGAGACAGTCGCCACCACTGGTGTGGTGGCGAAAATCGATGGCGTTGGGCTGGGCTGGAGGGCTTTGGGCAAAGAAGACTTCACCAACGTAAATTGCTACGAGGATACCTGGGCCTGGGATGGTTCACTGGTCAAATGCAC
Source organism: Planctopirus hydrillae (assembly GCF_001707835.1). Lineage (GTDB taxonomy): Bacteria > Planctomycetota > Planctomycetia > Planctomycetales > Planctomycetaceae > Planctopirus > Planctopirus hydrillae. The sequence goes on from NZ_LYDR01000039.1 coordinate 83,040, forward strand.
GGGCAAGCCGGTGGGTGTCATTCGCTCGATCAAACCCTACACGAACTTTGAACTGGTGGCTGAGTGGCAGCATCTGCGTGCTGGTGGAAACTCAGGAATTTTCGTATGGGCCAGCGAACAGGCACTGAACAGCATCAAGCCGGGACAACTTCCCCCCGGCGGTATTGAAGTCCAGGTCCTCGATCATGGCTATACCGAGCAGTATGAGAAGTCTTCCGGAAAGAAGGCCGATTGGTTTACTTCGCATGGGGATGTCTTTCCTGTGGGTTCATCGAAGATGAAGCCTTTTCCACCCACAGCCCCCAATGGTCAGCGATCGTTCCCGAGGAAAAACCTCAGCAAAGGGATTAACGAGTGGAACCACTACTACGTGCGGGCGATTAATGGCGAGATCCGCCTGTGGGTGAATGGTGAGGAAGTTTCGGGCGGTGAGAAGTGCGAACCCGCGACCGGATTTCTCTGCCTCGAATCGGAAGGGGCCCCCGTAGAATTCCGCAATATCCGGATCCGCGAATTGCCCTGAAGACCGGCGTGATATCCAAAACTGGAGTCATGCCAGACGGTCAACTTTTCCTAGAAGACACATTGCACAACATTCGCAGCAAGTGATGTCCACGCCTGTCAATTGAACTCATGCAGACTGCTCGAATTCGCCGAGCAGTCTGCCAATGAGCACCATTGAGGCCACCAATTCTGCAGAAAATCTTCCACAGCCTGCTGAGCCCGGACAGGCGGCACAGGTCGAGGCTAAGTGTTTGAATGGTGGAACTGGCCTTGATGCTGCTGCTGCACGGGCGATGATTGAAGCTCCGCGAGCGTTATCCATTCTGATGTCGTTTGCCTTCTGGATTCTGCTGGCATTGGTGAGCCTCTCGTTTGCCACACTGGTGCTCTCTCCCAAGCTCCATCGAAGGGAAGTGCTGACAAGGCAGTATCAGCAGAGTCTGTGGGAATTGGTCATTCTCCAGGAACAGACTCAATCTCTCCGGGAAATTGCCAAGGCCCTGGAGCACGATGAGCGATTTCAAGCGGAACTGGCCCGTTCTCAACTGGGTGGGATCGGCAAGAACGAAGAGCGTTATCCACTTCCCGAAGATCTGCTGTTGGCACATCCCTTAGAACCACCCGCTCCCCAACTGCCAGTACCACCCGCGCAGACCTGGAGAGAGTTCTGGATTGAACGTTTTGCGACAGATCAGTCCCTGCGGAGCGGTTTGATCGTGTTTTGTGTGATCGGCTGCCTGTTTGGATTCGGCTGGCTGCATGAGGGAGCCTGGCATCATTCACGTCTGCGGCCTGTAAGAAAACTGAGCCAGTGGATCGCTCTGCGATATACACGCCGGGATCGACCTGCCACGTGAATACGAAGTGCCGCAAACTGTCTTATCAAATGAAAAATCCACTGACAGACAATTGTCTGCCAGTGAATTTTGGTGTTCCAGCAAACCGCCTCACGAAGAGGCAATTCAACTAGATTGAACCGCCTTCGGTTGTAGCAACGGTCGAGGCGCCGCAGACGATTTCGCATGTGCCGTTGAGATCGCAATCATCAACTTCGTCGTTGTAGCGTGAACCAGCGGTTGCACTCTTGAACTTAGGGGAAATGGCCTTGAAGCCTGTGAAGTAGTAGCTCTGGTCGAGACGGCCGATAGCGTTCGACAGGTCGTTCAATTCGGTGTTGATAGCAACAGCGACTTCGCTGAGGCCAACGATCACGCCGATGACGAGAATGGTGAGGACGAGGACGAGTTCAGCGCTGATGATGGCGCCGTTTTCATCGTTGAGCAGGTTACGAAGCATGTGTGAGACTTTCTGTGTGAACTGTTGAGATGAGACACCAGCACAGCGTGTGATCACGCTGCTGCAAACAACTGTGGCGAGCTGTTTGCGATTCCCGAGGGCACAACCTCAAGAATCAGACGAACGGGTTGTGTGATTGCCGGCCGACAAAGCACACGCTGCGCAGCTATTGACGAGAAGAGAGCGAACTCTCTGAAGTCCGAAAGGGTTCAGCCGCAAACTTCATCATTGATGACGTCGCTTCGACTGAAGCAAAGGCGAGTTCTTACCGCGTGTCGGGCGTGGCGACCCGACGCATCGATGGGTATGCACGCATGATGCCAGCGTGTTGAAATTGGCCCACACAAAAAGCGAATCCGGGAACGGTCGGTAACGCGTAAGTCTTTATTTTGAATCGAATTACAGCCAACCATGCAATGTTGACAAAAAACGCCATATGGCCGATTTGTGGTGCGGCTTGTTCAGAGGTGTCAACAGTTTGTATAGCGCCACGATTCGCGATTCGTACACAAACAGTGTTCACAGGGCTGCTCGAAGAGGGGTGAAGTCGAAGTGGTGTGCTCTTTTGTTCATTTTTGCGACTTTACGTAGCATTTGACCAGACGGAGCCTGTCGCGATGACAACCCATTCTTGAGAATCTGCCGGATTGGGCGGCTTTGTTCCGTAGGTGAGCGACCGCAAGAAGGGTTATAATCAGCAAGTGCCGATCTGAGGGATGATGAGATATTCATCCTGATGGATGTGAGTGACTGAAGACGTTCGCCAACAAGAATTCTATAAGAAATGAGGATCTCCGCCAGTCTCTTCGCAAGACCTCGTCATGAGGACTGCGTCATTTTGGGGGTGATCTGAACCTGCCTGAACTTGCCACAATCGCACGGTCTCACTTGCCACCGGCATGTGATCGCTGTCCTCCGCCTTGCCAACCTGACTCCTACGCAACATGAATTCAACACCTATGAACATGGCTTATCGTCTCCTGCAGGCTGAGCATCGGCTGAAGTACTTTCACTGGATCTTTCTCTGCATGGTGGTGAGCTTACTGGCAGGCTGCCCCGAGGCACCGGGAATTCGCCAGTACGAAGTGACCAGACCCGAATTTGTCGAGCGGGGAAATGTCGATGTTCCTCAGGCACCGCAGGTGGAACTTGAACCTGCGACAACCTGGGGAGCCATCTGGCCACGAGGAAACCAGGCATGGTTCTTTAAAGCGACAGCTTCTCCGGAAGCGGTCGCAGGGTTGGCGACGAAATGGAAAGAGTTTGTCGCCAGCGTCAAGTTCAGCGATGGAGGGAATCCCGAATGGACGCTTCCAGATGGCTGGTCACAGCTCCCGGGGAATCAGTTTCGTTTTGCCACACTCGTCATGAAAGATTCAGCGGGAGCCCCCATTGAGTTGACGGTTTCTTCATTACCTCGTGCTCCCGAACAGTGGGAATCACAGCTCGATGCCAATCTTTCCCGATGGAAAGGTCAACTGGGGATCGGGCCTATGGAGAGTTCTTCGGTTTCTCAGACCACCGAAAAGCAGGGGGACGATGAGGTCGTGTTCGTGCTGATGCAGGGCAGCCGGGCGAAAGGCCAGGGGATGATGGGTGGTATGCCGGCCCCCGGGGCTGCTCCCGGTGGGAATCGGCCCGCAGCAGAAACAGGCCAGACGAAGCCGCCGGCAGTCAATGAGGTGCAGAAGATGGTGGAAGGAGAGATCAAGCTCTCTCCACCCGCAGAATGGAAACCCGGGAAGTTGAATGCCTTTCGCAAGGCAGCTTATGAAGTGACACGCGGGGATGAGCGTGTCGAGATCACCGTGATTGATCTGGCTGGCGAATCGGGCGGGTTGCTGGAAAACATCAACCGCTGGCGTGATCAGGTGGGAATGCCAGCGATTGAACTTGCAGCCCTCACTTCGGAATTGAAAAACGTAAAGACTGCCAATGGCCCAGCGCAGCTCGTTGAGATTGAAGGTTCCCAAGGACAATCGATTCTGGGGGCTGTTTTGCCCCGCGGAGATCGAACGTGGTTTGTCAAACTTCAGGGCAGCACAGCACTGGCCCAGCAGGAGAAGGCCAGGTTTCTGGAATTTCTGGAGACCAGTGCCTTACCTTAGAAGTGCTTGATGACTCCCGGGAAACGACCTCTTGCGAGTTGTCCTATATGTTGATGTTTACGTTCTGAACGAAAAATCGCCGTCATGAGTTGTCATTATCTAAGAGAGTTCTGCATTCAGCCCGCAGCGGCTGCCCATGATGTCCACCATTGAAGAATTCGCCTGCATTTCAAACCAGCGGCTCTTGGGCCGACGCCAGGATCATGCAATATGGCCACTGAATTTCTCCCTCGCACAGCGCTCAACGAACTGAATGTTCCGGCGATTTCGAAACCTGGCTTGCTGGGCCTCGTTCGATCTCTCCTGATGCCTCTGGCTTCGCTAAAGTTGACAGTCGTGCTGTTCGCCATGGCTATCTTTATTGTGCTGGCGGGAACTCTGGCCCAGGTGGAAGACGATATCTGGGTGGTGATCCGTGATTACTTCCGTACGCCGATTGCATGGATCAAGTTTCAGATATTTTTCCCCCCTTCGTTCTTTCCCGATATGCCCAAAATTCCGGGTGGTTTTTATTTCCCGGGAGGGTGGCTCATTGGCACGATCATGGCTGTCAATCTGCTGGCAGCTCACACGGTTCGCTTTACCTTTCAGGCGAAGGGGCTGCGTCTTTTTTCCGGAATCGGCGTGTTGCTGCTGGGTGCAGCCATGACCTGGGTCGTCATTATCAGTGGTGATAATGCCAGTGGAATTCTCCCTGAGAATCAACAGCTTTACGATAAACTCTGGCTGTGTCTGAAGGTCAGTGTCTATGCTTCGTTTGTGCTGCTCTTTGCCTCATTATTCTGGGTGCCACTTTCAAAACCTGTGACCTGGGGATTGCTGGCCACAGGTCTGGCAATTTCCATCGCTGGGATTATCTGGTTGTTCATCCCAGGGAATAGTGAAACTCCCAGTCCCTCTTCAATGCGAATTCTCTGGCAATTGACCAAGGGAGGTCTGGCGGGTGGATGCTTACTCGCTGGCTGTCTGCTGGCCTTCGGTCAACGTGCAGGGATTGTGCTGCTCCATGGCGGAATCGCACTTCTGATGCTGAGTGAAGTCCTGGTCGGCACGCGAGCTGTCGAAGCTCAAATGTCGCTCTCGGAAGGGCAAACACAAAACTTCGTACAGGATGTGCGGACTGTTGAACTCGCCATTTCGAACCCGCTCAACGACAAAAGCGAATCGGTGACGGTGATTCCTCGCAATGTCCTCCTGGGAGAACCCTGGGGTTGGAAGCGTTATCTCCCCAGCTTTCTGGGTGGTGGTTCATCAGGTGGAGCTCTCGATGAGACGTTGACCAATCCCGCTTTGCCTTTTGGCATACGGATTCACAAATTCTACAACAATGCTCAGATCGTAGATCCCAAATCGTTTGCCACAAACCCCGCGACAGCGGGCCATGGACTCAAAATTGGTGCCATCGCCGCTGAAACATCCAAGGGGACTGATGCCGGTGGCAAAGTCGATATGCCAGCGGCCTATATTGAACTGTTTAAGAATGACGGGACTTCGCTGGGAACTTATCTGGTTTCAGCACTCCTGGCGGAATCGGGTGAAATCGACACTGTCGATGTCGATGGGAAAAAGTATCAACTGGCACTGCGATTTGAGCGTCATTACAAGCCTTACTCGGTCACGCTCAAAGATGTGCGGCGTGAGCTCTACATTGGTACCAGTACACCGAAAGACTTTTCTTCGGATCTCCATATCTACGACCCTGCGCGACATGTCGATCGCGATGTGAAGGTCTGGATGAATAATCCGTTGCGATTTGCAGGGGATACGCTGTATCAGACGGGTTATCACCAGAGTCCGCAATCGGGGGCCGAGTTCTCCACGATCTCGGTGGTGGCGAATCAGGGCTGGATGATTCCTTATGTCAGCTGCATGATTGTCGCGATTGGGATGTTAGCCCAGTTTATGATCACGCTCTTGCGGTTTCTCAATCGTATTCAGAAGCCTGAGCCAGCCGCGATGAGCACAGCAGAGATCAGTGATGATCCCCGTCGGCGACCTGCGAAGCGACCTGTCGTCGAAGACGAACCCAAGCCCAGAACGTGGGGAGTTTGGGGCTGGATTCCTGCGGGAGTCGCAGTGCTGGTCTTTGGCGGTTACATCGCTGGCCAGAGTATGCCGCGATCGACACCCTTCACAGAGTTTGATCTGGCCTCGTTTGGTGAACTCCCTGTCGTTTCGCAAGGACGTACCAAACCATTTGATACTCTGGCGAGAACATCGCTCCAGGTTTTGAGTGGTAAATCGACCTATGCAGATGCCAACGACAAGTCGCAACCGGCCATCCGCTGGCTGCTCGATATTATGGCTCAGCCTCGAGTGGGTGGAGATCACCGGGTGCTGCGGATCGAGAACTTCGAACTGCTGGCACTCCTGGGGCTGGAGCGCCGCCCTGGTTTTCGTTACAGCCCGATGGAAGTGGCTGACAAGTTGCCGGAACTGGCCCGTCAGGCAGATCTGGCTCGAGAAAAACCTGCGACTGAGTTAACGGCTTTTGAGAAGAAGCTGCTGCAGTTTGAGCGCCAGATTGGCCAGCTCGATCTGCTGACTGCAGCCTTTGGATTGCCAAGAATTGGTCAGGAGAACCCGGCGAACGATCTGCGTGAAGCGATTCGTCGTCAGCAGGCACTGGAAGTTCGTCATCCACCACTGGCAGTCCCACCCGCTGCAGATGAAGACAAATGGCAGACATTTGCTTCCGCCTGGACGATGGGCATTATCCGTTCGGTCCTTTCTCGCGAAGAGCAGGACAGCCAGGCACTGTCTTATCTGGTCACAATCTATTCTTCGTGGGCAGCCAATAAACCTCAGGAATTCAATAAGGCGGTTACAGATTATCGAGCTTGGCTGGCGACACAGAACCTCAAAGATGTTTCGCTGACAAAGTTGCGTTTTGAAGCCTATTTTAACCGGGTCGACTGGTTTACCCAGGCGGCTGTGGTTTACCTGGCGGGATTCGTGCTGGCCATGCTTTCGTGGCTCTTCTGGCAGAAGCCACTCGGGAGAGCCGCACTGGCGCTGCTGATCCTGGGCGTCATTGTCCATACGCTCGCGCTGGCAGGCCGGATGTATATTTCGGGACGACCACCCGTTACGAATCTGTATTCGTCGGCAGTCTTCATTGGCTGGGCCAGTGTGCTACTGGGGATTTTGCTGGAAGCGATCTATCGCAATGGGATTGGCAATGTGATTGGAGCGACGGCTGGATATGCCACACTCCTGATTGCCTGGGGTCTGGCGGCTGATGGAGATACCTTCGATGTGCTGCAGGCCGTGCTGGATACGCAATTCTGGCTGGCGACACATGTGACGTGTATCACGCTGGGCTATGCGACCACCTACATCGCGGGGCTCCTGGGTCTGATCTATCTGGTGCGTGGCGTGCTGACTCCTTCGCTGACTCCGAACATGCACCGCGAACTGTATCGCATGACCTATGGCGTGTTGTGTTTCTCAATTTTCTTCAGCTTTGTCGGGACTGTGCTCGGCGGACTGTGGGCGGACGACTCGTGGGGCCGCTTCTGGGGATGGGATCCGAAAGAGAATGGCGCCCTGATGATTGTGCTGTGGAATGCGCTGGCATTGCATGCCCGCTGGGGAGGCCTGGTTAAGGAACGAGGACTGGCAGTTCTGGCTGTGATGGGGAACATCGTGGTGAGCTGGTCGTGGTTCGGCGTCAACGAACTGGGTGTCGGGCTGCATTCCTATGGGTTCAAAGAAGGAACTCTTTTCTGGCTGGGTCTGTTTGTTCTTTCGCAATTGGTCGTCGTGATGCTGGGGCTGGTTCCTAAAGTCTTCTGGTGGAGCGCCCAGAGACATCCGGAACTCCTGGGCTATTACGACCGTTAATTTTGCGAGTTTGAGTTCTCGCTCTCAGACGCCGCCTCAAGCCTGACTCCTTCTCCCGTTCTGACGGGAGAAGGCCGGGATGAGGGCGAGTGCAAACGTATGGGGCAAACATTCGACACTTCACTTCATCGCAGAATGCTCTTCGTTTCTGGCCATAGGCAGGCAATTGGCGCCCCTGCGGCAGCCTTTGTGAAACATGCATATCCAAAGGAAAGACCCTCACCCGGCACTCCGTGCCACCCTCTCCCACGCAGACGCGGGCGAGGGTTTTGCTCCTTCTCCCGTTCTGACGGGAGAAGGCCGGGATGAGGGCGAGTGCAAACGTATTGGACGTTCAATCGACGAACGACCTCATCGCGAGATACTTTTCATCTCTGGCCTTGGGCAGTCAATCGGCGCCCCTGCGGCAGCCTTTGTGAAACATGCATATCCAAAGGAAAGACCCTCACCCGGCACTCCGTGCCACCCTCTCCCACGCAGACGCGGGCGAGGGACTTGCTCCTTCTCCCGTCGGAACGGGAGAAGGCCGGGTTGGGAGTGAAACGTGACCAGCCAGTGCGATCCGATCACTTCGACTTTCCACCGGCGATACGATATCCCAGGGACTTGAGCTGTTCGGTGAGTCGCTGTAACTGCTGCCCCTGAATGACGAGATCGTCTTCCTCAATCGATCCGCCGGCTCCGCAATTCGATTTCAGAGTTGTGAGCAGCGTGGCCAGGTCTGTTGTTTCTCGCTTGAGGCCGCGCACAATCGTCACCCATCGATTCCCCTTCCGCTTTTCTTCAAACAACTTCACTGTCTGAGTTTTAGGGTCGGCCCAGGTGGGAGCTTTGACGACCGGCGGGCAAGCGCACTCATCTTCCAGCTTCTGGCACACCTCACAAGTGGGTGGCTTGTCAAATGCAGTTCCGGCAAAGAGACGAGTCATGGCAGGTCACACTCACTTTCCAGCAGCCAGAATCTCCAGCAAACGGGCTTCCAGAACCCCATCGGTAATCATTTCTTTGCTCCCTGACTGCAGATCTTTGACTTGCCATTCCCCCTTGGCGAACTCATCGCTCCCGGCAATCACGGCCAGTCGGAAGCCCTTCCGATCGGCATACTGCAATTGCTTGCCCAGTTTTTTCGCTTCGGGATAAACTTCAGTCGCGATGCCAGCCGCGCGCAGGCGGCGGGCCAGGTGCATATAGGCCCCCAGCTTCGATTCATCGAACTGTGGCACAAAGACCACTGCGGGGGTTGTGGCATGCCCGATCATGCCCAGTTCTTCCATGGCAGCCAGCAATCGATCCAGGCCCAGGCTGGCACCAATCCCGGGCAATTGTTCTTTGGTAAAGAGCCCGGCGAGATTGTCGTATCGACCACCCGAGCAGACACTTCCAATGGTGGGGAGGGCTGTCAGAAAGGTCTCGTAAATGGTGCCGGTGTAATAATCCAGACCACGGGCAATCGAGAGATCAATCGTCACGGCACTGGCTGGAATTCCCGCTTCCCGAGCTGCGGAAAGCAGCTCTTTGAGCCGGGCCACTCCTTCACTGGCTTTGGCATTCGCAGCCAGCAGAGCTTCCAGTTGATCGAGATCTGCCCGGGTCGAGAGCAGATCCAGGACCTGCGTCGCCTGATCGCTCGAGAGGGAAACCTTTTCAACCATTTCAGCCAGCACTGCTTCCCGCCCGACTTTGGGGAGCTTATCGATGGCTCGCAGGACACCGACCGATTTTTCCGCCACGCCCAACTGCTCGAGCACACCGTTGAGAATCAGCCGGTTATTGACACGAATACCAAACTGGGGCTGACCATTTTGAGTAAAGCCAATCGCACTCAGCAGATCGTAGATCACCATCAAGGTTTCGATGTCAGCCGCATTCGAGAGTGTGCCAATCGTGTCGAAATCACATTGGACAAACTCGCGATAGCGTCCCTTTTGCGGCTTTTCGCCACGCCAGACGGGAGCAATATGATATCGCTTGAAGGGCAGCCCCAATTCACCCGCATGCATGGCAGAGAATCGTGCCAGGGGTACGGTTAAATCAAACCGCATGGCCACATCGCGGTCGCCGTTATCGCGGAAGCGAAACAACTGCTTATCCGATTCATCGCCACCTTTGCCCAGCAGAATTTCGCTGTATTCAAGTACAGGGGTATCGATGGGGCTGAAGCCATAGCTGCGATAAACCCGGCGGGCCGTCTCCATCAGCCGTTCACGAGCCATCATGGCATCGGGCAGATAGTCACGAAATCCACCCAGGACACGCGGTGTAATCAACTCAGACATAAATCCACTTTTCAGGCAAAGATCAGGTTGAAATGTTCAAAAATCGCAGTGGGCGACAAGCCGCTGCACAGAATATCAGGCGACTTCCCGAAGATGGTTGAAGTTGTTGTGAACCGATGAGAGGCAAAGCCTGAGCACAGGTTCACAAATTTGCTTCATCCGATCTGAAACAACAGCGATTTCCGCGAACCAACTGTTATACCAACCTTGGCAAAGCCTGGCATGTCAGCCGCTGTCGAACGCTTCGATGCCACGTTGGCTGACACTTTCGCGTAAAGGAGCCTGCAAAGCTGATTTCATCTTTGTGGCCCATGCCTGCGAGAGTCTTAAAGAACTAATCCATGGAAGTGACAGCAAAACCAGTGAACACATCCCGAGGATGTTCGCGCATCAGGTCGTCAAATCATCACTATGCATGGACTCAGTGATAGACTTTTGTGCAAAAAAAGGCTTCTTTTTATGCAGATATTGAGACTGCATTTGAGTTTTCAAGACGACGTGGTTGAGACTAAATGTCGATTCAACAAAAACCCTGGAGACACGATTCCCAAGGATTGACGACACCTTTCAGAATTGAAAGATAGAACGACGCGTTCAACACCCGATGACTCATCAATTCTCAGGGCCTGTCGTATTGCGACTTGGCCATGATCAATCGAGGTCCGTTGATGCCGATCCGTCTCGTCTTTCCAAGTCTCTGCTCAGGCTCGGTTCACTCGGAACTCGCTGTTTGTCTGAAAGCAGAGGATCCATGCGCCGATACAAGCGTCGTGGAATTCAAGACAGGTGCACCATCCCAACCGAATCATGGCTCCACGGAAAATGCGAACAGAGCAGGGCGTAGTTTGTGGGGGGCTCGGAGAGATCTGCTTCAGCACATTTCTGAAACACATTTGCCGCTCGAGAAGTTTCGAAAACTTTGCCACGTTCTCCGAAGTTTGATTCTGAACGTCGCAATTCTCTTAATTCTGGTTTCGTCAATCGTTCAAGGTTCTGGTGCTTCGCTATGGGCTCAGGAGATGCCATCCACTTGCCAGGCGAGTTCGACGAATAACGAGCCTGAGGCAACCGCCTCACCGCCTTTAGCACTCAAGCCCAGAGCCAGAGCGGCTCGTACAGCCGATGAACGTCTGCGGCATATCCAGCAATTGCGAGAAGTGTACCAACTTCCCGCATCGAACTGGCCTGCCCCGTTTGTCGATGCCGGTGTGAAGTGGCGAGAACTCGGGATGATTGAAGCTCCCCCGGCCTCTGCGCTGGCACCGACATCGCCCGCGAAGATTCAACTGGGTCGAGTGCTTTTTTTTGACCCTCGACTTTCGAGGACAAAGGAAATGGCTTGTGCTTCCTGCCATGATCCCGATCTGGGATGGGCTGATGGTCGCATGTCGGCCTTCGGTCTGGGGCGCGTGGTACTGGCTCGCAATACTCCCAGCATTCTGAATGCATCGTTACAACCTGCATTGTTCTGGGATAGTCGAGCCCGCAATCTGGAGGATCAGGCCCGGCAGGTACTTTTGAATCCCAAAGAAATGGGCGCGACTGAAGCCGACCTGATTACGACGCTCGGGAATATCTCCGAGTATCGCGTCCTCTTTCAGGAGGCCTTCGGAAGCGAATCGGTTTCGCTGGATCGAGTTTCCCAAGCGATTGCTGCTTTTGAAACCACACTTCTGGGGGGACGCAGTCCTTTTGATCGATTCATGAATGGGCAAAGCCAGGCGCTTTCTGATGCGGCACTCGTGGGGCTCGACCTTTTTCGCCGCGAAGCCCGCTGTATCAACTGCCACCATGGCCCGACGTTTTCAGATGGTCAGCTTCATGGCCTGAATATCAGTCATTACGGCAACAAACGCGAAGATCTGGGGCGTTACAATGTGACCGGAGTCGCTCAGGATTCGGGCCTGTTTCGGACGCCATCGCTGCGTAATGTCACTGCGACCGGCCCTTACATGCATTCCGGCCTGTTTGAACTGGATGAACTGCTGACACTTTACAATGCCGGCATGCCCAGGACTCCCCATGCCAACGACAACTCCAAAACTCCACGATCCAGTCAATACTCCGGCACTAAGCCTCTACCTGTCAAAAGCCCACTGCTGAAGCCTTTGGGTTTGAACAGTCAGGATCTTGATGATCTTACCAGTTTTCTGGAAGCGCTCGCCGAACCTCGCATTCGTATTCGACCACCCGAACTTCCAGCATCTGATTCCCAGAGGGAATTAACCAACCAAAAAGCTGCCAGCCGCCCTGCGGATGAAAGTTCGTAAGACGCGGCGGTCTTGCACGTACTCTCACTCAGAGATCCTGAGAGCTGGATCCTGAGACTTTCACATAAAACGTCTAGTGTTCGACTCAATCCTTTTGTCTCGTCATTTTCTTCAGGATTTCAGGCTATGCGATCTCCATCATGCCCTCACAATGCACATCGTCATTCTCTGCGATCCGCATTTACGCTGATCGAACTGCTGGTTGTGATCACCATCATTGCGGTTCTGATTGCCTTGCTGCTCCCAGCGGTTCAACAGGCCCGAGAAGCATCCCGACGCACTCAATGCAAAAACAATCTGCATCAACTGGGTTTAGGTCTGCATAATCATCATTCGGCTTACGATGCTTTTCCTTCAACGATCAGTGGCACCATTGATGGAGTCAGTGTGTTCCACGGATGGGGGGCACAGATCCTGCCCTATATGGATCAATCGCCCCTTTCCGGAATCTATGATTTCCGACAGCGGAACAACAACGCAGTGAATCGCACAGCCGTTGAAACACCTCTGTCATTTCATGTTTGTCCGAGTGTTCCCGGTGAGACCCGGCGTAATTTTCGATTTGTCACAGGTGCGGCTGGATGGGGAGCAGCTTCCAGCGATTACATGGGCGTTTCCTCGATTTCGACGAATCAGTATACCAACGGATTCGTGGCGACACCTCGCCCTACGAATACCGACGGAGTTTTCCTGTTTTCGAGCAGGCCGGGTACGCCAGGTCGTAAAATCAAGGACGTTATTGACGGCACATCGAACACCATGATGGTCTGCGAGTCTGCCGGTCGTTCACACATTTACCGCCTCGGAAATATGGTCGGTAACTGCGATCAATCCATGCTCACAGCGACGGCGGCTGTGGGAAATGCGAATTGCGTCACCATTTCCTCATGGGCAGAAGCCAACCTCGGCGCACTCCGAGGTTCACTCTCCGATGGCACAGATACGCGCGGCCCATGCATGGTCAATTGTACAAATAACTTTCAGATCTACAGCTTTCATGAAGGAAGCGCGAACATTCTGATGGTCGACGGATCGGTTCGTTCTCTCAGTGAGAATGTCAGTAACGATATCGTGGCTGGTTTGATTACCATTGAAGGTTACGAAGTTCTGGGCGAATTCTAATTCTTGCAGCTTTCCTGGCTCGATCCGCGTCGCATAGAAAGTCGCTTCTGACACCAGAATTTCGTCAGGACATTACTCACGGAAAAATTGCATCATGTCTGTATCTGTCGGTTTTCTGTTTCTCCCTGCAAGGCAGCGTACTCTCCCTCGTAACAGAATCATGAGCCTGCTGTCATTTGTAGCGATGTTAGTGCTCCCCTCGATTTCTGTGTTTGCCGTTGACAGGCCCTCGTCAACGAACAAGCTTGAGGCTGCAGGTAACACGGCATCCATCGCCAACAAGACTTCACGACTGTCAGAGGGTGCAGATCTCCAGGATCCCTTCGCGGCTCTGACGTATCTGCTTTTCACGGACAAACTCATTCCTGTCGAAATCGGTACGGTTGTTCCTGCTCCTGCGGGAACCGAGATCGTGGTCGATCCCAAACGACCCTGGTACTTCGGCAAGCGTGAAGGGACGTCTGCTGATGAGCGGGTCTTTGACGGGGATGTCCGAGTTTCGCCACTGCTCAAATGGAACAAAGATAACACTGGTAAACTGCAGTTCATTGCGAACGAGGTTCGTGCTTCACTGGCCGATCCTCAGCGGAGGCCGAAGCCTCTCAGGCAGCTCTCCTTGCAGTGGGATCTGCTCAGTGTCTGGTGGCGTCTGGAACAGACTGAAGGAACTCCCCCCGAAGTTCTCCTGGAACTGGCCCGACTCATTACCGATCTTGCACAACCGGCTCAAACGCTGAACTCCTTACCCGATGGCTATGAACAGGCCAAAGCCCAGTTCGCGGGTTCGAAAATGGTGGGTTATCAGACGCCTTGGTTCAGTCCTGATGAAATTCTGGCTGAACAGGATGGCTGGCAACAGATCGCTCGCCGCTCAAGTAAGCTCTTTGTGGCCCCTCACTCGCTGCGTGCTTCGCGAATTTATATGAAGGCCCTTGATCCCGCTGGAACCAGTGCTGATACCGAGGCCTTCCTTAAGGCGTGGGCGACATCGGGAACGACGCGCGACTGGCAACCCGATCGACAGGTGCAGACGGCTATGGTCCTGTCGCTGATGGGCATTACTCCCGATCTGCAGGCTGTAGCGACACCTGTGATCGACGAAATCCGCTTCCGTGTCGTGCATGCTCCGCAGGATCAGGTCGCCCCCCTGGAGACAACGTCGCGGGATGGTTCAACCATCTGGCTCTACTACTTATCTCGTTCGGGAACGCAACAGGCGGGACAACCGACCTATCGGTTTGTCAGTGGTGACGAGCAGGCACTCTTTCCTGAGTATGGCACTTCAAAGCAAACGACTTTTGCTGCTCAATGCACGCTCTGCCATCGACTCGAAAACTCAGGGAAGCAGGCACCCGGTGGGATCCGTTCGCTCTCGTCTTATGCCGGGGGGAAAACCACGTCCGACCGGCTCCATCGTTTCCGTCTGGCCGAGACTGAAATGTCGGTGGTGACTGCCCGCCTGAAAGATCGCCTGGCTGCGGGAGCCAAGCCACTCCCGCTGGCTGAGTTCGATTACAAGAAAACCACCAACGGGCTGTAAAGATAATGCTTGCCGCCGGAAGAATTCATCCGGCTCTCGCCTCCTGGCCTGACGTAAGATGTGCTTTTAAAGTGCGTAAAAACCACACCCTTTCGCAGTGTTCTGACTTTGGGGCCTCAAGGGTCGTGCCACCCTGAACAGAGGAAGGCGCGACAGTGGTGCTGAGGGCACACAAAGAGCTGCAAAGTCTGCGAATTCCTGCCATCAAAACACTCGTGCATTTTGATGTGTCCTCAGGTAGAGTGCAGTAATGACTTCATTCCTGCGTTTTGTACGAGGCACCTTGATGTTCTCTCTCCGCCACATCGCCCGCATTCTTGTCAGCTATCGCTGTGTGACACCACTTGTTTTGACGCCGGCTGTGCTGATGGCGGGCGTGATCTTTGCTGCTGATCCCAAGCCCGTTTACGAAAGCCCGATTGTCTCTGCTGAAACAAAGGGCCACAGTGTTGCCATTGATGTTCCCTTGAATGGCGCGAAAGAACTTTACCTGGTTGTCAGTGATGCCGGTGATGGCTTTGGCTGCGATTGGGCCGACTGGATCGAGCCGGTCCTCACCACATCACAAGGTCAAGTGAAGCTGACGGATCTCAAGTGGAGTCGCGCAGAATCGGGCTTCGGGCAGGTTCAACTTAACCAGAGTTGCGGCGGTGATGCACTCATGGTCGCAGGTGTGCAGCCTTCCTTTGGTATTGGCACTCATGCCAACTCGCTGATTGCCTATAAACTTCCCGAAGGGACGACACGCTTCCAGGCCCGGGGTGCCATTGATGATGGCGGTGCCAATCAAGGCTGTGGCAGCACCGTGAAATTCGCTGTTTACACGCAGGCTCCATCACCCAAAGCGACTCAAGCGACCGGGGGAGGTGCCGGCAGCCGAGAACTTGCCAAAGCGGTTGATCAACTGGATGCCGGTGAAGGGCTTGAAGCGACACTCTTTGCCGGTGAGCCGATGATGCTCAACCCGACAAACATTGATATCGATCCTCAAGGCCGGGTGTGGGTCTGCGAAGTGGTGAACTATCGACATCACAA
Organism: Planctopirus hydrillae; assembly: GCF_001707835.1. GTDB lineage: Bacteria > Planctomycetota > Planctomycetia > Planctomycetales > Planctomycetaceae > Planctopirus > Planctopirus hydrillae. The sequence continues at coordinate 99,037 of NZ_LYDR01000039.1, forward strand.
TGGCGAGCGTCCTGAGGGTGACCGCATTCTCATTCTCGAAGATACGAATGGCGATGGTGCTGCCGACAAGACAACAGTTTTTTATCAGGGGAACGATGTCGATTCGGCACACGGGATTTGTGTGCTCGGTGATCGCGTCATTATTTCGGCCGGTGACAGCATCTTCTCGCTGTATGATCGCGATGGTGATCTGAAGGCTGATCCCGGTTCCAAAGAATTGATGTTCACAGGAATTGAAGGGAAGCAGCATGATCATGGAGTTCATGCTGTCGTTCTGGGGCCCGATGGCAAGCTCTATTTCAACATTGGTAACTCCGGCCGCCGTCTCAAGGACAAGCATGGCAAGGTTGTTATTGATCTCAGTGGGCGTGAAGTCCACGATCATCGGAAGCCGTACCAGGAAGGGATGGTCTTCCGTTGTGATCGGGATGGTTCTCATGTGGAGACTCTGGGCTGGAACTTCCGCAACAACTGGGAAGTCTGTGTCGATTCTCTGGGTTCGATGTGGCAATCCGATAACGATGATGACGGCAATCGAGGCGTTCGCATCAACTACGTCATGGAGTTCGGCAACTACGGCTACAAGGACGAATTCACAGGTGCCGGCTGGCAGCAACCACGCACAAACATCGAATCAGAAATTCCTTTGCGTCACTGGCACCTGAACGATCCGGGGGTCATGCCCAATCTGCTTCAGACAGGGGCCGGTTCACCGACTGGAATTCTCGTGTATGAAGGGAAGCTGCTCCCCGAAATTTTCCGCAATCAGATCATCCATTGTGATGCCGGCCCGAATATTGTGCGCGCTTACGTGACGAAGCCTGACGGGGCTGGCTACTCGGCGGAAATGGTCAATATTCTCGAAGGGAAACGGGATCAGTGGTTCCGTCCCAGCGATGTCTGCGTCGCTCCCGATGGATCATTGATCATTGCAGACTGGTACGATCCGGGTGTTGGTGGACACCGTGCCGGCGATGTGGAGAAAGGTCGCCTTTTCCGGGTGGCTCCTCCCGGTGCTCCTTACAAGTTCCCCAAGCCCGATTTCAGCACGGTTGAAGGTGCCATGGCTCAACTGGCCAGCCCCAATCTGTCGGCTCGGTCGCAGGCTTATCTCGTGCTGGAGAAGATGGGTGCCAAAGCTCAGCCGGCACTGATCTCGCTCTTTGAAACATCCAAAGAACCTCGTCTGAGGGGACGGGCTCTGGGGCTGCTCAAGTCGAATGACGGTATCCTGCAGAAAGCGCTGAAGGATCAGGATCCCGACATTCGCATTGCTGCCTTGCGATTGTTCCGACAGGTTCATCAGCCAGCCTCCAATTCACCTCATACGGCGGCACTCACAGCAGCCATTGCCGCTTTAGTGAATGATTCTAATCCCGCTGTCAGGCGTGAATGTCTGGTCGCTCTTGCCACGGCCCGTGCCGCAGCAAGTGATCAGCTTGGCTCTGGTATGCATGTCATTCCTCAGAAGCCAGAATTATGGGCACAACTGGCAGGTCAGTATCGTGGTAATGACCGCTGGTATCTGGAAGCCTTGGGCATTGGTGCTGAAGGGGATTGGGATGCCTGCCTGGGTGCTTATCTCAAGGCGAATCCCAACGCGGCCCACACGCTGGCAGGCAGGGATATCCTCTGGAGATCCCGTGCCACCCAGACGCCGGAACTGCTGGCGAAGATCATCTCGGATCCGCAGACGCCTGCTGAGGAACTGCCGCGTTACTTCCGTGCGTTCGACTTCCTCACCTCTCCCGCGAAGGATGAGGCGATTACACAACTCGCTTTCGCAACACAGCCGATGCCTGATGGACGCGACAAGCTGATCCTGGCGGAAGCACTGGGAAGACTGAAATCGTTTGATCCCGAAAGCAATCCTGCTCGCAAAGCGGCACTGGCACGTGTGCTCGAAACGACACGCGGGACACCGGCTTACATTACGCTGGTGGATCGATTCAACATGCAGGCCGAATATCCCGGACTGCTCGCACTGGCAAAGGCCCAGGCTGATAGCCAGCTTGGTGTTGATGCGGCTCGTGTGCTTGTCGCGAAGAATCAGGGGGCACTTATCGAAGCGGCTCTTGTTTCGAAAGCACCGGGCGATTTCACTGGAGCTGCAATTCTGCGGGCCATTGGCAATGCCGGTGGTGGTGAAGCGATCAAGCTCCTTCGCAAGCTGGCACTCGATGACAAACAGCCTGTCGAAGTTCGTATGGAAGCAATTCGTGGTCTGGCCAAATCTCAGCAGGGAGCTGAGCAGCTCATCAATCTGGCAAAGGAACAGAAGCTGCGGGGAGATTCGCTGGCGATTGCTGGCTTTGCCGTCCAGGCGGCCAACCATCCGAAGCTGAAATCGCAGGTGGATGCGATCTTCCCGCCACCACCATCCCGCAATAACAGTCCTCTGCCACCTCTGGCACAACTGATCAAAAACAAAGGTAACATCGCGAAAGGTCGAGAGGTTTATTTTGGTGTGGGGACTTGTGCGAAATGCCACCAGGTTGGTTCCGAGGGCAAAGATGTCGGCCCGGCACTCACAGAGATTGGTTCGAAGCTGAGCCGCGAGGCGATGTTCGAATCGATTCTTTATCCCAGTGCGGGGATCAGCCACAACTACGAGAGCTTTGTGGCAGAACTCTCTGATGGGACCAGTGTGATTGGCCTGCTCGTCAATCAGACCGATCAGGAAGTGGCTCTGAAGAGCGCTGACGGATTGATCAAGACGGTCAAACGATCTGACATTGAGGAACTGACGAAGCAGAAGATTTCGCTCATGCCCGCTGATCTCCAGAAGCTGATGACAGCTCAGGAACTTGTCGATCTCGTCGAGTATCTGCAAACTCTCAAGAAGGCTGGGAATTAGATTTCAGATCAGGAAGAGCGAGCCCATCTCTCACTCCGGTGGGGGATGGGTGATGACGGTCCAAGCGTTGTCTCGTGCGACGCTTGGGGCTTCCTCTTGCAGTCGATTGAGTATGCCTGCTCGACTTTCTTCCGCAGCCTGGGATGCCCCGCATGCCTGTACGAACAGGCCACTTGAGCGGACTGACTTTCTGCTGCTCCTCAAGTCGGGTACTATCGAAGTCATACGGAAAGAATCCACTTTCCCCGTGGCTGCCGAAGTATTTTTGAGTGCCAGGGGCAAGTGATGGTCTGGGAGGAGAGAGTATGGATTCGTCAGGCATGCAGCTCAAGGGGCTTCACACAATTCATCTGGCATTGCGTGATGTTCAGGCCTTGATTGATCGTGGCCCGAAGCAGACTCTCGCCAAGAAGCAGTTGATTCAGAAGCGGCAAGCCGATCATGAAGCTGCCAGAGATCGCCTGAAGCAGGCCCGTTTGCTGGCTGATCAGAAGAATCTGCAGCTCAAGACCCAGGAAGCCCGGATTGCCGAATATCGGGCCAAGCAGAATACGGCGGCTTCAAACCGCGAGTACGACATTATCAAGGGGCAGATCGCTGCCGATGAGATGTCGAAAAGCGTCCTTGAAGATGAAATCTTTGAAACGCTCGAGCAGATCGATAAATGTCAGCTTGAAATTGCGGAGCGTGAGAAAGAAGTCGCTGCTGCTCAGGTAGAACTGGTGCGGTATGAAGCGGAGTACGCTGCAGAGAAACCTGGCCTTGAAGCGAAAAAAGCGGCACTCGTTCAGCAACTGGCCAGTGCGGAAAGTTGCCTGCCGGCGAATATTATCCCGGATTACCGACGACAGATTCAGGCCCATGGTGCCGATGCCCTGGCACCTGTGGAGAATCGTTCCTGCAGTGCCTGCTATCTGCAGTTGACACAGCAACTTTTCATGGAACTGCGTGCAGGGAAGCCCATGTTCTGCCGCTCGTGTGGGCGACTCATTTATCTCGATGCCGAGGCAGACGAGTAATTCTCCTCGCTTGGATTTGAACCGATCTTCTCGCCATCTGGCGAGAGGCTGTCTCAGATCGCCGATCCCAAGGGGACATGCAGATCCCATGCCCCTGCTGCCGTCTCATGATGCAGGTGGCAGCTTCCAATTCATCGCAAGGCTTGAACTTGTCTCGAAAACTGCACCTGTTGTGCGTGCAAATTCAGCCTGATGACCGCGAGGCGTCGAGAAATCCGGGTTCAGGTTGCTGTTCACCCTTGCCATTGATCTCTACGGCTGTCTCTGGACAGATCGAGTGATCCGGCATGGGAGCTATTCTTTCCCAACGGCACGCTCCTTGCATTTCTGTGAACTTCATGATGGATCTCACTTAAGGTGGTTGATGGAGTCAATGCCGGTGAGGCGCCCTTCATTCAAGTCAACCCGTGTGAAAGACTCGTGAATTCATGATGAGTTCTCGATTCGTTGCACTTTGATCTGGTTCGAGAAAACCTGTTTTCACGCAGATTGAACACTCATGACCTGTCGGGGATTGCCTAGTGCAGGAGCATATTTCGCCCACGGGTTGGGCAGCCAACAGTCCGGGTGTTTCCGGAGGTTCATGACTTTGGATTTTTGCAGGAAATTTGAGTTCGCCTGCGAGTTCTGGTCAGGCGTCTACCTTGTTTTCGTACGACCGTCTTTGCCTCGTTATTAGAGAAAGTCAGAGTATGTTCCCTCGTCGTCGCGGCTTTACCTTGATTGAGCTGCTTGTGGTGATTGCGATCATTGCCGTATTGATCGCTTTATTGTTGCCAGCTGTTCAGCAGGCACGAGAAGCTGCCCGCAGGACACAGTGCCGCAGCAACCTGAAGCAGATCGGCCTCGCTCTGCACAACTACGAGAGCACTTATGGCTGTTATCCGACTCGCACCACAGGATTAACGGCAAATCCAGATTCCAAGCGACATGGCATGCCCGTGCGGCTGTTGCCGTTTATCGATCAGGCCGCCCTTTTCAACACTTACGATTTCCGTCAGCACTGGTATTTTCCAGTGAACGAGCCGGCCATTCGCACTCCATTAGCCATTTTTACTTGTCCCTCCGATCCGACACCGAATGTTGATACTTCGACCTTTACAGTGGACTCAGTGACTTACAGCACCTTGCAGCGTTCCACGACAGATTATGCGGAGAATGGCGGGGTCAGTACGAATCTGACACTGGCCAGTGGTCTGGTCGATGCACAGACAGTCAACAATCCCGATGGTCCTTTTGAAGACAATTACAAAATCTGCCGTATTCGCGACATTATTGATGGCTTGTCGAACACAATTTTTGTGGGTGAACGGGGGGGAGTGCCGCTTCGTTACAACAGTGGCGTTCCGACGGGAGGCGTCATTCCTGGGACTGGAATGTTGAATACTTCAGACGGAGGCGGTGGCTGGGCTGATTATCGCCAGGGGGTCCGCATGGCTGGCTCAACTGTAGGGACTGGAGCACGGAATATTAGCAGTACAACCAATTTCGGGCGATGCGCGATCAACTGTACCAATCATGAAGAATATTACAGTTTCCATACAGGTGGTGCTCACTTCCTGATGGGTGATGGCAGTGTGCGATTCAACTCTGAGAATATCAGCATCACGGTCATGGCCAGACTCTTATCTGCACAAGCTGCTGAGGTCGTGGGAGAGTATTAAGTCCCTTTATCGGCCTCCTGTAAAACTACACTATTAATTACGCATGACTATATTCAGTTCTTTTTTCAGGAGTGATTGGGCTTTATGAAGCGTCGTGGATTTACGTTGATTGAGCTACTCGTTGTCATCGCTATCATTGCAGTGCTGATTGCGCTTCTGCTGCCTGCTGTTCAACAGGCGCGAGAATCTGCCCGACGGACGCAGTGCCGGAACAATCTCAAGCAAATGGGATTGGCACTGCACAATTATCATGATCAGTATCAGTGCTTTCCTGCCAGTTTTTATCGTGGTTGGCCCTTCGTGAATACAACCACCACTCCCACTTCGGGAACCCCCGGTTGGGGTTGGCAGACAATGATTCTGCCACAGATTGATCAGGCGCCCCTCTACAACCTGTTGAATGTCGGTACAAATCGTTTGAACGGTACTGCAACTGTCACCTTTCAAGGGGTTGCTGGAACTCCGATCAAGGTTTTGGGTCAGCAGCCAATTGCGGCTTATCGCTGCCCGAGTGATGTCGGTGCTCGACTGAATCCGAATCGGGGAGACTACGCAACATCGAACTACCTGGGCGTCTTTGGCCCCGCCTTCGACAATACCGTTGAAGGGTCCGATGCACTTGTTCGCGGAAGCTGGATTGGCCGAAATCGTGGTATCTTCGGTGCGAACTCCTCGACACAATTCAAGAATATTACAGATGGCACCACCAATACTGTGATGATTGGTGAAATTGCACTGGGGTCTTTCCGCGTCGACTCTGCCGGATTACCAGTCAACTTTAATGGCGGCACCTGGATGGGGTTGTCGTCAGACAATACCTCGAACGTCAATACAGCACTTTCGCTCTGTGGCTACTGTATCCCCGCGAATACTGGCGCTGTCAATCGTCGGATTAACTCTCCCAACGGTGGAAACGCATTCAGCAGTTTCCATACAGGTGGGGCTCACTTTGCCATGGCCGATGGATCGGTGCGATTCCTGAGCGAGAATCTTGATCTGGATATTGCCGATCGCATTTCCGGAATGGCTGATGGGCTGACTGTCAGCCTGGATTGATAATACCTAAATATATTCCATAGACTGTTTTATAGAAAGTCTTTTGCATGTTGATGAGGTTTTCAGGCTTTTGTCTCTTTGTCGCGTTCAGTATTGCCGCATCCAGCTTGACGCTTTCGGTGGCTCAAGCTGCGGAGCCGATTCGAGTATCAATCTATGATCACTCGGATGGTTCGGCCAACGGGCCAAAGAATCTGATGAAGTTTCTGACTGAGGAAAATGGCTTTAAGTGTGTGCGTGTCAGTCCGGAAGAGATCCGTGATACCGATATACTCACCAAGACCGATGTGCTGATTATTCCCGGCGGAAGTGCCAGTGCTCAGTCGAAAAAGCTGGAAGAAGCGGGCTGTGCGAAGATCAAGGAGTTTGTGAAAAATGGCGGCGGTTATGTCGGTATCTGCGCTGGTGCTTATCTGGCGACATCCGACTACTCCTGGTCACTCGGCTTGATGAATGCCAAGGTGGTCGACAAGGCCCACTGGGCTCGTGGTACAGGCCCTGTCGAACTGGAGATGAAAGAATCTGGTAAGACCCTATTGGGTGAATCCAGCGATCTGGTGGGTGTCTACTATGGTCAGGGTCCGCTGCTCAGCCCGGGAAGCACCAAAGAACTCCCTCCTTACGAACCATTAGCGCTCTACGCCACCGAGATCGCTAAGAAGGGTGCTCCCTCCGGTGTCATGGTGGGTACCAGTGCGATTGCCAAAGTCAATTACGGGAATGGACGGGTCATCTGCTACAGCTGTCATCCCGAAGGTAAGAATGGTCCTCACCATCTTATCAAGGCTGGTGTACGCTGGGCAGCCGGGATTGATGAGCTACCGGCTCCGGTCGCTTCCCCACAAAAGTTAAGTGCCGATTCGACAACGAAAGTCGATTAACTGCGATAGCCATGATTGTCGCAAAGGATTCGATCTGCTGCTGAATCAGGCTTGATATTGAATAAGTACTTGTGAGCCGCTGGTTTCATCAACCAGCGGCTCACATTAATAAACGTCAGGTCATCATTCACCAGATGATCTCTGGGATTTCACGGAATCATTGTGCTTCATCTGGCTTGTGACTGCATCGAATTCGCTCTCAATTTTTAGCGAACGTCTTTCCGGGCCAGATCATGATCAATCAAGGTCGTTGTTGTATGTTACGTTCATCATTCATGGTTTCGACTTTGTTCGTTTTGGCGATGGGAGTATTTGTTCCTGCTGCCAAAGCTCAGACGGCATCAAATCAGCCAGCCGTTACCAAGAAGCCAGCAACGACAAAACCTAAAAAAGTTGAGTTCGTGACCATTCAAAAGGGAACATTGCCTGTGATTTTATCGGCACCGCATGGAGGTGAACTCGATTTACCCGGTTCGTTGCCGCGAGATCGGAAAAGTGGGGGAAGTCGATTCCAGACGGTGCGCGATGTCCGTTCCAGTGAATTGGCCGAAGCGATTGCCAATCAATTGGAAGCCGAATTTGGCCAGCGGCCTTATCTGGTGATCCTGCGGGTCTCACGCAAGTATCTTGATGCCAATCGCGAGGCCGATTACGCCTATGAATCTCCCGAGGCTCAGGTGGTGTACGATGAGTACCATGGTGCGATTGAGCAGTTCAAGAAGGCGATTCTGGAAAAGCACGGCTCAGGGCTTTTGATTGATGTGCATGGTCAAAGCAAGGAGAAGGGAGCCGTCTATCGGGGCACTCGCAATGGTCTGACAATCAGTGCTTTGAACCGACGTACTGGCAAGGATGCGGCTTCGTTGTATTCGAAAGTCATGGAAGAGGCAGGATTACGGATGATTCCTCCCTCGACAGCCACTCCCAATCAGGAAGTCGAGTACAATGGGGGTGAAATTGTCGTGGCGCATGGCAGCCAGAATCCTGGCGGCATCGATTGCATTCAGATGGAGTTCGGAGCCGATCTGCGTTCCGTTGCCGCTTTGCCGCAGACGGCGAAAGATTTCGTCAAAGGGCTCAGTCCTTTTTTGAAAGAGCACTACGGCGTCTCGGATCAACGTCAGGCGGCTGCGGGGGGAACCTCCCCAGCGGGTCGATAGCTCGGCACTCGTCGAGTGAATGCCGAATTTGCCTGCGAAACTTGGCTGATGATTTTTTCTCAGGACAACCCAACATTTGACCTGTCGACAAGGTACACTTGCGGAATAGGGCCAATTCTGGCTTTTGTAAGGCAGTTTTTGGACTGTCGATTCAAAAAACATATTCCCAAGTCGAGAGTTAAGTTCAATGCAACTGGTTTGTCCACGTGCTGTGCTGTCTGCAGCGTTCACCGTGGTAGGTGCTGTGGTTCCTTCCCGGACGCCGCGAGAAATTCTGAAAAACGTCAAGCTGGATGCCGTCGCCTCCGGGCCGGGAGCGACCTCATCTGCTCAACTGACGGGGACAGATGGGGATGGCACAAGTATTCGTTTTGATTTGACAGATGTGGAATGCAAAGTCGGTGGCAGTGCCCTGTTGCCCACACAGCGACTAACTTCGATTTTACGGGAACTGACAGACGACACGGTCTCGCTGGAAGTCAATGGCGATGCTGTCTGGCTGCGTTGTGGTGGCAGTGAGTTTCGCCTGTCGGCAGAAGATCCTGCCGATTTCCCGACAGCACCAGAATTCGTCGAAGAAGACTATTTTGTCGTCCCTGCTGATGTCTTTCGCCGGCTGATCAAGCGGACACTTTTTGCCACCGATGCCGAGAGCACGCGCTACGCGTTAGGTGGCGTGCTGGTCGAGATCTCTGCGGATCAGGTTCGTATGGCCGCCACAGATAGCCGCCGGTTGGCAGTGGCTGTCGGAACATGTTCTGTGGAGGGTCAACCGGTCAGTGGCAGCCAGCAGCCAGTGGTCCCTTCAAAAGCGATGTCTCTCATTGAGAAGTCACTGGGGGATGAAGCCACCAATGTCTGCCTGGCGATCCACACCAATGATATTTCGATCCGGGCTGGTCGAGCATCCATTACCACACAGCTTGTGCAAGGGCGATTCCCGGATTATCGCAAGGTGATCCCCTCCCGATATGAGGCGGAAATTGATCTGATCGCTTCGACCTTCCTGTCAGCCGTGAGGCAGTCACAGGTGGTGACCAATGAAGAGAGTCGCGGCGTCGACTTCACTTTCGCGGAAGGGACATTGAGACTTGCCAGTAAAGCTGCCGACATTGGACAATCGAAAATCGAATTGCCCATCGGCTATCAGGGGAGCGAACTGACGATTCGCTTTGACCCTCGATTTGTGGGAGATTTCCTGCGCGTGCTGGAAGGGTCTTCGACAGTCCATCTGAAGCTGATCAATGATGAAAGCCCCGGCGTGTTTACCACCGATGACGATTACACCTATGTGATCATGCCACTCAGCCGCGACAGTTGATTGTTCGCATCTGTTTTCACACCCGGGTTGGAAACAGGCTCAGCCGGCAGGATGTATCAGTTCAATGAAAAAGGTCAGGGGGCATGGAAACTCTCCATGACCCCTGACCTTATGTTTTTCACCCGGCGGAAACTTCACCACCAGGAGGAAATCCGATATCGGAGTTAGACCACTTTGGTCACGCCGGGCGTGGCAATGGGATAATTGCCTTCGCTATCGGGCTTCACTGGCATGTCAGCATCCCAGGTCAGTTCCTTGGGGAAGAGACTGATCTGTGAATTGAGGGCATCGTTCCACTCGATGACTTTTCCGGAGTATGTCGCCATACGGCCCAGGATCGAAGTCATCGTGCTGTAGGCGCCGTTATCGGCCTCGTTGTAAGCGACACCGCCCTTGATTGCCTTGAGCAGGTCGTCGTGCTCGACAACGTAAGGGTTAGGGCGCGGCCCGCGATAACGCCAGTCGTTCCCGGCGGCTGTAATCGAACCGGAAGGATTCGAAGTTCCCTTCGAGCCATGCACAAATTCGGAGACCTGATTCCAGGTGTTAGGAATATGGCGGCACTGGGAGTAAGTGCGGGAACCATCCTTATATTCAAATTCGACGCAGTGATGGTCGTAGATTTCGCCATATCGCTTATCGACGCGAACCTGTCGGCCACCCATACCATTGGCACGGACCGGGTAATCACCTTTCACCCAGTTACAGACGTCGAGATTGTGAATGTGCTGCTCGACGATGTGGTCACCGCACAGCCAGTTGTAGTAGTACCAGTTACGCATCTGGTATTCCATTTCGCTCTTGGCGTTTTCGCGCTTGAGCGGTGGTTCCCACACACCGGCGTTGTTCCAGTAAGCCCGCATGGCAATCACATCACCAATCTGGCCATCCTTGATGCGGTTGATGGTTTCGATGTAGCCAATGTCGTGATGTCGCTGGAGACCACAGCCCACCTTCAGGTTCTTTTCTTTGGCCAGCTTGCTGGCGGCCAGCACCTGACGGACGCCAGGGGCGTCAGTCGCAACTGGCTTTTCCATGAAGACATGCTTGCCGGCATTAATGGCGTATTCGAACTGCTGAGGTCGGAAACCTGGAGGAGTTGCCAGAATCACGAGATCGACACCGCTGTCAATCACTTTCTTGAAGGCATCGAAGCCGAAGAAGACCTTGTCGGGAGCAACATCGACTTTGCTTCCCTTGTCGCCCAGCCCGCCCTTGATGCTTCCCACGGCCCGATTGGCTCGATCTTCGAACACATCGCCCACAGCGACCAGTTTGACGTTGTGATCGGTCGAGAGAGCATCGCGTGCTGCACCTGTTCCGCGTCCACCAGAGCCCACAAGGCCAATGCGGATCACGTCATCACCTTGAGCATAGGCACTTGTGGCCAAGCCCGCCTGTGCAGCCAGAGCCGCCCCTGCCACCATACCGGTCGTCGCGAGGAACTCCCGACGTGATCCATTCAATTGATCCATAGTTAACTCTCCGGAGGTCGTTTCGTGATTCAAAACTTCGCTGTCATGAGTGAGCACGCTCTCAATAGGGGGGCCGACCCGCCATTGATCTTCAGCGATAAAACATATCAATAGTCGATCATGCTTTGCAGCCGAAGGCAAGCGCAGTCGCGGGAAAACTGCACGCGAAAGCCGAACTCATCCTTCGGACTGTGATCATTCAGACTTCATTACGAACTGGCGTCTGAAAAAATGAAGTCTTTCCAGCGATTCGGCTGCTATTTCTTGAGAATCCAGATGTTCTGGAAGTGAACTTTATCACCGTGGTTCTGCAGGTAAATGGCCCCTGGCTTCTGATCTTTCTGTCCGCCGCCGGGTGTGGGCTTGAGTTCGAGGTTTTCGTGAATGACCACGCCGTTATGTCGAACTGTGGTTTTGGCAGGTGATTTCACATTGCCAGCCTCGTCGAACTTTGCGCAGGTGAAGTCGACATCGTAAGTCTGCCACGAGAGAGGTGGGAAGCACATATTCACTCGAGGCTTCGAGTTAATGTAGATGCCACCACATTCGTTATCAGCCCCTTCGAGGCCAAAAGAATCGAGAATCTGGGTTTCATACTGATCACCCAGATAGAGCCCGCTGTTGCCGCGAGCCTGCCCTCGGGCATAGGGCATGTAAGGTGAGCGAAATTCGATATGCAGGGTATAGTCTTCGAACTTTTCCTTGGTGCGAGTCCCCACATTCAGAAGTTTGTCTTCGGTCATGGAAGCTTTGTCCCATTGATCGACATTTGTGCCATCGAACAGCACGACGGCACCTGCTGGTGGTTTTTGCCCCAGTGTGGGTGACGTTCTTTGGACTTTGTTGAGCTCGACGGATTTGGCCGAGTGCCTCACAACAGCTTTTGTGCCTTCAATAACGACTTCGTAGTCGCTACCAGCCAGCGAGGTTTTGCCGTCTTTTGTGGCGCCACTCAGTTTGAACTTGTCGGTCTTACCTTCGAAGCCTGCTCCCGGTAACCCACCCTGGTAAAGAACTCCACGGAACTTGCTATCGCCATCAGCAATCACCTGCAGGCCCCAGCCATCAGCCGCATATTCGCCTTGAATGGCAAAATCTGGCCCTGCTGCAGCCCCATCGAGATAGGCCGTCTTGGGATTGTCTGCAGCCATCGACGTGGCGTCCACGAAAAAGCAGGCCCCAGCGGCTAATCCTAAAGTGAGAACTGTTCGCCAACTGAAATTCATGTGCCGCATGAGAAAACTCCTGGAATGGTCGATCAGGTGGTGAGGGCAGAGGTTGTCGTCGCTCTGCGCGACTTGCAACTAAACTCATCGAGATCAGCTTATCCATTGGCAGGGTGCAATGTCAGCCAATGGCCATTAAAACTTGAGAACGCTGCGGCGAACCGCGTTCAGTCGAGAAATCGAGCGCGTTCACCAGGTTGTGGCAGGCGACAGGCGTCGACCTTTCCAAACATGCGATATCGGTTGCGGGCGACAGCGCGATAGACGAGATCGCGAAGTGGCCTCGGGATGAGACTCCCCAGATGGCCCAGCATGTTCCAGAAGCCACCAAGTTCTTTGGCAATGACCAGTGCAGCGGTGGAATGGCGAAAGAGTTGGCCGTTTTTGGCAACGACCATCGAATCGAGCTGCTCGCGATCAACAGCGGGAAGCATCTCCGCTGCTGTTGTCCCTTGCAGAGGCGCAAAGAAAATCGAACCTTGAGGCTGTCGTTTCAAAACAAATTGCACCGACTTCTGACACAGCCCACATTGACCATCGTAAAACAAAATCACCCGGGATGCGGGGTGCATCAACTGGCTGGCCACTTCACTCAAGGCAGGTTGAGCGTGGGGCCCGACAGCCATTGAAGTTGCCACTTCGGTGGGAGAGATCGTCATGGCCTGGCCCTATCGACTTCGTCGCTGATCAATGTGCCTCGCATGGACAACATGCAGGACAGAATTAACACATCCGCTCGAACATGAGAACCGCAGCCTGAGCACGAAACCAACAGCCACTTCCGATTGCTGACTCACGGACTTCATCACCTCGAAGTGGCCGTTCTTGACGATTCAGAGCAGCCTTATTGAAACTTTTACAGGCAGAAATTGCCGAAAAATGGAAATTTTTCTCGAACCGCCCAGGGCGATTGTAACAGTTAACTCCAACGAGGGTATCGAGTTATAACTCGACTAGGCGCATCAAGGCAAAGTGGCGCATGATTCGCTCGTCAGAAGTTTGGCACGCCAGCAGGATGCTCAGTGCCAAACCCGGCTCAAAATCGTCCTGAACCGATTTCCGAGCCCCGGACGAACAACACAGATCGGAAAGTTTGCGCATGGATGCGACACGGGCCAGAATCGCCATCTGGGCGATTGCGTTCCTTCACTGTTCTCTGCTTTCGCTCGCGGCACAAGCGGCCAGCTACCGCACTCCCAACTTTATTGTCACAGCGCCGACCGATGAATTCGCTCGCGTTGTGGGAGAAGCCGCCGAAGAGTTCCGCCGGGACTTGTGCCTCTCCTGGACAGGTCGCGAAATGCCCCGCTGGGGAAAGCCTTGCCCAATCTCCTGCAAGGTGGGGAACTACCCGGCAGGTGGTGCCACCACGTTTAACTTTGATCGTGGCGAAGTCTATGGCTGGAACATGGAAGTTCAGGGGACTCCCGAGCGAATTCTCGATTCGGTTCTGCCGCATGAAGTCAATCACACAATTTTCGCCTGCTACTTTCGCCGACCACTCCCCCGCTGGGCCGATGAAGGCGCCGCCTCACTCATCGAACACGAATCGGAAAGAATGCGGCTGGAAAAACTCGCCATCGAAGCCACGGGTGGACGTCGCAAAATTCCTCTGAGAACACTTCTGGGGATGAAAAACTATCCGCAGGATCAGCGACAAGTCCTCACGCTCTATGCACAAGGCTATCTGCTGGCGGATTATCTCATTGCCAAATCGAGCAAAGGCGAGTACCTCAAGTTCCTCCAGTCTGCTCACGAAAGGGGATGGGATCAGGCACTGCAAGCTCATTATGGCTACAGCAACGTCGAGCAGATTGAACAGGAACACGACCGCTGGGTACTCGCTGGCTGTCCCAGGCAGCCGACAAGACCAGGCGAAATGCTCGCTGGCAACAATTCGCAGTCTGCACCCGAACTTCAGGCCACCCGAACACAGCCACCGGCATCACTGGCGAGCGTGGCTTCCAATTCTCCAGGCACTGCTAACGAACCCCGGGGATTTTCTCTCACTCGACCATTTGAGCGTCGATCAGCCACCAGTTCGAATATCGATAACCTGCGGGTACGTGGCCAGAATCCAGAAACCAGCCAGGCTGCCGCAATCCTGGACCGTACCGAAACTTCCGATGTTCTTGCAGCAGCGACTGCATCTGGCAATCGCCCCGAGAACAGTCGCGTTGTACAGAACGAGGGGTACATTCCGGCAGACCCCGTGGCAAATCTCCGCACGACCGAGATCAAGGATGTAGCCGCTACTGCTCAGGAGGTTGACCCGCGACTGGCAGAAGCCCGTGCGGCACTTGCAGCCGCAACGCAGGCCATGCAGTCTGGGCCTGCCCTTTCCAGCTCAGCTCCGATTAAAGACCGATCTCAATTGAGCCAGCCACTCTTGCAACAGACAGAAATCCCGCAGTTTGAACCCCGAGCGACGGCTCGCGTGGAGTAGTCTTCTCTGGTGACTCACTTCTGACGGGTCGATGGCAGGGGCGGATGTCTTCATCCGCCCCCCTGGTCATTCAAGGTCACCCGAGTCGTACAACCCAATACCAACTCACGCGTGGTGGCAGGGGACGCGTATGGCGCGGCGTCTTGTTGTCGTGAAAAATCACGACAACCCGGCCACAAGTTGGCCGGGCTACCCATGGTGGACGGTGGTACCAGTCTGTGTGGAATCGATTGTAACTCCGAGCCGCAAGCATGGCACACAAAGAGCCGTTGAGTGCTGGAATTCGCATTAGCTGCTAACGGGTGGAGGCTGCCAATCACCCCAATGCGAGAGATAATGCTGATACGCGGGTGAAGTGGCGGCTTGATCTTCCAGCCATGTTTTTGTTTCACCCACCAGTTGTTGTTCACGCTGAAGTGTCAACTTACCCTGCAGAACCTGGCTTCTCAGGAAGACGAAATAGGTATCCAGCACATCGCAGCGGCAGTAGTCGTTGATCTCTTCGTCACGACCTTGATGATGAAAATCCTGCACCATCGAACCATCGATGCCACTTTTGCCGGGCTTGCCCAGCACATTGGCCAGGAGGTTCAGGCCACCCGAAAGTCGTGTGGCACCGAAGTTCGAAAAGAAGTCGCACAGGTCGAAGTGAGATGAACTGTTGTAGCGATTACGGGGCTGCTCAAAAGATCTCAGTTCTAAAGAGAACCATGCGGGGATCGAGAAACCATACCGCAAGGCCGCCAGTTCCAGCACAGGCATGTCATACGAACGGCCATTAAAGCTGACCAGTGTGGGATAGCCGTAATGCTGCCATCCTTGCCAGAAGAGCTGAGCAATGCGGTGTGGGCGATACTCCGGTGCATCGAGAACGACCAGATCGAGCAGGCGGAACTCGGGATCGATCTTGGCAATAGCCACCGAGACCGGAAGCATGTAGGTGACGGGGAGAACATCTTTTCCCGTCGTTTCCATCAACTCGGCGCGGTATTTCGCAATGGCTGCCTCGGCCGAGAGATTTTCACCGGGAAAGCGGATGCGGGAAACCAGTTCACCATCGGCAATCGCTTCAATATCAAACACGAGATAACTGACGGCCGTTCGTTTTTCATCAGCCATGGCGAACTTTCTTTCCCGCAATAAACCACCAGTTCCCATGAACAGCCGAATCATGGATCGCTTTCACACGATCAGGATTCTCCCAAAAGAATGTCCCCTTGGGAATCAAGATCCGGTACAACCTGATGACAACCTGCATCTGGAGACTGATGACTTGAGGAGTGTTGGCTGATGAAGATCTGCGAAGTATCGAGGCATTGGGGTTCTCTTCTGGATTGGAAAACCATTGGCGTTTGCCTGTCGGGACTGCTGCTGCTGGGCACACTGGAACCAGCCGCGGCTCAGTCGAAATCTTCCAGAACCAGTGCTTCACCACCCAATACAACGAAGAGTGCTGCCGTACGAGTCGTCCCGGCTTACAACGACAAAACACCGAAGCGCTACGACCTCACCGCCCGGGCCAGTCAGATCGATCCCAGAGCCAAGGAGCATCCTGAGATTGGTTTTGTCTTTAACAAAGACGGCAAGCCGCAGGATGTGCAGCATGCCGTCGTCGATACTCGCGTCAAACCCCGAGGCAAACTGGTGATCTGGTTGATGGGCCACAATCAGGGGCTGTTTGAGCGGATCTCCGGCTACGGATTGCATGGAATTCAAGTTCATTATGCGAATGGCTGGTTTGGCAAGCTCAACAAAGAACCACCACCCGATGAACTCTACCTCGGGCGAATTCGCCTTGAAGCCGCCACAGGCGAGGATTTCAGTCCCGATATTGATATCCCGCTCCCGGATGGCATGGCCGAACGGTCGCGTCAGTTTGTGAAATGGCTGGCCAAAGAAAATCCCCAGGGAAAATGGGAACAATTCCTGACTGAAGAGGGTGATCTCCGCTGGGAAGATGTCATCATGAGCGGGATTTCGCACGGTTCGACGACAGCCGCCCGGTTTGCCGTCCATCAGAAGGTGGATCGCGTAGTGATGTTTTCCGGCCCGCGCGATCAGTTGGAAGGTTGGTACAAGCTTCCTTCAGCCACGCCACATGAACGATTCTTTGGCTTTACGCATGTGCTGGATGGTGGCTGGACTGCGGACCATTACTGCCGGTCGTGGCTGTTACTGGGGCTCAATGACTTTGGCCCGATTGTGAATGTCGATGATGCGAAACCCCCATTCAGCAATACCCGGCGACTGGTCACTAATGCCAATGTGGGGAACGATGCCAACAAGGCTCACGGTGCTTCCGTCCCGGGCGGGCCATCTCCCAAAAATTCGAAGGGTGTTTACCTCTATGAGGATGTCTGGAAATACCTGTTCACACATCCGGTCGATCGCAAAGGCCCGGCTGTCCCCGCAGAAGCCGATTGCACACTCGAACATCAAGTGAAGGGTCAGAAGTAAAAGCGGGAAATTTATTCGAGCAGTGAGAGACAAACTGCCTGGGGTCAAACGTGATTGTTGGCCCCAGGTTGCTTGAGGCTGGTTGTGCAATACAAGCATGCACGCCGGTTGTACCTGCGGCAATTCTGTTCAGATTCGACCCGATTCCATTCCAACCGGGCAAGTGGCTGGCTGGTCTCGTCTCAAGACGATCATTGGCCGCAACGGCGACTATGTGTTCTTGATGTTCGCAATGCAGAAGCTGCCGTAAGTATGCACGCGATCTTTCGTGTGGAGTTCTTCGGCCAGCGGGCGGTTGTATTCCAACGCTTCACCCAGAGTTTTCTTCTGGCCATTCACGTTGACCTGAATGGGGTTCACGAACTCACCATTGAGGCCTGCCGATCTCCACAAGACGCGGGCGTTGGGAGCTGCCTTATCCATGATCCCCTGCCATTCCTGAGTGAGGATGGCCATCGCGGGATCTTTGGAAAGCCAATCCATGTGATCCAGCAGAATGAACCGCGAAATCTGATGCGGCGTCTCCTGCAGGAATCCAAGAATGTGGTTGGTGTGCGTGCTCACTCGATCGACGGCACCAGCCTTGAGCTGTGCGAAGCCTTCCGGCTTCAAATACTCGGGGCAGCATTCGGGTGTGTACTGGCCAGTAAGGTAAACACGCCAGAAGTAGTTATCCTTGATCGGCAGCTTGGTGAAGACCGCTTCGACGCGATCCATCACGAACTGCAGAATCCCTCCGGGATACTGCTCGTCGATCTGCTTACGCTGAGCCCTGGGAACTCCCAGGAGTGCCAGCGTCATATCCCGCCGCATGGCCCAGCGGATGAAGGGCCGCCAGAGCGATTCGGCCAGCTTGTACTGCTTGAAGATATCGCGCTGCTGTTCGAGGCTGCTGGCTGCCAGGATGGCATTGACCCCGTCACGCAGCTTGGCAATCCGGTCGATGTAAACATTGATAATGTAGGCAAATGTGCCCGAAGTGCAGTGGAAGTAGAACGACTTGCGACGGGTATCGCCGGTAAAGAAGGCTTTCTTGCGATCCCAGAACTTGCGGGTGGTATCACTCAGTTCCGGTCGCAGCTTTTGTGTGTAAAGAGAGTCCCACTGGGGATGTCCACCGCAACCAAAAATCTGGAAGAAGTCTTCGTAATCGAGCTTGCGAATGCCAGCCTGCTTAAGTTCCAGAAGTGCATTCTGCCGCAGATTCATATCGACCGCATGGACATGACCGGCACCGGCCAGGGCATAATCCAAAGCGTTGCAACCGGCGGAAGTGATGACCACCACACGGTCATTCGAAGTCAGTTCGAGGGCTACCCGGTCTAAGCGAGGGTCTTCCCAGCACTGGTTGTAGACCAGATTTCGGCCATGGACGAGGTTAAACCATGTCTTGCTGAGCTTTTCGACAACCATCCGTCGGATTCCCGGTTGCTGATAGTGGCCACACGGGAATCAGAGCAAGCTTCAGCACGGGACAGCAGCCAGATCCTGTGGTGCCAATTCACTGCAGGCACAGGCCAGTTCAGGAATGGGCCAGTGCAGGAATGGGCAGAGGCAAGCTGTTGTCCGTCACCGAAGTTTCATGGCTGCAATCTGCAGCACTCGTTTTCCGCGTGGAGAAAGTTTCAAAGTAATGGATCAATTCCATCTCTCCATGGGCATATTCCACAAACGCGGTGCAATTCTCAACCCAGTCCCCGGTGTTGCAGTACACGATTCCGTGACGGTGATCATGTGCGGGGGTGTGGATGTGGCCGCAGATGACCCCTTCGCAACCTTGTTCAAGGGCATACCTGGCCAGACGTTGCTCGAAGGAACTGATGTATCGAACAGCCTGTTTGACACTCCGTTTGACGCGACCGCTGAACGAATAACTGCCACTGGCGGGAGCTTTGAACCACCGGCTGAAGAGCCAGTTGGCCGAAAGCAGCAAGTCGTAACCAATTGAGGCAACGCCTGAGACCCACTGCGCGCTTTGTTCGACGACATCGAATTTATCGCCGTGAATGACCAGATACTTCCGGCCATCGGCCGCTTCGAAGACAAATTCATCTTCGATCGTGACGAAATCAAACCCCCATTGGAACCGGCGTAAAAACGCATCGTGATTTCCAGGAGTGAGATAGATTTTTGTGCCGGAGGCCGCCAGTTCGTGCAGCCGCGAGAGAATATCGTTGTACACCTGCTTCCAGGCGAACGATTTTTTCAGCTTCCAGCCATCAATAATGTCACCCACGAGATAGAGCGATTCGGGCTCGACACTTCGTAGAAAATCGAGAAGTTCGACGGCGTGAGCATGTCGGCAACCGAGATGTGTATCGCTGACAAAGACGGTTCGGATTGCTCGTTCCTGTCGATCTTCGACGGGCGAAAGACGACTTTCAGCCGAAACACCACGCTCTCGAGGAGCCGGAAATTCGCCGAGGAGATCCTTTCCCCGTTGTTGATCCTCGCCTGGATGTCTGGGCCCGGGACGCCCGGATCCGGCTGGCCGCCAGTTCCATTCGAGTTGCTCAAGGGCTTCTCGACCGGGCAAAAAGTGCGTATTTCGCAGTGAGTGAACGTCAGGCAAACTGGACGAAACTTCGGGACTGGATGACAGAAATCGACCTTGATTTCCTTCATCAGGCGTGCTGCCGGGGTGCTCGCCATTGGCAAACTCTCGCCCGACAGCCATGGAATTCACAAGCATTTTCGAGGCCCCCTGCAGGATCACCCGCGAGATGATTCAGCCCGAAACTGTGCCAGAGGTGATTGTCTCCCAGAACGAAAACCTCTGACCAGAACTTCTGGCTACCTGTCACCGGAGGAGCCTGCCGACATTGGCAGCATTGCCACGATCCACGCTTTGGGAGCAGCAAAATCAACTTCCCCAGCTTCATTTATCATCCAAAACAACATGGTTTCGCGATGAATCTCTGGTGAAAGTTCCGCGAATCTCTCTCGCAAATCGAACTTTTCTCTCGATTTTTGACAGCCGATTCGAACATCAGGCGGCTTTGCGAGCCAGAACCTGAATCTCGGTGCAAAGCGAAGGCAATGTCTCGCCCGCTGTACGATTCAATTGCCACCACCATTTCTGGTTTTCCAATGGCCGGAGTAATCCGCCCGAAAAAATACGAAAACCTCGGGCTGCGACAACCTTGACTGGAGCATGCTGAGTCACTGCACCAATAAATGTCCGCTTGCTGAAAGCCTGGAGGTGGCCACGTGGCTTCTTTTTGCCCACCAGTTTATCGACAGCAGGAACCAGATGTTTGCGAACGAGATGAATGCCTTCCGGGAAAATCGGCACGCCGACAATGAGCAATCCCCCCGGTGCCAGCACCCGGCCCAGAGTCGAAATGGCATCATCAACGGTCGGAAGATGTTCCAGCACCTGCTCGCAGACCACCAGATCGAACTGATTTGATTCCAGAAAGTTGAGGCCGCCCATGAGATCGCCGGCATTGAGGCTGGCCCACTTTTCCGGCTTGTAAATGGTCGGTTGCAGAGTGAGATCGACTCCATGCAGATCGACAATTTCTGAACCTGGCAAAGCTTCGACATAACGCATGAGCACGCCATTCCAGATCCCCACATCGAGAATCTTGAGACGACGGCCAGAAGCCTTGAATTCGGGAATCAGCCGGGCAATCTCTTCACTGACGGCATGGTACCGCGCCTGCCTCAAGCTGTACTTTTCTGGCCGGGTCGGATCGACACCATACGCCAGAGAAGGCTCTTTTGCGGAACCAGTATTTGATTCAGAAACCAGTTGGCTGGTCTTTGTATGAGCGTCCATGCTCGATCTTTAACTTATCTAGTGGTGCCGTTGTGTCACAACTGTCGCTGATCCGGTCTGCTTCCAGCGAATGATTTCGTGAAGTGAGAGTACGGAATAGTCTTTGATCTTCGTCGGTGTCCGGGAATGACGCAAGGTGAGTTTTCTGCCTATGGCGGACTGCACCGCGTTGGAACAGATGATTCCTGCCGCCCGGTGCACAATTTTCGGTGAGTTCATGATCATTTCACGGGATTGGGAACGGCCTTGGCCAACATCTGGAATTCCATTGGCATTTTCGCAAAAAGGCTATTAGGCTGACGAAACGTACCGCTGGACAATGACCAGCGGTCGCCAGAATGACCCGCCAGATCTCTGCCGAGGAACACACCTATGCTGCATGCTTTACCACGTCTTGCCCGCTTTTCTCCCGAGTATCTTGTGCTTTCCATCGCAGGCTGCCTGCTTTCGCTCTTTGTCGTCGCTCCTGCACAGGCTCAGGAAGATAACAATCCACCTCCCGGTTTTACGGCCCTCTTCAACGGAAAAGATCTCACTGGCTGGTGGGGTTTAGGGACATTTGATCCTCGTAAACTTGACGCCATGAGCGAAGCCGAGTTTGCGGCCATGAAAGCCAAAAGCCTCGAAGATATTGCCCGCCACTGGTCCGTCAAAGATGGCATTCTGATCAACGATGGTCATGGACTTTATCTCACAACCGACAAGACCTTTGGTGATGTCGAACTACTGATCGATTACAAGACGGTTCCCAAGGCCGACAGCGGCATTTACCTCCGGACCACGCCTCAGGTTCAGATCTGGGACAGCACTGAGACGGCCAAGTTTTCGATTGGTGCCGATAAAGGCTCTGGTGGTCTATGGAACAATCTTCCCAACCATCCTGGTAAAGATCCGCTGGCCAAAGCTGACAAACCCTTTGGAGAATGGAATCGCTTCCGCATCATTCAAGTGGGTGCCCGCACCACGATTTATCTCAACGATCAGCTCGTGGTCGATCACGCCATCATGGACAACTACTGGGATAAATCGGCTCCTCTTCGAAAGAATGGTTACATTCAACTGCAAACTCACGGCGGTGAGATCAGTTGGCGGAATATCTTCGTCAGAGAAATCGGCAGCGAAGAAGCCAATAAAATTCTGGCCAGCAAGTCAGAGAGTGGCTTTGAATCGATTTTCGATGGCCAATCACTGGCGGGCTGGGCTGGTGCGGCTGATCAGTATGAAGTCGTCAATGGTGCCATTCGTTGCCAGAAGGGCAAAGGGGGTAACCTTTACACCGAAAAAGAATACGCTAACTTCGTCGCCCGGCTCGAATTCCGCCTGCCACCCGGTGGCAATAATGGCCTCGCCATACGCTATCCCGGCAAAGGAAATCCAGCCTATTCAGGCATGACAGAGCTCCAGGTTCTCGACAACGATGCTCCTCAGTATGCCAAGCTTGATGTGCGTCAATACCATGGCTCGGCTTATGGCATGGCGGCTGCAAAGCGTGGCTACTTGCGACCCACAGGGGAATGGAACTTCCAGGAAGTCACCATCAATGGCAGCCGGATTATTGTCGAACTCAACGGCACAGTCATTCTGGATACCGACCTTTCGAAGGTCACAGAATACATGGCCGATTCACCACATCCTGGTAAAGATCTGGTGAAAGGACACTTTGGCTTTGCCGGCCATGGCGATGCCGTCGAGTTCCGCAACCTCTCGATCAAGCCACTTGCTGATTAAGCACAACCTCGGGAAAACATGTTTATAACCACATGGCCTTCTCTCCTTTTTACAGTCAGGGGAGAGGGTCATGTGCTTTTACAGGCAAACGGAGGAGTTTCAGCATCGTCGCCAACAGGGAATCGACTGCCAATGGTGGCCGTTATTCCCAAGGGTTCACGAGAAGCACTCCTGTGGCTTCGAAGTCAGATACGTTTCTCGTCATCAGATGAAGCCCATGCTGTAACGCCGTTGCGGCAATCAGCCCGTCGATGGCAGGAATTGGCCGACCGAGTTTTTCAGTTCGGGCGGTGACTTCTCCCCAGATGAGAGCCGTTTCATGGTCGACAGGGAGTATGTGCCCCTGGGCAGAGTTGACGAGTTGATCAAGCCATGCTTCAAGCGATCTTTTCCTGGCGCCGGCTTTCAGTTTGTCAATCCCTTTTCGCAACTCGCCAAGTGTCAGCACACTCAGGAAAAGATGGTCAGCCGGAATCGCTTCGACTCGGCTGCGCACCTGTTCTGAGCCTTGTTTGCGCTGAATTTCTGAGAGCACGCAGGTGTCGATCAACATTCTCACAGCTTTACTTCCCGGCTTCCTGATTGATCGCGACTGAAATCAATCCCCTCCAGATTTGGCCCCTCAAGAATCAACTCTTTAAGACTGAGTTGATTTCCAATCAGTCGTCGATACTCATCGCCGTCAAGTACAACATACTGCCGGTTTCGACGATTAATGAACTGAGCTTCCCGTTCTGCCTGGTTGAGAACATCACTCAGCTTGCTTTTCGCATCAGCAATACTCCAAACACTTGGCATAACAGTTCCTTTGATGAGGCCTTCGCTGGTGCAAACAAAGTGGCTTAAAACGTGTTGTCTCGACAACGAGAGTTTGAATCTCGATCGAAATATGCCTCGGTTTTGACTAGTTTAACTAGTCAAAAAGACCACATCAATGACGTTCTTGAATCTATCATCGATTGGCAGGCCGCTTGTCGAACAGCACCGGTCAGAAAAGGATTCACTCTGAGGCGTCGCGTGGTTCAATGCTTTGCCGCAGTATGACCATCGCTGGAGGCTTGAGCGACAGCTCTCGGTTCTGAACCGGAAGGTGAGTGAGAGCTCTGATCTGTCGGTTGATGATGAACGAACTGCGGTCCCCAGAATCGATCTGTCAAACCTCGCAAGACAACATAGAACGCTGGAGTGAGGAACAATCCGAAAATCGTCACCCCCAGCATCCCGGCGAAGACAGCCGTTCCCAGGACTTGACGCAATTCCGCACCGGCACCATGAGCACGCGCTAATGGCAGGACACCCAGAATAAACGCGAACGAAGTCATCATAATCGGACGAAGTCGCAGTCGGCACGCCTCGATAGCGGCTTCAAACCGGTCTCGGCCCTCCTCTTCGAGCTGCTTGGCGAACTCGACAATCAGCACGGCATTCTTCGCCGCCAGACCAATCAGTACAACAAAACCAATCTGCGTGATGATGTTATTATCCATCCCGCGCAGCCAGACTCCGCCCAGAGCAAACGGCAGGCACACCGGGGCGATGAGAATAATTGCCAGCGGGAGCGACCAGCTTTCGTATTCCGCCGAGTGAACCAGAAACACGAACAACACACACAGCGGGAAGATATACAATGCTGTATTCCCAGCCATCTTTTCCTGGTAGGCCAGTTCTGTCCATTCAATCGACATCCCATCGGGCAGTGTCTTTTTTGCCAATCGTTCAATGGCGGCAATCGATTCCCCGGAACTATGGCCTGGCATTGTATCGCCCTGAACTTCGGCCGCAGGGTACATGTTGTACCGCACCACGCGATCAGGGCCACTTCTCCAATCCACATGCATGACCGATGCCAGTGGCACCATCGCGCCTTTCGTATTCCGTGTCTTCAACCGCAGTATGTCATCAGGATTCAGGCGATAGCTCCCGTCGGCCTGAGCACGCACCTGAAATGTTCGACCAAACAGGTTGAAGTCGTTGACATACGATGAACCCAGATTCACTTGCAACGCTTCAAAAATATTCGAAATCGGCACATTGAGCATGCTCGCTTTGACACGATCGACATCGGCAAAGAGCTGTGGAGTCCCGGCGCGATAGGTGGTGAACACTCCCGCCAGAGAGGGTTCTGCGCGTGTGGCCGCAATCAGCTCATCGGTGGCTTCCTGCAAAGCTTTCGCTCCGTGACCACCACGATCCTGCACCAGAAACTTGTAACCACCCGAGGTTCCCAATCCCTGTACGGGCGGTGGTGGTACCACGAAAATCATCGCATCCGGAATCTTGGAGAACTCGGCCTGAATTTCCGCCAGCAACTGATTGGCATTCGGGTCATCGTGATGCCGCTCTTTGAATGGACGTGGCACTAGGAAGATCGCGCCGGCATTGGGACTGTTCGCCCGAGTGGCACCTGAGAAGCCCACGAAGGCAACCGCATGTTCCACTGCGTGATGTTTGAGGGCAATTTCTGTGGCCTGTTTCACTACAGCATCTGTTCGCTCCAGTGAGGCTCCATCCGGGAGTTGCACAACGGTAATCAGGTAACCACGATCCTGCGCGGGAATGAAACCGGTCGGTACTTCACGAAAGCCGTAAATCGTGACAGCGACCAGCCCGACATAAACCGCCAGTGGGAAAAATGCATACCTCACCATGATGCTGACCGATCTGCCATAAATCGCGGTCATCGCATCAAAAACCCGATTAAACAGGCTGAAGAACCAGCCGAGGAAGAAATCCCACAGGCGTGTAAACCAGTCTTTGGGGGCATTGTGTGGTCGCAGCAGAATGGCACACAATGCTGGGCTTAACGTCAACGAATTGAAAGCAGACAGCAGTGTCGAAACAGCAATCGTCAAAGCAAACTGACGATAAAACTGGCCGGTAATTCCTGAGATAAACGCGGTAGGTACGAACACTGCCGACAGACCCACCGCAATCGCAATGACAGCCGCTGTGACTTCATCCATTGCCTTATAGGAAGCTTCGCGGGGCGACAGCCCCATGGCCATGTGCCGCTCGACATTCTCGACCACCACAATGGCATCATCGACGACAATGCCAATGGCCAGCACCAGGCCGAACAGCGAAAGCATATTGAGGGAAAAGCCAAAGGCCGACATGGCGGCAAACGTGCCCACCAGAGAAACCGGAATTGCTGCCAGCGGAATTAATGTGGCTCGCCAGTTCTGCAGGAAAACCAGAATTACGATCACCACCAGAATGATGGCTTCGTAAAGCGTGTGCAGCACAGCCTCAATCGACTCTTCGACAAACACTGTCGGATTATAGACAATCCGATACTCGAAGCCTTTCTGGAAGTCTTCCGAGAGCGTTTTGACGGTCGCCTGAACGGCCTGTGCAGTGGCCAGGGCATTCGCGCCAGGTCGGAGGGCAATGACTGTCGCTACCGCTGGCTTGTTATCGAGATAGCTGTTGACGGCATAGTCGCGGGCACCCAGCTCAATACGGGCAATATCTTTCACACGGACGACGCGGCCATCCTCACCGGTACGAATGATAATGTTTTCGAACTGAGCCGGTTCCGCCAGTCGGCCCAGTGTGTTGACGGGGAGTTGGAAATCGGCGCCGCCCGGCGTGGGAGGCTGCCCGATGACACCCGACGCGACCTGAATATTCTGCCCTCGCATGGCTGTAATGACATCGCCAGAAGTTAAAGCCAGATGCGATAGCTTTTCGGGATCCAGCCAGACGCGCATGCTGTATTCGCGAAGACCGAACAGGTTCACATCCCCCACGCCATCAACACGGGCAATCGCATCGCGAATCCGGATCAGGGCGTAGTTTCCCACATACAACTGGTCGAACGAGTTATCTGGTGAGGTGAAGTGAATCACCATCAAAATGTCGGGAGAGGTCTTCACCGTTGTTACACCCAGGCGGCTGACATCTTCAGGCAGCCGAGGCAAAGCCACTGCCACCCGGTTTTGAACCAGCACCTGAGCTTTATCGAGATCTGTTCCCAGCTTGAACGTGATCGTCAGCGACATCGCCCCGTCTGTCGTACATTGAGACGACATGTAAAGCATGTCTTCTACGCCATTGACTTCCTGTTCGATTGGCGTCGCGACGGTTTCAGCAATCACCTCGGGAGAGGCCCCGGGATACGAAGCTCTCACCACAATCGTAGGCGGCACCACATCGGGGTATTGCGCTGCGGGGAGGTTCAAATAAGAGATACCACCCAGAATCATGATGACCACAGAGATCACTGTGGCAAAGATCGGGCGATCAATGAAAAAGTGGGCCAGTCTCATTCGACCACCTCATCGCTGCTGGAAGAGATCAAACGGAATGGCTCAGACCGCCCGCTGAAGACTTGCTGAGGATGCTCACCGGGGAGTCGCAAAGGATTCCAGGAAGTGAGTGGTTTCTTACTGGGAACCTTGATCCAATTCTCCTGAGGAACAGGCTCGAAGCGGTCTGGCAGACCGTCATCAACGGCCTCAATTTTTGAGACTTCCGTGGTGACCACAGCACCAGGCCGGACTCGCTGAATCCCTTTGAGAATAATCTTCTCACTGCCATCCAGGCCGGTGCGAATCACCCGCAGGCGATCAATGATTGGCCCCAATGTCACCGACTGACGAACGACTTCGTTTTTTTCATTAACCTTCAACACAAACTTTTCTGCCTGATCTGTTCCAATGGCCTGATCAGGAACTAAAACCGCGTGATACTGCGAACTCCCCGGCACACGAACTCGTGCAAAGAGACCGGGCGTGAACGAGAAATCTTCGTTCGGCAAGATAGCCCGTGTGCGAATCGTTCCCGTTTCCTGATCGAGGCGGTTGTCGATAAAGTCAGTCTGACCTTGATGTGGGAACTGACCATGCTCGTCACCTAACGCCACGAAGACCGGGTTTCGCACATCCACCGAGGAATGTGGTGTTCCCTTCATTGCCAACTGGCGGTATCGCAAGAACGCAGCTTCATCCGCATCAAAGACCACATGGATTGGATTCAGCGAGACAATCGTTGTCAGCAAAGTGGATTGCGAAGTTCCACCACTGATCAAGTTGCCTTCGGTCACATCTCGACGACTGATACGACCCGTGATGGGTGCTGTAATCTCTGTGTAATAAAGATTTAAGCGGGCGATTTCCCTGAGAGATTTTGAAGTCTCCACGTTGGCTAAAGCCGATATCTTTTCGGCCTCGGCCGAAGCAACTCGAGCATCGGCCGCTTCCACGTTCGCTTTTGCCTGAGCCAGTTCGGCTTCCCGTGTGTCAAGATCTTCCTGCTGAGCTGCTTGCCTCGCTACGAGAGAACGCCAGCGCTCGACAGTGCGTCTGGCCAGATCGTATCTCGCACTGGCGGAAGTGGCCTCGGCTTTCGCTTGAGCATAGGCCGCTTCTGTCTGCGCGATGGCTGCTTCAGCCACTTTGACAGCTGCTTCCGTATTGTTCAGTTCGGCAATAAAAGGTCTTTGATCGATGGTGGCCAGCAGATCTCCTTGATGAACAATCTGACCTTCCTGAAAATGGGTTTCCGAAAGGTAGCCACTGACGCGGGCACGAACTTCGACGAACTCGACCGCTTCAAACCGACCAACATACTCGTCCCATTCCACCACGGGCTCAATGAGAGGGCTGGCCACAATCACCTGGGGAATTGGTGGAGGAGCAGCAGCCACGGGTTCTTTGCAACCCGAGAGCAAGGGCAGCAATCCGCACACCAGCAGGCCTGCGAGAGAGCCGTAAGTCCATCTGCTCATAAGGGTTCGATCAAAGCAATCCAACCTCGTGCTGGATGGTAAACGAGAACTCATCATGACGCCCTGTCTCAAGAAATTACCGACGAGAGCACAAAATCTGTAAAGCAATACACGTTTAGGTATTGATTCGCTTTACGAAACGAATAGCCATGTCTCGATTGTTCAAGTCAATCGCGAGGAATGGCCAGGAGTGCTCTGTCTTTGCATTACATGGCTGACAGACATCTCTTTCAGCGAATGGTTCTCGTTGGCAATAAAAATCGCCGAACATGCATATCAATAGAACTTTATGTTCATCTACATGCGAACGGGACGAAGAAAGACTCTAAGCAAATCAGGGTTCCGAGAGTCGAGTTTCCAAGGGACTCGAAGAAGAATTCCCACCTCACGCGTGACTTTCAAATCCACCGGGCTGAGAGGTTGTTTTGTGAGAAAATGATGTGAACTTAATTTTACTTATTGAAATGATAAATATAATAGAGGATGTATGATCACATCCTTTGCATCAGGGCAGGCCACGAATTCATCGTGAAACGCATCCATGAGATTCGCATCGATCGAAAAGCCCTCAGCCCTGACCTTTGAAAATCAGGGTGGCCTTTCCGATCGATCTTGTCGATCCGGCCTGACGATCAGCCATGACGGGCCACGATCTTGAGAACCAGTGCTTCCGAAACATCGCGCACGCTTTCCACATGGCCAATTTTCGTGGGCAGAATCAACCTCAGCTTGCCGCCGACCGATTTCTTATCCAGCCGCATCGTGGCAATGATCTGTTGAGGGTCGAGTTTTGTTTCAGATGGTAGTGAGACCGGGAGTTGAAACGATTGCAGCAGTTTCGTCAGTCGCGCAACGACGTCTTCCGGAATTCGTCCCAACTGACAGGCGAGCGTGGCGGCATCGATCATGCCGATCGAAACCGCTTCGCCATGCAGCAGTGTGCCGTACTTCGCGAGTGCTTCGTAAGCGTGTCCGAACGTATGACCAAAATTCAACACGGCTCGAAGACCCGTCGTTTCAAATTCATCCGCTTCCACGACCTGGGCCTTCAGTTCACAGCTGCGCTGAATAATCCGGGCCAGACAAGTGGGGTCATGAGATTGAATCCTCGCCTCTTCGGCTTCGAGCCAATCAAAGAAACTTTCGTCGAGAATCATGCCGTACTTCACGACTTCAGCCATACCGGCGGCAAACTCTCGCGGCGGCAGGGTTGCCAGCAGATCGGTGTCGATGAAGACGGTTTTCGGCTGATGAAAAGCCCCCACAATGTTCTTGGCGGCTGGCAGATTCACACCCACCTTGCCACCCACTGAGCTATCAACAGCCGCCAAGAGTGTGGTCGGTACCTGAATGAAAGGAAGCCCACGGGCATAAGTCGCAGCCGCAAAGCCCGCTGCATCACCCACCACACCACCACCGACGGCAATCACGTGAGTCGATCGATCCGCCTGCATGGCGATCAACTGATCATAGAGCTTTTCGATTTCACGCAAAGACTTGGCTGTCTCACCCGCTGGTTGCACAGCCAGCCGGGCATTCCAGCCAGCCTCGGCCAGTTGTCGAGCGAGTTTCTCACCAGCCAATGGAGCCACATTCGTATCGGAAACCACCAGTGCCGATCCAGGATTGCCCAACTCAATGGCCACTTGCTTCGACAGCCCCGCACCAATCCGCACCTGATAGCTGCGTGCCCCCAGCTTGACTGGCACTACAGTGAGCTTCGAACTGGCGGCCGAAGGTCGATCAATATCCTGCATGCTGAACTTTCTGGATCGCTGAATTGTCACGAGGTGACCACCTGGCAACCTCTCTTTTCGAGAAATGACTCGATGGAAACTCTCTAGGAATCTCTCGAAATGGTATCGCCCGGCCTTAAGCTTGGGCAATCATGCGATCCTCAGTGATCGCCCGGCATTAACGATGATGTCGATTCGAACAACAGACTCTGGTGGGTCATGGGCTCAGGTTCGTCCTGAATCGTAAAAGGAGACCGATCAGCAGAATATCCGGCATCTCAAGAGGATTTGTTAAGAATCGGCATTGTTTCAGGCGACAATTTCCACGCGTCAAGTCATGATGTCCGCTGTTGAGTGTCAGCTTCACGGAGGTTCTGACAGCTTTGCCACGAGGGAGTCGATTTCGGTGTCCGACAGCGATTCATCCGGACAATCACCAGATCCATCACAGACGACCCATCAGGGGTCTGCTGAGACACCCCTTTCAAGTCAGGCTTCACCACTGGGCTTTTCGCCAGCCAATCATCATTCGAATCCTGGACCGGTGATTCTGCCTAATCCCTGGCGCGACTGGGTCATTGACGGATTGATCAAATACCGCGTCTGGTGGCTATTACTGGCCTGCCTGCTGACGGCTATTTCCATCTGGCCTGCCGGCCAGTTGAAGTTTGACGAGTCGATCGAATCGATGTACGCGCCGGGCAATCCTCATCTCAGGGATTACCTCGAAAGCAAAAAGTGGTTTGGTGGCGACGAGTTTATCTTCATTGCTTATCACGATCCCGAACTCTTTGAAGAAGCTGGTGAGAACCGTCTTTCACAACTGGCGGACGAAGTGAGTGCCGTGCCTGGTGTGATCCCTACCAGCGTGCAGTGCCTGGCCACTTATCTGCGCATGACCCGTCACCCCGCTTTTCGTTCACGCCGAGAGGAGTTGCTCGATTTTTCGCGGGGTGTCCTTCTGGGAAGTGACAATCAGACAACCTGTATCGCCATCCGGCTTCAAGAAAGTGAACGGGCCGTTGATTCCGATGGTCAACCCATTTCGCGTGGTCAGACGATTGCCAAACTACGGGCTCTGGCCGAGAAGCAGTCCTTCCCCACGTTCGTGATTGGCGAGCCGATTCTCGTTCACGATATGTTTCGCTATGCCCAGGAAGATGGCGAGTTCATGGGCTGGGCCGCTTCGGCTCTATTGATCGGTGTGGTGCTCTTTTTTCTACGCGATCTTCGTTCGGTCATTCTCCCGTTTGTCATTGTGCAGATGACGATTCTATGGACGAAAGCGGGCCTGTGGGCCTCCCATCTCGAACTCACCATGGTCAGTTCTGTCCTCGGTTCACTGCTGACGATCATTGGTGTCTCCACTGTCGTTTATATGTCTCTCTATTACCACGAATTGCGACAGTCGCTGGATCGCGAAACCGCCTTCCGCCGCATGCTGCAGGTGATTGGCATTGATATAGTTTTCGTCTGCCTCACCACGGCAGCCGGCTTTGCGGCTCAACTTTCGAGTCATCTGCATCCCGTGCAGTCGTTTGGTATTACCATGGTTCTCGGGTCATTGCTGGTGCTGGTGGCCATGACGCTCGTCCTTCCTGGCGGGATGTTACTGGGCCCGGATCGAGCCGGTGCTCAAAAGCCTCGCGGCGATCAACAGGTCAGTCAGTGGCTGGCTCGACTCACCCAGTTCGTGCTGGTGCACCGCGTCTGGATGGGGATCGTCACTCTGGCGGCTGTGATCTATGGCATGGCGGGTCTGATGCAGTTGCAGGTGGAAACCGATTTCACCAAAAACTTCCGCTCATCCAGTCCCGTGGTGAAGTCGCTCGATTTTCTCGAGACCCGCCTGGGAGGAGCGGGCCTTTGGGAAGTCAATTTCCCAGCTCCTCATCGACTGACCGACGAACATCTCGATAAAGTCCGGCTGTTGGCCGAAAATCTGCGCGGCTTGATTGGCACAGCCGAAGGTCAAGGTCTTACCAAAGTCGTTGCGATGACCGATGGGCTCGATCTTGTCCCTTTGCTCCCGTTTTTAATCCCTGATGCACAAGCTCAATCACGCTGGCTGAACTCTCTCCAGCCTGAATTTGTTCCCAGTCTTTACAATGCCGAACAGGGCCGGATGCGCATCATGCTCCGCGGGTTGGAGAGACAATCAGCCCGGGAAAAACAGGCACTGATTGATCGCGTCGAGACACTGGCCAGAGAACAGTTCCCTGAGGCCAAAGTGACCGGACTTTTTGTTCTCCTGAATTATCTGATCGACAGCCTGCTGCAGGATCAGCGCACAGATCTCATGGTGGGTGCATTCGGCCTGATTGCCATTATGTCGATTGCCTATCGCTCGATTGTCATGGGTTTTGTTTCCCTCGTGCCCAATGTGCTCCCCATCATGCTCCTCCTGGGAACCATGGGCTGGCTCGGTCTACGCGTCAATATTGGTACTGCCATGATTTCCAGCGATACGATGGGGCTCACCATTCACGACAGCATTTTCTATATGTCGGCCTACCTGCGGGCCAGACGGTCTGGTCTCAATTTTCAAGGGGCCTTAGGAGAAGTGCAGACCGAAGTCCGCAAGCCCCTCATCTATTCGAACGTGGCTTTAATCCTCGGATTTTTAGTGCTGACAACCAGCCACTTTGTCCCCTTGATCACCTTTGGAGTTCTCGTCAGCACTGCCATTGCAGGTGGGTTACTGGTGAATCTGCTCCTCTTGCCTCCACTCCTGCAACTGGTGGATCGACCCTGGCTGGGCCTGGCACCAGACTCTGCCCGGACTGCTGGCCCTGAAGAAACCGCTGGCCCCGAGCAGACTGCTGGCCCCGAGCAGACTGCTGGCCCTGAGCAGACTGCTGGCCCTGAGCAGAATCCTGTTGAGCCAACGTCTTCAGTTTGACCCTACGAAACCTGGCTCACCAAACGAGACCGGGCTCAACTGACCCGCACGACAAAATTCCCGGGCAAGCGTCGCACCAGCTTTTTGATCTCCAACACGGTCAATGTCGACAAAGCGCGCGAATACTCCAGACCGCACTGTGTCAGCACCGTATCGACAGGCGTGGCTTCAATCCCGACCAGTTGCAGCAGTTTCTGCTCCTGATCATTCAGCAACAGTTCCCGAGGCTGCTGTACGACCTGCCCTCCCGGCTTTTGCACCGGAGCCGAAAGGTGTCCCAAGGCTTCCAGCACATCTTCGACATGTCGCACGAGGATGGCACCATCTCGAATCAGCTTGAGGCAACCTTTTGAAGCATCGGAATCGACTCGTCCTGGAACTGCCAGTACATCGCGGTGCTGCTCCATGGCGTGACGGGCGGTATGGAGTGAGCCACTTTTTTCAGAGGCTTCAATCACCAGCGTGGCCAGTGAGAGACCACTGATAATGCGATTTCTTTGAGGAAACTGCGGTGCAATCGCCGGGACATCAGGAGCATATTCGCTGATCAAAGCTCCCTGTTCGACAACTTTCCGGGCCAGTTCGATATGTTCTCGCGGGTAAAGTTGATTGATCCCCCCTCCCAGAACAGCGAGAGTTCGACCACCAGCCTCTAAGGCGGCCCGATGGGCCAAACCATCCACTCCACGCGCCAGCCCGCTGACAATAGTGACCCCTGCGCGAGCCAATCCGCCGGCAAAGTTCTTTGCCATCTGCTCGCCATACACACTCGGGCTGCGGGATCCGACAATCGCGACAGACAACTGGTCTGCGGCAGTCACGGTTCCTTGAATGAAGAGGACCGGGGGCGGTCGATCAATTTCCTGCAGGCGGGCCGGATAGTCGTCCCGGTCGAGACAAGTGGCTTGAATGTTCAGCGCTTCACATTGCTGAAGTGTCTGTCGTGCTTCGGCCCGATCACGCCCTAAAGAGACTCTGCTGGCCAGACTGGGCGACAATCCCGCCTGTTCCAGCACAGCGGCACTGGCTTCGAGCACAGCCGTCGGACTCCCCAGATGTTGAATGAGCCGCTCGTATGTGGCCGGGCCGATTTTGGGAATCAGCATCAGTTGCAGGGCGTCGACAAGGGCAGCATCTGTCATCCCGAATCACTCTCTCCTGATCGTTGCCCATCCCCTGGATCGTCGTGATTTCGACAATCCACCGCGAAAACATAACATTTCCAGATGAATAATACCGCACAAATGATCACATTTTATAGACCGTCAAAGCGCTTTCTGCCAGCCTTTTGATCTTCCACGCTCGATTCTCCGTTACTGACAACTGACACACACAGCGAATTCCAATGGTTCAACTCACCGCATTTGTGATGATCGGGACTGAATTGTTTGCCAATCAGTTCATTGAACGACACAACGTGGCAGCTTCACCGCAAGGGAGTCCGTCTTATGCCCAAAATCTCTAAATCTCAGGAAGTGAATTCGAGAGCCATGCGCAGAATCCATCGCTCACTGTTCTTCACCCCCTTGCTCGTGGGGTTGATTTCCCTCACGGGCTTTTCAAACTCTGCCCGGGCCGAGACGTCGATACAGGATGAAGCGAGTTTCTTTTCCCCTGCTGCGAAAGAGACCGCCCTCAGTCGGCTCAAGGCTCTCGAAGCGAAGACGGGGCACGAAGTTCAGTTACAAACGGTCGCCACACTCCCCGAACCGTGGAAAGGTCAACTCGCCAGCGGTCAGCCCAAGCAGGGGGTGTTTGTTGATTTCACCAAAGATCGTGGCCAACTGGCTCGGGCGAAAGGACTGTTCATCCTCGTGGTGAAGGATCCGGCTCATCTGGAAGTGGCTGCTGATCGTCGTTTAAGGAATGCAGGGTTTACGACCAACCAGCGGAATGCCGTGGCGGAAACTTTGCTCAATGGTTTTCGAGCGAAAGATTATGACGATGGCCTGCTCGCCACCGTCGATCTCATCGAGAAAGAGTTCAGCTCACTTCGTTCTCCATCGGCAGCACCAGTGCAAGGCAAAGCTCCTGCTGCTGCTCCCGCCAATACTTTACCAGCAAAGCCAGCCGGTGAAGGTGATCTTGGTGGCTGGGGATGGGTGCTTGGCATCGGAGCCGTGGTGCTGATCGTCATGATTGGCATGTCACTGCTGCGGGCTCTCTTCGGTGGTGGAGCCGGAGCCGGCGCTGGTGCCGGGATGGGTGGAGGCGGTGGCATGGGCTTTGGTGGTTCATTGCTCACAGGCCTGTTCGGTGCCATGGCTGGCCACTATCTGTATGACACATTCTTCAACAACCATAGCCACGGCAGTGCGTTTGGTAATGATGCCGCCAGCGGCATGGATGACCCGAATCGCAACGACTGGGGCTCCGGTGGCGACTTTGGTGATTCCAGCGGCTTCAGCGGTGGAGATTTCGGCGGTGGTGACTTTGGTGGCGGTGGCGATTTTTGATTGCCAACTCCTGCTTCCGATCAGGAGTTAGCCAACCAGACACTCCTCTGAGAGCCACTGCTGGATTGCCAGCAGTGGCTCTCCTGCTTTTGACTCGACAATGAATCTCGTCGTTGAACCCCAGCCCACAAAGACCATTTCCCTGATTCTCTTGCCCAACCTTCGTGCTCTTCGTGACCTTCATGGTGAATTCATGTTTCGTGACGTAGCGTGGACGATCGCTTGCCTGAGTGAGGTTGAGCATCCAACATCACACCATGTCGTCGCTGGAGTCTTGAAGGCTCAAATACGTTCGAATTGCCCTCATCCCGGCCTTCTCCCGTCGGAACGGGAGAAGGGGTAAAGCCCTCGCCCGCGTCTGCGTGGGAGAGGGTGGCACGAAGTGCCGGGTGAGGGTCTTCCCGTTCGATGTGTATCGGTCGGTGAGGTATCCGAAGGGGTGCTGATTGACTGTCAGAGAGTGAAGATGAAAAACAGCTCGCGATAGAGCTGGTTGTGAATAGATGCCCAAATACGTTCGAATTGCCCTCATCCCGACCTTCTCCCGTCGGAACGGGAGAAGGGGTAAAACCCTCATCTTCAATCCCGTTTTCCGTGGAAGAAATACTTCACAAGTTGCCGATTAAAAAATGGTGCCGCAGTCAGATTGATGGCATACTGAATTGAAAGCTATGGCTGGATTATCTGCCCAGATGCTGCTGGTCGATTGAGGTCGGGAGGCGAGATGACTACTCTCCACACTACGTTTCCTGCGACGGATCATGCCGTATCTTCTGCGCCCAACGAAAAGTTGGTCGCGGTTGCCTCTTCGCCAGCTCAAAGTTCCACGCCGACTGGCAACGAATCCCTCTCGTGGCTGGGAATCCGCCCCAGTCATGCGGCGGGCTTTGTTCTGAGTGTGGCTTTTCATGCCTGGCTGCTCATGACGTTGTTTCGGCTCGAGATCATTTCACCATTCGAAATGATCTACAGTTCGATTGAAACCCGGTTTTCTGCCGAGGTCGAACCCCCCATCGTGCTGGAAGAGACACCTGTCTTCGAGCTGGCCAACCCGGATGATCGTGAGTTGCCTCAAGTCATGGCCATGAACAGTACGGCTGTCGGAAAAGCCATTGCTGATCGCCCCGAGCTGGCCGTCCCTGCCGAATTCCGCCAGCGGTTTGAACTCGCACCACCGGCTCCACCGATTATTGATATTCCCGAAGGTGTTGAACTGAGTGACACAATCGTCGTACCGGGAACAACCGGCCAGGCCATGGTTCAGTTGAATGCCGCACTCGATCGGATCACCTGGGAGATCGCTCAAAATCTCAAAGAGAAGAAAGTCCTCGTCGTCTGGGTGCTTGATGCTTCAGCCAGTATCGTCAAGCAGAGACAACAGATTGCCAGTCGCTTGAAACGCATCTACAGCGAGCTGGATGCACTTGATGAGAAAGGTGAATTTGGCCGGGCGACACAACCACTGATCAGTGGCGTCGTGACCTTCGGAGCTTCGACGAACTTCATCACACCTCAGCCCACCGACAATGCCGATGATGTGACGCGTGCCATCGCTGAAGCACCGACAGACCCCAGTGGTGTTGAGAATACATTTACGGCCGTCTCTCAAGTTCTTTCACAGTGGGGAGACTACCGTCACACACAAAACCGACGACTCATGATTCTGGTCATTACCGATGAAGCGGGCGATGATCATGGCCCGCCGCTCGAACTTGCCATCAACCGATGCAGGAGCTTTGGAGCGAAAGCCTATGTCGTCGGCCCGGCCGCACCTTTCGGGCGCCGGCAGGGCTTCGTCGATTATGTCGCTCCGGAAGATGGAAACACTTATCGACTGCCAGTTGACCTGGGCCCCGAGACAGTCGTTGCCGAAGGGGTGGATCTTCCCTTCTGGTACGACGGGCCGCAGTACACCTATCTGAGCAGCGGCTTTGGCCCTTATGCACTCACCAGGCTGGTTCATGAAACCGGTGGGATCTACTTCATGACCAATCTGACCACTACTCAGTCTTTATCGATCACAGGTGAGTTTGACAGTCAGAAGATGAAACCCTTCGAGCCCGAGTATCGCTACGGCACACCTCAAGACCTGCTGCGAGTGCTCTCGAAAAACCCGTTGCGAGCCAGCGTGGTGACGGCAGCCGAGTTCAGCCAGGCCACGAAAATTCGTTCGCTCGGAACGCCACCGATGGAGTTTCGCGTGCAACCAGGGAACTTCCGTCAGCAACTGACGAGGGCTCAGGAATCGGTCGCGATTACTTCTGCAGCCATTGAGCGGATTCTCGCCAACTATCCCCAGGGAATGGAGCGACAGGGGGCTGACAAGTTTCTCGCCCAGGAAAAACATCCTCGCTGGCGTGTGGCTTTCATGCTGGGCTACGGCCGTTTACTGGCACAGAAGGTGAGAGCCTACGAATACAATTCGGCCTGTGCTCAACTGAAGACCAAAATGGGCGATGAAGACATTGCCAAAAGGAGCAACCACTGGATCTTCCGCCCTGAGCCTGAATTGCAATATGCCCCGATCTTCAAAAAGACGGCCGATCAGGCCAGCAAACTCCTGCAGATGGTCATTGACGAAGCCCCGGGAACACCCTGGGCGCTCCTGGCTCAACGCGAGTTACAGGATGGTTTTGGCATCCGCGTGGTGGAGCGGTTTATTCCTCCACCACCTCCCGTTTCTGCAAGGCCACAGCCCCCGGCCCAGCCTAAACTTGCACCCAAGTTTGCGCCAGAACCCAAGCCCAAGACTCCTGCACCACCGCCACCGCCCAAACCCGTCTTGCCCAAACTTTGATACAGCTGCCAGCATTCTGCAGTGATTGAAGCGCTATGCGTGCGGCGCCGGGCTGCCATTACTGACAACTTGGTGTCATAGCCCACCCCAACAAAAGTGATGGTGGGTGGCCCGGCCAACTTGTGGCCGGGTCGTTGTGGCTTTGCACAACGACAAGAAGCCGCGCCATGCGTATGACCTGCCACCACTCTTGACTTTGTCTTGGGTGGCACGACCCTGCAGGCTTTGCGAAAGGGCGTGGTCTTTACCGGGGTGATTGAAAAAAGCGATTGAAGTCCTATGACCTTGGGGGCAAACGAGGACGATTGACCCCAGCCACACAATTTTCAACCAACAAGCAGACCGTCACGTTGTCCAAGTTGTGTGTCGTTGACAGCGGCTCTGAGCAAACATACTGGATCGATACTCACTTTCCATTGATTTCAGCGATGTGCTCAAGCGTTCGACGAGGCCATCTGGCAAGGAAATGGAAAGTCCCGGTAACAACCAGCTCAGGTAATGCCCTATCGAGAGATTCACCCGTCAATCACGCCAGCCAGCTTCAAGAAATTCTTGAGCAGGTCGATGCCCCCCTGCGTGAGAAAACTCTCCGGGTGAAACTGTACGCCATGAATCGGGTAGGTTTTGTGCCTTAACCCCATGACCTCGCGCGGATGACCAGCATCTTCGACCCAGGCAGTCACTTCCAGATCGGTACTCAAAGTCGCTTCTGGCACAATCAGACTGTGGTATCGCGTGCAGGTCATCGGATTGGGTAAACCTGCGAACAATCCCTCTCCGTCGTGATGCACATTCGAAAGTTTGCCATGCATCAATCGAGGAGCGCGAACCACCTCGGAATCGAAGACCTGGGCAATCGATTGATGTCCCAGGCACACGCCCAGAGTCGGAATGATCGGCCCTAAGGTTCGAATCAGTTCCATCGAAATACCGGCTTCAGTCGGCGAGCAGGGGCCTGGCGAAACGACAATGGCCCGGGGATTGAGATCAGCCACCTGTGCGACCGTGATCTCATTATTCCGCACGACCTGCAGATCAATCCGGGAATCAATTTCGCCAAACCGCTGGACCAGGTTGTAGGTGAATGAATCGTAGTTATCGAGGACAAAGAGCATGCACATTCCTCTGGCTGGTACTGGTCTGAAATCTCCACGGCCTGCCCAACAATCGTCAAAAACAAGGCCCCGTTACTGTAGCGAGGGAGTTTCCAGACGGGTACTGTCAGGAACGTCCCGTTCTTGAGCGCGTCCTCTGGACACAAGTTGGCTCACTCGGGTTCTTTTGAATTCGTGTGCCAAGTATTGTCAGTTGTTTCGGTCATCAATTTTTCTGATCAGCAGAATCGATCATCATGCCTATGCCCATTCTCACCTTGGATCAATTCCTGAAACAGCAGGGCTGGGTCGCGACAGGTGGCCATGCCAAGCTCGTGATTCAGGAAGGGGAAGTGATCGTTAATGGCGAGGTCGATCTCCGTCGCGGCAGAAAAATGCGGGTCGGCGATGTTGTGGAATGGAATGGCGAACGAGCCGAAGTGCCTGAAGGGGCTGGTGCGCTGCCTGCCGCTGAGGCCTGATTCGACCTCTCGAATGGGTGGTTGGGGTCAAACGCCTTCGTTTGCCCCCTAGGTCTTTGGACTCTGATCGTTTTTGACGAACAGGATGAAAAGTCATGAATCTATGTGTCGGATGAAGACATCCGACCCCTGCTACCTGACGGGATGAAAACATCAATTAGAAAAGCGTGAAGACCACGCCCTTCCGCACTGTTTTGATTTTGGAGGCTTCAGGGTCGTGCCACCCAAAAGCGTGCCACCCAAGACAAAGTCAACAGTGGTGGCAGGGCATGTGCATGGCGCGGCTTCTTGTCGTCGTGCAAAGCCACAACGACCCGGCCACGAGTTGGCCGGGCTACCGCAGGGTGGAAGTTATGTGAAATAGACAACAGCTCTTGGCAAGCATGGCACACAGCAGGTGAGCATGCCCATAGAGTCCATCAAGAACAGAGTACAATCAATACAAAAGCAAGCCGCTGCTCGATCCATCGATCGGCAGCGGCAAAGATCATCAAGTTGGTCTGGTCTCAATCTCTCCGAATCTCATCCGTTAATGGATAGCGATTTATGGCTAGGCCTTGCGACCCGCGAGAGTCAGACCCTGGAGAGTCTGAATCAGACCATATCCCGATTAGACCATGTCCTTCAGGCTCTTGAGTGCACGAATCTTGACGGTGTTACGGGCAGGCTTGGCCTTCACGACCATCATTTCGCCAGGCTTGAAGGGGTTAGCACGCTGTGTGGCCTTGGTGGCTGGCTTACGGACCACCTGAATCTTGAGCAGGCCAGGAACTGCGAAGACGCCAGGGCCCTTCTTGCCGACCTGCTTGCTGATGAGATCGTTCAGGGCGGTGAAGACAGCCTGTACATCCTTCTTGGAGAGCGAAGTCGATTCCGCAATCGCTGCGAAAATATCGGTCTTGGACAGGGGCTTTTTGTCTTCGGTTGTCATTCGATTCTCCTGATGGCAGTCAGATCTGAAAATGCCAGTCGAACTCCGCAATTGATACTGACGTTTGGTCAGTCCAGATTTTTGGCGAGCAATTGGCTGTGATGAGAGGATAAACCATATCCTCGAACGAAAGGTATCTAACTGCTGTGAAAATTGAATGTCAATGACGCCCCGACTCAAAAACCCCTATTTTTCAGGAGTTTTCTGGATTTCTGGCCTGTTGATGCCCGTTCTGCCCCCATTTGACAGCAGAAAACCGAAATTCAAACCCCGGAAACTCCCCAGTTTCATCCTCTGTGCGAGCGACGAAAATTCCGTTATGCTCTGCTTGCGAGGCCATTTTCGCCAGGAAAAGGCTCGCCAGATCCCTCTGATACCCTCCCTTGCCAATCAAGATCAGACAGCAAATATTCTTGATTGATTTCCCCATTTCCACTGATTGAAGAGAACCAACGGATGGCCGACTTCCTGATCCGCACAGGCTCATCGACCGGCCGCAAATTGAGTCTTCCTGCCCGGGAATTGATCGTCGGCCGTGATGACAAGGCCGATATCCGTCTCAATTCATCACTGGTCAGCCGCAGACATTGTCGAATTCTCCCCGGAACAATCCTCAGGCCCGGCGTTGAGACCGTCATTGTCGAAGACCTCAAAAGTCAGAATGGTACTTTTGTCAATGAAGTTCCTATTTCTGCACCGACAACATTAGAACCTGGCGACAGACTGCGGATTGGCGCCATGATCTTTGAGCTGGCTGGTGCTGAGTCGACAGGTTCACGAACCTCGACCTCTGATCCTGTGGCTGCACGCACCGGGTTTGCTCGCCCCCCAGCGACTGCCGCTCCTTCGGAATCTGACATTACGGATTGGCTGTCTCTACCAGCCGGACAAAAGCCGGGCCAACCCGGAGCCTCGCCGAATCGTTACGGTCTTGATCTTCCCGGTCATGATCTTCAGGGGCAGGATCTTTCCGGAAAAGATCTTTCGGGTCAGGATACGGCTGAGATTGGTGTCGAAGTTCTTGATGCGGTTCGAAAGAGTCTCGAAGCCAGGTCACCCTCCTCTTTACGGGATGATGCAGAGATTTCTTCTGTCACGACGGCACCAGCCAGTGATGACTCGCCACAATTGGTTCCTTCTGCACTCTCAGGCGAGGCCGCTCTACCGCCCAATGAATGGACATCCCAGGCGGCAAGAATCATTCAGCAGTATTGGAAAAACACCACTCCTGGCTCTTGAGCGGGCATTATGAGAGATGAGCAGTGT
Source organism: Planctopirus hydrillae (assembly GCF_001707835.1). Taxonomy (GTDB): domain Bacteria; phylum Planctomycetota; class Planctomycetia; order Planctomycetales; family Planctomycetaceae; genus Planctopirus; species Planctopirus hydrillae. Next base: position 141,506 of record NZ_LYDR01000039.1, read on the forward strand.
ATTGTTGAAGATCTTTGGTGATGCGACTCATGGGCTGATCACAGGTTCTCTGGCTCGTCGATTCACATTCGATTCTGTAGGAATTTCAGGCATTCATGCGAATTATCTCTGGTCGATTTCGTCGGCGAACATTGCAGGCCAATCCGGGAAACACAACGCGACCCATTACAGATCGTGCCAAGGTCATTCTTTTCGACAACATTGAACGATTTTTCAAAGGTCAGCGTGTCCTCGATATCTTCTGTGGCACGGGTTCTCTGGGACTGGAAGCGCTCAGCCGAGGTGCGGAAACCTGTGTCTTCATCGAGCAGGATCATCGGGCATTCGAACTCCTGAAGGCAAACATTGCCCATGTCGGTGCAACAGAGATCGCTGTCCCCTGGCGTGTCAGTGCGCTCAAGTCGTCACTGAAACCGAAAGGGACTCCGTGGTACCCTTACGGGCTGGTATTTTTTGACCCTCCCTACGTCATGCTCAAGGATGTTCGGCCTGGCGAACCCCTCTACCGGATGTTTCTGCGACTGGCTCGACCTGATATCACGACCGAGGATGTGCTCGTCGTCTTGCGCGGGCCAGAAGGTGCAGAGTACACGCTTCCCGACTGCTGGCAGATTGAACGGAAGATGAAAGTGGGGAGCATGGAGCTGGCACTCATCCGCAAAGCTTATGCGACGCCGCTGCCTGAGAACCAGACAGATGACGATTCGGGTGTTGAAAATGAAGAACCCGGGTGTTGAAAACTAAGAATCACAGTTGGGAAGTTGAGCAGGACGGCCTGCAGGCCAGGATCACTTGCGAATGATATCCGGGCCATCTCCACAGGTCTTTTCGTAGCCGTTCTTCCCTTTGACGTATTTGGTGAAACCCATCTTGTCGAGATTTCGGTCGGAGAGCTTTGTCGAATCGGACTGAGCACTCCAAGGTCGCGAGATGGCAGCCGATGTCAGGCAGCGGCGCACAGGGAGACCTGTCTCGGGATGCACTTCCAGAGCTGGTGCTGAAATTGACTGGAGAATCTCGAAGCGGTCACCACCCGAGCCATCCGGCAGCACTTCTTCATACACATACAGTGGCATGATCCAGCTCCCTCCACGGGGAAACTTCCAGGCAATCTCTGACGAAGAGACTCTGCTTAAACAAAAAATCAGGCTCAACCAAAAATCAGGCCAGGTCGCGATCTTCAAACAGAATGAATGCCAGCAGAATACTGGCAGCAATGTAGCACAGGGCGTAGAGCGTGGCCGTCGCCAGGTAAATTGGTGGCACCATCGTTCCCGTGGAAATCGCCGTGCTCATGTTGAACCATTCGAGTCCAGGGAGCACAATCGAAATCAGCTTGGCCATAAAGGCGACGAACTCAAACTTGATCGCTCCGGCCTGCACGAGCTGTGGAGTCAGGTTCCCGATCACATAGATCGGGAAGCAGATCGCCATGTTGACTACAAAAGGCAACCGGGTCGAGATCGCCACGCTGATTGCCCCGAGAATGGCCACTTCCAGGAAGGTCAGCACCAGACCAGGGAACATCTGAATGACATCCGGGAGACGCTGGAGTGCTGTGGGAATCTCTTTGCTCGATTCACGGGCATCGTAGCCGACTTTGTAGAAAATCAGCAGTCCGAAGACGATCGACACCGGAATCATGTATAGCAGCACGGTCTGCAGAATACCGATGTATTTGCCGAGGATGAACTGCCTGCGAGTAATCGGCTTGGAAAGCAGCGTCATCGCTGTCTTGCCTTCAATCTCATCAGCAATACTAGTGCTGGCTGTCCAAGTCGCAATGAGCAGGCCACAAATCAGAATGGTGGTGAGCCCGCATTCCTTGAGCATCTTGAGATCTTCACCCAGCGAAAAGAACGGCAGCCAGGTGTTGATCAATAGAAACACAATGGTCGCTGTGACCGAAAGCCAGAAGACGGGTTGCCGCACGGCTTCCTTGGTCGTGGCACGGGCAATGATCCCGCCTTTCGTGCCATACGAATAAGCCAGCAGCCCCCCAATCACAATCAGGGTTCCAATGCCAAACAGCACCCAGTTGCCCAACTGGTTTGCCAGCTCGATGCTTGAAGCGGCCATTAACACCATGAGAATCCTCGAATATCAACCGCTGAAATCTATCGGAATCACAACTCAGCCAACGACGACCTCGAGATCCTACCCGATCAACGGGAGAACTTTCGAGCAGATCGCCATGACCATTCTGCACAGGAAATCACAGGGACAAGGCACGACCGTCACGCATGATACGACAGCCAGTGACTGAATGCTGGTCTCCCGTAAGAAAAGACCTTAACAAATGCGTTTCCACGATCCGTTTGCCGTCGTTTTCCGAAAAAAATGCCCAACACAAAAGCCGGAATCTGAACGTATATTCATGTTTGAAATGCAGAGATCGTCTTCTGCAGGATCCATTCCCCGGTAATGACCATCGCCAGGAGCGGGATTCCCCAGGTGACACTCTTTGCGAGCCATTGCTCCAACCAGGCCTGTCTTACCAAAGAACTCCCGCTCAGCGAGAGGATTCGATATGGAATCTGCAGGATCAGGACTAAAGCCGCGAGCCAGCCCCAGTGATGTCGTTTGAACCCCGCCATCCACTGGCCCTGCAAGGTCTTGATCGTCGAGCGAGTCAGACCACAGCCAGGACAATCGATATCGAACAATCGCCTCGACATGCAGGTGTGCGGAAATGGCCAGTAAGTTTGACCATCGATTGTGTTCACGACATCGGGTACGAACGGGCTTATCCCTGCAGGAATCCAGACCAGCAATCGATCCTGCATGTGCGGTGGGGGATTTTGTAGCGCGAGATCTTCGCTGGCAATCAACCACGGCGCCAGGAGCAGGGCCCCCATAGCCAGGATCAGCAGTATCCAGTCCGAAAGTCGGCGAGGTCGTCTCGCTGGCGAAAACTGGTGTTCTCGTTGCCGCAATCCCGCGTTCGATTCGAGAGAAAGTGAGCCTTGTGAATTCTTCTGACTGGTGTGCTCGGTATAGAAATTCTCTACACCAGCTTCCGGAGCATGTCCGGAAGGATCTGCATGAACAGGTAGGTGAGATTCCATACCAGAGCCATTCCCAAGCTTAAGCCGATCATCGACAGGCCACTTTTCCATTGTCCCAGGGCACAGCGCGAGGCACCAATCAAAATTCCACCCAGTTGGCAGAAAAGACAAATCAGCCAATCACCGGTTGAGAGTCGTGAACTGGTTGAATCGGCAGACGTGGGATCCATCAGTTTCCTGCCTTCATCGATGCGTGTGGCCGGGCAATCAAGCCGGCCACGTACCCTCCTTTGAACCCGGCGTCGATATTGACCACGGTGACGTTGGCAGCACAACTGTTGAGCATCGAAAGGACGGCTGCCAGACCACCAAAATTGGCGCCATAGCCGACACTCGTCGGGACAGCAATCACAGGGACCGCCACCCAGCCTGCTACGGCCGAAGGCAAAGCGGCTTCCATCCCAGCGACCACCACCACCACAGCGGCCTGTCGCAAGCGGGGCAATTCCGCGAGCAGTCGCTGCGGTCCGGCGACTCCCACATCGCAGATTAACTCCACCGGCGCTCCCAGCCAGCGAGCCGTTTCAGCAGCTTCTTCCGCCACCGGGCGGTCACTTGTCCCGGCCGTTACCACACAGACTGTCTGAGAATGCCGGGGCAGGCTCCCCAGGGAAACCGTGCGGGCCAGGCTGTTGACAGTCGCCGCTGGAAATGCCATCAGCAACGCTTCGGCCTGATCCGGCGTCAATCGAGTCGCCAAGGCCGGTTGCCGGGCTCTGGCCAGAAGCTCAAAAGCGTCAACGATCTGATCAGGCCGCTTGCCTGGCCCATAGATCACCTCGGGAACACCGCAGCGCGAATACCGGCCCAGATCGAGCCTCAATTCACCGCCGGTATTTAATCGCCAGGCATCGAGGAGTGGCAATTGCGCTTTGAGATCGTCATCACTCAAATCACCATTTCGCCAGGTAGCGAGCAACTCCCACAGACTTTTCTCCTGGGGAAGAAGAGATGACGAGTTTTGATGAACAGATACTGTTGATGGATCAGAAACCGGGGTGGGGTTCAGAGGCGAATCGGGCATGGTTATTCACCTCGTTCAATCGTTACCCAACCATTTGTTCGAAGATGAATGGCAAAAAAGACGTTCGCCGAATTGCAGGATGTCCCTCGACTTTGCCAATCGATGGTTGTCGTACTTTACCCCAACTGGTGCATTCTCATGCACCCTACACACGAAACTAGACTGTGAAGAACTCGGCAGCATCCTGATAGAACGCCGGGTCGAGTGTTTTCAGCTTGCCGACGGCATCCTGCAGTGCGACGTCGACAATTGATGTTCCCTGCAGAGCCACCATCCGGCCAAACTTTTTCGCGATGACCAGTCGCCCGGCTCCCACACCCAGGCGAGTCCCGAGAACACGATCATAAGCCGAGGGTGTGCCACCACGCTGAAGATGCCCGAGAATCACATGGCGGGTTTCAATTCCCGTCCGCTTTTCAATGATTGAAGCCACCAGTTCGCCGACACCACCCAGGCTGACATGTCCGAAGTCATCGACCTTGGCATTCGATGTTACATAGCCTTCCTCGGGTGCAATCACCGCTCCTTCACTCGCGACCACGATGCCCCACATTTTGCCGGCTTCGCGTCGTTTCTTGAGGACATTGCACATGGCCTCGATATCGACCTTGATTTCTGGAACAAGAATATAGTCTGCAGAGCCAGCCATCCCGGCTTCGCAGGCAATCCAGCCCGCGTGGCGTCCCATTGTTTCTACGACAATGATCCGCTGGTGCGATTCGGCCGTTGTTCGAAGGCGATCAATCGACTCCATGCAGATGTTAATGGACGTATCAAAACCAAAAGTCACATCGGTGCAGGAAAGATCGTTGTCGATGGTTTTGGGGCAGCCAATCGTATTGAGCTTGTGGTCGTTGTAGAGTTTATTGGCCACGCCCAACGTGTCGTCACCACCAATGGCAATCAGAGCATCGAGACCCAGCCGCTCATAACTGGCCAGTAGCTTTTTGACATCGTCAGGGTTCTTGTAAGGGTTGGTACGGGAAGAACCCAGAATGGTGCCACCCTTCCAGAGAATGTCAGCGGTATTCTCCAGTGTCAGTGGCGTGCCAATCCCGTCGATCGCACCACGCCAGCCGCGCTGCAGGCCAATGACTTCGCCACCTGCATTGCCAATCACCCGGACTGCACCGCGAATGACGGCATTCAAGCCGGGGCAATCTCCACCGCCAGTGAGAATTCCAACTTTCATACGATTTGCCTCTACTGTTGCTGTCTCTATGGCCTGCTGCAAAATCAGGGATGATGGTTCAATGAGCTGTCACACTTCGTCGGCTGGCAGCGGTTTCTATCAGATCAAAAGCATTGGTTATCTGCCAACCAGTTCCTGCTCGACGAACGTGGTGTACATCTTGCCTTCGACAAATGCCGAGTGATTGAAGATGCGCTTCAGCAGCGGAATTGTGGTTTTGACACCTTCGAGCACCAGTTCATCGAGGCAACGCTTCATACAGGCAATGGCTTCGAGCCTGGTGGGCTTGTGCACAATCAGCTTGCCGATCATCGAATCGTAGTAAGGCGGGATGACATAGCCTTCGTGGACATGGGAATCCCAGCGAACGCCCAATCCACCCGGAATACGGAGCTTCGTGATCTTCCCTGGTGATCCGCGGAAATCGTTATCCGGATCTTCGGCATTGATACGCACTTCAATGGCGTGACCGTTACAGGGAACCTGCTTCTGCTTGATCCCCAGTGGTTCATTGGCCGCCACACGGATCTGCTGGCGAATGAGGTCGATTCCCGTTACCTGCTCAGTGACCGGGTGCTCGACCTGAATACGGGCATTCACTTCAATGAAGTAGAAGTTGTTGTCTTTATCGACGATGAACTCGCAGGTACCGGCATTGGTGTAGCCTGCTGTTTTCACGAGACGAACAGCCGCCTTGCAAAGTTCTTCACGAACGTTCTGGGGCAAATTGGGTGCTGGTGATTCTTCAATCATCTTCTGATGACGGCGCTGTGTCGAACAATCGCGTTCCCACAAATGGAGCACTTCACCGTGCTGATCTGCCAGAATCTGCACTTCGACATGGCGAGGATTCTCGATGTATTTTTCGAGGTAGACGCCCGCGTTGTTGAAGGCCTTTTCGGCTTCGAGAGCTGCCTGTTTAAGGCCTGCCTTCAAAGTAATATCGTTACGGGCGACACGCATCCCTTTGCCACCACCACCTGCGGTCGCCTTGATCAGAACTGGATAGCCAATCCTGTTGGCAATACCAATGGCGGTCTCTTCGTCGGTAATCAGTCCATCACTTCCCGGAACGAGATTCACCTTCGCCGATTTCGCAATTTCTTTGGCAGTGACTTTATCACCCAGCTTCGCCATGGCTTCATGCGGAGGGCCAATAAACTCGATGTTGCAACTGCGGCAGACTTCGGCAAAGTGTTCGTTCTCGGAAAGGAAACCATACCCGGGATGAATCGCCTGGACATTACCCACTTCTGCCGCACTGATGATGCGATTAATCAGCAGATAGCTGTTTGCCGATTGTGCCGGCCCGATGCAATAGGCTTCATCGGCGAGGCGAATGTAATCCGCATTACGATCAGCCTCACTGAAAACAGCGACTGTCTGAATCCCCATTTCGCGGCAGGCACGAATGATTCGAAGAGCAATCTCGCCACGGTTGGCTACTAAAATCCGTTGAAACATGGCTGGTCGTGTCCATCAGCAAAAACTTAGGTGTCGAAACCTGATGCGATTACTTCGTTTCGAGTGGCCCTCAGTCGTTCTGACTAAGAACTGCTCTCTGACAACCCGCTCAACACAACGATTCCTGATCGATACATATGACCAATTGAGCCGGGTTGAACTGTCAAAATGAAGAGAGACCGCGTAAGAGCCAATTGCCTGAATGCGTCGAAACTTCCGTTTTGCACAGCGTTCGCTCACAAACAGGCAACGTACTCCGGGCGATCCATCATGCGGATGAAACTATGGTCGAACACGGAACAGTGGCTGACCGTATTCCACGGGATCGCCATTCTTCACAAGCACAGCAGCGATCGTGCCACTGACTTCGGCTGGAATCTGGTTGAAGACCTTCATGGCCTCAATGATGCACACCACAGTTTGCGGGCCAACTGTCGAACCCACATTTACGAAAGCTGGGTCTTCGGGTGTTGGTGACGTATAGAACGTCCCGACCGTCGGGCTCTTGATGTCAATCAGACCGGCTTCCGCAGCGGGAGCAGCAGGGGCTGACGCCGCAGGAGCAGCGGCTGCCGGAGCCGAGGCCACAGGGGCTGCTGGAGCAGGGAGATAGGTGGGAGCAGGAGCCGCCACTGTCACCGTGCTTGAGCCGCGGCGCAGACGAATGTGCTCTGGCCCGTTCTTCAAATTGACTTCACTCAGATCATGCTTCTCCATGAGTTCAAATAACTGCTGGAGCTTCTGCAGATCGAACGGCTCGCCGCTCGCTGGTGATGCTTCGGACATCCCGAAAATTCCTCGAAGAGTTAGGACATATCAATAATGAGTGATGAGACCGGGCGAATAGCGCCGGAGATCACCTGCCAAAACCCGCTTTACCTTCGTCAATCGTGCCCATCTTCGCAACTCACTCCCCTCTGTTTCACACCTCGGCGATGGCAATTCAGAGGGTTTCACGACCAAAACAACACAAGAATAATATACACATGTATGGTTAAGCGGCGGTTTTATCGCCGCACCTGAAATTCTTCAAAGGATTTCGGCAAGCTGGTTAAAACTTCGTGGCCATCTTTTGTCACCAGGACGTCGTCCTCAATTCGGATTCCACCCAGTTCCGGGAAGTAGATGCCTGGCTCCACAGTCACAATCTGGCCGACTTTCAGTTCATCGGTCGAGATCGGGCTGAAGCGAGGATTCTCGTGCACATCCAGGCCAATTCCATGGCCCAGACCATGGCCGAAGAATTTTCCATAACCGGCATCTTCGATCACTTTGCGAGCTGCCGTATCGACGGCCTGACAACTGGCACCGGGCCGAATGAGTGCAATCGCTGCCAGTTGCGCTGCCAGCACCACTCGATAAGCCTTTTCAATCTGTGCTGGGACTTTACCAGTGGCCACGACGCGAGTGATATCGCTTTTGTATCCTTTAGGAGTGCTGGCACCCCAGTCGAGCAACACGAAACCCGCTTCGGAAAGCTGACTGTTTCCTGCCCGTGCGTGGGGTAAGGCAGCTCTTGGCCCCACGGCAATAATGGGGTCGAAGGCGACCTTCGCAGCACCAAATCGCCGCATGGCATGTTCCAGATCTGCAGCGATCGCCGCTTCGGTCATCTCCGGAACAAAGAGTGACTTCACAACTTCAAAACCCCGCTGAGCCATCTGCACCGCTTCGCGGGTCTCGGCGATCTCCGAAGCATCCTTGATGCAGCGCAGTTGTTCAACCAGATCTGTGGTGGGTACCAGTGTGATCGATTTCAGGCGATTGGCCCAATCCTGGTGGAGTGCGAACGAGACATGCTGAGATTCAAACCCGAGTGACAAACTTCCGCTTGATTTGAAAAATGCCCCCACCAGTTCTGCCATTGGCTTACGGGCAGTTCTTGTTTCGTAGGGTAAACCTGGGCATTCCTGTTCAATTTGTGTTGTAAAGCGACTATCTGTCAGCAGAACCGTCTTTTCAGGGGTCACCACCAGGTAGCTGTCATCACCCGAAAAGCCGGTCAAGTAGGTCACGTTTTTCGGGTTTGTGACCAGCAGTCCGCGCAGACCGGCTTTCTTGATGAGCGACAACAGTTTGCTGCGACGCTGTGCGGGGCGATCAGTCGCCGATTTCTCTAAGGGTTTCCCTGTGATGGCTTTCTCGCCAGATGCTTGATCAATCACGGAACGCTCCTGCTTCTGCCGTTCTGTTGCCATTCACAACGCCTCAATTATTGAACCTGATGACTGCATAGCGCCATGCGGAGCCTGAGAGATTTTTCAGGCGATTCGTCATGCTGCGGAAAAGCTGCATTAAGCACTATTGGGTGGGATCTCTGCTGAGGTTGTCGACTTGTCGCGGGTTGTCTGTGCGGGGGATTGATCGGCCCTTGGCTTGGCTCCCAGCCAGGGCCCGAGTCGACCAAAACGTCCCCCATGCAACATCACCAGATAGGCCGGAACCAGAATCGTTCGCACCACGAAGGTATCGAGCAACACGCCGAAGGCGAGGGCAAAGCCCAGTTGAGTCATCCCTTTGAGTGAACCAGCCATCAGCGAGGCAAAGGTCCCTGCCATAATAATGCCGCAACTGGAAATAATACGGCCAGTGCGTGAAAGAGCATGCACCACTCCACCCACAGGCCCATGTTCGTGCTGCTCTTCCTCAATTCGAGTCATGAGAAAGATGTTGTAGTCTTCACCTACGGCAATCAGAATCGTGAACAGGAACATGGGCACCTTCCAGTCCAGTCCTGCAAAATCAGGTTCAATCGCCCAGAAGAATGCATAGGTAAATCCGAGTGTCGCCAGATAACTGAACAGCACTGTAATGACCAGATACAGGCAGATCGCGGGTTGCCTGAGCAGGATGACGAGAATGAGGAAAACTCCCGAGATCACCAGGACATCAATGCGGATCTGATCGCTGTCAGTTACAGTTTTCAGATCGCGAATACTGGCGGTCGAACCGGAGATATAAATCGTCGTGCCGTTCTTCAGGATTGCTGGCAGACTTTGCTGAATGAGATGTTCGACCTTGCTTAACTGCTCGATACTGTCCCGGGCAAACGGATCGTTTGTCGTCGTAATGTCGAGCCTCGTCAAATGCCCGTCAAAACCGGGCTCTTTGCTCACATAGAATTTTACAGACCGATCGGTTGTGATTTTGCGGCGAGCCACCTGCTTGATCGAATCGAGGTCTTCTTCGCCACCAAAGGGATGGGAAACGCTGCGGATATCGGCCAGTTGTGCATCCGCCAGATGCTTGCGAAGTTCAAGTGTCAGTTCTTTGATTGCATCGATTCCGCCTGGGGAATCACCTGTTCTTTGAGAGAAGTCGATGTTGTTATTTCTCAGCAGAACAGTGACTGGCCCGGTCGCACCAGCGGGAAAATGTTCCTGTACAGCTTTGGTCCCCAGCACACTGGGCGAATTCGCCGGGAGATCAGAGAGCAGTCCGTAGCTCAGATGCGAGAAGAACAACAGACCCACAATCGCAAAAGGAGTCATTGCGGCAATGCTGACGAGCAGTGTTGTCAGTGGCCTCTCAAGAATCGTGTCGGCCAGTCGTGACCAGAAGCGGTTGACGCCTAACGCTTCAGTAAAGGCTTTCAGCGGACTGGCTGCCGGCAACCATCCTGTCGTGCTGGAGGGACGTTCTCGCTTCATTTGTGGCCAGAAAGCCCAGGCCCCCGCAGCACGTAACAATGCCGGGGTGAATGTTAATGATGCGATCAGGACGATAATCAGCCCCGTGGAAATCGCAATGCCGGCTTCGTGGAACTTCACGAACTGGGCAAAGATCATCATGGCAATGCCGCAGATCACGGTCCCGGCACTGGCAGTGATCGCCGCTCCGACTTTGCCAAGAGAATTGGCAATCGCATCTTCGTAATTGACTCCCGCATCCAGTTCTTCTTTATAGCGGGCAATCAGGAAGAGGCAGTAATCAACGCCAGCACCATAGACCAGCACAGTGACATAAGGCTTGATTTCCTGAAACAGCACCACGAACCGGTAATCAGCCAGAAGCCTCAGCAGGCAGAGCGAAAGTTCAACAGAAACAAACACCGTCAACAGCGGAATGATCGCCAGGAGCGGCGCCCGGTAAATCGCGATCAGCAGGAAGATCACCAGCACCACAGTCAAAAGCTCTGTCGCTTTCGCACTGGCATCGGCGGTCACCAGCATGTCGCGGCCTACAACAGCGTTACCACTCAAAGAGATATCCAGGCCCAGCGGGACAATTTTCATGAAATCCCGGCTGGAGAGAAGTTCCTCCACGGCACGAACAATTTTTTTGTTCGCGGCATCCATGAAGTCTTTCGTCAGTTCAACCATGACCAGAGTGGCCTTCTGGTCTTCACTGCGCAAGAGACGGCCGATCTTGGGATCTTTGTAGGTACGGATGGCCGTAATCTGCGAGTTGCCCAACCCGAGAGGTGCCAGTGGAGCAGCGGGCTTGGCAGGTGTAGCGGCCTTTTCGGAAGACCGAGGAACGTTCGTGTCGTTTCCTTTGGCCGCAGTCTCGCTGGCGTCGGTCGAGGATTCTTCGGTGGAACCTGAATCGGCAGACTCATCATCAGGTTGACCGACCAGGCCACCAAACTGATCCGCAATTTTCAGGAGTAATTCCCGGAGTTCGTTATCCCGATCCGGGTCATCGGTATCGACCCCGTCGTCGACGAACTGCAGATCTCGATCCGTTAACTCCCGATTCTCACCCACACGGCGGACAACCAGTACAATCGCACTCCGCTGGGTATCAGCCGGGAATGCTTTGGCAAAGAGTTCTTCAGCCACGCGGCTGGGAAAGTTCGCCGGCAGAAAAGCAAACTCACCGGTGGTGATCACATCATCCAGAGGGGGCGCCAGGATCGCCATGGAAATGACGAGGGACAGCCAGCCCGCAATCACCAGGTACCAGCGATGTGTGATCCAATTTCCGAGACTTTGAAACATATCGCCGGTCTCGATCATTAAGCCGAGGTGTGAATCATGTTGATGTGTGACCCGCAGTCGATTCTGAAATTCAGCTCGCACTTAACCTGTTGTGATTCCAACTGTTAGACTGTGCAAACTTTCAGACTATTTCCACCAGTTCAAACGATGAAATTAGCCCTTGTTGAAGTGAGGGTCAATTCACACGGGTAACTAACCAGTCGCTGAAGCGAAAAACGAACCCCGCAATCAGCCGACATTCACTGGGTTTCCACCTTCGGTACTGCCATCACTCTCGCCCGGTCGATATGGGGCAACTGAAGGAGTGGGCAAAGATGTCGAGTGCGGCGAAATCTGTGCAGACGTTCCCGGCATAATCTGTGGCCCGGTCTGGTACTGAGACAGGATCTGCTGAAGTTTTTCCGCGTCCATCACCTCGATCTCCAGCAGCTCTCTCGTGAGGTGATCCATCGCGGCTCGACGAGTCACGAGAATCTCGTGAGCTGTCTCGTAGGCCGCGTCAATAATTCGTCGGACTTCGAGATCGATCTCTCGAATCGTCTCTTCGCTATGTGCGCTCTCAGAGACAGTGGTGGCATTCGCGAGAAAAGCGGAGCGGGACGTATCACTGTAATGCACCCGTCCCAGTTTGGGGCTCATGCCAAACTCAGTCACCATGCGGCGGGCCAGATCAGTCGCCCGCTGCAGATCATTAGAACCCCCGGTGGAGTTCTCGTTGAAAACAATGTCTTCCGCAGCAATACCACCCAGTAATACACAGATCCGGTTCTGAAGTTCGGTCTTGGTAATCAACTGGCGGTCTTCTTCAGGCCTTTGGAGTGTGTACCCCAGAGCGCCCAGACCTCGGGGGATGATCGACACTTTATGGACCGGATCAACATGCGGCAGCGAACAGGCAACCAGCGCATGGCCGATCTCATGCCACGCCACGCGATTCTTCTCTTCCTCGGGCATGATCCGGGTTGATTTCTCCAACCCCGCCACAATCCGCTCGACAGCCTCTTCAAACTCAATATTGGTCACTTTGGGTTTGTTGGCACGTGCTGCCAGAAGTGCTGCTTCATTGACCAGGTTCGCCAGGTCGGCACCAACAAAACCAGGAGTCAGTCGGGCCAGATATTTCAGATTGACGTGATCGTCAACTTTGACCTTGCTGGCATGCACTTTCAGGATCGCTTCACGGCCTTTGACATCAGGCCGATCCACCAGCACATGGCGGTCAAACCGGCCAGGTCGCATCAGGGCGGGATCCAAGGTTTCTGGTCGATTGGTGGCACCCATGACGATCACGCTTTGATCGGAGGAGAAACCATCCATCTCGACCAGCAGGGCATTGAGTGTCTGTTCGCGCTCGTCGTGTCCGCCGGGCATGCCACTTCCGCGGACTTTGCCCAATGCATCCAGTTCATCGATGAAGATAATCGCGGGCGATCGTTCACCAGCCTGCTGGAACATGTCGCGAACGCGAGCCGCTCCCACACCGACAAACATTTCGACAAAGTCAGAGCCTGACAATCCGAAAAATGGGACACCCGCCTCACCCGCGACAGCTTTCGCCAGCAAGGTTTTTCCCGTCCCCGGCGGCCCAACCAGTAACACTCCGCGAGGAATGCGGCCACCCAGGGCCTGGTACTTTTCGGGTGTTTTCAGGAATTCTACGACTTCACGCAGTTCTTCAACCGCTTCATCGATCCCTGCCACATCCTGAAATGTTACACCAATCTCTTCCTGGGCATAAAGCTTACCCCGGCTGCGGCCAAAGGACATCGCCGCCCCGGGCCCCGCCATTTTCCGGAAGACATACAGAAAAACAGCCAGCAGAATCAGGGGAACTCCCAGATAATAAAGCATCATCTGCCATTCGGGGGGCTCGGCACTGAAGCCGTAGTTGATGCCATTTTTATCCAGCAATTCAATAATGCTGGTCTGGGCACCATCGCGCATACCAACGACCGGCACGACAAAGTAAGCCGGAGTCACCCGCTTCGAGGAGGTCGCTTCACGGCCTTTGTTGCCGGGCTGATCCTGATAGCGAATCGATGTCGGCCCAATTTCCACTTCGAAGACATTCGTGGCAGTCAACGAGCCTTGTTTCAATCGCTGTTTGAAGTCGCTGAATTCGACTGTCGTGCGTTTACCACTGCCACCCAGTGTGAAGACACCGATTGAAATGACAATGGCGATCAGCAGATACCAGACCAGATTGGAAGAGCCTGGCTTTTCAGCTTTTCTTTTTGTGCCCAGAGGTTTCGCTGGTTCAGTCTTCACGGGATCCGGCTTTACTGGATCTGACTTCAATATCTCTGGCTTCACGGACTTTGGGGTCGTTGAAGACTGAGTGGGCTGGTTCTCAGAGGATTCAGGTTCCGTCATATCGCTCGAGTACTTTCCGCACAGGTCTGGGCAACGGGAATGTCTGGACAACGGGAATTCGGTCGAACTTTTTGTGTGAGTTCTTCACGATATCGACGTACATGAACTGACCACCAGCCATTTCAGAAGACCGGCATCCTTAAACTCACTCTATGAACTTTAGGGTGCGTCCTGCCAAGGGTCAAACCGAGTCCCTGATTTCGCGTCCTGCGAAGAGATTGTGGGGAGCTTCATAACATCTGCAGAAGGCTCACTCGAATTGAGATTAGCACCCGAACCACTGGCCCAGGCTCGACAGATTCATCAGCCAGAGGGCAGGGGCTGCTCCAGCCGCTGGATCAGGTGGTGGAATCGCGTCAATCACTGCTTTAACAGCAGTCACAAAGAAGACACCAAAGGCGATACCTTCCAGCAAAGCTCCACCCAGGAAGGCGGTCAAACCAAACTTGGTTTCTTCCGGCTCTTTGTTGTAGAGGAGGATCGCACCGATTAACGGAAAGAAAATCATCAAGAGGCCAATGGCCATACTGGCCCGGAAGGCAGGGGCCAGCATCACACACCAGCCAATAAAGCTGGCGAGTGCAAAACCAGAGGCAGCCCCAAACGCCATCGTGGGCAACGTTGGAAATGGCAGGTCTGCTAATGAGGAAGTGACAAGGCCGCCGACAGCTCCCAGAATGCCACAGACCATAACAACGGCCACCGCATCGACCACACCCTTCGGCTTGGCGACCTCGTCTTCATCGGTCTTTTCTTTAGCGACATACTTGTACTCTTTGGCTCGACCAATGAGCCCCAGTCGATTTTTGTTGAAGTATGCAAACTGACCATTGGTCCGCATGTTAAAGACGGCAGTCCAGCTGGCACTCAAACAGGCCAGTACCCAGAAGATGGACGGAAGGATCAATGAGAGATAGTTTGGTGGCTTGATCTCTTCTTTCGACTTGGCTTCGTACGGATTAGTCGGAGCCACACCACCTGGTTTATCTGCCTTGATGGGATTGTTTTCCACCTGCCACTTGGCGTAGACAATCTGGCCGTTGTTATCCATCGTTTTCGCCAGCTCGACCAGCGGTTCAGCCGACAGCCCGATGATCAATCCGAGAAAGATGATCGGGAGTAGATTCGTGAGCAGGAACATGCCTGTCCAGGTCCACGATGCTTTGATTGTCTTGAAGTAAGCTGGCAACAGCTTCCAGAACATCCACCCGGGATAAGAGACCGGCATCGACATATGCGACATGACTGCCGGTAGCAGTGAGGCAATCGGGATTTGCCATGCCAGGAAATAGGCGATTTTGACAGAGAGCGGTAAACCCTCCATCGGCACAATCACAAACCACCCCAAAAGATAAGGAATCGCCAGCAAAGGAAGTGCAAACGCCAGTTGCCAGGCCACGGCCTGCAATCCTAATGAGCTGCACAAAAAGAAGTCGAAGTTAATGCGCGGCAGCTTATCTTTCCGCTCCATCGTCGCCTTGATGATTTCGGTATCCAGAAACCAGAACCAGCCCGGAATGGCCATAACTGAAACGACGGCAATCAAGCCCCAGAAGTATCGAGGGGGTGGCGAAGAAACCCAGAGCAGCATGAACGCGCTGCCAAACATGATCGTCGATGAAACCAGCAGGTACATCATCGTCCGGAAGGCAAACAGCTTGTATTTGAGCGCAAACTTCCAGCTCTCCGACCAGAGGTTTTCGTAGAATTTGTCCGGGTCTGGCCCTTTCATCTGCTTCTTGCGAGCCGTTTCTCCCAAACCGCCAGTTGCCAGATCGATCCCACAATTCGGGCATTCGGTCGCTTCGGGATCAACTTCTGTCCCGCATTTGCGACAGATGCTGGCCCCCGAATCTTCCAGATCACTCAAATCAAGATTGGCCAGCCCATCCTCGCCCGCAGCCGATTTTGACGACTTGGCTGATGCTCCCTTTTTGCTGGCAGTGGCTTTCTGATCGCCGGCGGGGACAGGGATCTTCGATTCACAGTCGGGGCAGCGAATCGCCTTGCCACGGGCCGCATCCGGTGCCGTGACGACTGTCCCACAAGCCTTGCAACGAACTTTCAGCGGCATAAGGTGCTAATCCCTGCAGTGCGAATTTTTGCAAAAGTGCAGTTGAGTACCGGCGCATGTCTTGCTCGTTGAATACCGTCTGATCAGCGGGTGGTAATCAAAGAGAGGCACGTCGACGGGATTGGAATTCGAGATTTTGACAATTGAAATGGGCTGTCATGTGCCAGCAGAGCCTTGTTCACATTAAGAACCCAAATTGAATTTAGCGTCTTTCGTGAGGCATTTCATCAGTCTTCATGATCTGAGGCCCAAAAGAGTGACTCATGGCAGGAATACAAATCCTCTTAAGAACCATCCGAACTTATTTTTTCCCCTCGACTGCCGGGTTAAGCTGAGTCGCGGGCGCCTTCTGCAAAGGTGTCGATAGGGGTTCCATTTCTGAAGAGGATTTCTCGATGGGGATGGCCCAGGCGGGAACTTCTCCGATGCGAATTCCCATTTGCGGGATCAGCAGCACCCAGGTCGCTGCTGTACACAAAACAATCCCCATGAGATTCAACCAGAGGCCATATTTGAGCATCTGACCAATCGGAATCCTGCCGGTTCCAAAAGCGATCGCATTGGGGGGAGTCCCGGCTGGCAGCATGAAGCCACAGCTCGTCGCAATCGTGGCAGGGATCATGACGAGCCGAGGATCGAGCCCCAGGGCAATGGCCGCTCCAGCAAAGACTGGCAAAACGGCATTCACCGTCGCCACATTGCTGGTGAATTCCGTGAGAAAGATCATCAGCGCACAGATACCCAGCACGGTGACAACTGGCGACTGGCCAATGAAAAACCAGGCAAACAGGTCGCCACTCCAGCGGGAAAGACCAGTGATCCGAAAGCCTTCCGCAATGGCAAATCCACCGCCGAATAACAGCAGAATGCCCCAGGGCAGTCGATTGGCCGTGGGCCAATCCATCAGGCGTTGCGAACCTTGCCCTCGATCCTTCTCACCGGCGGGGATGACAAACAGCAGTACCGCGAACAGCAGACCCACGGTGGAATCGTTGATCCAGTCTTTGTGAGAACTGGCTGGCTGGGCATCAGCCATCAGCCAGCCGAGAAAAGCTTCAGCCTGACCTCCCCAACCAGGAATGATCAGGTGAGCCGAGAGAGGAAGATCGGTTCTTGTCAGCCAGAGGATTGCTGTCAGCGAGAAGACCACGAGTACCCGCCATTCGGGGCGACTCATGGGCCCCAGGTCATGCAGCCGCTCGCGAAAAAAGTCTCGGTTCAATCGAGAGAACCCGGCAGGTGTCGTCAGCTTTCGAGTCAGAACAAACCAGGCGAGTCCCAGGTAAACCAATCCGAAGGGCAACCAGGTTGCCATCCACTGACCGGCAGAAATCGGTGGTGCCTGGGGAAACTGTTTCTCCCAGATCCCCACAAACGCCATGTTCGTGGGAGTTCCCACCAGAGTGGCCACCCCGCCAATACTGGCTGCATAAGCCACACCCAGATACGTCTGGCAAGAGAGTCTTCCCAGTGCCTGGGTCGTCTGTAAGTCTGGGTCTTTCTCATTGAAGGAGCCAAGCAATTCTTCGAGCGAAGTCATCAAAGCCATCGCAATCGGCAGCATCATCAGTGTGGTCGCGGTATTGCTGATCCACATCGAAATGAGGAATGTCGCCAGCATGAATCCCCAGACAATCCCATGCGGGCTGGTCCCAGTGGCTTTGACGACATGTAAGGCCACCCGGCGATGCAGGCCCCAGCGTTCAATCGCCAAGGCAATAATGAAGCCACCCAGATAGAGCATTGAGCTGTCGGTCAGATAGGTGCCGGCCACATTCTTGGCTGAGTCTATCCCTAGCAGCGGGAAGGCAATCAGCGGCACCAGGCTGGTCACAGCCATAGGCACGCATTGCGTGGCCCACCAGACAGCCATCAGCACGACGACTGCCGCCAGCCTTTGGGCGGCATGTGGCAAGTCAGCAGGGCCGGGAACGACGAGAACCACTAAGCCAAGCAGCGGGCCCAGCCATAAACCCAATCGACCGGCCCAGCCGCTATCAATTTCATCCCCTTCCGCCATTCGGGACTCTCCACGCTGCCTGTCATGCTGATGTTTAGTTCAGGATTCTTGCGTTAGAAATGAGGATTTTCAGGCACGCAGGGCTCTTCCAGTCAATTGCAGGAACAAGCGTTCGAGATTCTGCTGTCTCGATTCCACACGATCGATCAGGATTGAATCGGCATGGAACGCCTGCGAGAGCTGATGCAATCGATCAGGCCATTCGGTAAAGCTGGTTTCAATCAATACGGTGGGTAAAGACTCGGCATTCTCGCCGACAGACACTTTGACGCCTGTGGCTTCAGGATCGACACGCCGGGCAATGTGCTGCAATCGTGCCGAGAATGACGAACTGGGGTCATGGCCAGTCCTCACCGGATCGACGCTGTTGGCAGGCCGGACATGCAGCACCAGTTGCGTGGGGACTGATCCTAAGAGCTGATCGAGAACACCGCATTCCAGAACCACCCCATGATCGATAATCGCCACACGCCGGCACAGAGCTTCGACCTCTTCCATGTAGTGGCTGACATAGATGATCGATGTCCCATCGCGTGCCAGTTGGCGGACAGATTCCAGCAGGTGAGCCCGGGATTGCGGATCGACACCCACAGTGGGTTCATCGAGAATGACCAGACGAGGTTTATGAACTAGCGTGATCGCCAGGTTAAGCCGACGCTGCATGCCGCCCGAATAATTGGCAGCAATCCGGTGAGCCGCATCTTCCAACCCCACGAGTTCGAGCAACTCATCAGTCCGCTGGGAAAGAGCCGCCCCTTTCAGTCCATACAAGCCACCGAAGAAGCGAATATTTTCGATCGCGGAAAGCTCCGGGTACAGCGCCAGTTGCTGAGGTGCCAGACCCAGTTGCCGTTTCCATTTTTCGGGATGCTTCCAGGCGGGTTCCCCCTCCAGGAGAACCTCACCGGCGTCCGGGGCCATCAATCCTGCCAGCATCCGGATGGTGGTTGATTTTCCGGCTCCGTTGGGCCCCAGCAAACCAAACGCTTCTCCATGCATGATCGAGAAGCTGACATTCTTGACGGCCTGATGAGAACCGAATGTTTTTTTCAGTCCCCGGGCTTCCAGAAAGGGAGTGGACAAGGGAATTCCTTCGAGAGTCGGTCAGCAGGATGTCAGTCGTCTGGTTGAGCAATGATGGACCGGTTGCCGTCATCACTGACCGAAACAGCGAAAACGCACCGGAGTGAGAATTTGCAGCGTAACATGAGCCGGGGGGCCGGTCACAACTGCGGATCTGGCGGATTCGTCGAAATCACGAAGGAATCAGGAGAAAATGCGCGATTGCTCCGGTGCCGGCCGCCGCGATTCCTACGCGGAGATTGTCATTGCGTAACGATGGGAAAGATTCCACCAGTCCTGCGGTCAAACTGGCCAGAAAGCTCACGCCCAGTGCCAGGCGAAAATCAACACCAGGCCGGAATTCTCCCCAGAACATGAGGGCACCAGCCAGTGTCCCCATCGCAACGAAGGCCGAGAGGCCCACCCACGATTTGCAGCCATTCCAGGGGAGTTTTCGCTCGCCAAACTTGAGCCCCAGGAGTGTGGCCGATCCATCTCCAAAGGCGAGAATCGCCAGTGTCATCATGCCGATCTCCTCCCGACCAGGGAAAAGCCACAATGTCGCCAGAACCACCACGGCATACGCCAGCACAGCGTCATAACCGTGGTCTTCACCGGGACGGGCAATTTTCGAAAAGCGCCTCAGCATGACCGTTGCCGTCATTAAAGTCAGACCAAGCACCACACTCCATAAAATCCAACCCCACGGATCGGTATGAGGGATCACCCACAACAACAGGGGCAGCAGCCCCGGTGTCATGTGCCATAACCGGCGGCGGAATTCCTGCGGACTCAGGACTCGATGGCAGAAAATCGGGACGTGCTGATGGGCAGGGCTGGTGAAATCTGTCCTCGGAATGATGGCAATTGTCTCACTGGAGAGACGGGAGGGAATCGCCTGTGACCTTTGGATTCTGGTCTGCGGACTTTCGTCAGGCACCACGGGCTGGAAATGAAAAGCTCTCCGACGAGGCTGGGGGAAATCGATCGCTGGCGGTAGTTTTTCCGAGATCTGGGTACCCATGGGTTGCCTATCTGCGGATTCAAGTTCCGCATCAACGTCTTAATGACTCACTGATGACCCGGCTCCATCCCGACAATCGTCAAACTTCCATTTCTTGCGGCAAAACTGCGAACGGATTCATCTCCCGAGTTCCAACAATGTCTTATCGGCAAAATCTCACAGTGAACTGTGATGCTTCTGCATCGTTCACTCCGGCTGCCAGGCAGCCCGATCAGACCGTCATTGATGGCTGTCAACTCAGAAAACGTTGCGTTTGAGGCTCGACTCGATCCAGAGATGTTCGAAATTACTGACCGGGCCGCACCCAACGGCGACCAGAAGATTTGGCAGCGAAAAACATGCCAACACCTTGGGGTTTGCCCAAAACGATCCTGGGTTGAATCATTGAAGAGGTGTGATGCTGGAGCCCTGGATTGGGTCAGCGACACGGGGATGACTGCCGGAAAATTTTCGTGGCCCGAGGCCCAATGATGCGGTCGGCATGATGGCCCAGCGACCACCGGCGATCGTTCACCAGCCAGCCGACTGAGAAGATCTCGGTGCTCTGCGGATACGAAGTTCTACCTGTTCGTCGGCCTCTGATCAGTGAGGATCACAGCAGGCATTTCCATAGTGTATGTGTAAATAGTAAAATACATTAACAATCTGAATATGTAAGTGATTTTGTGTGCTGTATTAACAGGGTGGCCTCCTGTGGTTTTCTGGTTATTTTGGGCTTGGAAGTACTTTGCGTGCAGAATTTACAGCGTGCGAATGGTCAAGCTCCTTGCCAGGAATGTTCGCAGGTGCATATACTGATATGTCTTGTCTCGGTCCTTTTTCGCTTTTCACTTCTTTTCAAGGAGGCCATTCTCATGGCACAAGCTTTTGGCGGTTCAACCCGTCGCTCTGGATTTACACTCATTGAACTTCTGGTGGTGATTGCGATTATCGCCATCCTGATTGCACTGCTGTTGCCGGCAGTTCAGCAGGCGCGGGAAGCGGCCCGCCGCACCCAGTGCAAGAACAATCTCAAGCAGGTGGGGTTGGCACTGCACAACTACCACGACACCCACAACACGTTCCCACCGGGGAATATTCCGAACTCACCCCTCAACAACCATGGCCCGACGGCTTGGGTTCACATCCTGCCCTATGTCGATCAAGCACCTCAGTACAACCGAATCAATTTCTCATTGACGGGCACATGGTGGCACGGAGCAGCCAGTGGCGGTCCACAGGGCCCAACCTTCAATGGTTTCAAGGTGGCTGGATTCATTTGTCCCTCGTCGCCATTAGTCGATTCAAGTACTCGAAGCGGAGTAACTTGGCAACGCGGCAGCTACACGCTCATTGAAGGGGCTGTGGGTATCAGTGAAGTATCAACTGCAAATGGCATTCGTTCAGATTCCGGGATGTTCACACGCAGCCGTAACTTCAACTTCCGCGACATGACTGATGGAAGTTCGAATATCGTGATGGTGGCCGAACAATCGAATTGGGGCCGCGATGCGGGAAACACCAATAACGTTGAGTATCGTTCAGATGGTGGCGACTCAATTTGGATGGGTACGGGCTATGACTCTCGCTGTTTCAATACAACGACGGTTCGTTACCCGATCAACACTCGCAATGTCTCTCTGAATGGTGCAAACTCACAAAGCTGCAACACACCGATTCAGTCAGCCCATACTGGCGGTGCCCATGTCCTCATTGGTGACGGTACGGTCAAGTTCCTTTCCGAGAATATGAACTTCGACACGCTCCGCTTCCTGGCAGCCCGCGCTGATGGGAACGTTGTCGGCGAATTCTAATCGCTGCCAATTGTGCATGAACATCGGGGGCTGCCAGTGCTGCTGGTGGCCCTCATTTTTTCCAACGTTGTCGATCTCATTCGATCAGCAACCCACCATTGACTCTTCCATTTCCGAGGATGAACAGCATGTTCCGCTCGATCTTTGCCGCCTTTGTCTGCGGTGCTTTGTTGATGAATGCCGGGTGTGGCTCTGCAGATCGCGGGCCGCAGGCCCAACTGACGGGCAAAGTCACGTTCAGTGGTCAGCCCGTTCCCGAAGGGATTGTGCAGCTCTCCAAAGTGGGTGGCGGAGCAGGGGCCTCGGCGAATATCTCGGCTGATGGCAGCTTTTCCGTCGTGTTGGTTGATCCACTCCCGCCGGGTGAATATCAGGTGCTGATTGTGCCCCCGATGATCGAAGACAACTCGAACCCCAACAGCCCCCCTGTGCAGAAGCCCAAAGAGATGGATCAGATCCCACCTCGATACCGCAATGCCAAAACCAGCCCACTCAAGGTCACTCTCAAGGAAGGGGCGAATACCGCAGATTTTGCCCTCGAACCTGAGAAGAAGTAAGCAACCTCTGGATCGTCATTCAAAGGCAAACTTGATATCGCCAGGGTGGCCTAGCCAACTCGTGGCCGGGTTGTCGTGCAGAGCCACGACAACAAGAGACCGCGCCATGCGCATGACTCGCCACAATCTTTCAAACAGCCTTGGGTGGCACGACCCTGAAGCCCCTAAAGAATTAAAGAGTGCGTAAGGGCGTGGTTTTAAGCCCTTTCCACATCACATTTGATGTCAGGAAGGGTCGCTGGGCTCGGCTGTCGTTATCCACCCCCAGTTCCACAGCGCTGAAAGCACAAACGCTTCCGCGACATGTTTTCCTAACTTGATCGCCTATTGATCATAGACGACTCGAGTGCAATGACCTGGGGGCAAACGAGGACGTTTCACCTCAGCCACCCGTCGTCATCTTTTTGGGCCATTATTCAAACACAAACTCGATATCGGCGAATTCGTACGCACTGAGTGCGACGCGGGTTTCATTTCCCGTTGTTTTCAGCCACGCAGCATGAGCTCCACCCAGTGCCAATTTGCGAGCCCCCACCAGCGGTGCATACCAGACCATCGAAAAGGTTTTGGCCTGCCCCTCAGTCTCCATCAGCCGCACCCGGCACGACTTCTTGCGAACCGTCGCCTTCGTAGCTGTATCGATATCCTCAGAATTTGAAGGGTCGGCTGGAGCTTCGATGGGCCAGTCGGTCATCCCCGCTTCCCACGACAGAATGCTCACTTGTCTGGCGGGGCATTGGACGAAAAATGAGGTCTCGCCCGTCGAAGGCCGGGTCATGTGATCCAGCCGGACAAGCGGAACTCTTGCATCCTGGGCAAGCCTCGCGGGATGCGGGTCATCAATGGCAATGGTCCAGCGGAAGCGGCGGGACGACTCGCCCGAAACGACCATCAGGCCATCGAGCATGCGGGGGCCGGTTTTGCGAAAGTAGGGCCGGCCATGCGGCAAAATCGTCGCCCGCAGGGAACCATCGCAGATTTCGACAAACTCAGGAGCTTCAAACCGTTCGCTGCCTGCCACATGGACACTTCCCAGGACAGAGCGGGATATGGCCGACATCTCGTTGCCAAAGGCAAAGCGGGCCCCGATGTAGTTGTTCCAGGGGTCGCCATCGAAGGCTGCGAGTTCGAGAAACTGCAGATCGATCTCCACTTTCAGCGAACCGGCACGAATGGTCACATCGAGTTTGTAGTAGCAGATGCGTTCCCCTTTCGCCTGATCAATGAGGTCTCCCAGCGATCGAACCGTGAGGGAATGACTCGTCTGAGCGATGATTGATAACTCACCTGCGCGCATCTCCGAGTAAGCCGTTTTGATGACTTCGTCGTCAGGATCCGGCCCGAGGCGAATGGCCCGCTCGCGCGGAAAGCGGCGGGCAAGCTGCAGGCTCAATCGGTTTTCGCGCTGCTCGTGCCGGCGAATCCGGGCGATCCCTCCCGTCTGCGGATGAAAAACGACCTCGAAGAGATCGTTCGAAAGGACACCTTCGGTAAATTTGACGACGGGCTTGCCCTTGCGTGCGGAACTTTGGGCGTTCGTCGAGTCACGATCTAGCCAGAGATAGCCGCAAGGGGGAATGGTCGAGGAGGTTCCGTCGGCAATTTCCTCGGGAACAGGACGCGCCCAGGGGAGTGGATTGATCAGTAAAGTTCCGACGGGACTTGCCGCAGCCTCGTCCGTTTGAACTTTTGACCCGAGCCGATGCGCGAACTGTTGAGCGGTCTGCTGGAGTTCGGTTGCTGTCGACCACTCCTTGTCGGCACTTGCGGCTTGATCCGTGGTTGAGCGATTGTCGCTGGCACCCATCATGCGGAAGTGGGTGAGAAGTTCATCTTCCCAGCGTTGATCCCCACCTTTGAGCCCTTCCACAGGCTGCGGTACGTTTTCACTTCGAGAGAGAAGCGAGCGCTGGACTTCGCAGAACTGCCAGGCCGCTTGCTCTCCTTGCAGTTTCCAGGCATTCGCGACTCTCGAAATGGCGTTTTTCTCGCGAGCAGCTACGGCATAGACGAGGCTCGACGAAAGATATTCGCCGGCGTGGTATTGCCGCACATGGTCGGGGTATTCCACTCGTTCCAGAAACTCTTTGCAGGTGACGAACTTCCCCAGGACGGGGGCAAACGTGGCAGCTCGCTGAAGATCATGAAACCAGGGAGTCGCGACTTCAGGCCAGCGAGCGAAACCGAGAGCCGGGTTCCCATCGCTATCAAGCGCCTCTCCCAGCCTGGTGGCCAGTCTCAAAAAGGTCCCTGCGGATTGTGCGGGGAGTGGGATTCGTGAGAAAGCCGTCACAGCCTCACCGCTGGCACCTTCCCAACGGAAGCTGCTGAACTCTTCATCCGGGTAGTTTCCTTCATCGAGAAGCAGGTGTAACGCACCCGCATAACCTGTCTGTGAGAGGAGACCGGGGAGTTGCGGCACCAGCCCAAAGAGCCGCCGGGCAAACACCCGCGGAACAATTCCCAGTTGAGTTTTTGCGAGTTGATGCCCATGTTGAAAGTTCCTGATCCACATTTGTGGCGAAATCAGCGGCGTACAAAGCTCGACGGCTTCCCCACCAAGAACATCGACAGCACCCTGGGCCAGCAGTTCTTTCAGAGTGGTGGTCGGAGCATTGTCTAATGGTGCTGAAAGCTCCTGAGTTGCCACCAGTGGCAATGGTTCGTCAACCAGCTTCAGCAGTGGAGAGGTTTCGAGTGAACCCGCCAGAAAGTTGACGGCTGGCCGGTTTCCTAAGGGCTCGTTGATCGGCCATGTGAAGCCATGCAGCGCTGCTTTCAACCGGGGCATGTCGAGCTCGGAAGGTGCCAGGCACAGGTCGAAGAGTGAGATTTCGCCGGGATAAAATCGCTCGCGTGTTTCGAGCAGATTTTCAAAGGCAGTGGCCAGTTGCTGTCGGCATGGCGAAAACTCACCAGCAGCCAGCGAGCGGGCTGCTCCCACAGTTCGCTGTTGCAAGATGATTTCATCCAGACTGCTGAAGTGCCGCATCTGTCGGGAGAGGAGTTCCAGTTGCAGAACTGTGGTTCCGAAGGCGAGAAAATCGTCGATGCAGCTTTTCGCTTCCTGCTGAAAGAACGCGCTCGCCTTTGCAGAATCGTCGGCATCGGATTCGAGCCACGCCTGGAGTTGCTGCAGATTCTCTTCTCGGCGGGCCACGGTTTTGAGTAAGCCCGCTCCGGCTTGCTCTAATCGCTCGTGCCAGTCGTAAGGAAACCAGTCTTCCGAGGGTTGGGGAAGAATCAGTAGCTGCCCGGGTGCGGGTTCGGGAGGAGCATCAGCCCGGTACCATTGTGGAATTCGACCAGCCGTCGCCAGGAGAGCCGGATGCCAGGCGATGGCAAAAGCTTCCAGCAGGCTGCCGGCAGCCTCTTCTCCCAGATCCTGTGGAAAGTCTTCGAGGCTATGCGATGGAATCAGCACATAAACTTCAGAGCAGGTTTTCGTCATACCGGGAGGTTTCTACAGGCTGTTTGGCTGACTGAAGCGGATTGATCCAGGAGATCGAGAACGTTTTCGGGCTTGATCGAGTCGAATTACATCAGCCACATTGCTGGCGTGAGCGGGCGAGATCAAGCCACCAGCCGACAATTCCCCAGACCTGTGAAATTACGGGCGGCTCAATCAATACCTGACGCTTACATAACCGCTCGAATCGCTGGAACCTGCATGTTCGTTAAAATGTTTGTCTGGGAGGAGTTGCGATCGAGAGGGATCTCATTTGACAGGATTTTTGCATCGACAGGTCCGACATGAAAAACTTCTGGAACCTCGAATGCCGAACACGAGTCTAAATCATGGGGAATCCTGGTGGATGACGGGCCAGTTCCTGCAGGATGCCACAAGCCTCCTTTCCGTGGGAAGGCAGGACATCAGTTCACTCAAGTTTGTGAGAAACGGCTGTTTCTATCACCTAACTCTCTGGACTGACGCTACTTATTGACTTTTCTCGGGTCGGGGCTGTAGTCTCAGTACTTGATTGTTTATTCGTAATTTCCTTGCGTGTTTTTCAATTCTGCCCCAGCGATTTCTCGCGAGCGCCTCTCTTTTGAGCATATTCTTGCAGAACGTGACAATTGCCCACAACTTTCCTGACGGGTTTGAATCCGGTTTTTCGACTGGTATGCCGGCGCTGATTCAGTCTCAGCAGGCGCCAGAAAAACTGCGTTTGAAGAACGATGTTTCAGACGATTTCTGCGGAGGGGAAGACGCGGCAAAATGAAAGTCACAGGAATGAAATGACGGCTCTCTAAGAGGGTGGTAGTCTTCTGTCTGGTCAGAAATCCAGCGAAAAGCTGAAATTCAACGTAATGTAGTGGTGCGATAGAAGGAGATGATTGAGTCTGGGCAGTTGGGCGACCAGGCTGTCCGGAGTATTGGGTTTGAAAAGATCGTGAAGCAGAAAGGTGACTTCCTGCTTCACCATGAAGCATATGCAATCAGTGATATACGCAATCAGTCCACACGCTGAAACAACGCCTTGATGAATGGACAAGAGGGGTTTTCGTTATGGCCGAATTGAAATCTGCCTGGGGGATCGAAATTGGACAGGCTGGTCTCAAGGCCATCAAGCTGCGCTATGCCGAGGCCTCGAATCAGGTCTTTGCTGTCGCATTTGATTATGTGCCGCATCCCAAACTGTTGAGCCAGCCAGATGCAGATCCGGATGAACTGATTTCCGAAGCTCTGAAAACGTTCTTGAGCCGCAATCAGATTCAGGGAGATCTGCTGGGGATTTCGCTCCCGGGATCGAAATCGCTGCTGAAGTTCATTCAGTTACCACCTGTCGAAGAATCGAAGGTCGCTGAGATTGTGCGGTATGAAGCCCGCCAGCAGATTCCTTTCCCGCTGGAGGATGTGATCTGGGATTTCCAGCCCATGGGATCATCGTCCGTCGAAGGCGGATTCATGCTGGATGCCGAAGTCGGCCTCTTCGCCATGAAGCGCGACGATATTGAACACCAGATGTATCCGTTCAATCAGCGGAAGCTGGAACTGGAACTGGTGCAGATTGCACCTTTGGCTGTCTACAACTTTCTCTGGTTCGACCGGCTGGGGCAGCGGAAAGACCCTGAGCAGTCATTGAATTCTCTGGCCGATGACCAGTACGTCGTGGCACTCGATATGGGCTGCGACCAGACGACATTGATCGTCACCAATGGCAAGAAAATCTGGACTCGTAATGTGCCGATTGGCGGTAATCATTTCACGCGGGCATTGACGCGGGAAATGAAACTCACGTTTGCCAAGGCCGAACATCTCAAATGCAACGCCACAAAATCACCTGATCCCAAGGCTGTCTTTCAGGCCATGCGGCCGGTCTTCAACGACTATGTCAACGAAATCCAGCGGTCAATTGGCTTCTTTTCGAGCGTGAATCGTTCGGCTCAGATCACGAAGCTGGTCGGTCTGGGAAATGGCTTCAAGCTGGCTGGTCTGGCCAAATTTCTCCAGCAGAACCTCAACTACGAAGTCGAGAAAATCGACACCTTCCCGAGTTCTGTGGGCGACAGTGTCCTGACAGCGCCCCTCTTCCATGATAACATTCTGACGTTCACAGGACCCTATGGACTGGCCCTTCAGCTTCTCGGGCAGACGCAGATTCATACTTCTCTCTTGCCACCCGAAATTGTGGTGGCCAGGAAGATTCGCCGCAAAAAGCCCTGGGCAGTGGCCACCGCTGCCGTGCTGCTCTTCGGACTGGCCACATCAGTGGCGGGTTATGGCAGTGTCGCCCAATCGGTGAGCAAGAGCCGCTTTGGTGGTGCTGAGACCAAGGCTGATGAAGTTGCCAAATACGCCGCCAAGCTCGACAGCGATTACAAGGCACAGGAAAGTCGCAATGCGGCTGCTAAAGAGCGTGGCGAAAAGCTGGTCAAAGCACTCGATTCCCGTGCGAACTGGCTGGAACTTTACAAGGCGATTGATGAATGCCTGCCCCGGGATGAAAGTGCCGAACAGCTCGATGAGACCCGCATTGAGCTGATGAACCGCATTTCGCTGAAGTCAGTGACATCCAAAAAATACGATGATCTGGCAACCTGGTACAACGATAACGCTCAATTAGCGAAGGTCTCACCTCAATATTTTTCGCCCTTTGATAAAACTGAGGCACGCAAGACAGGGCCCACTGGCCCGGGGTATGTCTTCACCCTGCATGGGGTGCATTTTCACCATGCACCGGAAGATCCTGTCAAAGGCCAGGGAACAGGGTATGTCGTGAATACTCTGCTGAAAAATCTCCAGAGCTTTAAGGTGACTCGCAAAGATGCGGTCACAGGTCAGGTGATTGAAACTCCTGTCGGTCAACTCGGGATCAGTTACGCGACTGTCAAAGCGGATCCCTTCGTGCTCATCGATTACTACCCGATGGGTCGTCCCGATATGGCCAGTGCGAGCAGTGCGGCTCGCGGCCTGAGGCCTGGCTTCCAGCCGGGATTCAATCCCGGCGGTTCCGGTGCCGAGTCGAGCTATTCCCCACCGACACCGGGTGGAATTTCCAGTCCGGGAATTCCCAGCCCTGGTATTCCCGGGACAGGTATTCCCGGGACAGGGACAGGCCGTGTGATCGATACGCAGTTGCCACCGGAGCAAATCAATACGCCTCGCAAGATTCATATGACGAACTTTGTCGTGCAGTTTGTCTGGAAGCCGACTCCTGAAAAAGATCGACCCAAAGTCGATCCAGCTCTTCCACCAGTCGATCCCGCAGCAGCACCGCAGGATGGTCAGGCCCCGGCAGCCACACCACAGACACCGCCGGCGGTTTAATTTAAATACGACTTGAAACTGGCGATTGAAATCGAACGAATTTATTGAACGCGGATTGATCGAACAAAGAACAGCGCCAAGTCACTTCTTGTGACCATGAATAGTGCGGAGATCGATATGGAAAAACTGGAACCCATCATTCGCAATCGCTTCTGGATCCTCAGTGGGCTGGTCGTGATTTTAAGTCTCGCTGGCTGGTGGATGGCGTCGTCTTCACTGGCGACGACAATTGTTACACGCACAAAAGAAATCAAAGACGCTGAAGACAAGATCCCCAAGGGAAATATCCCCAGTGCGGATTACTCGAACAAACTCTCGACGATCAACACTTATCAGGAGCGTCAGGTCGAACTCGCCCGTACGATGCTCTGGGATCAACAGCGGGCCAAAATGGCATGGCCCAAGAATATTCAGCCCTATGCGGATGAAGCAGGTTATCGCGGCGAATTTGCACCTCTGGCCCGGGATATCTATCGCACCAGTTCACCATCCGACATTGCCTCTGTCTGGCAGAAGGTTCGCCCCTTTAATGCACAGACGGGCGAAGGCGTCGTTGTCTTCCCGCTGCAGGCCATGCCGGTGAAATACTGGCGCGATCTGCCCCCCACCTCGAAAGAAATGTGGGATGCCCAGGAAGATCTCTGGCTCCTGGATTCGCTCCTGAGCACGATCACTCAACTCAATGGGGGTGAAACGACTAACAATCGGCTGGATGCTTCCATTCATCAGATTCTGAAACTCCAGTTGATGGGTGGTAAGCGTGGTGAACCGATTGATGCTCCCGCCGCGGGTGGCGATCCATCAGGAGGTAGTAGCGAGGGTTATTCCCCACCCATGGCGATGGGTGGCGATGCTTTTTCCAGTGGAGGTGGCGGGCGTGGTGGCAAGATTGCCCCACCCGCCAGTGCCGATTTCCCCATTAAGGAAGAGTTTGGCTCAGCCGGTGGCGAAGGTGGCCTGAATGGCAGCTCATCATCGGCGGATTCTTTTGCCGCTGATCCCTCCGCGCTGGGTGACGGGGCTCCGCAGATGGCAGCCGCTCGCCGTTATATTGATGATGATGAAGGAGCACCCTTTCGCACGCGAGGATTTTATCTCTCCGTGCTGATGGATCACCGCCGCATTCCCGATTTCATCGCGGAGTTGACCAGTAACGAACGCTCTGTCTGGCCAGTGGAAATCGTTCGTGTGCAGATGATTCGCAAAAATGAGGACGGCAACTTTGCCCGCGGCGGAGCCTCAGGCATGCCGAGTTATGGCGCTGAAGCCGG
The DNA here is from genome assembly GCF_001707835.1 of Planctopirus hydrillae. Classification (GTDB taxonomy): domain Bacteria; phylum Planctomycetota; class Planctomycetia; order Planctomycetales; family Planctomycetaceae; genus Planctopirus; species Planctopirus hydrillae. Next base: position 172,143 of record NZ_LYDR01000039.1, read on the forward strand.
GAGTTTTGGCGGCTCTTCGCCTACGTTTGGAACAGCATCCGAAGGGATCACTGGCGGAGGAGCGAACAGTGTTCCCCCGGAATTCCTGACACAGCCTCAGGGCATTAATCCCCAGGATGCCAACAATCCGATGCTGATGAACAAAATTCAGGCGGCGAATGCAGCTCTGCAAACGGCACTCACTGATCCGAATATCGCAGAAGTTGTGATTGCCGGTTACTTCACGCTTTACAATCCGCCCCAGGCAGCCCCTGACGCAGCAGCAGCGACATCTGCAGATTCCACGGCAACACCAGCAGCACCAGCCACTTCTGAAACCCCGGCAGGTACCGAAGCGACGACTCCGGAAATGACGAATCCGGCACCAGCGGAACCCTCCCCGGTGGATGGCGCCACACCGGCAGCACCTGTTAATCCCGCACCAACAGATCCCGCAGCGGCAGATCCCGCAGCGACTCCGCCAGCGAGCACTACCCCTGCAACGCCAGCGGCACCTGCAACCCCTGCAGTACCAGTCACCCCAGCCGCTGAACCAGCGGCACCAACTGGAGAAACCGTGCCTGCTGCTCCACCAGCCGGTGGAACTTAAGCCTGTACGTCGGTTCGTTTTTGAACTTTGATAGAACGTCGCCAGCAACTATCGAGCAGACAACTTTTCAGCGAACATTGTTTTTGAAGATCAAGGGGATATCCCATGGCAGGTATCAAAGGTTTGAATTTCAAATCGCTGCTGGTCGATCATGGCGAGAAAATCGCATTGGCCGGTATTGGCCTGCTGGTGTTAGGAGTGTGGGGAACCACCTCCTGGAGCCGGACAGAGAAATCGCCGGATGAGATCATCAAGAAGGCCACCAATTCGAAAACGAATATCGATGCGGGTGTGTGGCCTGTGGAGAAAGCCAACGAGTTTGCGATTGTGGCTTACCAGGATCGTGCCTCTCAGCTGTTGAAGCCGATGGAGTCGGTCGCCGCTTACGAGTTTTCGACACCTCTCTACCATCCGCTTTATCGCAAGCAGGAGCAGATTAAGGAACCGGAATGGTTGCCTGTGGCCGACCTGATTGCCGATGCCGGGACAGCGATCATCGCGATCAATAAAGGTCTGGATGTCACTCTGGCGGAAACAGAAACCGGGGATTTGACGAAGGCGGCTGAAGAAGAAGTCAACACGGAATTCGCGATTCGTTCTGGTGTCGGTGGAACAGCAGGCAGCCCGGGTGCATCGGGTGCTGAATCTCCTGCTGGTACCTACAGTCCGCCACCCGTTGCCGAATCGCCGTTTGGCAGTTCGTCTCCTTATGGGCTGGATGGCAGCGTGGGTGGGACGGTTTCCAGCGTGGAAGCCCGTGGTGTGCGCTATGTCGCTGTGCGAGGGATTGTTCCTTTGCAGCAACAGGTGGCCAAGATTCAAAAAGCCCTGAATCTGCAGAGTCTCACGGAAGCCGAGCAGTACCTGGAAATCCTTGACTTCAAGCTGGAACGTCAGGAGGCCGTGGCTGGCGACAACCCCTGGATCGGGAAGTGGGAAGCGGTCGACATGGTGGCCGACTCACAGATTCTGGCGGAATCGCCCAACTTCGATATTGATCCTTTCGATGCCCGTATCTCGGATGCGACAATCACTGCGCCTCTTCCGTTAAGGTTGATGGGGTACTGGGGAGAACATGCGACTCATCCGAAAGTTCGCAATTTTACTTTAAGCCCGGAAGAGCGCGCGAAGCAGGAGCGATTCCTTGATAAGGTTGTCGAAACGGCGACTAAAGAGCGTGCCCTGCTGGAGCAATCCCAGAAGCCACAACGGCGCGGGTTTGCCGTCGTGCAGCGGGATTTGCGCGCCCTTCAGGGGGCGATTATGTCGTCGAGCAGTTCTGACCAGATTCTGGGGACGATGTCCACGATTATGGCAGCCCCTGGCAGCCCTGCGATGACATCCCAGCAGCTCAAAAAGATGCTCGACACAGCCGGTGGACGGTTATTGCTGTTCCGATATCTCGACCTGCAGGTGAAGCCTGGCCGGGCTTATCGTTACCGCGTGAAGCTGCTCTTTACGAATCCGAATTACAATCTGCCCATTGAGCAAATCGTGGATCCTTCGGTCGCAGCGGGAGCCGAGCGGGAATCTCCTTGGAGCACGATTTCGAATCCAGCAGTGGTTCCTGGGGATGTCAAATACTTCCTGGCGGGAAGTGAACGTGATCCAGTCCGCGATGTAACCCGCTCGATTCGTAAGGCCGTGGCGAATATGAGTGTCTACCAGTGGGATGCGAAACTCGGGTCACTTCTGAATTCCACGCTCGATCTCACCTCGGTCGGCCAGGTCATCAAAGAGACCAAGAAGGTGAAGCGGGCCGATCTGGGGAATGGCACTTATGAAGATGCCGACATCGTGATCGGCACGACAGATCTGCTGCTCGACGTTGCTGCGGATGTCGAAGTTAACGTGACTTTGCAGTCCAAGCTGCCTGTTCACATGGCTGAACTGGGACTGACTCCTGTGAGTGGCAAGCTCAATTTTGGCCTGCTGCCCGAAGCTGTCATTGTCAATGAAGCGGGCCAGATGGAATTTATTGATTCCAGTACCAATCAGAAACAGGAAGACGAGCTGAAGCGAAGGTATGAGGGCGAGAAAAAAGAGTACGAAAAATTCAAGCCGCCTGAAGCCGTCGACCCACTTCTGGGGCCTGCTGGTGGAGAGGAAAGTAGTTATATGCCACCCGGGCTGGGAGATCCGACAGCGCGAAAGGTGAGTTCCAAAAAGATCCGCGGTAATCGCAAGGGCCAGCAAGGCATGGGATCGAGCCCACCCGCTCCATGATCACGCACAGTGTAACTTGCGATTGTCAATCCTTGATGAATTAAGATGTTATGGCCCGGCTCATGGTGTGGATTCCATGAGCCGGGCCAATTTCGTGGGTGGATTGAGCCGACACACTCCTCCCTCGCCCATGAACTTGTCGATCTCTCCGGGATTGCGGATCGGTAACACTTGGAGCGGGGGTGTTCCGTTCGTTATGCTCTCAAGCAACAAATTTCCCGACTGGTTCTGGTTCTGAACTGACGGGTCGGGAAATGGATGATCTGCGGGGATGCGACTTCGACTTTGAAGTTCCCGTTGTCTTCGCAGTCACACGACAAAATTCCCTTACATCCTTTGCGTCTGGAAAGTCCTCCGCCATGTACGATGTCACGCTGATTCCCGGAGATGGTGTCGGTCCCGAAATCGCAGAAGCCACACGCCGCTGTGTGGAATCCACCGGCGTCAAAATCAATTGGGACGTCCAGGAATGTGGCATTGAAGTCATCGAGAAGGTCGGCAAGGTTCCCGAATCGGTACTGACATCGATCCGCAAAAACAAGGTGGCTCTCAAAGCACCGATCACCACTCCCATCGGCAAGGGTTTTCGCAGCGTCAACGTCTTCCTGCGACAGGAACTTGGCCTCTATGCCTGCGTACGCCCCTGCAAATCCTATAAGGGAGTTCGCAGCTACTTCTCGAATACACCCGTCGATCTGGTGGTGGTTCGTGAGAACACCGAAGACCTTTATGCAGGTGTCGAATTCCAGGCAGGTCTGCCCGCGACCAAAGAACTGATCGAGGTGATCAATCGTCTGGCGACCGGCAAAAAGATCGGGACTGGCCTCGACACCACCGGCGTGAGTATCAAGCCCATGTCCTACGAAGGGACACGCAATATCGCCAACTACGCCTTCCAGTACGCCGTCGAAAATGGCCGCAAGTCGGTCACTTCGGTCTGCAAGGCGAACATCATGAAGTTTACCGATGGTCTGTGGTACGACGAGTCACGAGCTGTGGCTAAGGCCTACAACGCCAAATTCGAGCAGCCGGAGCTCGCCAAAGATGCGGATCCTGTTCTCGCTGGGAAAGTGGCTGATGGCAGCCATCTGCATTACATGGAGCGTCTCATTGACAATATGTGTATGCAGTTGGTGCAGAAGCCCGAACTCTACGATGTGATTCTACTGCCCAACCTCTATGGCGATATCCTCAGTGACCTGTGTGCAGGCCTCGTGGGTGGTTTGGGTGTCGCACCGGGAGCCAACATCGGCCCCGATTCAGCAATCTTCGAAGCGACGCACGGAAGTGCCCCCAAGTACAAAGGCCAGAACAAGGTCAATCCCGTCGCACTCATTCTTTCCGCCAAGCTGATGCTCGAACATCTGGGTGAAAAGTCTGCGGCCGAACGACTTGAGAAAGCCGTGGCCGCCGTCATCGAAGAAGGCAAAGACGTCACTTACGACATGAAAGCCAACCGCAATGATCCCACGGCTGTCGGCACACAGCAGATGGCTGACGCCATCTGCCGTAAGGTTCAGTCGCTGTAATTGTGCCGCGTTCTCGATCCTGGCAACCAGCCCTGGCAAACAGGAACCTTAGAGAACACTTGAGAATCAAAAGTGCCGGGATCCAGCATTCGCGGTGGATCCCGGCACTTTCGAGACCACCATCGACGAGATTTGAACTGTTGAGTACAGGTCGTTTAAAGGCTGAGCGGCAGTTAACTTCCGGCAAGGTGTTCATCAGAAATTTGAAAGATTATCTCAGGCCTTGAGGGCCTGATGTCCCTTCGGGCATGAGAGCAGGTGATTCGCTGGTGAATAACTGCCAGCCGAACGCTTTGTGTGGAAAGTGGCATTGTTTATGGATATGTCAGCTCCCCCCAGCCAGGCATGGGTTGTTCGCTATGGCGTCACTCGTCTGCTGGGAGAGTTCGTCATTCGAGGGCCGCACATTCCTGTCTCACGCGGCACTCAGGTGATTGTGCGCTCAGATCGCGGGACCGAATGGGGCGAAGTGCTTTGTGCTGCTTCGGTCAGTACTCGAGAGTGGCTGGGGATCGATAAAGAAACCGGTCGAATCTTACGACTTCCGACTCTCGATGATGAGCGTCACAAAGACCGTGTGGCCCAACTGGAAGTTGAAGAATTCAACAGTTGCAAGCAACTGATCGGTGAAATGTCTCTGCAGATGCAGCTTGTCGATACCGAGCACGTCTTCGGCGGTGAACGAATCGTCTTTTACTATGTCTCTGAGCAGCGGATTGATTTCCGTGAACTGGTCAAAGTCTTGGCCAAAAGGCATCAATCCCGCATTGAAATGCGGCAGATTGGAATCCGGGATGAAGCTCGACTGCTGGCAGATTACGGCGATTGCGGCAAACCTGTCTGCTGCAATACGCACCTGAAAGAAATGCCCCCTGTTTCAATGAAGATGGCCAAGCTGCAAAAGGCCACGCTCGACCCTTCGAAAATCTCCGGGCGCTGCGGTCGGCTCAAATGCTGCCTGCGATACGAATACGATACTTACGAAGAGCATCGCAAAGAACTCCCTCCCATTGGTGCGACAGTGGTGACCAAGTTAGGCCAGGGCCGGGTGGTGGCTCAGGAACTGCTGGCCAAGAAACTCATGGTGGCCTACGAAGGCCAGAGAACAGTGCTGACTGATCAGAAAGAGATCATCACCGTCGTCGGGAAAAAGGGGCTGCCAGCGGCTGTCGAGCGGGAAATCGAAGAGGAAGAGGCCGAAGAGTTCATGCCGTCCGAATCCTCTCGACCACCTCGCCAGCAGCGTCCTCCTCGCAATCCATCAGAGAATCGAAACCAGCCTGATCGTTGAACTTGCCTCATGATCAGCATGCCTTCATTTCCCACAAGGACCAACACTGGAACATGCGATGAGGATTGGCCTGTACGGAGGGACGTTCGACCCCGTTCATCTGGCACATCTGGTGCTTGCGGAGACTTGCCGGGAAAAACTGCAACTGGATCAGGTCTGGTTCATACCGGCGTATCAACCTCCGCATAAGCCGGGGCGTGTCATCCTTGAGCCGAAGCACCGCATTCAGATGCTCAAGCTGGCCGTTGTGGGCATGCCTTGTTTCAAAGTTGAGCCCGTTGAAATCCAGCGTGGAGAAATCTCTTACACGGTCGACACTTTACGTCAGCTTCGGCAGCTTCACCCGCAGCATGAATTTTTCCTCCTCATGGGTGCAGATTCGCTCACCATGCTCCATACCTGGAAAGAACCCCAGGCTCTGTTCGAACTGGCCACGCTTGCCGTGGTGAATCGAGGGAAGGAACCCGCTCCCGCAGTTGGCGATCTTGCCGAGCTCAGATCAATCGTGGGTGAAGTGGCTCTCGCGAAAATACTCCATCTTCGCATGCCCGGGATGGATCTCAGTGCCACCACTTTGCGAGAGAATGTCGCTCAGGGGCGGAGCATTCGATTTCTCGTGCCTCGCGCCGTCGAAGCCTACATTGAGGCCAATCACTGCTATCGGAGCTGAGAACCTGGCGAAACTTCGAACCGCTCATTGTTTTCGAATCGCTCATTATTAAAGTGACGCTGCAGTTGTTTTTGTCGCCTCGGCCTGTTTCGAAGCAGGCAAATCGTGCTGGGAAGGGCTTGCCCTCTTTGTTTCGCCTGGCAATTTGATTACCCTTCAGCAGTGCGGTGAATGCCACTGGTTTCTTCTCTCGGCGAGTTGTCGGCAAAGGGTCGCCATCTTAACAGGTTGAAGATCTCACCAGTTCTGGCAGATCGAGACTTTTCTTTCCGAGAAATGGAATGCAACGCTTACTGTCTCTCCTTCAGTACTCGCTGCTCTGGAGCATCCTGGTCTCTGGCAGCATGTGCCTGTTTCAGGGCGAAGCTCTGGCACAGGGTGGTGCTGTCACCACAGCCGCACCCTCGACTTATCCACCTGTGCCTGGTGGTTTGTTTTACCGGGGAAATAACCCCACCCAGCCGGGTTCTGCGGGATATTACTTCAGCCTCCCGATGCTCATCTTCTCACTTTCGCTGGTCACGCTCATGGTCTGGACATTGGGCTGGATTGCCGATGATGCACGCAGTCTGAAAGTCCGCCCTGAGTTCTGGAATACGCTGGGTTTGCTCGTCGCCGCCGCTGCCGTGCTGATTTTGTATCTCGGGCCGACACCGCTGGTGGCCATCCTCGGATTTCTGATTTGCTATGCCGGTTTACTGGGAGGCTATGCTCCCGAGCGCAACCGAAAGGTTCCTGAGAACTCCAAGATCCTCACCCCTTATCATCTGCAGACAATTGCCATTCGCGGCCTGGCACGCCTCGGGATTGAAGTGGGTGGCAAGAAAGCTGTCCATGCCGCCATGGGGCCACCCATCACGTTTATCGGGAAATCCAACAAAGGCGGGGCAGGTGAGGTCGATCGATCGAGGCAAGTCGAAAGCAGCCGAGGCTACACTTCTGCTCGGGAACTGGTCTACGATGCGATTCTCCGCCGGGCGACCGATATTCACCTTGAGCCGAAAGACGACGAATTCGCCGTCCGGCTGCGTGTCGATGGGGTGATGTTCCCCGCAGAACCATTCGATCGTCCCACGGGCGAATCGGTCGTGAACATCTTCAAGGTTCTGGGGGCGATGGATATCACCGAACGCCGCAAGCCACAGGACGGCAGCTTCCGCGCCGAGACGGAAGGTCGCGAGATTGACTTTCGTGTCGCCACACAGGGAACGCAGTTCGGAGAGAAGATGTCGCTGCGTATTCTCGACGGTGGTTCGACAGTTCGCCGCCTGGCAGATCTGGGCATGCGTAAGCAATTGATTGAACAAATCGTAGGGATCGTGCAGCAACCCCACGGATTGTTCCTCTCCTGCGGGCCGACTGGTGCCGGTAAATCGACCACACTTTATGCGGCTCTCCAGGAAATCAACCGTTATGAAAACAACATCATCACCGTCGAAGATCCCGTCGAATATAAGATGGATGGTGTGACCCAGATCGAAATCAATCAAAAAGCGGGGCAGACCTTTGCTGCCTCTTTGCGCAGTATTCTTCGGCAAGATCCCGATGTCGTGATGCTGGGCGAAATTCGTGACGGAGAAACCGCCAAAATCGCGTGTCAGGCAGCCAATACCGGACACATGGTCTTCTCGACAGTTCACGCCAACGACACGATCACAGCCCTCTCACGCTTGATCGATCTCGGTGTCGAACCGTTCCTGCTCTCTGATTCACTGTCGGCGATTCTCGGCCAGCGGCTCTGCCGTAAATTGTGCGACGACTGCAAAGAGTCGTACAAGCCCTCCGCCGATCAACTGGAAAAGATCGGCCTGCCCGCCGAGAAAGCCGGTGTCTTTTATCGCCCGCCCAAGGATGGAACCGATGCCTGCCCCACTTGCAGTGGCATGGGATACATGGGGCGAATCGGTGTCTTTGAACTGCTCGTGATCAACGATCGCATTCGTGACCTGCTGCGGGAATCTCCGAACATGACCTCCATCCGGGCCGAAGCTCGTAAACAGGGCATGCTCTACATGCGGGAAGAAGGCCTGCGACTGGTTCTCAAAGGAACAACAAGCCTCGAAGAACTTCTGCGCGTCGTGAAATAGCTGATCACTGAATTTCTGATGTCATTGTGATGGGTTGGAATTGGTCGATGCCTCCGGGCATGGAACAACACTTTATTGAGAGATACAGGGCCAAGAGCCATGATTGATGTTTTACTTCTGGCCATTCTGGGTGTCGTCACCTGGTGTGTCGCCAGTGACGGTGCCTGGTCGGCAGTGGTCACTTTTCTGTGCACACTGATCGCTGGCCTCATTGCCATGAATTTCTTCGAGCCAGTCGCGATTCTGCTGGAAGGGATTTCACCCTTCTTTGCCAATCGCGCCGACATGATTGCGCTGTTAGGGCTGTTTATCGCGGCATTATTCGCCTTGCGTGTCGGCTTTGAACAACTGGTAAAACTGCATGTCGAAGTCGCACCCATGGCTCATGAACCCATTCGCTGGGCCTTCGCGTTTTTTACAGGCTACGTCAGCATGGCCTTCCTGCTGACGGCTCTACACACTGCCCCTTTGCCACGAGAGTTTTTAGGATTTCGCGCCGAGCGTCCCAACTTCCTGGGCTTGGCAGCTCCCGATCGTCAATGGCTGGGTTTGACGCAGTTTGTTTCAGAACACGCCCTGGCACGCGGCGATGGCCATTCGTTCGATACGGCCCGCATGAAAGTGGCCAGCTATCCCAACAGCGAGTGGTCCTCTTTCGCCATCCGCTATGCGACTCGCCGCGAACGATTTTCCACAGGAATGGGCGCCGCTGCTGCACCGGCACAACCTGTCACCACCCCCGGCGCACCCGTCACCACCAACCCAGGGTTCTAGGAAGCTCATCGCCCGGTTTTCCAGACTCTTCCCATCCTTCGTGCTCGTCGCATTTCGTGCCATGCTCGCAGCTCTGAGCATCGTGCCATGCTTGCGGCTCTCAGCTTTGTGCCATGCTTGCAGCTCTCAGCTTTGTGCCATGCTTGCAGCTCTAGGCAAGCATGGCTTCTTCAGCCAATACAGCGATGTGATTCCCCAGGAAACCTATCCGTTCAAAGCCCCTCTGGAACCCTCGCCCACGTCTTCGTGGGAGAGGGCAGGGTGAGGGTCTTCTCCATTCTTCCAACCGTAGGGTGCCATGCAGCGCCAGCGAAATGCACCAACTCTTTTCCGCTTCACTGCTTTCGCGCCTTCGCGAGAAACCTCCGAATTTTTAATCGTCCTCACGCGAACCCGCGAAGTTCACCAAAAAGATCAGGCAGGACACGTTCCCGCATGCCACTCACAACTTGTCTATGAATTCCCCTTCGTGTTCTTCGTGCCCTTCGTGGTGAACCAATCACATGCCCAGCTCACAGCCTGGAACCAGCATCCTCTGAAACCCTCGCCCGCGTCTTCGTGGGAGAGGGCAGGGTGAAAGTCTTCTCCATCGATCTTCAACAATCACCCACGCCCCTGCAGCAGCCCCCATTTGCGACCAACCAACCGTCATTCACAAACTTCCATCAAACGCGCGATCTCCAGCCAGCCCATTCACAACGAACCACAACTTGAAATGGTGAGTCCAGATTCGCTCAAACGCATGCTTGGTATTGAGCTTATGCCATGTTTGCGGCTCTGGGCAAGCATCTCTTCGCAACCCGTAACGCGATGTGGTTTCCTGAGAAACAGATATCAACTTGAAATCGCAAGTTGAAACCCGCTCAAATAAACGGGTTGATCGTGGCCAGCATTGTCCTCAAAAGACGTCAATTCGATGCAGCACGCTGCTGATCAAAACTGGCATTTCGAATGAGGGACGGTGCGTCCTCAGGAACCCGACGGATGGCTGAAACTCAGGACACTCCCGCCCCGCCGGATCAACCTGAGCCGCCACCTCGGCCCAGAAGTCTCTGGCAGATCATGCGGGGAAAATCATCGATAGATTCTTCTCCTCCGCCCGCCGAAACTCTGGCAGTCGATCCCGAGACTTCACAGCCCCAGACTGTTGAAGCTGATTGCGATCCTGAAGAGATGATCTTTTCAACCCGTGGGATTCCCCCACTGCGTGGCCTCTGGCATGTCATGCAGGAGCAGAAAAAACCACTGCGGCTCCCCGCCGCCCCTGCTTTTCGATCACTCCAGCGCCAGCCAGCTCCGGCCATCCGCTCAGAAACGGCACCTCTGGCAGATGGTCAACAGACCGCTCCCCCAGCACCGGCAGAACGTCTTCGTCAGGCTCGCTGGTATACGGCTGGCATGCAGTTTCGTGCATCCCACCGGGAAATCGCCGGGCGATCTCCCTATCTCCTTCGTCGTACAAGAACGGTCACTGTTCCCTCTGTTGATCGACAGAACGGGCTGGAGGCCATCGAACCGATCGGTGCCTCGGAGTTGGAAGCGGAACTCCTCTACGAGCGGCTGTCACCCGTCACGACCGCCTGGACGTGGATCGGACGGGGTGCCACATCCACCCTGGCAGCATTTCTCTTTGCGCCGCTGGCGAAATGGGAAAGCCTGTGGTGGGAAATGCCCGCCACCGTTTTCGGGTTTGGCGGGCTGGTTTGTGCCTGCCTTGCGATGACAGAATCCGAGCGAAGGTTCTCCCAGAGTGCCGGGCCCCATGGAGACCATGCCGCCCGGCAAACCACGGATATTCAACTTCTGCTCGCTGCCCTGTTACTCCTCGCATCCACCACCAGCATCTTCATCGGGCCGCTGATTTGGGGTTAAGCAGGGGCTGAACAAAACTTTTCAGCCCACCTGCTTTTTGGCTTTCTCAAGAGAAAGCTCGACGTTGTTTGTCCCTTCGTCGACTCGAATACCTTCTGGAAACGTGTAGTTCACAGGTGGCAAATAGACAGGCCCTTGCGATTCAGGGCTAGTTCCTATGGGGGCTTTGGGATCAACCTGCATCGGCATGGCGACCTTCACAGTATGTGTGCCGACGACTGCACCAGGTTGCTTTCCACCACTCACAGTCAATGTGAATGCACCATTGGCATCCGTCGTCCCTAAAGAAGTTGGCCCCTTCACAGGGCTGAAGAGGACCTGAGCCCCTTCCACGCCTTGTCCGTTCAGCGTAACTCGACCATCAACGGGAGCCAGTGGTGGCAAATCTTCACCGGCACCACAGCCGAGACTCAAGACCAAGAGCCCAAAGGAAAGCATTGCAAAACGTCGAGAACAGAGCGGCATGTCGATGAGACCTCAAAGGGGAATGACCACAGGAAAATCGGTTCAGCACGGAAAACGCCACTTGTCACTATGAATGGCGACAAGTGGCGCTAAAGAGTGAATGGGAAAAGGCCGGTTAGAATTCTCCGAGAGGAACTCCATCAGCCTTCGAACACAGATTCGCCCAGGTTGGCTCGTTAATGTTCTCGGAAACAAAACGAACGCTCCCATCCGCCATAAGAATGTGAGCACCACCTGTATGAGCTGAAATCACCTTGGTGTGCCGCTGGTAGGGAAGTTGTGACCCATAAGGAGCGGCCTTGTCGTTAATCAAACCGCGAGTGGTGGTAATCCCATGCCACCAGTCTGAACCACCATTACCGCCGCTCCACAGGCCGCCCGAGTGAGCAGAAGCTCGACAATCTCTCCCACCATAAGAGCATGTGGGATCAATATTAGACTGTTCCGCGACCATCACAGTATTCGATGTGCCATCTGTAATCTTGGCGACATCGACGGAAGGAATGGAAATACGGTTACCGCTACCATCAAGAGCAGTTGCAGTGATGATAACTCCATTCCAATTACTTCGAGCATATCCTCCCCAATGGCTGGGAGTTGGGCAGCAACTGTTGTTCAAAGCAGGATCATTGTAAGCGCCGGAGATCCCCGCATAGTCTGAGACTTGAATTGCGCCGGCCGTATTGGGGACACCCATCGTGGTTTGTGTGATGGAATTTGGTGACTGTGAACGTGTGGTGGAAAGCGGGTTTGACGGACAATTGACGCCGGGGATTCGCAACGTTGTCATGGTCACCCAGTTGCGCGCCACACCATCTTGACCTGTAAAGTCGTTCGTGTTGGTGAAGTCAAGCGTGTTGAAAGCTGCCGCCTGGTCCATCATCGGCAGGATCCGCACTAGCCATGAAGCCGACTTGATCGTCGAGGCACCTGAGCCGATCAGGGGGAAGTTGGCAAACGGGAACTGGCGGTGGACGTCATGGTAATTGTGAAGAGCCAGACCAATCTGCTTGAGATTGTTGCGGCACTGCGTGCGGCGAGCCGCCTCCCGTGCCTGCTGGACCGCCGGCAATAACAGGGCAATCAAAATCGCAATGATCGCAATGACTACCAGTAACTCAATCAGCGTAAATCCTGAACGTTTAGACATTGACCAACTCCCAGAAAACTTGAAGAAAACTCAAACAACGGCTCGAAATGGCGAACGAGTGAAAACACTTACTTTTAGAGATGCCAGCAACAAGCATTCCACATAAAAGTCATGTGGATTGTTTATTTGCGAAAAACTCGATGATCATCCGACGACGCGAAGTTTTTTGCGGAAAGTCGAGCTGCCAGAAACCAAGTCCTGTCAGAGCTCAACCGCAGAAGATCAATCGCCCTTCTTCTAGTCAATTTAAACACTGAGGATTCCAGAAAGGTGCTGGAATTCTTGGCAGAAAACTGCCTGAATTTTTATCAGTCCGGTAGACAGAATACAACAACAGGTTTTGATCTGTGTACTGATTTTTTGACAAATGCGTAGGTGATATGCACGAAAAGACAGATAGAATTATAGAATCAGGATCATAAGATTGACGATATGCCCATGCGTGTTTGTGAAGGGCAAGAATCGGTAGTTGTTCTAATTATGTGCCTGTAAAAACACGTTGTGCCGCCGGCGAACAACCCGTGTTCCGGGTGCCTGCCATCAGTGATTCGGGTCTGAGATCCATCAGGCATTCCGTGCCTCGCTTGCATCTGCGAGAGCTGGCGACTAATTTTAAGTCAGCCGGACGATTGGCTCAGTTGGTTAGAGCGCCACGTTGACATCGTGGAGGTCACTGGTTCGAGTCCAGTATCGTCCAATCCACCAGATTTGCCTGCCTCATCACTAAGCATCAGAACCCCGCAAAACCCCATATTTTGTGGGGTTTCTTTGTTTTGTGAAATGGAATGCCAGTAGCGGGTCATCTCTGAATGAGTGGCAACGAGATCCAACCAACGTCGGTTCCTGGGCATCGCGAAGATTCGTTGCTCACGATAGAGAATCAAATTCTTATCGATTAGCAGACAATCATCTTCGCAGCCGGAGAGAATTGAGAATCACGCTGACGGAACTGAGGCTCATGGCGGCACTGGCCCACATGGGGGTGATCCAGCCCAACGCCGCCACCGGAATGCAGAGGGCGTTGTAACCGAAGGCCAGGATGAGGTTCTGGCGGATTGTTCGCGAGGTGGCCTGGCTCAGTTCTATGGCCCGGACAATCCCCGACAGATCGCCTTTGACCAGCGTGACGGCAGCACTCTGGATAGCCACATCTGTCCCTGTTCCCATGGCAATACCGACATGGGCCCGAGCCAGTGCCGGAGCATCGTTGATGCCGTCTCCCGCCATCGCGACGAAACGGCCTTGCTGCTGAAGTTGTGCAATCACCGCTGCTTTTTCATCGGGCAGAACTTCGGCAATCACTTCCGTGATCCCCAGCTTTTGGGCGAGATGTGTTGCCGTGCTTTGCCGATCGCCCGTCAGCATCACGATGCGGAGACCTTGTCCACGGAGTTTGCTAAGCATTTCGGCTGCCGATGGCCGCACCTGATCGGCCAGAACGAACGTGGCTGCAGGTTGATGATCAATGGCCATGGAGATGACGATCTGCCCATCCTGCTGCCGCGAACCGGCCTTTTGCCACTGGTCAGCCTTGAGCCCAGCTTGCTCCATGAAGCGGGCATTGCCAATCTGAATCTCCTGCCTCTGCACCTGCCCTGCAATGCCCAGGCCTGGTGCTGTCTGGATCTCATGGGCCATTTCGATGGTCAGGTTTTTAGCACGAGCACCGGCCACGATGGCTTTCGATAAAGGATGCTCACTTCCCAGTTCAACGGCGGCAGCCCACTGCAGCAGAGTCGACTCATCGAAGCCGCTTTCCGGGAAAATTTCTGTCAGTTCGGGTTGGCCCAGTGTGAGTGTGCCGGTTTTGTCGATGACGAGCGTATCGATCAGACGCAAGGTTTCAATCGCCTCGGCATTTCGAAAGAGGATCCCCATGCGAGCACCACGCCCCATCCCTACCGTCACCGCCATCGGTGTCGCCAGGCCCAGGGCACAGGGGCAGGCAATTACCAGAACAGAAACCGCATGGATCAACCCCCGTTGCCAGCCTTCGGGGCCACCGAGAAGGCTATGTCCAGCCCATGCCGCCAGAGCAACGAGCACCACGGTTCCCACAAAGTATCGGGAGACGTGATTGACGAGTTTTTCGATAGGGGCTCTGGTCCGCTGGGCTTCCGAGACTAACGCAATAATGCGGGCCAGCATGGTCTCTGATCCCACATGCTTCGCTTCAAAGAGCAGAGGATTTGAGCCATTGGTTGTGCCACCCAGTAACGAGTCCCCGGGAAGTTTTTCCACGGGTAACGATTCCCCCGTCATCATCGATTCATCAACTTCGCTGGTTCCTTCGAGAACAACTCCATCGACGGGGATCGTCTCACCAGGTCGAACCAGTAGTCGATCACCCACCAGCACATGATCAAGGGCGATTTCCTCTTCTCTGCCTGATGGATGCCATAATCTGGCTTTCGGTGGAGTGAGCGACAAGAGCGAGCGAATGGCTTCACCTGTCGCCTGGCGAGCCCTCAGTTCCATCAACTGCCCGATGAGCACCAGCATGATGATCACTGCGGCACTGTCGAAATACGGTTCCACAACAGGGGATTCAGGCGAGATGTTCATGGTCTGCATATGAAATGCAGCCGGGAACTGGCCAGGAATGATCGTCGCCAGCAGGCTGTAGAGGTAAGCCGTACCGACGCCTAAGGCAATGAGCGTGAACATATTCGGGTTGCGACTGAGGATCGACTTCCAGGCACGCTCAAAGAAGGGCCAGCCGCAGAAGAAGACAATTGGCGTGGTCAGAATCAACTGGATCCAGTTCAGCCATGGCAGATTGGCATGCAGCCACTGCATCGTGGTACGCGAAGGGAGCATACCCAGCATGGCGATGACAAAGACCGGGAGACCCAGAACCACGGCCCAGCGCAGGCGGGAGGAAAGCAGAATCCATTCGGGATCGGGACCTGGATGAGAAGTGGGCTGTGACGGTTCCAGAGCCATACCGCAAATAGGACAGCTTCCCGGTTCGGATTGGACAACTTCGGGATCCATGGGGCAGAGATATGTTTGCCCCTGAGGAGCGGGTGCAGATTGTGCACAATCGTGAGGAATCGACTCGGGGGATAAATAGGCTTCTGGATTCGCACGGAACTTGATCAGGCAGGCGCGGGCACAGAAGTAATAGGTGGTGCCGGCATGTGCCAGAGAACCTGAGGCCTGGGCTGGATCCACAGACATCCCACACACAGGATCTGTCTCTCGATGCGGTTCGAGAATGGTTAGTAAAGAGGATGGTCTGGCAGGCGGCACAGGCATGATGCAGGTCTTCAGCAGAGGATCAGAGGGCCTGAGTGTAGAGAGTGTGCGTTGAAAAAGCCTGAGGACTAACTGAATTGAAGACAGCTTCATCGGATCAATCGGAGAGATGCTCTCTGTGAGTGATACCGGTTTTGATCGAACAGCTTACGAGTGTTGATGACCCATCGCCCGATGTAGCGAAAAAAGGTACTTATGAAGTATGTGGAGCTAACCACTGTCGCTGTGAGATCTTTCGATTTTCCGTCTCGGTGATTTTTTCAAGCATCTATTCGATGAATTCACGTTTTGGGATTCGAGGCACTTGAGTCAAATTTTTCGTCGCCCTGAAAAACTTCAAAAAAAATAGAAAACTGCTCTTTGCAGCGGCGGAATCTTCCGATACACCCCGCCTCAGCAATGAAAATGTTCCCCGCATTGGCATTGCCGGGTTTTGTTTCGACTCGCTGCAGTCACGAAAGTGAGTGAGTAGTCCAGCCAGGATCCTTGAAGAAAAGACACTTCGCGTGGTCACTGTCCGGCGGCCACCAGACGATTGAAAACCCCTCTCAAGCCCGAGCGTTTTGCTCATCGGCTAACTGATTTCCCCCCCCTCTCTCCCGTTCCTGAAGGAATCTGTTCATGTTCACTCGTATGGCCTTGGCACTGGCTGGTCTCGCGATTGCAATTTCGGCTTCTGGCTGCTGCTGCTCTGCCAATCGCTGCAATCCTTGTGGCCCTTGTGGTGCTGCAGCTCCGTCACCTTGTTCGACTGGTAACTGCTCGCCCAGCTTCTATCCTCCTGCCGGTGGCGGCGGCGGACAATTCTATCAGGGGGCTGATGCTTCTGGCATGAACCTCGGAACCTCCACAGTGGCAACATCTCAGCCATTTGGCGGATATCCAGCCACAGCCATGGCTCCTGCACAGCTTCTGCCAAACTAATGAGCATTCCACGTGAGTGCTCTCCACGTGAATGCTCTCTTGGAACAGATGGCTTTCGCGGGCCCGTTTGACTCCTGAAAATGCACGTCGATCAAGAATTCACTTGTGCGGCTGATCGCTGAAGTTTGGTATCATTGTGTAGAGCATCACTTGGAAAAGATGCTTTCAAATGACCCGAATGGAACTGGAGCCGCATCAATGAGTCGACTCATCTCTCACGCGCAGACACTGAACGCTTCCAAGTCCGATAGCAATCATGCATCGGCTCAGGATGACCGTACAATTCAGGCCTCGCAGTTATCGCCGAAGAGCCCTTCCACTTTCGGGAAGACCCTGTTGCTGTGGGCCCTGGCTTCACTGATCGGTGGCGGGCTGGGATATTGTTACACATTAAAAATTTCGCAGGCCGAAGCGAATCGGGCAGAGGCCAAAAAGCTCTACGAACTGCGGACTTACACGGCATTACCCGGGCGGCTCGATGCGCTGAACAAGCGCTTTCGCGATCACACCACTCAGCTTTTCGCTAAGCATGGGATGACGAATGTGATCTATCTCACACCGGCCAATGGTGACAATAAGCTCATTTATCTGATTGCCCATGAGAACGAAGCTGCTGCGGCAGCCTCATGGAAGGCCTTTCGCGAAGATCCTGCGTGGAAAGCGGCACGCGAAGCCTCTGAGGCAGACGGCAAGATTGTCGAGAAGGTGGAATCGGTTTATCTGAATGCAACCGATTACTCTCCCATGAAATAGACGCCTCTAGAGCGATCTCATTTGGTGATGGCACTCATCATGTGATCTCCGACCATCCAGAGAATTTCAACGGGTGGCGCGAGCAACTCGTAATCATCGGGTGGCAGGGGTCGGATGTCCGCATCCGCCCCTCTGGTCAACAAAGCTCGCAAGCAAATTTGCATCCATGATGCTCTTCATGACTTCCGATGAGAGTTTGCAACACACGATCAATCTTCAATGATCTGGGGGCAAACGAGGACGTTTGACCCCAGACACCCATTTACCTTCGCTAAAGGTTCCAGATGGGAATCGCATTCTCGCCAAGAACCGCAAGTTCGGCACAGATTCAGATCGCTCGCTGCTATTTGAATGCGGGATCGAATTCCGGACTGGATTCATTTTCGTTGGCCGCTGGAGCCGGTGGGATGAACGATGGCGAATTCCCTCCCGGCTGAGGCGGAGACGAGAGAACTTTGTCAAAGAGCTGTGTGGCTTCTGGCGAACCGGGGGCATCAATGGCCTGGTCGTCGTAAAGGACAGAGCCTCCCTCAACCGGTGGATAGGTCGTCCCCTGCGGTTCATTGAGAGCCGGTGCCAGAGTCTGAATCATCGGGCCTTCGCTGACCTGTGGCGCCAACTGCTTAGGATGATCAAACCGGCTGGCCGGGTGAGTCCGCAGTTGCCGCTCGAGAGCATCGCAATAAGCCTGCTCTGGCCACGGCCCTTCTTCGAGAGAGATCTCGTTGTAATCGAACAACGTTCCTTTCTCGAGCTGGACGTTCTTGATCGACAGCGAATATTCGATGACTGCCCGGAAGTAGGAAATATCGGCATCAGCCATCCGACGCTGAGCTTCAAGCAGCAGGTCGACAGTCGCATTGTCGGCATCGAAAGCCGCCTGAACTGCTTCAACCTGCTCTCGTGCAGCCATGCGGCGGTTCAGTGCCGTTTCAACGATCTGGTAGGAACGATCCACGTCGGCAATGGCGTTGCTCAAATCGTGGATGACCGATCGTTCCTGCTCGAAAAGCAACGCACGATCACGGGCCAGTTGCAGTTCAGCATTACGAACGGCGGCATACGCCTGCCGGAATCCTAAAGGCATGGAGAACTCGAGACCTAACTGCCACTCCTGGAAGTTTCCCGAAGTCAGGTTTGAATAGGCATCACCAAACTCACCACCTGTTCCGTCTGGTAACAGATCTTTGCCGAAGCCACGGAAGCGGTAGCGGGCCATGGCATCGAGTTGTGGTTTGAGAAAGTTCTTGTTGGCCTGAAGTTCGAGTTCACGTTTGCGAACCTGCCACTTCTGGCGGCGGAGTTCTACTCGTCGTGAGAGAGCTTCACCAAGAGTCGATTCCCACGAGTATGAAAGCTTGGCAGCCGACGGTTCGTCGGCAGTTCGAATCAGTCGGCCATCATTGATGGGCATACCAATCAGCAGACGCAGTCGGCGTTCGCAGACAAACACCCCGCCTGTCCCGCGGAAGGTTCCCCCGGTACTGCCGTTGTTGGTCCGTGTGCCGTCGAGCAACCGGCCATGCAGTGCGTTCTGGGCTTCTTCCTGAAAGCGGAAGTACTGCTCACGGGCCTGAGCTTCCTTTTCGGCTTCGCCACCTCGTCGACCTTGTTCGTATAAAGCCCGAATGCGACGCCAGGTTTCGAGAGCGGCATCACGAGCAGCAATCTTCGATTCCAGATCTCGCCAGGCAAATGACAGATCCCAGTAGCAGTTCTCGACATCACTCACATAGTTGCGCACGCCAACTTCAAAATCGGCCAGTGAGATATCCGAATTGATGCGGGCAATCACGACACCATTGATCAGGCCAGGCTGGGCATTGGGACCAGCAATACGATTGAAATCGACCCCGGCGCCTTGAAGTAAAGGCTGACGAACTTCACCTTCGTACCAGGTTGTCCACGCACTGGGGAAGAAGTTTCCGGGTGCATTATTGGCATCATATTGGGTGTAGTTGCGAATGGCAAAATTCGAACCTGTCGCGGCGGTTTTCGAGATCTGAGCCTGATAGACGTTGAAATCCTGAGTAAGCAGCCGCGTCCCACCACCAAAGAACTGGTTGTTGAGTGCGCGGTCGTTTTTCTCCCACATGGCACTGGCGGCGACCTGTGCATCAAATGCACTGAGTGCCGCTTCGATCCCGAATCGGGGATCTGTCTGCGCGATCGCGGGATCATTCTTGGTTCGCACAATCTCAGGAGATCTCAGCACTAATCCACCCAGATCGCGGAAAGCCTTGGATTGTGCCAGACCCAGTCGCATCACTTCTTCAAGCGAAAGATCAAGGTACTCAGTCGGGGTTTCGCTGCTGAGCGAGATCGGTGCACTGGTCGCTTCGAGAATCTGTTCGTCCGAAACCTTTTCGATTTTCGGATACTCGATCTTGCGGCCCATCGCCTCGTAATGCGAGGTATCGATACCAATGTTAGCAGCGGGAGTGGGCTGGTAGCGGGCGCAACCTGGGCCGGGCAAAGTGATGATGGCCACCACTACGCTCAACCATCGCCAGCGGAGAATCCGCTCACGCGACCACATCCTTGCCGGTCTCCATGAAGTCTTCAATGACTATTGTTGGTTTGCTCGCCGCGATCTGTCATCAGGCAATCTCTGCGCAGAAAATGACCGCGTGGTATTCCGTCATCGGGAGAGATCGGCACGCCGGACGGCAGGCTTTGGGTAACTTTTCAGAACGACAGGCAATCGGCAGTACCTGCCGTCCCCATGAGCGTGATATCGCGAGATGTCACCACTCACTGTTGGAATCAGAAAAACCGTTCAAGCCGGTAATCCTGCTGCAATCAGAAAAGCCGTTCATTTCCGCAAGGACAGCTCGAACTTGTGACTCAGCAGGCAGGCGTTGTTTGATCCCGAGTCTATTGTCCTCAATCTCGTTGAGCTAACGAAACTGACGTTTGTTCTTTCAGCAAAGTTCGATTCAAAACTTCTGCGCGACTTCCAAACCCGTGCTAAGTTAGCAGCATTGGGTATTCGGAATTCCTTTTTCCGGTGAACTTATCAAGAGGAACCTGTGGCTGATGTTGTCTTTGGGCATCATTTCCAAGCCATGAGGTCAATGTTCCCTGATGATTTCCTGGTGGCCAATGAGGGGCATTTCCATTCATGCACGGCCTGGTATCGATTCTTGCACAACTCGAAGGAGTCCTTTCCGGGACTGCCGGCCTCTTGGCTTTAGCGACTGTCTGCCTGTTCCAGCATGGAATTCATGTTCTGCAGCGACAACGATCTGATCGAAATTCCGCTCGAATTCTTGGTGAAGTCAAGAGCCTTGAACGCGAGGTCATGCACCTGACCCGTGACAAGATGATCACCCGGCTGGAGAACGTTGTTCTCCGCGAAATTCTCACACAGAACGATCCCGAGCGAGGCTACGCTGTTCTTCTCAAACGATTCATTCCCGATACAGATTCTGGTTTTGCAGCCATCATCCGTCTGGATCGCAGCAGTGGGACAGTCTTTGAGGCCCGTGGTCTCAGTGACGAATCGCTCGAAGCATTTCATATCGATACACATCATCTGGCGACACTGGCCAGTGGTTCGCCTTTGGTCCTGGAAGACCAGCCTCTACGCAAAAGCCAGATTTATGCCTCGCTAACTCCATCCGACAAACGCAAGGCCAGTCGGATTTTCCTGATTCCCGTGGGCGTGGGACAAGAACTCTGTGCCGTTCTGGCGACAACACAGTTATTGCCCACGGCTGCTCCACAGGCCGAACAATTGGATCTCAGTACCCGCCTCATGTCCTGTGTGGCAGGTTCACTCAAGCAACTCTTTACACTCGAACATCATACCCATCAGTTGCGATCCACTCGCGAGATGCTCGAATTGCGGTCAATCGCAGACAGCCAGAGCGAGCAACCCCTGCGCATGATCGAACGATTCATGGTTCGACTGGCGCAGATTACAGGCTCGGAGCGCGCCAGTTTGTACGTGTTGCCCAAAGAAGGGGCTGCCACCTGCAAAGCACTCATTCGCTGCGGAGTTCAACTTCCACCAGGCGTCGAAACACGCTGGTTTCAGCACGAAGATACCCTCTCGAATATGGGCCAATTGTATGGCCAGGTCACCGTCTTCGATCAACTCCATCTCAAGCGAGTGGGTGTCGATACGCTCATGCAGTCGGCTGTGACAGCACCGATCCGACACAAGCATCGCTATGCAGGATTGCTTTGCCTCACGCGCCGACAGTCAGCAGCACCGCTCCCCGTTGATCTCGAGTTGATTACCTGGGCAGCGGATGTCCTTTCGGAAACCATTCAAAAGTCGATCAACTTCCTGCAGATGGAGCGTCAGGCCCGGCAGGATGGACTGACCGATCTCGCCAACCGCCGGACATTCGATCTGCAACTGGCTCGTGAGATTGACAGTGTTCAACAGGGACTGGGACTCGAATGCTCTCTGCTATTATGCGATCTTGACCGCTTCAAATCGATCAATGATCAGTATGGACATCAGGCGGGTGATCTCGTTCTCCGTGAAACGGCCCAGATTCTGCGCGAGCAAATGGGCAAGATTCGCTCGGGAGACAGGGCTCTTTTGGCGCGGTATGGCGGCGAGGAAATGGCCATTCTGCTGCCGGGAGTGGGAATCACGGGAGCATTACGAATTGCCGAAGGGATTCGCGCCGCCATCGACGCTCACCCTTTTGCCGTTGAATCGGCATTGCTGACAGTCACGATCAGCGTGGGTGTCGCCACCTGTCCGCTCCACGCCTCAACACCAGAAGCCTTGATCTCGGCAGCCGACGCTGCCTTGTACGAAGCCAAGTCGGCTGGCCGAAATCGAGTCTGCTGTGCACAGGAACCAACAGCAATCTCCGCGACCGGTGTGTCGTGAGACTTGGTATTGGTTGTTCGGCGTTTGGTATTTGACGTTTGGTGTTTGAGTCAATCGCACAAGCTTTCCAAATACCAAACACCAAATACCAACCCAACTCACACCCCAGTCTCTCTTTGCTCACTCGGCTGGCCGATAGCCGCTTTGTTCAGAGCCTTCAAATACGCCTGAGCGCTGGCTTCGAGAATATCAGTGCTGACCGCTTTACCATGGTATTTGCGGCCACCCGTAATGAGTTCGATCATGACTTCACCCTGGGCATCTTTCCCTTCGGAAACACTGCGAACCTGATAATTGTCGAGTGTCCCGGAGACTCCCATGATCCGTTCAATCGCTTTGCAGACGGCATCCACCGGGCCATCTCCAATGGCAGCATCGCAATGCACCTGATGCTGGTCATCGTGCAGTTCGACAGTCGCGGTCGGGATCGTGCCTGTCCCCGCAGCAATATGAAACCTCTGCAGTTTCCAGCGATCCGAAGCGTTTCGATCCTGATGCTCGATAATCGCAATGATATCCGCGTCGTAGACCGATTTCTTTTTGTCAGCGAGAATGATGAATTCATCAAAGACACGCTGGAACGTTTCCTCGTCGAGAGTGTAACCCAGTTCGGCCACTCGACTGCGAAAGGCATGGCGGCCTGAGTGCTTGCCCAAAACCAGATTCTGTCCGACAAACCCCACATCTTCGGGACGCATGATTTCGTAGGTCTCACGGTTCTGGAGCATGCCGTGCTGATGGATTCCCGATTCGTGAGCGAAGGCATTCTGGCCGACAATCGCTTTATTGCGCTGGACGATCATGCCCGTCACGTTGCTCACCAGTCGGCTGGCCTGGCAGAGCTTCTGCGTGTTGATCCTGGTACCGACTTTGTAGTAATCCTGCCGTGTGCGGAGAGCCATGACAATCTCTTCGAGAGCCGCATTTCCGGCACGCTCACCGAGCCCATTGATCGTACATTCGACCTGTCGCGCACCGGCTTCAATGGCCGAGAGACTGTTGGCAACTGCCAGTCCAAGATCGTTGTGGCAATGAGCACTGATGACGGCCTGCTCGATATTGGGCACGTTTTTCTTGAGATAGCTGATGACGTTGAAGTAGTGCGATGGCGTGGCGTAGCCCACGGTATCGGGAATATTGACAGTGGTCGCGCCGTGACGAATGGCCGTCTCAACCACCTGTGCGAGAAATTCGAGCTCCGTTCGCGAAGCATCTTCGGGTGAGAACTCAATATCTTCGCAGCGCTCTTTGGCGCGACTGACCATCTCGGCGGTACGTTTGAGGATCTCTTCCGTGGCCATTTTGAGTTTGAATTCTCGATGAATGGCACTGGTGGCGAGGAAGAGATGAATCCGCTTGCGGCGGGCCGCTGAGACCGCATCCGCAGCTCGATCGATGTCTTCATTCCGGCAACGAGCGAGGCCGCAGATCGTGGCCTGCTCGCCAAATCTTTCGGCGACCTTACGGACTGCCTCGAAGTCGCCAGGACTGGCAATCGGGAAGCCCGCTTCAATGACATCGACGCCGAGATCAACCAGAGCTTTCGCCACTTCGAGCTTTTCATCGGTGTTCATACTGCAGCCAGGAGACTGCTCACCATCGCGAAGTGTCGTGTCAAAAATAATGATCTGGTCAGCAGGTGAGGTCTTTGTGGCAGAAGTCATTTTCATAATCCTCGATTTAGTATTCCAAACTCAGGGATGAAGCTGAGAGAGCCGGAGTCGATCCAGCGTTCCACAGGCATTCACCATTCATCGAACAGTTGAAGACAGGTTGCGGGAAACCAGATCTGGTATCACCTGCTGGCACCTGTACCTCACCGCGAGGAAAGAGTCCGGGTATAAAAAAACCCCGGTGCCAGCAGGCAACGGGGTCAAAATTCTGGTCATCAATCGACTACAGATTTTCCCCCGTCCTGCGTAGTAGCAGGCTGGAAAGTCGTAGTAGATTGAAGTTTTCTGGATGCATTGGTTCTTGTCCTTATGGCATAACGCTAGAGACTCACCGGACGGAAGTCAAGGGTTGGGTGTTGGCATGGACACGGGGACACGGGATGTTGAGTCTGGGTTCGGGGAAACAAGATTCCATTGACCGCATCACAGGCGATTACGGCGTGGATCCAATAACTGTTGGGAACTGCCCATCGGTCTGATTCAAATACCAAACATCAAATACCCAATACCCAGCACTCTCATTTCCCATACACCAGCCAGGCCGTGAACTTGCCACTTTGTGTCGCACGAGCACGAATCCAGTAACCCACTGTGTCATCTGGAATCTGCTCCACGAGGGATTTGCCAGCAGGAACCGCGATGGTCTTCCACTCAGTCCAGAGACCTGTTCCAGTCACATCGATTTCCAGTATCACATCTACAGCCTCCGGTTGATCATGCGAGAGTTCAATGCGCCGGTGCTGATAGCCCGTCAGCAGATACGGGTCACTGGGGACATTCGCCATCACCTGGCTGTCTTTCCATGGGCCGCCACTCCCCTTCGGTTGGCCCAAAGACCAGAGATCATCAACAGCACCCACCCACAAAGCGCAAGCTCCATCAGTCGAGCGAACCACATGTGGCCCTTGGGCTGCGTCGTCTGCGACACCCGAAAGGACCAGCATTCCTCGGTGGCTGGCGTAGTCATCAATGCTATAGGGGTGCGTCGTCACGGGCCGAATCTTGGCCATCCCGCTTGCATTTTCGGCGGGCAGTTCAAAGAACGTTTGCCCGGCATGGAACAAGTCGCGCTCGGTACAGACTTCCCGGCACACACGCTGCGGGCCATAACTGCCCGAAGCCAGAGGTGCCTGCCAATCTCCCACAGGCAATCGCCAGCGGCCAGAAGCATCCTCGTACACGATCGATGCTTCATCGCGGCTGATGACATTTTGCGGAATGGCGACGCTTTTTGATGTCCAGGCCATGCCGTCAGCATCATCGACTTTGGCCAGTGTGAGTGCGCCAGTCTTCAAGTTCGTCGTCAGATCGTAGCAACCCGTCTGGCCGTTTGAGGTCCTGGCCACATACCGCAACGAGCGAAAGTTCCCGCCGCGAGAATGAATCACACCACCTGATCGCTTTTCAGAACCGGCCAGCGATAACCCTTGAGCAAGATCACTCACGTCCTTTCGGGATTCTGCGGGAGGATTCGACGAGCCGAAAGTCGCCGTGACATTTTCGATGGGCTGATCAGAAACCAGTCGTACCCAAACGGCCTGAAGATCACGTGGCAGGCTCTCCCAGAGTGTCGAGCGACCATTGGCCGCCAGAGTTTTATAAATCGTCCATTCACCAGTGCCCGCTTTGTCGACTTCGAGTCGAATGCTCGCTTGAAGAGGTTGAGGGGAGTGAATGACCAGTTGCCGATGATTGTACCCATCGATGAGATAGGGGTCGCTGGGTTGATTAGCGGCAATGGTTTCATTGAGCCAGACCGAGCCGCGACCAATGACAGGGCCCAGGTGGTCAAGCTGCTCTCGATCGAGAAACCAGAGGTTGGAATGCGATTGGCCGGGGCCGGCAATTTCTCCCTTAGCCTTGCGCTTGTTGAGAAACTCACTCTTTGCCGTGTCGTCGCATCCCAGAACGATCTTGTCGTTCCATTGGCAGAAGTCGCCCACAACCTTGAGATAATTGCTGCGGGGAGCAATACCAGCCGAGTTGCCTGGCGAGAATGTTCTGGGGAACTTCCAGAAAGTTCCATGCATCGTGGCGAGCAGATGCTCTTCACCTATATCGCGAATGCGGGGCCACTCGGTATTCCAGCCGTGAGCTCCATCATAGCTGTGCGAAGCCTTCGGCAACCGATAGGTGTGCCATTGACCTTTCTCACAGACCATGAGAAGAAGTGATTTCGCATCCCAGCCAAGACTCCAGATGGGTTGCGTTGAATTCGGATCATTGGAAACGACCCCCGAAGGGCCGGTAACTTCGGTGAATTGATTGCGCCGAATCAACTGCCAGTCCGTCCCGGCAACACCATCAAAATAGCCCAATGCCCCACTGGGAACTGTGGGATCCTTGACGACGCGCGGGTCGTGATCGCCGTTGTTGGCGTAAACGACAATCCCCTGCGAAGTGAATAATCCTTTGCCGTGATAGCCGGGCAGTTTGGAGGAGACGGCCTTCGAGAGATCGATAGCCAGTTGCTCGGGCTTGAAGTTGTTGCCATCCCGGATCAGGCAGTTGACTTCGAGAGTCTTGAGATCGACTTCGTAGAGCCCTTCTTCCATGGTGGCGAAGTAGATTTTGGTTTGTGGGCTCGACAGGTGGGTCGCGTTTCCTGTCAGGCGGCCGGGCATTTTATTGCGAGGGATCGTACGCACCTGACCATCAGCAGCAATCACATGGCTGCCAATGACAAGTTGGTTGGTGGCTTCATGGATCATCCGGTTGGCGTTGGTTCCGCCAACACTTTCGGGCCGAACGATCTGCTGCAGTTCGGGCGAGACTTCATACAGCTTGTCGGATGATTTTAATGGAAGATGCGGGCCATAGGTAATGACCCAGAGCTTGCCACCAAACGGCACAACGGCTCCAGTACCACATTCCCCTTCGTCGTTGAACATCGCCAGGTGCGGATAGATCCCCGAGATTGGCGGTGCGACCTGCGGTCCTTGAGCCTTTGCGTCACTTGTCAGAGCCCATAGTGAGAGCAGGCAGGCGGCGAACGTCCAGCGAGTACTGTCGATCATGGTGTTTTCTCGGAGTCGAAATCTTGGAGTAAATCTGATGGCTTGCTGAATGCACCGAGCCTGTTAACCGCCGGCCGTCCATAGTATGACCTGAATGACCACCAGTAACGAACAGACTTTGGGGACATTCGACCTGAGCTTTGAAGGTGGCATGAGCAGAGTGAATAGCGAGGTAATGACACAGGTACCCACAACCACAGGCGCCAGGACGGGGAGGAGCAACAGGTATTGCTGATCGATCTTGTCACCTGTCAAAGCAGTGATCGCAAAGACCACCTGAGCGAAGACAGCAATCAGCAGTACGATGAGAAGGCCGTAAACGACGAAGTTGATGACTCCGGTTCGGGTCGAATCGGGTGGCGTTGTCACTGGTTGCCGTTCCTTAAGTTGTGAGCATGGATCGCCTGAGAGATGCAGAATGGGCCCGTGCATTCTTCAGGTCAAGAGTGAGAAGATACCATCCAGCATGGTCATACTGCTCACATCGATTGCCAGTGACGCCAAGGGCGAAAGGACTCTTTCGGGCGGTGATGTCAGTTCAATCAGGTGACCATCCGGGTCATGCAGAAAGGTCTGCAGGGCACCATCGGGCCTGAGCTTGCAGGGGACGACAATCGGCACGCCCTCTTGCTGCAGGAACTTTTCTGCAATCCGAACATCTGGCACCGTGAAAGCGATATGGTGCCTACGGGAAGATTTCCCGCCACTCTGACCAGCCGGCCCTGAGCCTTCGAATTCGAGAATCGTATGGATCAGTGTCGAGCCTGCCTGAAACCACTGGCCTTGAAAGGAAAAGGCCGGGCGTGAGACTTCGTTCATCCCGAGCATCTCGCGGTAGAACCAGCGACTCCGCGCTAAATCCTTCACCACGATGGTCACGTGGTCAATCTGTTTCACGTGGAATGGTCGAGGAGTGGACATGAGGTGTTGGGTGTTTGGTGTTTGGAATTGGAAGTTTGGGAACCGCGACGTTCGCCTACTCCCAGCCTAACAGTACACGGTTCAACTTCCAAACACCTTTGCAATCATCCAACACCAAACACCAAATCTCAAACACCAATCGTCTTCCCGTCACTTTCGACGGACCACTTCGCCCCTTCTCGAACAACCCGGCGGTAGAGCGTATCGCGCTCGACAGGGACACGCCCGGCTTCCTGGATCAAGCGGTGCAGTTTGCTGACGGTCAAACCTTCGGGCGTTTTCGCACCGGCATCGTGGTAGATCAACTCGTGGACCACGGTCCCGTCGAGGTCGTCGGCTCCAAAGCTTTGAGCGACCTGGGCTGTCTCTTCTCCCAGCATGATCCAGTACGCCTTGATGTGGTCGAAGTTGTCGAGCATGAGTCGAGCCAGAGAGACCATGCGGAGATCCATCCGGGCCGTCGGCTTGGGAATGTGTGCCAGCTTGGTGTTGTCAGGATGAAAGGCGAGTGGAATGAAGGTCTGGAAACCACCGGTTTCATCCTGCAGTGACCTGAGCCTCATGAGATGATCAAGCCGGTGCTCAGCCCGTTCGACATGCCCGTAGAGCATGGTAGCGTTTGAGCGAAGTCCGAGTTGGTGGGCGGCCCTGTGAATGCGAATCCAGTTCTCGCCGTCGGCCTTGTGCTCGCAGATTTGCGGGCGAACTTCGTCGTGGAAGATCTCGGCACCACCTCCGGGGAGACTTCCCAGGCCAGCGGCCTTCATCTCGGAAAGGACCCAGTCCACGGGCTTCTTGGTCAGGAATGAGAACCACGCGATTTCCACCGCAGTCCATGCCTTGATATGGATCTCGGGACAAGTCTCGTGCAGGACACGGATCAGGTTCACATACCAGTCAAACTTCTTCTGGTGATGCAACCCACCGACCACATGAATCTCGGTCGCTCCCCGGGACCGTGCTTCCAGAATTCGCTCGCGGGCCTGGTCGTCAGTAAACGCGTAGGCTTTCTCGTCGCGAAGGTCAGCCCGGAAGGCACAGAACCGACAGCGATAAACGCAGACGTTGGTCGGATTGAGATGAATGTTGGTGTTGTAGAAAGTGATGTTGCCGTGACGTTTTTCGCGGACTTCGTTGGCAAGGCGGCCCATGGCCATAAGGTCAGCCTCGCGGTCAAGATAGAGACCATCTTCCAGAGTCAGTCGCTCACCTTGACGGACTCTGCGAGCGATCTCCAGAAATCGTGGATCATCCGGACGGGCTGTCGCCTGCTGTTGCTGACTGACCATGACGTGTTCCTTACCTGTTTTTAGTCGTTTCAGGATTCTAGGCAGGTGGCACACGTCCCGTCATCTCCAGCGGGGATTTCCTGCTCGTTTGGCGGAATCTGAGGGAGCTGAGTGTGGAGATCTGGCAGACGATGGATTTGGTTCTGTGTACTCAGAGGTTGGGAGTTGGGAGGGACTCAAAACATGATGCGGAACGTAGCGAAGACCACGCCCTTCCGGAAAGCCTCCAGGGACGTGCCACACCGAATTTAATGTCGGTGGCACGGGGCTCGCCAAGTATCTGTTCGTTCCACGTGAAACCTGCGAGTCAGATTCCAGAGAAGGCCTGTCCCACTTCCATTTGAAACTCTTTGAGCGATGGCGATGTGAGAATCTCACCCATGCGGAAGCGGATGGGATCGCGATCGAGCCGGTGCGATTCGATGAACCGGTCGGCAGGAGGTAAAGTGGGTTCGACCAGCCAGACCTCTTCGACGCCAATCTTCAGGTATTCGACCGCCTTCTCCAGCAGGTCCGTCCAGCGGTTCGAAGGTGACCTGACTTCGATACAAAGCTCGGGAGCCGGGAGCAGCGGACCTTCGGGAAGGACATTTCCTTTGAGGCGTGCAAACGAAATGTAGAAGCCGTCAATGCCGCGAACGGTGTCTGGTTCAGACTTGGTTTGCAGAGCTGTCTCGTGCCCACCAGCCAGACCGCTGTGATGAGTCCGAGCCCAGGTCGTCAAAAGATAGTTCAAATTGGAAATCACAATGGCATGACGCGGGGATGGTGGATTCATCTCGACAATGACTCCCTTGACCAGTTCACACGGTTGCTCGTCCGGAAGTGCCAGGAACTCAGCAGCCGTCATGCGTCTGGTCACTGGGCTCAGGGGAAGTTCGGCAATCGACATCGGTCTGCCTCCTCAAGAGAAGATTCGCACACTCTCAGCGTACCACCTGGCGTGTGGTGTCGAAACCCCCTCAGTTCGTAAAGGAAGTCGTGGGCCGGTGCGCTGAATCCCGATTCAGGCTCTCACGAGGAGAGGAAGGCGGACAGCCAGTCGCACGGCAGCCAGGGCCGAAAGCATTCCGACCACGAAGACCAGCAGGAGCCAGACGCCACCTGTGACCCACGGGACATCGGCTCCCGCGGAGAGAAGTTGAGGCAGCATCGAGACCAGAGCCGCTACCGTTCCGAAGCACAACCCCCAGATCAGCAGCAGAGCATTCTCGCACAGAATCATGCGGGTGATCAGCCCGTTGCCAAAGCCAATCGCTCTCATCAGCGAAAGCTCGGCTTGCCGCTCCCAGACATTTCTCAGCATGACGGTTGCCAGCCCGATGGTTCCCAGCAGCAGCCCCAAACCACCCAGAGCCTGGAACGCGGCGAGGTAAGTGTTCTGTACCGCCAGAAACCGGGCGATCCGCACTCCCACCGGTTCGAGGTCGAGGCCGTATTCGACTAAACGCGATTCGAGAAGATTGATCGCGGGTTGTTCGTCGGCTGGTGGTAGTTCGATGAGAAAGTACCCATATCCCTTCTGTTCGGGATAGAGCCTCAGGAAGTTCTCATCGGACATCAGGAGCGCACCTTGCAGCACAGATCCATCGAGCATCCCGGCAATCTTTAAAGGGGGCGAACCAGAAGGTGCTTCTGGTGCAGGAAGCGTGGCTCCGGGGCCCTTCTTGAGGCTGTAGAGCAACGTGTTAATATCGCCAATCACAGGGATCGCATCAGTACTCGAACCAAGCAGTACCTCCCACGGATTCGCTCCTGTTGCACCGACAAACTTAAAGCCACCGCGTTCGATGAATGAACGCGGCACACCCAGAATCGTGGGGGCCGTCGCCTGGAACAGGTTGATGCAACTGGCATCTTCTCCCGGCTTCACGCGGAACTGATAAGCCCGCATGGCATCGAGCAGCCCGGCTTCTTTCGACCCTGTGGGGAATTGAAGCTGGAGCGATTGCCTGCCTGCGGGTGTGTTCAAGTCGTACAGGATCGGACTGGCCGATTCTCCCACGAGAGCGAAGCCACCATTCCCACTGGACTTCACAGGTCGGTCGGCGGCTGGGTTTCTCTGCCCCGCAGCGACTGTCACAATCACAAAGGTGGCTGCGGAGATCATGCCGACTGTCAGCAGACTGCGCTGCCTCGCTCGAGTGACGTTTCGCTCTGCCAGTCTGGTGATCCCCTCAAAGCCACGACCTTGGAGCACACTTATGACAGGCCGATCCAGCCACGCACTCAGCGTCCAGAGGGAGGTGGCCAGCAGCAGGATCCCGGAAACGAAGAATCCCACAATCTGCCACGACAATCCGCCAAAGGCTTCGCTGGCTGGAACCACACCGGCAACCAGGAAGACGATCATCACAGCCGAGATTCCACCACTGGTCATGGCCTTCCAGCGTGCCTGAGAATATCTCGAGGGTTGATCTTCCATGAGGTTGCTCTGACCGGAAAGAAGATCCCGGATCTCGATCCGGGCGAGATCCCGCAGTGCCCACCAGACGCTGAACATCGCACCGGCAATAGCAATCGCTGCCCCCATGGCAAGACTGCCGGGAAGAACATAGAGGTCAATCGCACTGGTGCGAATCGCCCCCTTCCACCAGTTGGTCAGGCCGTAAATCATGAGTCGGGCATACGCGGTTCCCAACAGCAGGCCCATGAGTGAACCCAGGCATGCCAGCCAGAAACCTTCGCAGAGAAGCAGCCAGCGGATCGATGTGGGTGTGAATCCTGTGGCAGCCAGTAGACCCAGCTCGCGGGTCCGCTGCTCGACACCCAGCCGGAAGAGCAGACTGATGAGAATCAAGGCGGCCACAATCAGGAAGAAGCTGAAGCCAATAAACAGCCCGGTGAAATCTGTGGCTCCCGCTGCCGTTTTCAGGCCGTAGGCTTTGAGTGGCTGGAGAGATAAGCCCGCTGCCGACAGATCGAGTTGCTCCACCGTTTGCGACACGAATTGTTGTTCGATCGCCTCGCGGTTTGTACCTGCTGGCAATGCCAGGCGAATCGACGTCAGCGTCCCGTAGCGGCTGGGCCAGAGTTCTTGGGCTGTCTCAAGCGACAGGAAGAGCTTCGGCAGGGCCTTGTACTGATCCCAGTATTCATCATCACGGGTCGTCACCAGATCGAGCTTCATCGGAAATGGCTGATCCCAATCCGACAGCGAATCGACATCGGTAATCCCCTTGACCTCAGGAGTCAGATGACGGTCAGCGGCTGGTCCCTCGATCTTTGTGATGGCCTGAACCTGGAACAATCCTGATTCTTCGGGAAGCTCGCCGTGTGCTCCGACCTGATGCCATTTGAGTTCAAGCTCGTCACCGACTTTCGCACCCAGGTCTGCAGCAAGATAGGTGTTGATCATCACCCCACGACCAGAGAGTTGAATTGGTGTCGCAGGTTGACCACTGGCAACAGTCGAAGGCTCGACAAGCGGGAATGGGCCAAAGGGTGGTTCAAGGGCTTTGGCATTGATCCCGGCGACAGTCGAGTACATGGAGTACTGCCCAGGTTCTCCACCCACTTTTCGAATCGAGTTCGCGAGGTAAACCATGACTGGCGAACTGGCCAGCTTCAGCTTGTCGGCTGCTGATTGAATGGCCTGGGCCAGCGGCTCTTCGAGCAACATTCGCTCGCTGTCAACACTCAGCCCCCCAATCGCAGAATCATTGATGACCCGAAGCTGCAGATCGCTGAAGGAAATGACACTTCGCAAAGCCTCTTCAATAGCGGATTGGTCTTCCGGAGAGGCCAAGGCATTTTCAGGAGTCGTCGCTCTCGTATCATGAAAGAAGATCGCATTGACTCGGGCCGGTGAGCCTTGAGGATCCCGGCGACTGGGCCGAACTTCACCCAACCCCAGATCCGTCTGGAGTGTCTTGAGATTCACGAACAGGCTGACGGGATCGAGCTGGCTGGGTGCCAGTCCAAAGTGAGCTGCGGTCACCTCGTGGGGAAGAATCTCGCGAACAGTGAGCGTGACCTCCTGCGAGTCGTTGTCTTTCTTGCCCAGCAGAGTATCGCGGGGAACCGCCGACGGAAGCTCAACCCAAAGTGTGATCGTGTCTCCGGCCCGCGCTTGAAGTGCTTCAGCCAGTGCCGTGGTGATCAGAGCTTCTCGCGCAGCAGGAGGTGCCACTCGCGAAACTGCTGGCGAAGAGCTGGCGCTGGTCGCCGATCGATCCAGCCAGGACCAGAACTGTTCATCAACGCCATAAGCCATCACCTGCCCTGCCCGGCGAACGAGCGAGTCAGTTCCGGATTTCGGTGATTGTTGATGTTCAACGCCCCCGCGCAGCATTAGTGCCGGGGCGATCTCAATCCCCTGATCTTTGAGTTTTGCCTGCAATCGGGAGGCGAGATCTTCTCGAACAAACCTGGGCCCGGTGATGACAGCATCGACTTCCCCAAGGCGGCGCAAGGTCATGGCCCGCAGACTGCCGCGCATGGAGTCGCCCACCAGCAGCGCACCCGTCACAACGGCAGTCGCCGCAATGACTCCCAGCCAGACGGCCAATGAGGTTCGCCAGTAGTGACGGAGACTGGCTTTGATCAACTGGGAATGGCGAAGCGAGGTGGCTCCAGAATGTGGCATCGTCAGCTCAGTTTGAAATTGTGGTGCGTCAAAGGCTCGTCATCGACTCGATCAGCGGGCAGCGTGGTGATTCCACCTCATTTCATCCTACGAAAATCAGAGACCAGTTGCGCCGCATCCTGGAAGATCCCGGCTCGTCAGAAATGTGCGTCGAGGTCACGATCCGTGAACTTTGTGAGAAATGCAGGCGTGGTCAATAAAACTGCGCGTTTCGTCAATGATCAATCCCCATGACCAAATTAGCATTATTCACCGATTGATCATGCCCGCCCGTTTGAGCTACGCTCAGAGCCTCGTAATCTGGACGAAACCGTGACTCTTGATCTGACGACGACCATGCCATCTGCCGACCACACCGAAATCAGTCCTAAACCAGCGGACACCTCCGGGCCTGCCTTTGATGACATTGTCGTCGGGGCTGGCGTGATTGGTCTGGCACATGCCTACGCACTCGCACGTCGTGGCCGCAAGGTGCTGGTCATCGAGCGGCATGCCCGGGCTTTAGGGGCTTCAGTTCGCAACTTTGGAATGATCTGGCCGATTGGCCAGACCTTAGGCGCGAACATGAATCTGGCCCTCAAGAGTCGCCAGATCTGGGCCGGGCTGCTGGAACGATCAGGGATCTGGCATCATCAAGGGGGCTCGCTGCATGTGGCTCATCACGATGATGAAGCTCAGGTCTTGCGTGAGTTTCACGAACTGGCCACTCAAGCGGGCTATGAACTTGAACTGCTGGATGCCCGGGCGACGACCACCTGCTCAAGGGCCGTCAATCCACAAGGACTCAAACTTTCGCTTTACAGCCGTCATGAGATTGCTGTCGATCCGCGCGAGGTCATTGGGAAACTGCCAGGTTATCTGCGGGCCAACTATGGTGTGCGATTTGAGTATGGCCAGATGGTCCGTTCGATTGATGGCCAGAAGGTCAAGACTTCTGCGGGGCAATGGTCGGCCCGGCGTTTCTGGCTCTGCACGGGTGATGAAACACAAATTCTGTACCCGGAGATTTTGACCCGGCAAGGGATGTTCCCCTGCAAGCTCCAGATGCTCCGCACCGCGGCTCAAACGGGCGATTGGAAAATCGGGCCACACCTGGCTGGCGGGCTGACACTCCGGCATTACACCTCGTTTGCAGCCTGCCCGACACTCGCCGAACTCAAAGCACGAGTGGCTCGCGAAATGCCTCTGATGGATCACTTTGGGATTCATGTGATGGCTTCACAGAATGGGCGCGGCGAACTCACGATTGGTGATTCGCACGAATACAACCCACCCGAAGAACCCTTCGGTACCGTCTCGCCATTCAACACCCGGCAGATCGATGACCTGATCATGAACTATCTGAAAACCATCATGGTCGCACCCGATCTGGAAATTGCCGAGCGCTGGTTCGGAGTTTATCTGAAGCACCCCGGCAAGCTGTTGTTTGAAACGGCTGCGGAACCACATGTCGAGATCCTGACCGGCATCGGTGGGAATGGCATGACTCTCTCGATGGGTGTGAGCGAACAGCATGTGGCCCGTGTGCTCGGAGAAGCAAGCACTCAGGATTTGGCTCCTGAGAGTGCGAGTACGAAACCAGCACTGGTGTAGCTGTGAAACCTTCGCCTACGTCTGCGTGGGAGAGGGTGGCACGGAGTGCCGGGTGAGGTTTCTTTCGTGGCGAAGTGAAGCGGCCATGAACACTTCCACTGGGTGCCACTGCTGGCTTGCCAGGAGTGCTGATCCCACGATGTTTTCGGCGTCAGAACTTATTGATGACAGCACGGGGTCAAAGAACCTCATTGATAGAACACCCAATACGTTTGGACTCGCCCTCATCCCAACCTTCTCCCGTCGGAACGGGAGAAGGGGCAAAAAACCCTCGCCCGCGTCTGCGTGGGAGAGGGTGGCACGGAGTGCCGGGTGAGGGTCTTGCCGATGGATGTGTATGAGTCACTCAGGTATCCGCAGGAACGCCGATTGACTATCAGAGAGCCGGAGATGAAAAGCGTCCCGCAATGAAGCCGGTGGTGGATAGAAAACCCAATACGTTGGAACTCGCCCTCATCCCAACCTTCTCCCGTCGGAACGGGAGAGGGAGATTTGGATGCCTGATGCAGTCGCGATCACGACTGACGACTTCAGCCCATCAAACTCTTGGTGACCATTAATATGGAGAGTGGCATCCATCGCACAATGGCGTCAGTCTCCAAAGGCTCACCGCGAGTTCGACCACAGTTCCCGATTTTCGGCTGCCAGAAACGCGGTCAGAATCATGTGAGCAGCGAGCTTATCCACCGGGCTGACGGGAGCCTTTTTTCTGGACCGATTCTGAGGTGAAGAGCCGCCGGTACCGGGCGATTTCCTGGAAGTTCGCCCACTGGCGGGGTTGTTGCCAGAGCGTGGAAAAACTCCATCCTGCCACAACAGCAGTTCTGCCGAGACCGAGGTGTATCGCTCATCCCAGAATCGAAGTGGCAGACTGGTGCAGCGAGCCAGCCATCCACCGAATTGCCGGGCTTCTTGCGAGAGCTCACTTTCTTCACCACTGGTATGAAGTGGCAGACCCACAACCAAACCTGCGACGCGGTAATCGAGACAGGTGGCCCTAAACCATTCCTGATCGACTGGCTCTGACTTCCTCTGATAGATCTCCATGGGCATGGCCAGATTCTGCTCGAATGTCGAGATTGCCAGACCTACCCGCTTCTGACCGTAGTCAACTCCCAGGAGACACCCTTCGCGAGGAAATGCCTGCTCACTCGCCGACTGGCCTTCTTCCGGCTGCTCACCAGAGATTGGAGAATCCTGTGGCATCAAGTGATCCAGGCAAAATAGGGGGTTGATTTTCAGGGGTGTCGCAGCGGAGAAAAATCTCTGTCGAGCTGGCGTAACATGCATTTCGACATCAGTTTACGCAGTTTCGGGACTCTTCGTGAAGTCGATTGTCTCGTTCGGGAAGCCAGATTGACCCATTTTCCAGCCCAGACATATACTCCCGGACGCTGGAATACTGCCCAATCTGCAGGCTGACAACCTGAAGATGGCCGCAGTCTTCCAACAAGTTGCCAGGGAAGGTCATCGTTTGGCAGTTCTTGCCAATTTTCGCCGGGGTCTTTCGGTGACACATCCAAGGATGGATGTGACAAGACAGGAGTGCCCGTGAAGGGCTATCTCAGACTATCGATCTGGGTCTTCATTGGACTCGTCGGATTGCTGCTGGCAATCACGGGGATCGGTAGCGGTGCGCACCTCTGGGCACGCACAACAGCTCCTCAAGAATCGATCAGTCTCTCGGCGGACTGGCTCCAGGAATGGGAACAGGGACGCGAGCACATTGGGCTGTTCCGTGGTCACTGCCAGATCACTCAAGGGCCGACCACGTGGCAGGCCGACAAAATGGTCGTCTGGGTCGAAAGTGCCGATGTCGATAGCACGGTCGTCGAAGATCGACTGGTGGTCTGGCTGGAAGGGAACGTCCAGGAAATCTCGGCCACCGGTCATCGAAGCGATTCTTCCAGGCTGCTGAAGCTGAGGACGATTGCAGGAGTTGACCTCTCGGTTCGAGGTCGAGTCAGTGATCAGCCCGCGATTGATGACGCACTATATATAAGGGCGCTCAAGCAGCGGTTCGCCGGAACTCCTGAAGCGGCCCTGGCACGCAGTGAACTCCTGCAGACACAACTGACGGTCGATCCTCCGGCACTCACGATACCGCCGGGTTCGGGGAATTCCGGGTTTGCCAACCCGGGTGTGATGACGCCACAGCTTGGTCAGCCTGCTCCCTCGATGAACAATTCGCCCGCTCCAGCCGCCATGCGGCGAGTGAGGATCTTCCCACGCAGTGCCGTTCCTTTCGATGTTCGCAGCTTCCGCAATGAGAACACATTGCCGCCCGAGCAGGTTGTGCAGTTGACCGGTGGTGTCACGATTATCGTCGATGGGATTGAACGCGTGGGGGTGATCGACCTTTCCGCGGATAACGCAGTCATCTGGACAACTGCCCTCGGCAAAGAAGAGTTCTCGACAGAATCTCTCCAGACAGGCGATACGCCTTATCAGGTCTATCTCGAAGGGAACATTGTCATCCGGCAAGGCGAGAACATTGTTCGCGCCACGCGAGCCTTCTACGATGCCCGCGAAGACCGCGCTCTCATTCTCGATGCCGAACTGAAGAGCATCATTCCTGATCAGCAGGGGCTGACGGTACGAGTCCGGGCCGAATCCATTCGCCAGCTATCCCGCGATACGTTCCAGGCCCGCAATGCCTACGTGACGACGAGTCAGTTAGGGGAACCGGTTTACAGAATTCAGTCGAGCGATATTTTCATCGATCAAAGGACATGGTCTCCCTGGTCACAGCCGACGGTGGATCCAGAGACAGGTTTACTGAAGCCGAACACGATCCCGTGGGTTACCGCTCAGAACAATGCCTTTGTCTTTGGAAGTGTGCCGCTGCTCTATGCTCCGGTGATCTCAGGGCCGGCAGAAGATCCGAACATCCCGATTCAAGGTTTCACATTCGGTCAGGATAATATCTTCGGCTCGCAGATTCGCACCCGATGGGATGCCTTTCAGATCTTTGGTCTGCAGAAACCCGCCGACACTCGGTGGACTCTCGAAGCGGATTACCTTTCGGATCGCGGGCCATTCCTGGCGACCGATGGCAAGTACCGTGGACTTGATAACTACGGCAACAGCTTCTTTGGTCAGGGCCTGGCTGCCTATGTCAATGATGGCGGTGTCGACAACCTCGGTCTTAACCGGCGCGATCTCGCGTTCCCGAATGCCAACCGCGGGATTGTCGATGCACAGCATCGGCATCAGTTTCTCAACGGAATCGAACTCCAGGCCGAAGCCGGCTATGCCAGCGACCGTAACTTCCGCGAACAGTATTACGAGCAGCAGTTCGACACAGGCAAAGATCTCGAAATGTATCTCGGGATGACTCAAAGATACGATCAGCTCGCATGGTCGATCTGGGGTCGCCCGAGTGTGAATGATTTCGAATACACTACCCAGTGGTTACCCCGAGGTGATCTGTTCGTGCTGGGGACTCCCCTGCTCTCCAACATCCTGAGCTACAGTTCGCACAGCTCAGTCGGCTATGCGCAGCTCGATAATGCGGCACCACCACCTGACCCCAACGATCTCTTCACACCGCTCCCGTATTACACAGATGCCAATGGTCTGGTGGCCATGACAAGGCATGCGATTGA
This sequence comes from Planctopirus hydrillae, assembly GCF_001707835.1. Lineage (GTDB taxonomy): Bacteria > Planctomycetota > Planctomycetia > Planctomycetales > Planctomycetaceae > Planctopirus > Planctopirus hydrillae. The sequence continues at coordinate 211,281 of NZ_LYDR01000039.1, forward strand.
AGCACCATTCCAGCTTGGAGAACTGATGCTCGCCCCTTACGCGATGGGCGAAGCGGCATTCTGGAGTGATGGCTTCACGAATGATTCGATTGACCGGTTCTATGGCCGGGCGGGGTTAAGGGCCAATCTGCAGATGTGGCGGGTCTACCCCTATGTGCAGAGCGATCTCTACAACCTGAATGGCCTGGCTCACCGAATGAACTTCGGAGCCGACTATGGTTATGCGGCCAGCAGCACAAGTCTCAGTGAGATCCCTCAGTGGAACGAATTTGATGACAACGCGCAGGAGCGATTCCGCGAACGTCTGGTCGTGAACACTTTCGGTGGCATCCTGCCCAATGTCTTCGAGCCGCGAAATTATGCCGTTCGATCTGGTGCCGCCACGGGCGTCGCTGATCCTTACCATGAGCTGGTGGATGATCAGCAGGTTCTGGCACTCTCGTGGACACATCGACTGCAGACAAAAGTTGGCCCACCGGAACGATTGCGGATTAAAGACTGGATGACACTCGATCTGGGGGTCAACTACTATCCCGATGCAAGTCGAGACAACTTTGGCGAACCGTTCGGCCTATTCAATGCCCGTTATGCCTGGTATGTGGGTGATCGAACCAGCATTCATGCCAGTACGTTGCTGGACTTCTTTGATGATGGCCAGAAGATCTTCAATGTGGGTGTGCTGACTCAGCGCAGCGTTCGCGGCAGTGCTTACGTGGGCTTCCGACAGGTGAATGGCGGTGCCCTGCTCAGCCAGATTTTGACCGCCAGTTACAGCTATCAGATGAGTCCCAAGTGGATCTCCACAGCGGGAACAGCCTACGACGTGGGTGAAGGTCAGAATCGCGGCCAGTCGCTCACAATTACTCGTGTTGGCGAATCGTTCCTGGTTCATCTGGGAGCCAGCTACGACGCCAGTAAAAACAACCCCGGGATTGCCATTTCGATTGAACCCAAGCTGGGGAATCGTAAGACATCCCCGACCATGATCAGCCCTTTGATGGGGGCAGGCTTCTAACTGAGCGGGCTGCGAGGAACGGAATCCATGAACCCAGCATCCTTGAAAGCACTGGCCAATTCGTCTTGCGGCAGGACGGAAGAAAATCCCGCTTCTGCTGTTGATTCTCATCCACGCGTCGATAGCCCGGTGATCGCCCGGCTGAACGCATCTCCGATGCCAGGATCGTTACCGAAACTCGCGCCGGGATCGTCGGCGGTTCGAGATCAGGACACAGAAGCAGTTCCCATCGATCCTTTAAAGATTCGGATTCATCAATCAGCCGTTGATCGTCCCGAATGGCGACAGCGTCTGGTGGAAATTGAAAAGGGATTAGCCACCGCCCTGCGCACAGACAGCACGCTGTTCATGCATCTGTTTTTCGATTCGATCATTATGGCCAGCGGGGCTGTGCTCGGTCTGCATTTGTGGCAATGGGTGGCACTGACGGCCACATTGATGATCGTGTTGACTGTTGAACTCCTCAGCCAGGCGATTCGCCGACTGGCACTGTTGGCTCACCGCCCTCACGAAAAACGCACGCCACTCACCGAAGTGACACATCAGACAGAAGCGCTCTGTTTCGCAGCCAGCTTCGTGACCATCCTGGGTGGGTTGGTCATCACCACGTTGATCTTTGCTCAACGCATTTACGAAACGATTCCTGAGTAAGCAAAAACGCTCGGTGACCTTACTTTGGTAGGGTGCATGAAGTCTTCGGAATGCACCAGCGAAATCGTCACATGTGCCGATCGATCCCGATTGGTGCATTGGCATGCACCCTACAAATGCTTCGGCTGGGTGGCCCGGCCAACTCGTGGCCGGGTCGTCGTGCATTGCCACGACGACAAGACGCTGCGCCAACCGCGTGATCTGCCACAAACCTTCCCACGTTGTTGAGTGGGATGTTCCTGTAATCGATCGCTTCCCATCGTCGACAGGCAAGGTTCTACGATGATCGACACCGCTTAACTCTGCTCATCAACAAGGCTCACACATCCAGATCGTCCACCTGATTCGCCTGCTCCATGATCAGCTTGTAGCGCTCGGCCGGTTCCTTGCCCAGAAGTTTTTCAAACGTCTGGTCGGCTTCAAGCTGATTATCAATATCGATCCGGAGCAGGATGCGTGTCTTCGGATCGAGTGTCGTCTCTTTCAACTGGGCGGGAGTCATCTCTCCCAGTCCTTTAAAGCGAAGCACATCCGGGTTTCGATTGGCAGGAAGTGAATCGAGAATCTCTTCCTTATGCAGATCATCTCGGGCATAGAAGATCTGATTGCCGGACTGAATGCGGTACAACGGGGGCTGTGCCAGAAACAACTTGCCCTGTGTGATCAACGCCGGCATGTGGCCAAAGAAGAAGGTCAGCAGCAGCGTACTGATGTGATATCCGTCGGAATCGGCATCCATCATCAGAATGATCTTCCCGTAGCGCAAGCGATGCAGGTCAAAATTCGGCCCGATCCCGGTCCCTAATGTCTCCACCAGATCCTTGATTTCCTGGTTATCAAGGATCTTTGCCGTCGTCATGTTCTGGGTGTTGAGTACCTTGCCGCGAAGTGGCAGGACGGCCTGAGTTCGACTGTCGCGGCCCATGCCGGCCGTCCCACCAGCCGAAAGACCTTCGACAATGAACAGCTCGGATTCATCAGCATTGGTGGATCGACAATCAAGGAGCTTGCCAGGCAGACTCAGTCTGCGGGCCGCGGGAGATTTCCGGCGAACTTCACTCGCTGCCTCACGACTGGCGGCACGAGCTCTTGCGGCCAGCACAATCCGCCCGACAATCGCGTCGGCTGTTGTCTTGTTACTCGACAGCCAGTTCTCGAGTGCGGGCCGGATCTGCCCTTCGACGACACTCGACATCTCAGGATTATTGAGTTTTTCTTTGGTCTGGCCCTGGAACATGGGCTCTGCGAGAAAGACCGAAAGCAGCCCCACAATTCCTTCGCGAATGTCATCGTTCTGGATCGTGAGTCCTTTGATCTTGATATCGTGCACTTCCATGTAATTGCGTACGGCTTTGCCGATGGCACTTTTCAGGCCACTTTCATGTGTGCCGCCAGCGTGGGTGCGAATGCCGTTCACATAACTTCGCAGGTGCTCATCTGTCGATTCTGACCAGCGGAAGACGGCTTCGACCTTGTAGCTGCCATCATCTTTCGAGAACTGAAACAGATTCTCATGGACAGGTTTACGCTGCCCTTCGGTCATCAGGCGGGCCAGATAGGTCTGTAATCCATCGGGATGATGCAGGACGACAGTTTCCTTTTTGGCTTCGTCGATCAATGTGATCTTGAGCCCGGCATGAATGTACGAAATGTCTTCCAGATGAGCCTTGATTGTCTCGATGCTGAAGACTGTTCGGGCGAAGATCTCTTTATCAGGCCGGAAGAAGATATCGGTTCCGCGTCCCCGGAATGGACGTACCTGCTTGAGAGCGGTGGTGGGTTTGCCGCGTTTGAAGCGTTGCTGCCATTCAAAACCATCGCGATGGATGGTGGCGACCATTTCTTCCGACAGGGCGTTCACCACCGATGAGCCCACACCATGCAGACCACCACTGCGGGCGTAGGCATTCTTGCTGAATTTTCCACCCGAGTGGAGCGTAGTGAGGATCGTTTCGAGAGCCGATTTTTTCGTTTTGGGATGCAGATCGACAGGAATACCGCGACCGTTATCACTCACGGAACAGGACTCGCCATCTTTATGCAAAGTGACCGTGATCTCGGTCGCTTCACCCGCGAGGCATTCATCGACGCTGTTATCGACAATCTCCCATAAAAGGTGATGCAGCCCGCGGGTATCAACACCTCCGATATACATGCTGGGTCGGCGGCGAACGGCCTCCAGACCTTCGATGACTTCAATATCTGATGCGGTATAGGCTGTCGCCATGTCACTTCCTGATCGACTGAATTTTTCGCTTGAGTACTACCGCTTTGTGCCATGCTTGCAGCTCTGGGCAAGCATGTCTGCAAGATGATCTACACTGGCTCTTGAGAGTCTTCTTTCCAATCGATCAACTTTCAATGCTGTTCCAATCCACCAGTGCAATCTCGGGTCGCACAATTTCGGCCACCTGGCTGCGATGGCTGACCTTGACCCCCTTGCCTCCACGTGTCGTCAGTGCATATTTCATCTGCCCGCAGGTCAGTTCCTTTTCGTTGGCCAGCTTGAGCCTTAACACATCGCTGGGTCGCGACATGAGTGCCGCACCCAGAACGAGATCCTTTTCTTTCTCTTCGAGGCGAATGCCTCGCACACCTTTTCCTGCTCCAGAAAGGACAGGAATCTCATCGAGTGAGAAGTGAATCAGCCGAGCTTCGCGAGTGACGAGAAAGACTGATGTCTGATCAACGATCAATTCGACCTTGGCCACCACATCACCTTCTTGAAGCTTACAGAACTTCCGGCCCGATCTCGTGCTCGCCGTCCGGAATGGCTGCAAGGGGACACGCATCACCTGCCCCTGGGCTGTGGTGACAAACAGATGCGGCGGTGCGGGTTCGGCTCCTTCGGCTGTCTCTTCAGCAACCGCAGTAAAGCGAGGGTCTGTCGTGACGGCAGCAATCACCTGCACGCCATCTTTGAACTTGTAGTGCTTGGTGAGTGGCTCCCCGTAGCCGGAAGAAACGGGCACTTGAGAAATGGGCATCGTGTAGGCAATGCCGTCGCTGGCAAAGAAGATCACATGATCGACGGTGCTCCCGGGGAGGACATCGAGCACCTGGTCGCCTTCACGGACTCGTGTCGATTCCACACTTTGCAGCCGGCCGACACGTTTGATCCAGCCATCTTTGCTGAGCACCACGTTCGTATTCTCGCGAACAATATAGTGCGATTCATCAAACTCAGTCACTTCATCGGAAGAGCCCAAAGTTGTTCGCCGCTTATCGCCAAACTGCTCACTCAGCTCACGCAGTTCGCCTTCGATGACATTCCAGATGCGATCGTCTTTGGCAAGAATACGAGTGATCCGGTCGGCCTCTTTCTGTTTCGTATTCAGTTCCGCAAGGACAGTATCAATTTCCAGTTGGGAAATGCGGTACAACTGCATTTCGAGAATCGCCATGGTCTGCGGTTCATCGAGCGGAAAGGCCGCCATCAACTTGTCGCAGGCATCTCGCTTGCCGTTGCTGTTGCGGATGATCTTGATGGCCTTGTCGATCCCGTTAAAGATGATCTCCAGGCCGCGCAGGATGTGAATTCGCGCCTGCAGTTGATCGAGTTGAAACTGAAAACGTTTCTTAACCACCTTCAAACGGAACTTGAGAAACTCACCCAGCAGACGATGGAGTGGCAATCGTGCGGGAGTCAACAATCCCTGATCATCCGGAATCAGGACCGTGCTGTTGTAGTTGAAGTTCTGCTCGAGTGGCGTCTTCTTGTAGAGGAACGCCATCACTGATTCCGGGTCACTCCCTTTCTTGAGTTCCAGAACCACACGCAAGCCGTGTTTATCGTCGGTTTCGTCAGCCGCGTTAATCAGTTGAGGCAGTTTGCGGCTGGCGATCACATTGCCAATCTCTGCCAGTAGCGGCCCGGTTTCGACACCATAAGGGACCGAGTAGATCACCACCCGGTCTTCCACTTCGGCTCGCTTCTCTTTATCCATCCGCCATTCGGCCCGCACCTTGAATGCCCCACGCCCTTCCTCATAAATGGGGAGCATCGCTTTCCGATCGGTAATCATCCGGCCACCCAAAGGAAAATCGGGGCCCTTGATGAATTTGAGCAGTTCCTTGGTGGACGCCTCAGGATTTGTAATGAGGTGAATACAGGCATCGAGCACTTCCTTCAGATTATGGGGCGGCATATTCGTCGCCATCCCCACGGCAATGCCAGCAGTGCCATTGACCAGCAGATTGGGAAATCTGGTCGGCAAGACGACTGGTTCTTTGCGGGTGCCGTCATAGTTGGGCCGCATTTCGACAGTGTCGAACCGCAGCTCATTCATGAGCTGTTCGGCAATGCCCGTCAACCTGGCTTCGGTATATCGCTCGGCGGCAGCGGGCAGGCCCATGATGGAGCCAAAATTTCCCTGCCCGTCGACGAGCGGGTATCTCAAGGTGAAATCTTGAGCAAGGCGAACGAGCGTGTCGTAGACCGATTGATTGCCATGAGGGTGATAATTGCCGGTGGTATCGCCGGAGATCTTCGCGCACTTGCGCGTCTTCGCATCCGCCATCAGCCGCAATTCTTCGTACATCACGTAGAGGATGCGACGCTGGACGGGTTTGAGACCATCTCGAACATCGGGCAAAGCACGCGACTGAATGACAGACATCGCGTAGTTAAGGTATCTCCGCCGGGTCTCAGAGGAGATTTCCCGAAACTGAATACGGTCTTCCTGATTTTCTGTCACGGAGGATCCTGGTGTCGAACTATTTCGTTTTGGCACTCAATCAACCTTCCTGGGAGAGCTTGACGCTCTTATCGGCTGGGAAAAGCGGGTGGCTTTTGCCGAGGATCATGACGGATTTCGCTTCTTTGGCAAACTTTTCCGTTCAGCGGGTTTTTGCCGATAAGCGGGAATACACCAGTCTTACGAGATTTGCAACTCGACGTAAGGCATGAATTGCCAAGAGCTTGTTGGCTTGGAGAACTTAGACGTTCCAGCCCGGGAATCGTTCATTTCTGGGCGGGCCAAATTCCGAAAAGAGAAGCGAGTCTGATTTGTAGTGTCCGCGACGACTCGCCACGAAGGCAAATCCCGTTGCGTATGGGCCTCAATTCAATTGTTGCTGATGAATCCGTCCCACGGAGGGGATGAAATGCAATTCCTGAAATTGTCTGTCTTGATCCTGCCCGCAGTCATCTGTCATTCGGCAATTGCCAATGATCCGATTTACCTGCCGGCCGAAGTGGTTGCACCCGCTCCTCAGGCAGCATCCTTTGGTAACATGCCCGTGGTGACTGCACCAGCCGAGCAGGTTCCACCTTCTCCACTGTATGCATATCCTACGGCTGCGGAATCGGAGTTCGCTCCCATTCCCAAAGCCCCATCAATCCATACACCGGTCATCTCCCGACAGGTGACTCCACCTCCTGTGGCGACGACCACGATCCCACAGGGTGCCGTTGTTTCGGAAGCACCACAAAGCGGATATGTTCGCCTGGGTGCACCGCTCTATCCGTCACCCTCACCACACGTGCCAGTCTGGACGGGTGGAAGCATGATTACCAATCAGGCCTTCGCACCTCACGAAATGCTGTATGCCCATAAGTACAAGGCTCTTTATCCACCTTACTATCACAAGGTGAAGGGCCACTGGTTGCTGACTCCATTTGGTGTTAAGTCCCACGAGCGATGGGAACTGCAAGGGACGATGGTCGAAGTGAACTATCACAGCCACTATCCACTGCTCCCTAAGTTCACAAAGCCCCATACCTCACAAAATCATGGCCCTTGGCGGTAATTCATTTGGGCATGAAAAGGTTGGCGGCCTGCCTGCGAACAGGCCACCGTTCGGCCTGAAAATGAATCCTGAATTCTGGCACTTACTACAACTCTCTGAACTTTGATCGCCTGGTCGATGCTCGACCAGTACACAGGAAGTGATTTGTCATGAATGCATTCACACACCCGGCAACAAGGTTGGTTTTCGCACTTGCTTTGTGCGGTGCCTGTGAGTGGCCCATGGCCCAGGCTGCCGAACCTGCACCAATGCCGACCGATGCAGCACCTGCGGTAACGGCGCCAGCGGCAGCGACGAGCCAATCTGCCGGTGTTGTTCGAATTCGTAAAGAACGAACTCAGGCAGTGCAGCCACAAGCTCCCGTCAGTGGACCGGTGGCTCCCGTCGGCTTCCGTGATGCGATCTCGGAAGGGCTTGAATCCTTTCAGACTCCAGCCCGCCCTGTGACCATGACACAGGCTTATCCTCAGGCTTACGCCTCACAGGGCTATGCGGCACAGCCCGTCGCCATGCAGGGGCAGGTTCAAGGCTACCCTGTGGAAACCGTCTACACCGATTGCCCGAACGGCGAATGTGATCGTCACGGGTACTGCAAAGAACGATTCCACGAGTGGCTCAAATACAAGTTTGGCTACTTCATTCCGACCGGTAATGGTGGAACAGGGACTCCACTGTTTGGCAAATATCATCGTGTCTACCCACAGGATCCTGGCTACTTTGATCAGCGGGATGGTCAGCTTTATTCCGCCCAGGGCTACGGAGTCCCAGTTTCTGTCCCTCTGGCGCCAGTTGTGGGTCACCAGTACAACTACGGTTGGGGAATTCCTTCCAGCCGCTTAACGCCGATTTCTCATCCTGCGAACTGATGTGAGAAGGTGGCGGAACGGTAATCACACGGTGGTTGCCGGGTCGTGTCAGTGAGTCTGTAGTAAGTCGATTTTCACAAGGAACAACAGCGCCTTAATCCGGCCTGCGTAAAGAGGATTCTCTCATGACTTCCCAGGATACTCGATGGCTGGCACTCGCGGCCGTTTCGGCTGCAACGAGCTTGTGCGGTGGTCTTGTTGAACCGACCATCGCCTGTGCTCAGGAAGTTGGCCTTGTGCGAATTTCTGACCGCTCACCTTCCAGCGTGCAGACCACGCCTGTGGGGCACAAGCACTACGCTCACGGGCCGGTCATGACGACGACCATTCCTGCTGATGGGTCTGGTCAGTACTGCGATAATTGCGATCGTCGCGGCGGACACGGCGGCAATGCCTGGCGGATGCATCTGCCACCAGACCACGGTTACTCAGTTCCTGCGAAGTTCCCACTTCAGCGACGTGGTGTCGAGTACGAAAGCTACTTCCCGCCACAGTGGTATGGTGCTGGTCTGACATATCAGCAGAACTATCCCATGGTTTACATGCCCACCGATACTACACAGCTTGGCTTCTACTCCCAACACGTACCGTTCTGGCGGCCCAATCCCAATATGCTGCCACCACGTCCAGTACCATCGCAGTGGCATATCCACGCTCCTGTGGTCTATTCCTCAGATTTCCATCGCATGCATGCTGGTGCTGGCAGTCAGGGCTGGCAGGAAGTGCAAGTTCTCGATTCCACCACAGCCCCGGCAACCCATGGTGCCCAGCCAACACCCATTGATGGAAACGGCTTGCAGCCAGTTCCAGCACCTGTGGTGCCACAAGTTCCTGGATCAGAAGTTCCACCAGCACCCATGCTCGATTCGGCTGCCAGTGGACATATCAAGCGGGCGGCAGCTCAGCAGTAATCTGCTACAGCGTTCGATAAGCAGTCTCAATAGATTCAGCCTTGGTGAGATCTTCACCAAGGCTGTTTTCGTTACGATGTCGAGCAATGGAGCAGTAAATCATTGATCACCCCACGCATCTGGCTTCGTGCCATTCCTCGCGGCTTTGAGCGAGCATGACACACATCTTTTCACCCAACCATGGGTGGCATGACCCTGGAGGCCCCATAAAACAAAACACAGCTCTCAAGGGGATGGTTCTTGACCGGGTGGCAGGGGGGCGGATGTCTGCATCCGCCCTCTGGTAATCAACTTTCGCAAGCTCGATTTCACCTGTTACGTTCCTTCCCATGACCTGGGGGCAAACGAGGACGTTTGACCCCAGCCACGCATCCCATGAGCACTCCAGCGAAGATGTGTGCAACGGACAGCCCGAAGCTGCAAGCATGGCACACAGCCCTTCGTGGTCTGCCTGCATCTCTTCTGCTCAACTCCCAACAAACAACTCCCAACAAACGAGGAACCGGGGTCAGATCCTTCGATCTAACCCCGGTTCACAATTCATCCATAAGCCACGCTGGTATGACGGGCTCTTCGAAAAGATGCACAGCCCACCAGGCACATTTTGGCTTAATACTCGCGAGTGGTCTTCAGGCCCGGCATTGGCACTGGGTATTTGCCTTCGGCATCTGCCACGACAGGAGCTGGCCCGTCTTCTGTGAGTGAATCGACATTCGGTGCGAATTCGTGATCACAATTGAGCATGGCATCGTAGGTGATGACCTGTCCTGTGTGAGCTGCCATACGTCCCATGGATGTCACCAGGCTGGCTTCAGCACCACGGCGAACTTCATTGTAAGGTCGATCCTTGCGAATGGCTTCCACCAGATGATCCCATTCCAACTGATAAGGGCTGGGCTCTTTCGGACCGAACTGCCAGAGGATGTTGTCCTTGCTGGACATATCCTGGCTCTTGTAAGTGCGGGCACGCGAAGGAGCATGACCCGATTGAGAGATCACAGCAGCACCCTTCGAACCATGAGCATAGCTGGCGAACTCCTGATGGCAACCCGGCATGGTGCGGCCTTCCATTAACAGTTTCGTGCCATCAGCAAAGGTGTACTCCACGGCATACTGATCGAAATTCTGATCGACGTAATCGCCGCGGAAGTGACGTCCACCCGTTGCCTGGGCTTTCACTGGCCAGGCATTCTTCATCCAGCAGCACTCGTCAATGTTGTGAATGAGGAAGTCGCTGAAGCCGCCGCCGGAGGCCCACAGGAACGCATGGAAATTCTGGATCTGGTACATCAGTTCCTTCTGACTTTCCGGCTTCTTCTTCGCAAAGGCAGTGGCTGTCGGCCCGGCCATACGATAAGCCCGCAGCAGCAGCAGGTCGCCGATCTCACCATCCTGAATCCGCTTGAAGAGCTCGCCGCGGGCATCGCAATGCCTGCACATCAGGCCGACACCAACTTTGAGATTCTTCTTTTCAGATTCATCGGCCAGTTGCAGCATACGCTTCGTGGAAGGACCATCGACGGTGACGGGCTTCTCCATGAACGTGTTCACGTCTTTGGCAATCGCGTAGGTGAACTGCACCCAGCGAAAGGCGGGAGGCGTGGCCATAATCACGACATCGCCGGGCGAGAGGCAATCGATGGCCTGCTTGTAAGCCTCAAAGCCCACGAATCGGCGATCTTCCGGCACATCGACCTGATCTTTGAACTGACCTTTAAGTCCCTCATAACTGCTGTTCAGTCGATTGGGGAAGACATCGGCCATGGCGACGAGCTTGATGGGCCCCTGATTTTTCACTGAAAGAGCATTGGCTGCCGCACCAGTTCCACGTCCACCGCAGCCGACCAGTGCCACCTTGATGGTATTGTCTTCACCGGCATAAACCGTCTGCGGGATCGCCATGCTCGCAATCATCGATGTTGTCGCCAGTGCTCCAGTGGCCCTCAAAACATCACGGCGACTGACGATCGAATGGGAACCAGAACGGGGCTGCTGTGATGTGCCGGAAGCAAGATTGCCGGATGGTGAATTCGCAGGATTCATCAGGAGGGATCCTCAAAACGGGAACTGAGAACGGGCTGGATATCATTAAGCTGGGATACTTGAGCAGGTGACCCTGTAACTAGGCTAACCTCCTCCAGGTTCGTATCACAAGTCATTGATACGAGAATTCCGGCCCTCGCGTGGGATTTGCGATGGCTCCGCGTCGTCTTCTTCATCGTCAAAGTCTGTTTCGTCCGCTCTTTCAGCAGACTGCCGCTCGAATTCCCTGATGAGCAATGTCTGTTCGGCTGGTGAGAGCAGCAGGAGTTGATCAGATTCGACAGGCTTGAGTGCCTTTGCGAGCTTCCAGCAGAAATTTGCTAGTACGAGCACTATTACGTATTGCGCGACCCAGAATCCCCAGATCACAGTGGGAACTGCTGCAGGGGGAATCATCTGTGGGAAAAACCTGACAGCCAGCATCGCAATCACCAGCACATTGATGATCTTGGCCATTTTCCCATAGGCCTCTAACAGTGATTGATCCATCCGGTAGACGGCGACTTTTTGCAAAGCGGCTGTCACACCCAGCCAGAGCAGCATGGCCAGAACCTGCACGATCATCCACCGCTGGCCAGGGTCTGGCATGAGCATCAGGATCACGCTCAATAGAGGCAGCAGGATCGAGGCGAAACGACCGGCCATCTCAAGTTGGCTGAGCCGTTCGCGCGTCAGTTGCCAGGTCACCCAGGCGAGGGGAATCGTCAGGGCAAACAGTACCCAGTTGCAGGCCAATCGCTGGGCGCGCAACCGTCGAAATTCGTCCGTCACTTTTTCCAGACGATCATTGAGCGCCTTCAGCTCAGGCAGATTTTTCGCCTCACTGGCCACCTTCCATTCGCGTTCAATATCGATAATTCCTACCGCCAATTGTCGAGCTTCATTCTGCAGGAATTGTGAGACATCGAGCCCCACCAGAAGTGCCAGAAACAGCAGAGGCAACAGCAGGATCGAGATTCGCCAGTATTTCCAATAAGGCTGCATACGAGGTGGCCTTCTGTGCGGCAAGCAATAGAACATGTGAGTTTGTGAGATGACTCTTGAAAGAGATCCGTCCGAAAGGATCCCATAACTCACGGCAAAACTCCACCACCTCAAAATCCTGATTGAGGCCATGGGCATAAAACAAAACAGGCAATCCGATCATGGCCGGATTGCCTGTTGTATGTTTGTTTCGACGTGGCTTTAAGAGCTGGGGACAGGAGAGCTTTAATCAGCAGACCCATCCAGGACGACTCGTCATGTTGGAGAGTTGTGTGTCCTCTCGAGCCGGAAGTCTTTCGCGAGAGGAGCCCCTGAGGAGAGCCTTAGCTCTCCCCAGGTTTGGCCTCACGTTCCCGGATCCGCCGGGCTTCAAGCTGGATTCATTCTAACCAGGCTTTTGGACGACAACAGACTCTGAAGTGAGTGTCTGTTTCCATCTCGATCAGCAACCAAATCTTTCGTTGCCCCTGACATCGCTTAGACCTGATTCCATCAATTGCCTGGCATGTGCGTTTGATGGAGTTGTCTCGTACTCAGTTAACAACAGCCAGAGTCAGCTATGGTCGATTTTTGATCGGGTGTGACCAGTTGGTTCGACTCGTCATGTGATCAGGCGGAAACCAGTTGCGGCTGAAATCCGCCCAATCGACACGCTTTGTTTCACGAACCAGTCGTTTTCAACTTAGTGGCAAGGTGTGGCCACAGGAGCGGCACATGTTGGAGCACAAGCGGCTGGAGCAGCACATGTTGGAGCACAGGCGGCTGGAGCACATGCGGCTGGGGCAGCGCAGCTTGGGGCAACTGAGCAGCAAGAGGTCTTGCGGCTGCAGGCCTTGCGGAGCTTGCACTTCATGGCTGCAAACTTTTCCTTGAGGCAGCAGCGCTTCTTGGCGCAAGGATCGCAAGCTGGAGCACATGTTGGTGCGCAGGTGGCTGGAGCACAGGCAACAGGAGCAGCACAGCTAGGAGCACAAGCGGCAGGAGCTGGTGCACAGGCAGCAGGAGCTGCACATGTTGGAGCACAAGCAGCTGGAGCTGGAGCACAAGCGACAGGAGCAGCGCAAGTTGGAGCACAGGCTGCAGGAGCAGGTGCACAGGCAACAGGAGCAGCGCAGCTAGGGGCACAAGCCGCAGGAGCGGCACACGATGGGGCTGGTGCAGCGCAGGTAGGCTCAGGAGCGCAACCGCAGTCGCTCTTCTTGAGCCAGTGGAAACCGGCGTCAGCCGAATTCAAACCGGCGATACACAGCAGCACAGCGGAAATCCATGCAAACTTCATCTCAATCTCTCCTAAACAAATCCAAGGGAACGTGAGGAACCAGGAGCGAAACAGGACACCTTGTCCCGCCATCTGAACCCCTGGCCCAACCCTGCGTGTCACAACGGACATCACACCCTACTTTTCGGACTGAATAGACTTGGAGGTCTACGAAGTTTGCTCAAAATCCACACGACTCAAGCTACTGGCGAGAATGTGAAGAATGCACCGAATTTGCTGATGGATCACAGGCTGTTTTTGCCTTTCACCGATTGGCCACGTTTTTTCACTCAAGTTGTCTCCGCCAGAACCATTGGCCCTGGCTCCACGAGGCGTAGTTCTGTGGGCTGGCACTGACTGAATGAGTTCCATGGCCTCCAAGTGGTTGCTGTAAGTCCAGTCTGTCGCATGAGATATGCATCCTGGTTCAACTCCGCATCGGAAATCCAGTCAATGCCTGTTAAGATGCGGTGCATCAACAAAGGCCACACCATGCACGACATCACTCACGACCACACCAGCCAGCATCGCATTCTTGCCTTGAGCCGCATGCTGGAACTGGTACTCAAGCTGAATGATGTCAACGACCTCGCTGCCGTCCTGAACGCCATTACCCATGGTGCCTGTCAGGCGGTGGAATGTGATCGAGCCAGTCTTTTCCTCTATGACTCGCAAGCGGACGAACTCTATTCTCATTCCACGACCGAATTGGAAATCCGCGAGATTCGCCTTCCTATCGATAGCGGTATTATTGGACACGTCGCCCGGGAACGTGTGCCTCTGGTTGTCGCACAACCTCATGACGATTCGCGATGGTCACCCGTGTTTGATCAGCAGACGGGCTATCGAACTCGAAACATTCTGGCTGTTCCCGTGGTCTCCAAATCGGAGAATCGACTTCTCGGTGTTCTTCAACTGCTCAACAAGCATGCCAGTGGCTTCGAAGACTTCGATGTTCAATTGATGCAGGCCTTTGCTCTGCATGCAGGAGCCGCCATCGAAAGGCAGTGGCTGCAATCTGCTGCCAGGCAAGCGGAGGATTACCGCCGCTCAATGGAAATGGCGCGACAGATTCAAATGGGGTTTCTGCCCAAGGAACGTCCCAGATTTCCGCAGTACGAAGTGACGGCTTGGTGGGAACCTGCCGAGTATGTGAGTGGTGATTATTACGACTGGCTCGTGGCTCCTGATGGTCGGTTGGGGATTGCGGTGGGTGATGTCAGTGGTCATGGCATGGCTGCGAGTCTGATCATGGCGTCGGTGCGTGCCATGATTCATGCGTTAGGAAGACTGGCAACGACCCCTGCTGACATGATGGAACTTTTGCAGGATGTCGTGCAGGCCGATCTCGCAGAAGGTCGCTTTCTCACACTATTACTTCTGACCATCGATCCCGTGACTCATTGCGTAGAATTTGCCAATGCTGGTCATGCACCTGCGATTTACTTCCAATCGTCGAAACGCTCCTGCAGACGGCTTGAAGCGACACGTACGCCGCTTGGATTTCCAGTCAATCAATCGTTGCGAATGCCCATCTATCCTGTCATGCAACCCGGTGATCTGTTGATTCTCGGTACGGATGGATTGATTGAAGTTCATGACAGAACAGGCCGGATTTTTGGCATGCAGCGCCTGGAAGAACTCATAGCAAAACATGCACATGAGTCGGTTGAAAAGTTATCTCAGATTCTGAAACGTGAAGTTTTCGATTTCTCTGCTGAACATCCCTTTCCAGACGACATGACGTTGCTCATCATTAAGCGCACCGCCGAAGCCGCCTGAATTTCTGGTGGCTGTTCGCAAGATCCGGCAGCCATGGAATTGCAGCCTGGTCTTCGCTGCTTGTTCGGGTTCATCTCTTCAGCAATAGATGCAAACTTCTATGTACGTCAGCGTGTTTGATCTGTTCAAAGTGGGCATTGGGCCGTCCAGCTCTCACACCGTCGGGCCGATGAAGGCAGCTCAAATCTTTGCTCAGCGACTGGTCGATCAGGGCCACCTCGAAAAGCTGGGGATGGTGCAGGCTCACCTGTTTGGTTCTCTAGCACTCACCGGCAAAGGCCACGCGACAGATTCGGCAGTCATCTGGGGACTGGCTGGTGAAATGCCGGCGACAGCCCAGTCCGAGAATCTCGCCAGAATTCTCGATCGAGTCCAGAAGGAACATCGCCTTCCCATCGGAGGGACAGATCACGAAATCGAGTTCCTCCCCGATCGGGACATCTTCTTCCATTATAATGAGGTGTTGCCACAACACCCCAACGGTATGAAGTTCGTCGCACTCGACAAAAATGGTCTGCCACTTTCCATGGAGAGTGCGTTTTCCGTTGGCGGCGGATTTGTCATTTTTGAAGGGGAAGACCAGTCACAGACATCAACTTCACCCCAGGTCGAAATCCCCTTCCCCTTCACGACGGCTGCCGAACTTCTCGAAATCGGTATCCGCGAGAAGAAGTCGATTGCGGCTATTGTTCGCGAGAATGAGCGAGCTTTCCGCACGGATGATGAGATCGATGCCGGCCTCGACCGTATCTGGGAGGTCATGCAAAGTTCCATCGATCGCGGTTGCCGCACCGAAGGGATTCTTCCTGGTGGCCTGAATGTCAAACGCCGTGCAGCGAGCATGTGTCGTACACTCATGACCTCCGGCCCACGCCCCATTGACCCCATGCAATGCCTCGATTGGGTGAGCCTGTTTGCACTTGCTGTCAATGAAGAGAACGCTGCTGGCGGCCAGGTGGTGACAGCACCCACAAATGGAGCAGCCGGAGTCATTCCTGCGGTGATTGCTTATTACAAACGTTTATTGGCTGGTGCGACACTGGAAGGTGTTCGTACCTTCCTGTTGACTGCTGGTGCGATTGGTATGCTCTATAAACGCAATGCTTCACTCTCTGCTGCCGAAATGGGTTGTCAGGGTGAAGTGGGTGTCGCCTGTTCAATGGCTGCTGGTGGCCTCGCTGCCGTCATGGGGGGCTCGAACGAACAGATTGAGAACGCAGCGGAAATCGGCATGGAGCATAACCTGGGGCTGACCTGCGATCCCATCAAAGGGTTGGTGCAGGTTCCGTGCATCGAACGCAACACGATGGGGGCTGCGAAAGCCATTAATGCCGCCCGGCTCGCAGTTCTGCATGGAGATGGCACCCACCGTGTCTCACTCGACCGCGTCATCGAGACGATGCGCCAGACAGGCGTCGATATGCAGGTCAAATACAAAGAAACCTCCATCGGCGGACTCGCGGTCAACGTCGTGGATTGCTGATATCACTCGCTTCCCACTGACTTGGGAAATATCTGTGGTGGTTGATGGGTTGACCCTGGTTGTGGTTCAATCAGTGAATTGAACTTCCTTGAGTCATGCACCTCTCAGACGACTTGAGAGTGACCACGCTCATGAACGACCTGGCAGAGTGAACGATGTCACAACACATTCCCACACGTCGCAGCTTCCTGACAACGGCCGCCTTTTCAACATCCGCCGGCTGGCTGCTGGCCACTCCTCAGAGCGCCCCTGCTCAGAGCGCCACGGCAAACCCCGGTGAATTCGTCGAACCAGCCCGTACGCTCCCGGTTCAGCGCGATGCGGATGTCATCGTGTGTGGTGCCGGACCGGCTGGCGTCACTGCTGCCATCACAGCGGCCCGACTTGGTGCGCGTGTGCGACTTTTCGAAGCGCATGGGTCACTCGGTGGAGTCTGGACAAGTTCACTCCTGGGCTACCTTCTTGATTTTGATAAGCCCGGCTTCAACGTGGAACTTGTTCGCCACCTGCGTCATCGCGGTGCGATTCGTGGTGAAGGGATGAATGGTCTCACCTATCACCCGGAAGAAATGAAGCTGATTCTCGAAGAACTCTGCACACGGGCAGGCGTCAATCTCCAACTTCATACCCGCGTGACCGCTGCTTATCGCGCAGGGAACCGGCTGTCGACAATCATCACAGAATCGAAATCGGGCCGGGAAGCCTGGCAGGCTCCTGTCTTTATCGATACGACAGGCGATGGCGATTTGGGTGCTCAGGCGGGCTGCGAATTCGAGATTGGCCGCGATCAAGCCTGCCCCTGCCAACCGATGACGATGTACGCTCTGCTCGTCGTCAGGAATCTGGCAGAGATCGCCCCGTACCTTCACGGTGTCGGAAATGATGGCCAGCACGTCGGGCCGAAAGCCTTTCAGGATCTGCTCAAATCGGCCGGGGTGCAGCCCAGCTATGGCAAAGCCGCCCTGTTTCCCATCTCGGGACAGCTTGTTCTCCTGATGGCGAATCATGAATACGGCATCAACGCCACGAATGCCGCTCAAGTCACGACGGCCACACTTCATGCCCGGGCGGAACTTCACCAGATTGTGAAGGCTCTGGCCAAACTTGGTGGCCCCTGGCAAGGGACAGAAATCGTCGCGACTCCCGAACAGATTGGCATTCGCGATGGCCGCCGGATTCGCGGCCGCTACATCATGACTGCCGATGACCTCATTCGCGGTGCCACCCAGGACGATGCCGTCGTCAGGGCGAAATTCCCGGTCGATATTCACGCACTATCGCTCGAGGAAAATCGCAAGTCGGCCTATAGCAATGCGGGGGTGAAAGCGAAGCCATACGATATCCCCATCAGAGCTCTCATCGCCCGCAATGTTGATGGTCTGTTAATGGCTGGCCGCTGCATCAGTGGTGACTTTATCTCGCATGCCAGCTATCGCGTGACGGGGAATGCCGTCGCCATGGGCGAAGCGGCCGGCGCTGTGGCAGCTATCGCGGCAGAAACGAAACAACTCCCACAAGATATCCCCTGGCCCACCACTCAAGCCGCCATCGAAAAATCCCGCACGATTGGCGACTCGACCCGGCTCGAGTGATGGGTAGTGTCGGCGATGACGAATGCGCGATGAAGAACTTCAGCAAATTCCCCGATATGGCCAGTCGTCAGGCATGAGAGATCTGTGGGTATGACCGAGAATAGGTTTTTTGCTGTTCGCCTGATGTTGACGACCTGTTTAATCGCAGTTTCCTGTTTCGTAATCAAGCAGATCTATGATCGCATCCAACTGAATCGTTACATCACACACGCCCAGAGCCAGGGTTTGGTCGTCCAGACTTCGCAAAAGAGTTATCTGCCAGCGTCACTTTATGGGCAATTGCCCAGAGAGATCACTCACTGGTTTGATGCCCATCCCCATGCGGTGACATTCCAAATCGAAAAACAACAGAGATTTGATCCCATAGAAGTCGCTCTACAAATCATTCCTTTGATTGATCAGTTTCCCCAGAAACAATGTGTTACAAGTTGTCAAGTCGGACAGCATAGTTATCCCGCATGCAATCCCGCTTTATTTAAACATTTGGCTAAATGGCCACGCGTCGAAAAAATCAGTCTCTTAAAGTCTCCGTTCCTGGAGGAGATACCGCGTGAGCAGTTTGAAGTTGTCTCACGGCTGATTTCGCAGATCGAATATGCCATGTGGTTTGAACGGATCGGCCAACCACCAAATCATCAGGTCTTCGAGATTCAGAGAGAGCTTCAAAAACTTCAAGAAACGCGTCACCACTGAGCAGCATGGCAAATTCCCAAGCTATGATCCGACCTTAGAAGTGTCACGATAACCACGATCAAAAACGATGCCCTGGCCCACCACTCAAGCCGCCATCGAAAAATCCCGCACGATTGGAGAAGCCACCGTTCTGGAGTGAAGATCGGCACCAGCGATGGTGAATACGAAAATCCCTTCGGAACACACCGCAACACTTGATTGCCAAAAGAACATTTGTCACCTTACTCTTCTGGAAGGGTGATAAGTATTCCATGATCATTCTTGGCGACATCTCAGGCATTCAAGGATTTTTCTTCGACGCAGCCGAAGAAGGCGGCGGACAGGCATATCCTTTACTCCTGGAATTGGCCACTTGAATCAACAACCAATTAAGGCGACACAATCCTCTTCCGCCTTAGATAAAAAAGGTTATCTGGAACCAACGATCTTTGAGAGGTTCTGAAACCATTCGATGAGCTAGGAGCGTGATGGCGAAAAAGAAGCCTGCGGCGGGCCTGACTGCATTGGGGTTGCCCGACGACTATCCTGCGTTTCTGGAGTCGCTCAAGAGCCGCGTGCGGCAGTCGCAGACAAAGGCGATGCTGTCGGTCAACCGCGAGTTGATCCAGCTCTATTGGGACATCGGTCGCCTGATCGTCGAGCGACAGGAGCGGGAAGGTTGGGGTAAGGGAATCGTCGATCGTCTGGCTGCCGACGTGCAGAAAGCCTTTCCGGGTTTGGGTGGTTTTTCTCCAGTCAACGTCTGGCGTATGCGGGCATTTTATGTGGCTTACCGGCCTGCTTCTGTAATTCCATCGCAGCCTGCGACAGAATTGAAAGCCCGAAAACGCTCCAAGACGGCAATTCTCTCGCAAGCTGCGACAGAATTGGTTGAATCTGTTCCCCCTTCCCCCGTCGCGGAAATCCCCTGGTTCCAAACGTCATCTTGATCTCAAAAGTCAAGGACTCGGCACAACGGCTGTGGTATGCCACGAAGACCCTGGAGCATGGCTGGAGCCGGGCGGTCCTCACGGTGCAGATCGAAAGCGATCTCTGCGGACGACAGGGGAAGGCGATCAGCAACTTTGCCGGGACGTTGCCCGCTGCTCAATCCGACCTGGCCCAGCAATCGCTGAAAGACCCGTATCTGTTCGACTTCCTGACATTGCAGGAAGACGCCGTCGAACGGGATCTGGAGTTGGGATTGGTCGATCACATTCAGAAATTCCTGCTGGAAATGGGAGCTGGGTTCGCTTTCGTCGGACGACAGGTGCCGCTGTCTGTGGGGGACGAAGACGATTACCTCGACCTGCTGTTCTACCACTTGAAGCTGAGATGCTTCATCGTCATCGATCTGAAGATGCGGAAGTTTACGCCCGAGGATGCCGGGAAGATGAACTACTATCTTTCGGCTGTTGATGACCTGATGAAACATCCGACCGATGCTCCGACGATGGGGCTGATCCTCTGCAAGTCCCGGGATCGCATCAAGGCAGAATACGCGCTGCGGGACATTGCGAAACCCATTGGCGTCGCGGAGTGGCAAACCAAGCTGGTTAAGTCGCTGCCGACGAAACTGAAAGGGAGCCTGCCGACCATTGAGCAAATCGAGGCAGAGTTCGGGCCGGAGAGACTGTCATAAACCGCGGGCTATCGTCATTTCTGCAATAAGACAACTCCCAACTCCCCACACCATCAAAAGACAAACCATCGACCGCACTTTGAAACCAGTTGAGGAAAGGTATATGGTCATGGTGGAATGAATGGGACGATCACGAAACCACATTTAGTATCTACAAGGTCGCAGGCTACAAAAACAGTGACATGAAACTCCCTGAAAACGAAATATGAAAAAACAAAACAACCTGCCATCTCAAACTTGGATCGATCACATTCATCGCTTATTACTTGGGCCGCGTGATGTGCTGCTTTCCGGGATCTGTCGATCATACGGTACTTTTTTGTGGTGCTTTAAACGCTTTTCACCAAGCTATCTGGAGTGGGCTGGAAAGGTTCGAGCCCGCCGGGCTTTCCTTCGCGCTGTCGCCGACGTGCCCGCATACGCGCGGTTTGTAGCAGATTGGACGAAAGACAACGATACAATTCCAGAAACCGACAAACAAACTTACATCAAGGCCTACCCAATTGAAGAGCGGTGCGTCGGCGGAAAAATTCCGTCGAAGGGAATTGCGATTGACGAGTCATCGGGAAGCACGGGAACACCATTCAACTGGGTGCGAAGTACCAGCGAAAGAAAACAATCTCATTTGTTTGTCAGCTACTTTGCAAAATACTGCTTTGGCCGCGATCGCTGGATCACAATTAACGCATTCTCGATGGGCGCCTGGGCAACCGGCGTCAACATGGGAATTGCTCTTCAGAGGAACAGTATTGTCAAGAACACTGGCCCTGATCTTGCCAAAATCTTGAACACCCTTTCGTACTTTGGTTCGGAATATCGCTATCTGATTGTTGGATATCCCCCCTTCCTCAAGCATCTCATGGATGCGGCGAAAGCACAGGGATTTCCCTGGGATGATTACAAATTGGACGCATTGGTTGGCGGCGAAGGCATGTCGGAAGGATTACGCGATTATCTGAGAAAGGGCTTTCTTCGCGTCTACAGCGGGTACGGCGCATCCGACCTGGAAATCGGGATTGCAGGCGAGACACCTCTTACCGTGGCGATTCGAAGATTGGCGCGTGACAATCCGGTAATACGACAACAACTGTTCGGCAATGACTCACGATTGCCCATGCTGTTTCAATACAACCCTCTGATGCACCATATTGAGGTCAATGAGAATCGCGAGGTAATTTTCACAATCACCCGAGCCATACTCTCCCCACGAATCCGATACAATGTTCATGACGAAGGAGGTATTGCGCGTTTCGATGAACTGGCAAACAAGCTGACTGCTGCGGGCTACGATTTTCGCTCTCTGGAGAAGGATCATCCCATCTTGCAGCTCCCGTTTCTTTGGATCTATGGACGCAGGGACTTTACGGTCAGCGTAATGGGCGCCAACATCTATCCAGAAGATTTGGAGCAATGCGTCTACTCCGACCCCAAAGTGGCGGGGATGACATTGTCATTCTGCCAGTCGTTGTCTGAGTCCGAGTCGGCTGAAGTGAGGCCTTGCTTCCATTTTGAGATCGACTGTGAACCAAACGATGATTTACGGAACCATTTTTCCGCTGTAATTCTGAAGCATCTCGTCGAGATCAACGCTGACTTCCGAGAGGCGTGGCATGAATATCCGGAAACGCTCGTCCCGGAAATTCACTTGCATCGCCGTGGCGAAGGCCCCTTTAAAGTCGATGCGGGACGTATCAAGCAAACTCGCAAGGCTCACGTGTGATTAATGTATGTAATCTATACTTTTGTTTGCATGAAGAGCCGTGATGAATGTTTGCATGAGAGTAATGGTTGTTCCTTATTTAGTTGCTTTCGCCGCGGGATGTTCTGGCGAGGAAAGCCAAATAATCCTCACAGCGCCTGGCAATCCGCCCAACACAGCTGCAGGTAAAGTTGGTCATGTGGAACTGGTTTTTCCTCGTTTGCATCTGATCGATAATAGCGATGCCACGTTAAAAGCTTATGAATTAGAGGAACTGAGCGGTGTTCTGGCAGTGCTTTGTGAGTCCATCGGCATCGAGATTGATGGAAAAGGTTTTAAAGCACTTATGGAGAATGAAACCGTTGTTCCATACACGGTGCTTCAGGTAATCAGCACTGCTCAGGAAAATCAAAAAGTTATAAAGGTTCATTTTCAACGCAAAAAAGGGCTTCCTGATGCGAAACCCGAGTCGATTGGCACGGTTGAAGTCTCGGGTATTCCCATGGCTCCGGCTGGCCAGCCGCGGATTGAATTGCGATGCACTGTGAATCAGTTTGGTGATTTCAAAGTTTCTGCCACAGATAAGTCGAATGGTAGTGCGCTTCTAGTTCGTTTAATCGAGCAAGGGATTTGAGGAGAACGATGGGCTCGATGTTGGCATGGATTTACTTGGTGTAATGTTGGATGGGCCCCTCTTTTCTGCTCTGATGGCTGACTGAAAGGGGCGTAAAGTTTATCAACTGGCGCTTCGTTTGTACTCGCTCATGGCCTTTGTATAACCGTATGTCATGAGGTCTCGATATCAGTTCTTTCGGTCAGCTGGAATTGAGTCGTCTTTGGAAGTGAAGCCTGAGTCATATGTAGTGACTCTTCAAAATTCGAATATTTCTAAAATACTTGTTCAGACTTTGTTCGGAAAGAACTAGAGATAGTGTGTAGATTTGTTTGTGAGTGGATTTTATGCGTTCTCTATTGGTGGCTTGTGGCTTGTGGCCTGTGCATGGCGGTTCCTCCTGTTTTTGCCCTGGACGAACCGACGGACCGCGTGGCGGATGTGGTGGCGGTGCCGGGGTGTGTGGCGGTTTGGGATTTTGTGAAGCGGGAACCGGGGGGTGAGCAGCGGGCAGGTACAGCGCCTCCGCGCCACATCGGTCATGTCCAACTCATCGCCGAGGTCGCGTCAATACGTATCCCGAACGCTTTAAATTGCCCAATCAATCAAACGGCCACCTGAGGGGAGACAACCCTCTTCTGCCTTTGGCACGCAGGTAGCTCGACGACGAGCAACCTATGCCACTCTTCGATCTGTTTCTTGCACAAGGGGAGTCTTGGATCGCGACAATCACAAGGCCCGTGCGATGGATTTATCGACTTGTTGGAGTAGATCCGCTTGAGTAAACGGCTTTTGCAGAAAGGCTTCATGAGGCTGTAATGCTGCTCCGCTGGCACCGAAACTCTCTGAATATCCGCTGATATAAACCACTGGGAGATCGGCATGCATCGATCGCAATTCTCCCGCTAATTCCCGGCCACCGATTCCCGGCATGACGACATCGGTTACTAATAAGTCGATTGGATCAGGCCGCGTTCGTACCAGTTCTAACGCCTCTCGACCATTCGCGGCTTCCCAGACGCGATAACCCTGTAATTCGAGCATCAGCCGCGTCGCTTTTCTCACTCGCGGTTCGTCCTCAACGAGCAGAATTGTTTCCGCCCCAAGGCGGGTAGTTGGTTGTTTGCTGGCTATCACCGTCGGAGGTTCCTCTGCGACACCGGGAAACAGTAATCGAAAAGTCGTCCCGACGCCTGGCTCGGTAGCCACATGGATCTGGCCATCGTGCTGTTGCATGATGCCATGGACGACGGCGAGCCCCAGTCCGGAACCACTTCCGATCTCCTTCGTTGTAAAAAAGGGTTCAAAGATCCGGGCTTGGATTTCTGCGCTCATCCCGATGCCGGTGTCAGCCACTTCGAGTTGAACGTAGGGCGTCTCCCATGAAGTGTTCGTTAAGAATTGTCGAGCGTCATGTGGTGAAAGTCTGCTCGAACGAATCGTCAGCCGGCCGCCGGCGGGCATGGCATCCCGTGCATTGACGACGAGGTTCATCAGCACCTGGTCCAGATGGGTAGTATCGGCTTTGATCGCAGGCAAGAGAGGATCGAGATGCAGGATCAATTGAATTCGTTCACCGATCAATCGCCGCAGCAGTTTCTGCGATCCCTCGATCACATCATTCAAGTGAATGACTCTCGGCTGGAAATGCGAGCGGCGACTGAAGTCCAGCAATTGCTTGGTCAATTGTGCGGCCCGAAGTCCTTCGTCGCGGATGTGCTGCACGGACTCCCACCAATTCTGCGGCTGCGATTTCTGATCCAGCAGAAGCTCACAATAGCAGTTTATGACCGTGAGTAGGTTATTGAAATCGTGGGCGATGCCTCCCGCGAACTGGCCAACGGCTTCCATTTTCTGCGACTGCCGCAACTGCTCTTCCAGCTTTCGCTGTTCCGAGACGTCGCGAAAGCTCAACACGCGTCCCACCGGTTGTCCATCCATCCATTGGGGCTGCGAAAACCGTTCGACGATGCGGCCGTCCTTGAATTCCAGCACATCGAAGGAAGATTCCTCCCGGTTCTGGTACATCTCCTGTACCCGGCGGACAAAGCCCTCAGGGTCCTTCAATTGAGCGAGCATCTTCTGAACGGCCTGATGTTGGTCGGAGGATGCGATGATGTCCGACTTGTTCGCCTCGGCGATCATCTCCTCAGGAAATCTCCAGATTGAGATGAAGCGGCGATTGTAATCCAGCACGCGGCCTTCCAAGTCAACCACGAGAATGCCGTCCGCCGTCGATTCCAAGGTGGCCCGCATCCGCGACAGAGACTGCCGCATCTCCAACTCGGCCTGCTTGCGTTCCGAGATGTCACGCATGATGGCACAGTTGTACTCCTGGCCTTCGTATTGCAGATAGTTGACGGTGACTTCGGTTTTCAAAGTGCGGCCGTCCTTGGTCACATGGTCGGACTCGAACGTGAATGACCCGCGGCACCGCAGTTCTTCCCAATGGGCTGGCCAGGCTTCTGGCAAAAAATTCGGATCGATGTCCGGTACTGTCTTTCCGAGCATCTCATCGCGCGTGTAGCCCAATGTGCGGCAGGCGGCGTTATTGACGTACAGAATCTCACTGGAAGCGTTGATCCAAAAGATGGAATCCACTGCGTGATCGACGCTGAATTGATTTAAACGCAACATCCGCTCGGCTTCCTTGCGGGCCGTGATGTCGCGAGAAATGCCGATTATGCCAATGACATTTCCAAGTTCGTCGCGATACGGAGCCTTCGACGCAAGATAGGTCCGTGTCACATAATTCGCCGTCAGCGTTTCTTCCGATGTTCTAACAAGGCCCGACCGCATGACTTCGCGATCCACTTCAAAAACCAGACGGGCACCTTCGGCGTCAAACCACTCGCTATCGTCTTTTCCTAAAACCTCTTCGAGCGGCTTGCCCATGAATTGGCAAGCCGCCTGGTTCGCGAGGAGATACTTGCCATCCCGGTCCTTGACGAAGACCGCATCCGATGTGCTTTCCGCGACCGCTCGCAGTAATTCCGCTGTTCTCCGTACCTCCGTTTCAGCCCGTTTGCGATCGGTGACATCCTGCATCGCCCCCACGACTCGGAGCGCATGTCCCGCTGCATCACGCGCGATGTAAGCTCGATCATGAATAGCGGCCCAGACGCCGTCCGCGCGCTGGAACCTGTAATCGGCAGTCCAATAAGTAGCGGTCCCGTCCACTGCAGCACGCAACGACCTGGTAGTACGTTCCCGGTCTTCCGGATGGATCCGGTCGATCCACCACTGCCACGAATCGCTGGATTCTGGCGTTCGTCCTAAGGTGGCCGCGTATTGCTCGCTCCAGGCAACGGTCTCTGCGACCGGGTCGAAATCCCAGATCAGATCATTTGTCGCGAGGATGGCCAGTCGGTAGCGTTCTTCGATTTCGAGTTGCGCCAGTTCGGCTTGTTTGCGGGCGGTGATGTCCTGAGTAATACCCACAAATCGTATGGGTCGCCCATGCTGATCAGAGGTGGCGCGGGCCCTGGAGTGGAGCCACCGTAGCTGGCCGTCGGGTCGGACAAAGCGAAACTCCGAATTGAGCGAAGTCTGCGTGGCGATCGCATTCGCCAGATCATGACGCACGGCATCACGGTCTGCCGGGTAGACCCCGTTAAAAAAGAGCTCCTGGGAAGGTTGGTCCACGCCCGGAACATATCCCAGGAGTCGGAAGCCTTCGTCAGACCAGGTGGCCCGATTCTGCACCAGGTCGATGATCCAGCTCCCCATGTTGCCGATCCGCATGGCCTCTTCGAGAGTCGACTCGCTCTGCTGCAGCGCAGCTTGAGTCCGCTTCAAATCATCGATATCGGTGCAGGTGCCGTACCACCTCACGATGGCTCCCGACGCATCTCGGATGGGAACCTGGCGACTGATATGCCAGCGGTAAGCGCCGTCGGTCTGGCGGATCCGGAGCTCGATGTCTCTGGGAAGTTCTTGCTCCAAAGTCGCGGTCCAACGCTCAATCGCGTTCGGCAAGTCCTCGGGATGAATGACTTGCTCCCACGACCACCC
This sequence comes from Planctopirus hydrillae, assembly GCF_001707835.1. Classification (GTDB taxonomy): domain Bacteria; phylum Planctomycetota; class Planctomycetia; order Planctomycetales; family Planctomycetaceae; genus Planctopirus; species Planctopirus hydrillae. The sequence goes on from NZ_LYDR01000039.1 coordinate 238,257, forward strand.
CGTCAGCTGATCCATCCCGACGCCGGTGTACTCCGTCGCTTTGGCGTTCAGGTAAGTCAAGCCGCCATCCAGCGCCGCGACCCAGACGATTTGCGGGATGGCATCGGCCAATTCGCGGAATCGTTGTTCGCTCTCCCGGAGCGATTGTTCGACCCGCTTGCGCTCCGTGATATCCTCGGCCGTGCCGATGATCTGGCTGACCCGACCGTCGGGCATTCTCTCAAAAACCCGATCCCGGCTGACGAACCATCGCCAGTTGCCATCGACATCCTTCAGGCGATATTCCGCGAGCAGGACTTGTTGATCGTCGACGGTGTCCCAGCGTTGGAGAAGCGTCATCACGTTGGCGAAATCATCCGGATGTACCAGTTCCGCCAGTTCAGCCCAACTCCTGCCTTGGATCGACTCCGGGGTAAAACCCAGATCCCGCACAAGATAATAATTCGAATATATGATTCTCTGCTGCTGTAGGTCGAACACGTAAATTGTCAGGGGGGATGTCTCAGCGACGGCTTTCACGAATTTCTGGCTGGCCTGGATTTCCGCCGCGGCGAGTTTTCTGGCAGTGATATCCTGATCCGTCCCATCCACACGGAGAATGTTGCCGTCGGCATCGCGCGTGGCGACGGCCTGACTGTGCAGCCAGATTATTTGCCCGTCAGGACGGATGATGCGTAAATCATCTTCAAAGCGATCGGCACCGGCGAGCATCGCGTCAACCCGCGCGATGGCCGTAGGAAGGTCATCGGGATGCAGCAGTTGCAGGAACGCTTGAAAGCTGGGCTGAATGACTTGTGGATCGACACCAAACAACTCGAATACGCCGCGCGACCACCAGACTTTGCCTGACGAGGGCTCCCACCCCCAACTTCCGATGCGTGCGATGCGCTGCGCGTCAGCTAATTGGCGTTCGCTCTCCCGTAATGCCTGTTCTGCCCCGCTTCGCTCGAGATGGTTCGCTGCCACGGTACCAAGAGCATGCGAACGATTCCCCATTGCTGCATCTGCAAACTCCCGTGCAATCACGATCACGCCTTGTACCGTACCGTGTTGATCCCGGTATGGCTTGGTCGTCATTTGGATTGAGCGAAGATCATCTCCGATTTGGACGACATGCGTCTCCGCTGCCGGTAGACCCGATTGGATGACTCGCTGGTCCTGCGCCCGCATGGTGCGCGCTGCGTCAGTACCATATACGGTGGTATCATCCTGATAGAGGATTTGCTCGCGAGTCCGATTCGTGAGCTTTACTCCAGCGTCATTACAAAACAAGTACCGGCCGGAGTCGTCTTTCACGAACAGGGCGTCCAGCGACGCTTCGCTTACGGCGGCCAGCAAATCGAATAGTGGCAGCAAGGGGGCTGAATTCCGAACGTCTTCCCGATCTAAGTTCGCAGTCATCAGTGGAAAAGACCTCGGTTGCAAGTACGACTTGGGCTCGAAATCCCAATGACGGGAATCAATAAAGTAACAAAGTAGTCTTCACAGATGCAGAAAACACTGCAAGGTTTATTTCAGCTTGCAAGCTGGGGATCGCCGACTCTCCGAAGCGCCACCCATTTCGTCAATAGCCTGTCCCCAAAGGCCCATGTTTTGGGGAGGCGTCGTGCCATGAGGTCGATCATGCCGATTTGGAAGAGGGTTTCGCCGGAGGTGGTGGTGCGTTTATGGTCTTTGGAAAGTCGACAGTCGCGACCCAACCAGGCGAAGGTCCATTCGACGATCCACCACAGGGTGGCCTCGGTTGAACTTCTGATTTCTACCGGGGTGGTATCGCCATAGGAGGCATGAGTTTTACCCATTTGCCTAGATGGTAATAGGCTTCGGTAAGGAGTGTGATTTCGGCCGGCAGGCCGTAGTTCGGTTCAAAATCCCTTGGAGTGTGGCTTCTCGATCAGAAAGCCTCTTTAACAGTCATTGAGACGACAGACCCCTCCCATGCTGTTAAACCACACGATTGACTTTCTTCATTTTGAGGCGGAGAACTGTGGAAGGGTGTGGCTCTTTTCCTCAAGTTTTCCAGGTCGTGCTATGCGTGTTTTTCCGTTGATTGGCTATCTGTGGTTGGTGTTTGCTCCGGTTCTCGCGGAGGACAAAGCTTCTGACCGCGTGGCGGATGTGGTGGCGGTGCCGGGGTGTGTGGCGGTTTGGGATTTTGTGAAGCGGGAACCGGGGGGTGAGCGGCGGTTTCTCGCGCATGTCCCTGCCTTCGGCAGAGATGCGGATAAAGCAGGGAAGGCGGGCGGCGGAAATGCCGAAAGGGTCACGGTGGCGGGCGATGCGGCACCAAACGAGTATCCGCTGGATGCCGGGAACTATGTGCGGGATTTCTGGGGCAGCGGACGGGAGGCCACTTATGCAGACTTTCCAATTTTGGGCCGGGGGCCTTTCGGCAATGCGATCCAGATTCGACAGGAGACCGATCCCGATTTTCGCCCCCTGTTGTTCGTTCCCCGCGAACGTCTGCACGATACGCCTCTCGACATCAAAGGTGCCGGAAAATCGGTGACCGTCGTTGTCTGGGCCATCCGTGAAAGTGGTAACCATGCCCTGGCCGGGATCTGGCACGAGGGAACCGACCTCAAGCAGGAGAGTACGGCTGGCATTCAGAAGGTGCAGCGTGGGCAAAGGCAGTATGCCCTCTTTGCCGGTCTCAATAAGGAGGGCTCTGCCTGTGGGCATGTTTCCGAGAATGGGGCGAGTTCGTTCCTGAATCGTTACGCCCTGCACAAGTGCAACTCGGCGGACGTCTCGCCCAAAGTTCCGGCCCATGCTTCTGCAGAAACGTTGGACGCTGCGTGGCAATGTTTTGCCATGACCTTCGACCACGAGAAGGATCAACTGACGGGCTGGCTCAATGGGCATGCTGGTGATCGCTGGCTGGAGAATCCGCAGAAAGACAACCTGCTCTCTTATGCAGCCAACGCGTGGAAGCAGGGGCACTTGCGGCGTGAAGAAGGGGTTCAGCCGGGCGAAGACTCAAACTTTCCCGCTGACCAATTCTATAACCCGCCCGAAGAGGCACCTGTCGCTACCAAGGTTTTGAGTGAAAACGATGTCGAGCGAATCGAACTTCGGGAACATGGCTACACCAAGGTGAAGGTCACGCTGCGCAAAGCTGGTGACGAGTGGAAACTGGCGGAACGTGAGCTGGTCGGTTTGAGACTCAATCCGTGGTGGTATCCCCATGATCTGTACACGCCCGCCAACGATGGCAGTGGTGGGCCATTCACCATTGGCCGGGTGATCCACAGTTCAAGAAGTGTCGGCTTCACCGGCTGGATTGGCGGGGTGGCCGTCTTCGACCGGGCACTGAGTGAGGCAGAACTGAAAAAACTGACCGAACTGGGAAGAAAGCCGGTAAGTGCTGGGCCGAGTGGGTTGTAGGAGTGTCTGCCATGTGGACTGCCGTTGTAGAACCGCCGGGTGCCACTGCTGGCTCGTCCAGCAGTGCTCTTTTTGAACTTAATCATCACTATCGATGGCCGTCACTGGTGAATGAACGAAGGCTGGATGTCGATGGTGGCAACGCTGCAGAAGAACAATCGTACTGGACAATTCTCTTCTGAACTCCTCGTGGCTGCAGTTTTGATGATTGGCCGATACAAGGAGCACTGCTGGGCGAGCCAGCAGTGGCACCCCCAATCTGAGAAACTTCGCGGAGGCGGAATTCGTCTGGAGGTGGATCGTCTTTTCGACTATTTCTATGCTGGTTTAATTCGCTGCGGGGCCGATGAAAAAATCCCGGGAACTGACATGGAGGTCGGTTTGTGAGCCCATGGAAACATGTCCGTTTGATCCAGGCACTGGCCTTCTGGGGGCTGAGTTGCGGATTTATCCTCACCAGTGGCTGGGCCGCCTGGCAGTTCGCAAAGCCCGGCACGCTCGTCGAATGGGGCTTTGTTCCTACGGGCGAGTTAATTGGTGCCGAAACTCCATCCGAGACACCCGTCCCGAGCAAACCACTTCTTCAAGCCGAAGCGAACACTTCCCTCGCGAACTTCCCCCAAGTCCCTGCTGCAACGAGTGTAACTTCCGAAACCGCTGCCCTCATGGCCGCAGTCGGAGAAGAAGGCCATCTGCAGCATTCGCAGCTTGCTCTGCCCTCTGAGAGAATGTCTGGGGCCCAGGAGGCGTTGCCAGACGATCTCAACGAGATTCCCAGGCGATACCAGCGAAAACCTCTCAGTCGCAATCAGCTTTCGAGTTCGTTGGTACAGCAGGTCAGTTTTCAACCGCCAGCCGAAGATTTCACGGCACAGATCTCCGACAGCCTCACAACGTCACTGGCAGAGATCGATAGTTTGCTGAAGGCAGGTGAGACACTCAAGGCCCATAAAAAGCTCTCACAGCTTTACTGGAGCGAACCGGCCAGCCGACATGTTTTTCAGCAGCGGATTGAAGCCACAGCACAGATGATCTTCGAGCAGCCCGAGCCGCATTTTGTCCCGGCCTACATGATTCAGCCAGGTGACCAGTTGCGAAAGATTGCCAGCGAGCACAAGCTCTCGTGGGAGTATCTCGCCCGGCTGAATCGTATTGACCCCAGGCGGCTGCAGGCCGGTAAGAAGCTGAAGGTCATTCGTGGCCCCTTCTCGGCTCATGTCTCGTTGTCGCGATTTGAGCTCACCATTCACCTGCAGAGTTATTTCGTCAAGAAGTACACCGTTGGCATTGGGAAGGATCGATCGTCACCACAAAGGAAACTGGCTGTCCTCGAAAAGATTGCGGATCCTCAATACACCGACCCTGAGGGCCGGGTCATTGACGGGAAAGACCCACGCAATCCCTTAGGCCCCCGCTGGCTTGATCTGGGCAACAGCTACGGAATTCACGGCACCATTGAGCCCGAAAGTATTGGCAAAGCGGCATCGAGAGGCTGCATTCGCCTGCAAAACGACGACGCCATCGAAGTCTACGACTTTCTCGTCAAGGGCTCAGAGGTCGTCATCGAACCATGAACAGGCATCTTCGACAACTACCGTATATTGCATGTATTCAAGTAGGGTGCCATGAAGTTCCGACGGAATGCACCAGCTTTCGTCTATATATAAATACCATTTGCAATCCCGATTTAAGACCCTGCGCAACTCACTTTAGATGTTCACCAAATGGAAATCGTACTTAGCATTCCATGTCTGCGACTTTTGCAGGCACATTTTTGTGTTTTTCAACTCAATATTTCAAACACGATATGTAGTTATTGATAGATGAGCCAGCGCACCGTCCGCTTGTCGAGCTTTGAAGAGTATCTTGCCAGTGAAGACGATTCACTGCAGGTTCGGGCGTTCGAGGAGCAAGAGCGGGAGTTGAGACGATCGCGGTTTCCTCACACCGTCACACTGCAGCTTTCGTTTGCGGAGTTGGACTATGCAAATCGATGGTGCTGGCAGCACTTCGGGCCTGCTGATGGCAATTGTCTGCAGTACTATTCAGATTACCCTGCATGCGATCTTGCTGGGGCGCATTCACACAAGGGAAAGTGGATTTGGTATTGGCTGGTCAAGACAGAATATAACTTTGGATTTTGTGAATGGTGTTTTTTCGAGTTATCTGACCAGAACCGTTTTCTGGCCAGTGTGAGCGAGATCCACTGGGGAGAGAAATATACCTGACTTTCAACCCCCACAGTCGCCAAAATGGGCCCACTCGGATACGCTCCACCAGACATTGATTTTCTGGAAGAGCCCTTATGAAGCGACCTGTGCGAACTCAATCCTTTGCCTCTGCCGATTCTTCTGCTGCTGAGCAGGCGGAAGGTGAACTGCTGGAAGAAGAACTCCTTGAAGCCACTCCTTTGCCGGAACTTTACGGAGAAGTGACACTTCCTGAGGGGAGCGATCAGCACTTCCAGTGGCAGTTGGTGCGGTTGCCAACCGTCTGGCTGATGGGCTACGAAATCTCGGCCCCGGACGAACCCTTAGCGCTCGAAACACAGCTTCAAAGTGCCCTGCGTGAATTTGTCTCGAAACAACTGCTCCGGCGAATTCCGGGTCAGCAGACGGACCGCGTGATCTGCATTGCCTGGACAGCCAGGTTCGGTGAATCCGAAGCGGTGCCTGATCAAAAAATTCTGATTGGTGCCGAGGTCGATGCTGAGACGCCGATCCCTCAGGGAATGGCCAAGTGGGCCTTTTCGACGGGAACCTCAGTCGTCATGTCACAACAAGCTGGTGCAGAACCTGTTGAGCCGGCAGTCTCCAGTTCGGCAATCGAAGTGAAATCTGTCTGTCTGCAGCATGTCGGCACATTTCAACAATGGCTCGCTCAGCAGGGATCGCTGACCTGGCGCGAAGGGCTGCTCTTCGAACGACACGATCTCAATTCCCCCGGCGAAGCCAAAATCTTCCTCCCCGTTCGCCTGAAAAACTGAACCTTGAGCCGTCCTCCGGCCTCAACCTGACTTGCGAATTGTTTGTATTCTTGCTTTGTGCCATGCTTGTCGCTCTGGACAAGCATGGCTTCGCGATCTCACATTTCTCATTGAATTTGTGAAGCGCTCCCCTTCTGGCACTGTCCATCAACATTGGGAAGTCAACAATGGAAACGATGATTACCTCTGCACAGATTGACGCCTATGTGGCTGGTGGTGCGAAGCTGATCGCGGCCTTCGATGGCCTAACCTCGGCAGATCTGCAGGCAATACCCGTTCCAGGAACATGGAGCCTGCAGCAGATTGCGACCCACATTTATGATAGTGATCTGATCGGGACGGATCGCATGAAGCGGATAGCGGCGATGCAGAACCCGCTGATCTGTGCCTATGATGAATCCGCATTCAATGCCTTACCCGGGATGGAAGCGATTGATGCTCTTGCCGCCTGCAAAGCTGTGGCGAACAATCGGCAGTTCATGGCCGAACACCTGCGGCGATTCTCTCCTGAAATGTTCGCCCGGACGGGGATTCATACCGAAGTGGGTCAGGTTTCGCTGGCAGACCAGGTCATCAAGTACATTCATCACCTGGAACATCATCTGAAATTCGCTCTACAAAAAAGAGCTCTTCTGGGTAAGCCACTGGCCTGAGCCAGCATGAAGTGGTTGTGACAAGCTGGCCGCTTGATGCTGTTCAAGACATCCAGCCTGGCCACCCTGTGAAGGCCACGCCCTTTCGCAAAGCCTGCAGGGTCGTGCCACACAGTGAGAGCGAATAACGCAATCGCTGCATGAGATAGAGAGCCGCGCGATCACTCACCCTGGCACATTTCATCGAGGGCCATTAGGTAGGCGATCACTTCTTCGACATCTGGCACCTGAGCACCGGCCACTCGTCCATCGCGATCAGCACGGGCCAGTTCGACGAGCAGGTCGAAATCGGGATGTTTACGAAGCGATTGCAGGAAGCGGCCCTGCCTCAGTCCGGCTGATGCCACAGGCCGTTGTTCGATGAACCAGCGAGTTCGTTCCGAAAGCCAGTCTCCCAGGACATCAAAGGTGGAGAGAATCGGTTGTCTGGGATTGATGGTCAGCCCGACATCATGAAGCAGACAGGCAATCAGAAACTCCTCATCGTAAGGCTCAATCGAGCGCCCAATTTCAAAAACCTGCAGCGAATGATAGAGCGCATCCCCTTCAGGATGCTCGTGGGAATCCAGCCGGACGGATTCCAGTCGATAGAGGAGGTTCGCCAGCCGGATGTAGAAATCGGCAGTTGATGGTTCAGGTTGAACGCGAGATTCAGGAGCGACGCCTCCTGGCTGGATGGAGTTTTCTGCAGGTGGCGAAATGAAATCCTCAGGGCAGATTTTGGAACTGGTCGTTGCCTGTTCGGCTGGTGAGAAATGCCCGGCGATATCGAGTTGAAGTGGCTTCAGCAGCAGGTCGATCTCCCGCTGAATTTCCTGGTTTGATGGCTGGTGAGCTGCTGTCAATCGTTGTGTCGAAAGGGATCGCGCAGCCCGCTTACGGGCAGTCGAAAAATTCTGCACCTTCCCGCGGACGAGTAATCGAGCGGCTTCGCGAGCCAGTTCGGCTCGCAGGATTCCCGGATCATCCTCTGATGAAAATCGCCGTGTCGGCATGATGCGCCGCCCTGAAGGCGGATATTTGAGTGATGTGAAGTGATCAAAGTTCGAGAAGTTTTTGGTTTGGCTTCGAGAAGCTGTTATTCGTGGCGAAGGGCTTCGATCGGATCCATGCGTGCTGCGGAACGTGCGGGATAGATGCCGAAGATCACACCAATTCCGACCGAGATTCCAAAGGCAATCGGCAGGCTCCAGAAAGCGATCTGTGGCCGCATATTTCCAAAAAGCTCACTGATTTCAGAAGTTCCTGAGCCTCCCGAAAGGACTGCATTTTCCACGATCCACTGGATTCCCATGAAGGCCAGTGGTGTGCACAGACCCAGGCCAACACCCAATAATCCGCCAGTCCCGGAAAGAACAATTGTTTCCGTCAAAAACTGGCTGATGATATCCGATTGCCTGGCGCCCAGTGCCCGCCGGATGCCGATTTCGCGAGTTCGCTCGGTGACGGTGGCGAGCATGATGTTCATGATGCCAATCCCGCCCACGACCAGACTGATGGCGGCAATCGAACCCAGCACGATGTTGAAGATCTGCTTGATCTGCTCGGCCTGCTTCAGAAGTTCGAGAGGGACAATCACGTCGTAGTCGTTTTTGCCACGATGATTGCGAATGAGTGATTCCCGCACGACGTCGGCGGTACGTACGACATCCTGTGTTTCTGCCACCTGCAGCGTGATCTGGTTGAGTTGCACTTCTTCCGCAGAGAATGAACCACTGAGTGCGGTAATCACACGATCGCCAATTCGCGTCTGGAATGTCTTGAGCGGGATGTAGACATCTTTGTTGAATTCCTGCCCGGACATACTGCCACCGATCGCAGCGGAAGCTGTTCGTGAGCGTGTCACGCCCACCACAGTGAACCGGAACGATCGCATCAGAATGGTTTTGCCAACGGGGCTTTCATAGGGGAAAAGTCTGGCGGCGACTTCACTCCCGATGACAGCGACATTGGCCATCTCGCGTTCATCCTGATCAGTGAGAAAGCGACCTTCAGCCATCTCCAGATGATTCATGTCCTTGTAGCCTGTGGTCGTCGCGACCACGCGGGCATTGATCGTATTCTGCAGATAGCGAACTTCGGATTGAATTTCGCGAATCGCAATGGTGCTGGTGATTGTGGGAATCGTTTCCGAAAGCAGTCGATAGTCGGCTCGCAAAAGCCCGTAGGCTAAGACTGAAGGACCGCGGCTAGAAGATCGCGATGAGTTCGACGAAGAGTCGGCGGGGGGCTTGACGCTCACCACAATGATGTTGGTCGCCCCCAGTTGACGCACCTGAGCCTGCGCCTGGGCACTGGCCCCTTCGCCAATGGCGAGCATGGCGATCACCGAAAAGACGCCAAAGACAATACCGAGCATCGTCAGACCCGACCGCAGCTTATGCAGCAGCAGGCTCTTGAGTGCCAGACGAACAGCGCGGATCGTATTAAAAAACATGAGGCGTTAGTTATCCGAATGCCGGTGATCAATGAATGAAGATCGTTCGATTCAACAGGATTCCATTAATAAATGCTAAGCCGAAAATACTTCCTGGATAGGGCCGGTGCTGTCGCCGAACTGATTGACCGGGCAGCCCATGCCATCGAGCATCGAAACGTACAGGTTACACAGCGGAGTGCGTGGTTTGCTGGCAATATGCTGGCCGCCGGCAAAGCGTCCACCGGCATGGCCACCGACCACAATTGGCAGGTTATCGGGCTGGTGAGCGTTACCATCGGCCATGCCGCACCCCAGCAGAATCATGGAGTTGTCGAGCAACGTCGATTCTCCTTCGCGTATCTGTGACATTCGCTCCAGCATGCGGCTGAACTGCGAAACATGCCAACGATTGATCTTCTGGTACTGCTCGATCTTTTCGGGCTTACCTTCGTGATGTGACAGTTCGTGGTGCGAGCCGCGAACACCATCGACAAACGAAAAGTTATGGCCCGAAACATCATTGGCGAACATGAAGCTCGAAACTCGCGTCGAATCTGTCTGGAAGGCCAGAATCATCAGGTCAATCATCAGGCGAACATGTTCCTGATAATCGCGAGGTGCCCCGGGAGCTTCCATTTCGGCCTGTGGCGTTTCCGGATGCCAGACGCGAGGGTCGGGCTGTGTAAAGAACTCGATGCGTTTTTCAACGGCACGAACAGAATCGAGATATTCATCGAGTTTGAACTGGTCGTCGCGGCCCAGTTGTTGACGCAAGCGCCGGGCATCGGACATCGCGAAGTCGAGCAGGCTTTTGCGGTCTGCATCACGCGATGAAGCCGCCTGGCCGCGATTCTTCCCCGCCTGCTGGACATTCATCAGCCGGTCAAACACTGTTCTGGGATTAATTTCCTTGGCGACAGGCCGTTCGGCTGTCTGCCACGAAATATGGGAACCATAAAGTCGCGTATAGCCGACATTCGAATCGATCCCGGAGATGACTGGATCAATTCCCAGTTCCAGGGATGGGAGAGGGGTTAAATGCCCCACTTGCCTGGCCATGTACTGATCGAGTGAAACTCCACCCGTGCTGATGTTCTTGCCGGTAGTTTTTTCGACCCGCAAGCCTGTGAGGAAGTTTGCTGTCTTTGCGTAATGGCCATCCCCTTCGTGGCTATGCCGCTTATCGAGCTGGGAGAGAATCGTGACGTGCTCTTTGAGGTTTGTCAGTGGCTGCAAGGAATCGGGCAGCTCGAAATCTCTCCCCGCTTGCTTGGGAATCCAGGCATCCTTCCAGACACCATTGGGGAAGAACAGGCAACCAAATCGAACGGGGGCATACTTGCCAGCCTCGAGTGCATCGGCGGGGTTCGTCAACTCAGCGGCTTTGACGGGGGAACCCATCGCTTCCAGCCACGGCAAAGCCACAGCCACACCGGCGCCTCGCAAAAACGTGCGACGAGGAATTGACCAACGGGAGGTATGAGGCATGGAATTCACTCCGGCGGATAAACGATGGCGATCACGTTTGATGAGAGCAAACGGGTGCATGCATCGGGCAGGTAACTAACGTATTGGTATGATGTTACAGAAGATTTACTGGTTGTGCGGAAGTGGCCTGAACTCCGTACACTCTGGCGGTACCGAATTCCGACCCTTCATATTCTATGCATGTGGGATCGGCAATCGCTTACCGATTTAACCGTAGTGGTTCACAAAATGATCGATTTATCATTTATTTCTTGGTGTAGCGGTGGCGAAACGGATAGCTCAGGACAATCTGCTCAACAAGCACTCCTGACTTATCATCATGGGATTTCAGAGCTTCGAGCGTTTCCTTAATGACACATTGATCGAACTTATTGAGACCACGCCCCAGGGCATAACCGAGCATTTTCTTGGTGAGATTCCGCAGAAACTCTCCTTTGCGCTTGAGCAGAATCTGTTTCATTTCGGCCGGGCCGCTGAAGTTTTCTCCACTGGGAAGTTTGCCGGAGGCATCGATTGCGAGGCCTGCTTCAGTCGTTCGAAATCGCCCGAGCACATCAAAGTTTTCGAGGCCGAACCCTAAGGGATCCATGCGGTTATGGCAGGCTGCACAGGCGGGATCCTGCCGATGCTTCTCCAATCGCTCCCGCAAAGATAATGGTGGAGCGTTTGGATCATGTTCGGGCAATGGTGGCACGCCGGGAGGTGGAGGCGGGACTTTACTACCGAGCACTTCTTCCAGTACCCATCTTCCACGCAGGACAGGACTCGTTCGAAATGGATACGAAGTATGCACCATGACAGCCCCCTGCGTCACAAGACCGCCCCGGTACTTCTGATCATCGGTGAGCGATACCTGAACCATCGTGTTTGAGCCGGGCTTGGGCAGGCCGTAATGTTCTGCCAGTCGATCATTCACGAAGACATAGTCGGCCACCAGAAGGTCGCGGAGACTGCGATTCTTTCGGAAGACCTCGGTCAAAGTTTCGATGCTTTCCTGTCTCATGGCCTCCAGAAGATCACGATCGAACTCTGGAAAGAGCTTCGCATCGGGCCGGGTGGTTTCTCCGAACTGAGATAGCCCCAGCCATTGCATGCCAAAATTTTCACCCAGACCACGTACGCGTGGATCGGCGAGCATGCGCCGGACTTGCGCCTTGAGCACGTCGTCCTGAAGCAATTGGCCCGATTCAGCCAGTTGCAGAAGTTCATCATCGGGCAGGCTCGACCATAAGAAATAAGAAAGCCGCGATGCCAGGGGATAAGGGGGCAGTGCATGCACCCCTTCCTGACTGGGCTCAGGTTCTGCCAGAAAGAGAAAATGAGGCGAAATGAGAATCGCCATCAAGGGCAATCGCATGGCTTGCGGGAAGGGATCGCCCCGCTGGGAGGCCTGATCGAACAACGCCAGCAGCGGCTCAAGATCTTCTTTGTGGATCGGTCGCCTGTAGGCTCTTTTGACGAATGGCTCGAGGTTCAATCGAGCGGCTTCTCGTGGCGTTAAGCCAGCACCTGGCCAATGAGCCAGCAGCTTGTGCCTCGCGGTCTCCAGTGGGTTTGTCGATGGACTTCCCTCGCCCGGCTTCATGGTCGCAGGTTGTTCACGCAAGTTTTCGGGCAGAAGCTGACTGGCCACATCAGTGGCGACGTCAAGATACTTTTCCGCCAGAATCGCTGAGGTGAAGAGCGATGAGCCATTGGTATCAAAACCTTCGCCACCGGCCCCATCAGCCGGGATGCGTGGGAGAATCTGGAAGTCGTAATTGAAGAGATCCCGCACACTGTTGGCATACTCGGCCCGTGTGAGCCGACGGCTCATCACATACCCTTGATAGAAATTCTGGGTGGCATCGGTCGCCAGATTGCGGCATTCGTTCTCAGGTCGTGGGAGTGTGCCATACCAGCTTAAGAAGCGTTGGAACTCTTCTTCGGATGGCTGAGGGCTCCCTTCGGGAGGCATCTCTTTAGCTTTGACCCGCTGGATAATCGTCTCCCATTTTGGGAGCGATTCCAGCACTCGCTGCGGCTCTTTATAGACGGCGAGATTCAGCTCGCCTTCCATTTTTTTATCGTCGTGGCAACTGAAGCAATATTTTTTGAGATAAGGCTTAGCATCGCGATCAAAGGCTACTGGGTCAGCAGCATGGGTCATCGACGTGAACAGCCCGAAACCCACGATCAGCATCCACAAATGCAGGCGGCATGGCTGAGAAATAACCTCTCGACGTAAACAAGCCTGGCTGAAAGTCATCAGCATGCGGTTGTTACAGAAATCGTCGAAATCAATACAGCGCATGGCAGTTGATCGATTGTGAGGAAGGCAGGATTCCGTCGGCGGGAGATCAGGCAGGCCTATCATCAACTGTTGTTGATGCTTATGAAGTTTAGGCCCCCCAGTCTGCATTTGCAATGTTGTTTACTTGCCTCCTCTATTTCGAGAGATCTGGGGTGTGCTGTTGGGTGGAACATTGCTGTGCGATCTCTCAAAAAAACTTGGCCAAAGTCATCAAAACCTGAGACAATGAGAGTCGAATGCTTATGACGGATGCCACTGGCTCTTTCCGTAATCTCTCCAGACACTTGTCACGGATGATGGGTATTGAACGGAATGCCTTTTTAGATACAGCACAGGCAAGGAGACCAGCCATGAGTTCCATTGGCTTTGGAGGTTACGGTTCGCCATTTGTGTCGGGTGCGGCCGGTGTTCCAGCGGCCCAGCAGCAGGGCTCACAGAATCAAAGGGCTACAGCCAGCAGCGATGCCAACCGCGATCTTTCCATCGCACAACTCAATGAAAAATCGATTGGCGATCTGGCCGAAAATCACGGCGTCGATGATCGCGATGCCGATGGTCGCATGCCCTGGACTGCCAACGAAGAACCACCTGCAGAGCAGCCCGGGGCCAGCGAAAGCCATCAGGCGATCCACAAACCCCCGCTGCATCCCCTCGATGCTGATGGTGAACGTGGCACACTCTTCGATAGCGATGCCTGATTGATATTCCATCTGGGAACATGCCGTTCGGGCGGAATTGACGAGGGTTTTTGCTCCTTCTCCCGTTCCGACGGAAAAATGCTTGAAGGTGTGCTTGGCTCAAGTGAACCGGCCCAGAAAAGCAAAAATTCGCTTTGCGGCAGCATTCAGCTCGCAATTCCATAGTGTCCCGGAATTCCACTGTGACCCGGGAGTCGTTTCCAGGCTGACCTCGTGCGGACAACCTGTCGAACTCAATTTGGTCAGCAAAGTTTGGCAGCCGGGAAAGCAGAAGTCATGGGCAGGGTCGCAGAGAATGAGTTGATGGTTGGGACGCAGCAATGGATTGAGCCAGACGGTCGCTTCTTGCTGGCGGACCATTTCTGCGCTCGAGAATAAGCGGTCGAGTGATGTTCCCAGGCCAAAAATGTTATGCAGATCAACCTTGGGAGCAATCGCGGCAACGATGGGAAACTTTCGAGCATGCCGATACGCCACTCTCAAGGCCCCCTGCCCTCCCACTTCGTAACCGACAAGAAAGTAAGGCAGGCCAGATTCCTGCAGGTCAGGCTGAAGCTGATCGATCAGCCAGGCCTCGGGACTAATGGGAATCCTGGTTGTAGAAGAACTTTTGGCGATGGGCATTTCTCCCGCATCGAGCCACCAGCAATAAGGAGCCGTGGTATGATCAAGGGGCTGATCAGCGAAGACTTCGCCTTCGCCATGCGGCGCGATGATCGACACACTCGCCTTCAGTGCCTCTTGTGACCACACTTCGTTGTCGACCAGCGTGTTGCCATCCATCCCATGGAGGAACACAATTGTTGCCTTAACCGCAGGAGGTGTGAAGACATCGCAGGCAACATTGGCGACAAGACGCGTCTGCCAGAGTTCAGAAAGTGGATTCATGAGGGTGCCGACCAGTTTCCAGATTTCCCACCGGTTTTAGAAAGGAGCCGAATCGGGCCGATCGTCATGGCTTTATCGATACTTTTGCACATGTCGTAGACAGTGAGAGCGGCAATCGAAACTGCCGTGAGAGCTTCCATTTCGACGCCTGTTTTCGCTGTCAGGCTGGCTGTGGCCACAATGCGAAGTTCAACCGGTGATGTGAAAGAAAATTCTATTTCGACGGCATCAAGTCCCAGAGGATGACAGAGTGGGATCAGGTCGGCAGTTTTTTTGGCCGCCATGATCCCTGCCAGACGCGCAACTTCCAGGACGTTTCCTTTGGACGTTCCTCCACCTGCCATGCGAGTGATTGTCTCCGGGTGAGCTGTGACAAAACCTTCGGCTGTGGCAGTTCTCTCCGTGACAGGTTTATGGCCGACATTCACCATCCGCGAGTGCCCTTCGCTGTCGAAATGCGTCAAATCTGTCATGATCCAAGATCCAAAATTCTGGAATGAAGCCAGCACCCAGTCGTAATTCAGATTAACTCGATTCCCCGGAATCTGCCTGCCTGTAAGAGTGAAGTTGATGGAGATCCCTGCGGAAAAAACTCGTCATCCCCATTGCGATTCGAGGCCTGCCGACGCCTCGGTCGTTGTGCCGGTTATTGATATTCGTAATGGCTGGGCAGTGCATGCCATTGCTGGAAATCGAGCCCACTATCAACCATGGACGAATTTTTTCCATCAGCCACTCACACCTCAACAACTGGCCGAAGTCTTTACCAGGGTCTGGCAACCGCATTGGCTTTATGTGGCTGATCTCGATGGGATCATTGACAGCCAGACGCAAACGAGCAACTGGCCTCGTTTGTCGGGAGATGGTCCACGAATTCTGATTGATGCCGGCTTTCGGGAAATCGATGCTGTTCTGGCTGCTATGGAACTGGGGTACGACGTCATTCTGGGAACAGAGTCTTTGCCGTCGATGGAGTGGGTGCGAAAACTGCTCGCACGAGTTGAAGATCCTCAGCGATTATGGATCTCGCTCGATTTTCGCCACGGGCAATGGCAGGCTTCGGATGAGCTTCAGCAGTTGGGACTGGTCAACTGCATCAGACAACTCTCAACCTGGTCGTTGACGCATTGGATCGTGCTGGATCTGGCAGATGTGGGGCAAAGCACAGGCGGTTCAACAGCCGAGCAAATTCGACGGCTCCAGGAAACATTGGAAAACACGAGTAACGACTGGGAAGACCCTGCCGAAAGTCGTCAAAGCTGGCTTGCCCAAAGCTGCCAGCATGGCACACAGGCCGTTCCAACAAAAAGGACCCCCACCATTCTGGCTGGTGGAGGCATGCGGACAGCCAAGGATGTTCGGCAATTGCAGAGACAGGGGGTGAGTGGTGTGCTTGTGGCCACAGCACTGATGACAGGTGCGATGACACCCGATCAGTTCGCCCATTGACGAATGCCTGAAACAATATGGCAAGCTGTTCAAAGAGAATTGCTCAATATTGATGGAGTCGTCTCTTCTCAGGCAGTGACCTCAGCCGGTGTGGGGTTCATTTTTTCATACGCTGAGAGGATGAGTTCTTCGGTTTCTTCCCAGCCAATACAGCCGTCGGTAATCGAGACACCGTACTTCAAATCGGCAGGGTTCTTGAGAGGCTGGCTGCCAGGGAAGAGGTTGCTTTCCACCATGACTCCTGCGAGTGCTGTCTCTCCATCGAGACGCCGCTGAATCACATCGTTCCAGACAATGTGTTGCTTGGTGTAATCCTTGTTCGAGTTCGCATGGCTGCAATCCACCATGATCCGGTCACAAAGATTGAGTGCCCGGAGTTTAGAAACGGCTTCCTGCACGTTTTCTGGTGCATAGTTGGGAGCTGTGCGTCCACCGCGCAGGACGAGCATGCCCCAGGGGTTCCCTTTGGTGTTGATGATGCAGGTTTTCCCTTCGGAGTCGATGCCCAGGAAACTGTGCGATGTTCGAGCTGCCTGCATCGCATCGAGAGCGACCTGCAAAGTGCCGTCCGTGCCGTTTTTGTAACCGACTGGCATGGAAAGACCGCTGGCCATCTGCCGATGAGTGGGCGATTCTGTGGTGCGGGCACCAATCGCCGCAAAGGCCAGCAGATCGGAAATGTATTGAGGAGTGATCGATTCGAGCAGTTCGGTTGCTGCTGGCAGTCCCATATCATTCACTTCCAGCAGAATGCGGCGGGCAGCCCGCAAACCCGTAGCGATATCGAAGGTTTCATTGAGGTGAGGGTCGTTGATCAGCCCTTTCCAACCAACGGTTGTGCGTGGCTTTTCGAAATAGACACGCATCACAATCAGCATGTGACTTTTGACTTTTTCAGCCAGCTCCCGCAGCTTGCGGGCATATTCGAGAGCGGCCACATGATCGTGAATCGAACAGGGGCCGACAGTCACGAAGAGACGGGAATCTTCGCCACTGAGAATCCGCTTGATCGCTTCGCGACCTTCGACCACAGTTCGCATGGCGGAATCGGAAATCGTTTCTTCCGACTTCAGGTATCGGGGGGCAATCAGTGGCACAGTATCCCGAACATTCACGTTTTGGAGCGGTTGCATAACAGTCGACATTCTGTGAAAGAACTCAGGGAAGCCTGATTGCTTGTATGCCGAAACTTCATGAATGACTCAACAGGGGAATTCATCTGGCAAGGGTTCAAAGCCTGATGAATTCGACAAGTTTGAAGCATCGTGATGAAAGTCTCATTTTCATAATTTTAGGTAAGAGCCAGACGACGGAACAGTCGCAGAGCCGGTTTTCAGATGAGTTTGCCAGCGAAATTCACCAGTGAAATTTGCCAAAGAAACTTATCCAGAGAAAAGAGAGCTCTGGTGCTCGTCCATCGATTTCCCACGAGTCATCTTCTGCTGGTCATCTCAGGTTCCGAAGTAACTAACTTGCGGATCCGGCACTGGCGAGGAATTTCTCGATGGCATCAAAACCTTGCTTGAGTGTTTCGTCATCCGTAGCGAAAGAAAGCCTCACAAAGCCTGGAGCGCCAAAGGCATCACCCGTCACCAGAGCGACATGAGCTTCTTCGAGCAGGATGGTGCAGAACTCGCTGGCGTCCTTCGCGATTTTCCCACCCGCCAATGGCTGATTCAGCATCGATGAAATGTTGAAGAACATATAAAACGCACCACCGGGGGGCGGACAGGTCACACCAAACCGTTCCTGCCAGGGACGCAGTCGGCTGAGTGAATATTCCCGCCGGCGTTCAAAGACCACGCGCATGGCTTCGACAGATTCCTGGGGCCCATCGAGTGCCGTGACAGCCGCATACTGGCTGATGCTGCAAGGATTCGATGTTTCCTGGCTTTGGAGGTTATCCATGGCCTTGATGATGGCGGCAGGCCCGATTGTCCAGCCAATACGCCAGCCTGTCATTGCATAAGCTTTACTGACACCACTGACAATAATCGTCAGGGCTTTGACTTCGGGGCCGAAGCTGGCGAAAGAACGGAACTCGCTGCCGGGATAAATGAGTTTCTCGTAAATTTCATCCGAGAGCACGGGAATATTGCGAGCCACCGCAACCTTGGCCAGTGCTTCCAATTGAGCTGGTGTGTAAGCCGCACCGGTCGGATTGCTGGGATTATTGAGTAACAGCAGCTTGGTTCGAGGAGTAATGGCGGCTTCAAACTGCGCTGCGGTCATCACAAAGCCACTGGCCTCTGTGGTTTCAACAAGCACAGGAACGGCACCTGTCAGTTCTACCAGTGCCCCATAACTGACCCAGTAAGGTGTGGGGATGATGACTTCATCACCTGGGCCGCAAAGTGTCGCCAATACGTTATGAATCGAGTGCTTGGCGCCATTCGAGATCAGCACCTGGTTGGGAGCGTAGTCGAGATTGTAATCTCGTTTGTAAGCACGACAGACAGCCTCCTTCAGTTCGGCAATACCACCAGAAGGTGTGTAATGCGTTTTGCCGGCTTTCATCGCTTCGATCGCCGCCGCCTGGATGTGCTCCGGAGTATTGAAGTCGGGTTCGCCCAGCGTGAAGTCGAGAACCTTGACGCCTTTGTTCTTCAGCTCTCGTGCTTTGGCAGCAGCTGCTAAGGTGGCTGAAGGCTTGAGGGCTTCCACGAGTGGAGACAATGTCATGGCGGGCATGGCAGGCAGTTTTCTATCTTTACAGTAGCGGGAGAAGAATCTCGAAGCGTGGCTTCAGGATTCATGGGTGGGTCAGAAGTTTGAGGGCTGTGTGCTGATGTTCAACTGAGTTCCACCTCGAAATATCGCACACTGACAAATGTCGCATACAGAGATTGTCAGGTGAGTCGACGCCAGCGTCAAGGAACGACCCCTTATGGCAGCGTTTGGAAACGACAGTCGAATACCTGGAAACGATCGACAGCCGGTTTGTGACGCCTGGAATCGATGGGAGGTTCGCGACGGTTTCCCCCGTGTTTCGATACCACCTGGCAGTTCGATGGATTCCAATCGACGACTTCACCGCCAGCAGGCCTGGATCACGCAACTGATACAGCCGGTTTTTTCCGCGAAATCGCTGATTTTGTTACAGAACCCCCAAACCTACCAGCCAGTTTGGCCGATAGAATTTGCCGTAATCAGTTTTCGAAAGAGTTACGTCGAGCCGTGATTCCCTGAGAAAAGAAGTTGCGTTGCACCGAGTGACAATAAACCTTTGCAATAAAACAGATTCCGATTGACCTGTTTCGCGAAGCATCCTAAAACTAAATCTGTTGGCTCTGTTCTAAGTTTCAAGGATGAACCTCACTCTTCTCGGAGAGTGTGACTGTTAGGCGCAAAACTCGCTCCAAGGACGCTAGAGCGAACTCCCCTCGAGATGATCTCAACGTGGGAGTATTAAGTGCGTCCAGACACTACAGGAGTTATTGAGCATGGCGACCAAAACGACGACGAAGGCTGCTCCAGCGAAAAAGCCAGTTGAAAAGAAGGCTGCTCCAGCCGCCAAGCCCGCCGCAGCAAAGCCAGCGAAGTCGACCAAGCCTAAGGCTGAAAAGCCTGCCAAGGCTGCACCAGCCGTTAAGCCTGCCAAGGCCACTAAGGCTGCTCCCGCTGCAAAGCCAGCCAAGTCCACCAAGCCCAAGGCAGCTCCAGCCGCCAAGGCCGAAAAGCCTGCCAAGGCACCTAAGGCTGCCAAGCCAGCTGCCCCTAAGACACCTGCTGCCAGCTAGTGCTTAGCACTCACTCTGAACACAGCATTCGCTTGCCACTCCGACACCCTCGCGATTGGCCCCGTTCATGAAACAACAAAGCAGAGAAGCCGGCATTTCCTTGTGATCTGCTGGCTTCTAGCTTTTTAACGGCCGATGACTGGCACGTGCCCACCAATTACGTTTTCACGAGTCGTGTGCTGAAATGTGGGTTTGGTAGTGCGACTGACGAAATCAGGCAGAAACCCAGCATCACTTCCATCAGCAGAAACACCACACCCAGCCCATAAACGTCGCCCAGCCAACCTAAGAGTGGCACAATCATGCCACCCACACTTACAGCCAGGCCGATCGTCACTCCGGAAGCCATGCCCACCCGGTTTGGCAGATACTCCTGACCTAGCACGACGGCCGGACTGGCCGGTGCGAAAAACAGCACTGCTGTCAAAGCGACCATCGCTGCCCCCAGCTCCATCGATGGCGACCACACCATCAGCGGAAATGTCAGCATCGACAACCCGAAGCCAGTGATCAAAGTGGCCCTGCGACTGAACCGGTCGGCAAACCAGCCCCCGAGAATTGTGCCACCGATTCCAGCTCCCAGAAAGACCGATAAGATCGTCGTGCCCGAAGACAGGATTACATTCAGATCGAACGATTCTGCACTCGCGGAATTGCCTGCAGCCGCCCAGCGCTGTCGCCAGTAAAGTGCCAGAAACGTGTTGATCGCAAAGAACACAATCGATCGCGCGACGACACTGATGGTCAGTACGCCGAAGCCATACCAATCGTCTTTCGCTGGGGCAATCGCCACCTGTGGCCTTTGCCTCGACGGCGAAGCAGACATTGAAAATTGCCGGGCCAACAGTACTGCCACAATAGCGGCAGGGAGCATGACCCACAGCATCCCCAGTCTGCCGTTCGATTCGAGCAGCCACCAGCCGAGGGCCGGTGCCATGGCAAACCCGATACTTCCACCCAGCGAGAAGTAACTCATGGCGGTGGTGCGATAATCGCCCGCTGCCAGATGAGCCTGCCTCGCTGCTTCAGGATGAAAGGCGGCAATCCCAAAACCGCTCAGTGCCAGTGCAAAGAGCAGCAATCCATAACTGGGGCTTTGTGCGCCGATTCCAAGAGGAATTCCGGCCAGCAGCACACTCGCAGGAAGCAGCCAGTGGAGCTTCAAACGGTCGGCCATCTGCCCGAAGACAGGTTGCACAATCGACGACATCGCTGCAGTGGCAAACACCAGCGAGGCACTCATGAAGTAAGTGTAGTTTTCTCTAAGCACCAGGTACGAAACCATTGCCGGGACAAGCCCCTGGCAGAGATCAACCGTGGCGTGTCCAATCGTCAGCAGCGAGATCGAGCGGGTTTCAATCGGCCTCAAAATCGGGGCCGAACGTCTCTCGACTTGTTCCTCATCAGCGATGGAAATCATCGAGCGACCAGCAGCATCCCTGCGCTGACCAGGTATTAAAACGGACGGCATAACGGCATCAATCGAAAAGTGAACTCATTCTCACAACTGCCAACTGTCCATCAGTTAACAGCCAACCCAGCCAGATGGATGACACCATGGAACATGTTGTCTGGCGGCAACTCTCCCCGGGTTATCAGCAAGTACCGCGATCAAGACTCAGTTCTAACACCTGACGAGAGCTTTCTCTCGATCCCGCCAGAAAATCACGGTGACTGGGAATCACAGGGACTGGTCTCTTGCCGCAGGCCTGATTTGATCACTTCATCGGGACACACCTCGCCTCCCGCCGGTTCAAGAAAATTCCAGATGCGCTGGCCGTGTCGGTCTTCGGCAACATTCGTGGATGATTCACCACATGCCACGCTTCTCTGTGGTCTTCCGGCAACATGCAACCGCCGCGATGCTGGTTTTAATCGCACAATAAAAATGCCGTAACGTGTTGAAGTGAAACATGTTGCGAGCGTTGAAAGTCCCCGGAGATGCCTCTGTTCAGGAATGTGGCGCGGCGTTTGTTCTCTCTCCTTTACGCACCGTCAAGTGGTGCAATCAAACCGCTGCGTTTCCATCGATTTTTCATCAAGCAATTGACGGCACACTCAACCCTGGGTCTCTCGCCATGAACAAACCTGTCATCGTTGTCCTTTCGTGCGATCAGCAACTGGCCGTCGAACTCCCCTCCGCGCTGCAGGGCCGGGTCGATGTTCGTGCGTGCGATACGACCGAAGAAGTGCAGGATCTTCTTCGGACCGTCACACCTCAAGGTTTTGTGGCCGACTTCCGCCGGACATCTCACACCGGGATGGCCGAGGCCCGTTTGCTGTCACTTCTGCAAGAACGATTCCCTGCTCTGCGAATTGCTCTGCTGACTCCCGATCGCTGCCCGGAACCACTGCAGGCCCGCGTCGACGAAACCGATCTGACACACTTCAAGGGTCGTGTCGATTCACAGATCCTGGCTCAGACCTTCCGGGAACTGGCCGATCGCGTGGCCCCGGCAGAACCCTCGACATTATCCAGAGGTCAGGCGAGTGCAAACGCAGATCCTCAGTATCCGGCTGCACGAAACACGCCTGTGAGTACACCACGGGCCGCCATCACGAGCACCTCATCAACGCGAAGTACAGTTCCCGCCCACGAGAGTGCCATGCTCGACACGGCCGCAGGGAGCATCAGCCGCCGGTTTGAAACAAGTTCACCACAGCTCCAGCAAATGCTGGCTGACCTCGAAATCGCGGCCCGCCACGATGTTACCATCATGCTCATTGGAGAGACCGGTGCGGGAAAGACCTATCTTTC
This sequence comes from Planctopirus hydrillae, assembly GCF_001707835.1. Lineage (GTDB taxonomy): Bacteria > Planctomycetota > Planctomycetia > Planctomycetales > Planctomycetaceae > Planctopirus > Planctopirus hydrillae. The sequence continues at coordinate 261,016 of NZ_LYDR01000039.1, forward strand.
GAGACTCATTCACGAAGCCTCACCCCGGCGAACCGATCCATTCCTGCCTGTCGCCTGCGGTGCTCTTCCTGATGACCTGATCGAAAGTGAACTCTTCGGCCACATGAAAGGCTCTTTCACGAGTGCCCATGCCGATAAAGAGGGCAAGTTCATTGCTGCCAAACGCGGGTCACTACTGCTCGACGAAATCGATGTCCTCGGCCTCGAACAGCAGGTTAAGCTGCTGAGAGTCATTGAAACCGGTGAGTTTGAACCTGTCGGTTCGAACCAGACACTTCGCTCGCAGGCCCGGCTGATCGTCGCGAGTAACCTCGAATTGCAGCCGCTGGTCGAACAGGGCCGCTTCCGCCCCGATCTCTACTATCGCCTCAATATGCTCAAGTTTAACATCCCGCCACTGCGGCATCGCAAGGTCGATATTGTTCCTCTGGCCCGGCGGTTCGTCAGGCAGTTTGTGCAGAAGCATGGAGTGACGATTCGCGAGATCGACCCGGGTCTGTTCGAAGCTCTGTTGGGATACCCCTGGCCTGGGAACGTCCGCGAGCTGGAACATGTCATCCAGCGGGCGGTGATCTATTGCCGCGATGGCGTACTGCGGGCTGAGCATCTTCCTTCCCATATTGTGGGAGGTTATGCCGGGCCGACGAACGATCCTTCCGTCGATCTGGGGCATCAGTTCGTCACCACAGCGACACCCAGGCAGAGCCTGGAAGGGCAGATTGCGCTGACAGAAAAAGAGATTATTGAACAGGCTCTCTTCAAGAACAGTTTTAGCAGAACACGAACCGCCAAGGATTTAGGTATCAGCCGCGTGACACTCTACAACAAGATGAAACGCTACGGCATCGGAAGCTAGCCCGCAGCGACTATTTAGAGGCCTACATAAAAAATCATCCCAGAATATAAAGAGCCCCGTCATTCTGCATAACGCCCGGGGCTTTTCATCTTGTTAGGTAAGTGGTCATGAACGCTCATTGCTTATTATTGTTACTATCAAGCCGCGATATCAGTTCATCAGCATATATTTGATATATGGATCTATTTCGAATCGGCAACAGCGAAGTGTCACAACTTGTGTTGTAAACATACTCGCTGAACCCACCACTCGGGTTTCCCGTGCCATGATCTTTCAAATATGCCCCAAAACCCTCAAAAAGTCTTCTGACTGGCTTTCTACAAGCTACCGCCTGCAATATCTCAAAATCTGTAATAGAAAAGATCATTACAGGCCCGATTCTAGTAGTGTCACATTGTGCTGTTCTTAGAAATTCATTGAATCTCTCTTGAATGAGATCTCTTGAGCAGTTCATTGCGAGTGCCTCTTCAGCAACGACTACTACAGGGAAGTACATTGAACACCGCGATAAATCTGTTGGCTGCTGATTCTCAGCACGCACTAATTCTCCACTTAACATCCTCTTTATAACAGTGCAAAGCTGCCTAACACCTTTCCTTTGGTTCTCCTTTCCGTTCTTCTCCGTGGATTTGGCAAGAATATCTCTGATTCCCTGAGCGAGATCTGTAGCGGATGCACCATATTTTTGGTGCGCGGACAATCTGTTTGATTTCCATTCCATAACAATAGCAACATCATCATAGTGCAGGATGCAGTCACCAGCTTCGTCATTCCCTCCATTGAACTTTGGCCCAAAGAAAGAATGGGATACCAGAGTCTCGGAACGCGGTGCGAAATCATCGACTATTCGCTGGAGGTAATCTTCAAAAATCCTTCCGTACAAACTTCGAAACTTCTGTGGCGGATACGCGTCAGCCAACAGTTTTGAAGTTCGGTCTGCAACAGCGTTTCGAAGGAGGCTTAGGTCTGGGCAGCAGTATTTCCCATCCGATATCTGAAGCAGTGGATAGTCGCGAAGCGGCGATAAGTCGGTTGCCCACGATTGTCGATTTCCCATGAGGCGAATAGACAATTCCTTTGGAGTCTGAGAGATGAGCGGCATGGCAATTTTTATAAAATCAGCATTAAATGCTTCGCCGAAATGACTGGTGGCATCCCAAAGATGTGGGGAGGTTGGATCCTTTAGAATCTGTGATTCAAAGAATATGCGAATTGCCACCAAGAGTGTGAAGAATTCCTTCAGTGATATTCCATGTGCTGTTGAAAAGGCATTTTCCAGTTGAGGTTCGATGCCGAGTTGACTTGCGTTCTCGATGACTTGTTTGCTTTTGGCAGATTCAAACCAGATTGTATGGCTTCGATACAGCGTATCAATCTCTGTATTCACTCCGTGCAAAGGCAAGAAATTTGCAATGCACCACTGCTCGAAGTTGTTCTCTTCCAAGGGTTCCGGGCGGACGACATCGTCGATCTGTATTAGTATGGTGTTTGCCATTAATGAGGCGACTGCTATCTTGTGAACGAATTCCATATGCGGAATTTCTACGGTTTCGTCCTTACAGCAGATGACGGTCATTTGAACCATTAACCAGATTTGTTGAATATGGAACAGCCTTCCTGGGCTGCCTAGCTCATGCGTTTCGCTTTCTATGTGCCTTCGATAGGCGTCTTGGAAATGTGGGGGAAGGAATTCCTTGCAGAGATTGATCTGTGCCTGTATATCTTTGTTCTCTGGCTGGGAAATGTAGCTCGACAACCAACAAAGCCAGGCCAGTGCCTTCGATTGAGGTAGTACTGATAGTTGAGATATCAGGTCTGGGACGGCCGGTTTGACTCCATTGAGTTCTTCGATCCCAATGTAGTGGCTCAGTTGCTGAAAGCTTGATTCTCCCGTCAGTCTTGGTGGAAGCCAAAGGTTCTTCATTTCTTAGTAGTTTGCTTGCGTTGCGATATTAATGAGACGCGTTCGCGAAGAATCTTAAAAGGCAGTTGCCATCATAGCTGTTCGTAGAATAAGGATGCTTGCCTCTGCTTTTGGCGCATTTGGAAAGGCAAGTTGAGGCAGAGGTGGTTTTGAAATGACTCGGCTCCGGAGGTCTTGCGAGACGCTTCTGCAATCGCCTTCTCTCGCTCTTTCTGCTTCATTCTAGCCGCGACAAAAATCACTGGGAGCACTCCAGTCGTCCTGTGCTAGGTCACTCGGTCTGACCAATAATTGGGGTGGCGTCTCGTATGGGCAATGGCCACAACGAGAATTTCATCGGGTCTGTAGAGGCAAATCACGAGGTAGGGAAATCGCTTTAACTGTAGGCGGCGGATGTCGTGCCGGCCCTCGTAAGTTTCGAGAGGGGTGAGTATGCCAGGGGTCAATTGGATGGCCTGAAAGGCTTGTTCGATAGCTGCGATGAAACTGGCACCCAAGGTGGATTGGCGATCGCTGTACCAGATTGCGGCTTCGTTCGCTTCCTGGAGTGCTTCTGGCAGAATGCGAAAAATCACTGGGCGGCCCTGTGGTTCTGATAAGCAGCGACTGCATCACGCATTTTCTGAACTGCTGTATCAAGCTCGATTGTCGTCGATTCGCTGCGATCGAAGGCTGCAATTCTCTGGTCAATTTCCTGGGACCAAGACTTGCCAATTTCCTCTGTGGCAAATCTTCCAGCCTGCAGACTGTCACCCAATTGTTCGGCCAGGTACTCCCGGTCTTCAAAGGGAAGGGTGAGGGCCTGCTGCAGGATTTGATCTCTCAGCGTCATGATGGCTTCCTCCTTCAAAAATTGTATTCTCAATTGTCACTTATCTCTCTCGATCCGTCGAGCACTTTGTTCGATGTGATGGACGAGGTGACGACGTCACAGAAAGTACGCTGCCAGGAAGTCTCGCTTTCAATTGGCATGTGTCATGTTACACACGAATCAATGCATTGTCAGTTGGTATTTGTGCCATGCTTGCGGCTCTGAGCAAGCATGTGTTTTTGTCTTTCAACGATCAATACCACACGCAAATCCCGCATGCTCACTCCGAGCCGTGAGCATGGCACGAAGGGTGATCAAGCGGAGCAGGTGATGCGCGGACGCGTGGTGAAGTTGATCATCGGCAGGTCGGTTTGAGATCGCCCTAAAATGCGTTGTTGCGTGGTGGATTGGGGGGGCGGTTGGGGTTTGCGGGCTTCGTGTTGGGTGTGTTGGGTGGAGTAGCGGCAGGTTGTCCGGGATTTCCTCCGCCAACGCGCAGGACTGTGCGGAAACCGACATCGGGGAATTTTTCGGTCATCAATCGACCTTCCCGCGCTGTGACATCCCAATCATTCAAACAGCCTTTCACTGTGTGCTGGCTGGTGATCTTTGGCTTTTTGGCACCCGTCCAGTTTTTGACACCATCGCGCATTTTGGCAGCTTCAGCGTGGCTGTTGTCATCGTGCCAGTCGGCGACCCATTCATGAGCATTTCCAGCGAGGTCGTAGATGCCGTAAATACTCTGGTCGCTGCTGAATTTGCCGACATTGGCCAATGTTTTGGTGGTGCGCGGCTCGGGCCAGATGGCCCGGGTGTTGCCCCATGGGGCTCGAAATCCATCCGGACCACGGGCAGCTTTTTCAAACTCCGCTTCTGTAGGAAGATCCCGACCGGACCACTTGGCGTACGCGCTGGCCACACCCCAGGGAATTCCCAGGACTGGCTGGCGTGGATCAGCCGTCTCATTGATCGCCGCGAAGCTGTTCTTGTTTTTGGCCTTCATCTCATCGCGGTAACGCTTGTATTCAGCGACTGTCGTTTCAAAAACATTGATGTAATAGCCATCGAGCAGAACCGTGGCTTCAGGCCGGGCATTGGCGGGGCCGTCATTGGAGCCGAGCCTGGCAGGCCCGGGTGGGATGTAGGCCATCAGGCTGCCGTCGTATTGGCAGATGATCCGCCTGGGCCAGCCGTCCGGCGATAACCCTGTCCCTGGAACAGGGACGAACCCTGCAGGTAAGCGATTTCCCTGAAGATTTACGGGGTTTCCAGAGGCATCGTTTGAACTGACCGTGTCGGTGGTGGCAGGGATTTCTGTCACGACAAAGCTGGTCGCACCCGCCTGATCTGCCACCTGTGCAATCACAAACTGATCGATTTCATGCGGAAGTGGTTTTGATGATGTCACGCTGTTGATTGAGCCCGGTGCGACGAAATCAAACACATTTGCGGGATGTTCTCCCGGTGGTGCCATGGCCGGGCCACCTGCAGCTTCACCTTCGACGGGTGCGGCTGCGTCCGGCCGGTTCTCAGCAGGATCAGGAGCAGCGGGCTTCACCGTTTTGATGGCGACCGGTGGTGGAGCGACCGGGGCGGCGGGTGCTGGTGGCTTTGTGCCACCGCCGCAACCCGTCAGCAACCAGGGTGCCAGCGATAACAGGGCCAGCGACAACAGGGGGCATGGCCTGATTCCCTGCCAGCCATCAGTCACCCGGGCAAAGGAACTCATTAGATTTTTTGAACCAGCCTGTTCGATAAGCCATGCCATAACGATACTCCGCAGGCAAAACCTACCCTGCAATCACGCCATCACTTTTTTGGAATACGACAGGATGGAGCCTGCCGTATGCATCTCAGTCTGATGGAGAAATCGCTGAAAGGCAACTGCCCGTCAGGAGTTCCGTGCTCTATGAGGAAAAGTTCATCGCCAGCGAGGATTCGCAGTGATGGAATTCTCCGCAGCGCACGATCTCACGAAAACCAGAAGGCGACGGTCGCTTTCACGGGAGAGAATATCTTCATGATGTTCCCCCACTCGGCATACGTGGCCAGAATGGCGATAAACATAAAGAATACTCCACCCAGGAAGAGCCCTGTGAGGACAGCAATGCCGGGCCGTATTGCCCTGGGCAGCAGGAAGGCATTCACGAACAAGGTGTGAAAGCAACTGACTCCCAACGCGTAATTATAAAGCATCCCGGCAAAGGTGAGCAGGCTGTCTCCCTTGATGGTGAGCAGCATAAAAATCCCGACTCCGGTGTAGACCCAGAGCACAATAAAGTAGAGCGTGCCGATATGTTTCGGATCGATCTTCCGCATGTGCGAACTGGCTGTCCAGGTGACATCGACCCAGCGGCGTAAAGTCCCTTCCGCCGTCGATGCACAACTGGTGGCCAGCACCAGAAATCCGCAAAAGAGAGTCAACGCCCAGAAGGTTTTTCCCCAGGCGCGCTGGCTGCCGGTAATGGGTGGCAGCTTGGCATCTTCGGCTGCCTGAGCTTCACTCGAAGGGGCGGCCTCCGGGGTTTGTGTCCCACCTTTGGAAATCACGGCCGCCTGAGGAAACAGCCTGGCGGCTGGGACACCACTCACGGCTTCAGCCACACCATTGGCAGTCATGCCGGCTGAAGCCCATTTATCGACCAGCACAGTTCCTCTTGGCAAAAACTGCACCGAGAGCATGCTCGGAAGTGCCAGGCCGATAAAGCAGGCGGGCATCCAGATCATGAGTTGTTCACGCCGCACGTGCTTGAGCCAGCCCTTCCAGTGAGCCAGGTTTTCTTTGGTTTGACGGAAGACCATCCCGACATGTGACAAGGCAATTTCGTGGCCACCCACAAAACTCGGGATTGCTCCCACATGGCGGCCCATGCCCCAACCCTGATCGCGGGTGTAGTTACTCATGGGAGTGTTGGTGAGGCCGCCATTCCCCGAGATTGCTGCCATCGTCGCGAGAATGCCAATCACGCTGAGATCGATGACAGGGAATCCGCGACCGCCAAAAAACTCGACAAAGACGTTTTTGACATTCGGGCCGAGTGGCTTTTCATCAGCATCCTGAATGCCATTTCCATTGAGATCATTTTCGGCCACGACGGGAATGTTGCCGAACTGGAAAAAGCCAGTTCCAATCTCACGCCATGTTTCGAATGTGGAGAACCAGACCGCCAGAATCAACAGAAAGCTGACCACAAAGATCAGCTTGAAAACCATGACGGCTTTCAGCGAATGGTAGACTTTTCCGCCTACACTCATGGGGAGCATCACACCCACGAGAATCAGGCAGCCCAGGAGTTTCAGATACCATTCATACTCTTTGGAATCGGGCACATACCCCAGATACAGCCCCAGCAGAGGAATGGCGGCATTCGAAGCCAGATAGGGCAAAAACGAGCCAAAATCGAGCAGCAGGTAGAATGACAGCCAGAACAATGGCCCGGGGAAAAGTCGAAACTTCCCTGTAAAAATCGGCTCGCCGGTATAGAGAGTGTAGCGGCTGATTTCGATGTTATAGAGTGTCTGGCAAAGAATACTGATGGTCGACAGCCACAACAGTGCGCCGCCAAAGCGAGCCGTGTTGAGTGGGCCAGTCAGCCACTCACCGCCACCGATGGCCGAAGCCCCGAGCACAATTCCTGGGCCGATGAATCCGGCGACATTCCTCAGCTTAAACACGGGCGGAGCGGGCAAATCTCCCAGATCCCAGCGAGGCATGGAGGCCACACCCGGGTGGGGTGCCAGTTCGGTCACAGGCTCACTGGAAGTCGTGGCAGCCCGGATCGTCTCCTCTGGGGGTGTCGCTGTCATTCAGCAGTTCTCCGACATAACTTCTTACGCGAAAAGCATATATGAAACATCACGCCAGGCGTTTACATCCTTTGTGCATGGATTTCGAGAGCCCAATGCCCCGGTACCTTTAGAGGCTGAGCCGGGCCAGGAATCCATCAACGAATGAACCTAGACGAATGCGTCACTCTCTGCAATCAATGACCCGCACCTTTAGGAACCATTTTCCGATCTCGTCGTGAACTCCCATGATTTTTGAATCCATTCGAACATTCGAAACGTCTGCAATCCCGTGCCAATTGCGACAGGCAGGGTGGTTGTGTGAATTCTGACTGGTTGCCCTGTTATGCTCGGAAACATCGTGCGATGAACACGACAACACCTTCGAGTTCCCGAAAGTCGGCCTCGTCAGGCAACTTTTCTGTAAGGGATCACTGCAAAAGCGGTTAGACTTTTCATTACAGACTTTTGCATGGCATCAAGAAAAACTGCATCGCGACAAGATCTGCACAGTCAGTTATTCCTCGTTCACTCTCCCGCCCGCCGCCACTTCGACTTCGGTGAGTTTTGCATGACGACCAACACTGTCCTTCCAGCCGAAACACTCCCGGTTCTGAATCCCGAAAGTCCTGCCACCGGCGGTTGTGACGACATCCAGATCGACACACCCAAGGCTCAGACGACTGAGGTGGGAAGTTACTTCATCTCGAACTACCCGCCGTTTTCCCTCTGGCAATCGAGTTACCTGCCCCGCCTGAAAGAGGTGATGGCTGCACCTCCGGCATCGAAGGCTCCACTCGGGCTGTATCTGCACATTCCCTTCTGCCGTAAACGCTGCAAATTCTGTTACTTTCGCGTTTATACCAATCAGAATGCCAAAGCGATTGAACAGTACGTCGAAGCTCTGGCTCGAGAAGTGGAACTGGTCAGCCAGTTGCCAGCCATCAAGGGCCGCAAACTCAAGTTTGTCTACTTTGGTGGGGGAACCCCTTCTTATTTGAGTTCCAAACAACTCCGTTTTCTTCGCGAGAAGTTGAGTGCCCATATCAGTTGGGATGATGCCGAAGAAGTGACCTTCGAGTGCGAGCCCGGCACCTTGCACGAAGAGAAAGTCGCCACGCTGAAAGACATCGGCATCACGCGCGTGTCCCTGGGTGTCGAGAACTTTAATGACCAGATCCTCGAAGAAAATGGCCGGGCCCATAAGACACCCGAAGTCTACCGCGCTTACGAGTGGATTCAGAAGGCGGGCTTCCCCCAGGTGAACATCGATCTCATTGCCGGGATGATTGGCGAGACCGATGAGAACTGGGCCATGAATATTCGTGAAGCCCGCAAACTGGCTGCTCAGAACGTGACGATTTATCAGATGGAACTCCCCTTTAACACGATTATCTCCAAAGAAATGAAAGAGCTTGGCACAGCTTCACCAGTGGCCGATTGGGCGACCAAACGCCGCTGGGTGAGTGAAGCGATGGATGCTCTGGGCGAAGATGGCTACCACATCTCCAGTGGCAACGAGCTTGTTAAGAATCCCACGACCGATCAGTTTGTCTATCGTGATAATGTCTGGCGTGGCTGCGATCTTCTGGCGATTGGAGTTTCTTCGTTTGGCCATCTGCAGGGTGTCCACTATCAGAATCTCGATCGCATTGAAGATTATCTGGCAACTGTTGAGCGGGGTGAACTTCCTGTCAATCGCGCTCTCGAACCCACGCCACATCAACGACTGATTCGTGAATGGGTGCTGCAGATGAAAGAAGGTCAGGTGAGTGCCGCACCGTTCACCGACAAGTTTGGCGTCAATCCACTGGAGGAGTTCCGTACGCCATTAGCCAATCAGGCGGCCCGGGGCTACCTCGTCGTCGAAGAAGGTCGCGTGCGGCTGACGAGAAAAGGTCTGCTGCAGGTTGATAGCCTGCTCCCGGAATACTTCGAACCCGAACACCGTGCCGTTCGTTACACCTGAGTTGTCATCTCGAAGTCAGTTCCCGTGCTTCTGGTAAGATCTGTTCCCGAGTGATTGGCCTTCACGATGAATGCACTGCACTCTCTCGATGCTCTCATGAATCCGTTTCGATCGGCTGCGCCGCTTTTCACCAAAGCGGTGCATCTGCCGCAAGCGGTGACTCCGGAGCCTTATGCCGGGCTGCTGGTGCATCACGAGCACATGACCGTTGCCATGGAGAATTTTCACAAAGATCGAGTTGATGTCGAAGTGCTCGATCGGCATCTTGAAGGTCCGATTCTCTTTCGGAAGATCATTCTGCGTTGCAGCACCAGCGGTGTGGTGGTGCAGTTCGGGCTGGTGCGCTTCGACCTGCGCACAGTTTCGCAGCAGGTTCGTGACGAGATCATGGCCGAAGAGACACCTTTGGGCCGCATTCTCATTAACCACAACCTGCTCCGGCATGTCGATCTCAATGCGATCCTCGAATTGAGTCTGGGGGAAGAACTGGCGGCCCTCATGGAGGTTCCCGCCGGCACCACCACCTACGGCCGCCTCGCCACCCTCTTCTGCGACCACCAACCCGCTGTTGACTTGTTGGAGGTTTCGAGGCCATTGGGGTGATTTGGTGATGGCATGATTAATTCAATTTGCAGAGGATGCTGCTTCTCAAAAAACGAAAACTTGCCAGTCGAGGAAACCTCACCATGAGTGCGTGGAGGCGAATTGGTATTGATATGATTCCGAGGTATCGCGAGCTGATCGAACAATCGGAAAGCATCGGAATGCTATGGGTCGATCTATGGGCGCTGTTTGTCGATGCACACCGAGATCCTGTTGACGAAATGACAATTCAAGGCGTGTACGAATTTGCCAGATGGACTTGCGAAGCTTCTGGAAATGATGAATTGACCACCTCGACCTGTTGCCACTTTTATGAACACCTGCCAACCGTGTCTTTAGTTCGCTCCAAGATACCACAGTACATGTCTCGCCAAGAGATTTTGGGGTTATCTGAAATATTCAAGTATCATTTATCAGAAAATGAATATCATGAACTTATGAAGGAGTTATTGACGGTCAGACAATGAGCGAGGCAGCTTACTCGTAACCTTGTGACAGATTCCTTTGGTGTCGGGAAATTTAAAGGTGGATGAGTTTCTGATCCCAAGCGCAACCGGGACTGGCGGGCTATTGTTTTACAATCGCTCACCTTCTGAAAGAACGCTTCCATTTAATTGCTTTTGGGTACGGGTTTGGGATCAGAACCTCGTCGCTGCCACACGGGTGTTTGCCGGCTACATTCCCTCACATCCTGGCAGCCTGTTCGCTGCAATAAATTCGCAGTGGTCAGGTAGGAGTGGGACGATAACGTGGTGTGCTTTAGAAGGCGAACTATCGCTGAGTTGCACTCATGACCAACTGGGGCACATCGCAATCGAGGTCGAGATGCAATCGAGTAGCTGGGACAATACCTGGCAAGTCAAAGCCACCGTTATCACCGAAGCCGGACAATTAGAATCCCTTGCTCGGAAAGCAGCGTCGTTTTTTGGTTGCGAGTCCTGAAGTTGAGACAGCGGTCTGGCACTGCTGGCTCGCCAGCAGTGCTCAATCAATCAACCAAGGCTCTCACTCGGTCGATAGCATCGGCAGCGGTGTCAAAAGTGGTGAGGAGATGCCGGCCCACGTGCCGAGTTCTCTGCGAGAGGGGTAGCGTGAGCGGGATTTGACTTGGCCATCGACCACAGTCACCGGAAGCACCTCGGGGCCTTCGGTTGCCAGGAGTTCCCGGATCACTTCGTTAGCCGCGAAGGCCATGGGCTGCTGGGCCAGGTTGAAGCGTTCGACCGCGACGCCGCGACTTTTCAGCCAGTCAAGATCGGCTGCAAACTGCGGCAGCACAGGATCGACCTGAGGTCCGCAGATCCCTGTCGAACAGCAGAGTGCCTTGTCGAAAACCTGCAGCGTGCTCATCGGCTTCCCTCGCTTCATTTCCCTGACTGATGATCAGCCCGTGAGGACTGTTCGATTTCAAACTCTGACTGAATTCGATTATCCCGGATTGAACTTCAGGATGCCAACCCGATCGAGGTTTTCCCGAAAGATCCAGAGTTTCTCACAATGAGCAAATCTGGTACACATAGACTTATCAACAATCAATGATGCACTCGTGGTGGTGAACCACTTCAACCAGTGAACAACTTCAATTATTGATCCATTTTTTGATGGCGAGGTCTGGCTGTGGGAATGTTAGGAATTCTCATCGGTGCGGCAATCCTCCTGTATGCCGCCTGGCGGCTCTATGGGCCGGTGCTGGCACGACTTCTGGAGCTGGATAACAACCGCCCAACGCCAGCCGTCACGCAGTGCGATCATCTCGACTATGAGCCGATTGAACCCAATGCACTGCTTTCTCAGCATTTTTCGGCGATTGCCGCTGCCGGGCCGATTGTGGGCCCCATTGTGGCAGGGATCGCTTTTGGCTGGCTGCCCGCGATTTTGTGGATTCTCGTCGGTGCGATCTTTGTCGGGGGTGTGCACGACATCACGGCGCTGGTGGCCTCGATCCGTCACAAAGCCCGATCGATTGCCGAAGTTGTCCGTGAGCACATGAGCCGACGGGCATTTCTGCTCTTTCTTTCGTTTGTCTGGCTGGCCCTGGTCTACATCGTGGTCGCGTTTACGGATATCACCGCGAGAGCTTTCGTCGGTCAGCTTGATCTGGGCAATGGCGAAGTGGTGAGTGGCGGCGGGATAGCCTCGTCATCGCTGATCTATCTGCTGATTCCCATCATCATGGGGGTGACCATGCGATACACGAAGTTATCGCTGGGCTGGGCCACCATCATCTTCTTGCCGCTCGTAGGGCTTTCGGTCTATGCCGGGCAATTCATTCCCCTTGATATGGAAAGTCTGATGATTCGTTTCGGCTGGGCTACCACAGCCGACGAAGCCAAATGGGCAGCGATTATCACGTGGGATCTGCTGTTGCTGTTCTATTGCTGCCTGGCTTCGATTGCCCCGATGTGGTTGCTATTACAGCCGCGGGGTCATCTGGGCGGATACTTCCTGTATGTCGCTTTGATTGGTGGAGCTGCGGGTCTGATTGTCGGCAGCCTGATGAACCAGCAGCCGATTCAATATCCGATGTTCCGGGGTTGGCAACCGCCGGAAGCAGGGAACTTTGTCTTCCCGATGCTGTTCATTCTCATTGCCTGTGGAGCCTGCTCGGGCTTTCATGCACTCATTGCCTCTGGCACAACATCGAAGCAGCTGCGTGTTGAATCTGATGCGCGAGTGGTGGGTTATGGCGCGATGCTGCTGGAAGCGATGGTGGCGATTTTATCGCTGGCGTGCGTGATGCGGCTCTCACAAACCGACCCACTCTTAACCAGTGGCAAAGTTGAGCCGAACGTCGTATACGCCACGGGCTTGGGAAGTTTCCTGCAGACCTTCGGCATCCCGGCCAGTCTGGCGGTTTCGTTTGCCTTGATGGCCTTTACCACCTTTGTCTACGACACGCTGGATGTCTGCACGCGGCTGGGGCGGTACATCATTCAGGAACTGACAGGCTGGCAAGGCTGGGGTGGTCGCTGGTTTGGGACCATTATTTCCGCTGCGGCTCCCGCGTTTTTTGTGACTCAACAGGTCACGAATATTCAAGGCAAAGTGGTCCCTTCGTGGGAAGTCTTCTGGCCTTTGTTTGGTGCCAGTAACCAGTTGCTCGCCGCCCTTACATTACTCGGGGTGACGGTCTGGTTGTGGCAAACCCGCAGAGCCGCGTGGGTGTGGATTGTGACTGGTCTCCCCACCGTGCTGATGTACACGATGAGTCTCTGGGCGCTGGGTGTGATGACCCGAGGCACGTGGCAGCAAATCCAGAACGCGGAGAAGGTTGCGCCAGTCAGTTATGTGATCATCACGGTCTCGTCACTGCTGATTGTGCTGGCATTGCTGATGCTGATCGAAGCGATCATGGCCTTGCTTTCGACAGCAAAAGAGCAAGCCGTCCCCGCCAGCACTACTGCCGGGGTTTAGTTGATTCGCTGTAACTTGTTGTTTTTAAATAAGTTGCAATGAGCAGGGTCTCTCTCGCCCATTGGCGGATTCTGCCATACCGATCGAATGTTGGTGTGGTTAACTTTGGCCTGGCGTTGCGGTTCTTAATTTGCAACGTGTTCACGGGAGATCTCATCAATCATGAGATTTTTCGAAGATTTTTTTCCAGCCTCAATGATTTCGCTGGGAAGAGATCGGAACGATTTTGGTCGAGTCAGAGAAGTTGCCGAGCGATCATGTCGATAGTCATCAGGGACCCTATAGTTCTTTAAGATTGCCTTGCTCTCATTTTAACTCGGATTGATTACTGCATCGATTACTGCCAGATCGCTTGAATTGCTGTGGAATTCGCGCCGGATTGAAGGAATTGCCATCATGACCATGTCAAAGCCCCCTGTGCTGGAACAACCCATCCAGGGAGGAAGTCTGCTGGCAGCTCTGGACAGCTTACTGGCCGATGATCTTGCTGCCGTCGAGCGCATTCTCTGGAACGAACTGGAAAGCGATCAGCCTTGCGTGAAGGATATTCTCCAGCATGCCACCCGTTTTCGTGGCAAGCGATTACGACCGATTCTGGTTCTGCTCACGGCCCGGGCCTGTGGTGAAGTGAACGATACACATCGCCTGCTGGCGGCTGTCGTCGAGATGATCCACATCGCCACCTTAGTTCACGATGATGTCCTCGACGAAGCGTCGACACGCCGGCATGTCGCAACCGTCAATGCACGATGGAACAACGAGACCAGCGTGCTGTTTGGCGATTATCTGTTCACACATGCATTTCATCTGGCGAGTGAGCTTCCAACTTCACATGCCTGCCGGATCATCGGGCGAGCGACGAATAAGGTCTGCGAAGGAGAACTCACGCAGATTCATGAGCGTGGTAATCTCGATTTGAATGAAGAGACGTACTTCAAGATCATCAATGGGAAAACGGCAGAACTGACGGCTGTCAGTGCCTATCTGGGGGCTCATTACGCCGACCAGCCCGCCGAAGTGGTGAATGCTGTCGAAGCCTATGGTCGCAAGCTGGGTCTGGCATTTCAGATTGCCGACGATCTGCTCGATATTGTCGGAGTCGAAAAGAAGACCGGCAAGACCCTGGGATCAGACCTCAAGAAACAGAAATTGACGTTGCCAATCATCCGCCTGCTGGCAACCGCCACATCTGCCGATGCGACGATCATTCGTGAATTGCTCGCTCATCCTGAAGATGAGACAGCCGCGCAATTGCGGGAGTACCTGCACAAGAGCGATGCTCTCGAATACACATCACAAACGGCACACAAGCTGGTGGAAGAGGCTTGCGAGCATTTGAACGTGTTGCCTGAGAGTCAGGCACGCCACTGGCTCTGCGAGATTGCACGCTTCTCAGTGGAAAGATCATTCTAACGGGGGTGATCAGGCGTCATGCAAATTCCTCCCAGAGACGTTTGCATGACGCTGCAAGCTCATTTTTTCATGCGGCACCTCCTGGAGAGTCGCCAGACTTCTCCCGCGTGACGGGCAGCGATACGCTTCTTGGATACTGATTGAGTCAGTCGCGTAGAAGCCCGGTACGTTGTCAGTGGAGAGCAGCATGGCAGGCAGATCCCACAACGAATACCTTTTGCGGCCTACAGCAGCCGGCCTGTATTGCGAAAAGGGCGGATTCTACATCGATCCTGTGGCCCCGGTTGCCAAAGCGATCATTACCCATGCTCATGGCGATCATGCCACT
This sequence comes from Planctopirus hydrillae, assembly GCF_001707835.1. Lineage (GTDB taxonomy): Bacteria > Planctomycetota > Planctomycetia > Planctomycetales > Planctomycetaceae > Planctopirus > Planctopirus hydrillae. Next base: position 276,120 of record NZ_LYDR01000039.1, read on the forward strand.
CGCGGACATGCGAGCTACATTTCCAGCCGCAGTGGAACCGCACTGGTCAGGCACCGTGTCGGGGCACATGCCAAGATCACGAGTTGGGAGTATGGTGAAGTTCATCGCATGAACGATGTCTTCGTTTCATTACATCCGGCCGGGCATATCCTTGGCTCGGCACAGGTTCGCATTGAATGGCGTAGCACACGAGGCACAGAGGTCTGGGTTGTGACCGGGGATTACCGGCGGGAACCTGACCCCACATGTGAACCTTTTGAAATCATCCGATGCGATACGTTGATTACTGAGGCGACGTTTGCCCGTCCGCAATTTGTCTGGCCGACCACTCAGTCGCAGTTGGATCGACTGGAGCAATGGTGGCAAGGGAATCAACAGCGGGGTTTTGCCAGTTTTCTGTATGTGTATGCACTCGGTAAGGCACAGCGGATTCTGGCAGCACTGAACCCGGATTGCGGGCCGATTTTTGCTCCGAAAGTCGTGCGTGAGATCAGCCAGATTTATCGGGATGCCGGAGTGGCTTTGCCCATTGAGCGAGATCCATTTGTCGAGATGACGCCGGAACTCTGGTCGCGGGCACTGATCGTTTTGCCTCCCTCTTCAAAGCGACCACTGATGATTCCCACAGCCGGGTCATCGGCGACGGCCTTTGCTTCGGGTTGGATGCTCGATCCCGAGGAGCAAGAGCGGCGACAGGTGGATGCCGGGTTTGTGATTTCTGACCATCCGGATCATCTGGAGATTCTTCGGACTGTGGAAGAGACCTGTGCCCGCCGAGTGTTTGCCACTCATGGAGAAACAGGCTGGCTTTGTGAAACCCTGAATTCACGAGGAATCGAAGCACATGACCTCGATACCCTGCGTGTCGCACGCGGTGCCAGACCAGGGGAATCGTGGTGGTTACCCGTGAACGACCAGCCCCAGTAATCCGGCAGCCCCAATCATCAGGTCGATCCCAGTCATCGGTCAAATGATGAACAGGCAGAGGTGGGAATCGGGCGGAACAACTCGTTGGCGTTCACAAAACCATGAACAGATCGCCAGATTTCTGTTTCATCACTTTTCAGGGAGACTTGTGTTGTTCATGATGTAACAAAGGCAAAGGTCGAAGGATTCTTTCGGCCAGAGTGGCTGCAGGGATGGACACCACGATGAATGAGGATCTCGCACGCATGACCCACCCCAATGACGACTTTCGTCTGGAATGGCATGGCAACACGGTTGTCATCACCCCGACAGGTAATGTCGAGGGTATGAACTGGGAATTGATTGAGCAGGCTGCCGAGGTTGTTCTTGGGCCGATTCGCGAGCAGCACGCTGCTCCGATGGTCGTGTTCGATCTGGCACAGATGAATTACTTTGGCAGTGTGTTTCTGGCACTGCTGCTGCGTTGCCATAAGAATGTGCGCAGCCGTGGTGGCGAACTGGTGCTCTGCGGCCTTTCGGAGACTGCTCGCGAGCTACTCAAAATCACGGCTCTCGATACGGTCTGGGCCATCTACGATTCCAAGGAAGCTGCCCTAAAGGCTGTCGATAACTAGGCGTGGATCCGGAGTATCGACGAGTTTCATATTCGACTCGATCAGCGAGTATGTGCCAAATAGAAAGCCGGGCTTGAGGAGACCTCAGGCCCGGCTTTGTGATTGGAGAGAAGCGGATTCTGCGGGAGATTACTTCTTCACATCGCAAGTCTCGCCATTGACGAAGAAAGTTCGGCGGGCAATCTCCTGGCCTGCCGAGCGAATCACGATCTGATGCCGACCACTCTGGACATTTTCGCAGAGTGGCCAGTTGAAGTTCGCACGGTTCATTTCTCGAGTGGCCACCACTTCCTGTACCCCTTCGATCTGCCCTTCTTCATTGAGGATCAGGCATTCCAGATACATATCTTCGTGGGGTGGCAGAAGCTGGCACTGGACGATCATGGTTTCGCCAATCTGATAGTACTGTTTGCGGATCGCAAGTTGATCGGCAACCAGAAGTGTGCCGACGTCGATCGCAAAGAACTTATCCACTTCTCGAAACTTAGGTGCTGGAGAGAGAAACTTTTTGGCCACAGCCTGATCCATCGGCTCCAGCACCATCGGGCCCTCAGGACGACGAACGCCATAACGATCGGCCTGATATTCCGTGGCGACCCCCATCAATGCCAGGCAGGCACAAGAGGCTCCCCAAAGACCAGTCTGACGAATCACCCGGGCATAACCCGCTTCTTGAGGTTTTGAGATGCGCCGACTTTGAAACGAGAACGCCTTGATGGTCGCCGTGGAATACAGGGAAGCGATCCAGTTTCGCAGGTGGAGTTTCCGCATGATCCAGCGGCCATGCGAGGCGAGCCACCTGGCATCGTTATCGTTCATGAAGGCCATATAGCAGGCAAAGCAGACCGGTGGGAAAGAGAGCAGCCCCAGTGTGAAGAAGGTGGCCACATGGAAGATCACGCCCAACGTCAGGAAAATCATCCGCGGGACACCACGCCACGCCAGCACGATAAACATGATTTCCCAGATCACCGCGATGTAGCACATCACGACAATGACCGCCGGATACATGCTGATGAAGGCGCCGACCGGATGCTCATAATTGAGTTCTGTCAACATCCACCACTGGAGCTGATCACCAGAGAAAAATGTCGGCGTATGAATTTTGGTAATGGCGGCACCAAAGTAGACCGTACCAATCATGATTTGGATACAGCGTCTGGGCCAGGCGTAACCTTGAGGGAGATCTTCAATTGTCCGGCCCAGCCAGGGGTTCGCTGGTGCAGTGCGTTTGAGCCATGCATCGACAGAGAAAACATCACCACAGCGGGAAAGCGTGAGTAGCAGCAGGATATGTGTTGCAATGACCGAATACTTGGTCAAGGTTGTGACGTAGTCGATATTGCAGAAATAGATGAACAGCAGATTGGCGACAATCAGCGACATGCGGGTCTTCCAACCCACCATGGCGGTCAACAGGGCAAAGAGCATGATGGCAAACAGTGCTGCGACCACACTTCCAGGAAAAATGGGAAAGAGTTCTCCAAACCCGAAGTTCACGCTGATCTGGGCAGGCGCACCATCTGTTGAGTAGATCTCGCGAACGTACTTCCATCGATCCAGCATGACGATGAAAACTGTGGCACAGATGACAATTCTCGTCAGTGCCACGCCAATTGGCGATTCTTTGGCAAAGAAGAAATCATTCAACTGCTCCTTCTGCTGCCGAAGAAGTTCACTGATCGAACGAGTGCTGTTAACGATCGCACTGTCATGAGAAAGCTGAGACATTATAGACACCTCGATCCGGGTGTGGTCGATCTAATCACGATGGTCGAATCACTGTGATCAAAAGCCCTGAGCGGTTAGCAGAAACTGTTCATCAGGAAAAGCAGGTCATCAGGAACTGCCTGCGAGTCGTTGATATTTTCCGAAAACGGCAGTCATTACGTTCAAATACCGCCAGAACTACTCGCTTGTGGTGTATCCGGTCCGCTGAATGCCGGAATCGGATGTCCCCTGCGAGTAAGAAAATGCGGATTGCCTGAGTTCCGGATTCACGGCATAGAACGGCTTGCCACGTCTTGAATCCGCCTGCAGCCTGGGATTGGCATGCACTGTTTGAGCATAGAGCCACGAAGGATAATTGGGTTGATCAACAACAACCGTTGAATCCGGATTTACAATCATGCGGCGAGTGTGATAGCTGAATTTCTCTTTGGGTTCTTCAAAGCGGGACGCCCAGAGATAATCGGGAATGTTGTATTTCTTGGGCCAGGCCTCTTCGATGATATGCACACATTGAATGGGTTCGTGCTGGGTATGCTTGAGAACATTCATAGCGATGGGGCCAAAAGCATTGCCTACTGAATCATAAGTGGCCCGGGTGGGGCTGCCAAAAAGCTGGACATCGCCCCAGGGGCCATGAGTCACGTCGTAATAAGTGCCGCTTTCTCCTTCGGCAATGAAGTGGTACCGATATTCATGCGCTGACCAGCCGCAGAACATATCCCACACAAAGTAATACATCACCGGGTTGGAAAGATTCCCGACACCAAAGGTGTGGGCGAGAACTCCCAGCGAGAGCATCGAGAAGTAGACGGTCATGAAACCGATTGCCAGTCGCTTGGCCATCGCGGGTTCCTTCCCTGCGAACGGATACTGATTGAGCCGATCTCTGCCTGAACTCCCCAGGCCCGTAACCGGGTCTTGAAAGTTCTTCGGGAGAAAGATCAGCCTTTGACTCTTCGGGCCAGCTCAGACGATTCCCTGACACGGAGTCGCAGTGAACTGGTCGAGGCCGATTTTTCGCATGAGGTGGAAAAACGGTCAAGACGGGGTCTTGGCCCTTCGGTCCATAAAACCTCGTTAATGGCATAATTTCGCAGAAATGAGAACTCAATGAGCCCATTCTCACAGTTCTGCCTGTGAAAACTCTCACTTGATAGGCTCGCCAGCATCGCCTGCAGAGTGGGAGTTGGAGAACTCATTGCTCATACGCATGTCAGAAATCAATGGCGTGTTGAGAATCGTTCAGACATGCTTGCTCCGGGCCGCAAGCATGGCACACAGAGCGCTGGTAAATCGTGGAATCGATGTTAAGCACTCAACCTCATCACAAAAGTTAAACCACTCCAGAACTCTGGAAGATGGGGAGCATGAGGGCGATCAATAGGAACAGAATCGCCCCAGCCATGACCACGAGCATCAGGGGTTCCAGTAGCCGAACGACCAGATCCAGTTGGCGGTTTGTGGCTTTTTCCATCTTGTCGGCGACACCGATGAGCACATTCTCCAGATTGTTGGCCTCTTCGCCGACGGCAATCATTTCCAACACGTCTGTGGGAAACTGCTTCGAAGCCGCCAGTGGCTGAGCGAGTGCTTTACCACTGGAGACATTCTCAGCCGCTTTGGCAATGGCATCACTCAGCACGCGATTTCCAGTCGCATCTTTGGCGATGTTCAGCGCCTGCAGCAGGGGGACACCATTGTGGAGCAATGTTCCCAAGACCCGGCAAAAGCGGGAAATCCCTAAACTGCGGGTGACATACCCAATGCCGGGAGCTTTCAGCTTCACCTGATCGAGCAGGATCTGCCCTTCGGGTGTGGCCAGACCATACTGCACGCCGACAATCGCGGCACCAATTGCCAGCAGGACGGCCCACCACCATTTCTGCAGGATATTACTGATCGCCAGGAGAACTGTGGTTGCCCAGGGTAAAGAGCCTGTCTGCTTCATCGAATCGAACATGGGCTCAAAGCCAGGAACGAAGAAGATAATCATCCCGACGACGACAATCGTTCCCAGTACCATGAGAACCAGCGGATAGGACATCGCGGCGACGACTTTGGACTTCAATTCTTCCTGATGCTCTGTGAAAACCGCCACTCGGGAAAGTGAATCTTCCAGGAAGCCCCCTTCTTCACCAGCATGCACAATGCTGACAGTGAGCTTATTGAAGGCGTTCGGGTGCTCTTTCATCGAATCGGCCAAACGACCACCGTCGGCGACCCGGCCGCGCACACCTTCGAGGACGCGTTTGAGTGCCTGATTTTTTGTTTGCCTCTCCAGCAGTTCGATCGATCTCAGGAGTGGAACACCCGCTCGCAGCAGGTCGCTCATCTGCGAGAATAATGTGGCCAGCATGCGGGGAGGAATCCGGCGTGATGCCAATCGCTGCTCGACCTGAGTCGATTGCACAGGAGCAATCTTGACGGTGAACAGGCTCCTGGCTGCGAGAGACTGAAGGGCTTCGCGTTCGCTCTGTGCAGAGAGAGTTCCCACGATCTGCCGACCGGAAAGTTCGCGGGCCACATACTGAAACTCAGGCATCGTTCAACTCGTCCGTCTCAATCAATCGAGTCTTTGGGGGGCAATCAAATCTGCCAGGGGGCAACGATTTCAAGGCAACCACTTTTGGTGAAATAACGAATCCAGACGAGCCACCTCTCTGAGCTACGATCAAAGGCTACGATCAATGGCTGTGATCCTTGTTTGTCGAGTTTTCTGGCCTGCACAGAAATCACGGTTCCACGAGCTTAACCCTTCAGGACTCAAACCGGCTCTGAAAAACTGAGGAATTCAGCGGCTTTTCAGGCAGATTGCTCGATTTCAGCGACCTTTTCGGGAATCTCGCCGAGATTGTTCACACAAGGGTATCGATCAAAATCAACCAGTCCATGCGGGAACAATGGCACATTTGTGCATGATGCCAGAAACTCCCGGGCGAGTCGATCCTGTGGCTGCCAGAGCTTCTGCTCGAATGATCTCCAGTGAACCAGGAGTCCCTGCATTCCCAGTTCACTGGCAGGAAGCATGTCGTTATCGACTCGATCACCAATCATGAGAGATTCACCCGGATGACAACCTGCCTTCTTTAAAGCCCACTCAAAGATCTGGCGATCCGGCTTGGAACATCCCAGTTCATCGCTGATACCAACAAGATCGAAATACTCCATCAATCCGCGCCGTTCGAGAGAAGGCCGGCAGGCTGTCGTCTGGTTCGCAATGATTCCCAGCCTGTATTGAGCACGCAAACCCTGCAACATCTCGATGGCATGCGGGTTGAGCAGATGAAATTCGTCGTAACGATTTCTCAGTTCGTTCGAAACATACTGGCTCCAGGCGGAGTAGCGCTCTGTCGAGAGGCGTGACTTTGCGAGATGTGAGATGATCCATTGCCGGCCACGCTTCGCTTCGCCTTCGCGGGCCGACATTAACTCGCTGAATGTCTGCTGAGGATTGGTTTCCTGCAAGGCCTCAAACAATGACAAATAGCCAAAAAACGCCTGCTGATCGTCATTGAAAAGGACATTTCCAATGTCGAAGAAAATCCATTTCAGCATGTTCGATCAATCCATCAGCGATCGATTGAGAGACTCATAACGATCTTTGAGATATTGCCGTAATCGTTCGTCACCTTCCCGGAAGTGTGGCGCAATCTCGACGGCCCAGAACTCCACACCATGGCTCGAAGCTTGTGGAATTTTCACAAGGTCTTTCATGGTTGTCAGCAGCCACCGGGCCCCATGGGCATTGGCGAGCAGTCCCAGTTCATCGAGATCTTGTGGAGTATAGTGATGGTGGTCATCAAAAATCTGAAGTGTGCCCTTCATTTGCGCACTGGCAGCGGGCAACCAATGCTTTAATAGCTGTATAAAACCTGTGGGATTACCGATGCCGCAGAATGGCAGGTAAGCCACCGATTCCAATTCCGATAGCGATCGGGTTTCCCCTTGCATATTGATCAATCGCGAGGGGCGAAACTCGATTTCCAGAATGCGATCCTGGGGCACAAACTTCAGGAGTTTCTCCCGCAGACTGCTCAATTGTTGTTGACTCACCATCTCGCTGCGAGTGACGAGAAACCAGTCGGCACGCATCAATTGAGAAAGGGGCTCACGCAACATCCCTCGCGGTAACAGATAGCCGTAACCAAACGGGTGAGTGGCGTCGATGACGATCAGTTCGACATCACGGGCCAGTTGACGATGCTGCATGCCGTCATCAAGGACAATGGCGGGGCACTTCAAAGTCGGAACATGGAGAAGCGACGCCAGCCATTCAGCAGCAATTCTCGCCCGCTGTCGATTCTGCAGGTGAGGCACACCGGGACAGATCCGGTCGAGCACCGCTTTTTCGTCATTCGATCCCGCTGTGGTGGCTCCATAACCTCGACTCAAAATCGCGATTTGCGGTTGGTTTTCGGGTTTTTCACTCAGCAGAAGTGCGTGCAAGGCCTGCACGACCCAGCCCACAAGTGGCGTTTTTCCCGTTCCTCCCGTCGTAATGTTTCCCACACTCACCACAAAGGCCGGTAAACGCCGGGTCCGCAGCCAGCCCGTCTGATAAGCCACATTGCGGCACAGCACGACAACCCCATAAGCGAGGCTCAGAACCCACAAGCAGCGACGCAGCAACCTCGCTCGCCAAGAGCGATCTGCTCCCGATTGCACGCCATGGATCCACGACAGATTCATGCTCCCTCAATCATTCCTCAGGCCTCCGGCCAGTAATCTCTTCAACCTCATGGAGAATCCACAGCAGAAATCGATGCTTCAATGTCTGTCAGCAACACGTTGCACATCTCCAGGTGGAGTGTACCACAAGGCCAAGCCATAAATCTGTCGATGCACCGGGATCCATTCCACGAGACAGACAGTCTTCAAAACTTACCGCCAGTAGGTGCGATCCAACGCGCGGTAGTTGATGGCCTCTGAAAGATGATGAGCTTCGATTTGTGCAGTCCCTTCCAGATCGGCAATCGTCCGGCTGATTCGCAGCAGCTTATCGTGGGCTCTGGCTGAAAGGCCCATCGATTCCATAGCATGTTGCAGCAGTTGCTCGGCATCTTTCTTGAGCTTGCAGAACTTCCTGAGCTGTTGAGGAGCGAGCCGGGCATTCAGGGGTTGTCCCCCTTGTCTGGCCCTTTCCTGCTGAATTTCTCTGGCCGAAATGACCTGAGATCGCATCTGCTCGCTGGATGTTCCCGCTTGAGCATCTGAGAGATCTCGAAAGGGAACGGGCGGCACTTCAATATGGATATCGAGCCGATCGAGAAGTGGGCCGCTGATCTTTCCGAGATAACGTTCGACCTGAATGGGAGTGCAATTGCATTGCTTCCGAGGGTCGCCCCGATAGCCACACGGGCAGGGATTCATGGCTGCCACCAGCATGATGCTGGCTGGGAACGTGAGGCTGGCCAAGGCACGCGAGATCGTCACCCGCCCTTCTTCGAGTGGCTGACGGAGCACTTCGAGCGTTTTTCGATTGAACTCTGGAAGTTCATCGAGGAAGAGCACTCCATGATGGGATAACGAGAGTTCACCCGGTGTCGGCACGCTCCCGCCACCCACCAACCCCGCTTCACTGATGGTATGGTGCGGCGTGCGAAAGGGCCGATTCATCAAGAGAGGTTGTCCGGGTTGCAGGCGGCCAACAGAACTGTAAACCCGAGTTGTTTCGAGGCTTTCATCGGGCGAAAGCGGCGGCAAAATCGTCGCCAGCCGCGATGCCAGAAGAGTTTTGCCTGTTCCTGGGCTACCGATCATGAGCAGATGGTGCCCGCCGGCAGCAGCGACGACGACGGCTCGCTTGGCACTCTCCTGCCCTTTGACATCTGAGTAATCGACAGTGTACTGGCCATATTCCTGCTGAGCCTTCGTCCATGAAAATGGGGCTGGTTCGATCGCCAGGTGCCCGGTGAGGAAACCCGCAGCTTCTGTGAGTGATCCCGCAGGAATCACCTGAATTCCTTCGACAACCGCAGCTTCCTGAACATTGGCGGCAGGGACAATCAAACCGCGACGCCCTTTCTGGCGACAGCTCAGTGCCATCGAAAGCACACCTTTGACTGGACGTAACGATCCATCCAGCGCCAGTTCACCCACAGCGTCAAACTCTTGCAGCAGGTCGGACTCCAGTTGCCCACTGGCGACAAGCATTCCTAAAGCGATGGGAAGATCAAACGAAGCTGCATCTTTGGGAAGATCGGCTGGCGAAAGATTGATCACGGTGTGGTCGACAGGCCGCTGATATCCACTGTTGACCAGTGCCCGTTCAATGCGATGAGTGCTTTCGCGAACAGCCGCCTCCGCCAGACCAACCAGAGTCGTTTTGGGAAGAGCTCCCGGAGAAATATCGACTTCGACATCAATAGCGACGGCATCAATCCCCAGGAGGGAGTAAGTCATCAGCCGTGCCAGCATGTGCCGAGCCTTTCCTCAACCAGATTCTTCATCAAACCACCATGATCTTCGGGGCTTTGCCCTGATTGTTCAAACGAACAGATTGACCATTGTGACGACGACTATCAAGTGCGGAATTCTGGCAATCGAGTCGTAATCATTCAGGCCAGCCAGGCACACCCTGATCGGTCAAAGAGCGCCGAATGCGTCTCGATCTCGGAGTAGTCGACATGCTCACTTGGATAAGTGGTTATACTTATAAGTCCAGGGTGGTGGAAATGCGAGAAAAATGGCCTGTTGTGTATTCATAAGATCACATATTTGCTGTGAGGCTCCCGGAAAAAGGGGGCGAAAACAGACTTTCAACTCCTGCGGACTGTCAGACTTAACATTCCTTAATGCAAGCGTTTACAGGTGATTCTCTTTTTCCGCCACTTGCCGATTGGTCGATTGAGAAGTAAACTTCATATCAATGACCTTTTGATTGTTGATGTTTGTTTGCAGAAGAATTCAATCAAAAGATCGTGGTGGAGCGTATTGGTAGTCCTACTTACTTGATTCATTGATGTTATGGAGACTGCAACATGAAAAGACGCCTTGGATTTACGCTGATCGAACTTCTGGTCGTGATTGCGATTATCGCCATTTTGATTGCGCTGCTTTTGCCGGCTGTTCAGCAGGCACGGGAAGCAGCCCGTCGAACTCAGTGCCGCAACAACCTCAAGCAGTTAGGACTTTCGCTCCACAATTACCACGATGTTTTTGGCACGTTTGTCTTCCGTCGTGGTGGCACAGGTGGCCAGTGGGATGCCGTCCCCCGCAACAACAACGAACGTCGTAGTGGGGTGATCAGTCTGCTTCCCTACATGGATCAGGCACCCCTTTACAATCGAATCGAAGCTGGCGACCTGACAGGAACCACCAATAGCGGGACTGCCGTGGGGCCTGGTGGTAACCAGGCATGGACTTCCGGCCCAGGTGGCGGATGGTCGGTTTGGAACGTCGCTATCAATGGCTTGCAGTGCCCTTCGGATTCTTTCTCGGGGAGTGTGGGTTGCAACAATTACATGTTTTCGCTGGGTGATTCCGTCAACAATGCTGAGAATCTCCGAGATGTCCGTGGCCTGTTCGGTTATGCCAGCACCTATGGAGTGCGGGATTGCACTGATGGCACCAGCAATACCATCGCGATGGCCGAGAGATGCAAAGGAAATCAGCCTCCGATAACAAACAGCAATCGCCGGACGATTACTGGTACTGCCATGAATAAAACGGGTATCGCTGCCAATCCTTTGCAGTGTCGTAACCTGGCAGTCAATGGTGTGTATGCCGCTGCAGAGAACGTCAAGGAGCGAGCTGCAACATGCTGGACCGATGGTCGTCTCGAACGTTCCGGGTTCCAGACTGTTCTCCCACCCAATGGAACTTCCTGTGCCGAAGGTGGAGACACCAATGCCGATTCCTCCACAGCCATTATTACTCCCACCAGCTTCCACACAGGTGGTGTGCATGCCCTGATGGCGGATGGTGCCGTTCGCTTCATCAGCGAAAACATTGACACAGGTAACCTCGCGACTGGCCCAGCGACAGGGAACCCCAGCGGTCCAAGTCCTTACGGCGTCTGGGGTGCTCTGGGAACACGTGCTGGTGGCGAAGTGACCAGCGAGTTCTAACAGAACATTGCCAAGAGAAATCTGATCTCTCAATTCCTGTAAGAGCTGTGCCGAAAGGCCAGCTCTTATTTTTTCTCACCAGGAATCTGAACAGGCGAATCGTGTTCCGGAAAAATTTCGGCGAAATCAAAAAAATTCTCATCTCGACTTGTGGATTTGACAGATCAGTGTACTCTGATTTGTAGGTGAATGCACCAACAGAGACGCGTGTCTTCAACCGTCTTGACAAGCCATTCACTCATCCCGTCTTCCTTCGCCCATCTTGGTTCGTTCTGAACTTTTTCTCTATGGAGGTGACTATGTCACGTCGACGTCGGGGCTTCACGCTCATTGAATTGCTGGTCGTTATTGCCATTATTGCCATTTTGATTGCCTTGCTGCTCCCCGCAGTTCAGCAGGCGCGCGAGGCGGCTCGCAGAACTCAATGCCGCAACAATCTGAAGCAGCTAGGATTGGCGCTTCACAATTACCACGATGTCTTTGGCACGTTTGTCTATCGCAAAGGTGGGACTGGTGCCTATGGAGTTACCCCGCAGCAGAATTCTGGTCGCCGGAGTGGGTTGGTCAGCCTGCTGCCTTACATTGATCAATCACCACTTTACAACCGGATCGAAGCGGGTGACCTCACCGGCACAAGTTACGGTGGAACGGCTGTCGCTCCCGGCGGCCCTCATGGCTGGGCTGGCTGGTCGACATGGAATGTTTCGATTCCCGGTTTTCAATGCCCATCGGATGCTTATGCGACTCCCGTCAGCACACACAACTACATGTTTTCTGTAGGAGACACGATTCAGGATCCCAATAACACGGGAACATCGAATCATGATCTGCAGAACGTCAATGGCCTGTTTGCTAACCGTCGCTGCCTGGGTGTGCGTGATATTACCGATGGTACCAGCAACACTATTGCCATGAGTGAACGATGCCGGGCTAACTTTGGATTGGCGACCAACAGCAATCGCCTGGTCGTCGAGGGTCAAGCCATGAACAAGACCGGCCTGCAGGCGAATCCTTTGCAGTGCCGCAGCATTGCGACCAATGGCCGCTATAACGCTGCTGAAGAAGTCAAAGGCTATTCGGGAACTCGCTGGACTGACGGCCAGATTGAACGTTGTGGCTTTCATACCGTCTTGCCACCCAACTCTCCCTCGTGTGCCGAAGGGAATAATCCTAATGCGGATTCTCCCGTAAGTGTTATCACGCCCACCAGCCGACATACCGGCGGTGTCCATGCTCTGATGGCAGACGGTGCTGTTCGCTTTATCAGTGACAACATCGACACAGGGAATCTGGCCACCGGATCGACAATCGGCGGCCCCAGTCCTTATGGCGTCTGGGGTGCCTTGGGAACACGCGCCGGCGGCGAAACAACGGGTAACTTCTAGATCGTCAACAGTTAGCCATCGGTGAGGTGAAACAATTAAGTCTTCGGGGAGGTGATTCACTCACCGTCTGATCCCCCTGACGACACTTCTCAACCTGGTCTGAAAACCAACACTCAGGCACTCTCGCACAGCGGGAGTGCCTGTTTCATTTTTCCGAATGCGAAGTGCCGGTCATTAGTTTGGCCACCATTCGTGGCTGCTCCTCGTCTTTCCAGATTGGAAAAACACCGCACCACGATCTTCTGCAGCCACTCAGGTTTCCAAGCAAATCGGTGGGGGGGCATCCAATCCGTCTCGCAGTGCGAAAGCCTGAATGCGGTCAAAACCTCAGAGTGTACTCCGAGTCAACTGCGGGGAGTTTGCACGACAAAATTTCTTAGGTCGGCGGCAAAAAAGCTCATTCCATCTTGCGGATTTCAATTAACCGTCTAGCATCGCGGGGGTGGGTGTTTATATGTCCGATTGTACAAATCCTGATGCGACATCGAGCATTCGCTCACATTCTCTTCACCATTTCCTGTCTTTGTCCGTTCGGAACGTATTTCTGGAGAAAATCATGTTACGTCTGCGCCGAGGTTTCACACTGATTGAACTGCTTGTTGTTATCGCCATTATCGCCATTCTGATTGCCTTGCTCTTGCCTGCCGTCCAGCAGGCACGCGAAGCGGCTCGACGCACTCAGTGCCGCAACAATCTCAAACAACTCGGTTTGTCTTTACACAACTACCACGACGTGTTTGGCATGTTTGTCTACCGAAAAGGGGGAACCGGCGGCTCGACAAATCCTGCGCCTCGCCAGAATCAGAATCGCCGCAGTGGCTTTGTCAGCCTGTTGCCTTACTTTGATCAGGCACCGCTCTACAACCTCATTGAAGCGGGTGATCCTGCAGGAACGAGTTTCGGCGGGAATCCTGTAGCACCCGGAGGAGTCGCCGGTTGGGAAGGCTGGGGGCCGTGGAATGTTTCGCTGGCTGGCTTGCAGTGTCCCTCGGATCCATATCCGACTCCCTTGAGTTCGCACAATTACATGTTCTGTGTGGGAGATACCATTCAAGACCCGAACAACACCGGAACATCAAATCATGACCTGCAAAACGTGAATGGTCTGTTTGCCAACCGTCGTTGTTTTGGAGTTCGGGACGTCACTGATGGGACCAGCAATACCATTGCCATGAGCGAACGTTGCCGGGCAGACTTTGGCTACACCGCCAATAGTAATCGTCTCGTTGTGGAAGGCATGGCGATGGATGTTCCGGCTGGTACACTCCGCACAAACCCCTTGCAGTGCAGGACTTTAGCCACTAACGGCCGCTACCCCACCGGGAATTCAAAAGGTCGTTCAGGGACTCGCTGGACTGACGGCCAGATTGAACGTTGCGGCTTCCATACGGTACTGCCACCCAACTCGCCGGCCTGTGCTGAAGGAACCAATACGAATGCTGACTCCGCAGTAAGCGTAGTTACACCCACCAGCCGTCACACGGGCGGCGTTCACGCACTGATGGCTGACGGGGCTGTCCGCTTCATCAATGAGAATATCAATTCGGGAGACCTGGCAACCGGTTCAACAATTGGTGGCCCCAGCCCCTATGGAATCTGGGGTGCTTTGGGGACACGTGCTGGTGGTGAATCGACAGGTGACTTCTAAACCACTGATAGCGAGTTTCTCAGACTCCTGACTGCATCATATGACTCTTCCAACCTCTGGCTTCCTCAAAGCCAGAGGTTGATGTTTTTCTTGACAGGCAGGAATCGTTTGCCGTTCGAGACATTCCTTGCCACAATGGCGGTTTGCTCCCGCGCCAATGGCGACAACCTGACTCGATGGGTTGCGGGATGAACTTACTGACTGCGGAAATTCTTTCGTCATGACAGCGACCGTCCAGCCTGATGCCGCCACTTCGTTGCAATCCGAACTTGTTCTGGTGCTTGACTTTGGCTCACAGACAGCCCAGCTCATTGCACGTCGTATCCGTGATCTGAATGTCTTCTGCCAGCTTGTCCGGCACGATATCTCTGCCGAGCGGGTCAAAGAACTGGCGCCTCGCGGAATTATTCTCTCCGGTGGACCGGCCAGTGTTTACGGAGAAAAAGCTCCCAAATGCGACCCGGAAATCTTCAATCTCGGAATCCCCGTTCTTGGAATCTGCTACGGCATGCAACTGACTTGCCAGGCACTGGGAGGCGTGGTTCAGGCCGGTACGACACGCGAGTTTGGCCGGACGGAACTGAAAACACTGGAAGATCATCCGCTCGTCGCAGGATTGCCAGCTACCAGTACCGTCTGGATGAGCCATGGCGATCAGGTGCAACAGGCCGGTGATGAATTTATTCCGATTGCCAGCACACATTCCTGCCCCATGGCGGCTGTGCGGCACCGATCCCGGCAGATCTTTGGTCTGCAGTTTCACCCCGAAGTCACGCATTCAGAATACGGGAAACAGCTTCTCGAAAACTTTCTGCGAAAGTGCTGCGGGTGTGCCGGAACCTGGCAGATTGAATCGCTGATTGAGCAACAGGTGACTGCCATTCGTGCCAGGGTCGGCAACAGCCGGGTCATCTGTGGATTATCGGGCGGCGTTGATTCCTCTGTGGTGGCTGCACTGCTTTACAAGGCGATTGGTTCACAACTTTCGTGTATCTTTGTGGATAACGGTCTGCTGCGAAAAGGCGAGTGCGAAAAGGTTCGCGAACGATTTCAGAATCATTTCAAGACCGATCTGCATGTGGTCGATGCCAGTCATCGCTTCTTATCGGAACTGGCGGGAGTGGTCGATCCGCAGCAGAAGAGAAAGATCATTGGTCGGGTGTTTATCGAAGTTTTCCGTAAAGAAGCGGAATCAATTACTGATGCCCGTTTTCTGGCTCAGGGAACTCTTTACCCGGATGTGATTGAATCCGGTGGCTCACCGGATGGCCCCGCAGCCACGATTAAGTACCATCACAATGTGGGTGGTTTACCCGAACAACTGGGGTTTGAGCTGATTGAACCTCTTCGTGACCTGTTCAAAGACGAAGTTCGCCGGATGGGCCTCGCTTTAGGGTTATCGGAAGAACTGATCTGGCGACATCCCTTCCCTGGCCCGGGGCTGGGTGTTCGCTGCCTGGGGGGAATCACTTCCGAGCGATTGCATGCCTTGCGTGAAGCGGACGCGATTGTGCTCGAAGAACTTCGTAAAGCCGGTCTCTATCGAACGATCCAGCAGGCCTTTGCCGTGATTCTCCCGGTTCAATCGGTCGGTGTGATGGGTGATGGTCGTACGTACGAAGAAACGATTGCTGTGCGAGCTGTGACCACTGACGATTTTATGACAGCCGACTGGTATCCACTCCCTTACGACCTGATGCGAATCATCTCGACGCGGATCATCAATGAGGTTCGCGGCGTGAATCGAGTGGTTTACGATATCAGCTCGAAACCACCCAGCACGATCGAATGGGAATGATCCCTGGTTCTTGATCGCGACCCGCCCTGAAGACCGCTCTTGCGGTCTTCTTGTTTTATGGGCTGAAACGATTCTTCCAGATGAAGACATCGGGCAACATTCTGTTCAGCCCCATCGACGCAATTGACAGTTTTCAAAGTGCAAACCGTTTCAACTTGTGGGTTGCAGCGCGCCCACAACCTTATTCCGTGTGTTGCCAATTCTCAACTTTCGAAAGAATTCACCCAGTTTTCTCGTGGGAATCCTCTCAGGAGGATGTTGCCAAATCACCACCCAGCGATTTGGCACAAAGGCTGCCTTAGGAAGTGGCACCTGACGAGTAGCCAACAATTGCGACAAGGTGTTGCGATTCACTGTCAATTGCTCGTCCCATGTACTGGGAGTTCTGTGAATGTTGAAGACACTTTATGGCGATGAAAACGGGGCGATCATTTCGGCAGAGCTGGTACTCGTGCTGACAGTTCTCGTGCTGGGCGTAATTGTCGGCCTCAGCGAAGTGGCTGTGGCTGTGAATACCGAATTGAATGATCTCTCGAACGCGATTGGCCGCCTGGATCAGTCGTACTGCTTCACAGGCTTTAAGGCCTACAGCTATGGCAAGCTGAAGAGCCACGTCTCCGGCTCGTCGTACAAAGACAGTATTGATGACTGCGATGTGAACGGCAGCTGCGAACTGGTTTGCGGTGCCAACAGCGTCGGATACTCCGAAGGAAACTGATTTCTGGGGAATGAATCAGTTCATGCCCCAATGATTTTGCAGATCAATTCTCGATGATGAGTGATCACAGCGGCCAGGAGTGCATCTTGGCCGCTGTGATTTTTTTGCCCGGCACTCTTTGCTCCAGGGAGCGTCAGGCGGCAGGTGTCCATCGCCCAAAAAGATGAACGGGATACTTTTGCTCCGCCACGACAAAGGGGATGTCCTGAAACTTCAGGCTGATCTCTTTACTTGCTCCACTCTCCCAGTTCGACAATCAGTTGTTTTCTCTGGCCATCGCGGAGAATATCAACTTCCACCTTATCGCCTGGGCTTTTCTCCCCAATCAGCTTGACGAGGTGGTCGAAGGTCGAAACTTCCTGGCCTCCGAAACGGAGCACAAGATCTTCTTCCTTAAGCCCTGCTTTATCTGCCGGGCTCCCAGTTTTTACGATACTCAGTCGCATGGGTGTCTCACCCTGGTTCGATGTGACTCCGAGGTAAGCCAGCCCTCGTTCCTGAATCTGTAAGCCAGGGAGATCTCCCTGCAATTCAGCCAAAGCTCTCGGGGTTATGGCCGCACTCTTCACGTAGTAAACGAGATCTAGCCGAGGGATTCGAGTGAGATAGTGCAGGCCGGCATCTCCACCTTTGTAGCCACGACCAATGACGGCGTATCGTTTGAAGTCTTCCTCATCAGCTTCATTCGCTGGAATACGGCCTCTCAGACCAAAGACACCCACTTGCTTTTCAATCACTCCGCCAAGTTTCTCGAACTGTCTGATGGCCAGTTCAGAGGTACGTTGTTCATGCTGCCGCATGGCGGCTTTGGCAATGGCGAGAGTACTGCTGGAGACCTGTTCAAGATTTTCCAGCAGATCGCAAATCTGCTCGAGGGAATGATCGTCGGCCGTGGCCATCCAGGTCTTCAGGACGTTCGCCAGTCGAACCTTGGCTTCGAGCGAGGCTGTGTTCCATGTCTCCGGGAGAGTGCTCACCGCCCGGGGAGTGAGAGCCGCCAAACTCTCTTCGGCCCGTTCTCTGGTCAGAAAATCGGGATGATCCAGTTGCGCGAATAACTGTTTCACCTGCTGCTGAAGAGCTTCGCGTTCCGGGGCGGTCAGTGGTCGAGCATAAACGGGTGCTAAAGCCGAGACTGGTGGCTCGGGTTGAAACTCTGGCAGATCATCATCTTCGTCTGGAGTTGCACTGAAAGGAGCACCGTTTTGTGTGACGACCAAAGTGGCTTGCGTCAGTCCCGGGATCACTGGAAGTGCTGGCAATTGCCCCCAGGCGGAATCGACCTGCCAACAGAAAACTCCAGCCATCAACAATCGAGAGCACCAGCGGTGCTCAACAGACTCAAAAGTATTGATCCAAAGAATCGATTGGTGGATTGCTGACTTGATTGTGCGTGCCATCGTCACTCCTTCAGCAATCTGCCATCCATGAACATTTGAAGTTCAACGCAAACAGCCAACTTCCACACAGGCTCTCTCCGCGGAAAACCAGTGCCCACGAGTCGATAGAAGTTGCTCCAGCATTGTAAGCCTTATCGCCACCGCGTAAATGCGCAGTTGTCGGAACGGGTGAAATTGTGGACCGAACTGGTGAGCAGAAGAAACAAAAAACCTGGCAAACTGAGGGGACGTTTGCCAGGTCATTGAGCCAACCGTTGGTAGAAATTGAGACGATCAACTGGCGTTGTTCGGGTCGTCATAGTTACGGGGTTCGAGTTCGCGCGAACTGATATCAATCGCGAGCACGACCGTGCGTTCCTCTCCTCCATTGGGATCGATGGCCACAGCCGGGATGACCTGACGGCCGGGGAGCAGTTTCATCCGCAACTGAAAGCGGCCTTCCGGAGAGACCGGCGTTGGTTTACCC
This sequence comes from Planctopirus hydrillae, assembly GCF_001707835.1. Taxonomy (GTDB): domain Bacteria; phylum Planctomycetota; class Planctomycetia; order Planctomycetales; family Planctomycetaceae; genus Planctopirus; species Planctopirus hydrillae. The sequence continues at coordinate 294,876 of NZ_LYDR01000039.1, forward strand.
ATGAGCGTTAAAATTGCCAGTGGATGTGTTGTGCCGTGAACGATCAACTCGGATTCCAGATTCAACTGAAAGCTGGAAAGCAACGCCCCGGCACTGTTCTCACGCGAGTGGTGGGCTGCCAGACTGGCGAGTTGAGAATCTGTCAGTTCGTTTTGATTCAGACGACCTTCGGCCGTTGTGACCGGCCAGTCGAGCAGAGAATTTCCAGTCCCTTCGCTGGCTTTACCATGCTGGGCAATGGCTTCATCCATGTGCACCGTGCTGGATTTGGCCAGCGGATGAAATTTTGCTCCACTGCTGAAGCCAATGACAATCCGATACGAACGCCCGGGGCCATCGACATGCGTGAACCAGAGATGATCACGCGAGCCGACAACAATATCCCGCACAATACTATTTGAGCAGACCACTGAATCGTTGTCGGTCACATCGAGGAGTCTGAGTGTTGGCTTGGCAGTATGCCAGCTTTCCGCCATGGCGGACATGGCTCGATGCAGTGTCGCCTTCGAAAGATTCCAGCGAATCTGCAGCCATTGTGGATTCAGCGGGCGGGCCTCAATCATATCATGAGGAGAATTGAGACATTCGTGCTCCCCATGTCCAGCCTCTGAATGTAATTGGCTGGCAGATTTCAACTTCGAATTTGTGGTTCCAGAGAGCTTCTTTTGCTCATGGGCCACCACGGGAGTCGGCTTGTTCTTTGCCATCGAGCTGGTGGCTGCGGAATCGATGTTGGATTTTGAAGCTCCAACAGCCAGTGTGGATTTTGGTGTCTTGGATTTAGCAGTGCTGGAAGGTGCGGTCTTTGAAGAGGCGGGGTTTGCTGTTCTACGGGAGGCTGCAGCCACTCGTTTTGAAGTCACCTGCTTCGAATTCACGCGGGAATCCGCCTCGGAGGAGATCGCCGCCGGCGAACGTTTGGATTTCGATACCGGGTTGAGCGTTGCTGAACTTCTGGCGGAGGTCGTCTTCACCTTCTGAGTCGTCCCGGTTGCCTGAAGTGTGGTGCCAGTGCTGGTTACAGCTTTGGGCTTCGATGCAGCGGACGACGGAACTGTCTTCGAGCGGCTGACTGGCTTGAGTGTCGATTGAAGACTGACCGGCTTTGCGCCGTTACGCTTATCCTGAGGAGATTTGGCAGCCACAGGCCCGCCTTTTGTCCCGGTACTTGAGCCAGCCTTAACACCTGAGGACTTGCCATGCATGGCTTTCCCAGTTGTCGTCTGGCCAGATTTCGATTTGCCAGATTTCGATGTGGAAGTGGCAGGCGGAGTGCGGTTGGGCTTGGCGGAGGCTGGCATGGAGTCAGATTCCAGGAGGATCGAAGTCCAGTGGCTGAAAAAGCCACAAAACTTCCGAACATGTTGACAATCTGAGACTTCCGAAACACCGAGCGATCAGGAAGCAGCGTTGTCGCGACTTTCCTGCAGCCGATGTGACCCTCCATGATCCAGGAAGATTAAGAACGAGTTGTTTTCGACAATTAACTTCAACAAGCACCTATATGTCATACCCGAGTGGCAGGGAGCGTCGCAATTGATCGTTGCGATATTGTGAACATTTTTCGATCAATTGAATGACAAGCCGACGGAGATTTGCACCCGGGAACGATTACACCAGTTGGGTAATTCCTGATGAACAAGAAATGCGGGGGAATTCTCAGTCTGGAAAATTCATTGCCCCCCAGGGAATGGATTCTGGCCAAAACTGAGAAAAAAAAGTCCTTCAATCTCGCCAAATTGCTTTGTCAGAGGAAACGCATTACATTTTCGACAGATGATAATCTGCCCAGTCGCTGCTGAATCCGTAACGAGCCTGTCGAGGTGTTTCATGCCGAAAACTGGCTCGACAAAGGCGTCCAGTCAACGAGGGTTGAGTCCACTGGCGGTCGGATATTTGTGGGCGAGTCGAGTTGGTAATCTGGGATTGCAGATGGTTCTGCCTGCACTTCTTGGTTATTGGGTCGACTTGCAATGGCTCACTCGACCGGCATTCACAATCGCAGGTGCTGTTCTCGGGTTTGTGCTGTTCATGTTGAAGCTTCTGGCTCTGGCTAAGGAGTTGTCCAAGTCGAGTTCTCAAGCGGGGTTAGGCGCATCCTCATTGTCGAAGTCAGGGTCTCAGCAGAACACAGGGTCCTGAAATCAGATCAGGAGGAGCCTTCTATTTTGGGGTTAAGAGCTCTGCTTCGAGTTTGGCGTAATTGTTTTGCGGAGTCGAATTCAAGTTTGATTTTATGGTGGTCTCCCAATGAGTTGAGTCGGGAGATTGAGAGAATAGATGGTGGTGAGTTTGAGTCGCAGTGGGTTCATTGGACTTCAGGTGGGTCTGCTCCTGTTGGCCACCATCATTGGTGGCGGGCTGGTGGGTGGGCTTCTGCAGTCGCAGGGTTCACAAAACTGGCGTGAAGTTCTGATTGCCTGCCTCGTTTGTCTGGTGCCTTCACTGATTTCGGTCGTTTGGAATGAATGGCTGGTCGTAGGGCGGCGTTCGCAGCAATCGATAACTGTTTCACCAGCGGCGGGAAGTCCCGTGCAGGCGATGTCAGCGCTGGGTGGTATGGGTTTACGGATGGGGACATTTGCTATTGGAATTGTCTTGTTGCCAAAGATCTTTTCTGACTGGCAAACGAAACCGTTCTTCTATAGCGTACTGGTCGTTTACGTTCTTCTGTTGGTGATTGAGACATCCTTTCTGCTCTATGGACTCAAGCATTTCGCATCTCTGCCTAAGGTAAGCTCCGAGAACCTTTGAGGGTGTCTCGTACTCGATATTCAATTTTGTATTGCCGGTTGATTTGAAGATTGATTCGTTCGTTGAGATCTGTGTCTAGCAGCTAATGACGGAATCCTATGTCAGCGGACCACAACGATTACTTTCACCATATCAGTGATGCACTCGAATTCGAGATGCCCGAGTTTGTGTACTCGTTCATCGACCGAGGGTACTTTCACCTGCCCAAGATCTTCAATTTTCAGATCACCAAATTCATGGTGATGCAGGTCCTGGCGGCAGTGCTGGTTTACTTGATTTTCCGCGGGCTTGCGAAACAGGTTGCCAATGGCGAACCTGCTAGAGGGAGATGGTGGAATTTCTGGGAAACTCTTGCGGTTTTCGTACGGGATGAAGTCGTCCGATCTTCGATCAGCGAGCCTCACGCACACCACGATGATCACGGTCATGGCCAGTCACACGCCCATGCGAACTATCATGCCCAGGCTTATGTTGATGCAGGACAAACCCATGTTCATGGCCATGTGGAACCTCAGTTAGCGGCTGTCGGTGGTCATGTGATGGCGACGAGCATCGATGAATCCAAGGATCTGGCTTCGACCGGGACCCATTACGCAGATCGGTTTCTGCCGTTCATCTGGTCGCTCTTTTTCTACATTCTGTTCTGTAACCTCCTGGGTGCCTTCCCTCTCTTCGGCACAGCCACAGCGAGTACAAGTGTCACGGGTGTGCTGGCGTTAAGTGTGCTCGTGGTCACGATTGGTGCTGGGATTCAGCAATCAGGCGCTGTTGGTTTCTGGAAATCGCTGGTCCCTTCAATGGATATTCCCGGCATCATTGGGCCACCTCTGAAGGCCCTGATCTTTGTAATTGAACTGGCCGGGCTGTTTATCAAGCACACCGTGCTGGCGATTCGACTGTTTGCCAACATGCTCGCCGGCCATGTGGTCATCGCTGTCTTCCTGAGCTTTATTGCAGCGACGGCAAACTCCGGGATTTTGTGGTATGCAGTCACTCCCGCCAGTATTTTTGGACAGTTGGCCATTGGGGCTCTGGAATTGTTTGTGGCCTTTTTGCAGGCATATGTCTTTTCTTTGCTGGCGTCACTCTTTATTGGGGCAGCTGTAAATCCTCACTAATTTGCGTTGTCGCTTTGTGCTGAATTTTGGAATGGGATTTTGCTGAACTCAACGATGGGTTCATTTTGACTAATTAAGCTGGGTGTGTATCCCGGTTGCAGAAACTAAAGCATCCCTTGTGGTGGGTGCGCATTTTTGGCAGGAGAGTGTTAACGTGCAGGTTCTTTCTCTGATGACTCGCATCCTGGGTGCCTTCTGTGTTCTCGCCGTTCCAGTGATGGCTCAAGACGGTGCTGCTGCAGCCGCCTCCCTCGATGTCAAGGCAATTGGCGTCGGGATTGTGATTCTGGGCGCTGGCCTCGGGATTGGTAAGATCGGTTCGTCGGCTGTGGAGAGCATTGCTCGCCAGCCCGAAGCTGCCGGTGCCATCCAGACAGCCATGATTATTGCTGGTGCTCTGATCGAAGGTGCCACCCTCTTCGGTCTCATTATTTGTATGCTCTAATTCAGGTTTCCTTGCGGTCTCGTCTGCGAAAGCTTTCCAAGTGGCTTCTGCAAATGGGATTAAGCATCGACAGATCAAAGATCTGTACTTGGCTTTTGGGGCGATGAACGCCACACGGTGTCGGCTCATCCCGGATATTGAAACCTGCTGGTTTGGAACCACGCTGTGTCGTAGGAAAGTCTGATCTGGTGACAGATTGTCTTTCCTGACGGTCATGATCGCTGGTGTTCATGTTTCTGGCGTTCAAGTTTGCTGAGATCTCGGTTAGACAACAGGCAGTAGACAACAGGCAGATTTCTCGTGACGAGCAGTCTGTGAAGGATTGTTTTCCACTATGTATGCTCAAGCTTGCCAAGTGACATTCCAGTCCTCAGAGTCCCGTCGTTCTGGCTGGTTCTGGAGCCTTTGTTTTTGTGCCATGGCTGGGTTCTTGCTTCAGGGGTCGATCTCGGTTGCTGATGAAAAAGCCAAAGTTGATCACGGCTCTGAAACGGCTTCAACGACCGGACATGGTCACTCAGAAGAATCTCACAGTTCTCAGGGATCGACTATCCCCTCAGGCATGATTCCCAAACCTGACCTCATGGTCTGGTCGCTGATCACGTTTGCGGCGTTTGTCTTTCTTCTGAGTAAGTTTGCCTGGAAACCTCTGGCTGCTGGTCTGGATCAGCGTGAAGCACGTATTCGCAATGATATTCATGAAGCAGAATCGGCTCGGGTGAAAGCCCAGCAACTTCTGGCTGAGCATGAAGCCAGATTGGCAAAGACGGAAGAGACTGTGCGCGAGCTGATTGCCGAAGCCAAACGTGATGCCGAAAAGGTTCGAGCCGATTTGACAGCCGCTGCTGAAGCGGATGTTCAAACCATGAAGAAACGGGCAGTTTCTGAAATCGAACAGGCACGCGATGTCGCCTTGCAGCAGCTCTTCGACACGCTTTCAACGAATGTCATGGATGCAACCAGCCGCATTGTGGGACGCAGTCTGAATAGTGATGATCATCAGCGTCTGGTTCAGGAAGCCCTGGCTGAACTGAACGTACGCAGAAATTAATGGTTCTCTTCGGCATGGCCTCGAAAGATTGTTAAACAGACTGCAGTTTTAATGTACGGCCTAGAAGTTGGAGCGTTCTCGTGCAAGAGCCACCCGTAACAAGAATCCCCTCAGTTCTGGACGATCCTTCGTCTCTGGGCGTGGCTCGTGTTTACGCAGAAGCATTGCTTGGGGCCGCCGGTGATCAGGCCAGTGAAGTTGTCGAAGAACTCAATCTGCTCACGCAGACCCTGCTGAATGGTTCGACGGGACTTGAGAAAGTCTTTACGAATCAGGCTCTGGGGCGAGATGAGAAGCTGGCTTTCGTCGAGAAGACCTTCACAGGTCGAGCCAGTGATATTCTCGTGAGATTTTTACAGGTTCTGGCGCAGCATGACCGACTCGACCTGGTACGGGCAGTGAGTCATGTGGCCACATTGGAACTGCAGAAGAAGTTAGGGCAAAAGCAGGTGCAGGTGACCAGTGCGGCACCACTGAGCCCACAAGAGTATGAGGCGGTGGTGAACCGTCTGAAAGAGACTTTAGGCCTTGAACCTCAGGTGGAAGTCAAGGTCGATCCGGAATTGGTAGGCGGTCTCGTGGTCCGTGTCGGTGACATGGTCTACGACGGTTCGCTGCGAACACGGCTTGAACAACTCCGCGCTCAGTTGCGCGAAAGGTGTCTGAATGAAATTCAACGCGGACGAGATCGCTTCTGTTATTCAGCGTGAAATCCAGGATTTCCGCGGACAAATCCAGACCAACGAAGTTGGTACGGTTGTGGAAGTGGGCGACGGTATTGCGCGCGTCTATGGGCTCACCAACGCCATGTCTGGCGAAATGGTGGAGTTCTCCAGTGGCGTGCGCGGCCAGGTCTTCAACCTGGAAGAAAACTCTGTCGGTGTGATCATTCTGGGTAACTACCTGAAGATCTCCGAAGGGGATGAAGTCCGGGCGACTGGCCAGTTGCTGTCGATTCCCGTGGGCGATGCCCTGATTGGTCGCGTGGTCGATCCTCTGGGAAATGCCCTCGATGGTCGTGGACCGATCATCGCCGAATCGTCGCGCCCGCTCGAAACGACAGCACCGGGCGTGGCTGCCCGTCAGCCTGTGAAGCAGCCCATGCAGACAGGGATCAAGGCTGTTGATGCCATGACTCCCGTGGGGCGTGGCCAGCGTCAGCTCATCATTGGTGACCGCAAGACGGGCAAGACGGCTGTCGCCCTCGATGCGATCATTAATCAGAAGGGTGGCGATGTCATCTGCATCTATGTCGCCTGTGGTCAGCGAGCAAGTTCAATTGGCGGCGTGGTCGAAGCTCTGAAAGCCGCCGGTGCGATGGACTATACGATTGTGGTGGCCGCCGGTGCTTCTGACCCTGCTCCACTGCAGTACATTGCTCCTTATGCAGGTGCTGCGATTGCCGAATACTTCATGTATCAGGGCAAGCACACACTGGTGGTGTATGACGATCTTTCGAAGCAGGCGGTCGCTTACCGCCAGCTTTCACTGCTGATGCGTCGTCCTCCTGGTCGTGAAGCTTATCCCGGCGACGTGTTCTACTGTCACAGTCGCCTGCTCGAACGAGCTGCCAAGCTGAGTGATGAACTCGGTGGCGGTTCGATGACAGCACTCCCGATCATCGAAACTCTCGAAGGGGAAGTTTCGGCTTACATTCCTACCAACGTGATTTCGATCACCGACGGTCAGATTTATCTGGAACCCGATCTCTTCTTCGCCGGGGTTCGCCCTGCCATTAACGTCGGTATTTCGGTCTCTCGCGTGGGTGGTAATGCCCAGACGAAGGGGATGAAAAAGGTCGCCGGAAGTTTGCGACTCGACCTGGCAGCCTTCCGCGAACTGGAAGCGTTTGCTCAGTTGGGTACCGAACTTGACGCCGCCACTCAAAAGCAGGTGGATCGTGGTTACCGCATGGTGGAATTGCTTAAGCAACCTCAGTATGTGCCACTCGCCGCTGCTGACCAGATCGTGAGTATTTACGCTGGTACCCGTGGTTATTTTGATGCCGTGCCCGTCAATCAGGTGGCTGAGGCTGAAAAGCAACTGCTGGAATATGTTCGTCTGGAACATGCGGCATTCCGTGAGAATCTCATCAGCAGTAAGACGCTCGATGATGCCCAGGAAGCTCAATTAAAGACCATTCTGGAAGGATTCAAGAAGCGCTGGCAGCCAAAGTAAAGCAGCAATCGATTCCGGCAATCAACTGAGACATGCAGGTCATGATCTCAGTTGGTCAAGGAAGAGTTTGAGTGTGAGCTGAGGTCTCTGGCAAACGTTGTCTCTTGTGTTTTTTCTGGATGGAGAGGTCAGGTCGTTACATGGCCAAAGCACGAGCAATCGTTAAGCGGCTCAAAGCCGTCCGCAATATCAAAAAGATCACGCGGACTATGGAACTGGTGGCTACCGCCAAGTTCAAGAAGGCGATGGAGCGTGCTCTCGAAGCGACCGCTTACACCCGTAAGCTGGCGGAAATCGTCGCTGACGTTTCGGCCTCATTGGGCGAAAGTGGCGAAGAGGGTGCTGTCTCGCATCCTCTTTTGGCTGTCAGGCCGCAGGTCAAGAAACGGCTTCTGCTGGTGATCACGTCAAATCGAGGTTTGTGTGGTGGCTACAACGCGGGTGTGCTGCGTGTGGCTGGCCAGCTTTTGAGAAGTCGAGACCTGACTGTAACTCTCGATATGGAAGTCTCGGGTAAGCGGGGAATTAACTTTTACAAGTTCCAGCGTCAGCCCCTTGTGCGGACTTACACCCAGTTCGAAGACAAGCCGACATTTGCCCAGATTGAAGAGATCGCCAATCGCATTATGGATCTATACATCGCTGGTGAGATTGACCAGTTTGATGTGGCCTTCATGCAGTTCCAGGGGATTGCCAGGCAGAAGCCGGTTGTGGAAACCTTGCTTCCAATTGGAAACCTCGAATCTGAATCTGCTGTATCTGGGACAGAAGCGACGACTGATTACGAATTCCTGCCCTCGCCAGAAGAGATTCTGGGAGAGATCGTACCGGCTTCGTTCAAGGCACGATTGTTCAAGTGTTTCCTCGACGCTGCCGTCAGCGAGCAGGTTTTCCGTATGGTGGCGATGAAGGGTGCGACTGAAAGTGCCAACGACATGATCAAGTCACTCAAACAGCGTTACAACCGGGCCCGTCAGTCACAGATTACCTCCGAACTGAGCGAAATCATTGGAGGAGCCGCTGCTCTGGAATAGCGGCAGCCCGAATTTGAATCCGACCGCATTACAAAACTGGTTTTCATCGATAATGACCCGATCAGTTACCCCAAAGCTGATCGTTACGACAGACAGATAGACAGACAATCAAGCATAGCCGTTGCAGAATCTGGAGCCATTATGTCCACCGCTGTTGCAAATCACGTTGGCCGCATCACGCAGGTCATCGGTTCGACGTTCGATGCGGAGTTTGCCGAGGGTTCGCTCCCTCCGATCTACAACGCCGTTAAGGTTGATGTGGAAGTCAAGGGGACGCGAGTTAAGGTTGTTGGCGAAATCCAGCAGCATCTTGGTGGTGGCCGTGTTCGCTGTGTGGCACTGGGATCAACCGATGGTCTGGCCCGTGGTGTCGAAGTGATTGATACTGGCGCACCACTTTCGGTTCCCGTCGGTAAAGGAACTCTGGGTCGCGTCTTCAACGTGCTGGGTGAACCGATTGATGGCCGCGGTGAAGTGGTGGCTGACGACAAATGGCCCATCCACCGCGATCCGCCCAAGCTTGAAGATCTCAGCTCCAAGACCGAAATCTTCGAAACCGGGATCAAGGTGGTGGATCTGCTGATCCCGTTCGTCCGCGGTGGTAAGGCCGGTCTCTTCGGTGGTGCCGGTCTGGGCAAGACGGTGATTCTGCAGGAGCTTATTGCCCGTATTGCCAGTACCCACGGTGGTTACTCGGTCTTTGCCGGTGTGGGTGAACGAACCCGCGAAGGGAACGATCTCTGGCTCGAAATGCAGGAAACACAGATTGGTTCAACCGGTCGTGCGGTAATCGAGCAGACCTGTATGGTTTTCGGCCAGATGAACGAGCCGCCAGGTGCCCGTCTCCGTGTCGCACTTTCGGCGCTGACCATGGCCGAATGGTTCCGCGATACAACCGGTGCCGATACGCTGCTGTTCGTCGATAACATCTTCCGGTTCTCACAGGCCGGTTCGGAAGTGTCGGCACTGCTGGGACGTATGCCCTCGGCTGTGGGTTATCAGCCAACTCTTTCAACTGAATTGGGTGCTCTCCAGGAACGCATCACATCGACGAAGCGTGGGGCCATTACCTCTGTGCAGGCTGTGTACGTTCCGGCGGATGATCCCACAGACCCTGCACCAGCCACTGCCTTCTCGCACCTCGACGCGTTCATTTACCTGGAACGTAAGATTGCCGAAAAGGGTCTCTACCCCGCGATCGATCCACTGGCTTCGTCGAGCCGTATTCTCGATCCTCAAATTGTGGGCGAGCGGCACTATGCCTGTGCCCGCCGTGTGCAGAAGATTCTGCAGCGATATCGCGAGCTTCAGGACATCATCGCGATTCTCGGTGTGGACGAATTGAGCGAAGACGACAAACTGGTCGTGAAGCGAGCCCGCCGTATCGAGCGATTCCTGTCGCAGCCCTTCTTTGTGGCCGAAGCCTTTACCGGCAAGAAGGGAAGCTTCACCACACTGGCTGATACAATTCGCAGCTTTGAAGAAATCTGCGATGGCAAGTGGGATGACCTGCCTGAAAGTGCCTTCATGTATGTGGGTGCCATTGAGGAAGCGGTGGCTCAGGCTGAGAAGATGGCTAAGGGTTAATCGCCCTGCTGACGATGGTTTGAACTTTGCCCAGTTGGTAAAGCAGTGACCACTGGTACGGCAATGACTACTGGTTTGGCTAAGACGACCTGGGCAAAGTGAACGACTCCCGGCTGTCGGGATCAACTCCCGAACTTTGACTTATCCACACCCTCCGAAAACATCTGAGTGGGATGGCCGATTATGGCTCTTGGTGACAGTTTGCGACTGACCGTTGTAACACCTGAAAAACCGGTAATTGACCAGGTGGTGCGGAGCGTTCAGTTCCCGCTGGCCGATGGTATGACGGGTGTCCTCCCCGGTCGCGCCCCATTGATTGGCCGTCTGGGGTATGACGAACTGGTTTTCATCGACGACAGTGGTGAGTCGCGATATTTCGTGGATGGTGGTTTTGTGCAGATTGCTCAGAATGTCGTCACGATTCTGACATCTTCATGCCGGCCTGTGTCGAGCCTGACCCGTGATGAGGCCAGCAAGGTTCTGGATGCGGCTCTGGCGAGAAAGGCAACCTCGGATAACGAAGTCAGCCAGCGGCAGAAGGATCAGAATCGAGCACGTCGTATGCTCGCTCTGGCTGATCAGTAAATTTCAGAGCGGTCGACCCAGATCGCGTTCTGCAAATCATGGCTGCAAAGAAAAGAAAAGCCCGATGCTAAATTGCATCGGGCTTTCTGTTTTCATAGAGACTTTCCAGAAATCAACGGCGACTTGAGAGACAGACAATACGCTTTCGATGAAGGACAGTGCTCTGTGTGCCAGGCTTGCAGTTTTGGTCAAGCATGGCTTTACAGATCACAAATCGCTGTGACTTCATGAAAACGTATGGAGCATGCTTGCTCAAAGCCGCAAGCATGGCACATAGTAAAAAAATCACCGTTAAGTTCTAGAATCAGTATTCGCTTGGCATCCCCTGGATGAAGAAGTCTTTTTTCCGGGGGTTCCAGCAAGCATATCCTTGGTGAAACAGGCGAAGTTCAACCAAGGGGCCTGCTGGAGGAAGTGATCACTCTTCGCCCTTCTTCGTGAGTCGTTCGGTGAGGCGAGTGGCCTTACCAACGCGATCGCGGAGGAAGAACAATTTGGCTCGGCGGACCTTACCATGACGCTTGACGACGATCTTCGCGACCTTTGGTGAGTGGATCGGGAAGGTACGCTCGACACCTTCACCCGCCACAATGCGGCGGACGGTGAAGTTCTCGCGGGTTCCGCCATGACGACGGGCAATGACGACGCCATTGAAGATCTGAATACGCTCTTTGTCCCCTTCGAGAATCCGCTGGTGCACGTCAACGGTGTCACCAATCTCGAATTCGAGAGCATCAGTACGCAGGCTGGATGCTTCCGCCGCCTGCAAAAGTTTGTGTTGCATGATTCAAAATCCTCTGACTGCTTGTCTGCCGGAGTTGCCAAGGCAGCTCCGGTAAAAAACGATGTGAAATGTGCGAAACAATGACGATCAGTTTGGCAAAGGCAAAATCTCGGAGGAAGATCTCATCGCCTGTGTGGAAGCTCTTTGAAGTTCCACTGGGGGGCGACGGGAAGCTGTCCGTTCCTGACTTTGCTTTTCTCTCCAGGCCGCAATGGCCTGATGGTTACCTTCCAGCAGGACCTCGGGAACTTTCATCCCGCGATACTCCCTGGGACGGGTGTACTGCGGATACTCCAACTGTCCACTCTGGGCGAATGATTCATACTTATGGCTGGTTTCGTCCCCCAGCACTCCGGGAATCAACCGAATGACGGTGTCGATCAGAAGCATGGCCGGCACTTCACCACCATTGGCAATAAAGTCACCCACCGAGACTTCCAGCGGCTTCAATCCTTCAGCGATCCGTTCATCAAAACCTTCGTAACGACCACATAACAAAACCAGTCGCTTGTGAGTCGAGAGTTCTTCCACCAGACGCTGGTCGAGCTTTCGCCCGGCCGGCGTGAGCATGATCAGTTGGCCGGGAGCATCTCCCTGAGCCTGCACATGCTCGACACAATCAAAGACCGGCGGGCACATGATGAGCATGCCTGGCCCACCGCCATAAGGCTTGTCGTCGACCGAGTGATGATTATCGGTCGTCCAGTCGCGGAAGTTCCACAGATGCACGCCGACCTTACCTGCTTCAATCGCCTTATTGAGAAGGCTTTGCTGCAGATAGCCAGCGAAGATCCCTGGAAACAGCGTCAGGACATCGAACCTCATGGCCTCAGCTTTCAATCGACTTTCGTCATATTGAACAATGATTGGTGATCAAACACTCTCAAATCGACCGGCAGTTAAGGGCCGATGATTCAACCGTCCGGCGATTTAACCTTCTGTGCTTTCGCCACCTTCGGCAGGAGCGTCACCACCTTCAGCAGGGGCAGCTTCCTTCACCTTGGGAGCAATCAAAGCGGGAGGGGCAGTCTTCACGCCGAACTTGTTGGTCTTGATCTTCTTGACGAGTGTGGCCACTCGATCAGAGAGGCTGGCGCCAACGCTGACCCAGTAATCAACACGTTCCAGGTTGATTTTGACACGCTTCGATTTGTCATCGATGGCGGTGTCGTACCAGCCAATTTCTTCGATTGCTTTCCCTTCACGGTGAACTCGTGAGTCCATCACACAGATGCGGTAAAATGGACGGTGCTTACGCCCAATCTTCTTCATGCGAATCCGAACTGCCACTCAATCCTCCTCACTCGACCGGGCGAAACACCGACCGACAATTGTCTGCAAATTCAATCGCCTGCAACACACACACGTTATGAATCTGCAGAGATGCAACCTTCTCAATCTCACTCAAAACATCACTCGAAGACTTGCGATTGGAACCACAAAGTTTCGAGCCACCCGAAAAGCCCCGGAGTTCTGCCCGGCAATGCCTGCCAACAGATCAGCGGTTCTTTTTCCGCTGTTTCTTAGCTTCTTTTCGAGCTTTTTTCTTCTTTTCCGCAGCCAGGTCCGCATCAGCCGGGCCACGTTTGCTGCGTTGCTTCTGAGCCTGCAGACCCGCTGCAGGATTCATCCCGCCGACTTTTGCCAGATCCTGAACAGCACGGAAACGATCCTTAACGCCCAGTCCGGACATCTTCTGCATCATGCTCGACATGTTATCGAAGTCTTTGAGCAAACGATTGACGTCGGCAGGATCGGTACCACTTCCCCGAGCAATACGCGTGCGACGGGAGCGATCAATCCGGTCGGGATTTTGCCGTTCCTCGAGAGTCATCGAGCTGATAATGGCGTCAATCCGACCCATATCTTTTTCGGCATCGATGTTCTGAAACTGATCGAGCAGGCCACCCATACCTGGGATCATTTTCATGATATCCCCCAGAGAGCCCAGCCGACGCACCTGCTTCATCTGATTGCGGAAGTCTTCCAGCGTGAAGCGGCCTTTGAGCATCCGCTGCTGCTGCCGCTCCATTTCCTCCGCATCGAACTCTTCCTGGGCCCGCTCGAACAGAGTGACAATATCACCCATTCCCAGAATTCGACCGGCCATACGATCGGGATGGAAGGGCTCGAGCCGGTCGAGCTGTTCGCCCATCCCGACAAACTTGATCGGGACACCCGTGACCTGCTTGACGCTAATGGCCGCCCCACCGCGGGTATCGCCATCGAGCTTCGTGAGAATGACGCCGTCGAGTTCAAGGGCATCGTTGAAAGCCTTGGCCGAGCGAACCGCATCCTGGCCCGTCATGGCATCGCAGACGAGATAGACCTGATCAGGCTGGACGCGAGAATCGATCTGCTCCAGCTCGAACATCAGGCGGTCGTCAACGTGAAGGCGCCCCGCCGTGTCGAAGATGACGACATTCGCACCAGCCGTCTTGGCATGAGCCAGACCATTTTTGCAGACAGCCACCGGGTTGCCGCCGGGTGCTTCGGCATACACAGGAACATCCAGCTGCTGGCCCAGAGTTTTGAGCTGTTCAATAGCCGCAGGTCGCTGCATATCGGCAGCCACGAGGAGCGGTTTCCAGCCTTCGGCCTTCAACTTGCGGGCCAGTTTGCCGCAAGTCGTTGTTTTACCGGCCCCCTGGAGGCCGCACATCATGATTTTATTGATGCCGTCCCGCCGGAGATGCAGCGAATGATCGGTCGGCCCCATCAGGGCAATGAGTTGCTGATGAACAATCCCGATGAGCTGTTCGTCGGGCCGAAGTGATTTGAGAACCTTTTCACCCACAGCCTCGGCAGTCACTTTCTCAATGAACTGCGTTGCCACGTTATATTCAACGTCGGCTTCGAGGAGTGCCTGCCGGACTTGCTTAAGTCCTTCGCGGATATTGGCTTCGGTCAATTTTCCAGAACGGAAAATGCCCGTGAGAGCCCCTTGCAGGCCTTGGGTAATCGATTCAAACATGGATCATCACTCGGGTTCATCAATTCCGGAGCGCACAGTATCTGCCGTGCGGCGTCGCCTCAGCGACGATCCAGGCAACAACGTGCCCAGGAGCCGGGGTAAAACTTCTGTGTGAAAGGATATAAAGAGCTTTGATCGCTGACAAGCCACCGCAAGAGTGTGGGTTTTTGTTCAGTATTCTAAGTCGTCTGGCAGATTTCTGCCAGACTCTCACGAACAATCGTATCGACGCTCGCCAATAGGACGGGTTCGATGTACCCCCCAGAAACTGATTTTGACAGAGTCTGGCGGGTGAACTAACTTCCCGCTGGCCTGATGGCGCATCTTCAAGGATGAAGACGGCTCATTCAGGCCTTTTGCGGGGAGCACTTCATGAGACAGGGATGTCGACTGGCTGTGGTGGCCGATCATACGGATACTCATGCCGTGCTGGATGCTGTGCTTTCGCCGCAAGGATATGAAGTGACTCGCTTAAGGCGCTACAGCGACCTCGAAGCCAGGCACACGACGGCTGACCCCTTCGACATTGTCGTGCTGGATGCGGAGGCCATGCCGCACTCGACGGCTGTGGAATCGACAGAGAAAACAGAAACTCCAGCCACCCGGCATGTGGTCATTGGAACTGTCTCGATCAATCTCAACCCCCAAACGAGGTTGATTTCCAAACCCTACCACATGGCGGAATTGCTCCAGACGATTGAATCGCTGCTGCCAATTCGTCATTAAATCGTCGCGTTAGTTTTTTGCCGGCGTTGTGATCATGGACGTGCGCGTGGCTTTCGTCTCACCAGGAGCTGGCCTTGATCCATCTGATCCTCACTGCGGATGGCGGAGTTGTGTTGGCTCAACAGGCGCTCCCGTGGTTGGTCAACTTGTGGATTGCATTTCTCGCCGTTGTGTTCATCGGTTTCTTCATCGTGGTGGTCATCGCCATCATCAAGGGGCTGCGATGGTTCGAACGGTCGGCCACCAACTCACAGGCTCGGTTCTTCCAGGATGTGACGGCCTTTGTCAATCCTCCGCCCGGACTGGAGGTTCCTCCGGAATTGGTCGTCGTGAGGTTTCATACATACTCAGGAATTCTGATCTACGTTCTGCAGTATGAGCATCTCTTCTGTGCCACCCCGACAGATGCCCGTAAAGTCCTCTGGCGCATGCACTGGCACAATCTGACACGCGGTTTCTTCGCCTACGGCATCTTGCTGATCCCCCTGCTCTCTCTGGCGAATTACTGGGCTCAATTGAGATCGATTTCGCGCCAGGAAGCGGGGATATCAAAACAGCCCTGAGCTTTTTCGCCCAGCAGCCTCATCAATGTGTAGTAATATAAACGCCTTGCGATGATCGCACCGCACGAACGCAAGAGCTTTATGGACAACGGGCGACGTCGTAAATCCCCAATCGCCCCATCATTGCAAATGAAATGAAGATCACACGATTTTCCTTGGAATTCTGGAATCAATACATGTAGCTTGAGGTGGCTTATATCAACAAGTTTCCAACGCCATAATCCATGCCATGATTCAAAGGAGAGAGATCATTTTACGACAAATCAATAATTCCTGGAAATTATCCTGCATCTCTTTTCTAGCGGCTTGCTCATTGGTCATCACCTGCGGCTTGATTGAAGCACAAGAGAAAGGGAAGCTCGAATTTGCCACTTCAAAATCGACAGGGATGAAAATGGTGAAGGTTCCTGGAGGAACCTTCAAAATGGGTGCTGGCGAAGCGGATGAGAAGTATCTTTCTGCCAACGCTCCTGGCTTTCCCTCCGGCATGCTCAATACATTCAAACCCGTTCAAGAAGTGACTGTGAAACCCTTCTATATGGGAATCTACGAAGTCACTCAGAAAGACTATAAAAAAATCAACGGTAAGAATCCGGTCGTAGGAGCTCTCGGCATTGGTGAAGTGGAAGTGCTTGATGCACCGGTCTTCAACGTTTCCTGGTTTGATGCATTAGACTTTTGTAATAAGCTGAGTACTAAAGATGGCCTGACCCCTTGCTATGCATTGAAGAAGACCAAAAAAGACTCTGGAGCGATTGTTTCGGCAGAGGTCACTGTGCTGAAAGGAACAGGTTATCGATTACCGACCGAGCAAGAATGGGAATATGCCTGTCGTGCCGGTACGACAACGCCCTTTGCATTTGGTGATCAACTCGATCCTAAAGATGCAAAATTCAAAGTCCCCAATGAAAAAAGGACGCCTGAACAAATCTTTCAGTCACAAGTGATGAAGGTTGGTTCCTATCGAGCCAATAACTTCGGGCTCTACGATATGCATGGCAATGTCTCTGAGTTTTGTTTCGATATCTACAAGAATGCGTATGTCGATGGAGAAACTCAGATTGGATTTAGCCTTGATGATTCTCAATTCGAATCTCGAGTGCTTCGCGGTGGGTCATTCGATCACGGTGTCGAAAATACCATGTCGTGTTATCGGCAAGCAATTGCCCCATCCGTACCTTGGGAAGGTATGGGATTTCGCGTCGTGCGTAACTGATCACCCGTTATTCCGTCATCGAAAGTAAACCGGCTGCTCCCGTTGGAATAGTGGCTTGCCAGGGGACAATGGTCATCATTGAAGGATGAGCTTGGGCCACTTCGGCAATGTACTTGCGCTCAAAGCTCTTGCGGGTCACAAGGCCCGGATCATGCATATCGAGCAGCGAGAGTGATTGATTCACGACCCAGCCCATCGGTTCCATACCTGCCCGCTCAAGATCGGCCTGCAGCAGTCTCGCTTCATGCACCGGAGTCGCTTCGGGAAGCGTGACCAGCAGAATGCGTGTCTGCTGGCGGTCTCTCAGCACCGGGAGCAACTGGGCAACGTCCACCGAGACCTGATTCGTCAGCCGCTGAGCCTCTTGATGAAAGGCCATGGCCGCATCCAGCAGGAGAATTGTGTGCCCGGTCGGTGCGGTATCGAGCACTACAATCTGCTGTTTTCCCTGAGCAACAGTTCGTGCAAAAGCCCGGAACACTGCGATCTCTTCGGTACAAGGTGACCGCAAATCTTCCTCTAACAGGGCTCTCCCCGCATCATCGAGTTGAGCCCCCGCCGTCTGCCTCACTTCATGCCGATAACGCTCTGTTTCTGCATGGGCATCAATGCGTTCCACTGAAAGCTGCGGCAACTCGCCAGTTTCGACCAATCTGACAATATGACCCGCTGGGTCTGTTGTCGTGAGCAGGACTTTTCGCCCGAGTTGCGCCAGCCGGATCGCGATGGCAGCGGCGATGGTTGTTTTGCCCACCCCTCCTTTGCCCATCGTCATGATGACGCCGTGCTCCATCTGGGCCAGTTCGCCTGTCAATTCCAGCAGACTCTTCCACGGAGGGAATTCTTGTGCAGATGTTAGTGCCTGCTGCATTGATGCCGGTTGTGAATTCGTCACCGTTTCGACGGAGTGGCCCAGATGTTGGAGAGCGGTTTTTCCAATAAGGCCACCGGGTTGGAAAGGAATTGTGATTGACGGAAGTTTTTTCAGTTCATCAGGCACGGCAGCCAGAGCCGCCTGCATTCGCTGTTCCATGGCGACCGCCAGCGGGTCGGTCGATGTCGCTTCAAAGAGTCCATTGATCACCAGCCATTGCTGCTCAACACCTAACGCTTTGAGTTCCTGACTCGTACGCGCTGCTTCCCGAATGGCCGAGCTTTCAGGCCGTGTCACGAGAACTAACGTCGTCAACTGGTGATCGCAAAGCGCCTGTGCGGTCGCGTGATACAGCTTCTGTTGAGTGGCCAGGCCCGCCAGTGGGCCAATGCAGGTGGTGCCGGTGGTATTGGCATCGAGGTAGCTGGCCCAGGAGGAAGGTAGCGCCAGCAGCCTGAGGGTATGCCCCGTGGGAGCGGTATCGAAAATCACATGGTCGAAATCACTAGTTGTCTGTTTGTCTCCCAGCAATTGAGCAAATTGATCAAAGGCTGCAATCTCGACGGTACAGGCTCCCGAAAACTGTTCTTCAATGCTGGAAATCGCGGACTCAGGCAGAATCCCGCGATAAGGCCCCACCATCTTCTCTCGATACTCGGCTGCAGCCTGATGAGGATCCAGATTCAAACCCCACAACCCCGGAATGTTGTTCACGGGAGTGGGGTGATTGCTGAGTTTTGTTTCGAAAACCTCATCAAGATTCGAAGCCGGGTCGGTGGAAACAATCAGCACTCGACGTCCCAGGTCGGCGAGTGCAATAGCCACAGCACTTGCAATCGATGTTTTCCCCACACCACCCTGCCCCGTAAAGAACAGATGGCGGGGAGATTGACCGACTAAAGGGGCCAACCCGCTGGCCCTGTTTTTTGTCGTCACAATCGAAATGCAACACTTCCTTGAATTCTCGACATGCCGGCAAGATTTCCCCGTGGCCATCGAACCTCCTGATGCCATCAAGCCCCCGCGGCCGTCAAACTTCAGGGAACCACTCACCAGTAAAGACTTCGGTCGCCGGGCCCGTCATGAAGACTTCCTTCTCTTCAGGCCATTCAATTTCGAGATCACCACCGGGAAGGTGAATCAGTGCCTGATGGTCAGTCCGGCCCGAGAGCACACCCGCCACAAGTGTGGCACAAGCTCCCGTTCCACACGCCTGAGTTTCACCACTCCCACGTTCCCAGACACGCAATTGAATTTCGGTCCGCGAAAGCACCTGTGCGAACTCCGCATTCACCCGGCGTGGAAAAGCGGCATGCACTTCGACTTGCGGCCCAAGGCCCAGCACCCAGGCATCCGTCAGCTCATCCACAAATGTCACGCAATGCGGATTCCCCATCGAAACACAGGTGACGGAGATGGTTTTGTCGCCCACAACCAGCGGTTGATTCACAGGCGGATCCCCGGGTAAAGCTGTAGGGATATCAGCACTTTTGAGAATCGGTGTCCCCATGTTGACGCGAACTCGCTCCGCCTTACCAGAAGTGCCGGCAAACATCTGGAGGGTCAATACACCCCGGCCTGTCTCAATTTTGAGTTCAGGCTTTTTGGCAATCCCGTGATCGTAGACATACTTGGCCACGCAGCGGACACCGTTGCCGCACATTTCCGATTCGCTGCCGTCGGCATTGAACATCTGCATGCGGGCATCGCCGCGTTCGGATGGGCCAATCAGAATCAGCCCGTCGCCACCAATTCCCTTGTAGCGGTTCGAAACAATTCGAGCCAAATCGGGCGCAGCGAGCGGAAGTTTCTCTGCGAACAGATTCACATAAACGTAATCATTACCGATTCCATGCATTTTAGTGAAACGCATCGAAGTCATTCTCTCTGCAAAAGGGTGTGGGCTGGCTCTTCGATCGGGACGACCGGAAACAAACTTTCTTTCAGGATAACCGACCTGCTCTTGCCTCGCCTCCAACTTCTGCCCGATGATAGGTTTTGAAGAGTTTCATCACAGATTCCAGCGGGTGGCCTGAATGGCATGTTTCGACCGAACTGCTGGTTGATCTGGTAGTTACATCCGCCCCGTCATCTCATCTGAGGAGTTGCATGCATATGCCTCACGTTCATCATCGGGAATGCACACTTCCTTCGATATCAACTCGACTCCAGAAGACGGCTTGGCCACGGCTTTTGTTTGGACTGGTGACGTTGTGGCTGGGGTTGGATATGCAGCCGGTTTTTGCCCAGGGACGCGACCCGTACCTGGCACCCCGGCATCAGATGGTCACCGAGTTCATTGAACGCGAAGGGGTCAAGAATCCGCGTGTCCTCTCGTCGATGCGGCAAGTGCCTCGTCATGAGTTTGTGCTACCGACTCAAAAGCAGCAGGCCTATTTCGACCAGGCCATGCCGATCGGCCACAAGCAGACAATTTCGCCTCCGTACATTGTTGCGTATGAGACCGAAGCGATTGACCCACAACCGACCGATAAAGTGCTCGAAATCGGCACGGGAAGTGGCTATCAGGCGGCTGTTCTTTCCAATCTGGTGCAGGAGGTCTACACCATCGAGATTGTGGAGCCTCTCGGGAAGACCGCTGCCGAACGTCTGAAAAGGCTGGGTTATAACAATGTGAAAGTGAAAGTGGGCGATGGCTACCAGGGTTGGGCCGAGCATGCACCGTTCGACAAAATTCTGGTGACCTGCTCGCCCGAGGATGTACCCAAGCCGCTGGTTGATCAACTCAAGGAAGGTGGCAAGATGATCATCCCCTTAGGAGAACGATACCAGCAGGTCTTTCATCTGATGGAGAAGAAAGACGGCCAGATGATCAGCCAAAAACTGATTCCGGTCTTGTTTGTCCCGATGACGGGTGCCGCCGAGGATGAGCGGAAGGTCAAGCCGGATCCCATGCATCCTCAACTCGTGAACGGCGATTTTGAAACGGATGAAAACAATGACGGCATGGTCGATCACTGGTATTACCAGCGGCAGGTAAAGCTCGAAACCGCCGACGTGCATGGCGGCAAAGTGGCCGTGACGCTCAGTAACAGCGAGCCCGGTCGTATGGCGCAACTGGTGCAAGGGATGCCTGTCGACGGGATTCGTCTGGGGACGATGGATGTCAGCTTATGGGCCAAGGCCAAAGGCATGAGGTCGAGTCGAGAAGGGAACGAGCGGCCCGAGTTATCGGTGATTTTCTTTGATGATCTGCGCCGGACAGTGGCCGAGGTCAGCGTGCCGATCTCGACTGGCACCTACGAATGGCAGGAGTTTCGCAAGAGCTTTGCCATTCCAACGAAAGCCCGCGAAGCCATCATTTTTATGAGCCTTCAAGGAGCGACAGGCGACTTAACGATCGACGACCTGCAGATTCGCACACAATTTCGGAAGCCGTAGTCTGTACTGATGAGTGGTGCTGATTCATTTTTCACGAATACACAATCCTGCACTCGGGCAGGCTTTCGAGGAAAACACGGCCATAAGGTTTTGTGCGGATGCGGGGGTCGAGGATGACAACCATGCCGCGATCTGTTTTCGTACGGATGAGGCGACCGAAGCCTTGCTTCAATTTGATGGCGGCTTCGGGAACCTGATACTCCATGAAAGGATTCCCGCCCCGAGCGCGAATCGCTTCCACGCGGGCTTCCAGCAGTGGATGATCGGGCACACTAAAAGGGAGCTTCGTAATAATCACGTTCTGCAGGGCATCCCCCGGAACATCCACCCCTTGCCAGAAACTGTCGGTTCCAAACAGGACGGCTGCCGGATCCTTTCGGAATCGCTCTAACATCTGCGAACGTGGCAACTCTCCGCTTTGCGAGTAAAGCGAATAATTCTGGCGAATGAACCAGTTTGTTAACCGTCGCTCGCAGCTCTGGAGCATTTTATAACTGGTGAAAAGCACAAAGGCCCGGCCAGATGTCTGACTGACGTACTCCTGGATTTTTTCGCAGACAGCGAACTCGAAGTCGGCGGGAGAATCTGTCGGATCGGGCATACCGTCGGGGAGGACGAGCTTCATCTGCTCGCGGTAATTGAAGGGGCTGCCGAGCCTTAAACTTTGCGAGCGAGTTAAACCCAGACGAGAGCGAATGAAGTCAAAACTTTGCTGTCCCACCGCCAGAGTGGCACTGGTCAGTATGGTTGTAGGAACTTTATTAAAGAGCTCTTCTCGCAGGACCGCTCCCACTTCAATGGGTGAGCAACAAAGCTTCACTTTGAGGTTGCGCTGAGCCCCTGTGGTTTCGACCCAGTAAACACTGTCGCCGCGTCCCTGTTCGACCCATTGCGAAATACTCCCTGCCAGCGAAATGAGTCGTTCACTGGCACTGACCAGCTCGATCTTTTCCTCGTCCTGTTTGAGTTTGGCAGCATATTCCGCCAGCGACGTAGCCAGCTTGCGCAGATCGCCCGAGAGAGTATTCTCAATCGCTAAAGGCTCACGGACTCGACCATTGGCTGGGCCATGATCCTGAACGCGATGCCGGATTTCGTCGAAAAATTCGTAGACATCATGCTTGAGCCGGGTGATTAGCGCCCTTTGGGGTTCGAGTGGATAGCCTGCAATCAGGCCCTTTTGCGTCTTTTCGTTGAACAGCCGATTGAGCATATATTCGATCTGGCCACTGCTGATCCCTAAACCCAGGTGGTCAGCAGCCACCTGCTCAAGTGTGTGCGCTTCATCGAAGACGACCGTCTGATAATCGGGAAGGACGCTGGCTCCTTCCCGGCGAAGTGCGAGATCAGCACAAAAGAGAGCGTGATTGACAATCAGAACATCGGCATTCCAAACCCTGCGGCGTGCTTTGTAGTAATGGCAGTCGCTATACGTAGGGCAGTTTTTCCCGAGGCAATTGCCATGCTCGCTGCGGACTTCATCCCAGACCTGAGGTAGTGGCTTGAAGTCGAGACTCGCAAGGCTGCCATCGTTTGTTTCGCGAGCCCAGCCAGCCAGCGAACGCACCTGATCTTCCGCCTCACTGGTCGGAAAGAGTGATCGCGACTTTTCGAGGGCTCCCTTGAGCCGACGCAAACTCACATAATTGGATCGCCCTTTGACAAGCACAGCCGAAAACTCGACAGGCAGGATCGAATTGAGTAGCGGAAGATCCCGGCTGATGAGTTGTTCCTGCAGACTGATGGTGTGCGTGGAAATCACCACGCGTCTTTTGGCACCACCATCGACGGTTGAACCCTGATTGGCTGTCGCTGCAAGAATTGCGGGAACCAGATAGGCGTAGCTCTTGCCTGTCCCCGTACCAGCTTCGACGACAAGATGCTCACCAGCAGCAATCGCAGCGGTGACTGCCCGGGCCATCTCCAGTTGCTCACTACGCACTTCATAATGCGGCAAGCGACGAGCCAGCAGGCCCTCCTGGCCCAGGACATTTTCAGCCGTCAGCTCCACGCTTGACCTTGCTCCAGAAGAATCGGCACTCAATCCGCAGCGTCTCAACCGGTGAGAACCTGCCACAGGAAGAGGATATCAGACTTCCCGACGATTGGTTACTCACTCCCCGGAGAGCAGGCCAAAGCGTTACGGCCTGATTGACTGATGCAATCCTCATAACCGGACAGGTCAAACGTGGCATTCTCGCAACAAGTTTCCCAGAGAGGTTCCACCAGAACGTAGGTTAGGTGTGTTGAATTGTTGTCTTTTCCGGG
This sequence comes from Planctopirus hydrillae, assembly GCF_001707835.1. Taxonomy (GTDB): domain Bacteria; phylum Planctomycetota; class Planctomycetia; order Planctomycetales; family Planctomycetaceae; genus Planctopirus; species Planctopirus hydrillae. The sequence continues at coordinate 318,435 of NZ_LYDR01000039.1, forward strand.
GAGTCAGGCTTGTCCCCGGGAGCTGAATTTCGTCCAAGGACTGTTGACCATGCCTGTCGATCTGAAAACGACACCTCAGAAATCGCTTGTTCCTGCGGATGAGCCGGGTACGGCAGGTTCTCAAATCGTTACGTCAACACAGGGCGAGTTTGTCGCTCAGGATGAGGCATCATCGGACGCACATCCGAGTGTGGGTGCCGATGTTTCGATGCTGACTGATAAAACACCTCCCTGGCTGCGTGCCTCGCGGCGCATGGCCATCATCACGTTGCTGGTGGGTGTGGCATTCTGGTTTTATTCGATCAAGCCGGTATGGCATGCTGATCCCTGGTCGCATATTGCCTATGGAAAACTGATTGTCAGCGAGGGCATACCTGCCACTGAGCCGCTCTTGCCACTGGCACGCGGAATGACTTACTGGAACTCTTCGTGGCTGTTCGATGTCCTGATGATGAATGTCGATCGCACGCTGGGCGGGGCTGGTCTTCAGGGAGCCACAGGGATCTTTGCCGGGTTGATTGTGGCGATCTTTGTGAGTTCGCTCGCATATACCACGGGACGCACGTTACTGGCCTGTGGTATGGGCATGTCACTGCTGTTTCTGATTGGCCATGATCTCTCGATCCTCCGGTCACAACTGGCGGGAATCGTTTGTTTTCTGACGGCGTGGATTCTCTGGCAAGGAGCGATCAGGAACACTCATGCCTGGTGGCAACTCCCTTTACTGTTTGCCGTGTGGGCCAATCTGGACAGCTCGTTTATGGTGGGACTGATCGTTCCGCTGGCAATGATGTCCGGGCGCATGGTCGATCGATGGGTAAGGACAGGCCAGTGGAAATCGATTCTTCGCGACGAGCATCTGGGCAAACTGCTTCTGGTCACTCAACTCTGTATTCTCGCGACGCTGCTGAATCCTTATCAGGGGCGGATGTGGTGGGAAGTTCTTACGTTCTCCCAGAACCCGAATCTGAGTGCGATGGTTGACTGGAGTCCGCTGACTTTGCGATCAACCGAAGGGCAGTTCTTTGCTGCGACCCTTTTGATTCTGTTGGGCGTCATCCGCAGTTCCCCCCGACGATTGGGAACGGGTGAGATGGTTCTGCTGGTCAGTCTGGCGGCCCTGGGATGCTGGAACACCCGGCAGCTTGTCTGGTTCTATCCCGTGGCACTGTGGATACTGGCCATGCATGCCAGTGCGATCCTCTCGAAAAACGGATGGGCAAGGCATGCCTCGCCACGAGCCGGCAAGTGGTCTGTCGTGATGGTAGGACTGGTCTGGATCTGTTTTGGTTTCAGCCCGCTGGGCATGCGCGTACTGCATGGCAAGCAACCCACAGCCAGCCGCTTGAATGTCGCGTTTGCACCTGTCGAACTCACTCAATACCTCGTGAAGAAGCCACCCGAAGGACAGATTTTCAATCCCGTCGAATGGGGTGACTTTCTGCTGGTGCATGGGCCGGAAAATCTCAAAATCTTTGCCAATTCACAGGTACAGAGACTCCCTCGAGAAGTCTGGCGCGACTACCTCACGATTGTCGATCTGGGATCGGGATGGAGTGAAATTCTCGATCGCTACAGCATCAACACTGTGGTGCTCGATAAGCAGTTCCGTGAGGGAGTGATCCGCCGGATGAAAGAAGAGACAGCCTGGAAGCTGGTTTATGAAGATGGCCGAGGGGCCGTCTTCACACGGAAGTTACCAATTACCCGCTGAGCGTAACGGCTGGCAATTGCCTGTGGTCTATACGGTTTTCTATCGATCAAGCTCTATCCCTTTGAACTTTCCAGGATCTGGAACATGTCTCGTCCATCAACAGTCAAGTCTCGCTTCTGGAGATCGCTGATCTTGACTCAACTGGCTTCGGCCATCCTCTTGCTGACTTCACTGGCGTGGGCCTATTCGCCAGTCGCACCTTTAAGGCAAGCATCCAACCCTGTGCTGACAGCACCGGAAGTCCCTGTACCGCCGCGTACCGAACCACTGTTTATCGCTCCGCTGTACAACGACCCCGAAGTGGTCAGCGATGAAGAACTGGCTCTGGTGCTGAAGAAAGTTCAGCCACGGTTTCCGCAGAAGGCTCTGAAGCCCAACTATGTTGAGCATGCTCTCCGCGCCTGGACGATCCACGCGAAATTCAAAGATCCCGAAGTGATGAGCGGCGAACAGATGAAGGAGTTTCTCACCAATCATGGGCAGTTTCTGGCTTCGTGGGGTGAGAAAATTGAGCCGATTCTGGAGGATCGACAGACGGGTGTCGCGATTCGCTGGGGGAAGGAGCAATGTGCCTCGGTCCATCATGATCATTGGCTGGCCTCGCTGACGGAAGCGGGTGTTTCGCTCCATGAACCTGTCTTTCTGCCAGGTGGTAAGCAGCGCAATATTGGTGATGTCCTGCGGCAATCGATGCTCGATTTCCGCGTCGATGAAATTGAAGTCGAGTGGTCGGCCATGGCTTTTGGCCTCTGGCTCGCTCCGCAGCGTGAGTGGGTGAACAATCAGGGTCGGCAGATCAATTTTGATCTTCTGGCTGAGCGACTCGTTCGCGGACATCAGCGGTTTGGCGTTTGTACCGGAACTCATCGTGTCTATTCACTGATGCTCCTGATTCGACTTGATGATGAGTATCACATTCTTTCTCCAGCCGGTCGGGAAGTCGCCTGGAAGCATCTGGAGTTTATTCGCGATCAGATTACGGTCTCTCAGTTTGAAGATGGGCACTGGCCATCAAACTGGTCAGATGGGGCACTGGCTTTGAAAGACCCGGTGGAAGATGAACTCTATAAGAAGGTGATTGCCACAGGTCATCATCTGGAATGGCTGGCGATTGCTCCGAAAGAACTGCACCCGCCGCGTGAACAGATTCTCAAAGCGGCCGATTGGGTGATCAGCACGACGACCGCGCAGACTCCTGAACAGATTCTGGGAACGTACACCTTCTTCAGCCATGTGGGGAATGCTCTGGCCTTGTGGAGGAACACGCGACCGAACATCTTTTTCGAAGCCTGGGAAGCTCGCGAAAGTGCTGGAGGAAAGTAATCGGGTGTTTGGTATTCGGTATTTGTCGTTTGAGATTTGAAGCCTGATATCGGAAAAACATCGTCTGACTTCCCCTATCAAATACCGAAAACCCAACACCAAACATCAACTCTCTGGAATCTCTCATGCAGGTTGTGATTACTGCTGTTGGCCCGGATAACGTCGGCTTAGCCGATCCCATCGTGCATTACGTGACGGGTGCGGGGGCGAACATTCATGAGATTCAGATGTTCGACCACGATGCCGAGAAGCAGTTCTCGATGCACCTGCGGATTGAATGGCCGGGTGTCCCCTCCTCAGTGGCTCAACTTCGATCGGCGATGGATCAGATCGGGACATTGAAATCGTTAGCCATTCGTGTCTGGAGCCGGGATGAGCATGCCCGCCTGCCGCGACTGGCCATCTGCACGACCTATCGGCCCGAACCGGCGTTAGCCATCCTTCGGGCAATTCGCGATGGTCGGCTCAAGGCCGAAGCGGCCGTCATGCTGGGAAACCGCGAGGCTTGCCGGGGCGTGGCGGAACAGTTCGAAGTTCCGTTTGTGAACATCGGTAATGCCAAAGGCGAACCGGACGACAGCCAGTTTGTGCGTGTGCTTGATGATGCGGATGTCGATTATGTGCTCCTGGCCCGTTACATGCGGGTGTTGCCGCCGAATGTCTGCTGGCAGTTTGCCGGGCGGATTATCAATCTGCATCATGGACTGCTACCTCCCTTTCCGGGGTTTCATCCGTACGAAGATGCCTATGCACGGCGGATGCTGACCTTTGGTGCGACAGTTCACTTTATTGTGCCTGAGCTTGATGCCGGAAATCAGATCATTCATCAGAGCACGTTCACCGTGCCACCGGGAACACCTCTGGCCGATATCAAGCGGCAAGGCGAAACGGATCATGAGCCACAATGCCTGCTCGAAGGCGTGCGGCGGGTGGTTGATCGTGAAGTGGAGTTGCATTTCCAGAGAGTCATTCGCCGGAAGGCTGAATGACGAATAGCATCCACGAGGTGCGGCGTGGAAGTCGCATAAGTTCCTAACGCTCGATCCAGACGGGGTATTGCAAATATTTCTGATCGAAGTAGGGGCTCTTCTCGTAGAACCACTGCAGGCGAGCGGTCGCATCTTTCGCAAATGCGGGATCACTGGCAAGACGAGCCTCGAACTCGGCTTTGAGGGCCGAGTTCTCCTTCAGCAGCTTTTCGGCCAGAGGAGCGATGGCATAACCTTCGATGTACTCAGTTCGCTGCAGGATTTCGTTGAAGAACCCCCAAGCGGCTAAAGAATCGATGTGTGCCGGCTCGAGAAGAGCCATTGCGAGACTTCCCAGTGGTTGATCTGTACTGATCTTTAATGTGCCTGCAGGGACGTTACGTTTTTGTGACACAGCCTGAACCTGAGTGGTCATTGTCTGGCGACCTTCATTGGGTCTGGGGGCAACGACCGGATTCACCAGTCGATACGATTCCAGTTCGAGCGTGACCGGTTCCTTGAGTGGTTCCATGACGATCCCGTGCGATTTGATGACCTCGATCACTTCTCGTGATGTGATCGGGAGGTAGTAAGCCCTGGGACGAAGGATTTGTACTCCCGGCTGAGTGACTCGATGCACCTTGAGTTGCGGAATGGTGATCGGTTCTCCCAGCCAGCGAACTTCGTTTCTCCCGGAAGCGGGTGAAAAGTACTCTTCAGAAGCCATGCCCAGAAACTCCATGGTGAACTGCGTATCGGCAGGTTCACTCCAGTTCATGCCAATCATCTCAGGTCGATAAGCACGATCCTGCTTCATCGCTGATTGAAGCGAGATGGCATTCTTTCCGGCCAACTCCAGAGAAGCTTCCAGAAGAATGTAAGTACCAAGCACACGCTGACGGAAAGGCTTCAGTGAATGGTTTTCGACAAGGATGGTCGGGAGATGGATCAAGTCTCCGTAGCCAGTCGAGAACCGGGGATTGTAAGGAACATCGACAATTCCTTTATTGAGATCGCTTTTATCGAGAGCAAAAACCAGAGGCCCCGGGATATGGCCAGCCACCTTCAAACTTCGATCGAGGCCCGGGCGATAGATCTGATCGAGCCATTTTGCAATCTGCGGCGACCAGGCAAATGAATCGCGGTCACCGTGAAATCCGTAGGTGATGTCGTACTGGTAATCCACACCATCCGTGACGTGTATATCGAGGTAGAGCGCAGGTTTGGAAACGGTGATGAGCCTCAGGAGAGCCTGCATTTCGGGAGCCTGGGCCTTCATGTAGTCTCGATTGAGATTCAGGTTTTGCGCGGTGGTGCGCCAACCCTGATGGAGAGGACCACGCTGGTTGGGCCGATTCCAGCGGGAGATTCGTTCGTGACCATCGGCATTGAGTATCGGGATGAAGAGCAGATTGGCGTGATCGAGCAGATGAGCTTTGCCTCGAAAACCAATATCGCGAAGCAGCATCATGCCCGCATCTTTCCCATCGATTTCACCAGCGTGAATGCCGGCCTGCGCCAGGATCGTCGGCTTAGGACTCTGGCCAAGCTGTTCAAGATTGTCGATCCCTTCTCGGGTGGCGATAACCGCCCGGAGTTCGCGTCCTTCTGCCGTTAAACCAAATGGAACCAGCTTGATCATCGGGGAAGCTTTGGCGAGGTTTTCCAGCCATTGCATGGTGACCTGATAGCTGGGTGTTTCGACAAATCCAGAAGCTTCGGTGGGAGTGATCCACGCCTCATCGGCTGCCACAATCAGCTTTTCGCTGGCACCGCTCCAGGGGAGAACCGGTGGCAGGTTGGCAGCCATCTCATCAGTGCCCAACACAGCGAATAGTGGGAAAATCCAGCATGCCAATAGCCAAAGAAGACATGAGAATCGATCTGGCTGGCGAGAAAATGAAAGACTCAATGTCGATCTCAAAGGAAACTCGGCTTTCGCTGGGAACTGGGTGTTCAATGGACTTTACCTGATTCGTCCCGTTGATGTGGCTCGAACATCTGTTCTCAGGGCTCTGCCTCAGTTCATGATCGTGATGGAAAAATTGATGGCCTGCAATGTTTTGGCATCGATCGTGTAAATCCCCTGGCGGCCGCAGAGTGCTTCCCAAGTCTCAGGGGGACTGCTGAACATGAGAAAGTAGCGAATGGCGACTCCCGCAGACTCTTCGACCTCATGAATCGGTTTTTTTGTGTCTGCCGCAGATAGTCAATCAGATCATCGAGGGGATACTCGTAAGAGTCCTTGATGGAGGCGTAAGCACTTTGCAGTTGATTCGCCAGATCTCCGACTTCTTCAGCAGTTAACTCGCGTGTGGCGTCCATGAAAGGCCCTTGGTCGATGGAGTGTTCTGTTCGAGGGAGGGGGAGCCCCAGCTTATGGTCAGGCTTTCTGGTGCGGCTTAACCGCCGGGTCTATAGGGCGACAAGAAAGCTGGCTTGAGATTACAATCTCAAGCCAGCGGATGATACAGGTGACAATGACTGATCAAGGGAAAGAGTATGGCTCACAGCTTTTTTGGATCGATCGAAAAGGCCGCAGCCGAGCGACTGATTCTGTGGGCCTTTCAGGAAGATCTCGGCGAGCGAGGAGATTTGACCTGCCAGGGGATGATCGACCCGGCTTTGGTTGCCACAGTGAAAATCGTCTCCCGTCAGCCGGGAATTCTGGCAGGCCTGCCGATCGCCCAGATGATCTATCAGCAGATGGATGCATCGATCCAGTGGGAGGCATTCGCTGTCGATGGTGATGAGCTCATGGCTGGACAGGTCGTGGCTGAAGTGACAGGCCCCGTCTCGACATTGTTAACCGGCGAGCGAACCGTCCTGAATTTCGTGACACATTTGAGCGGCATTGCTACCCTCACACATCAGTTTGTGGAGTTAGCCCAGGGGACAAAGGCAAAAATTCTGGACACTCGCAAGACATTGCCCGGGTATCGCAGTTTAGCGAAATATGCCGTGCGTTGCGGGGGTGGGCACAACCACCGCATGGGGCTTTACGACGGGATTTTGATTAAAGACAACCATCTGGCGGCCTGGAAATCGAGCGGCTCTATTGCAGAAGCCATTGAGCATGTGCGGGCTCAAATGGGAGCAAACATCGATATCGAGGTGGAAGTCGATACGTTGGAGCAAATGGTGGATGCCATGCGGGCGAAGCCGCAGATCATTCTGCTGGACAATATGACGACTCGCGAATTGACTGAAGCGGTGGCGTATCGCGACCAGCATGCGACCGAAATCCTGCTGGAGGCTTCGGGAGGTGTGAACCTGACAACAGTGGCGGCCATAGCAGCCACAGGTGTGGATCGCATCAGCATTGGCGCATTAACCCACAGTGCACCACAACTCGATCTGGCACTCGACTGGGGAGCGGCACTTAAGAAATAGCGAGCCGGCAATCTGTTCATGGCTCAACAGAGATTCTTCGCTGGACAACGATCCAAGGGTCCTTGTAACCAACGAGCCGACTCGTGAGCGCAAAGACCATGATCGATCCTGTCATCGGGATCATCACCAGCATGAGTCGATCGAATGTTGATCCATGCAAAACAAAGTACTGGCCGGCCACCCAGAGTAAACTCTGGCAAACCAGAGCCATGGCTCCGTTACAGAACGCGATCTGCAGGAACATGACTGACAGCGATGAACCGGGATCTCGGTGGGGAATGTGCTCGCTGGCGGGAATTTTCTGATCGAGCCGACGGTAGTTCCAGAGAACCTGCATGATGGCGGAGACTGTCGTTCCCCAGGCCAGCCCCGATGTTCCCAACCACCACAACGAGCAGAGACCTGTCAGCATCCCGGTGGCTGTTCCGATGAAGGCGATATTCAAAGGAGTCCAGCGATCATCGAGTGCGTAAAAGGCCCGCTGGGCAATCACCAGCCCGCACATGGCCCAGATCCCGAGGCTGTAAGTCTGAATCACGCGGGCAGTCTGTTCAATGGCGGGCCAATCGAAAGCGCCTCGACCAAAGAGCAGGTCTGTGACGGGTAGAGCTAGAGAAAATAACCCCACACTGGCAGGAACACCGATCGCCAGGACGAGTCGTGCTGCCAGAGAGATCGAATTGCGAAACGCCTGCCAATCGTGCGCCTGAGCATGTCGAGAGAGTAATGGATAGAGCACGGTTCCCAGTGCGATGCCGAAGATTCCCAAAGGAAACTGGTAGAGCCTTTGCCCCAGATACAGGAATGTCGCCGCTCCGGAAGGCAGTGGCGCCTCGATTCCTCCGAGCCAGGCCACACCTTGTCCGCTCGATGTTCCATCGGCCGACAGGAGCCAGCTGATGGCACTTTCCCAGACGGCACTGAACTGCAGCACGAGCAATGCTCCAAGTATCGGTCCCATCCGGCTGATTGTCGCCAATATTTTTGAACGAGCCTGCCACCAGTCCGGCTGATAACGGAATCCGACCTGCCAGAGTGAGGGAACCAGGGCCAGACATTGAATGAACCCCAGCACCACAATCAGCAGTGCCAGTATCTGAATCTGAATCTGCGGAGATTCGATGAGCCAGGCCACGAGTGCCAGAGCCAGAAGCCAACCCAGGTTAAGAACCACCGGTATCAGTGCTGCCGCCATAAACCGATGAAAGGCATGCAGGATGGTCGAAAGCTGAGCAGCGGCACAGACAAAAACGACATAAGGCAAGAGATAAATGGTCAGCCAGCAGAGTAACTGGTTATCGGGATTGGAAAGCCAGGGAAGGAGCCCCAGCAGCAGAATCAACTGAGTGAATAGTACGGCCAGACTCAAGCCACCAAACAGTAAGATGCATAGTGCTGTCGCGAGGCGGAAAGCAGCTCGTTGCCCTTCTTCGCGCTCGACCTCCAACAGTTGCGGCAAAAACGCAGTGGCCAGAACACCTTCGCCTAAGAGCACTCGCGCCAGATTCGGTAAGCGAAAGGCTATTGTAAAAGCATCGAGAAGTGGCCCGCTGCCAAAGAGTGCCGCCATCGCTGCATCACGAATCAAGCCAAAGATTCGGCTCAAGAGCGTACAGAGACTGACAAGACGCCAACTCCCCATGGACGCCTGGGCTCCCTGAACCCGATGAGCTGAAATCTCTCGAGTGTCGAGGTTTGTTTCGGCAGCCGGCGCACCCACGGGAACGTTCGAGGCCGAAGTCGTCTGCAGAATATCCCGGGAAGATGAATTTTCAGACGCTGACCCGGATGAAGAAGCAGACATCAAACTTATGACCAGAAAAAAGACCTCGCGGCAGGTCAGTGTGGCGTTAGATCCTTGAGAGATTCGAGCGGATTGCTCAATGACTCACAACGCAAGGGATGTCAGCAGTATTGGATTTTGAAGATTTGACCATGCTCGCGTGTTTAGAAAAGAAATGCCGCAGAAGCTATTCGACCTGCTCGTCTTCGCGGGGTGTGAACAATTTCGGATTGACGGGACGAACCGCAGCTCCTGCGAGAGCAATTTTGGGTGCGGCTTTCAGTTTGACTGTTTTCGGGGCAATACAGATTTTGTCGTTACAGGTCTGATAGCGAATTTGAATTTCCAGATCATCGACTTCGCCCCCTGCATCACAAGGTACTTCCAGAACTCCTCGCACGGCAAATCGTCCGGAATGACACATCGCCGGCTCGGGAGAAAAATCGACACGGGTCTCTTCTCCTTCCGGGTAATCGATGGGCAACATCCGTAAACCGGCTTTGGATTTAAAGGTCACTTTGATGGGAATCAGATTTTCGGGCTGAGGAGGATTGGCATTCACATGCCAGCCTTCCTGAACATCAAAAATGACGGCAAAACGGCATGTTCGGCCAGCAGGCAACTGGTCGTACTCCAGATAGACATCGGCCCGCACAATGTTCTCCAAAGAGCCCTTGCGTGAACCAGAATCGGCTTGTGCATGCACTGTTTGCGATCCTGCGAAGGCCCAGAAGCTCAAAGCCATGACGCCCGCAAAAAGGCCGCCCATCAACAGGGGGCCATACTCTACGACACTCGAAGTATTCAAAAAACGTTTGAACATGATTCGTCACTCACTTGGCTTCCTGCGGAACCTCGAAGGCTCGCGGAGATCCTGGTGGGGAAGGAGCACATCAATTTTTAATTGGCCAGTCGATACTTCTTCAACTTGCTGAAATATGTACTTCGTGGCAAGCCCAACATTCGAGCCGCCTCGGCCTTGTTCCCCTGGCATTGTTCGAGGGCTTTCATCAGCAGTTGTCGTTCTTCCGACTCGCTCATGTCACTGGCAAAACGTCCAGTCTCGTTCGATGCCGCTTCCCAAACGGTTTCGTTCACAGAAAGTGACCTGGGAAGTGGCTTGCGACCCCGCCCTTTCGAGCGACTTGCGGAACTCTTCTCATGGCTGGTCGTCGCCTGAGATTGGGAATCGGCACGATCAGTGATCGTTTTTGTGGAGTTAGTGAAAGATTTTCCTGAGGAAGCAGGTGGTACGGAAACGGGCGATGAATCCAATGGGGCCACATGGCGCGCAGCCACCTGTTCTTCGGATACAGCGGCGACCTCTGCACTGCTGACACTTTCGACCACCAGAGGTTGCAGGCCACTCTCCGTGCGACGAATCGCCGATGTTTCCAGTCGACGCAGTGCGGGAGGTAAATCGGCTAAAGTGACAGTGTTCGACTCCGAAAGGACCACAGCCCGTTCAATCACGTTCTCAAGCTCGCGAATATTGCCGGGCCATTGGTAAGCCAGCAAGGCGGCGAGTGCACTTTCATCGATGCGAAAGACGCGCTTCCCCGTTTTGCTGGCGGCTTGTTTGAGAAAATGCCGGAAGAGTTCGTAGAGATCGTCTTTGCGTTCGCGCAAGGCAGGCAAGGCAATATGGACCACATTTAATCGGTAGTACAAATCTTCCCGGAAGCGGCTGTCTCGAATGGCCTGTTCAAGATTCTTGTGGGTGGCTGCCACCACGCGAACATCGCAGCGCAAGGTCTCACTGCTCCCCACTCGTTCAAAAGTTCGCTGTTGCAAAACGCGAAGCAATTTGACCTGCGTTTCGAGAGGGATTTCCCCGATTTCATCCAGGAAGAGTGTGCCTCCATTGGCCAGTTCAAATCGACCCGGCTTATCTGCATAAGCGCCAGTAAATGAGCCTTTCACATGGCCAAACAATTCGCTCTCTAAAAGTCCTGTCGAAAGTGCAGCGCAATGGACAATGACCAGAGGACCATCGCGACGCGGACTGTTGGCATGAATTGCCTGTGCCAGCAGTTCTTTGCCAGTACCACTCTCGCCGGTAATGAGAACTGAAGAATCGCTGGCAGCGGCTTTGCGGACGACTTCGAGCACTTCCATCAGTGCCTGGCTGGAACCACGAATCATGCCACGATCGAACTCAGTGGCTGGTGTCGGGCTATCTGGTTCCTGAGATTCGTTGATTTCGGCCTGCAGCATGAGGATCTGCTGCTTCTGCTGTTCGATGCGATCAACTTTCAAACGAAGTTCTTCGTTGAGTCGGCTGAGATCTTTATGCACCTTGGCACAATGGAGTGCCACGCCAGTGATCTGACCCATTGCGGTCAGAAACGTGATATCTTCTGCGGAGTAAACCCCATTGGTTTGCCGCGGCCCCAGAACAACGAAGCCGGAAAGCTCTCCTTCAACTTCGAGGGCATGAATCAGTTCTGCCTGGAGATCGCGCAAAAACGACTGCACCGGATTCATACTGTCGCGTGAAGCCGCCGGAACAGCCTGGAGTGTGGTCGCCGCCGCCAGGGTCATCACAAAATCAGCCGATGTCGAAATCTGCATCGAGACGTTGGGCCACACACCTTCGGCGGCAATCAAACGGAAGTTTGTGCTGCGGCCTTCCCGCAAATAGATCGCAGCCCGTTCCGCCTGGATCACATCCTGACAAGAGCCTGCCATGCGCTGTGCTAACGATTCGGCATCCGCCAGTTGTCCAACGGCTCGATTCATCCGTTGCAGCACTTTATCGAGCTGATACTTCTCGCGGAAAAATCTTCGATCAACCAGCCTTTGCCAGACATCCCGTGCCCAGAGAAACATGCCGACAGTCACGACGAGAATTGCCGCAACGACGACCAGTTGAGGGGATGTTAACTGCTCTCGCCAGGAGACTGCCGCGACAGCCGTCATCGCAATGGCAATTGAGACCACCAGAGTGGTGCCAAAGCTCAAGACGTAATAGAGCATCCCGCGACTGACCACCTGATCGACCAGCATCAGCTTGAAACGACTGATACCGACGGCATACGCCAGCATGAAAACCAGACTGGCAAAGAACATTGGCCAGCGGCCGCCACCTAAGGCAAAATCAGCCCGCGAGACACCCGCCAGCAGAAGCGTATACCCAATGAGAAGTGTCGCAATCAGACCGGCCCAGAGAATCCATTTGACCTGATTTCGTTCCACCGGATTACGCGTTGTCCAGAAACCGTGCACCAATGCCGCGATAATCCCGGCGAAGTAAAACGCCGCAATCGAAACATAGATGTAGACTCCATTTTTCAGGGCCACGAGCCAGCCAAACATCTGTAAGGCACGGGCTTCCACAGAGATTCCCGTGGTCGCCATCAACCACCAGATCGACCATTCGGCCAGCAGAAACAGCACCAGGGCTGCGATGGGGATCGCATAAATCCCGACCAGCGTCTCAAACGAATAACGGTCAATGGGTGGTTTTGGTCGTGGATAGATCAGAAAGAAGTGAAACGTCACGACAGGGACCATGATCGCTGTGATCGCAAAAGGCAGATTGAGCCAGGGGTTTCCTGCAATCACCCACCAGTGAAAACCGCCCACAAATGCAGAGATCGTGACCAGGCACATGGAGAAAAAGAGTTGAGCAGGGTGGTCGAAAGGCCGCCGCCAGAAGGCGATGGCGCTCACAGAAAAGATCGCAAGCTGAAAGAGAAACCACACCAGAGTGAGCCCAATCTCATCCAGCGGGACACCCTGAACTGCCAGCGAGGCCACGTAGACCTTGTCATCTTCAGGACGATAAAACTCGATTTCGACCCAGCGAGGCCCCCCTTCTTCCTGAACCAGCTTGGGCAACTGCTGCTCTAAAGGATCTCCACCGGCAAGCATTCGCCCACCTGGCGGAGTGGGGGCGGTCCGTAACCAGTCCATATAGCGGAAAAAATCGAGTGACGTGCCAAGTCTCTGCTCACCAATCCGGAGAAGTTCATCGCCTGGTTGCGGCCTGGGCCCCTTGAATTCAATTCCAGGGGTCTTGCGGATAATGATGGACGTCAACTTGCCAGGTTGCAGAGGTTTATCGACCAGCAGACAACGCAGTCTGACATCAGGTGCCGTGGCCACATAAACGAGAGCGATCATGCAATAGACGAGCGAGCAACCTCCCAAAGCTGCCAGCACCGGCCGCACCCATCGCCTGGCAGCACTCATTTTGCCCTCTCCTGAATCGAGTGACATACGGCGGAGCTAAACAACTCAGCGCCGAATCGTAGAAATCAATCTATCCTCAGCGGCGCCGATTGCAATTGAAACTGACCCGCCAAGCGCCGAAATCACAAATTAGCCAGCGCAATCAATAAGTCGTCAGCATAAATCGGCGCCGATATTGACTTTTGCAAATTTATCAGAATAGACGCAAAGCAAATAATAGTAATTATTTGGGTTTCGCAAAATGCCGTTGATGAGTGCGTTTCTGCTGAAGTCGATAGATTGCGGTACAGTGATTGCATTACGTTTCGACATCGATGAAAAGTCGACTTCCTTTACCCCAGCCGCCCCTGGAGAATTGTCAGTCTCATCAAGATCCGTGCGTTCCCGATCCACTGAAAAGCGACCCAACCCACAAGTTTTTCAGCTATCTTTCTTGAACACACCACGCGGACTTGTGAGAACTGTCTCCAGGGGCTTTTTCGTTTTTTGATGTCTCCGTCTCAGCCCTTTTGATGACGGATGCCGGATCAGGTGGCCATTAGTGTAGGGGCCATCCGTCTCAGGACTAGTTTCTCGGGGCTGATTGCCTTCGAGCCAATCTTGATAGGGGCTGTGTGGTGCGTTGGATTCTTGGTAGCAGGTCACCCAGACGTCTCGAACTGTTGAAGGCATTTGACCCGCAAGGTGACATTCGCACAGTTCCTCCACGCTCTCCCGATGAGATGGAATTCGAAGGACTTCATCGCTGGGATGAGATTGTTGAGCGTTCACTATTGATTGCTCAAACCAAATATGACGATGTTTGGGAACAGGTCGCGCAGGAGAAACTCGAAGACACACTGATTCTTTGCGGCGACACGACCGTACTCTGCGAAACGGAGCCTGGTTCCTGGTTGGCGATTGGACAACCACCGGTCGATGACCCGCAGCATCAGGTCCTTCGAAACTGGCTGGGTCAATTTCTCGCCAACCGGACTCATCGCGTGCTCAGCTCTTGTGTACTGAGATTGACGTCCGGCGAATTACGGCAAGGTTCCATTGTGACGAACGTCACTTTCCGACCCGATGTCGAACAATGGCTGGACTGGTATATTTCGCTCAACGAATCGGCCGGGAGAGCGGGTGGCTACGCGATTCAAGGTGCAGGAAGTATCTTTGTGGACAAGATCGAAGGCAGTCTCAGCAACGTCATCGGGCTGCCGCTCGAACTGATTGCTGAGTGGACAGGCTGCCGCCGGTAAACTTTCCGCAAACGTCAATAGTTCAATTCCAGTCTTTGCAGGAAGTATCCGACAACGCGATGTCGTCACTATTGCCAGAAGCTGCGGGTTTTGTGGGGAACAATTCGGCTAGCCGTTGGCCCGAAACAGAGTCGTCGTATGGGCAGCCATGCTCTCGACCATCCCAGGATTCATCGTGGTTGATTGGTTGCCGACGGATCCCCTCTCGTTATGGATTGGCGCCTTTGGCGGGTTATACCCAGCGGCCTTTCCGAGTGGCATTAAGGCAACTGGGAGGTATGGGGCTGGCGACGACGGACCTGGTTCATGCGGTCAAACTGCTGTCGAACAACGCATTTTCCCAACAACTCATTGCGACAAGTCCGCTGGATCAACCTCTCAGTGTTCAGCTTTTTGGAGCCGATCCCACGCATGTGGCCACGGCTGCCCGCTGGCTGGAAGACTTAGGCTACGAAGGTGTTGATCTCAACATGGGTTGCCCGATGGCGAAGGTCAACAGCCAGGGTGGTGGGGCACGGTTGATGTGTGATCCCACCGGGGCCACCAAACTGGTGGCTCTGGTGGTGGCTTCCGTTTCAATTCCTGTCACGGTGAAAATGCGGCTCGGCTGGGATGCACAATCATTGAGTGCCCCACTTCTGGCCAGGCAATTTGAAGAGGTCGGGGCGGCTGCGATCACAATTCATGGTCGGACGAGAGCCCAGGGATTTTCTGGCAAGGTCAGCCGTGAAGGGATTGCCGCCACCGTCGCTGCCGTGCAATCGATTCCAGTCATTGGCAATGGGGATGTCCGTACTGTAGAAGACGCCATTTCGATGCGGCGTGAAACCGGGTGTGCGGCTGTGGCGATTGGCCGGGGAGCCATGCTCGATCCCTGGATCTTTCGCAAACTTCATGATTTTGAGATGACAGGTCAATATGCTGAGCCCGGCCCGGAGGAGCAGATCCAGTTTCTCGTCACTCACTTTTGCGAGATGGTTGATCTCTTTGGAGAGCAGGCGACGCGACTCTTTCGCAAGTTCGCCGGGTGGTACGGAGCCCGGTTGGGGATTCCTCAAGATCTGGAGGATCGACTTCGCCGGGTGGAGTCACTTTCAGAATTCGAAGAAATTGTGGCGGAAATCCGTGAACGTCATGGCGAGGAACCGCCTCGTATTCCGACAGCCCTGCTCAAGGTTCCGAATGGGCCGAACGAACTCTGGTGACGTCGATGAGCAGCAACTGCATACGCGTCAATCGGTTACGGCGATCTCTCTGAGAGCGTTGATCGTCTCGGCCCTGCCCGCTTGAAAGCAGTCGCATGAGTTCCTAAACTTCTGGCACAAGCCCCTATAGCTCAATTGGTAGAGCAGCAGACTCTTAATCTGTTTGTTGTAGGTTCGAGTCCTACTGGGGGCATTTTTGGTTGCTCATCAGATCCATTTGAAACCCCTGCCATATTCTGGCAGGGGTTTGTTTTTTGCTGGGATCAAGTCTCCTCGAGTGGGGGTTCGATCGAGTAGAGCGAATCCAGACCCTCCATAGAACTGCCGAGGATCGTGTTACTTCAGCTCGACTCCCATCGTTCCAAAAAACCACTTCATATCCTGCCAGACATCTTTCTTGGCAGGGGGATTACGCAGCAGGTACGAAGGGTGATAGGTGCAGCAGACTTTCGCCCTGCCATAATCAAAGAGTTTGCCGCGAAGTTTGCCAATGGCCTCGGTTGTTCCCAGAAGATTTTTCGCCGCCGTTGAACCCCAGCAGATGATGTATTCGGGATTCACAATCGAGATCTGTCCGTCGAGCCATTCGCGGCAATTTCCGGCTTCTTCGGGTGAGGGCAGGCGATTGCCTGGCGGGCGGCATCTCAAAATGTTGCAGATGTAGATCTCCTCCCGCTTCAGTTTACAGGCGGCAATAATGCCATCCAGAAGCTGGCCTGCACGACCGACAAACGGAACTCCTGTCGCGTCCTCGTCGGCTCCCGGTGCTTCGCCCAGAAACATGATTTTTGCCTGTGGATTTCCCACACCGAAGACCGTCTGTTTGCGGGTGCTCGCCAATTCCGGGCAGCGGGTGCAGTTCGCCACGCACTTTTTCAGTTTCTCAAGCTCATTGACACGATCAGCCAGAGGAAGATGCAACAGCTTGGGTGGCTGTGGAGCTATTCCACTTGCCGTCGGGGCGGGTGGCGCCATTTGCGAACGCGCACTGCGCTTGGCCATTTCAAGTTCCTCTGGGGCGATCAATCGTGATGAATCTGTCAAACGGGTTGCTGCTGTGTTCGCTTCTGATGAAGTTGATGGACCCCGCACGCGAGATGGTTCGAGCGGTGCTGTGGCGGGAGTGGTCAATAGAGGCAGCAGTTGCAGAATCTCGGGGCTCCAATGGCTGACGCCACTGCGGGCCACGATTTCCAGTTCCTGCCTGAGTGCCCGCCGCAATTGATCTCCCGGATTGCCACGATCAATCGTCATGCGGTCTCTCCCACAGTAGCAACCTGTGTCGCCGACTCGCCGAGCCGATCCGGAAGGGGCAGATCGCGTTCGGGATGCTTTTCGAGATCGCTGAGGTTCACAGTGGGTGGCCGGAAGACGATGACCAGAGGCAATAGGATCGCCGCCCCGACCCAGAAAGTGTATTGCACCGACAGGTCGTTGAGTTTCAGGACATAAGTCGCAGCAGAGTAAATGACACCTGCCAGTGCAATACCGATCCAATTAACGAGATTCATCACGCCAATGATGCGCCCTTTTTGCCCGTCACTGGCCATCGCCTGGAGGAAGGTCTGTAAGGGGACACTGAAAAAGCCAGCGAACATACCCAACGCCATGAGAACAAAGCCAGCCGCCTTCGCCCCAAGTAACGGCGGGCCACGGAAGCCCTCTGATCCCGGCATCCCAAGAAGAATCAGACACAAGATCAAGCCCACGATTCCCGCCATGACCAGTCTTCCGCGAATTTTGTCGCGACACCAAAGTCCGGCAGCGACGCAACCGAATGCGATCCCAAGCCCGGTCGATGCGGCTAGAAGACTGGTGTACTTGTTGTCCAGCCCATAAACATGCGGTCCGACTTCGTCAATGGCTCCCGGGTAGATCATGCCACCGACCATCCAGAACGTTGAAGAGGCAATCAGGACGGAAAGGAAATTGGGCTTAACACGAATGAGCTGCCATGTGGCGCGCGAAACAAACAGAGATTCCACATTGAATTTCAAGCTGGGATCAGCCGGGCCGGGATCTCGCAGGAAAAGCACTGTCACCAGTCCAAGCAACGCCACAACCAGGCACGCCACGCTGGCCAGCCAACGGTTATCGACAAAGAAATCCATCAGTACACCAGCAATCGATATCCCGAAGATGATTGCCAGAAAGGTCGTCATCAGCAGCAGGCCGTTCGCTTTTGGAAGTTCCGGTTTGTGGAACAACTCAGGGAGGATCCCGTATTTGGGAGGCCCGAACATGGCGCTGTGGGCACCGAACAGGGACAAGATGATGATTAGAAAGGGAACGGAATTCGCCCAGAATCCCACCATTCCAGCGAGCACGAGGACAACCTCTGCGACCTTGCACCAGTAGGCAATGCTCCTCTTGCTGAATCGGTCTGAAAGAAATCCCGCGAATCCCGACAGAAAAATGAAGGGAACAGCGAAGGCAGTCGTCGCCGCACCGACAAGACTGGGGCCGCCATTCGCTGCCGCTGCGACGCAAATCAGCATCACCATCTGTTTAAACAGATTATCGTTAAACGCACCCAGGAACTGCGTGGCGTTGAGTCCCCAGAAGGCTCTGTCTTTCAGCAGTGGCTGGTTGGAGAGAGCCGTAGTCATGAGGCATTTCCTGATGATGTCATCGGGTAAGATTTTGAGAGATGGTTGAGAATCATGTGCAGAAATGTGGCTGGAGTCTAGCTGAAGCGGGGTGGGATGTCTTGCTGGAAGGTTTTTGCCAATTTCAACCAGCCACCGGCTGCCAGAATTCATTGGATAGGTCTTCGCTTGCCACTCTCACCATGCCCATATCACCCCGTTCCATTTGTCTTTTGGCGTCTAACGCCACGCCCTTTCGCAAAACCTTCAGGGTCGTGCCACCCATTAACAAGTCGTTCAATGGTTGATTGAAGCACCCCGCGCTGTCACCACCAAAGATTACTTCGATTCGCGGCGTTCGCGGGCGTAGCGAATGCGGCAACCTCGGGCAATCACTTCGGCCTTGGGGACTGGTTGACCTGACAGAATGGCATCCAATGCTGCCGAGACATATTTGACTTCGACACTTTCTGCTTCGGTCTTGTCGTCCATGGCACCCATGTAAGCGATCTTCCGCTCTCCATCGAGCACATAAAACTCGGGAGTAAAAATCGCCCCGTAATCTTTCGCGATTTTCTGCGTTTCATCATACAGGTAAGGGAACGTGTAACCTTTTTTCTGGACGCGCTGAGTGATCGCCTCGAGACGATCCTGCGGAACCTGATTCACACAGACAGCGACCACTTCGACTCCTCGGGGCGCATAATCTTTTCGCAGCTTTTCAATGCGTTCTTCGTAGTCAAGGGCCGTCGGACAGGAAAGGCAGGTAAAGACGAGGACCACCGCTTTACGATCTGCCAGATCCGCGAGTGAATGCTCCTTGCCGTCGGCACCGGGAATTTGGCTCCAGGCGGGAGCCTGATCGCCAATGTTGAGGATCGTGTTGAACTCACCAGCCGCCAGAAGAGCCGGCCAGACCAGGCACAGGCCGATGAAAATCATGTTCCGGGTGATCGAATGGAATCGCATGCATCATTCCTTGCCTTGAGACGCGGGTTGCCAGACTGGTCACGAAGAACCTGCATTCTAATGCAAGTGGACTCTTTTTCGCCCGAAATTCGGCATTCACCAGGAAGTTCAATTGTTTGCGGAAAAGGAAGTGAACTCTGCCCTTGGTTCACAGGGTCATCTCGCCATAACCGGCGGTTTGATTGCCGAAATCCCGCGATAGGTGTACAACGATGACACTCAAGGAGTGGGTTCTGCCATGCACCAGTTTTCGCGAACACGCGATTGCGGATTGACGACGATTCGAGAGATCGAATGGGTTTCGTCTCCCAGGAGATCAGCAGCCGAGGAAAGGCCTGGCTCTGCGTGCGCCTGCAGAGGTTTGCAGAGACTTTTTCGCCCGGATGCGTTGCGGGATGAGGGTCGCCGATGAAGTCTTCCCGCCGTACACCCAGGATCCTGTTTGCAGGTGGTGGTACCGGCGGGCACCTGTTTCCCGGTCTGGCAACGGCTGCGGCCATCGAAGAGATCTGCCCGAAGGCGAAATTTTTATTCGCCGGGACTGAGCGACCACTTGAGCGTGAAATTCTGGCAACGAGCCCTTACGAGCAGACAACATTACCAGCCGAGCCATTGCGCAATCTGTGGCAATCGCCACTGCGGTTTCTCAGCCGAAGTTTTACAGCCTGGCGGGCTGCCCTGAAAATTGTTGATCAATTCAAGCCCACCACAGTTGTGGGTTTGGGCGGTTATGCGAGTGTGCCGCTGCTGCTGGCAGCCCGGCGGCGCAAGATTCCTTATGTCCTGCTGGAACAGAACACGATTCCTGGGCGTGCGACTCGCTGTATGGCGACGAAAGCTCATTGCATCTGCGTAACATTCGATGAAACGAGAGCCTATCTGCCACGCTCGTGCAAAGTTCTGGTAACCGGAAATCCCTTACGCACTGAAATTTGCCAACTGGCCGAGGCAGCCTACACACCCGAACGGAAGACACTGGTTATTCTCGGTGGCAGCCAGGGGGCTGATCGACTCAATGAAGCCGTCGCACTTATGCTGGAGCAGAATGGCAAGATGCTCGAAGGCTGGGATGTAGTTCATCAATCGGGGCCAAGGCAGGAAGTTGCCCTGAAAGCCCGGTACGCCCGCAGGTCGTTGCCTTGTGAAGTGCATGCGTTTATCAAGGACATGCAGAGTGTTTACCGCCGAGCCGGGATTGCGATTGCCCGCTCCGGAGCCACGACACTTTCCGAACTGGCCTGTGCGGGTATTCCGTCAATTCTGGTCCCCTACCCTGAATCGTCGGATGGGCATCAATTGCGCAATGCCGAAAGTTTTGCCAAGCGGCAGGCCTCACTGGTTGTCGAGCAGGCGGCTGATGTTATTGAAACATCAAAGCAGCTTGAGGCAGCTCTGAACGCTCTGGTGACCGACTACCGTCATCGTGAAGCGATGTCGCGAGAAGCGAAGAGCTGGGCCCGGCTGGATGCCGCCCGGCGGATCGCTGCTGAAGTGCTGGAACTCGCTCAACTCGACAAAAATCATCTCAAGGAAGCGACGTGATGGATCAACGGGATTTGCCAGTCGTGCTGGTGACGGGAACAACGGGACTGGTGGGTCGGCATGTGGTGCTCTGGGCCGCTCAACATGGCTACCGCGTGCGGGGACTGGTTCGTAAACCTTCGTCATGTGCCGGTTTATTCCCGGACGATTTGATGCCGGTGATTGAATTGATCGAAGGAGATCTGGAGGACGGCGTCAGCCTCGAAAAGGCCGTTCAGAATGTCAACTTCATTGTCCATTGTGCGGCCAAAGTGGGCGACTGGGGCCCGACAGAAGAGTATCGCCAGGTGAATGTCGATGGGACGCGGCTGCTGATCGAAGCGGCACGAAGACAGCCGGCGTTTGAGAAATTCGTACACATCAGCTCGTTGGGTGTCTTCCCGGCCAGAGATCATTATGGAACCGATGAGGATGTCCCGGTCAGCACTTCCGGGATCGACGGTTACACATTGACCAAGCGGGAGTCGGAACAACTCGTCAGCGATTATTCGCAGAAAGGAAACTTTCCGGCAGTGATCCTGCGCCCCGGATTTATCTATGGCCCGGGCGATCGCTCAGTTCTGCCAAGACTCATTGAGAGGCTCAAGACAAAGCAGTTCGCTTATCTGGGTTCGCCTGAAAAACTGATGAATAACACTTCGGTGCACAATCTGGTGCACGCAGTCGCTGCCGTTCTGGAACACCCGACACCCGCAGGAAGAATTTATCATGTGACGGATGGTCGGCTTGTCACCAAGCGTGAGTTTGTCGAAACCGTGGCCCGATGTGCAAATTTGCCCTTGCCGAAGAAAGTGGTTCCTTTGCCTGTCGCGAAGGTTCTGGCCAAAGTGCTGGAGCGCATCTGGAAACTGCTTGGTAAGCAGGAAGCTCCGCTCCTCTCGAGTGCGCGAATCAAGTTTCTGGGGTTAAATCTCGACTTCAGCTCACATCGCATTCAGATGGAACTGGGTTATCAGCCCGTGATTGATTTTCAACAGGCGATGCCAGCAGCGGTGGCTGATCTTTGCGGTGAACCTGTTGAAACTTTCGTAGAACCACCTCAGCGGAAGATTGCCTGATGAACGCCGTATTTGTGTCAGACAAGCTGCGTCGAGCAGTGCGGTGGTGCTGTTCGTGGGAAGGGTTTCTCGTCTGGGGATTTATCCCTTATGCGATGTCGCTGGGCCCGTTTTTCTGGTCGTGGTATGGGGCGATTTTCGAGTTGCGATCTGCCTGGTGGCTGGGTGCTTATGTGCCACTGCAGGTGCAGATATGGCTCTGCCCGATTTATGGCGATCTGCTCGACTGGTATCTTCACTGGTGGATCACGAGTTGATTGAACTCAGGGACGACCAGCTTACTTGTAGCCAAGATTGCGTTCGATATCTCGGGCTTCTTTGGACATGAGCAGATTCTTGAGGGGATCACGCTCATCTTCGAGGGCCTTGCTGCCTCGCCCCTGCTGGCCAACGAAGCCCCATTTGTCCGATTCGACGCCATTCATCGCGTTTTCATCTTTGGCTTCGGGATCATAGTAGAGTGCCCGTTTCATCTCAGTCATCGTGCAGCCCACGAGAGTCAACCCGAGCAGTGTGCAGCCCAGAAGCAGGGCATGACGGGCACGCCAGCCTGTGCGACTCGGCAATGATCCGCGAAGATTGTTCATGATTCGAACCTGAAGTTTTGGGAAGAGGCGGGTTGAGCAGTGCCGTCGATCGATGGAAATCACCGACTGAGCACGGGCGATTGCCTCTCTGTTGGTGATGAGAGAAAAATGGCCAGATTGGTCGACAGTGAGTTGAAGGAAAATCAGGGGCAGGATGCAGACGCGGGAGTGAGCGGTATCGTTTCTCACCCGCAAACCGTCAAGAAATGTTTCTTCGGCTGAATCTGCCTGCCACGGGAGCGCACGCTGGATGAGTCGTCATGGGGCAAAGTCTGCCGGTCTATGTCGGGTCAGTCCGAACAACTGGAGGCTTTCGCGTTCAGTACTGCGGGAAAGATGCAGCACCTCTTTCTGCAGTGACGATGCAACGTGTTGAATTCCAGAATTGCTGGTGAAAGAGGCCTGATTGTCTTCAATGTCTTCTGAGGTTTCCCTCGAAACGGATCGAGACATTGATTGACGCCAATCTCGCTGTCGTCGACAAATCCGGCCGCTGGTCCCAAGAAGGATCTTGTGTGACACCGCAGATGCTCCCACATCGCTCAAATCGGAGCCATGCAGCGACAGGGCGCCTGGTGAGAATTCGTTTACCGTTCAGCCGAAACTTCGCATACGAGCAGATGGTATCCAAGCTGGGCTGTGGTCGTTTAACTTCTGGACGATCGATTGCCTGGGGTTTGATCCTGTGTGTAGTCTTATCGAGTGGTTGTGCGAAGAATCCGCGCGACAGCATCGCCAAACTCTGGGATCATGTTCCCAGTGCTCCGTGGACTGCCAGCAAATCGACAGAGCGGAAGATTGAGCAAGAGAAGCCGACAGTTGCTGCCAACTCAGCGGCGACCCTTTCAGCACGGGATGCTCAAGCGGCGGATGCTCCTGTCGAAGACCCCTTCGAAGTCGCCATCACTCCAGGTCAATCAACGAAGTCGGTCGACAGGGTCGGTTCAGGCAGTCCTTTGACGGAAGGCCAACACTCTGCGATTCACCAGACGAGTCTGACCTCCAGTTCTGCCAGTACAGATTCATCGACCGCATCCAATTCAGACGCTCCTGCCGTCGCCAAAACCACGGGAGCAAAACTTAAAGAGGCTCTTCCTGATCCACTTTCGGCAACTCCCGGAGATTGGACGAAGGCCTTTGAGCTCGCCAACGGGCTTGAAAAAGCCAAAGAGGCTACTTCACAGGAAGTTTCCCGTATCGGTCAGCTCCGTGAGACTCTCGAAGAAGATGCTCAGGCAGTCACCAAACGATCGTTGGCAGAACTGAACGAGTTCCGCTTACGCATTGAATCGTTACTCAGTCATGCGCGACGTCAGATTGAAGCCGGTGAACTGAAAACAGCACAGCGATTTGCCCGCCTGGCCAATGAGCTCAGTGAAGGGGCTGGTCTGGAATATGCGCCAACAGAAGAGCGACCTCAAGATCTGCTG
The DNA here is from genome assembly GCF_001707835.1 of Planctopirus hydrillae. Taxonomy (GTDB): domain Bacteria; phylum Planctomycetota; class Planctomycetia; order Planctomycetales; family Planctomycetaceae; genus Planctopirus; species Planctopirus hydrillae. Next base: position 342,433 of record NZ_LYDR01000039.1, read on the forward strand.
CATCGGATTGAAGATTTGATCGCACTCTCAAGACCCGAAGCGGGCGAACTCAAACTCAATGATTTGGCTGCCGATCAAAAAGCTGTCGAGCCAGCTTCCGATGCGATGACCGCTCCAGCGGATGCAACGGAGGGTGCATCTGTCGTAAACGAAAACAGTGGTCACACTTCCGAGGAAGTGGCCGCTGTGCCACCTGCACTGCAGGGAAGTGTGAGTGCCAATCGCGCATTACGTTCAGTACCAAAAGACAGTCCCTCGAATCTCGTGGCCGAAGCGTCCCTACCGAGCGAGGCTGTCGTGACGGCGCATGTGGTGCAACATGATGTTCCAGAAACGACCTTGCAGCCGCTTTATCTTCCGGGAGTCGAGCAGCTTGGAACAGAAATTCATACTCGGGGTGAACATGCACAGGCTGTGGCAGCTTCGAAAACAGAAATTCTGCCCGAGGTACGCGGCCAGGATGAAAAGCAACCCTCGCGTTCAAAACTGAATGTCGATGCCATTGGTGAGTTTGAGCAGTTGGTGGTGAAATCCGACAGTGCCGAATTGGCATCGGGTCAAAGTCGCAGCAACCAATTGATGACCTGGATTCCCTGGGTATTGGGAATTCTCCTGGCGCTGGGCGCAGGGTGGGGCCTGGCACGCAGCACTGGCCGATCCGTCAATGTGGTGGTTTCGAGCCATTCCGCCTCTGCCGGTCATGTCTCATCCAGCGAAACTTCGGGATCTGCCTCCCATGCGTCGGCACCGGGTGAACGGTAATCATTACCCCGCCATCAGTTCGGTCACGAAACCAGTCATTGGCCGGCCATGAATCTGGTGACGCCGACCACCGCCTTTGGCCCGCTGGCAGGTTTGTCACTCCTTTTTCAGAGACCAGCCTCTTTTCGGCAACGCATGACCGAAAATTGTGGGCTAGGTTCCTTGTAACGAGACATCAGATTGTGGCTCGATGAATACAGGGAGTGAAAGAGATGGCTACGGATCCGTGGGGTCGACCGACCTTGCACGATTTGAAAACAGTCATTGAGAGTTTCGAAAAACTCGATGGCGCGAACTCTCGCAACACGGAGCGGATCGAACTGGCAGTGCCAGCCGAGATTACCACCCGGCGTGGAAATCTCATTCCAGCAATGACTCGGGAAATCAGTCGTTATGGTGTGGGATTATTGCATAAAGGGTCGCTCAACCCTGGCGATGTCCGTCTCAAGATGGCCAGTGAAACACGCGAATACACCTATAGCGTGGCCATTGAATGGTGCACCCCCGTAGAAAACGGCATGTTCATCAGTGGCGGTCGATTTCTCGGTAAACCCGAAGTGAGCGACGTCGAGAATTGAGATCGATGCCTCACGGGTCAATTAAACACTGGCAACTTGATCAAACTCGGTCAACCTGATCGGGCATCAATGGTTTGCTCAGTTCGGAGGGACGACCAACCTGTCGCGTGGCCCGACTTCGAGTCGATCATTCCGCATGCTTGCGGGGCGATGGGTTAAGTACCAATCGAGCCAGGCTTTCGTGGAGAGTTCCTGCCACTCTTCGCGGGGACTGCGATAGCGCGTCCCATTCGAACGCTCGGCTCTGCGAAGAGTATGCCGGGTCGGATCAATGGCCAGTCCTGCAATACCGGCAGGCTCACTGGCAATGGTACAAAGTGCCTGGCTCGCTTCGAGTGCCACATCCGAGTTCTCATCGGAAAGTCGCTCGATCAGAAGTGGGACAGGTTCCAGTTCCCCCGTTTTTCCAAGGGCCCAGCAGGCCGTCCGACGAATCTCATCGCGAGGGTCCTTAACGAGTCGCTTCAGCAGGTCAAGTTTTCCGACAAGATCGTCGCGATTGCCAAGCTGAAATTGAGCCACGATTGCGGCCTGAGCCTTGGCCACATCCTGATCAGAAAGTGATTTGGAAAGGCTTTTCAGGGCTTGGTCTGCCAGTTCGGCCGACGTTTTGGGATCTTTGGGTTTATCAACCAGTTGTGCGGCCAAATCGCGTCCACCAACCAGAATACCACCGCCGACACCGGGTGCAGCGCCTTCTCGTTTGAAGAGTGATTCGGTCGCCTTGCCTAGAAAGAGGAGCGAGAGGCTGGTGGCTGGCGAAAGTCCGGAAGAATCACGCCACGAGCCATCGGTCGCCTGATTCTGAATCAGCCAGCGGGCACCGGCATCGTACCAGTCAACACCGGCAATCTCTTCTTTCGCAGACAGGGCGGCGTACCGCTCAATTGCATACAGGTAATAACAGGGCCAGTCGGCCGGCATACCACGCTGAGCCAGGCGTTCGAGTGCGCGAAAGTTCTTATCAATGCTGGCATCGAGAACCGACATTTCGATGCGGGTGGGCCTTACGACGACCGCAGCCGGATTTTCTTCTGGTGGGGCTTCGGGTCTGACGGGTTCGAGAATTCCGAAACGCTTACCGATCGACGCATTGAGGCGACGAGTTTTGCCAGCGGCTGTCTTTCCGAAGAGAATCAGTCGAACAACCTGCAGGCTCCCGCCAGCCGCCGCTGTCATGGTGGCCTTGGTTTCCGTCGCACCTGTGGCTGTGGGATGATAACCCGAGCCGCCATCGGCATTTTGTGTCTGCTGGTGCCATCGGGCGGCACCTTCCCAGGCCTCTGTGGGAATCGTCACTCCGGCTCGATAGGCGGCCCAAAGTCCTAGTACGCCATATTGCGAAATACTGGTGTCGCCATAAATGTCGGTTTGCGAAGGGTAATACCATCCTCCGTGGGCTTTTTGCTGAGTAATCAGATAGTCAGCAATCAGATTTAAGCTTGGTTTATCACTGAGATCGCCAGCCGCTTCGAGCAGCATGGCATCGACCGCAGCCGAATAGATATGGTGCGAGGCCGGAAGGTAGCGATTCCCTCCACATCGTTTACGAACATCGGCCAAGGCCTCAGCGACTTTTTTGTCACTCAGATCCGAACCCGATTTCAGCAGTGCATAGCCCGTTAAAGCCAGAGAGGCCTGATCGTCAGCACTTGTCTGGAGGAAAGTTCTGGCTCGCTTGATCGCTGCCTGAACTTCGCGAGATTCAATCGTCAGCCTCGCGGACGGTTTCTCATCGGCTGAGTCCGCCTGAGGGCAAGACGTGATGAGAAAACAGCCAACTGTCAGCCATTGCAGGACAACAGGGCACCACCCACTGGCTTTCAGATGTGGAAAAGGTGGTGCAGCCATTGGTCGCCTCTGGGGAATACAACGTGGGAATTCGACTGATAATATGAACCTGTCGTTCTGTGATTTCATGGCCCTGCGATGACATGGTGCAGTCGCGGTCTGGTACCGTGATGTCTTTGAGCTTTGATCATACGGCTCCACGCCTGACAGGCAACCAGCGGTTTCAGCAACAAATACGTATTCTCAGGAGTCAATCAGCAAGAGCGGCTTCGTGGCTGGCCGCCAGCCAGCTCGCTCGCCTGAGGGTATTCCTGAAAACCAGTTGTCCAGTACGGTGGGGGCGTTGACATCGAGAGAGTCGAAGCTCATGGTTCTTCTCGTAGGGACGGGCATCTTCGAGTGATTCGGAGCCTGGCTGGACGTCACAAAGCTCTGTAAAAAAATAACTTATGATCTTTATTCTGAGGGTGGCGGGGGATTTCCACAGGGATGAAAATCATCCCTGACGTCATAGAGACGAGGATTGCCAAACGAAGTTTCAGCAAAGAGTGTGAACTTCAGTCCACTTGACGTGGCGGTTTTTCCGACGATCATCCCTACATAAGGATCCAGCCTCTCTTTGAAGAATAAACGATTTAAAGAGTGGTCTGGAGATGGACAGGCTCAACATGAGGTGGTGCCTCTCCAAAGTATTGATTGGGCTGGCTTTGAGAAAATTTCTTTTCTTGAGCGATTTATTTCCTCTTCAATCCTGAAGGAGGACTTGTGAACTCAAGAAACGGGATCATTTCCTGAAATCTGGCCAAAGGTTTTTTGAGAGAGAAATGGAGTTCTCGCGAAGGGTGTGAAAAGACGATGCCCAGACGACCAGGTTCTGAAGCTGGATTTAGAACTTCAGAAACTGGAGTGAGGGGCTGTCAGCCATGAAACTCAGTCGGGCTTATGACTAAGCTCGACTCCAGCGGATTATCAACGCATGGCCAACTTCCGACGGATTCAGAATTGCTGTGCTGATTTCTCCACGGCATCTCAGCAGCAGCCTCAGATCGGAAAACGTCTTACAGACGACCTGAGGCACCTGACCTCCGACTGGTTGGCAGCCCTCTGGCGGAAGCTGTTTCCGCAAATGATCCCCATCCCGATCCGCACGAAAGAGAATCCAGTTCCGGCTCGCCGCCCGGATGGAGTCGCACGCTTCAGTTCTCTGGTTTGGCCATCACGAGATTCCAACTGATCATTGGGAATTTCCCACAATGACCTGGTATCTCTTCGTTTTCTGCAGGCAATTTCAGGCAATCAGCGGCTGAGATTTTTCCGCAGTCAATTGCATGAAACTAATGGGATGGATTTGAGTGAGTTCTGCGGGCCAGCCAACAGTGTCCTGGGATGAAATCAAAGAGCAGGTGCGTGCTCGGACAGATATTGTCCAGCTTATTGGCGAAACGGTTTCTCTCCAGCCGGCCCGAGGTGGTCGCACATTTCAGTGTCTCTGTCCGTTTCATGACGACCACAATCCTTCCATGCAGGTGAATCCAGAACGGCAGACCTATCGCTGCTGGGTGTGCAACGAAGGGGGAGACTGCTTCTCATATGTGATGAAGCACGACAATCTCAGTTTTCCGGAAGCATTGACTTTACTGGCTGAAAAAGCAGGGATTGAGCTGCCACGCCGCAGTCGAAACGAAGCCGGCTTTGGGGAATCCTCAGGTCCGAAAAAGAGTGATCTGTTTGAAGTTCTGGCATGGGCATCCCGGGAGTTCCAGCAATGTTTAAAGGGCTCTGCGCTGGGGGCACCGGCCAGAGAATATCTGGCATCAAGGCAGCTCAAGCCCGAGATCGTCGAGCAGTTCGCACTCGGCTATCACCCCGATGACTGGCACTGGCTGCAGGAGCGGGCTCGCGGTCGCTTTTCCGTGGATTCTCTCGCTGTTGTGCGCCTGGTGGGGGCTCGAGATAACGGCCCCGGTCATTACGACTTTTTTGTCGACAGGCTGCTCTTTCCGATTTGTGATGAACGCAGCCGACCAGTGGCATTTGGCGGCCGGATTATTCCCGGTCGGCCCGTAAAGGAAGATGCTCCCAAGTATTGGAACAGCCCGGAAAGCCCGCTCTTCTCCAAAAGTCGGCTCTGTTATGGGCTCGATCAGGCACGGGAAGCGATTCGCCGCACAGAGACTGTCGTGGTCACAGAAGGCTACATGGATTGCATCAAAGCCCATCAACATGGGCTGAAAAATGCTGTGGCGACATTAGGAACAGCACTCACTGAAAATCATGTCCAGGTATTGAAGCGTTTAGCCCGAAAATTTGTGTTGATTTATGACGGTGATACGGCCGGGTTGAATGCTGCCGAACGTTCGTTGCCTCGATTTCTGGCTCAAGATGTCGATTTACGGATCTTGACGCTTCCGGAAGGTCTTGACCCTGACGAATATCTCGAAGCGAAGGGCTTGGCGGCTCTCGAAGAGGCGATTCAGGAAGCTCCCGAGGCATTGGAGTTCAAGCTCCGCCGATCAATCGAAAGGTTTGGGACGGGGAGTGTCGACGCGCGGCAGCGTGTGACGGATGAACTGTTGGAAACCATGGCGCTTTCGCCAGGGCTAGCGGGTTCTGTCCGTGAGAGAAATCTGCTTTCCCGGCTCACTTCCCGGCTGGGATTGAGTGAATCGCTCCTGCAGAAGCGATTACGCGACCTGCGCGGCGAACAGCGCTTCAAGAATGTTTCTCAGCCTCCCCGAAAAGTTGATCCAGCCGAATCATCGATCATTGACGACGAAAGACCGCTTCAGGAGCAGGTCAATTCGCTTCAGAGATCGACCGCCGGAGACGATCTGCTGGAAAGCGAGTTCTTCCGCCTGTTGCTCCAATCACCGGATGATTTTCTATGGGTAAGCCAGCGAGTTGGTTCCGACGACTTCCATCACCCTGCATTCAGGCATCTGTGGTGTGTGTGCCTCGATGTGGTCGAACATGGACAGTTACCGTCGTTTGAACTTTTGTTGGCACAAACCGAATCGCCAGCCCTCAAGGGACTTCTGGCGTGGCTGGGAGAAAGCCATCTCAGTGCCGCTGAATTGCTGAGCCTCCAAGAATCGGCCGGAGTGACAGCGTCCACTAGCGAGCTGGAAAACTGGGCAGGTCAGCCAGGTTCAGCGGGTTCTGTGGCCGACCCAGAAGTTCGACGGCACTTGCTGAGCCAGTTGACAGACCGATTGGTGCTCCGCAGAGAACTGAATATGCATAAAGCCCGTCGTATGGAACGTGGTGAGGCTGGGGCGAAATTGAATCCATCAGCAAAAGATGTTTTGGCACAGGCGATGCTTATTCATCGAAAACGAGCCGGGGGCATGCAGAACAATCCCCACGAATCCCCTTCCGGGGCGTAGAATTTTTGGGATATGAGATTTTTGGAAGAAAAAACCGAGATCAGGAAGTGCCGCACTTGAACCCGTTTTGCAACAGGAATTACCAATTTGCAGAACTTGCAACATCAGAACTGCTTGCAACTTCCGAACAGACGGAAAAGTGAAGATCATAATTCAGAAGTTCAATTCAACTCGATCCGACAGTGCGAAAGGGAGGATTCATAATTCGCTGACATGAAACGATCTGTCTTTCTCAAGCAATAGATAGAGAGATCCGGTTGGCCTCGCATAAGATTTTCTGTCAGTCCACTTACGACAGGCTTCGATCCTCACGGAACTATTCACAGTAAAAACTGATGTTTTGTATTGATTGAACCTGTTGCAGCTTCAGGATTTCGTTTGATTTGACCGTGTGATGAACGCACGGTGCGATTTTCCAGGGATGGGTCATGTCTGAGGGGGATGTTCGGCAAAACAGACATTGAGCAGCATGCATGTGGCTTTTGTTCCAGAAATCGTTGGACAAGTCGCTTGATCGTGTTGGTTACGGGTTTGTCGGGCATCCATGACACATGATGTGGAATTGGGAATTCTCTGGAGTGAGCCAAAACCTCCAGAGTTTGTCATTCAGCATCACAAGTTGGAAATAACATTCGGGTTTGTCCCGAATCATGACCAGTTGAGGAGAATTCTGTGCATCGACTTGATCAAGGCCTGCATGAGTTAATTGTTCGTGGGAAAAAGCAGGGCTTTCTGACGTATTCACAGATCAACGACTATCTTCCGGATGAAGCAATGAATCCGGAGAAGCTCGACGAGTTGCTGGGGTCGATCTGGGAGGAAGGTCTCAAGATCGTCACCGATGACCAGGTGGGGATGATTGTCGAGGAGAAGAAGAAGCCGCGGACTCGTGCCAAGAACGGCAAGGAAGTTGTCGTCGAAGAAAAGTCGAAGAAGATCGACGATCCCGTGAGAATGTATCTCACGCAGATGGGCGAGATTCCCCTGCTGACTCGCGAGAAGGAAATCTCTCTCGCCAAAACCATCGAAGTGACTCGCAATCAGTTTCGCGAAGAGCTTCTGGAATGCGATTACGCACTCAAGATGGCATTCGATACCCTCTCGAAGGTCAACAGCGGAGAATTGCCTTTCGATCGCACAATCAAAGTCAGTGTGACCGAATCCAAAGAAAAGAATCAGATTCTGGGGCGCATGCCTCACAACCTGAAGACGATTGAAAACCTCCGTAAGCAGGCAATTGGCGACTTCGAGAAATCGATCGATGCCAATGCCTCTTCCGAAGAGCGAAAAGAAGCCGAAAAGCAGCACCTCAAGCGTCGCCGCAAGATGGTCAAGCTGATTGAAGAACTCAGCCTGCGAACTCAGCGTCTGCAACCTACGATGAAACGGCTGGAGCAGATCTCCCGCCGGATGTGCGACCTGCAGCGTCAGATTGACAGCCTCAAGCACCTGAAAAGTGCCCGTGATGAACGTGCCAATATCCACAAGGAATTGCACGATCTGATGATGATGACGCTCGAAACACCCGAGGGACTTCGTCAGCGGGTCGAGCGAGTTCGCGAACGCTTTGCCAAATACGAACAGGCCATGCGTGATCTCTCGGGTGGTAACCTGCGACTCGTGGTTTCGATTGCCAAGAAGTACCGCAATCGTGGTCTCTCCTTCCTCGATCTCATTCAGGAAGGGAATACTGGCCTGATGCGTGCCGTCGATAAGTACGAGTATCGCCGGGGTTACAAGTTCAGTACTTACGCGACATGGTGGATCAGGCAGGCGATTACCCGTGCGATTGCCGATCAGGCCCGTACGATTCGTATTCCTGTTCATATGATCGAAACAATGTCCAAGCTCCGTAAAGTGGCCAAAAAGCTGCTCCAGGAGATGGGCCGCGAACCGACCCTCGAAGAAACTGCCGAAGCCGCTGGTGTTTCTCTCGAAGAGACTCGCCGCGTCATGAAGATTTCGCGTCATCCGATTTCGCTGGATCGTCCTGTGGGCGAAAGCGAAGACAGCTACTTCGGTGATTTCATCGAAGACGACAACACCGAAAGCCCGGTGATGGCTGCCACACAGGAAATGCTCAAGGACAAAATTGATAACGTCCTCAAGACGCTCACTTACCGCGAGCGGGAAATCATCAAGTTGCGTTACGGCCTGGGCGATGGCTACACCTACACTCTCGAAGAAGTGGGCCGCATTTTCAAAGTCACTCGCGAACGTGTCCGCCAGATTGAAGCCAAGGCAGTTCGCAAATTGCAGCACCCGGTGCGCAGCAAGCAACTGAAAGGTTTCCTCGATGGCCTGATGATTGCCGTCGCCAAGTAGCGCGTCGATTTCAGCCTTTCGAATGTATTCTCAGAGGATGCTCAGGCCGCAGAAGTGATCCCTTCTGTGGCCTGAGCTTTTTGTTGGAAGTGATCTCCCATTTTGCCAGTGATCGAATCCTGACGGGAAATCTCTCAAAACTCGGAAGCCTTGCAGGAAAGTCAATCAGACGCCCAGTTGCTACAATTTGCGCATGGCAACCTCATTGGATCTTCCGCAATCCCGCACGATTTTCTGGCCGGCTGTCTTCACTCTGGCGCAGCGCGAAGTCATTCGTTTCTTAAGGCAGCGTTCGCGGCTGATTGGTGCACTGGCCCAGCCGATCCTGTTCTGGATCCTTTTTGGGGCAGGCCTGCGTGGTTCATTTCAGTCGAATGACGGCGCTTCATTTCAGGCCTATTTCCTGCCGGGTGTGGCAGTCATGATTGTGCTGTTCACAGCCATTTTCTCGACCATCTCGATCATCGAAGATCGGCGTGAGGGATTTTTGCAGGGAGTTCTGGCAGCCCCGGTTTCTCGTCTGGCCATCGTGATCGGTAAACTGCTGGGCGGTTCCCTCCTGGCTGTCTCTCAGGCTCTGTTGTTTCTCGTGATTGGGCCCGTGCTCTCTCTGGTCGGACTGACTGAATCCGTCCCGCTGGGCCTGACCATCTCGAACATTCTGCCTGTGATCGGCTTTCTTACACTCCTGGCTTTCGCACTGACCGGGCTCGGCTACATGATTGCCTGGCAGATGACTTCCACGCATGGATTTCATGCGATCATGAGTGTTTTTCTCATGCCCATGTGGTTGTTGAGTGGTGCCTTTTTTCCCGCTCAGGAAGGTTGGCTGAAGTGGGTTCTCGCTGTGAACCCACTCACCTATGGAGTCGCTGGTTTAAGGCAATTGCTCCGTCCCGAGTCGGCAATCAATTTGCCATCCTGGAATACCTGCCTGCTCGTGACTGTTTTATTCGCTCTTTTCTGTGTGACAGTGGCCTGTTGGCAAACCAGTCAGAGATCGATCAGAAATGTTCGCTGATGATCACTGACCTCAATTGGTCTCGATGTGAACCTGCAATACAGATGATTCTGCCGGGAAAATGACAGGTTGAACTTATGCAAACGATGATTTCCTATCGCCGCCGATCTGTGATCAATCCCATCATCAGCCCTGGGTCAGACCTCTCCAGGAGATGGATGGTCTCTGGAAGCCTGCTGGCTCTCGTGATTGGCTGCTTGACTCTCCTCCCAGTTGGTGCTTCCCTGGCACTGGCACAGGAATCATCCGGGACATTGATCAAGGTTGAGCCGGGAAAACCGAACCTCATTGATTCATCTCAACTGACAACGGCACCCAGCGAGGGGCTCGTCGATCAGCACGGGAAGCCGATTCCGAAAGATCCGCTGACCGGTCAAAATGCGATCTGGCCTGCGGAAGGAGTCGAACCTTTTGAGTTCACCAATCAGGACGGTGAGAAGATCAGTAACGAGTCACTGAAGGGTAAGCCCTACGCCATCTCGTTCGTGTTCACCCAGTGCCGGGGACCCTGCCCCATGGTGACAGGCGCCATGCGGGAACTTGCCGATCGCACCAAAAAATACGATGTCAATCTGGTCACTCTGAGCATTGATCCAGCGCGCGACACTCCCGAAGTGTTGAAGGAGTATGCCAAAACGTATGGCGCAGATACGAGTCGCTGGCAGTTTCTTACCGGGCCGCAAAATGAGATTCACAAACTCATTGCCACCAACTTTCTGATGCCGGTCGGAGAAGACACTTCGCCACAGCGTGAACTGGGCAAAGAGTTTGAACATACCACCAACGTCATGCTGGTCGATGCCCAGGGGGTCGTTCGCGGGAAGTTTAACTCGACCAATCCTGCTGAAATGGCGGTCTTGCGCCGACATCTCATCACTCTGGCCACGGGTGTCGAACCAGAGCCTTTACCCGAGGAGAAACTGATCGTTCTCGCAGGTAATGTGCGTCCCATTCCTCCTGAGGATCTGCTCCCCCGCTGGGTCAAAACGCTGCCTGCCATCAATGCGGCTCTCAATGGCCTCGCGACTCTGCTACTCATCACAGGTTACATCTGTATTCGGCGAGGTCAGCGTGAAATGCATCGCCAGTTGATGCTCTCCACCTTCATGACATCGGTCGTGTTTTTAGCCTGCTATCTGGTCTATCACTGGGCTTTGCATGCCTACACGGGTTCCAGCGGCAAGAAATTTCAAGGAGAAGGGATCATCCGCCCGGTCTACTTTGCCATACTTGTGACCCATGTGGCCTTGGCTGCACTTGTCCCCGTACTGGCGGTTATTACCATCAGCCGTGCCTTACGCGGCCAGTGGGAACGCCATCGCCAACTGGCGGTCATTACGTTCCCCATCTGGCTCTACGTGAGTGTGACCGGCGTGCTGATCTACTTCATGCTCTATCATTTTTTCCCTGGCCCTCAAGCCTGAGTTGAGGACGGTGCAGAAATTAAGGCATGCAGATCATCGGGGGCGGAGCAGTCGATCCAGACCACCCGGAAGTTTTCCATCAATCAAAGACTCGACGGCTGAACCCGCCACTCGCTTTGCCAGATCGCCAATCGCTCGACCATCGACCTGAGGCCTGGAAAGCGTACCACCGACGGGGATGTTGATCGTCTGCCCTTTCAAAGCCTGCAACACGGGTCGATCACCAATCCAGTCGTCGAGCAGTGGAATCTGCACGACCATCTGAAGTGATTCATCGAGGCCCACCGAACCCGTCGTGCGAATCGTGGCCAGACTCGTTTCGAAGATCAACTGACGATGGTGCAGCCGCCCGTTCACCAGCCGGAACTCCGTCTGTTGCTCGGGCATACGCATCAAAGTCCCACCATTCCCAGTACCAGCTCCACGGTCAATGACAGCACGAATCTGTTGAATGACACCCGTAATCTGCATCGCCAACGGACCGGCAGCAACTTCTGCCCCATGGATTTTGAGCACACCACCGACATCCGCACCATTCATATTCGAAAGCGGAATTTGCCCACCCGCCAATTCGAGGCTGGTGGAACCACTCACTCGGGTGGCATCGGCCAGAAGTGGGGCAGCGTACTTCAACCAGGTCTCGCATAACTCCTGTGAGAACTGGACGTTCTGAGCGACTTCGCCCTTGGGGAGAATGACGACCGGTACCGGTGCCGCCAGATGCACGGCTGGTGCGAGCATGACGCGACCCTGGTTCACTGTCGTATTGATCGGTGTCATTCGCAGCCAGCCATCTTCCAGCCGGCCACCCAGTTCCACCGCACCAATCTCCAGATTCATATAACTCGCATCATCCCAGCCAATCCCGGCTTCACCCGTAAATGACTTGATCCAGGCGAGATCACTGGCTGGAACTCCACTGGTCAAAACATTGACGGATGGGGTCGTCATGGCCATCCCGCTGGAAGGCAGGTTCCCGATCAGTTGAAACTTACGCTGCCCTTTGCCGGTGATTCTTAATGTGCGAGAGGGGCTTCCATTGCTGGCGCTGGTCGCAAGTCGCGGCGTTAATCGATCCCAGTCGTAAGCCAGTTCACCCGTGAGTTCGACGCGAGGTTGAGTCTCATCGAGATTCAACCGGCCACGGGAAGTCATACCCAGACCACTTCCTTGTAGAGAAAAACTGGCCAGTTCCCAGTTGTTCTGGCCGAGAGTTCCTTTCACCAGGAGTTGAGAGCTGATGTTGGTCTCAGAAAACAAGGGCTGCCAGACTCCAGGCTCTCCCGGGCGGCTGGTCAGCGATTGAATTTCGATGCGGTCGGATTGGAGTTGGGTATCCAGTTGCACCGAACTCCCCTGGGCTTCGACTTTGACGGTCCCCGTGACAATCCCCACAGGGACAGTCGTCATGGGGACAGCGGAAGAATTCGTCCACCGAGCCAAAGTCGCGAGATCAGCTTTAAGCCCGACATCCCCAGCGAGTGCCTGAAGACCATTGGCATTTCCCGCGTACACGATGTTCTTGCCATCGAGGATCATGGCCGAACTGCGCACGAGGAGTTCAGGGAGCTTGACCTGCCCATGCTGGCGATCCATCGAGGCCGCGAGATCGATACGAATCTCACGATCGACCAGTTGAATGCCACTTCCCAGCAGTTGAGCATCACTCCAGCGAAGTTTGCCACCTTGAAGATTCAGCGTGGATTTGTCCCAGAGCACCGTCGCGGATTGCTCGATCAGGCCGTTCGCTTCGTAAGCACCAACAAGATTCAAAGATCGTGCACGCGTCAGCCAGCGTCCAGCGCCACCTTGAAGCGTCAGATCAAGCCCACCTGCAGAACCATCGAAGACGACTGGTTGCAGGATGTTCGCAGTCAGTTTGTCACTGGCGGAAGCAACCACGAAAGTGCCACTCAAAGCCTGTGAAGGTGCCTTGCCAGCGGGAGCATAAAGTATCGCTTCGCCACCAATTCGCAAGTCGGGTTCGGCCCAGACAAACTCTTTGGCGGGCTGCTCAGCCGTAGGGAGTTTCAAGACGAACTGGCTGGCCTGAAACTCACCCGTCACCTTCACGCGTTCGGTCGTGGTCCGTTCGAGAGCAATATTCCCGTTCAATTCTCCAGCAAGAGTCAAACCTCCCAGATCAAGAAAGCGACCCATTTCTTCAGCCAGTTTGGCGAGGTTGGCCTGCAGTCGAACTTCACCAGCATCGATCGTTCCACGACCAGTAGCCACAACGAACGGAGATTGCACATTCAGGCTCTCGACTTCGGCGACACCTTGCTCAATCAACATCACCAGTCGTGCGCTGACCGGTTCTGGCCACGAAAGTTTTCGACCCTGTTCCCGCGCTTCAAGCCCCTCCAGCTTGCTGGAAACAACCCACTGCTGCTGACCTTGGGCCGGACGTGAAGAGACCGCCATCGCTTCCAGTCGGCCCGCTTCAATCGAGATCCCTTCGCGAATGCGCAACGTGGCGGGCAAGAGCTTGGCGAGTCGAGCCAGATCAACAGCCGCCGATAACCGGAAATCGCCCAGTTCAGCGAGTGCCGCGGTCGCGTTACTTTCACCAGTCATGGCCGAAAGTAGGGCAGCCGTTGGCACCGGCCCATCGAGATCAATTCCGCCCACATCCGTCGAGAGCCGCAGTTTGCGAAACGTGGCCACTGGGCCAGACTGGCTGGCTTCACCAGCGAGCACAATGGCTTTGAATTGGGGCAGGTCGTTGCCCATTTGAGGAAAGCCCGCGATGGCCAGATCTGTCAGGCCGATCTGTCCATTCCATGTCCACTCGGCCTTTTCCATTTCGGATGGAAATTTCCAGTTGGCCTTCCCCGAAGCAGAGAGTATGCCAGCCAGTCGTGCTTCGGGATACGACCTTTTTGCCAGGACTTCACCGATTTCCAGAGGCAGGGCATCGCACTGAAGATCAAGTTTGCCTTGAGAATTCGGAGTTTCGCCACCGGTGCTCAGTGAATCAAAATCGATCGACAATGGTGTTTGAAAACGATCGCCTTTGAGCTCGCTTTTGACTTGAGCAGCCAGACGGTTCGAGTGAGCATCCCCCTGTGTGGTGAAACTTACGTTAAGCCCCTCCATCACGAACTCACGGGGCGATGTGATTTCCTTCCAGTGGACCTGCCCCTGATCGATTTTGAAGGTATATGAGTAAGGCCCGCCACTGGATTCACCCGCCAGCAGTTCATTGAGCAGTCGTTCAACATTTGAGCTGGTTTCATCCAGCTTGAGTTCAATCACTGGTTGATGCAGAGTCATGATGCCAGGTGCTGCCGGCTGTCGAATGATCGAAATCAACGTCGCATCCGAAGTCAGCCTGGGAATTGTGGCGATGATTTCGCCCTGAGCATCCTTAACGAGCACATTGCGAAGTTCGATGGCATTCAACCAGCCCAGACTGGCTTCGCCAATCGTCATGGTCCCTGTGAAGTGCGGGAAGAGCAGGCCGGGAATTTTCTGACGCAGTGATGTCTGGCCCACAATCGTGGGTGCCAGCCAACCGGCCGTCAGCAGGAGGACGACCAGCACGCCCAGATATCTGCCACTCCTTTTTGGAGGAGTTTCAGAATTCGAAGCAGCAGAAATGTCATTGGCAGGAGGCTCCTGACCAGGTAATGGTTCAGAGGGAGCAACTGGCAGATTCAAAGTAGATCTCTCCTTATCGCATGACAAAGCCACTGATCATTATGACCCGTCGAATCAGCACACATCCATGACTGTTGATGAATAAGCCATCACCTGCATGTTTCGTCAGAACCAGATGAGTTTGTGGATAACCGGCTGATTCCTCAAGATCGGTTCTGAAAGCCCCTCCTTCACACACTTCCTGAACTATCGCATAGGTACAAAGAGTCGAACCGTTTCAGCTCTTGTATTTTCGGTGGCGATTCAGTGGTCTGACAAAAACTGCTGTCGAATGATCTTTCCTACAACAGAACCTTTTCACGAAGCTCATTGACCCCCGGCTGGAAAACTTCTGTTTTGTACAGGTGTCCTTAAGGGAGATCTCCCTGCGATCAATTCATCGGATTCGGCTCGTTCTGTAAGAAAATCCTGTGCAAGATGTAATGGTTGATGCCCGTCGAGTTTTGAGTACTCTCACTCAGGTGGCTCGGACGCTGGCTCTCTCGTTTTGCAAGGATTGATCGTGAAGCAGCAAATCTTTTCTCGCTGGCTCTTCGTTTGCGCGAGTCTGTTGATCTCTGCAATTCCTGCGGGATCATTCGCAGAAGACTGGCCCCAATGGATGGGACTTAATCGGGATGGACGCTGGCACGAAACAGGGCTTCTCCGCGAGTTTCCGGCTGACGGCGCCAAATTCGCCTGGAGAGTTCCCGTGGGTATGGGCTACAGCGGCCCGGCTGTCGCTGCCGGGAAAGTCTTTCTGACAGACTATGTGAAAAAAGCCGGCGAAGTCAAAAACGACCCGGGTGCCCGCAATGTCCTCGATGGGCAGGAGCGGATTCGCTGCTTCAATGAGGCCGACGGAAAGTTACTCTGGGAGCATGCCTACGATGCGCCGTATTCGATTTCTTATCCATCAGGCCCGCGTTGTACCCCCACAGTCGATCGAGATCTGGTGTACGCCCTGGGTGCAGAAGGAGTACTCACCTGTTTGCAGGTTCAAGATGGCAAAGTTGTCTGGAGCAAGAACTTCAAGAAAGATTTCGGAGTCGAAACCCCCATCTGGGGATTCTCAGGACACCCACTCGTCGATGGCGATCAACTGATCTGTGTGGTCGGTGCGAAAGACGGACTCCTGATCTCGTTCGATAAAAAGACAGGAACAGAAAAGTGGAGATCACTCAGCGCTTCTGAGCCAGGTTATGGTTCACCCGTCATCATTGAAGCAGGCGGTGTCCGGCAACTCCTCATCTGGACACCCGTAGAGATTGCCGCCGTCAATCCTGCCAATGGGAATGTCTACTGGAAGGAACCGCTGCAGCCCGACTACGCCATGTCGATCATGGCTCCGCAGAAATCGGGTGATTTTTTGTTTGCCAGTGGGATTGGCAATGTGGGTGCTGTCTATGAACTTGACCGCACCAGACCGGGTGCCAAACTTTTATGGCGAGGCACCAACAAGACAGCCCTCTATGCCGCCAATGCGACTCCACTCATTGTCGATGGCGTAATTTATGGCTGTGATTGTAATACCAGCCAGTTTCGAGCCGTGGAATTATCGACGGGGAAGAGGCTGTGGGAAACGTTCGCTCCCACGACGAATGAACGCCGTGCGCGGCACGGCACAGCGTTTCTAGTCCAGAATGGGAACCGTTACTTTCTGATGAGCGAGACGGGTGAACTGATCATTGCCCAGCTCTCGGCCCAGAAGTATGACGAGATCAGCAGAACCCGGATTCTCGAACCCACGGGTGAAGCATTCGGACGACCTGTCGTCTGGTCGCATCCGGCGTTTGCCAACGGCCATATCTACGCCAGGAACGACAAAGAACTGGTGGCTGTCGATCTGCGTGATCACGCCAGGTGATTCAGCTTCCGGGATTCAACAGCGCTGTGTGCCATGCTTGCGGCTCCGAGCAAGCATGCCTGATAGACTCTCCACGCAGGGTGGCCCGGCCAGCTTGTGGCCGGGTTGTCGTGCAAAGGCACGACAACAAGAAGCCGCGCCATCCGCCTCCCCTGCCCCCAGGTTGATCGCAACATCAACTGACGACCAACCTTCCGCCAGATGTCTTCAACATCCAATCAGCATTACAGGCGGCCAATACGCGAATTCTCATGATCGAGTGTCATCACCGACTCAATCGTGTAGTTCGGTGAAAAGTACTGAAAGAATAGCCCCACATCGCTCAGTGGTAAGGTGACTCGCACAGTGACACGTTCGGTCTTTTCGGTGATCGGATCGGGAGAGATGATCACATTGGCCTGTGTGGAATTGGTGCTGGCCAGAATGACATTTGCACGAGCACGGGCATCTGCACCGGTTTTCCCTGGCACAATCGCCACACGGGCTGCTTCGAACGCTGCCTGATCGACCGTCTGCTGGCACTGCACCACACGCCAGGCTTCAAAGAAGAAGAGCATGACGAGCATGAAGACTGGAAAAACCAGCGAGAACTCGACCATCAAGGCACCACGTCGGGCGTGGTGACGAATGCGTTGTTTATTTCGGTTGGCGTTCATTCAGTCACCACAATAGGAATCGCGTTGGCAATCGATCGGAAACTTTCAGTCAGTTCGGCAGCCGTATTGGCATGCAGACTTAAGCCTTTGCCAGCAGTGGCTGTCACAGAGTTCATCGTCGCGCGTCCTTGAGCTGTCGCTCCAAAGGTCACGCTATGGATGATTGTCGATGATTGCGCATAGGCACTGGCTGCCAGGCTGACAGGTTCTGTCCCCTGATTAAACATCCCATCACTGAAGACAATGATGATCGGCTGGCCCGTCTTGAGGCGAGCCTGGCTGGATGTTGTCAACATCGTCTGAGCGGCTGTGATCCCGGCACCAATATCTGTCCCGCCAATGAGCGGCACCTGCCCGATGGCTGTCAATTTTGACGTGATTGTCGAGAAGGTCGAAGTCAGATCACTTTCCACGGTCAGCTTGACGGAACTGTACTTGCCAAATGTGTAATCGCCGGCATAAGTTACCAGCCCCACACGAGCCGCCACCTGACGCTGATTGAGAATCGTCAGAAAGTCATTCACACTGGCCGAAAGAATTGCCCAGCGACTCCCTGTGGGATCCGGCGGGCTGAAGTAGTTTTCAACCAGTGGTCTTTGTCGGACGGCCTCAGGATATTCAAACTCAACTCCCGAAAGATCCCAACCCATCGAGCCTGATCGATCAAGCACGATGACAATGTCATAGTCCAGCCGCATGGCCACAGCATTCAGTTCCGTCGAATACTCAGGAGCTCCGACAAAACCACCAAAGGGAAGTTCCACTGGCCCCGCTGCCGATGTTTTCGTCTTGCGACCAAAGACTCGCGCTGCATTCGTCGGTGTCCCATTGATCGCAAAGGAATAGCTGCCATTTGACTGCCGAGTCGATCTGCCAAACTGAATATCGCTGTCGTTTAACGAGAGAGCCTTACCTCCCACTTCAAAACGAGAGGCAATATCACGGGCGGCAGCACGGCCAGAACTTGTCGATTGTGTTTCCACCAGCCGGATCACTGCGGAACGAGCAGCGGCATCAGTCGCGGCCCGGAGTTCAGCACGCGTCAGTTCGACATAAGAGAGTGAAAGAAAAAACCCAGCCAAAGCCAGGAGCGCGACCATCACAAACGCGGCAAGAATCGCAATCGCACCCCGCCTGGGATGTCGCTTGTGAGTGACTCGTCGACGACCTGAGGAAATTTTTCGCATCATCAATCTCCCTTTCGGGGAAACTTCACGCAGAAAATCGCTTATTCCCGCAGTACAGCACCGCGATAAACAATCTCAGTGGGAACAGTCCAGCCCAGGGGTTCAACGCCCAGGGCTGTGTAATTGGCCCGAACTTGAATCTCAATCAATTCGCCAGGTCGCAGATTCGAAATTTCCGTAGGGGTAATCGTGATTGTCGCCTGACTGATCCTGCGGCCAGTCAGAATCTGACGAACCAGAGTTGTCACTTCCGTACTGCTGACATCCCTGCGCGAGGCAATGCGGATTCCTTCAGCGGTGGCGGCAACGACACCTTTGCGAAAGTGAATAATCTGCGAAACGGCAATCGTGCCGAACACCACCAGGATCAGCACTGGCAAGACCAGTGCCATTTCCACAGCCGCAGCTCCGCGGCGAGCTGGTTGAGGAATCTGGTGGGATCGGGGACGAGACAATCGCATGATCAATGCATTTCCAAAAGATGCGAATTCGTATACCAACAGAAGCCAGCGCCCTGGCAAGAAACACCGCTCTGGTGAGAAACTCCGCTCTATGTGCCTTGCTTGCAGCTTTGGGCAAGCATGCTTTCGTGACAGCTATTGTTTCATTTCAAGTGACGACTTCAGTTCACTGACCCAGCGTCTGAATCAACGCCGGTTCTCTCAGAACCGGTGTTGATTCAGCGATGATTGAAGCGACATCATCACACCGGAGTTAGTGAGGCAGATCGCCCTTCTCAATCGAGATGTCGTAACCAAAGTCGATCACGAAGAGAGTATCGTTGTAGTCGAGGTCACCACCCCCCACGATATCTTCAAAGCCAATCATGACGTAGCCGGGGTGAGTATCTTTGAAGTAGACCGCGATCACATGCTGGAGCTTGTCCGAGTTGAGTTCCGGAAAGTTTCGCAGCAGATTCTTGGTTCCATTCGCACCATCTGAGCAGAGGAAGAAATCCACCTGCTTCCCTGCCTGAATCGTGCCGATTTCCACGAAATCACCAGCTTTAAGTCCGCCCGACTGACTGGTGACGTTCCCCTTTTTGTCTTTAATCTGGGTAACTTCGAAAGAAGCATCGTCAAAAATCAGCTTGCCTTGCGTCAGTGGATCAATCAGCGTCGAAGATCCACTGCGTCCATGGCCGGCATCCACAATCGATACACCCAACTGGTTGCGATAACCAGCGCCCTCATGGACGAAGTAGACGCGGACAGGTTGAAGTGTGGTCAGTGGCAGATACAGCCGGGTGGGATCAAGCACGTAGTCTGGTGCCACCTTGAATTGCGATGCTTCCTTCAGGCTCTTATCGATGAACTGCTGAAAGGTGGGCATGACCTGGTTAGCGAACTGCGTCGAACGAGTATCCGACTTCGCCTTTTGTACGGCAGTATATTTGGGCAGATTGAATGGATTCTTGGCAGCCTGTGCACAGGCCTCATGCATCGTTGACCAGGTGGTCGCCACCAGCATCAGTACCAACCCGAGAGACTTCTTCATGACAAGTTCCTTTGAGGATTTTCCCGCAACTGAAAGGAACCTAGGTCATGTCGGGAGGAAGTCAAAAAACGAGGTAAAAATTTGGGAGTTCACCAACAACAATTCCGAATAATCCGGATTGTCGCGATTGTCTGTTCACAAAGAGCATCGCGTTGCAAAGTGCCATCGACCGGACTGCGATCCATTTGACTTTCAATGCGGTTTGATTCCTGCATAAGAAAATCTCACAAGAATCAAAAATTGCGCCAAGAAATTGAAACATCGAGCGAATCACCCCTCAGAGAGTCGTCGCCAGCCCAGGAACCCATGGGAAGTGAAAATGTGTTCACGTGGCTGGGTGCTGCGACTCGCGAACTGTTCAATGCAAAGTCTGATCCAGGACGACGGGGGAATCATGCTCAAAAAATTACTGTTTGCCGGTGTGGGAGTTCTGAGTCTGGGGGCACTCGTGTTTGGTGCAGAACTGCCGAGTTATCTCTTCACGAGTGCGAAAAGCCTGCGGAGTGCCGTGAAGGCGGAAGTCCCCGTCGAATTTGAGATTGCCAGAGCTCGCGAACTGGTGGAAAAGCTGGTGCCCGATATTCGGAAGTGTATGCAGGTGATTGCCGAGCAGCAGGTCGATACTCAGCAGTTGCGAAATCAGATCGCCAGCCGGAGTGGCAATCTGGATCATCAGAAGCAGTTGATTCTGTCCCAGAAGGCGAATCTGTCGAGTGGTCAGGGGACATTCCGCTACGCAGGCCATACCTATTCAGCCAATGACGTACAGCGTGATCTTTCGATCCGTTTTGAACGTTTCAAAGCTGCCGAGCAGACTCTCGCTGCTGATCAGAAGGTGTTGCTGGCTCGGGAGCAGACATTAACTGCCAACCAGGAAAAACTGGCGACGATGCTCAAATCCAAACAGGATCTCGAAGTTCAACTCGAACAGTTGACGGCTCGACTGGAGACTGTGCGTGCAGCAGAAGCCGCGACGAGTGTCACGATTGACGACTCCAATTTGAGCCGGGCACGTGAGTTGATCACCAATCTGAATCGCCAGCTCGATATCAAGGAGAAGTTGATTGATCAGTCAGGACAGATCTCCGGGTTGATTCCCATCGAGGAATCGGCCATTCCCCAAACCACAGAAGATCTGGCCCGTCAGATCGACAACTACTTTCAGCCAGAAGCCAAGCCTCAGGCTGGTGTGGCACAGGCTCACTAGCACCTAGTCGAAGAGTCTGGGGTGAGGTTGTGGCTCAAGGCTCACTCCAGGAAGTCAGGCAGGCTGTGCAGCAAGTCGATCAGGCACTGGTACATTCCGTAAGAACTTCATGTACCCTACCTGAAAAGAAATGCACGGCGTAGGCTTAGTCAAAGCTGCGTCTCCCCCGCAAGGGGGAGGCGGTATGTATCGCTGGAATCGATGATTCATTTTCATGTGGCAGGAACTAAGAAAGGAGGAGTGTGCATGCGATTTCAGTACGCTCCTCAAAGTCGTCCGCTCGCAGGTTATGTGATTACGCGAGGCATCCAGCGGGGCGGATTCGGTGAAGTCTACGAAGGTCTGTCTGCTGGCGGGAAGCGCGTTGCACTCAAGTTGCTGCAACGCGGAACAGAGATTGAACTTCGTGGTGTCCGCCAATGCCTGAATCTCAATCACCCCAACCTCGTTTCGATTTACGACATTCTGTATGACAACGAGGCCTGTGCCTGGATTGTCATGGAGTACATCGACGGCGTGACTCTGGATGATGTCATTGCCAATCATCCCCAGGGGTTGCCTCACGACGAGGTTGCTGAGTGGTTTTCCGGAATCGTGCAGGGTCTGGAATATCTCCATTCGCGGGGAATCGTGCATCGCGATCTGAAGCCCGCGAACATCTACCGCGCGCATGGTGTGGTCAAGATTGGCGATGTTGGTCTTTCGAAACTGATGGATCAGGTGGATGCCCTGCATACTCAGACCATTGGCACAGTGCATTACATGGCACCGGAAGTTTCGCATGGACGATATGGTCCGAGCATCGACTACTACAGCCTGGCGGTCATTCTGTATGAGTTATTGACGGGCAAAGTCCCCTTTTCAGGTGAGACGACGGGCGAAGTCCTGATGCGACATCTCACACATCTGCCCGAAACGACGCATTTGCCGCCCGCCTTGCGACCCGTGTTGCAAAAAGCTCTCGCGAAGAACGCAGCCGAGCGATATCCCTCGCTACAGGAGTTTCATACAGCAGTCATGGCGGCGCTGGTCCCTGCAGGTTTCGAACCGGTAGCGACTGTCGCCAGAGAACCGGTGGCGAGATCGATTCCAGCCAAAACTCAACAACCAGTCTCTCTTTATGAAGTCAAGAAAGACCTGCCTCCTATGCCTGCGCTGCAGCCACCTGTCCCACTCACTGAGTTTTTGCCATCCGGCCATGAATCTGATTATCAGAGGCTGGCTCAGAGGAACCGTGCAGAGACAATCCGGTCGCGTCAGTGGTCCCCTGCGAACGCTTCCCATGGGGAAGTGGCTCGTCTGATTCCCGGTGGTTGGCTGGGGGGCTGGTCACAGGCGGTGTTTTTGACCATGGTGCTTTCGATGGGCCTGGCGGCTGCCCTGGCAATTGCCTTACCGCCATTTGTGCCCTCACCGCCCTGGCGGAACCTGACTGGGATGGGGTTACTCGCTGCACAGTCCGCACTGGTTGTATTGGCTTTACAAACCATCTTCTGGTGGTCGAGACGTGACAGTACGCCAGCCCCATTGACATGGATGTCGAGTCTATTGCTGGGTGGGATGCTGGGGGCCTGTGGTTATCTGTTGATGAATTACCTGATGGCCGAAAATCTGCTGGCAGCACCAGAACATGCCGCCATGGTGCGTCAACTGGGAGCGCAAAAACTGCGGCTGGATGGCGGAGTCCCTGGTTGGCTTTCATGGGTTCTGTACTTTGCCAGCCTGGTGGCTCTTGGGAATTGGTCACAACAGGCGAGCCTTAATCGAGATGAACGGTTCTCTGCCATGACAATTCTCTTCTCGACGATGGCGGGTTGGATGTTGTCGTTTGTGATCTGGTTTCCTCCAGTTTGGGGCTGCTTGTTCGCCGCCTGGATTTCCTGCGTGCTGCAACTTTCGACACCAGTCATCCAAGTCACGACGACCGATCGAGAGTCTGAGTAGCAGTGAACGGTGTCGGGGCAGATTCGTCCGATTGTGATCGAGTCACCGGCCCTTGAAAAGAAGGCTCGTGGACTAAATTGCTTTGAAACAAAGGGCCTGAGATCATGAGTTTGGCGATTGTTATTCTGTTGATTGTTCTCGCTGTGGTGGTGTCTGGTGCTTTGACTGTGGGAGTCATTCTGGCCCTGTTGTTCTTTGGAATTGGTCAGGCGGTGAGCCCCTCCCGCGAAAAGAGTCAGGGTTCATCTCAGCCCCGAAAAACGAATCCCCAGGCACTTCCCGCGGGCCGTGCGCAGGATTTTGGACGTGATGTCTCTGCCAACAGGAAGCCGCAGAAATCGAAGGTCGGAGTGATTGCTCTGGTGAGCGTCGTCTTGATTGGTGCCGGTCTTTTGTCGTTGATCGGCGTCCGGACTGTCGCCACCAGCGTCCACATCAAACATCATCAGATGGTTGAGGATTTTTCCGGGATGCCTGTACTGGAGCCTCTGAACGGGCAGTTCTCCGAGCATGTCGTGATTCAACCAGAAAATGGGCCATTGCCAGTGCTTCAACCGGCTGAGTCGATCCTGACAAAACAATTGCGCAACGTTCCCACGTGGAAAGCCAGTCTCCCGGCAACATCGCCATCACTGATTCCACAACCAACCAAAGCCTCAAACAGTGCCAAAGCCACTGATGCTCCTCGACCTCAATCGACAAGTGGGCTCGAAGCACATCCTGCAGATGCCACACGGCCGGAAAACGTCCCGGCTGTGATTGTCGCTTCACTTCCAGAACCAGCCCCCCTGGCATCGACAGATTTTGAACGACTTTCGCCGTTGCCCGATTGGGCCATCGACACCAGCAAAGTTCCAGCAGAACATCTTCATCTGGTCTCCGGGCGGTTTCCTACATTGGCGGAAGCCGAAGCCGATGCCAGCCAGAAGCTCTCGGCCTGGAGTATCAGCGAGATTCAGCGTCGGCATCCGGGTTTGCCTCCACTCAACAGGACATCGATTGATCCTTCAACAGAGGTCATGGCGGCCGTCGTGCAAAAGGCTGTCGAAGAAACCGAACATCAGTTTGGAAATGCCACTGCCAGAATGTATGCCGTCCACTTGTTAATCTCCTCCAGTCAGTTCGTTCCCAAAGAAACACTCCATCGATTGCATCAATTGCATGAAGAACAGGTGTCTTCCCAGAGATTGACGATTCTTGGTGCTGCCGGTGCAGGTCTGGCTTTGCTGGCCTGGGGCGTGATGCAGTACAGTCGCCGGAAGCACAGCATGGCTTAAGTTCGGATGTTTCTTCATCCAGGGTAATTTGTGTGATGACACAGGAATCGACTCCGACTGCGGATGAGAACACTCGAGAACAGTGGTTAATTGCCCGCATTCGTGCCCAGGAGCCTGGTGCCTGGCGCGAACTTGTCGATCAGCATGAACCCCGACTTTTTGCCTGGATGAAATCCCGCACAGGGAACCGCTCGACAGCCGAGGATCTTGTACAGGAAGTCTTCCTCTCTTTTTTGCGGGCGTTACCAAACTTTGATGATTCGAGGCCCATCGAGCCTTTTATCAATCAGATCGCCGCACATCTGCTGATTGATCACTTACGCAAGGAAGGGAGACGGCAGGTTGTCAGTACTGGAACCGCTGTTGACGATTCCTCATCGGGACACATGCCCTTCGAGAAACTTGTGCCGCAGGACTCTCGACAACTGAAGGCGTCGAGTATTTTTCGGGGTCGAGAGACGACCGCTGCGATTGAAGCCTGCCTGGCTCAAAGCCTGAAGGAACTTGTTCTCCGCTGGCAAAGCCGGGGAGAATTCGAGCGGCTCAAATGCTGCGAACTCATCATTGCCAAAGGTTATGCCAACCAACGGGTGGCGCAGATTTTGTCGATCAGCGAGCAGGCCGTCGCCAACCATAAGTCGTATCTGCTGCAGCAACTTCGTCAGCGACTGGCGAAAGCCGGTCTTTCGGAGACCGTCCTGTCACTATTGATCGACCGTCACTGATAAGAGGAACAGTGGAAGGATTCATCGAATCTGTTCATCCGCAGGAATGAGCGGCACATGGACAGTGAGCGTGGGCCCCTCTGGTGTGCCGACATGCAGCCTCTGGTTTTCGACCTGCCACTTGGTGCGAACATATCCCAGGCCAACTCCTCCCTGCCTGTCATCATGCGGACAGAACGTGGTGATCACCCCGACGCTTTTCGGTTCAGAATCGGCAAAGAGTTCGGCACCCGCCCACGAGTTTTTGTCTTGATCGCTCAAAGAAACTTCGGACGAAAGTCTGACAAGTTCTTTGTTGGTGTGACCCATGGCGTCGAGCCTGGCAATGGGCTCCTGCCCGAGATAACAGCCTTTGTGAAATGAGATCGCGACCGCTGTCCGCCCCGATTCCTGAGCAAGTTGAGCATCGCTGTAATCAATCCCCATCCAGCCCATGCCAACAGTCGCTCGGAAGCGATCGAAATCGTGAGGAGTTCCCTGTTTGATAGATGATAGCAAGACCAGATCTGTCAATTCTTCAGCGGCGGCATGCTCATCGATAAAAACAGACACAACAGGCACGCTCCAGCCCGTGATGAAGGCTGCCCGCCACCCTGCCCCGGCAATCATCTGATGGGCAGGCTCCGCGACGAGATCACGCTGTTGTTGTTGACTGAGCTTAGCCCAAAGCCCGTTGGCTGTTTCTCCTGCAACCAGCCACGATTCCTTCAGAGCCGCTTTCGTGAATGTGACATCTTCCGTAATGATGTAGCGATCTAAATGAGGGAGCAGCGATGTGCCCGTCCCGGCACCAATAGTCATTACCAGCGAGTCTTCCAGTGCATGAATCCAGCCATGCCCGACAATCCGGCCTTTGACATTCGGAAAGAAAACCTCGACGCCTGCATTTGAAGACAGTCGAGCAACATCATTGGTACAAAAGTTCTGCAAAAAACGGACTCGATGCTGACCTTTAACGAAGTATTGTTCGACAGGAAAAGGGATCTGCATAGCCTGATAATGCGAGTTCATGAGGGCACCTGTTTCCTGTCGTCATGTTCGTCGAGCGGACAGTTCTTGAGCGGACAGGGGTATGGATCAGAAATGATGGTCAGCACGATGAGGCAGCGTCGCGATCGTGCTGACTGGAAATGATATCTTCCTGTGCAAGATTCATCCCGGTGGAAGCCTGGAGTCTGGCGATTTCAGGGGGAAGTTCGTCGGCAGTATGAGGCGCTGGCTTCCCTTCCAGTTCAGATAAGGCATTGGCCGCGGCCTTCTGCTCGGCTTCTTTTTTGTTAATCCCCCAGGCGGCTGCGTAAACCACTTCACCCAGTGCAGCCGAGACTTTGAAATACTTCAAATGGTCTGGCCCATATTCCTTCAGCAGGTCGTAGCGGGGGGTTTCGCCCAAAGTCTTCTGGGCGTATTGCTGCAGAACACTTTTATAGTTGCGGCCATACTCGGCACCGACCATCTGTTCGACATGAGGCTCGATCAGTCGAATGATGAAATCTTTAGCCGCGTCAAAGCCTCCATCGAGAAAGACGGCAGCAATCACGGATTCGAACGTTGCCGATAAGATTGAGACTGGAACATTGGGAGTTCCGCACAATCCCTTCCCGATGATGACAAATTGATCGAGGTGAAGTTCTTTCGCCAGCAAACCACAGACATGCCGGCTGACGACAAACGACTTGATCCGTGTCAGTTCGCCTTCTGTCGATTTGGGATATTTACGAAACAGCAGATCGCAGACAGCGGCACCGAGAATCGCATCGCCAAGAAATTCGAGTCTCTCATTCGACTCGAGCCGCGTTTTTGCAGCGGAGGCATGAGAAAGGGCCTGCATCAGCAATTCGGGCGAGCGAAAATGATAGCCCAGTCGGGCTTCGCATTCCGTCAGGGGCATTTGCCCGGCGGCCTCATCCATACATACTCCTGTCGTGCGGGCATGACTGGTCACCTTGTGAGGCTTTCCCAGCGACTCATCTGCCGCGAATCTGTTCTGCCGATCGACAAATCTTTGGTGGCTCAGGCAATTACGCTCGCTTCTGGCCGTTGACCAGCTCAAGGAACCACCACGATCGATGAAGCCTGGCAAAGCAGTCGACAAGAGTGGCGAGGGTCGGGTTCTCTGGATTTCAGAAGTACCGGCCACCGCCAGCCGTGTCCAAGCCACTTGGCATCAGCTCATCATTTTCAGGCCAGACGTTTCGACCGCTGGCGTCGCCTATACTCTACCATGAGTGGGCGGGGCTGTCACAAGAGGGAAATCTCGATAGGTCGCAGGACTCACCTTTGCCTGCACTCAGTGACCAGCCGATATCGATGCATGCATGATTGGACCGATGATTGAACAAACGACATGACGTGAAGAACTCTCATCAAAAGTCGATCGGATCACCTCTCGCTGCACCTGGTTTTGATGCCTGGATGTTTATCGACTGGAGTGCTGCCAGTGTCCCCTCGCCGTCGCGTCCGACTGCTAATGCCATCTGGATTGCGACACAGCTTTCCTCACGAAGAAAGCCGGTTTCCAACTATTGCCGCACACGTCACGAGGCCTGCCGCCTGATGCGAGAGATCTTTCGGCAATGCCTGAAGGCCGAGAAGCGTTTACTTGTGGGGATCGATATTGCGCTGGGTGCGCCCCAAGGTTTGCCTCAAGCGTTAACTCAGCGAAACGATGCTGACTGGCGCGACGTCTGGAAAGAGATCGCGACCCAGATTTGCGACGATGAACAGAACGCCAATAACCGCTTTGAAGTGGCGGCCAACTTCAACGGTCGAATTTCACCTTATCAACCGGGCCTGAACTTCAGGAAAGCCACTCGCTCATCAACTTCACTGTCCTCAACGGCGGTCGGCGCAATCTCTGGAGAATCGGCTCATGGCATTCAAGGACCCTATTGGGGTGCTCCCCATGCTCGCGCTGGTCTTCTGACTCCACCCTACTCACCGGAGTTTCCATTTCGCACGGCGGGCGGAATTTTGCTCGCGAGGCAAAGGTTTGTCGAAACACTCGCCCCCGGAACTCAGGAAACATGGAAGCTGTGCGGGATTGGCAGCGTCGGAAGTCAATCTCTGACAGGGATTGCCCGGTTGGAAGCGTTCCGCCAGGATCCGGAGTTTCAGCCGCATGTGTATATTTGGCCTTTTGAAACTGGTTGGACTGTGCCGGACCAACGACCTCTGATTCTTTTCGCAGAGATCTGGCCGGGCTTACTCAAACAGGAAGTCGCGAGGCAGCAGGCTCTCGAACCGGGACGGATTCGCGATGAACTTCAGGTGCTCGCATGGTGCCGCTGGGCACAGGCGATGTCTCGAAATCAAACGCTTTCCAGTTACCTTCAGCCGCCTCAAGGTTTGACAGAATCTCATCAGTCAAGTGCCGTCACGACAGAAGGGTGGATTCTGGGAGTGACGAATACGAAGCTCGCATAAGGTATGATTCAAGAGTCGATCATCTGTCGGATGGTTCAGATATCGAGCGTATGTCATGGATTTGATGCAGGAGGAAAGCGACCACAATGACTTTGAACGACTGGGCTTTGGAACTGGCAGATCTCGACGATCGCGACCGCATGGAAACCATTGTGGAACTCGCGGAGACTTTGCCACCCCTTTCCGCAGATAAGCAGGCAGCCCCACTTCCCGAGAGCTGCCGGGTGCAGGAATGTCAGACACCTGTCTATCTCTTTGCTGAAGTTCGTGATGGACTGTTGATTCTGGAAGCGGATGTTCCTCGCAAATCGCCGATTGTGCGCGGTCTGGTGGCTCTTGTTGTGACCAGTCTGAATCAGCAACCCATTGATCAACTTCGCGATCTACCACTCGATCTGCTGGAAAAGCTACATCTGACCACAGCCCTCGGGATGACACGTCAGCAGGGCGTTCGCGGATTGATGCAACGAATTCGACACGCGGTCGAATCCTCCCGTTGACGAATCCAGCCGATCGACCTGAATTTCTTAATCCGAGGCTTTGGTAGAATCAGGAGAATGATTCTGGGGAGTGATTTCGATCAATTCCCGCTGGCGTTTATTCGACACTCCTGCCCATCCCAGAATCCTTTGATCGAGCGAAAAGAGCTGGCCCAGTTGATATTCATCCTGCTGGGGAATCTCCATGGTTCCCTGGCCGCGAATGGTTCCACTGCGAGGGTCGAGCCAGACGATCTCCAGGTTTTTTTTGCCTTTACTTGTTCGAGATCTTCGGGCCACGAGGAGTTGCTCTTCATCGAGTGCAAAAGCATCGACCAGCTCATTCATGGGTGTCTGCCACACGATTTTTCCCGTTGCTGAGTCAATCGCGATCAGCCCGTCCATCAATCGCCCGATCCACAAAGAATTCACGATTCCCAGGCGGCCAATCAAACCGTCGATCGGTAATGTCCACTGGACTGCCCCGCTCTCGGCATGCATGGCGATGACACCAGAAACACCTGGTGGTTCGACAATGACCAGATCTCCCACTCGTGCGGGTGGACTTAAGATTTTGTTGAACTCGCGGGCATCGAGACTTCGTGGTACCCAGACATGCCGCCTGAGCCAGAGGATTTCGCCACGATGGGTGAGGCAGGCACTCAATCCCGGAGCCGTGATCCAGAGTTTCTGATCAGAAATGGTCGAGGTAATGCTGAATTGCCCCGGGAGCACATCACGAATCCGGATTAGAGGCACACTTTCGAGCAGCTTGCCACTTCTGGCATCAAGGACATGCCATTCAATCGCTACGGCATCACTTTCCACGGGTCGTTCGACGATCACTCCCAGCCTTGAAAAGAGGTACCAGCCATCGGAAAGCACACTGACCTTACGTTCCTCACTTCCTTCGTTACCCCCGCGATATGTCCAGCGGACTTCACCACTTTCAAGATCGAGCGCTGCCAGTTCCACACCCTCTTTGACGAGACGTCGCACATACAGATGCGAGCCCGCCTGCACCGGCGTAAAGGGAAGATGCGCGAAAGCAATTGCGGAGCCCGGTTCTTCATTGGCATCGCTTTGCCACTTCCGATTCAACGAGGCTCGGTCCAGGGCCACCGTTCGCGAGCGATGATGGAGAATGAGTTGGTGGTCGGTTTCAAGGCAGGCTAACTGACGTGTCCACAGATCGCCCTGTCGATACTCCGAGCGATCCGCATCTTTTCCGGCGGGTGGATCAAAGGGGAAAACGACCCGGCTTTCCCAACTGTTGGCAACGGCCGGTACAGGCTTAAGGGCCACTTTTCGAGCGGTAATTCCTGCTTCACCCCAGACATTCTCCTTGAGGAATTCGCGCGTCTGTACCAAACCCGCCCATGAAGTTCCCTGGAGTGCATCATCACGCAGGCGGAGCAGCGTTTTTTCCGGGTCAAAGCGATCCGGAAGTTTTGCTCCAAGGAGCCATTGTCGCAGTTGGATGGCATCTTCCAGTGTGGAATCAGGAATAGTGCCCGCTTTGGAAAAGTGCTCAATCGCATCCTGCCACTGCCCAGCCGAAAGTGCACGGTCACCCAGCCATAAATGGGCCTGAGCGGCGGCCATGGTTTGTGGAAACTGCAGCGTAATATTACGAATCGCGGTGATGTTGCCATCGGCCATCGCCTGACGAATACGCACATCGCCTGTGGTTCCCATCTGGTCACGCATGGCCGCCAGGAGTGACGGATATTGCTTCATGACTCGATCAATCGCCGAGGGTAATGAGACAAACAGATCGGGATCTGTCGCTACGGGCAAGAGTTCTCCCTGATCGGTCGAAACCAGGCTGGCAATGACCCGGCAACCATCCAGAAACGCTTCACCATCCAGTGCCGCCTGAAGTTCGGCACTGGCGTTGTACCCCTCCTTACTTAACTGCAATAGAAGCGGATGCCGCCAACTGCGTGACAACACGGGAGCATCGCCAGATGTCGACGAGAGGGCCTGTAACCATCTCATCCGCTTGACCATCATTTCATATTGATAGGGAGGATTCTGATCCGGATGTGTCAGATCCCACCGAGCCAGAAGTTCGTGCGAGGTTTTCTGTTGCTCGCTGGCTGACCCAAGAAGTGCGGCCGTATTCAGAGCTTTTGAATCGCGCCGCACGAGACCATTCCATAGGGTGGTATGCGTCCAGAGTGGTGTGTTGGCCCAGAGAATCAGCGATTCATCGACGTCGGGCCAGGCGGGTTGATCCACTGTATCGGCAGCAATCTGTCCAAATTGACCAGCCAGTTCTCGGGCACGCCATTCATCCCAGGCATGCTGTAATGGCAATAACCAGGCCATCGCTTTCAGGCGTTCAACGGCTGGTCTTTGCCCCATGACGACCTGATTGATCAGTCGGCTCTGGAGTTTTCGCGACAGTTCCCGAGAGATCGGCTGAGTTAATGTCCAATACGCGTTGGCGAACCACCACTCTTCTGGATTGGTGCCAACAGGGCAATGCGTTTCCACCTGCTCAGACCACTTGGCTTCAGAGAGTGAGGGAGTCAACTCAGGTCGCGGCCCTTCATTGACAAGTTTTGCCAGCAGGCTCCGATCAACAATCGACTCGATATGAATCGCTGGCCGGATAATCAGTTGACCAATTTCAATGGCACGTGCTGCTTCTCCTCGCAGGCATTGCAGACCAATTGTGGCGACCGGCTCGAGGGGCAGATCCTGAGTATAGCCATCCGGCACAGGCGACCATGTTCGTCCATCCGCACTGGTGAAGAGCATCACCCCGGCGGAATGACCAATCAGACGCCACCACTGTTTCTCGCCCAGGTGCAGTAGAGGTTGATGCTGCGGATCGTAATCCACTTCGTCGTGACCATGATGAGGATGCCCCAGTTGTACCACATTTTGACCAGTGCGCCGGTTGTGATGCACCTGTATTGTGACGACGGGTTTTCCCGCACTGTTGCCCAGATACACGCCTGTGCCGCGGGTGGCCGAGTTGAGCTGCACACTGACATCAAAAAAGCCTTGATGTGGGAGTTTTGTGAAATGCTCGGCGGGCTGTTCGCGCGAATTGCCTTTCAGCGCAACAGCACCACTTTCGAGCTGTTGCAGCTCGCCTCGAGAATCTTTGGTCGGTTCCCACTCCAAAGTTTTAGGCTGCACAGCCTCCATATCCGGGAGAGTGGCGAGCACACCGAGTGGATCACGCCGGGGGACATCCGTCACTCGCAGATAATCCAGTCCACGCAATCGAAACTGACCATCGAGTTCAATCTGCTCGGGACAATTTTCGAAGGGAACTTCCAAAAGAACTGCACGTTGCTTGATAAGACAGAGTTTTCCCTCGTGCCAGGTCAGGTCGATCGTTCCCTGGCCTAATCGAGACCAGGCGGAGCCGTCAGTCCCCAGGAATTGTTCGCCAGCCGCCTTGCGGTCAATCGTCTCATCCGGCCCGGAACGTTTGACATTCGTGGCGACCCACATCGCAGGCTGCCGATGAGGGAAGTATCGCAACTGGATCCCCTGTTTCCCCGACCAGACATTGATCGAAAGTTCGTTGACATCGAACATGGCGAGCCTGAGACAGCTATTCGTAAACCAGGGGGCCTTGAGCCTGGCCAGACCATTGACCTGCACCGTCCGGGTTTTCTGATGATTATGCTCGTGCAGTTCGGCCCGGCGACCGGCAACAGGTCCAAACCAGTCATTGAATCGGCCCTGCTGCAAACTATCGAGTTGCATGGTCGCCAGATCGGCAGCGAAAACTGATTCGCGGTAGCTCACCGGTTGTCGCTCGATGGCGGCCGGATGTTCCGGATCGGGAAGAGAACTGTTCGGCAGCCATTCGCTCCAGGGAGGCGGTGCAGCCACAACGACTTCTGCTGCAGGCACCACGGGAACTGTCGGATCTGTTGTCTTCAGCCCTTCAACGGGTTGATTCGGGTTGGTCATCGCAGGTTCTGACTGGCCAGCTTCTACCTTCTGATCAACTCCTTGAGGCGAAGTGGTGTCGAACTTTTCACCTCGGTTCTGTGCGAGAAGTTGCGCATCGGAGGCATTCGCAGCATTGTTGGTGGCTTGTGTCTGGGCCGCAGGTTCTGCCGGACGATCGCCTCGTTGACCTTCTTCGACCAAAGGGGCGTTGTTCGCCAGTGGATTCCTGATTTTGGGCCAGAAGAGAGCACCGGCACCGACCAGCATGGCAATTGCCAGAAACCCCACCAGCAGCTTCAGTTGACGGACGTTCTGGCTGGCAGCATTCTGCCTTTTGTCGGCAGCTCGTAACAGGATCTTTTCGACGGAAAGATCAATCGATGCGTAATGTGTGCTCAACGCTTCCTGCAACGAAAGATTTGCACTCAAAGCCTGCTGCAATTCGGGTGAGAAAGGCAGACGCTGCCTGAGCAATGCAATCTCAGCCGCAGTGAATTCTTCAGCGGTTTTTTCTTGGACGAGCTGCAGAAGTTCTTGATCACTCGCCATGGCTTACCTACCCACTTCAACATCATTCGAGGGCAACGTTGATTGTTTCAATTCACGACGCATCATTTTGTCTGCTGAGGATCAAAGTTTTTTCAGTTTTCGTTCGAGACAACTTTTCAGCGCCAGTCGGGCTCGATGCACCAGCAGTTTGATGGCACCTTCGCTGCGGCGAAGCACATGACCGATATCACACAGTTTCTGTTCGGAGCGATACTTGAGTTCAATGGCCTGGCGGGCACTGGGCCCTAACGCTTCCAGGCATTGAGGCAGGTTTTCGAGCACATCGGCATCCAGGGTCCCTGCAGCTCCCCCGGTTAACGATTCCAGGTCGAAGCAAAGTTCCGTCCAACCCACCTCCCTGCGGCGGCGGACACTTCGTGTCCATTCCCGCAGGACATTGCGTGCAATTCCCAGAAGCCACGGCCTGATCAACGACGTCGAATCGAACCGCGTGCGTGCTTCGTAGAACCGCAGAAACACTTCCTGAACCAGGTCATCCGCATCGGCCGCCTGTGCCAGTCGTGCTCGGAGAAAGCCATAGATTGCACGCTGATGCAGTTCAATGACCTGTGAAAAGGCTGCTCGATCTCCTTCGAGAACTCGCTGCATCAATTCCTGGTCGACTGCTGACACCATCCGCCAAGGTTCATTCTTTGAGAAAAGCTGCTTTAAAGACCACTACCCATCA
The DNA here is from genome assembly GCF_001707835.1 of Planctopirus hydrillae. Taxonomy (GTDB): domain Bacteria; phylum Planctomycetota; class Planctomycetia; order Planctomycetales; family Planctomycetaceae; genus Planctopirus; species Planctopirus hydrillae. The sequence goes on from NZ_LYDR01000039.1 coordinate 376,791, forward strand.
TTGATCGAGCGACTCGAATCGTTTCGCCAATTTCTCGATCACACCGCCGGGTATTTCATGTTGCCCGCCAAAGGCCCAGAAGTCCAAAGGAATTCCGTTGGATTCGAGTAACTGTCCCAGCATTTGAGCCCCCGCAAAAGGCAACACAGGATCATATTTTCCGTGCGACTGAAAGACATTCAGCTTCTGGCCCAGATCAGGATGACTGGCCAGATATTCTGTCCAGGCGGGTCGGCAAATGAGTGCCCCGGAGAACAAAACCAGCCATCGCGGCCGGAGTGCTCCCGTGAGAGTCAGATGGGTCGAGACCATGGCTCCTTGAGAAAAGCCCCCCAGAATCAATCGATCTTCCGGAAGATCGAGAGCCTTCAGGCGAGCCTTGATTCCGCTCTGCAATTGCCGGGCAGCCTCTTCAATGCCCGGGGGAACTTCGTCAACCAGTTCGAGTAAGCTCCCGGCCTGAGTGAGCGAAAGAAGCCTCTGCATATTGATCGGCCACCACGCGCGACCACCGGGAATGCCCCACTCGGCCATATCGATTGGTGCTTCCGGGAAGAGAAATTCCATGCGGCCAGCGACTTCGGGCGCAACCTCTTCGATGGCTTCGGCCAGGCCCACGAGATCTGTCCCTGAGGCTCCGTAACCATGGCAGAACACCACCAGCCATTGTGGCTTTGCCGGCGAAAAAGCGACGGCATTCAGCGGGCCAAACGAAACAGCCTGTGGATCATTCATTCAAAAAACTCATCAGAAAAAATTGGTATGGGAATACAAAGGCAATCGACGAATTTTCAAAGAGGACAGTTCGGGGATGTTCGACGGGAACTACGTCGCGTCAGCCATCGACCAGAGTGCGCATGCCGGGCATTTGTGTTTCATCTTCGAGTCGCGGCCACGTGAGGACGAACCGGGATCCTTTGCCGATCTGCGATTCGACCGTGATGTCGCCACCATGTTCACGAATGATTTTCTGGCTCACAGCCAGGCCGAGCCCAGTACCACGGGCTCCTTTGGTCGATTCGAACATCAGAAACATTTTGGACAGGTTTTCCGGCGCGATTCCTGTGCCGTTGTCTTCAACCGAGACCCAGAGCAGATCCCGGGGCTCATCGAAACCCGTCTGCACGACCACGCGGGGATCATCAGCATGTTCGACGGCATCCATGGCGTTACTGACGACGTTCAAAATCGCGCGGTGGATCCCCTCGGGATCAAACGTGCTGGTCGGCAATTGAGTCGCAGGATGAAATAGCAGTTTTGTTTCGACCTCCCCCGCCTGGGGCTGCATCAACTCGACAACGTCCTGGGCCACATCGTTGAGTTGCGATAACTTCATCTCGGGCTGACGTTCCTTGGAGAAGGTCAGCATGTCCATGACGAGGTTATAGATTTTGCTCTGGTTCTTATCGACGATCCCCCAGCCTTTACGAATCAGTTCGGTGTCTGTCTTCCCCAGACCCAGGTCAATCAGATAGCTCCCTCCCCGCACGCCCTGCAAAATGTTCTTGATGTGATGGCTCAGCGTGGCGATTGTCTGGCCCATGGCCGCTAACCGTTCCGATTTGACAAAAGCCTCCTGGAAACGCTGGTTTTCCACAGCCAGCGCCGCCTGCCGACCAATGGCAGCCAGCACACGCAGTTGCTCTTCGCTGAATCGTGGCTGATCTCCTAACAGAATCATTTCCTCAGCCGACGAAGTGATATCAAGATAGACCACACCCATCAGTTCATGGCGGGCCTGGAGTGGAACACACATCGCTTCCCGAATACCCGCCCGCACAATGCTTTGACCGGTTTCGAAGCGGCTGTCGTGCCGGGCATCGGATGTCCGGACCGCCTGTAAACTTTTGACCACATAATCGACGATGGTTCGAGAGACAGGGATTCTGCCCGTCGTCTTCTCCCCAGTGTCTTTAGCCGGTGAACCCTCTTTGGTTGATGCACCCTCTTTGAATGATGCCCCCGGCGTGGAGCTGTCGTCCTGTACGGCACTTTCCTGCCCGCGAAAACCGACTGCGACCGCTTGAAGTGCTTCCGTCTCTGCATCCCGCAAGAGCACACAGCCTCGATCCGCTCCTAAGGTTTCAATCGCGAGATCAAGCATGCGCTGCAGAATCTGTGTCATCGATGAAGAGGGTCGAACGGCTTCTTCCGAAATGCGATAGAGCATCTGCAGATTCATCGTCGCTTGGAGTCGGGCATCGGCATTGTTCGAGACCGCAGCAGGCAGATCCTTCAGGGGCAATCCGCCGGTCAAGGCCATTTGCCCCACAATGCTCGATCGGTCCGTCCCATCGGCCTGATGCAATAACTCAACACGATCTGCCGCCCTTCTGGAACCGACGTGATCTCCCTGAAGGAACTGCAGAATTGTCCGGCCAATCTGGATCTGATCACCGGGTTTGAGAGTTCGCGACTTGATCTGTGCTCCATTAACAAAAGTACCATTCGAACTGTTGCGATCCTTGAGCACAAACTTGTCGCCATCGCGTTCGATGGCGGCATGAGTGCGCGAGACCTCGGTGTCGAGCAACCGCACAGGATTATGCAGACTGCGACCGATCGTGATCGGAACATCCCCGAGTTCAAAACGGGTTCCCTGATCCGCCCCCTGAACGATCAGAAGTGAGGCTCTCGCGATGGGAATTTTGGTTGTCTCCAACGACTCAGAGGGCAGATTCATGGGGTCTTTATCAGAGATTGAAGTGCGAACGGGCCAAAGTCAAACTGGCACAATCTCTTGAAACGAAACGTAACCTGTTGCACAGAAAGAGTTTGCAATCTGTTCGTGCGAAGTTGCAATTTCTCTCTCTGGCGACGAAACTATGTGTTCGCTTTGCAGATTTCAACAACAACCTGCAGTTCGGGGCAAATTGGTCCTGAGTCTGCACTTCGCACGAATGAGGATGAATTGTCATGGCACATAAGAAAGGCCAAGGATCCAGCCGTAACGGTCGCGATTCGAATGCCAAGCGACTGGGTGTGAAGAAGTTTGGCGGCCAGTTGGTTCTGGCTGGAAATATTCTGATCCGTCAGCGTGGCACTCGCTGGCATGCTGGCAAAAACGTCGGCATGGGCCGTGATCACACCCTGTTCTCCCTCGTCGAAGGAACTGTGTTCTTCGACCAGGAAGGACGACGAGTGAACATTAAGCCTGTCGAAGTGGCTGTCGCCAGCTAGTCGACGATCAACCCCTGCCGCCTGATCAACTAGGCTGTGGGGCGTGGGCTGCACCCTGAGTCCTGGTCAGCAACAAGAGAGTCCTGGTCAGCAACAAGAGAGTCCCGGTCAGCAACAAGAGAGTCCCGGTCAGCATCAAGAGAGGCCCAGTCAGCATGGAGAGTACTCTCTCGTTGCTGACTGGGCCTTTTCGTTTCTGCTAACGATGGTTTGTTGAACCGGTCAATCATGTCACGACACGGCAAAGAGTCGTTAAGATCTGGTGATTCTGCTACACTACAGTCAACGATGCCTCCGTAACGACCTGCACTCAAAGTCTTTTTTTGGAGATTCTCATGGCTGCCGTTGATGACGCTTACGATGCTGCCATTCGGCTCAAAAACCAGGGAGATCTGGATGGAGCCGCCAAAAGCCTGGAAGCCATTCTCGTGGAGTATCCTGAGCATGTGCTGACCTACTCGGCACTGGCTGTCATTTTGCAGAAACTGGGCCGCCACGATGAAGCGATTGCTCATGCCCGCAAAGTGACTGAGTTGGAACCTCACGACAGCTTCTCGTACACGCAGATGTCAGTGATCTGTCAGCGCTGCGGCCGGATCGCCGAGGCCGAAGAAGCACTGGCCCGGATGCGGATGATGCAGGCGAGTGGAATGCATTAGGCCGAAAGCGATTCAGTCTGATGAGGCAAACACTCTTCAGACGTCACTTTTTCTGAACTAAGTTTCTCATAGTCGAATCCTGGGTACGAATACTCTGAGGGAGTCATCGTATGGTGGACTTCGAGGCTCGTCGGACGCTTGCTGAGGTCATCAGGCAGTACCTGAATGAAGAATTGACAGCGTTCCAGTTCGACGACTTGCTACAGCCGTTCTACGAGAATGCTGACTCAACTGTCCAAGCCGTATCTAAGTCTCTGTGGTATTTATACGATGATTGTGATGATCATTTAGTAGTTGCTGATAAGCCCACATGGGACTATGTTCAGCGACTACTGCTGCTGCTGGAATCTGGATGGCAGATGGATGTTTGGATTGTCCGGCAATGGTCAGTACGGCAGTTTGTTGCGGGATTTCTGCTCTTGTGCTGTATCGGCATTGCGTATCAGGTTGGTATGGGCTGGCATCTCATCCCCCTGCTGATGCCATTTGGAGTCTTGTCGATCATTGTCTCTCAGTTAGGCTCTAGCCAAGATCGACCTGACCCATTCGAGAAGTATACAACACCATTTCGTTCAATTTCGGAATTAGAACGCGCCTATCGATCCGCACGAAATTTCCGAAAGTCACGTTATCCCAAGCACCTTGCCTATCGAGAAATTCGTAACAAGTTCATCTCGGGAATTTATCTCTTTAAATTCTATCTTTTGTGGGTTTTGTTTCCGGTCATTCCTTTGATGCTGCAGTGCCTGCCAAGAACCTCATGTAAAACAAGCATCCTGCCAGCATCATTGCCGACACAATGAAATGCAGCACATGATCAGTTTCTGATCATTCGGTATAGAGTCTATGCGTAAGTAGTCGTTTCTTGAGCGGCGCGATACAAAGAAAACGGTTGCGTAGTATTACTACGCAACCGCATCGAACAGAAACTGCATGAGATAAGGTAAACAACTTACTCTTTGGCCAGATCCCCCGCGATGACAGTGAGAATCTGGTTGGGGTGGATGTGTCTGCGGACGGCTTCCAAAACCTTCTCCGTCGTCAGGTCCCCAATCGCTGTTTCGAGCTTGGCCACATACTGCATGGTTCGGCCGGCATAGAGGTTTTCTTCCAGCAGCCGGGCGATCCTGGGGTCTTCGGTACGACCGACCTGCTGGGCCTGCAGATAGCCTTGCTTGGCGGCATCGAGTTCCTGTTGAGTGATCCCTTCCTTCAGCAGGCGGGCGAGTTCTTCGTTGACCGCAGCATTCACCTTTTCCATGTTCGCCGGATTGGCAATCGCATAGAGCGAGAGTGTGGCCCGCTGGTCGAGCATGGCGGCGCGGAAGGCGGAGCCCACTCCATACGAGAGGCCTTCCTTCTGACGAATACGGTCACCCAGTCGCGAGGAAAGTGCACCTGCCCCCAGCACATAATTGCCCACGATCATGGCCGGGTAATCGGGGTGATCGTCACTCATGGGCATGACGGCACCACCAAAGTAGAAGGCGTTGGCCTTATCGGGAATCTGAATCCGCTTCACTTCGGCTGTAATCGGAACAGAGCCAGTGCGGCTGATGCGTTCGTACGTCTGATCGGACTTCCAATCGGCCAGGACTCCCTTGAGAGTTGACTCGACTTCGGCTGGATCGAAGTCACCCACAATTGCAATCTGGCCGACTTGAGCACTCAGGAAATCGTTGTAAAGCCGCTTGAGGCCTGCGACTTCGATTGCCTCGACGAGCTTAAGTTCTTCTTCCACTGTGGGAACTGAGCGAACATCGCCAGCGGGGTATGGCGAAAGGGCCTTCGAGACCGTTTTGACAGCCAGTGTCTGAGGATCGGTCAGCCCCTGTTCGAGATTGGCTCTGACCTGCTGCTTGATGACAGCCAGTTCACTTTCCGGGAAAGCGGGCTCTCGCAGAACCTGCTTCAATAGCCCCAGAACTGCCACCAGATTCTGGCGTTTGGTTTCAATGACAAACGTTGCTTCGCCCGCATTACCAACAGCACTGAGTGAAGCGAAGTTCTTGTCGAGAGCATCCTGCAATTGCTGCCGGGTGAGTGACTTGGTGCCACGGAGCATCATGGGGGGCAAAAACTCACAGGCCTTGGCGAGGCCAAAGAGTGATTTTTCGTTGCCATAGCGGAGGGTTAATCGCAAAACGACGGTTGAAGAACGGGTCTTCTTGGGGAGCATGGCGATCTGGACGCCATCAATCCTGGTGCGAATGGTACGCTCTTCGATGGCCAGAGGGCTGACATCAAAGGCTTCGCCCACCGAAGTTTCTTCGCGGCCCTTGTAATCCCCAATCATCTTCGCGAGTTCGGGGGTGGCGGGAACTGAAGTGCGTTCGGGCTTTTCGGTGGGAATATAGAGGCCCACGGTCCGATTGGATGGCTGGAGGTAAGATTTAGCGACACGGTTGACGTCGTCGACAGTGACGGCTTCGAGGCGATCACGATAGAGGAAGTACAATCGCCAATCCCCCTGGGCAGCCCACTCGCTCAGTTCAATCGCAATCTCGGCAGAGTCCGAAGCTCCCATTTCCCGCTGCTTGAGCAGACGCAGGCGAGCACGTTCGAGTTCTTCCTGAGTGACGCCTTTTGATGCGGTTTCATTGAGGACATCGAGCATGGAATCGAGGACGACCTGTGGATCGTTACCAGCGGCGACTTCAGCCATAAATCGAAGCACACCGGGATCATGCAGGGCGTACGCGGCACCGGAAACACTGGCGGCTTTCTTGCCTTGAACCAAAGCCTTGTACAACCGCCCCGAGGGCTGCATAGTGAGAATCGATTCGAGCACGTCGATGGCCACGAAATCCGGATGAGCCCCGGAAGGGATGTGATACACCGCACCGACGACTGCGACATCTCCCACCCGGCGGAGAACGACCTGACGTTCTCCATCTTGAGCGGGCTCTTCGGTGTATGTGTTGTCCAGGACGCGCGTGGGCCGCGGAATCTTGCCGAACGTTTCGCCAATGATCCGCAAGGCTTCTTTGGGTTCAAAGCGGCCCGCCACCACGAGCATGGCGTTATCAGGCTGATAGTATTTGCGATAGAACGACTTCAGACGTTCCACCGGGACTCGTTCAATATCGGCCCGGTTGCCAATCGTCGATTTGCCATAGTTGTGCCATTCGAAGGCGGCAGCCATCATGCGCTGACCAAGAATGGAAGCGGGGCTGTTTTCTCCACGTTCGAATTCGTTACGAACGACAGTCATTTCGGAGGTGAGGTCTTCCCCTTTGACATGGCTGTTCATCATGCGATCGGCTTCGAGGCGGATGGCAAACTCGAGGTTGTCGCCTTGGGCGGGGAGCGTTTCAAAGTAGTTGGTGCGGTCGAGCCAGGTCGTCCCGTTGAAGTCGGCACCGCGTTCCTGCAGTGCTTTGGGAACACTGGGAACATCTGGTGTTCCCTTGAAGAGCATGTGTTCGAGGAGGTGAGCCATACCAGCTTCGCCATAACCTTCATGACGAGACCCGACGAAGACCGTCAGGTTGACCGTCACAGTGGGTTTGGAAGGATCTGGAAACAGGAGCACGCGCAGGCCGTTTTCGAGTTTATACTCGCTGATCCCTTCGATCTCAGTAACTTTCATGGGCATTTCGGCTTTTGAACTGGAGGAACAGAAGATGATCTGGCTGCCAATGACCATTGCCAGCAGAGACAGGCGGGCAGCACCAGATAGAACAGATTGTCGAGAGGTCAGACCCTTCCGGGTGAACAACATCCGGGTCGATAATGCCGGGGTCAGAACAGCCTGCGCTGTCACTTGATTCAAGAGACGCATCGTCCTGCGGATCATCCGGTTCCACTCCATTTGTTAGAATTGTGTTTATCGCAGGGAAGCCAGCCAGAGCAGTTCAACTCGTGAGTGATTGGCCGGGCAACTTCAGAGATGGCTCATCCAGTGAACATCCCTCAGCACTTTATGATCCTAACACTCCATCCGAGCTTCGCCAACGAATCCTTATAAATGTGACAATGTCAATATGATGATTTCTGTGGTTTTCCCGAGTGACGCTCAACTTTATTTTCCACGATGAGCGGGATTCATTTCCCGCTGGCGAAGCTGCTGGAGCGAACGTTCTTTGGGGTCGGCCAGCCAGAAGCTGCGGCCCGGAAACGCTGCCGCCAGTTCATCTAGGGCAGCTTTATTTTGCGGATCGAGGATTTCTGGCCGATAGCGAGCTCGAATCACTTTCGCCTGCCAGCCCGGTTCGTTGGTGACATGATCGATGGCAATCTCTCCCGCATCCTGCTTGATCAGTACCAGAACGGGTTCATCGGGTAATGCGCGAGTGAGCCAGTCATCGAATTGCTGATAGACGCGCACTTTGGGATATTCAATTGAACCAAAGGCCAGGGCCCGTCGGCTGTCCCATAGACCGGGAATGGAAGCGTTTGCGCCCAGCCCGGCCACAATGCACATGACCAGCAGCCAGTGAATGGCGACGGGACGCTGTTCCTTCGCCCAGCGATCTGCCAGCGAGATGACCATCTGTGCCATCGCTAATGCGATCAGTGGGGCTGATTCGAAAACATAATGCCACCCCATGATACCAGGGTACCAGTAGGGAAAATGCACGAGGTGAATCGTGAGGATGCCCGCCATCAGCCAGCGCCAGCGGAATTCCGGGGGACGCCAGAACCAGTAGAGCATGAAGGCGGCCCAGGCGAAGAGTGGGTCAAAGGTCCAGAGAAAACTGCCGCAGAGTCTTGTCGCCATGTTCTGCAGTGCCAATTGCCATGTGAGGTTGTCGGCCCATTGATCGTAGGCCTTCCAGATCTTGGGACTCAGCGATTGATCGCCGCGAATTCCGTTGTTGAAACCATAGACGTGACGAGGGGTGTAGGTGGCTGTGTACAGCTGATAAGGGGATTGCCAGAAAGAGCCTGTCGTGGCGTGATTGTAGGACAGCATGATGCCCCAACCGGCCACGATGGGAATCAACATCGCCAGAAGAGAACTGGCTTTGCGAGTCAATGCTGCTGAGTTTGAATCGTAGGTTGGGCTTCGGATGAGCCAGGCCAGCACGGGAATGGCGAATGGCAAGCCCATGGCAAAAGCGGTGGCGGGTCGGCAAAGCATGGCAAAAGCGAGTCCCGTCGTCGCGAGCAAGGCATCGAGAGGCTGGTGAGTGCGGAGCCAGCGCAACATCATCAGCCAGAAGAGAGCCAGACCTGCCAGCGTGGGATGATGGGAGAGCAGGAGATTGCCAAAAGTGGCCAATCCCGGCGAAAGTGCCAGCATCAGCGCGGCAAGAAAACCTGTCCGAGGTGCCCCGAGTTCGCGTCCGATCAGGTGGGTTGCCAGTACGAGCCAGACTTGAGTCAGCCAGTGACCCAGAATGGGAACCCCGGCAATCACCCAGGGCCACATCCATAAACTGGTCCCCGGATAATACCGGCTCGCCATCCGGCCATCAGGAGGCGTCCCTTCGTTGAGGACATGGACCTGGTCAAAAAGAGACGGGAATGCTGGTGGCCCAGGTGCTGTCCAACGCCCGGAGGCAATGGTTTGGGAGCCGAAGAGATAGCTGTATTCGTCGTGATAGCAGAGTGGTGTTCCCAGAAGCTGCGTTCCGAAACTGCCAATCATGGCCAGAGCAATGAGAGCCAGGATGGTCTGGCTGAGCCACAGGGGATAGACCCTTTCGAGAGGAGTCCATTTCGCGAAGATCCGCTGATCGGAAGCTGGAACTTGTGGCGTGTTGGTCGGGAGCCCTTTGACATTCAGGACGAAGGGCAGAATGAGTAGCAGGCCCGCTTGCAGCAATGCCAGATTGGGTTGCCACGTATCGACGAGTAAATCGAGTCCAGCGGCAATCGAGACCAGCAGGCACATCAGCCATGCCATCACGAGATGGACGCGATCTTGAAAATCGACCTCTGGCAGATTTTGCCCACTCTGGGCTTTGACCGTCGATTTCTGGCGTCGCTGCGAATGAGATTCGATCGTCATGCGTAAGGTTGCTTCGCAAGAAGGGTATTTCTGATGAGAGCCCTGCTCAATGGGACGTGTTGAGGATCTGTGGTTTAGGAGCTGTGATTCGAAATCATCATAACAGGATGGGCGGAGTGACCGGATCATCCGCTCGGGAAAATCGCACAGGAAGAAATTGCACGGCGAGAAATTGCATCGGGAGAAATTGTTTCGGGAATTCGCTGGATGGAGCCGATCGGTGGCTGGGCAGGAACGATTTGGCGGTCGCGGTTCGCGTTTTTGTTGATCAGGCCAATAGGGCCGCAGGTGTCTCCAGTTGCAGCAGGAGCAGCGAATTGACAGTATCTTGTGTGAACCTATACTTCAGCTTGCGGGTCGTTTCATGACGGGAAGCGACCATCAGTCACGAGCGATACAGATTCACCAGTTTGAAGTTCAAGCCAAAGGTGATTGCCCTCAGAGAGTAAAGGTTTAGCTGAGGCAAAGTTTTTGGCGTCACCTGAATGATAAAGTTCTGATCGAAACAACAGGGGCTGGATGGCCCTTTCAAGATTCAATTTCGTTGAGTGTCGATGTTGGCAGGAAGTGACCGGCCGACAATTTGAAAGGAAGATGCAGATGGCTGGCGATCACGTTCTCGAAATTACCGATGCAAACTTTCAGTCCGAAGTTCTCGACAGCAGCACGCTGACTCTGGTCGACTTCTGGGCTCCCTGGTGCGGTCCTTGCCGCATGCTGGCACCGACTATTGATGAATTGGCCACGGAGTATGCTGGCAAAGTCAAAATCGGCAAGCTGAACACCGATGAAAATCCACGCATTCCATCGATGCACGGCATCAGCTCGATTCCGACGGTGCTGATGTTCAAAGGCGGGATTATTGTCGATAAATTCGTGGGTGTCGTTCCGAAGGCCAAGCTGGCGGGATCGATCTCGACCAACATGTGACTGGCCGCTGGTTAGCGACTCACAGATTCATAGACGACCCGTGCCAGGTCATGGCCGGGTCGTTCTGCATAGGCAGGGACTCAATCGCTGAGTCGTCGTGCCTGAGTGTTCATGCCGATGTTTGTCGCGGGGTTAATGCCCGTGTTAGGCCCGGCGTTAATGCCCATGTTTGGGCAGTGCCGCCGCGTAGAGCATGGTGACACAGCCGACCGACATCAGCACGAATGCACTCCATTCGGGGGGATCAAAGACATCCTTGGTGCGCTCGTGGATTGTTTCGGGAGAGGTGAGCATGCCTCGAAAGCCTTTGGCCCGTTCTTCGTGCTCGCCGCTCATGACGAATTTATCGACAACGAGAAACGAGTAGCCCGTCAGAGCCACAAAGGCGCCCAGCCCAAAGAAGGCGGCTCGCATCATAATTCGCCAGCTCCCTATCAGATCGTCGTGGTTCGTGCACCACGCGCGAACCTACCGATCCTTAGCGCATTTCGGTTGCGAGCACCTTCTGTGATCACAGTCACAGGGCTTCAGCACCAATTTCTGCAGTACTGCGGAAGAGAATACTTAATCTGCCGATTGTGAGGCGATTTCGTCGGCATCCTCGGAATTGGCAGCAGAATCGGGAGACTCTGCTACTCCCAGGGGCGACTTCCGAAACTCGTGCAGCAGAACCGTCAGATAGGCACCAGCCGGGAGTTCGACGGAAACGCGGAGGTCACCGCGAGGCGTTTCATGAGCAGAACTGTTGGTTGGCAACAATTCGCAGGTCAGACCTGCCGGCAAGAATCGGAAGGGCCGCCGGGTTCCTTCCATCAGCGAGGAGAATTTCTGAAAGTGCTCGATCGTCAATCCTGACTTCTGCAGGATCGCCAGTTCCCGAGCATGAACTTCGCCTCCGGGCGAACGCATGCGCACACCAAAAATGGGTCCGGTGGTGGAGATCTCCCATGAGTCGAAGCGTGGCTGGTCGGCAGCGGCCTCTGTGACCAGAAACTTCGCCCCAGCGGGGAGAATTTCCATCAGGTCGCCGCAGAGTACTGTCGAGAAGAGCCCGTCACGCAGTCGCTGAGCCAGCACCTCGTTGAACAGCCCGGACTGGACGGCAGAGAGAGCGAGGCGGAGCAGAAACTTTCGCCTGGGGGCGGGAATATCTTGCGGCAAGATCTGGCCAAGTAGCAGTTGCCAGCCCAGTGTCCATGTTGAGTGCTGGTGTCCAAATCGCTGCATGCCGAAATAATTCGGACAACCTTGAGACTGCAGTTGCCTGGCAATGGCATCAATTTTGGCATGGTCAGGCTCAACGCCCCTCAAAATGGCGACAAAACGATTGCCCTTCAAATGGCCGGTCTTGAGCTTGTTGCGATGTCGTCTGGCTTCAAGCACCTGTAAATCATCGCTCTCAAGAGCTGGTACCAGTTTTTCGGCCCGGGCAGGGACCGAGACCCATTGACGGGTCACTGCCTGTTTATCCTTCAAGCCGGCCATGCCAATTTCTGAGCGGGGAACGGAGAGCTGTTTCGAGAGCTGTGCCAGAAGCATTTCACTCGAAAGATTTCGTTTCTCGACCCATAGAAACAGATGCTCACCTTCTCCGCAGGGGAGGTAAGCCGGGATTTCTTCGACAAGAAAATCTTCGGGAGATTGTTTCCAGACGCCGCCCACTCCTGCCGTTTGACTCGTCAGCTCAGGCCAGGCAGAGGGAGTAAGCAGTGGGGCTGTCTGTTCGGTCATGGAAACTGCTTTTCAAGGACGATTGCCACAGAATCGCCGCGGGACTCAATCCTAATCCTCCCGCGCTTCGATTCGAGACGAATTCCGATTACAATGAGAAGTTTCAATAGATCTGATGGCGTTCGAAACAGTGCCTTGATCATCAAAAGATCGACATCCGGTCTTAGGCACCGAGACCAATCAGATTGTACAGCAGACCTTCAGCGGATATGCGGAACATGGCTTTGGAAATTGTGAAGTATGGACATCCGGCTCTCCGGCACAAGTCCACCCCTGTGACCGAAATCAACAGCGAACTTCGCAAAGCGATTGCCGAGATGTTCGAACTGATGTACGCAGCTAAAGGGATTGGTCTGGCCTCAAATCAGGTGGCCATTCCAAGGCAGTTTTTCATTTTGAACCTCACAGGTGATGCCGCTGAAAAAGACGAGGAAGTCGTCTTTATCAATCCAGTGATCCTCAATCGCAAAAGCTCATGCGAAGGTGAAGAGGGCTGCTTGAGTTTTCCAGGGTTATATGGCCCGGTAAAGCGTGCTGGCGAGGTGCTTATCGAAGCCTTCGATCTGGATGGAAACTGCTTTGAGATGACACTTTCTGCGAAGGAAGACGATCTGGCGGTGCGCGCTGTCCAGCATGAATCCGATCATCTCGATGGCATGCTGTTCATCGACCGTATGACAGATCGCGCGCGAAAAGAGCGTCAGGTCGAGATCGATCAGTTCGAACAGGATTTTCTGGCGCGACAGGCGGCTGGCGAAATCGAATCGATGGACGTGCTCAAAAGAAAGCTGGCAACATGGCCCAATTAAACGCCCAACAGTCGCCTGGAGAGATTGTTGTCACAATCAACTCGCAGGAACGTTCGCTGCCAGCGGAAATGAACCTGATACAGCTCATTGAACTGCTGAAGCTGGAGCCTCGCTATCTGGCCATTGAACTCAACGGGCAAGTCATTTCCCGGAAACTGCACGCCACCACGAGGCTCACCGAGGGCGATGTTCTCGAAGTGGTCACACTGGTCGGTGGAGGCTAAGAGTCTTCGCCAATAACTATGCCCAGGCGAGTTCTGTCTGTCGATCGGGGCCTTTTTTGTGAGCCTGCTCGAATCGGTGTTTTTCGATCTGCTGCCACAAGTCGTGGCTGTCAAAAAGATCGAGCAGATGGGCCAGTCCCGCATCGGCCAGTTCTTTCCCGGAAAGGAAGCGGCCAGGTCTGGACCATTCGGTAATCAACTCGACACTACAGTTGAACAATCGAGCCAGAAGCTGATCCTGATCGGATTCCATCCAGCGGAAATGTCTGGCCCATTCGACGGCTTCTTCCAGCTTGAGCTGGTCATCGGATTGCCAGCGAATGGGATGAAACAGCAAAGAGGCATGGGGCGTCACATAGCGTTCCCGGCAGGCAGCTAAGGGCATCAGTGCTGCCGAACTGCATTCCCCTGTGACCACCGCCGCCGCCTTGAGACCACGCAAACGAATGATCGAAGCGAGTGCCAGGCCCACATACGCATTCCCGCCGCAAGAATCGATGTAAATGATGCCTGCTGACCGCCGGGGAAGTTCGACCAGTTTTTCCAGCAGTTCGGTCTGCTGTTCAAAGAGATCACCCGCGATCGTCATTTCCCATTCCGGGTTGGGAACAATGGGAGACCATGAAATCGAGGGCCCGGGATGAGCCGGCAAGGGACGAAATGGACTGGGCTTAGAGGGTTTCTTCGACGATTTCGTCATTTCTGCCTGAGATCCGTGAGAGGAGCCGCTATTTGCCAGATGACTTGGCTGACGCGAAGTGGATTGCCCAGAAAGTTTATCGCTTAGCGGCTGATATGTCGCTGATTCTCTGAAGGAATACGCTTTCTCTGTAGGAATACCCTGGGGAGCTGCGAAAAGTTGTTCCGATCCGGTGCTCCCCCAGTGCATCCACTGATCGGATGCGATACGATTTTCGACACTGAAGTAAAACTAAAAAATCCGCACAGAGTTTGTGAGGTTGGGCCATGACCAATTCAAGAACTGTTCACCCGGCAAGCCAACGATCAAAAAGTGCCCGGTTGATATTCCGTACGGGATTTCTGTGGACGGCAGTCCTCGTATTCCCGGAGTCCGGTGGCTCGCCATCAGCAGCGTGGGCCCAGCCTGCAGCGCCCGCTCAGCCGGCTGCTCCCGTCGCCAGACCCGTGGCCACCATCAGTTGGCTGGATGCAGGGATCTTTGCAGCTCTGGCTGGGGGAGCACTCTTCGCGGTCTGCCGTGCGAGCAACCGGATGTAGTGATGAGTTGCTGTTTGTCTTAATTCGCATCTGATACGAATCGCAGTGTGCGATGGCACTTTGATGACTGCGTAAACATGCTTGCCCAAAGCCGCAAGCATGACACACACATCGCCATTTCAGATTGAAAGATGTGTTATGGCTTAGGTGCTTCAATCCGATACAGGTGATGATCGGTTCGTAAAAAGATCGATTGATCGACCGGTGCGAGAGTGGCCAGCGTGCGACCTGGAAGCGGGTTCTCGGCGAGAACTTCAAACTCGGTTCCCGGTCTCACGACTGTGGTGAGCCCGGCTTCATTGGTGATATACAGCTTGCCGGCGGCAAAGACCCAGGAGGCTGAGTAGTTCCCGGGGATCCGCTGCTGCCAGTGAACTTTCCCCGTCTTCATATCGACGCAACTGGCAATCCCACCATCGCTGATGAAGTAAATCTCATCACCCACCACAACCGGCGATGGATTGAGTGGAGCCCCTTTCTTCATCTGCCAGCGGACATGTGTTTCTGTGATATCGCCCTGCCCCGTTGGATCAATCGCAAAGACGACCGGCGTATTATAGCCCGACGAAACAACGACGAGACCATGCGCATAGACTGGCCTGGGAACATTGGAATACCCTTTGGGGTAACGCACTTTCCAGATCTCTTCACCACTTTTTGGGTTGTAGGCGATGACCCATTCTCCGCCAGGGCACACGACCTGTGCTTGCTTTGTGCCATCGGGTTGCGGCACCTGAATGAGTAGCGGAGTGCAATAGGCCATGGCCCCTTCGCGACTGGTACGCCAGACTTCCTGGCCTGTCAGTTTGTCGAGTGCCACCACGAACTGTTTGTCGTCGCCATCACAACTGATGATCAGCAACTGATCGACCACCACTGGTGAAGCCGCCGGCCCGTGCCGGTGATCGTATTCAAGTTTCGTCTTCCAGAGGATCTTCCCGGATGGATCGAGACAGGCCGTTCCATGAGCGCCAAAGTGGACATAGATACGATTCTCCTCAATCCACGGCGTGGGTGAGGCATGCGAGTTTTTGGAATGAATGGCACCAGGGTCGTCGAGTTCAAAAACGAGGACATCGTGCAGAATCTGGCCCTGGGCGGCATCGACGCAAATGGCCCGCAACTGCTTGCCGTCATCGACGGCTGTCGTCAGCCAGATTTTGCCATCGCGCAGTGCGGGAGAACTCCAGCCGCGGCCAGGGATCTCGGTTTTCCAGCGAATGTTCTTCTCTTCGCTCCACTCGATGGGGAGCATCGTTTCGGAACTCAGGCCTTCGCCTGAAGGACCACGGAACTGCGGCCAATCCGCTGCCAGCAACCTGTATTCTGAGAAAGACAGACTCAGCACGACGAGCAGGCTGGCCACACTCAGAAACTGGTACGAAGTGCGGGGGGAGAAGCTGGCGGACAAGCAAAGGCGGGCAGGCGAGAGACAAACCATGGGCGGGCACTCGATCAACAATGGAACATCGAAATCGGAGGATCGATCACATAAAATTCAGACAGAGGCGAAAGCAAAGACCTTGGAACCAGTCGCATCCATGCGGGCTGTTGCTGCGAAAGGTTCTAGTATCAGGTGTAAAACGAACATGAACACATCTTCATGTTGCGAAGAATCGATTCAGGTTTCAAGCACCTGTTCAATGTGAACTTCAACGAATCGCACCTTTTTCGAAGTCCCGGCCCAAGATCTGCCGCTTCATGTGAGCGTCGGCGCTGTCCTCACAGATCAAGCTTTACGCGTTTCGCGAGGATCAGGTATCGAAGTCTGTGAGGCCAGGAACGAAGTGTGGTTCCGGGTTCGAACGGGAAAGCCGTGGCGACATTCTCAGCAGATTGTGAAACTCCTCCGTTCCTTTGATTCATGAACCACCGTTGTTCTTCGGGTTGTCATCCATGATTGTCGAACCAAGTGAAAGGTGCTTGGCGACTATATCAACAAGCTGCTCAAACCCAAGCCCCGAATGTCTCCCGGCAACCTCATAGAGTGAATCGTCCGATCGAGAGGGTGGCAACTCCAACTCAGCGTAATATCCATCATCGAAGACACCAATGTAAATGAGAACATGGTGATTCTTGGGGCTTGCGATGCCCACAGCAATCAGATCGGAATGCCAATGATCCACGATGTCAAAAGCATCAGTTCCTAAGGCGGCATGAAGTTTTCTCAGCATATCGAGGATGCGAGGGTCTTTTTCCAGCTTGTCATAATTCGGACTCATCTCGTCGCTCACTCGTAGATTTTGCCGCAGTAGAGAAATGTTGCACATTTCTTCGAGACTGAGGCGTTCTCGATGTCCTGATTAGTTCCCATAGCACTGTCTTCACCCCAACGGACGGCTGCTTTTAAGAAATCTTCAATGGTGTGATTCTCCCAGCTATTTGCCCGGCCACCGAAAGCGTCCGTTTGCTTACCAGCTTCGGCGAGCTTGTCAGCTTGCAACATTCGGACGAACTCCAGGAAAGATTCTGGCCCATCGACCTTTTCAAGCAACTCGTGAAGTTCCATGATCGATTACTCCCCAATCACCTTTACCAGCACCCGCTTGTCCCGTCGACCGTCGAACTCGCCGTAGAAAATCTGTTCCCAAGGTCCGACGTCGAGTTGGCCTTTGGTAATCGCCACCACAACTTCCCGGCCCATGATCTGCCGTTTCATGTGAGCGTCGGCGTTGTCTTCACCGGTGCGATTGTGAGCATAACGCTGAGGTGAAGCGTCGAAGGGGGCGAGATTTTCGAGCCACTTTTTGTAGTCGCCATGAAGACCTGGCTCATCGTCATTAATGAACACGCTGGCGGTAATGTGCATGGCGTTGACCAGAACCAGCCCTTCCTGCACGCCGCTGGCCCGCACAATGGCCTCGATTTTCGGCGTGATGTTCTCAAACGCCATGCGAGCCGGGAGGTTGAATGTCAGATATTCCGTGTGGGATTTCATCGAACGAATGGTTCCTTTCACCTGAGAAACAGGCTGGAGTTTTTCCAGCATGTCGGAACGGAAATCTTGCGCAACGCTTTTACATTATCAAAATCTCCCACGCAGGATCGGTCGATCCATTTTGTGAGGAAGTCGTGATGGGGGCTGAGGCGATCCATCGTTCCTGAACTCGCCAAAGGCCGCCACTTCGCGAAATTTTCGCGAAGCTGCTCATCGGAAAAGCCGTTCAGTTCGTAATCGGTTGCGTTCTCCGATACCATCATTTGAGTAAGTCAGCATCCGATTTTCTGATTGTCTTTACTGGAAGTCGGATTGCCATGCTTGTCATGATTCTACCGCTGTTCTGTGAGAAAGTCGGTTTGGGCCGATGCCTCCGAGACAAACCTTGAATTGCTTTCACGCCGCACCAATCAAACCATCTGCCACTCCACATCGCTCCTCGACATCGAGTGAAGGAGGGCCAGTCACGGATCGACGGGCGCCATCTGTTGCGATCATCCGGAAAGTCAGCCAAAACTTTTGGCTCTGCCTCACAATGGCCTCTTTGGCTTTTCTTTGCGGCAATAGCCTCTGTTTCATCGAGGCTCGGGGAGAGAATCCCACAATTCCCGAAGTCTCATCAGCCGTGATCTCAGGCACACCTGCAGGCCCCTGGGCCACTCTGGAAGTGGGTGTGGCAGGTTTCTGGCAGCCGGGAATCTGGGCTCCCTGCCGACTAAGTTCGAGCGATCTCCTGCCGGAAGCGACAACTATTCAACTGGCGACTCCCGATGTCGATGGCTCACCCGTTTCACTCCGGTTGGCACGGCAAGCTTCTCTCTCTGGAAAGGGGCCGGTTCTCTGGAGTGGCTTTATCAAGCTGGCCAGCCCTTCGGCAGCGATCACGATTTCGCAGTGGGATGAGGCTGGCAAGCTGCTCAAAACGGATCGTATTGAAGCGGGTTTCGTGCCTGGTTTTCAGTCGGGCCGCGGATTGGAAGAACGGCTTGTCGCGACGATCGGGTTGCCCGAGTCCACGCGAAACATGTTGAGTCAGCTCAAGGGCATGGCAGCTTCCCGAACTCGCGGCCCGCTCGATGTTGTCCACCTCGAGAGTCCTGCCGAGTTACCACAAGATCTCGCAGGGTGGTCGGCCATTGATTTTCTGCTCGTTGGTGGAACAGCCGCTTTCAAGGATGCCGAGAGCCAGAAACTCAAGGCGTGGGTCGAAACAGGTGGTACACTCTGGACATCACTGCAACTGGTGACCGATGCTGAAGCGAAAGACTTATCACCTGAAGCTCGTTTAGCCCTCGTATCACGCGGGCTTGCCAACTGGTTGCCTGCCGATCTGACGACAGAAGTCACCATTGTTCGAGAACTTGGTTCGCTGGAAAAACTCGCCCAGAGTGATAAGCGCATTCCTCAGAGTGGCCGCATCAGCCTGCCTCGCTTTCGCATGCGACAAGGAGAACTGCTGGCTGCCAGTCGGGATGATCAACTGCTCGTCCGCTCGGCTTATGGCCTGGGTGTCGTTGCCATACTGGCGCTCGATCCTGCGAAAACACCATTGCAGAACTGGGAAGCACAGCCGCGATTATGGCAGCAACTGGCTGCGGAATCTGTCACCCGATCCGAATCTTCTTTAGAGTCCTCACGTCAACTGGTTTCGACAGGTGTGACGGATCTCGCGACTCAACTCTCTGGAGTGGTAGAAACATTTCCCGGTGTGCAGCGAATCACTCCCGGTCTGTTAATGGCGGCTCTTCTGGCCATTGTACTTCTCGTGGGACCCATTGATTATCTGATTGTCCATCGCCTCCTCAGGCAGCCAGCTCTCACCTGGATCACGTTTCCTGCGATGGTTGCACTTATTGTGATAGGGATGGCTTACTGGGCAGCGAAAACCAACGGTATTGAAGCGACCAGCCAGTCGATCAGCCTCGTCGATCTTGATCCCGTGGCACAAGTGGGTCGAACATTCTCACTGCATGCGATTTATGGTGCGGAACCCAACCGTCTGGTGGTAAAGGCCAAGTCATTATGGCCCGAAAAGGAAAGGGTGACCGGTAGCGAGGATGATCTGCCACTCCTTTCTTGGTGGGCTCCGCCGGAAGGTTCTCTGGGTGGGTTATTGCGTCCGGGCGGCACATTCTTTCCCGCGGCACCTTACGAACTGGAACCACAAAAATCGATGCTCAACGGGCTGCCTGTCGAGCATTGGGGAACACGGTTATTGCAGAGCGAAAGTCGCTATCGCATCCCTGAGCCATTGTTCGAAACCAATCTCGAAACCAACGGCTTAGGGAAACTGACTGGCACAATTCGCCACAAGCTCCCCATGGCGATTACCGACTGGGTGCTGGTGCATGGTAACCGACTCTATCGCTGGCTGGACCGAGGCGATGAGGAGCGGATTGTGCCGTTGGAAGCCAATTTCGTCTGGCGTGTTGATCAACCGGGTATTACGCAACGAGAACTTCGCGGTTTTATGACCGGTGCCCGGGCTCGCACAGTCAAAGGGGATGCCTCCGGCGCTGGCGGCACAATTGCTGTCGAACAGGCAGCCTACAATGCCCTGGGGAGCCAACCTGTCGATATTGTGCGCATGATGAGCTTCCACGAAGACATTGGCGGTGCCGGCTATACGGGCCTGACGAGCAAGTTGATCTCGGGTGCTGATCTCTCGATGCAGCTTCGGCTTGGAAAAGCGATCCTGGTGGGCCGCATTGCTCAGCCAGCGACGAGTCTGGAAATTGATGCAGACAACTATTTAAGACCCAGCAAAGGTTCCAAAGGGCCGACACAAACGAAGTCGGGAGAAGTCATCACGATCATTCGCTGCATTCTCCCTGTCACCAGTTCCTCCGGCGGTGAACTGGCACCTTTGCCAAAGTTGAACTCCAAATGACATTCAGCCATTCATGGCACTCGTGTGAAAATTGTCGAGATTCTGTATTCCTGACGGCGATCCATGACTCTGGGCATCACTTAAGTCCATCCTACTTTTGCATATCACCGAAAGATGATCTTCCGTGATTGAAACGAAACAACTGACAAAACGATATGGCGATCTCATCGCGGTCAACGAGATTAACCTGAGCCTGCGCGAAGGTGATGTCTTTGGATTCATCGGGCCGAATGGTTCGGGGAAAACGACCACCATGCGTATGCTCGCCACGCTGTTGAATCCTGATTACGGCGAAGCTTACGTCTGTGGGAAGTCGATCTACACGAATCAGGAAGAGATCCGTCGTCTGGTGGGCTATATGCCCGATTTTTTCGGTGTCTATGACGATATGACAGTGCTGGAATACCTGGAATTCTTCGCAGCTTCGTATCGGATTTCCGGGCCCGCTCGCCGCAAGATTTGCGAAGAGAAGCTGGAACTGGTGGACATGAGCTTTAAGCGCGATGCCATGGTCAACCAGCTTTCGCGTGGACAGACACAGCGGATTGGTCTGGCGCGTGTGCTCCTGCATGAGCCCCAGGTGCTTCTGCTCGATGAACCTGCCAGTGGTCTCGATCCACGCGCACGAATTGAAATTCGTAACCTGCTGAAAAGACTGGGTGAACTCAATAAGACAGTAATCGTTTCGAGCCATATTCTGCCCGAACTGGCAGATGTCTGTACGCGTGTGGGGATGATTGAAAAAGGTCATCTCATTGTGGATGGCTATGTCGATGAAGTGATGCGCAAAGCCCGCCAGCAGATTCTTCTGCAGATTCAGGTGCGGGAACGACTGGAAGAGGCAGCTAAGCTGCTCGAACAGCATCCGCAGATTTCAAAAATCGAGATCGTCAAGGGTCAGATCCACGCGACACTCGCACTGGAAGTTCTCGATTACAGTTCGATTCCCAGTACTCTCATCGAGAATGGCTTCAAGCTGACGTTGTTCCGCGAAGAGGAAGTCAACCTCGAAACGGCCTTCCTCTCGTTGACTCGTGGACTGGTGCAGTAATGAAGTCTGCCCGAAGAAATCTGATCCAGACGTGCGCGATTCAAGATGATTAACTCTCATCAGGCGATTGTGGGCCTGGATATCGGGGGTGCCAACCTCAAGGCCTG
The DNA here is from genome assembly GCF_001707835.1 of Planctopirus hydrillae. Classification (GTDB taxonomy): domain Bacteria; phylum Planctomycetota; class Planctomycetia; order Planctomycetales; family Planctomycetaceae; genus Planctopirus; species Planctopirus hydrillae. The sequence continues at coordinate 398,508 of NZ_LYDR01000039.1, forward strand.
GCATGCTGCGGGCCAGGCTATGGCAATCCCATTTGCGCTCTGGAAGTTACCGCAACAACTGTCGGGCCAGCTCGCTGCCATGTTGCAGCAATTGCCAGTGGCCGATCGCGTGGTTGTCACCATGACTGGCGAACTGGCGGATTGTTTTGCCACCCGCATGGAGGGTGTCGAGTTCATTGTCCGTGCGGTGGAGCAAGCCGTCCGTTCGGTTCTGCCACATTCGACCATCCAGTTCTGGCAGACACACGGGAAATTTGTCGCTCCGAGCGATGCGATGGCGAGTCCTCTGTTGACCGCTGCTTCCAACTGGCAGGCACTGGCGTCGATGGTGGGATGGCTGTTTCCTCAAGACGATCTCTTACTGCTCGACATCGGGAGCACGACGACCGATCTGATTCCGATTCTGCAGGGCCAGGTGAGTGCTGGTGGTCGCACAGATCTCGAACGACTCGCTGCCAGCGAACTGGTTTATACCGGTGTTCGCAGAACTGTTGTCTGCCATATGCTCCCCTCTTTTCAGGGTGAACTTGACCGATACGGCCATGTTTTGATCCCTTTGAGCAGTGAACTTTTCGCCACGAGCCTCGATGTCTATCTGCTGCTGGGGTCTCTCGAGGAAGAACCCAAGAACTGCGAGACGGCTGATGGTCGGCCCGCCACGAAGAAGTTTGCCGAGGCGCGGTTGGCCCGGCAGATCTGTTCAGATCAATCAGAACTGACGACTCACGACGTGATCCAACTCGCAATGGCCGCTGCCGCTGCTCAGCAGCAGCAGATTGTTCAGGCAGCACGAACAGTGATTGACCGCTCATCGCGGCCGATCAAGAAAATTGTGCTCTCGGGCTCGGGAGAGTTTTTAGGCCGCCAGGTTGCAATACAGGCGGGCTTTCCGATGGGAGCGATTCTCTCTCTCAAAGATTATTGGACGACTGCGGGCTCTGAAGTTGCCTGTGCACGAGCACTGGTCGAACTTGCTTTGCGGGGGCTCTGAAGTTCCTGGCACTCAACTGGCACGAATGAGCTTGACCCAAGGAACTGGCCGGGAATCGCCTCTCATACCGTTCCCGCGAAACAACAGCGCGTTACTTGTTGCGATAACATGCTTGCCCAGAGCTGCTCTATAAGGCACACAACTTTCACCCCAAGGGTGGCCCGGCCAACTTGTGCCCAATTTGCCTATACAGGTCGTTGTGTTCGACACAACGACAAGAAGCCGCGCCAAGCGTGTGCCCTGCCACCACGCTGGACTTCGTCTTGGCTGGCACGCTTTTGGGTGGCACGACCCTGAAGGCCCCAAAAACTCAAACAGAGCGAAAAGGCGTGGCCTTTACGCTTTTCCAATTCGTGTTTTCACACTGTCAGGTGGTGGAGGTCCGGTGTGTTCCTCCATCCTTTCGTCAATCGAGTTCACAAGCACCACTTTATTTGAAAGCATGCTTCATGATCGTTGAAAAAGTTCGTCAAGAACGACCAAAGTCGAATGACCTGGGGGCAAACGAAGACGTTTGACCCCAGCCACGCAGTCTCCAACCACACTTCAGATCAATAGGCATGGAGAGATGTGTGCAAAAGAGAGCCCAGAGCTGCAAGCATGGCACAGAGACCGCTGTGAGCTCATGAAAAGCGTATCCGGGTTTGATGCTGATGTGCCCGGCTGATGCCGACGATCGACTACGGCGTGGCGATCTTCCACAGGTGGGCATCACTTCGCAGATAGAGTGCACCATCAGAAAGGGATGGCGTGGCGAGGATCGTTTCGTCCAGAAGACTCTCAGCCACTATGGAGCCTTTGGTACCACTGAGATCGACTGCAAAACATTTGCCTGATTCATTAACGCAATAAAGCTTCCGGTCGGCAATGACTGGAGAGGCACTGAAGGGACCTTCGAGCCTCAATTGCCAGAGGAGTTCTCCCTTATCGACATTCGCACAAAGCAGGACTCCCGCTCCCGAGAGGCAATAGACTTTACCTTCGGCAACCACTGGTGTGGCTGTCCCGGGTTTGAGTTTGTTCTCCTGCCAGAGTTTTTCGGGAGGCGTATTCGAGTTGGCAGGCCGGAGTGCTACCAAGCCATTGGATGGAATGAAGATCGTCTCGCCTTCCCGTGCTGAAGAAGGAATGGTGGCTGCCCCTTCACCAAATGACCACAGGATGTTTCCTGTTCGGGCGTCGACAGCATCGGCACCTTTGGAGGACTGGAGCAGCACTGTCTGGCCATCGGCCAGGAGGAGTGGCGATGTCCAGTTCGCTCGTTTGGGGCGGTCGAGTTTCCAGAGGGTTTCGCCTGTTGAGGTGTTGAGCCCGGTCGTCAGAGATTCACTGTCATTCTCGACCTGAGTCACCAGGACATTACCTGCCACGACCGGGGAAGACGACATGCCCAGGCTGTTACTGGCATTCGGGTAATCGAGCGTCAGTCCGCGCATCCAGAGCAACTGGCCCGAAAGGTCGAGACAGATCACATCGTTGCTCGAGAAAAAGGCGAAAATCTTCTCGCCGTCACTGGCGGGAGTGGGAGCGGCATTGCAGGTTTTGGGGTGAGTCAGGCTGCGACCTGTTGCAAGAAATCGGCGTTCCCAAAGTAATTCTCCGGTATTCGCCTTGAAACAGAGAATGTGCAGATTGTCTTGCCTAGGGCCGGAACTTGCGGTCACGACGACACGGTCATCGATAATGATCGGGCTGGAAAGGCCACGGCCGGGAAGATCAACCTTCCAGGCCACATTTTTGCCACTGCTGTCAAACTCGACGGGTGGCGCGGCACTGCGGGAAATGGCCGTACTGGAACTCCCGCGAAACTGCCGCCAGTCTTCGGCAAGCAGTCGATGATTCGCATGGATCCCCAGCGCCAGAATCAACCCTGCACTGAGGCAGCCAACGGAAAACAGTGGCTTCACCGGAGAGATGTTCGCACGCGTTAATGGACGGATCATAGAAGGCTCAATTCTGCTCTGGTGGCAACAGGATCCATGAGGGTGGCCACAGGGTGCAATGAAGGATGATCGAATGTGTTGATAACTCGCTGAATTAATAACTCACCGCACTAATGCTTCACTGGGTCGAGGCCAGTATCACTGAAGTGCTGAGTGGGGATGGATGTTACTCGGCTGGCAGGATGGCCTTACCCGAGTTGTCAGTAATCCGCACTTTGAAAAACCACTTTTGTGCCCAGTCTTCGGTTTGCTCATTCTGGCAGATCTTGAGCAGGATCTCATTGTGACCTTCCTGGAGCGTGACCGGAATCACATACTGATCGAACATTGATCCGCGATGATATTCATCTCGCGCAAAGACCAGCTTTCCGTTCACCCAGACTTTCCAGGCATTGGGAGTCGTCAAGCGAATCTGGGCCGGGCCAGCCTTCGCAGCTTTATAGTTTGTCACGGCATAAGCCAGCGAATCGCGATAGTTTTTGAAGATGGGAATGAGATTGACTTCACCCATCTTGTCCGTCGAAGTGAATGGATCCCATTTGACTTCCCCTTCTCGACCTTGCAGAGGAACTGCCAGATCGCGTGAGACTTCAGGCGGAAAGGTTTTGGCAAAGCCTTCTCTTCCGGAGTTGTCAAAGGGCCCGATCAGATTCCATTCCAGCAAGTAGCCAAAATGCCGGGCCAGATCGACAGTCACTCCCGCTGATTTCAGATGATCCACCAGCACCTTCACCTGATCTTCGTCCGTCGCACCCGATAATCCTTTTTTCCAAAGATCGAGCCGCTCGGCATCATCTTTCGATGCATCGGCGGCTGCTATCAGGCGGGTCACTGCCATTCGGCGGAAGTCGGCGGAAGGATCGTCAAGCATCCCAGGGATCAATCGATCCCTGGCAGCAGGATCGACCTTCACGAGCCACTCGAAAGCCAGAAGCCTGGGGGTGGCCGATCGCGTACGATCCAGCACCACTTTTTCGAATGCAGCGGCAGGAATCCCGCTTCCTGCTTCCTGGCCGACAGCACCGGCTCGAAGTGAACGGTCGGCAATGGTTTCCAAAGCCCCGGCTAGCCAGTTCACTGCCAGTGGTGAAGCCCCTTCCATCGCATCGAGCAGCGGCAGTAACGCCTGTGGCCCTTGCGATGACAATTCTTTCTGGGCAGCGACAGCCGCTGGATAACCTTCTCCCTTGAGGCCAATCGATTTGATTCTGGCCACGAGATCAGGAAGAGAAGCGGTTTTGTCATTCGCCCAGGTTAGCGGGGTGAAGAGCAACAGAGCGGCAAGAGTGAGCCCAACTCGATAGATCGAAGGCTTGATGGCATCGCCGGGTTGTGAAGCCGCTCTGCTGCAAAACGGAGACTGTGCACGAAACACCATAAAACTTACCTCACCTGCCACTGCCATCGAATGATCATGTTTTCGAGTGAAGCCGTGTGCTCAAGATTTGAGAGGACTGCTTCAGGAACCTGATCATCTCAGTTCAACAGGTGTGAATCCAGTAGGAAACTGCAATTCTGGTCATGGTGAATCGAGGAAAATTGCTGAGAGGCGTGCAATTTCAGAAGTGTAGTTTTCGTGAAAATGCCAAAGAGAAAAACATCACGATGTGGACTGAAATCGGAGTCGACTTTGAAATGTTTGATTCATTCTTCTTGACTGTCCTGTCGAGTTCAGCGGATAGAGCCTGATGATCTAAGGCATTGTATCGGACTTCAATGGGATTCAGTTTGCGTTCATGAGGCAGTCAACTTACATTCGTGTACAACCGACACTCAATGGATTTTTAGCAGCCCTGCATAACACGCAAATGCTTCACAGTGGCAGATCTTGTTCGGCAATTCGGGGCAACTTGTTATTCGATGTGGCATTAATGAATGACAAAACGAAACACTAAGTAGACAACCAAGAGAACAATTCGGCCTAAGCCTCGCTATCAGGTTTTTGTGAGCCATGCCACGGCTGACAAGTGGATTGCTACGACAATCTGTGAGAAAATTGATGCTATTGGGGCAACATCTTTTCGTGATGACCGTGACATAAACGGTGGTGACAGCATCCCGCAATCAATACGAACTGAAATTCAGATTTCACGTGAGTTGGTCGTGTTGCTCACGCCAGATTCGATTGAACGACCTTGGGTGTTGCTCGAAGTTGGTGCTGCCTGGGGGCGTCGCAAGGACTATCGCATCGTCCCGGTACTTTGCCATGTCACTTTCGACGCGATTCCGGATATAATCGAGGGTAAGAAGGCTTTTCACATCAATGACTTTGACAAGTATCTCGCCGAACTTAAGCGTCGGGTGAAGAAATGACAGCGACCGTAACGCCTACTTTTGATGTATTCGTCTGCCACAGTTCGCATGACCGTGAGTTTGCGACAGATGTCGCAGATCGACTCAAAGCAGAAGGGCTTCAGCCATTTCATGACGCAAGTGTCCCAATCGAACAAGAAATAAGCAGTGCCATTTGGGATGCCATCGCTGAATGTCATGCCTTCATTGTCATTGTTTCGCCAGACTCCGCCCCTGATGCCATGGGAATGATCGAACTGGGTGCTGCAACAGCCTGGAATAAACCGATCTTTATCCTTCTCAACGGTCCGGCCTCGACTCGAGTTCCGGAAGCGCTTGGGGGTTACCAGGTCTATCCCCGTAATCGCATCGATGAGGTTTTGTCACAGATTCGCCGAAATCTTGAACCGATCACCGATGAGGAACGCCAGGCCCTTTTGGATACCTATCGTGATCTTAGCATTCCAGCAGATCGTCTCAGTCAATCACCACGTGAGCTTCAGAAACTCGTCGACAATTTCAGCCAGAAAACACACAAGCAGATTTCGGGCACTCGCCTGTTATCCGAACTGTTGCGTATGCGGAAACAATCCAAGCTTCCTCGAGTGAGTTCTATACGTCGCAAAACCAATGGATGATTCGACAGGTTCTCTCAGCAGACTCGACCATCCTGATCTATCGATTGAAAAGCCTCTATGTTGCGCTTCATCAATCCTGATTCTCAGTGACGTTTTGCCTTGGCGCGACTGGTCACTTTCTCTTGGCTGGCGGCCTTTGAACGTCCTGACGACTTTGACTTCTGACGGCCCGTCGTCGTTGAGATGAATTTTGGCTCGGGTACCTGGCACTTGGTTGTGGCAGGCTCAGGTGTTGCCCGTGTTGAGGTCCGGGAAGTCGTCGTGAGACGAGCTTTGGTTTTCGAGTTTTGTGCAGGTTCGAGATGTGTTTCGACTTCCATAGTACTGGGCGTCGTATGCGGTGCATCAACCCGGAGAATGAGGCATAACCTCAAAATTTCAAAGCGGGAGACCACGCCCACAAGTTGCCCCTTTTCAACCACGGCGGCCCGCGAGCAGTTGCCAGCGCGGAACAGATTGGTGGCGATCGCCAGATCCGTGGCGGGCGACAAGGTCTGCATGCTGGTCACCATCCAGCGTTCAACCTTGGCGTCAGGATCGGTTTCTGCCAGTTGAGCCTTCAGCAGTTCATAATCCGGGAGAATTCCCAGCAGCTTTTTGCGTGGCCCGACCACGAATAACTCTTGAGCTTTCGAACTGATCAGCAGCTTGAGTGCGGCTGTCAAAGTCGCCTGAGGGGAAATCGTCACGGCAGTCGTCATCAGGTCGGCAACAGTCAAACGCATGGCCAGCAATCCTTTGAAAGGACCAGTCGATAGAGTCGCAGCACCGCTGGCCCTTGGGGTTGGCCGACGCGCTGCCGGAGAAACAGCTCTCCGCTTTCAAACGTAGTTCAGGAAAAGTCCTCGTGACGAAAAAAGACAACGCATGTTTCCAAATCGAAACACCCCCCACCCTTACAGTCGTCAAATTCGCTAGAATCCGAACTTTCCTCGCTGGTAGACTCCCTGTGTGGCCGCATTGTCGTATAACCCTACAGGCTCAGAACATTTGTGATGTCCATTTGCTGATCTCACAGTTCGAACAATTCCTTTCGCTTCCCGGAACGTTGAGCGGCGGAAATTTTTGTTATTGGAAAGTCTTAATCTCATGCCTGCTGATCCGGCCTCGCAAACGAAAAAAGATGCGAAAGAAGACCGGGAGGCTTCGCAGGAGATGAATGAGCGATCGAGGCCACTTCGATTCGACTCATTGACGCAAGAGGCTTATCTGCAGCTATGGCGAACCTACGACCGGATGAAAGCGATTGAGGAAGAGATCTTCAGTCAATTCGAACTTTCAGCCCAGCAATACAACACGCTAAGGCTGCTGCGAAGTGTTCATCCCGAAGGAATGGCGACTCTGCAGATTGCTGATCGACTCATCAGCAGGGCGCCTGATATCACGAGGCTCATTGATCGGCTGGATGATCGAGGTCTGGTTCTGAGAACACGAAAACCCGAGAATCGGCGAGTCGTCGAAGTGGCGCTGACCGATGCCGGGCTACAACTCTTGAAAGACCTTGAAGAACCTGTGCGGCAATGTCATGAGCGGCAGTTGGGGCATCTCGCTGCGGATGAATTGCACGAGTTGATTCGATTGATGGAACTGGCTCGAACTCCGCATGAAGAACCCGGCAGTCGCTGGATCGCGGATCGTTCACGTCCCAGTTAATCTTACGATGTCCTGGGCTTTGCTGACTCTGCAGCAAATGGAAGCTTGACGGAGTGTCATCCATGGTGCCATCGTTGCCGAATGCAAACACTGGCCGCAAAGACATCACTCCGGCTGATACGCAGCGAGCCGAATATGCACAGTCGGCCGAAGAAGTGCTCGCACAACTTCAGGTTTCGCTTGATCACGGATTAGCCAGCGAGGAAGTGGCCCGGCGGCAAGCCCAGTTCGGCCCCAATCGAATCAGTCAACAGCATTCCACACCGCTGTGGCTCAAGTTCATTCAGCAGTTTCATCAACCACTGATCTACCTGCTGCTGGTGGCGACGATTGTCAGTCTCAGCCTTCAGGAGTGGGTGGATGCTGCCGTCATTTTTGGCGTAGTCTTTATCAATGCCATCATTGGCTTTCTGCAGGAAACCAAAGCCGAAAAAGCGATTGATGCCCTGGGACGCATGGTCGCTGTGCAGACATCGGTTCGTCGCGATTGTCTGCGTAAAAGTGTCCCGGCAGAAACGCTGGTCCCTGGCGATATCGTGCTGATTCAAAGTGGCGACCGGGTTCCCGCCGACCTCCGGCTTTGTCTTCAAAAGAACCTGCAGGTCGAAGAAGCGGCTCTCACCGGTGAATCGGTACCAGCGACGAAACAGATCAATCCATTACCACTTCAGACCACTCTCGCTGATCGGAGAAATCTGGCATTTGCAGGGACGTTGGTGACTGCCGGGTTTGGCGAAGGTGTGGTGATTGCCACTGCCGATGCGACAGAAACCGGACAGATTGCCGGGATGATGTCGAGCACGGTCGATCTATCAACACCACTGACAAAGAATATTGCGCAGTTCAGTCGGTTGTTGATGGTGGTGATTCTGCTGCTCGCGTTCGCTGTTTTTGCGCTGGGCATTTTTCGCGGAGAGCCGGCGGCTGACGTCTTCATGGCGGCTGTGGCTCTGGCCGTCGGTGCGATTCCCGAAGGTTTACCCGCTGCTGTCACGATTGTGCTTGCGATTGGTGTCTCGCGCATGGCCCAGCGGAAAGCTGTTATTCGGAAGTTGCCCGCAGTGGAAACCCTCGGGAGTACATCGATCATCTGCTCTGACAAAACGGGCACTTTGACCCAGAACCAGATGACTTTGGTCGAGATTTATGCAGCGGGTAGCTGTTTTCACGTCTCAGGGACTGGTTATGAACCCTTGGGTGATTTCAGCCAAAGTGGGAAATCTGTCGCCCCCTGGGATCACCCGGCTTTGATTGAAGTTCTTCGCGCAGGGCTGTTGTGTAACGAATCCAATCTTCGAGAAGAGGCTGGCCTATGGGAAATTGAGGGTGACCCGACTGAAGCGGCCCTCTTGGTCGCTGCCCATAAAGCCGGATTGCATCACAGGCATCGAGAAGATCCGTGGCCTCGACATGACATGATTCCCTTCGAATCTGAGCACATGTTTCGCGCTGTACTGCATGAAACGCCTGATGAGAACCGGGTGATTTACATCATCGGGGCACTCGAACGTCTGTTACCTCGTTGCGATCAGGCTGTTAATCAGGCTGGCCAAACTGTCGAGCTCGATGCTGCTGAAATTCAAGGTCAAGCGGAAGCCATGGCCCGGCGTGGCTTACGCGTCTTGATGGTTGCTAAAGTCGCAGGAGAAGATCATCAGCAAGAACTGGAGCATGATCATGTGGCTGGGAATCTGATGTTTCTTGGATTAACGGGGATGATTGATCCCCCGCGACCGGAAGTTATCAATGCCATTCATGAATGTCAGCAAGCCCAGGTTCAAGTCAAGATGATCACGGGCGATCATGTGGCGACAGCACGCTCGATTGCCCAAAGAATCGGGATGGGTGATGAAACGTTAGTTTCGGTCACTGGGAGTGAACTGGAACAGATATCGAACGAGGATTTGCCACTTGTTGCGGAGCAAACCACCGTCTTCGCTCGTGTGGCTCCAGAGCAGAAATTGCGGCTCGTCCAGGCTTTGCAATCTCGTGGTCATATCGTGGCGATGACGGGGGATGGAGTGAATGATGCCCCGGCTTTGAAGCAGGCAGATATTGGAATTGCCATGGGAATCACCGGGACAGAGGTTGCCAAAGGGGCAGCCGCCATGATTCTGACCGATGATAACTTTGCCACGATTAAAGCCGCTGTCGAAGAAGGACGCGGCGTGTTTGACAATCTCGTCAAGTTTATCGTCTGGACACTTCCCACCAATGTGGGCGAAGCGATGGTGTTGTTTGTTGCCATCCTTCTGGCGACAGAACTACCTATCCTGCCGGTGCAACTGTTGTGGATCAATATGGCGTCATCGGTCTTGCTGGGGCTGATGCTGGTCTTTGAACCTCATGAGCAAAATCTGATGAAGCGGCCACCGCGCGATCCTCGAGAGCCCATTCTCACGTTTCCGCTCTTTATGCGGACGGGGCTTGTGTCGTTGATCATTCTGCTGGGTTCATTCTGGGTGTTTCAGATCGAACAGAGTCGTCCAGGCAACACTCTGGCTCAGGCACGTACTGCCGTCGTCAATGTGATTGTCATGGTGGAGTGTGCTTACCTGCTGAATTGCCGCTGCCTTCATCGCTCGATCTTTTCGATTGGCATTTTTTCCAATCCGTATGTCCCAGCCGGGATTGCCACGATGCTGGCGGCTCAGGTGCTGCTGACCTATCTGCCACTGATGCAGACGTTATTTGGTACAGCCTCGCTCCCGCTCGAAACTTGGCTAAGAATACTGGCCGTCGGAGTGATCGCGTTTCTGATTGTCGAGTTTGAGAAATGGCTCAGGTTTCATAACTCAAAATTGAATTAAGACTGATGGGTCAATCTCGACGATCGAACTATCCAGCTGTCTGAAACTCAGGCAGTGGATAGAGTGCGAATGGCATGGGAGGAAGTGTGCGCAGTTCCTGCAGGCGCTGAAAGCCTCTGGTGACCAGTGTTTCCATGCGGCTGCGCTCTGCGGGATCGAAATGCTCTTTGCTGAATGGACTATCGAGCTTTACGGGCTCAAAACGATCATCGAGGATGAACTGAGCCAGAAAGGGATGGCATTTCAAGTGCCGCTCGGGAGAAGTCAGCAGGTCACGAACGGGGACTTCTCCGATGATGAACCTGAGGTACAAATCGCTTTCGGAAAGATCTTCGACCTCTTCGCCGCAGACTTCGCACAGATAACCTTGATCACATTTGGCCATGAATGGATTTCCTCTCGTTGAATGATCAACGATGACATTCCGGTTGATTGAGGCCACCAAACCGGCGCTGCCTGCGTGAAAAGGCATCGAGTGCCGCATGGAGTTCGGGCTCGCGGAATTCTGGCCACAGGGTGGTGGTCACAAAAAGTTCAGCATAGCTGATCTGCCAGAGCAGAAAATTGGACAGGCGCATTTCACCGGCCGTACGAATGACAAGATCAGGCTCTGGCATCTCCCGGGTGTTCAGTCGGGCAGAAATCAAATCTTCGTCGATGGCATCGGGCGATAATCGTCCCGAGGCGACATCGTGAGCGATCCAACGCACAGCATCGACAATCTCAGCCCGGCTCCCATAATTGATGGCCAGGCACAAACGCATTCCGGTGTGAGACTCTGCAACTCGGGCTGTGGTATCGATTTCGATCAGGACATCTTCAGGAAGCTCTGTTCGGCGGCCAATGACCGAGAACTGCAGATTCTGACGAACAATTTCCGGGCGTTCGGCAATCAGAAATTCTTTGAGCAGCGCCATCAGGAAGTCGAGTTCTGATTTTGGTCTTTTCCAGTTTTCACTGCTGAGGCAATACAGCGTGAGTTGTTCGATTCCCAGCCGGACACACTCCTCCACCACACAGCGGACAGACTGAACGCCTCGGCGATGTCCTTCAATTCGCTCCAGCCCCTGCCTTTGTGCCCAGCGACCATTTCCATCCATGATGACAGCAATATGGCGCGGCCTGACGGGAGCAGCACTCTCGATGGCCAACTGGGGATCAGGACGCTGGCTGTTCGGAGCCGGTTGGGCGGGAACGTCTGCCAAGCTCGTGTGAGTGCTGACCATAGACATATCCAACAGCATCCATTGCTCTGTAAGTTTTAGCCAGACAGTGAAATTCAGCCAGGCAGTTTTCCCGAATCATTGCCCGAACCATTGAGTGGGAAACAATTTACAAACATTAATCGCGGGCGTGGTCATTCACTCTCGTGAACCAGTTTTGCTTCAAATTACTGATTCTGCACGCTCATGACAGTCTCTGGAGGGATTTTTTTCCTGGTCGATCCCGAATTCTCAATTCAAAACCATAATTCATAGAGCTGCAAACATCAGCAGGTCTGAACCCGGGTTGGCCCGCAAACAATCCCTGCGGCAATCGATATTGCCAAGGCATAGCTGGCTTGTGAGAGTGATCACAGTCTGTCATAGTCCTGATTAGGAAAACGCTTGTTTTTACGGAATTGCCGGGCTGGGACGATTCACCAGCAGGTCAGTTGCAGGTGGCGTGAATCGCCATCTGAGAACACCATTGAGTTGGATCGGAATTGGGTTGGCTGATGGCCATTTTGGCAACAGGATTGACACTGGAGCAGTTCCTGTCGGGTTATGCCGGTGAGTTTACAGGATTTCTGCTCGCAGTCCTGATTCACACGCTACTGCTGTTCCACGTCTTTGCAGTTTCGCCAGCATTTTTTATCTGGCTCGAACGAAAAGTTTCCGGACGAATTCAAGATCGTCTGGGGCCGACACGTGTGGGCGGAAAGTTCGGCTGGCTGCAATCGGTTGCCGATGGAATCAAGCTGATTCAAAAAGAAGATCTCGCACCGGCGGCTGCCGATCAATGGCTCTTTCGGTTGGCCCCGTATCTGGCACTGGTCGCCTCGTTTACCGTCTTTATGGTCCTCCCGTTTTCACGCGGGTGGGCTGCTGTGATCATCGAATCGAGTGTGTTTCTCGCACTGGCGATTATCTCGCTGGAAGTTCTGGGGATTATTCTGGCCGGCTGGTCGAGTGGCTCGAAGTGGGCACTTTTTGGCTCGATGCGAGAAGCTGCCCAGATGGTGAGTTACGAAATCCCCCTCGCGTTGTGTGCCCTGATTCCTGTTATGGCTGTGGGCTCTTTAAACTTTGTCACGATTGCCGAAGTTCAGAGCGGGTTCTTTCTGACGAACTGGCTGATCTTTCATGATCCATTCACGTTTGTGGCTTTCTTTGTTTACTTCACAGTGGCGATTGCCAGTGTGAAACGAGCTCCTTTCGATCTTGCGGAAGCTGAAAGTGAACTCGTCGCGGGTTTTCATACGGAATACAGCGGTATGCGCTGGTCGTATTTTTTCCTCGCTGAGTACGCGAGTATGTTGAGTGTCAGTTGTGTGGCCGTGCTGCTCTTTCTTGGCGGATGGTGGAGCGGGACAGGTCTTGAAGACTTGCTGGCACCTGTTCGAAACTGGGGCCAGAATTTTCCCGTGCAGGGCTTTTCTGCCGGGAACTATGCTCTGAATCTATTGGGGGCTCACATCTTCCTGTTCAAGGCCAGTCTGCTGGTGACGGTGCAAATCTGGGTGAGGTGGACGCTCCCCCGGTTGCGTATCGATCAGGTGATGACGACTTGCCTGAAGTATCTGATTCCAATCAGTTGTGCTCTCTTTCTGGGAGCATCGCTGTGGCCCTTGACTCTGACAACGATTCTGGGCCGCCCCATGCTGCTGGGCAGGCCTGTGGGCGATCGTTTGTATGAGGCCAGTCACTATTCGTCATCGCCTGCTGCCACCAATGTCACCAGAACCCCTGCGGCTGAGGAGGTGGTGCGATGACAGTGCTGCAGTTTCTGTTTGCCGTCTTTGCCAGCACCACCTGCCTGGGGGCGGTCATGGTGGCCCTGACGCAGAACATTGTGCGTATGGCGTTCTGGCTGATGGTCTCTGTCGCTTCGGCTGCGGGTTTGTTCTTCCTCCTCCATGCTGATTTTCTCGCTGCGGCCCAGTTGCTGGTCTATCTGGGAGGAACCGTGGTGATTCTCGTATTCGGGGTCATGCTGACTGCCGGTGGACGCACCAGATCTCTTTCTCCAACTGGTGGTGAAACAATTGTGGCAGCGGCATTGGCCCTGTCGCTGATCATGCTGTTGCTCTTTACTGTCGGTTCGGTGGATTGGGAACGGCTGAATACAATCGCAAAAACAGGCCAGGTTTCGCCGACTGCTGCACAGCCGAAAAATGAGGCCGAACCTCAGCTCACTGAAAGTTCTCCGACGGGTGATGAAAATTCGCCAGTACTGGGGGCAGGCCGGAAAGGAGATACTGGCCATGCTCTGGGAAGTGCCATGATCGGTTTTCGACCTCAGTGGAATCGCGAAAATCAGCTTGTTCTGGGAACTGGCTATTTGCTTCCTTTTGAAATCATCTCCGTTCATCTGCTGGTTGTCTTGATTGGAGCTGCTTATCTCGCCCGAGCCAAGCGGCAGCTCCCTTCTTCCAGGCGAAGTCCAGATGCCACCTCGACCTCTTTGTTGTGGGATCAAGACTCGGCACAGCTTGACAGTTCAGGTTCAGCGAATCCCGCGCTGAGTCAGTCTTCACCCGTCCGGGATGACTTGTCGCGCAGCCAGAATCTTGTTTCAGGAACCGGATTCTCGATGTTTACCAGCGATCCCCAATCCCCAAACTCAGGAGAGGTATCATGAGTCTGGGAGCTTATCTCGCGGTCTCAGCCGTACTTTTTGCCTCCGGGCTGACATGCATGATGACCAAGCGACATGCTCTGGGTGTGCTGATGGGTGTCGAATTGATTCTCAACTCGGCCTGTCTCAATCTCATTGCTTTTGCCCGCTATACCAGTTTAGGGATTGATGGGCAGGTCTTTGCTCTGTTTGTCATCGTGATTGCTGCCGCCGAGGCGGCCGTGGCCCTGGCGATTGCCTTGAATTACTACAATAACTTCCTCACGGTTGATGTCGATCGGGGTGACGAGTTAAAGCGATAAACGAATTCCTGTTGGGAAACTTCCACCTTACCTTTTGACGCAACGGTCCGACGATAACTGTGACTGCCGATTCACTGATCATTACCTGCCTGATGCTTGCCTGGCTCCTCCCATTTGCGGGATGTGTGGTGATCACGGTGCTGCGCCTGAAGTTAAGTCGGCTCTCGGCAGTTCCGGGCTGGATCGGGACTGGCTCGTTACTGGTCGCCTTCTGCCTGAGCCTGTTCAGCGCAGGTCTCTGGCTGATGACGAGCCCTGCTGAGACTGCTGCCAGTAGTGTGTCGGCTGAAGAGACTCCTGGAATACAAGCAGCGAAAGTGGGTGATGATGCTGCTCATGAAACTGGGTATTCCCCACAAAGGCGACTGGTCGGGCACTGGTACTCACTGGCGAAATTCGGCGAGATCGATTTTCCGCTGGGTTATGCGATTGACGCGTTGACTGTGCTGATGTTTGTCCTCGTGACCATGATTTCACTGGCAGTGCATGCTTACTCGCTGGTTTACATGGCCGACGAACAGACAGAAAGCTATCAGGATCATCATCTCGATCATTCCCCAGGTGAAACTCCAGAGCGACCGGGCCGCTTTGCCCATTTCTATGCGGCCTTAGGCTTGTTTACCTTTGCCATGCTGGGGATTGTCCTGGCGAATGGTCTGCTGCAGATTTTTATTTTCTGGGAACTGGTCGGCTTCTCGAGCTACCTGCTGATTGGCTTCTATCACGAGCGGCGTACCGCCCGACTGGCATCGATGAAAGCCTTTCTCATGAATCGCGTGGGAGACGTGGGCTTCGTCCTCGGGATGACGATCCTGCTGGTGACTTGTGGCACACTTCTGCTGTACCCGGTGCATGACTTGAATGGAAACACTTCCGGCAGCGCGCCAATGGCTTTGCCAGAAGCTTTCCAGGCAGCCGTCGAGAAGGTTGTTCCATCAGAGGAAAATCACCAGCCCACAGATCTGTTGCCCTCAGGACAGGGGATCAGCTATGCGTTGCTGGTGGCTGCCGGTTTGGGTCTGCTCGCGGGTTGTGTGGGCAAAAGTGCCCAGTTTCCTTTGCATACCTGGCTGGCAGATGCCATGGAAGGTCCGACGCCTGTATCGGCTCTGGTTCACTCGGCGACGATGGTTGCGGCTGGAGTTTATCTCGCCGCCAGAATTGCTCCGCTATTGCTTCCTGAGGCATTGTTGCTGCTGGCTTATGTGGGTGTGGTAACCTTGCTGCTGGGAGCCAGCATGGCGATTGTTGCCCGTGACCTGAAACTCGTTCTCGCACATTCCACGATCAGTCAACTGGGGCTCATGCTTTTAGGGATCGGTGTCGGTGCCTGGGAAGCAGCGATTTTTCATCTGATCACCCATGCCTTCTTCAAATCGCTGTTGTTCCTTGGGGCCGGCAGCGTGATTCATACCACACATCATGAGCAGGATCTGGAAAAACTGGGTGGGTTAAGGGCCCACCTGCCGCTGACATCATTGACGATGCTCATTGGAGTGATTGCTCTTTCGGGGCTGGCTGTCCCTTATGTGACCATTTTTGGAGAGAGCCTGGGCTTTTCGGGGTTTCATTCCAAAGACGCCATTGTCTCGGGGGCGATGGCGTTTGTGCTGAAGAATCCCCATCACATTCTGCTCTTAATCAGTGTGCTGCTGGGTGCCTGCCTGACTGCGGCTTACAGTCTGCGTTTATGGCTTAAGCTCTTTGCTCGCGATACGCCTGTGGATCCTGCTCTGCAGCAGGTTCACGAAGGCCCCTGGCTGATGACATGGCCGCTCGTGGTGCTGGCGTTCTTCGCAGCGTTCTGCGCACTGGGAGGTGAAGAGGGGCTTGTTTCCACATTGGTTGAAGCAAGTCTGAGCCCGGCCCCGGCCTGGTTCAGCGGCTCGACTGATGAAGTGGTTTCCATTCAATGGACGAATGCGAGTGATCGCCATGCTGTTCATGGGACGGCCGGTGCCATGGCTTTGGCCGCCGCCTGGCTGGGAGCTTTGATTGCGTGGGCACTGTATGGATTGCGGGCGATCTCATCAAAAGATCTGTCGCGTCAGTTGACGCCTCTGGTCAGGCTGGCGAGTCATCGCTGGCACTTCGATACGCTCTACCGTGGATTTCTCGTACTGCCGATTCTGAATCTGGCCAGACACACCGCCTGGATCGACCGAATTCTCATTGATCCATTCATTGATGGCTGTGCCCGCTTCAGTGAGCGATTTTCTCACGCCAGCCAATGGTTCGATGAGGCGATGATTAACCGCTTTTTTGACAATATGGCCAGCAGTGTCTGGGCCTGGGGGTTGTCACTGAGAAAGGCACAGACGGGGCATATTCGCCAGTATGTCCTGCTGGCCACAATGGCTGTGATTGTGCTGTTTTTGATTCTGTTTGCGTGGATGCCAGGAGGCCGGGCCGGGCCCTGATGGGTATTTCCTGTGAATCTGCTAAAACCTTAGAAGTCGTTGTTCACAAAAATGAGTCGCTGTAGAAACAGGCCCTGGAACTTGCAGGGCGTTAATCTTCACTGAAGTAATCTCTTTCCTTTACGAAATATTGCCGACCCCATGTTTGCCGACCCACAATTCCTGATGAGCTGTGCTCTGTTCCTGCCTGTCCTGTGGGGTCTGGGTCTGTTTGGTTTTCCATCCAGAGCTGTGAGTGCGATTCGCTGGTATGCACTGGCCGGGGCCTGCTGCGAGCTGGCGATTACGGTGCAACTGGCTGGAGTTGCTCTGGGTTGGATCGACGCGTCACCCGCAGTGAATGCATCGGCAACGAGTTTAAGAAACGACATTCTGCTGGGCATGAGCCTCCCCTGGATTCCTACCTGGAATGTGAATTACTCGCTGGGAGTGGATGGCTTCAGCCTGCCACTCATTCTCTTGACCTCGCTGATCTTTGCCCTTTCGATCGTGGCATCATGGAGTATTAAAACTCACATTCGAGGCTTTCTGTTTCTGCTGTTACTGCTGGAAACAGGGGTCATGGGCGTCTTTCTGGCCCTGGATTTCTTTCTGTTTTTTGTCATGTGGGAAGTGATGCTGCTCCCGATGTATTTTCTCATCGGCCTGTGGGGTGGCCCGCGCCGGGAGTATGCCGCGATAAAATTCTTCCTGTACACGCTGGCTGGTGGCGTTTGTCTGCTGATGGCGATGCTGATGGTCTATTCCGCTTCGGGAGGAAGTTTTGATCTGCTCGAACTGGCTCGCATGGCTCAGGGGCAGGCACCACAGCCGGGAATGGATCTGGATCAGGGAATGGCGTTGACGGCAGCCATGGGCGATACCAGCCTGCAATGGAGAGTCTTCGTGCTCCTCCTGATTGCCTTTTTGATTAAGCTGCCGGCTGTTCCGCTGCATACCTGGCTACCGGATGCTCACGTCGAAGCTCCGACTCCTGTGAGTATGATCCTCGCGGGGATTCTCCTGAAGCTGGGTGGATATGGCTTTTTGCGAATTGCGATTCCGATCTGCCCACTGGGGTTTGCCGAATGGGCCTGGTTCATGGTGGCGCTCGGCGTGTTCTGTGTGCTCTATGGTGCCCTGGCAGCGCTGGCTCAGAGCGATTTCAAACGATTAGTGGCGTACAGCTCGGTCAGCCATATGGGCTACGTGCTGATGGGTCTGGGAGCTTTTCGTTTTCAGGAATTGACCGGGGCTGTCCTGAACCCTGATTTTTCGACCATGGGACTTTCGGCGGCCACCTTCCAGATGGTGGCTCACGGGATTGTCTCTGCCGGGATGTTCTTTGTTGTGGGTGTCCTTTATGACCGTGTCAAACATCGCGATCTCCGTCAATTTGGCGGAATTGCCAGCCTGCAGCCTCACTTCTCAGCGATCGCTGCGGGGATTTTCTTCGCTGGACTGGGCTTGCCGGGTCTGTGCGGGTTTATCGGTGAAGCCTTCTCGATCTTTTCGGTCTGGCATGTGGATCGATTCTTCTCGGTCGGCGGTGCTCTGGGGATGATTCTGACGGCAGGTTACATTCTCTGGGCGTTGCAGCGGGTTTATCTTGGGCCTACTTACACCGGCCCCAATCGCGAGTATCTGACAGAGATCAATTTTCGAGAATATACCGTTGGCTATCTCCTCCTGGCTTTTGCCATTGGCCTCGGTGTCTATCCTGCAATAGCCCTCAACGTGATTGAACCCGCTTCCCGCCAACTGGTGCAACAGATCAGTGGCAGCCAGGAACGACAACTTTCTTTGAACCGAGCCAGTATTGAATCGCCGCTGGACAAATAACGTATCCACAGCGGCAGCCTCACGACGCCTTCGTATCCCTGAGAACAAACTCAAACGCAGCCTGACAGATGACCTTGAGAGTCTGATCCATTTATTGAACCGGCCTTGAGCGATATGAAACTCGACGACCTCTTCGCTGACTTTCTGGCCAATGGGACGGGCCGCGCTTTAGTGCTGCTGGCCCCGGAACTGTTGCTATGTGCGACAATCATCGCCACGCTCCTGTGGCGTTTATTGAATCTGGACCGGTATGTCCCAGTCGCAGCGATTGCGACGTTGGGTGTCGTGGTCTCTTTAGGTTGGGCTGGCTGGCAACTTCAGGCGAGTATTTTTCAGCTCCAGCCGGCGGAGATTCTGTTTACGGGGATGATCCGGCTGGATCGATTTGCCCTGTTTCTTAGGGTTTATCTGCTGCTGTTTCTCGTTTTGCAGATTGTGCTGACCACGCTGGGGGGCATTCCCGATCAGGAAGACAGCCCGGATTTTTACACCATGCTCTGTGGTGCGGTCGTGGGTCTGCTCCTGATGACGAGTGCCCATCATTTGCTTTTGGTTTTTCTGGCTCTCGAAATGTCGAGTGTCCCGGGTTATGTACTGGCCGGTTTTCTCAAAGGTCGCCGGCAATCGAGTGAGGCGGCTCTCAAGTTTGTGATCTTTGGTTCTGCTTCGGCAGGGCTGCTGCTGTTTGGGGTGACGCTGATTTGTGGATTGGCCGGGACTGGCGATCTTTCTCTGGTGGGCTCTCGGCTGGAAGCTGTGATTTCGATCGATGGCGCGACTCTGGCGAATCCTGCCTTGCGGACCTTGCTGCTAGCACTGGTCATGATCTTTGCAGGAATGGCATTCAAGCTGAGTCTCGTCCCTTTTCACTTCTGGTGCCCGGATGTCTTCCATGGTGCTGCTGCGGAAGTGGGTGCCTTTTTGTCGATTGCTTCCAAAGGGGCCACATTGGCACTCCTCGTACGGCTGGTGCTGGGCATGGTGGCAGGTGGCGAACTGGAAGCTTTCTGGAATCTGCTGGCGCAGGGCCTGGGAATTATCGCGGCGATCACGATCACATTCGGGAACCTGGCTGCGTTTGGGCAAACCAATATCAAACGACTGATGGCCTATTCGACGATTGCTCATGCCGGCTACCTGCTGATCCCGATTGCTGTGCTGGCAATTCCGGCTCTGGCGGGTGTCGATCAGATCGCCAGCACGGTGACGGTGGCACCTTCAACCAGCGATGTTCTGCAAACTCAGGGGGTAGTTGCCAGCAGTGTGGCCGTTCGAGCTGTCGAGTCAATGCTCTATTACATCGTGGTGACACTGTTTATGAATCTGGGAGTTTTCTCCTGTTTGATTCTCGTGCGGAACCAGACGCTGGGAGAATCGATTGACGACTTCCGCGGGCTGGCCAGTCAGACGCCTGTACTGGCTGTGGCCATGTCACTCTCGCTGGCCAGTCTGATTGGTTTGCCACCGACTGGCGGATTTGTCGCCAAGCTCATGTTGTTCTCAAGTCTGTACGATGCAGGGGCGAAGCTCCCGTTGTTTTATGCGGTGCTGATTGTGGGTGTGGTTAATATCCTGCTCAGTCTGCTGGTCTATCTGAAGCTGTTCCGGGCCATGTTCTTTGATCAGCCCGTGGAAGGGGCTCCACCTGTGCGTATCGCTCCGTTTTCCATGGCGACGATGTTTGTTGTCACGGTGAGTATTCCTGTACTCTCGTTAGGAATCGACGTCTCAGGATTGAGCCGCCTTTCACGCGATGCGGCTGTCTCGCTATGGGATCAAACTCAAGATGAGAGCGGTAAAACTTCCAGCCAGGTTTCCCAATTGAATGAGACGCCAGTTGCCGGGGAATCGATGCAGGGCAATTCTGTGTCCGGTGGATTGAACAATGGAGATCACCAGTGACTGCGAACTCGCCGGCACATCGCCAACTGATTCATCATAATCGCAGTCTGAGTGAGCTGGCGGTGCAGCTCAAGCGAAGTTTTTTGCAATACCTGGCTTACACATCGCCTTACATACCGCCTGAGGCCCATTCGATCTGGAGAACACTCGGACAATTGGCGGAGACACAATTGTCACACGCTGAGGCGATCCTTGATCTATTGTCTGACCGACGTTTTGTGGCTCTCGACAGCGCTTTCCCTATGGAGTTTGCCACACATCATTACGTGTCGTTGAACTATCTTTTGGGGCCGCTGTGCCTGGATCAACAGCAACGGGCCAGCCTGGCCCGACAGGCTGCCCATGAGTTGATGGACGATGTGGATGCTCGACCATTGCTGGAGCGGATTGCCTCTGGAGAAGTGTTGATCTCACAGGAGATCGAGAAGCTGCAGCAGGCCATTGCGCAGAATCAACGTGCATGAGATGCAACTTCAATATCCGGGAAAGTGATTTCATCCGGGCGTTGTTTCTGTTCATCCGGGATCACATCAATTCCTGCACCAGTTCTTCAGTTTGTTGATTGATCATCCATCAAATTTCTTTTGAAATCCCTTCTGACAGCACTGAGAAAGTTGATAATTTTTGAAGGCTTTCTCAGGAGTGCGGATTGACTTTTCCATAGGAAAATGCGGTTGAAAGAAAATCTGAAATCCTCATTTGTCGTCATCGATGTTTGTGGTTAGACTCCTCGCCTTGCACGGACGCTCACGGGGCCACGGCTGGCCATTTTTTCTCTTTGCCTGCTATCCCGATTTCTCGTGAAGCATTCAGTTATTTTGCTCATCTGCAAAATTCGATGCTCTGCTTTCCCTCGAGATGCCGATGAGATCGCTTCATGCCGCTGATGTGGGATGTCGCCCCGAGTGCTGCAGTTTCTGCTGACTCTTTGCCAGAGCTTCCTTCATCGGCAGGGCCGCAAGTTTCCAGCGTTGATCTATCTTTTGTTCGAGCTGCTCACCCCCCTGCTGTCGATGTGTTAGGTCCAGCGCTGAATGCTGCCATCCGGCTGTGGAATTGCCCTGCACCCTGGTTTGTGACGGGTGCTCCAGAAGCCTTACAGAAGACATTTCTCGCTCAAGGTGATTCTCCGCCACATCATTTGAGTTTGGCCTGGAGTCAGCACGATTGGTGGGTCATACCGCCCGTGACAGAGCAGGCACTGGAGCAACTGGCGAGCCGACTTTCTTTTGAGGCAGATCCACCGAAAGTAAATCAATCGACCAAAACATGCCTTTCTGGTCGGCCAGCCGTGGTGATCGATCACTACAGTCAGGCCCTACTGCTGCAGAGTGTCTGGAGTACCACAAACTTCAATACACCTCTGACAGTCGCTTTGTCGATCCGGCTGGTGGATCGAGGCGAAGGAGTCAGGATCGGGCATGACTTGAAAGATCTGCTGCTGGGTGTGGGTCGTATGCCCGGGTTGAAAATCGAAGCGATCTGGGGTGACTTTTCCTGGTTGTCCGAAAGTGAAGTGCCGGGAGGACTCTCACTGATGCAACTGGCGGCCCGGCAACTTGCCGACGTGGCCAACATCAACCTGCCTCCAATCTGCCACGAACTACCACAAAAGTTCTGGCCACTTGTTGATTGTGTCGAGAGTGCACCGACCATCCCTCAATCCCTTTTCTCCTACTCCTTTCCAAGCTGGTGGAACATGCTGCAAAAGACGAGTGCAGTCCCATTGGCTCTGTTGCAGGGGGCTGTAATCAGTCGCCCCACAATTCAGACAGCCGTGTTGAATCTCGGGTCCAAGCATTTCCATGACATTGGCTGGGGAGAGCTGACAAAGATCAGTGCCTGCCCATCCCTGCGATTGCTGCAGGATGCTGGAGCAAAATGTCAGAGGTTACTGGCTGAAAAATCGCTTTGGGAACTTTCACCAGAGGCTGGTGATTTACGAATTGGCCATGCCGCGACGTGTATTCCCATTTCCGGGGCTTTTTCATCTCTTGGTTGAACGAATGCATTGTCACTCATCAAATTGAATAACCTGAGAGTGATGAGCGATTCACCAGATTTTTGCCATTTGCACTCGGGCTGCTGACTGAGAGTGAGCATCATGCCTGTATCGAACATTCGCCGAAGGTCACTCCACTTTGAGAACCTGCAACAGGCTCTTGAAGATGCCGAAACCATTCTTCACGCACCTGAAGGCTATTTTACGACTGGCCAATGGTCAGCAGGACAAATTCTTGACCATCTGGCTTTCTGGGTCGAACGGCCTGTCGATGGCTTTCCCTTTCAGTTGCCTTGGATTTTGAGATGGTTTGGCCCACTGATGAAGCGCACCATGCTCGAACAACCGATGCGTCCAGGATTTCGGTGGCGAGGTCAGATCGCACTCCTGGCGACACCTCAGATGGAAGTCGAAACAGAAGCGGGTCTGGCACATTTTCGTCGTGCAATTGAACGCTTTGAAGCAGGCCCTCTCTTGCCTCGAAGTCCGGCTTTTGGCCCAATGTCTCGCGAGGATTGGACACAACTGCAATGCCGCCATGCCGAATTGCACCTTTCGTTTCTCCATCCCCAGTCTTCCCTATGACAGCCTGCATCCTGAATTCGTTGTGGCTGCGGTCGATCGATGGGTGAGTCGGTCTTCACTCAATCCGTCCAAAGAGCGTAAACTCCGATGATGAGCCCAGAGTGCCAATTGGCAGTCGTGGCGATGTTCCAGGAGGAGACCGGCCATGGATGGCGGGCCAGATCAGCCCGAAAAGACTGCAGCCCAAGGGGTTTTCGTCCCCTCTTGCGCAGTGACAGTTCGTGGCAGAATGGGAAGCTCTCGATGTCTGGGGCGATTGTTGATTCTGGTGACTTTGGTAGTGTGCGGGCTTCTGGAAGGCTGCAAGATACTGGAAGCCCCTACCTTTCTCGATGGACTTCGGACAGTTGTCGGAATCACCACACCCGATGTGAGTGATGCAGAAGCTGCTGCAAAATCACCAGAGAAGAGCTCAGCCGCAAATGATCCGAAGGCCACAGCGACAAAGACAACAGAGCCGGCTGGCTCGAAAGAGTCCACTCAGCCGACCATTACCTTGCCGGGATCAAAAGCTGGTCAATCCGCAGTGGTCGATGATGGTTCCGCCTCACCTTTGATCCTGCACTATCGCCAGAAGTTTGCTCTCGATGCGTGGCAAAAAGCTTATGATGCCACGCCTGTTATCCAGCAGAGCTGGCAACTCATCAGCCGGAGTTCTGCGACGGATTTGCCAGTGCATGCCAACCTGCCGAGGAATGCCCAATTCCAATCGGGTCAGATCCACTCCAGTCATCAATGGCCCAGCTACTTTCGATACATTGTGCGGGATAAAGACAGTGCCGCCTCGGCTGCCACCGGGAAGCCTGCAAGAACACTGACGGCCGATGTCACCTGGCTGGCGATGAGGCAGTCTGCTGATGCCAAGGCTCAACTTCAGCCTGCGGTTTCCGAATTACCATCCAGCACGACTACTCCGGCCACAGAAGCCAGCGAGACGCCGGTGGAAGATCAGGCCACAAATCAACGATCCGATCCGGCCAGATTAAGCACCTCAGAACTTCGAGCCAGTCTCGAGGCCTTGAAGACCATGCTCGCAGCTCGAGAGTTGGCAGGTGTTAATGCCGCCATTCTTCTATCGAACCATGAGCCCCAGCGCGCTGCAGAACTGATCGCTCCTTTGGGAGAAATTGTGGTCGATGGCCGCATTCGCCTGAAGGGAGAGTCCGTGACGATGTCTCCGCGGCTGCGAGCTGCTGCAGCCGAGGCCTGGTGCCGGATGCTTTTGGAAAAACCAGGGGAACCTGAACTCAGGCTGTTGCCCGCTGGTGAACTGCTGAAGCAGGATTCGCTGGCTGGAGAGGTCAAAGTCGTGTTATGGCAAATGCTGGCACAGAGAATTCTGCCAGATCGATTGCCCGGGCTGGCCGACGCGATTAACGAACAGCAAGGTGATCTTCCCTTAAGACAGGGGGCCTATGAAGCCTGTCTGATTTTTGCAACGATGCAGAAACTTGAGCAAGGTCTTCTGCCGCAGCATGAAATGCGTACCGTTCAAGCGGCCCATGTAAGTGATCCTCAACTGTCCGATTGGCCGGAAGGGATGTCGCTGGCCCGATTTGATCGCGATCCAATGATTCGTCGGCTGTATGGTCGCTGGCTGGCGTTGCTCAATCATGATCAGGCCTGTGCGATTGCTCTGGCGCAGGGACAGGATGCCGACTTACGTGTGGCAGACGATGCGATTTTGAACCTCGGGTTACTGACTGCCGCCGAAGCACAACAAGCGTTGGAAAAATTCGTGCGTTCTGCCAATGAGAATCAGCAGACTCTGGCTGCGATGGCCATCTCACTTCGGCAACCTGAACGGCTCGCGGAGTTTCTCAACCCTCCGGCAGGGCAGACTTCGACACCTCGATTTCGAGCTGCTGTTGTGAGTCAGTTTGGTCGTTACCCTTCATTGACCAATGCGATGCTGCTCAGGCCTTCGATTCGTGATCGCAGTCTCGATGTGCAACTGGCACTGGCAAAACTTCTTGCCGACTGGCCGATGGAACTCGCTTCGCCATTACTTCTGGAAATATTGACAGATGGTTCCGGCCCTGCCCGTGAAGAGGCCTTGCGTTCGATCTCGGCACATTTGGGGTATTCGCCAGTCTTTCCGATCCATGGGCCCAGAGATGAACGAATCTTGGCTGTGAAGGAGCTTTCGCGTGTACAGGGCTTACCAGCGACATGGCTGAATACCGCCCATGCCCACGTGAATGATTCCACAGGACGAGCCGGTTCCGACAGTGCAGCAAACACCGTTGCTCTGATGGCCAATTCTGTTCCTGCTGCAAGAAGTGAATGGTCCGTGGGTGAGCTGCAAAGTGAACTTTCGACAATTGTTAAACTTCCCCAGGGAAGCAGTGAGAGGTTGGATCGAACCGAATTTCTGGCCAGGTCTTTGCCAGCCAGTCTTCCTGTACTGACTGATGCCGCCATGAGGCTTCCCCCCGAGCAACTGACAGAGATTGCCCGTGAAATTTTTGCCCAAGCCGACGAGGCGGTGAAACTGGTGCTCGACATGAATGCCAACGATGTCCTCGCGCGTCGTCAGTCGGCCAGTGCTCTGAGGCAACTGGCGGCCTCACAAAATCCCGGGCGTATCGCCGTCAAACTACTGCAGGAAAAACTGCGAACAGAACAGGATCAGCAGGTCTGGCAGGAAGTCATGCGGGCGATTGACCGCGAATCGACTCCAGAAGCGGCTGCGCTGGCCCAGATGGCTATTCATCATCATTGGCCCGATATTCGACTGTGTGGTTGCCAGTATGTGCTGAAGCATCCCGCGATCGAAAGGGGCTTATGGCTGGCCCCTGTGATTGAAGACCCTCATCGTCCGGTGCGTCTGGCAGCAATTGAGGCCGCTGGTGTCTGTGGGAATCCCCAGTTGATCGAAGGCCTGCCTGTGAATGATGGTTCACGGGTCGGTGCACTGCGACCACTTCTGCAATCCACAGATCATGAGCTGATGGAAACAGCACTCGTCGCTTTGGTGCGCCTCAGAGATGATCAGGCGATGGCTGAATTGTTAAGGCGCAGTCGTCATGACAATCCGCGAGCCCGCTTGCAGGCTGTGGAACTGATTCGACAAACCGGTCAGCCTCGTTTCGTGGATCCACTGATCGAGCAACTCTGGACAGAGAAAACGGATTCAGTGATTGTCGAAATCCTGCGGACACTCGAAGAACTCGTTCCGCCCCATGATCAACCGGTGTTTGATACGAGGTTGGGTTATCCCACACGGCAGATGAAGATCGATGCGTGGGCGAAGTGGTTGGCCGATCAAAAAAACCGTCGCTCCGAGTAATGTGCTCGCCAAAACGACTGCCTGATGTGAAGGATGAAAATCTCTCAACAGGCCGGAGGTTTGGGAGCTTCTGCCACGGGTGGTGCCGCTTCAACCATCGTGGCCACGACTGCGGCGGGTGTCGCAATGATGGTCGAAGTGACATCAGAAACAACAGTTGCAACTGGCGTTTTTTCGCCTGTGATGACTCCTTTCGCCGGGGTCGAAGTGGCCATGAAACTTTTCAGTTCCTGATTGAAGATTTTGGCCAGTGCATACAAAACCGAAGCGATCATGGGGCCCAGAAAGATACCCCATAATCCAAAGGCTTCCAGCCCACCGAGAATCGAAACGAATCCGAGCAGCGGATGCATCTGCACATTGCTGCTCAGAGTGTAGGCACGCACGACGTTATCGATGCTGCTGATCACCAGAAAACCAAAGAGGAATAATCCTGTCGCCGTAACGTAATGGCCTTGTGTCGCCAGGTAGATGGCGAGAGGCACATAGACACCAGCCGCACCAATCATGGGGATCATGGCCGCGACCGTGGTGACCATGCCGATGACAAAGATGTGTCCAATCCCGAGGACTCCTGCTGCCAGAGACATGGCAATCCCCTGGCCAATCGCTGCCACCAAAGTTCCCATCACGACAGAACGAGTGACTTTGGTGAATTGATCGAAGACCTGTTGCTGGTATTCCGGCTGGATGGGGATCAGATTCTGAGCGCCTCGCAAAATGCGTGGGCCATCGGCGAGGAAGAAGTAGAGTCCCATGAGGCAAACCGTCAGTTGAATGAAGAAGTTGATGAGAGTCCCGATGATTCCCCAGGTGGAACTGGCAATTTCGGAAGCACCGACGCCCAATTGTTTGACCTGATTCTGAATTCCCAGGAGGAGCTGCTGCTTGACACCTTCCGGGTCGGCACCAGCCGGCATCCAGGGGAGAATTCGTTGCACGAACTGATCGATACGCAACGACACGGTCGACTTGATCTGCTCCCATGAAGAATCGGAAAGGTTATCCTGCACAAAAACCGACAGTTCCAATCCTGTCAGCAGGATGGCAAAGAGAATGGGCAGGACAATGACCACGACGACTCCAGTGGTCGTGAGGCCGGCAGCGAGCGAATTCCATTTGGGGAAATACGACAGGCTGCGGCTGTGTAACGGTTGAGCCAGAATAGCGAGGACACCCGCCAGGAGGAGTGACATCAGGTAGGGGGCCATCACCTGGTAAAACATCAGAATGAAAATGACCATCACGACCGAAAGGACCAGCAACGAGACGATTTTGACGGTCGATTGATCACGCAGACTGTCAGCGGTCGATGGCATGTTGAGTTTTTCCAGGGCCCTGGTTGTGAGAGAGAATCTGCATTTGATGATTGATCTTGGTCGCCTTGGATACGGATCTGCAACCCAAATCCTGACGAGCATTCACTGTCGTCAGTCGATACAATGACCAGATGTTGAAGTCGAACAGGGTGTGGTTTCAGCGAACGGATTGGCCTGGCGGTGAGGATCACGCGAATTATCGAAATGAGTTCAATTTTTGGACTTTGTTTTTGCAGGTGAATACTCAGAAAATAATCGCAATTTATGAGAGAAAGCTGCCAGCCGCATGGTGAAATCATGCGAAGAATCATGCTGTTCGATGAGGATGTTTCCTGAGAGTCTGGCTGATTTGATGTCATGAGAGATGGTTGCTGGTGGTCTGCTGAAACAGAATATGATGCTGGTGGAGTTTTTCGATGCCCAAACCCTATGTGATGACCTTGATGGCCACCAATCGCGTGGGAGTCATGGCGGCATTGACAACAGCGCTCGATGAATTGGGTGGAAATCTTCGAGAAGTGAGTCAGACGGTGACCGGCAACTACTTCACCATGTTGCTGACGGCTGACTTCCCCGATGATCGACCGGCGGGTGTGATCAACGACCATATTCGGGCCTTTTGTGATCCCTTTGGCATCGAACTGACGCTGAAACCACTTTCCAGTGCAGAACTCAATGAACCCGCGACCAATGGCAAAGCTGCCGCCACGGAGCGATATTCTTTGACCGTGGTGGGCCCGGATCGACGGGGAAGTCTGCGGCAGGTTTGTTATCGGCTGGCCCATCATGGCATTGATATTGCCGATCTGCATGCCACGACATTGCCAGGAAATGATCACTTTGTGGCTCGGTTCGCACTGACAGTTCCCAAGTCGATTGATCGCGGTCAATTGCAGAAAGAGCTTTTCGAATTGAGCGAAACAACTGGAAGCACGATTACGCTTCAGCATCATCTGGTGGGGCTAGCGACCCAAAGTCCCATCCCGATCCGTCTGGCTTCCCAGTGAATCGATAATCTGTGATTTGATCATCAGTGAATCGTTAATCAGTGAAGTTTAAACATACTGATGCAGCAGGTCGGTACGATCTGCCGCGATAAAGAGCTCATCCTAACAGATATCACGACCATCGATTTTCGAACGGAAAACGTCATGCAGCCCACACTGCCAACCACGAGCTGGATGCATCTGGATGGCCCCGCACATCTGTTCGATGTTCGTACCGTGACGCTGGGGATCAGTCTCGCGAATTGTGTGGATCGTTCGTTGCATCGCTTCTGTGAAAACGTGTATCAGCGAATCACAGGCGCGGCCAGTCGCTTTGTAGAAACATGCCATCAGGTTTCGGGCGAAATGGGTGTCCCTGTCATTCAGCGCTGGCTAAGTGTGACAGCGATTGATCATCTGGCTGATGGTTTTACAGCCGAAGATCTGTTTCATATTGCTCGAACTCTCGATGGAGCTGCTGCCAACGTGCGGGTCGATGCCATTGGCGGATTCTCGGCCTGGATGCAGCACGGTCTTTCGGGTGGCGCCCGCCAGCTCATTGAAAGTCTCCCTCAGGCACTCTCACAGACGGAACGAGTTCATTCGGCGATTGTGGCCGGGACGAGTGAAGTGGGGATTAACTTTTCGGGGCTGCTTCCGGTTGCTCAGCAATTGCTGGAGCTTTCGCGTTTAACCAAAGATCGTCCGGGAACTGCCGCGCGGATGAGTGTGGTCGCCAACCCACCGAGTGCCTGCTTTGGAAAAGCCGGTTGCCCGGATGGCATGCCCGACATGCAGCTTTATTCGGGAATCAGCGCACCCCGGATTATCAATCAATGTCTGCGTGCGCGGATGGCAGAGGATCCTGATTGCCGGTTAGAAGATCTGGCAGCGGAAGTGCGTACTGCCACCTTCCGGGCCACGCGTGCCGCGGAGTTGACGGGCCGGGAAATTGCCCGTCGACTGGGGGCCACCTGGGGCGGCATCGATCTGACAGTCGCACCTTCACTGCGCCCCGGGGACAGCATTGCTGAATTGATGGGACTGATGGGGATTGAACGCTTTGGTGCCCCGGGAACTGCCGCTTTGATTGCCTTGATTGACCGCGCTGTGCGCGATGGTGGCCGTTTCGCTGCGACAAGAATCTGTGGCTCGTGGGGAGTGCGCCTGCCACTGATGGATGATGTTGGTCTGACGGAAGCATTACGTTCTGGCGAGATGAGTTTTAATCAACTCTCGTTGCTGACAGGAGCTGGAGCCCAGGGGCTTGATCTGGTGCCAGTCCCTGGCGATACCGATGCGGAAACGTTGGCTGCAGTACTGGCTGACCAGATGAGTATCGGCCATGCGAGCGGTCGCCCGGTCACCGTGAGACTGGTCCCTGTGCAAGGAAAAACGGGGGGCGATTCCATTTCAATGGGTGGCATGAATCAATCGGCCATCGTGCTTCCCATGCTGGCCACAGGTCGCAGTAACACCATGGCCAGGCGAGGTGGTCGCCTCCCTTAAACGCACTCGAAAACTAATGGTGTGTGGAGAGTCATTAAAGCATGCTTGCTCGGAGCCGCAAGCATGGCACATCAAGCACTGCTAAATCCTGGAATCCTTATCAGAAGTGCGGCTTCCAGATTTCTAAGGCAAGCTTGCGCCTTCGGGGTGCAGGCGAAAGACTGGCAGTTGGGCCCTGACCGATTTGGGGAGCGCTTCCTGCATCGGCGGTATGTTGGAGCCAAGTCTCTGGCTGATCTGCTCGAGCTTTTGACCAATGGCGGCATATTCTGTGAGCTGCTGTTCACGCCATTCGACGAACAGCGATTCCAGCTTTTCTTCCCAGTGCCGGGCATCCTGCAGACTTTGTCGCAGATGCTGCAAAAGTGGTAACAGGGCATCCGTCGCCTGTGTCGAGGCATCCCTACGCGAGAAGTCCTGCGTCATGAACAGCACCCGGCAAATCGCCAATGAAGGCGAGGTCGATAAGTCCAAACTTCTAGTGGCAGCCAGAGAATTCTAATGACCAGGAGCGGCTGCCATTCACAAAAGACAGTATCGGCTGGATAGTCAGGAAGCTTAAGTAGACTTAACAAATTGTATCGCATAGGTAAAAGAGTCGTCTTTTGCGGTGACTCAAAGAGCAAGAATTGCCAGCGATCCTGTCACGAGTTTTCTCTCAGTGCCTGGGGAATCGTCTCTCACAAAAACTGTTGTCGAAATGATTGAATTAAAATCAATATGAGACACAGGGCTGAACTGATTGATCGGCAGTAACTGCTTGTCTGGACGAAGGTTATCAAAAAACGCCTCGATTGCAAAAAATGGCTCACTTCTTGCCTTCTCAGATTGGCATCTCTGATCCGCATGGAATGGAAGCAGAGACAATGGCCTCAACAAGAGAGTGGGAGACGGGAAATGAAGACATTTCTGAGTTTGATTGCCGCAGGAATCACAGCAATTGCCACATCATCAAGTCAATTGGCAGAAGCAGGCCCACCGGTCGTCTATCCGGTCGGCCATCACCATCATGGGGGTGGGTATCACGGCGGAGGGGCTTATGGCGGAGGGTATTATGGAGGACCTTCGCGAAACTCCTTATCGCTTTCCATCAACGCAGGGGGAGTCGGCTTTGGGTATAACCGGGGCGGCTACTATCCTCCCGTTTACGGCCGGCCAGTCTATGGTGGGCCGATTTACGGAGGTCCAATTTATCAACCTTATCCGCCGATTTATCGGCCTGTCCCTCCGGTCTATGTGGCTCCCCGCCCATGGTACCCCGGCTGTGGCTGGTAAATGAGACAACCTCTTCCCCATCCACTCGATGTTTCTCTCTCAACAAATACATTGCTGCCAGAAGCCGCGAGACCAGCCTCTCGTGGCTTTTGCTTTTGTTCAAGAGGCCATGATCGTCATGGCATGGAGATCTCAGGCTTTTCTTGAAGTCCGACGAAAGACATACTTCTCTTCACAAGATTGATGGAAGTGTTGTCGGAAAGTGCTGCATGAATCCCCCCTGTCTGGTCTGTGAATACCTCTGTGCCTTTGAAGGTGACAATCTCTCGGCCACTGATTCCGCTTCAACGGCAGAGATTCGGCGGGAAGGCATGGCGATGCTGCAGGCGCTGACAGAAGATCTTGCCGCCAGCCAGATTCAGGTCGCAGGGCTCGTGCATGCCGGCTGGAAAGAGAGTTGGACTGGTCATCCGGGTGTGAGATGGATCTGGACAGAAGACGACGATCATTCGAGATCGCTTATTCATTCGGCGATCAGTGGAGGTTGGAAGGTTGTCATTGTTGCTCCCGAGATTGATGGGACACTGGCAGCGATTATTCAGTTGTGTGAGTTTTTAGGAGCCCGCGTCCACAACTCGACGTCGGCAGCAATCCAGCTCACATCGGATAAGCTGCAATTGGCAGAGCATCTGGAGAAGCACAGGATCCCGACAATCCCGACACGGCTTGTTCAGCACGCAGAAGAACTTGGCACCTACTCCCGATATGTCGTGAAGCCGATTGACGGCGCGGGGAGTCTCGACGTCTTCGTGGTCAACGACTGGCGAGAAGCCCCGGAATCGGAAACCTGCCAGATTGTGCAACCTTATCTGCGTGGCCGGTCGGCTTCAGTGGCAGTGATCATGCCTGCCCTGGTTGTTGGGGAGGATCGTGACTCACCTGGCGATTCATCGATGGCGCCGATTGTGTGGCCCGTGGCTTCTCAACGGATTATTGAAAGCAAGGGCGAAGGCCATCTTCCGGCCAGTCTGAAATATCAGGGGGGGGCCTTGCCATCCGACGAGTTTACGTCTGAAGAACGAGCCAGACTGGAGGCACTCGCTCTTAAGGCATGCGAATCGATCGAGGGACTGCGGGGGTATACCGGAGTTGATCTGGTGTGGCCGGAGGAATCGACAGAGCCACTGGTGGTCGAGATCAACCCCAGGTTGTGCACAAGTTATCTGGGCTATCGAAAGATCTTCGGATCCCAGGCAGCACTGGTCGTCGCGGGCTATGGAGAGGCTCACGCGAAGACAGAATCTTTTGCTGACAAAGCTGGCTGGAAGACCAGTCGAGCAGAGTGGTGAGCATCGCTTGACTCGCCATAGAAAATTACGAGTCGAAGATCACGTCAACATGCCTGCCCAAGGCTGCAAGCAGGGGATACAGATCGCTCTTTCAAATTTGAGTGCGTGTCAGTTCGTTTTTGCGGGATCCATCTTTTTGCGTTCAGCCAGCTTCGCCAGCCAGCGGACAGGATCGGCTTCAAAGGCTGATTTGCAGCCCGAACAACAGACCCAGTAGGTTTGCCCCTGATAGGCGACACTGGTTGTTCCCAGGCCCTGAGAAACAATGCATTCTTTCTCGCCGTAATCACTGTCATTGAGGGCAAAGCTGGTTCCCTCACGCTGGGTGTTGATCGTATCGACACGCACGTAAGTCCCACTGCCACGCTGACGATCGAGTTCGATCAGATAGCGATTGTTATCCTGCTGGCTCAGTGCCAGCTTCCAGATCTCATCGGCTGGTTCGGCTGCCTTTTCCACGAATTCGAGCTTATAAGTACGCTGCAACTTGTCGTCATCTCCGGCGACATCCTGAACTTCTTTGGTAAAGCTCCCTAACCAGTTGCGCGTCACACCATCAGCATCCGTCGTGGTGAGCTGATAGGACTGATCTTTGACAAGAAAGGTCAAACGCCCTTCGCGAATGTATTTACCATTGGGTGATTTGATGACGAGTGCTGGCTGTTTGGGGTCGGTTGTCAAATCCCACATCCACTCCGGTTGGTCGAGGAGGGCTTTGCGGGCATTCCCTTTCCAGCGGCCCAGAAGGACCTGCAATGGCTTCAGAGCATCCATCACCGAATCGATCTTGGACTCATCGATTGTTTCGGAATCAGTTCCAGAACCAATAGCACCGAGCTGTATGGGCTGGAAGCGTTTCCTGGGTGGTGTGGCTGAGGCCTGAGAAGCCGCTGGAGTTTGTGAGTTGGTGGCAGCAGCGTTTGTCTCTCCCTGAGTTGCGGCAGGCGAAGGTGTGGCCTGAACGGGGGACATTTGCGACGCGGGAGCTTGAGCGGTGGACATAGGGGGCTTGGTACTACCGCCACAAGCCGACAGGAAGAGCAGGCTGGCCGCCAATGTGCCATACAGACCAGCTCGCTGGACGAATTGATTGAAAACCACTTTTGCACCTCTTAAATGCACGTTGGCTGTTAACTGCACGTTGCCTGGCTCTGGCCTGCCCATCCTCTGCACGACTGCGGGAATGCTGATCAATGGCAGATTCCCTTCAACCACAATTCTGGTGAGAATCTGAGAGCCGGTGATTTATCAGGAATCTTCTGTATCAGAATACACCAGCGAAGCACTGACGGGGAGATCGAATGAGATCAGACTTTGTTGATGTGTTTGTCGGGAGCGATTTGTCTGAAGAAAGGCACTCTTCAACATGACCTCACGCTCTCTTTAACATGACCTCATAGAGTGCGGAAAACGTCGTCGCTGATTGGATAAAGTCCGGCAATTCATAAAAAAGAGCGGGAATAGCCCCGTGAGCTACTCCCGCTGAAGTCTGGAAAATGTGGTTATGGGTCAACCCATAGTCGCAATTGCTATCAGCAAAGTCCTTCCATCAGGCTTTCAGCTTATCCAACCGGCCTGTGCTGTCACCCAGTCGATCCGCTGAGACACCCATGAAATCGAGCATTGAGAGGAACAGGTTATTGAGGGGAGTATCCTTCGGGTAAACCAGGTGCCGGCCAGTGTCAATTCGACCTGACCCACCCCCAGCCAGAAGCACGGGGAGATCGTTGTGATTATGGCGGTCGCCGTCTCCGATCGCACTGCCGTAAACGATCATTGAGTGATCGAGAACTGTGCCGTCGCCTTCTTTCATCGAATCAAGTTTTTCGAGGAAGTAAGCGAATTGTGTGATGAGGTGACGATCGACTTTTCGCAGCTTTTCCAGATTTTCGGCCTTCTTCTGGTGATGCGAAATCTGGTGGTGACCTTCGTTGACCCCCACGACCGAGTAGGAGCGGTTGGAACCCTCATTGGAGAGCATTAATGTCGCAATTCGAGTGGAATCGGTCTGGAAGGCGAGTGCCAGCAGATCAAACATCAGCCGGGTATGCACGACTTGGTCCTTGGGAACTCCATCGGGAAGATCCATATCAGGAATCACAATCTTGGCGGAATCGCTGGCTGCCCGTTCCAGACGCTGCTCGATTTCGCGAACGCTTGTGAAGTATTCATCGAGTTTGCGGCGGTCAGTCTTGCCCAGCTTCTGCTGAAGCTGGTCGGCATCGGCCTGAACCATATCCAGAATGCTCTGGCGGTAATGATCGCGCTTTTTGCGATTCTTGATTTCATCAACCCCACCGCCAAACAGACGCTCAAAGACGAGTTTGGGGCGGATTTCTTTCGCCATCGGTGTCGTGGGGGATTTCCACGAAATCGTATTCGAATAAGCACAACTGTAGCCTGAATCGCACTGGCCGGCATTGCGGCCTCCTTCAAGCCCCAGTTCGAGAGATGGCAATTTCGTCGCTGCACCGATTTGTGCGGCTGCCAACTGATCGACGGAAACACCGGCCTGAATATCAGCCCCGGCGGTTTTTCGAGGATGCACACCCGTGAGGAATGTCGCAGCGGAACGTGCATGATCACCCGGCCCGTCGCCGAGAGCCCGCGCGTTGTTCTGGGCCAGGTGGGACATCACATTGAGCTTTTCCTTGACCTTGGCGAGTGGTTCCAGTGATGGCGGGAGTGAGAAGCCAGCCCCTTCCTTCACAGGCTGCCAGGAATCCATGACCACACCGTTTGGCACAAAGACAAAGGCCATACGGTTCATTGCGGTGGATGCCATGGCGGCTTCAGCGGTCGCGACATGAGCGGGAAGCATCGCTTCCAACACCGGGAGAGACATCGTCACACCCAGCCCTTTGAGCATCGTGCGGCGATCTACTGCTGATTGCCAGCGGGAGAGTTTATTGATGTTCATAGTGTTGACCCTTCACCACGACGAAGCCGGAATGGTTCGCTCTTGACGATCTCTTTGACCAATACTGAGAAACGGAAATTCTGGGCACTTAGCTCACTATTAATTCGATTCACCGAGCAGCGATCATAATATTCCAGCCCCCGGCCCAGTGCATACGTTAGAAGCTTCTCAGTTAAACACTCGGTGAACGCTTTTTGTTTCTTGGTCTTCAGAATATTGACCATTTCGACCGGCCCGCTGAACGAATCGCCACTGGGCAATGTTCCCGAGGTGTCGACTGGTTTGCCACCATCATCTTTACGATACCTGCCGATGGCGTCGAAGTTTTCGAGGCCGAAGCCCAGAGTATCCATCGTCTTGTGGCACGAGGCACAGGCCGGATTTGATCGGTGTTGTTCCATCTGCTGGCGGAGTGAAAGGCCAGCAGATTGCTCCTTTTTGTCTTCTAACTCAGGGACATTCGGCGGTGGTGCCGGTGGTGGAGAATCGAGAATCGTTTCCATAATCCATTTGCCGCGCTTCACAGGGGAGGTGCGTGTGGGGTTGGAGGTGATGGTGAGCACACTGGCCTGAGTCAGCACGCCAGCTCGATTTGTCCCGGCAAGACTCACCTGGCGGAATTCATTCCCCTTCACATCCGGGAGGCCATAATGCTTGGCCAGCCGTTCATTCACGAACGTGTAGTCTCCCACGAGCAAATCGAGAACGCTGCGGTCTTCCTGCACAATGGCACGGATGAACTGTCGGGTTTCTTCCTTCATGTCACGGCGCAGATCATCGTTGAACTGCGGGAAGGCTTTGGGGTCAGGGGTGACTTCGTCAAGAATTCGCAGTTGGAGCCATTGCTCGGCGAAGTTCTCGACGAGAGCTGCGGATCTGGGATCCTGGAGCATGCGGCGAACCTGGGCGTCGAGAATCAGTTCGTTGCCGAGATCTCCCACCCGGGCGTGTTCAAAAAGCTCATCATCGGGCATGGTGCTCCACAAGAAATACGACAGCCGTGAGGCCAGTTCGTAAGAGTTGATGATGTGAGCACTCTTGGGATTCTCGGGCTCTTTGTCGGATTCAATACGGAAGAGGAAGTGTGGCGAGACCAGCACTGCCTGAACGGCAACCTGCATCCCGAATTCAAAGGTTTCACCGGCTGCGGTGGCTCGCTCGACCAGACCGACAAATTTCGACAATTCTTCGTCTTTTGGCGGACGACGGAATGCCCGCGTGACAAACGGAGTCAGGTTCTCCCGGGCTGCTTCACTGATGGATTTGCCGGGTGCTCCATTTTCACCACTGGCCGAGGGAACAGCCTTAACCAGTCGGGTATGCGAAGCGGGATAGCTGTTGGGCAAAACCTTCGATGGCCCGGTCAGAGAGGCTGACATGATGACGAGATTGCGATCCCGACGCTTCGGATCCTTGGCCTTCTCATCATAGAAATCGTTCAGGAAGGCGAGCGAGATATTTCGCTTCCCCTGCAGAAGAGTGACTGGGAGCGAATAAGTCTCCGGTTTGCGATCAGTCGCCGAAACTTCAAAAACTTTGAGTTCCTGACCATCGAGGCGAACAGCCAACTTCGCGCGGTCAGTTCCTGCAGGAGTTTCTGCAGCGACGACTTTGAGGACATATTCACCAGAAAGTGGCACATCGACAGGAATGGTGGCATCTCCTGTGGAGACGAGAATGATACTGGGATCGTCTTCGCCTCCATGATTGTGGGCCACTTTGCTTCGCTGAAGTTCACGACCTTTCCACTTTTTGACCGGCAGATCCTGAGGATCGATGGAAACGATCGCCGCTTGAGTCAGCTTGTCTGCTGCATCGAGATACTTTTCCATGAGGAGTGGCGGAAGTGACAGGACATCACCGATGTTGTCAAAGCCGTAACCCACGTCATCGGACGGGAAGCTGTCGGCGGGCCGGAGATCGACTCCCAGCAGGTCGCGAACAGTGTTGTTGTATTCTGTACGATTGAGCCGGCGAACCGTCACACGGCCAGGATCGGGATTGGTCGCACAATCGACGTAATAGACAGTCGAATCGAGGAAGCTGACCAGCTTGGCCCGTTCTTCTTCGGTGGGTTGAGGGCTGTCATCGGGAGGCATGATCTGCCCCTCGACGATCTGCATGATACGTTCCCACTGCTTGCGATCTTTCAGGATCGATGCGGTGTCGGAATATTTGTCGAAAGCGATCCCGGCTTCGGCATCAGGACCCTGATGGCAGTCGATGCAGTACTTCTGCATGAAGGGGGCTGCATTTTCGGCATATGAGGGAAGGCGATGTTCCGCCGCCTGTGCCACACCGGCAGTAGACGGAGAGGCGTCGCCACTGGGTGAGCGTGGCCACAGAAATGCAACAATTCCCCCGAGTAGACCCAGGAATGCCACGCCAC
Source organism: Planctopirus hydrillae (assembly GCF_001707835.1). GTDB lineage: Bacteria > Planctomycetota > Planctomycetia > Planctomycetales > Planctomycetaceae > Planctopirus > Planctopirus hydrillae. Next base: position 436,686 of record NZ_LYDR01000039.1, read on the forward strand.
CGACGATCATGCCGACGACGGGTTGTGACGACGACGATTTCCCTCGTGAAGTGCGATTCCCTGCCCCCTTTCTGCGCGAGGCAGGAAGAGGAGCGCTTCGAGAGGGTTTGAAACTGTCGCCAGTCGTTCGGCCAGCTTTCCCTTTTCCCTTGAGAGGTGGAGGTGCAGCAGCAGGGGCTTCCTCGTAATCTTCGAGATCATCACTGGAGAAGCCGAACTCCTCCAACTCTTCCTCGGGAGCGGAGGCCACAGGAATCCGGAGCACCTGCCGACAATCAGCGTTGGGACAGTAGGCCTTTTTGCCTGCAAACTTAGCATCCACCTTAAAGGCATGATCGCAGGCAGGGCATGTCACACGAATGCGCATGGCAGGCGAAACTTCCGGGGCAGGAGGAGACAGGCGGGGTGGAAGTGAATTCAGTTTGGACGAACGCATCCAAATTCACTGTTGTAAGTATAGCGCGCGATCCAAGCAAAAGTCCACCACAAGAAAGAGGGTTTTACGCATTCCCTAATTCTTGCACTAACAATGAATTACGACAAAAACTCTGAATCTGTTGGCGCTCTCGTGTCGCCAGAATGTGCAATGCGTCAAGAATTCAGGCAATGCATCGAATTTTCGAGTTATTGATCGATCTTCAGCAGACACCAGAGCTTACCGAGCGACCTCGCATGCGAGACCTGGTGGACTGTTTCTCAAAAAGCATCTCATCTTCAGCAATTGAGCCGCAACAAATGCTACATCAAGAACTTACATCGATACTCTCTGGTCTTCCTGAGCATCTGCAAGAGCGGACGCGGCGACTCCCTTCTTCAACGACTTTGTCAACGCCCCTGGGTGATCCGGATCAAGCCTCCACGCACGGTGACTTTATTCTTTACTGGATGCACCATTCGCTTCGGGGCCACGAAAACCCGGCGCTCGATGTGGCCATTCATCTGGCCCACCGGCTCGATCAGCCACTGCTGGTTTATCAGGGGCTCTCGGAAAATCACCCTTATGCCAACGATCGCAGGCACACCTTTATTCTCCAGGGAGCGGGCGATGTTCATGCTGAACTGGCCGAGCAGAAGATTTCCTCTGTGCTCCATGTCGCGCGGGCCGAAGATCGCGGGCCTCACCTCAAGACACTGGCTGCTCGCGCGGCGGTTCTCGTGACAGATGATGTCCCGACCGCTCCGACAATTCACTGGCGCAATCGACTGGCTGACTCTATCAAGACGCCGATTGTGTGTGTCAATGGTGCGTGCATTGTCCCGCCCCAACTGGTCAAGCGGGCTTTTGATCGCGCATTTGCGTATCGCGAAGCCACCGCATGGCTCTACAAAACCCGCAATACTCGCCCGTGGCCAGAGCTTCGTTATGGAGGGAAGCCGTTTCCAATTGATCAGTTACCCTTCCAACCAGTCGATCTCCAGCAGACGTCGATTGCCGATCTGCTGGCTACCAGCCAGATCGATCACTCGGTTGGTCCTGTTCCACATACCGTGGGAGGTTCTCAGGCAGGTTATACCCGCTGGGAAAACTTCAAAAAGCAGGGATTGAGACGCTATGCCGATCAACGGAACGATGCCCTCAAGGATGGCGTCAGCCGGATGTCGGCCTATCTGCATTACGGCATGGTTTCCCCCTTCACACTGGTGCGGGATTGTTTTGAAGTCGGTGGCGCCAGTGCCGAGAAATATCTCGATGAACTCCTCATCTGGCGTGAACTCGCGTGGTGCTTTTGCCATTACCGGACAGATCACGAGGCTCTTTCCGCACTCCCCGCCTGGGCTCGACAGGCTTTGAAGGCTGGAGAAGCCGATAAGAGAGCTGACTTGTACGATGAAGAAACGCTGGCTCGTGCGCAAACTCATGATCCTCTCTGGAATGCCGCGCAAATGTCACTCCTCCGCCAGGGAGAGCTCCATAACAATGTGCGGATGACCTGGGGCAAAGCCATTCCTCTCTGGACAAGCACGACCGAAGAAGCCCTGCGACTGCTGTTCGATCTCAATCATCGATATGCCCTCGATGGCTGCGATCCGGCTTCGTATGGCGGGTTGTTATGGTGTCTGGGACAGTTTGACAGGCCATTTACTCCCGAAGAACCAATCTTGCGAAGCATTCGAGGACGCTCGACCGCCGAGCATGCCCGCCGCTTGAACCCCGAAAAGTATCTGGCGAAAACCTCCCGTCGCCTGACAGGGGAACCTGTCAAAGTGGCTGTGATTGGTGCCGGCATGGCGGGATTGATGGCCGCTCGCACGCTGTCCGATCATGGCTTCGAAGTGGAGGTTTTTGAAAAGAGCCGTGGACTGGGCGGACGCATGGCCACCCGTCGCCTGGCGGATGGTGGTCAGTTCGATCATGGCTGCCAGTACATCACGGCCAGGACGTCTCAATTTGAAAAATCCTTACGTTCATGGGAGAACCAGGGGCTCATCACGCCGTGGCAAGGGCTTCTGGCTGCACAGGACGCCAATGGTTCGTGGAAAGAACTCGCTGCGAACGGGCCTCGCTATGTAGGGGTTCCCGGCATGACCTCGATCGCCCGGCATTTAAGTCAGGGTTTGAGAGTTCATCAGGAGGTGCAAATTCAAAAAGTGGAGCGGATCGCCAATCAGTGGCATCTGCAGAATACACAGGGAGCTGTTGCCGGGCCGTTCGATCAACTCATTCTGGCGATACCCGCCGGACAGGCTGCGCGACTTGTCGGTGAATATCCGATGGCAGAAATTCTGGCCAGAATCCCGATGGATCCCTGCTGGACTGTCATGGCCAGTTTGGCTGATCCGCTCCATCTGCCATTTGATGGCTATTTGAGTGAGGTGGCACTGTCACCGGCAGTGGGGTGGGCAGCGCGAGATACATCCAAACCCAAACGGCCGACCGATGCCGAGCGCTGGGTATTGCAGGCGACACCGGCATGGACGAAGAGTCACCTCGACCTTCCCGCAGATCAGGTGGCCACCGAACTCTGGCACCATTGGTGTGAGCAGATCAGCCTTCAGCCCCAGAGGACGCCGGAGCTTGTAGCACACCGCTGGATGTTTTCCACGCTGGATCCTTCGAAAGTTCCTGCGGAGATCTATCAGAAGCTGTCGATCGAGCGCGCCTTGCATGATTCCGAGCATGGCCTGACTGTTTGCGGAGACTGGACCAGCGAAAGTCGCGTCGAAGCGGCGTACCTTTCTGGTATAGCCGCCGCCGGTTTTGTCCTCAGGCAACACCTGATTGCGAAGCCGGCAGCTCAGTTGCTCTTTTGAGCCGGAGTATTGGTCAGGGGCTGATTCAATAGATGATGGTTACGGAACCAGGCCCTGCCTTTCCTCGCGAGAAGACACAGTTTGTCCTACTCATGGATTGATCAATGTTCATTCATGCGATATGCCATGACGGGGTAAGCCACATTCACTGAGGTAGTCTTCATATGAGTGATTCACTGCTTTCTCAAGACCGAACGGTTTTAGTCATCCGTCACACGGCTGGAGCGATGACGAAATTCGCTATTCTTCTCACGGTAGCAATCGTCGCTTTCCAATGGCCTGTACAGCAACTGCGGGGCGAAACGGGATTGGCTGCGCAGGTTGTTGTCGATCCCGCAGCAGTTGTCGGTCGACCAGAGATTGTCGAACGAACTCCGGGGCTGGTCGCATTCTGGAAATTTGGCGAAGAGCCGGGCCAGCCGCGTCTTTCGACCGCTACACCAGAAAAGCATCCTTTGGTTGAAGTTGGCGGGCCGATTGGACGAGTGGCGGGTGGGCCATTTTCGGGCTATTCCATCGACTTCAATGGTCAGCAGTACCTGATGGCGAAGCATGCGGAACTGGGCGACCTGGATATTCATGGTCCCGAGGCGCAGGTCAGTATGTTTGCAGTCGTCAAACTCACCGAAATGAAACGAGGCGTGACAATTGCCGGGATCTGGAGTGAAGGCAAAGGTGCTCACGACGATACCGGTACCCGGCAATATGCCATGCTGCTGAACATGCCGACTTATGGTGGCCCCCGGCAATTGACACCCCATGTTTCGAGTGAAGGCGGTGTGACCCGTCGGGCCGATGGTAGCCCGTTTCCCTGGTGTGCCGACTATGCCGCGTCTAAATCGGCTGTTCCCGAGGGGAAATGGGTGACTCTCGCCTTTACCTACGATGCAAAATATCTCAAAGCTTACTTCAATGGTCTGCTTGAGCCCCGAGCGATTGAGCCCAAAACCGACAAAAGAGACGACCCTTACTTTATGCAGGAAGGCCCGGGCGGATCGCCACGAGGCATTAATCCTTATTATCACGGTCGAGGGATCTTTCACTTCCAGCCAGAACTGCACGCTCAGTCAAAACCAGGTGGCCCGGCCGATTTTACAGTGGCAGCACGTTATGCAGTCGGCAGTATGCTGGGTGAAGCTATGAAAGGCCAACTGGGCGGGCTGGCTGTGTTCAATCGCGCTTTGAGCGATGATGAAGTTCTTTCGCTGCACAAAGCCAGTGCCATCGACAAACTTCCCTGAGTCCGCGGACTTGAAATTTCGAGTTTGTGGTTCAATCGGATGTTACTGGCTTAATGATTTTGATCTCGCGATGAGGGCCAGCATTTCAAAAGCGAGATTCGCACCCAGTACCGAGGTAATGGCTGAAGGATCGTAAGGAGGGCTCACCTCGACGACATCTCCGCAAACAACTCTCAGACCTGCCAGCCCGCGGAGAATTCCAGTCGCTTCACGACTGGTCAAGCCCCCAATTTCGGGAGTCCCCGTCCCCGGTGCAAAAGCCGGATCGAGTGCATCGACATCGAAGGAAAGATAGACCGGCTGATTGCCGACCTGCTGGCGGATTTCGTCCACAATGGAGCGGACACCGCGCTCTCCCACGTCATCGGCAGAGATAATTCGTGCTCCTAAAGCCCGGGCATCGAGGTAATCGTTGGCCGAATAGGTCGGCCCGCGGATACCAATCTGAAAGTAGCGCTGAGTATCAATCGCACCCGCTTCAATGGCTCGAATAAAGGGCGTGCCATGGCTGAGTGGATAGCCCGGATACTCTTCTGTCCAGGTATCACCATGGGCATCAAAATGCACGACGGCGAGCGGCCCATGTTTCGCAGCGGCCGCTCTGAGAAGTGGTAGAGCGACGGAATGTTCGCCGCCCAACCCGAGGACCATTGTGCCTTGATCAATCCAGGCTCTGGCCGCTTGTTCGATCAATGCGTGAGTCCGGGCAATATCGACCGGGATCACATCCACATCGCCGGCATCGACCACCTTGAGGAGATCGAACGGGGCGATGTTCAGAGCGTTGTGATACCCCCAGAGCATCATCGACTGCTCACGAATCGCTCGCGGTCCAAACCTCGTTCCCGAGCGATAGCTGACCGAAGAGTCAAAAGGACACCCGAGGACAGCAACATCAACACTCCGGCCCGCCACAGGTGCCAGACAAATCTCCTGCCTCCCAAAAGAAGCAATCCCGCAGAATGGTGAGTTGGACATAGGGGGGGGCTCATTCGAGTAACAATTTTCAGTCAATGGATTTCTGCACAACTGGAGCGCAGTCGCGTAGTCTCTCGAAGTTTCTGTTGACATGCTACTATCAAGACGCAAAACGTGTAGCCACATCGATCGCGAGGACAGAGCATCATGAGCAGGCGAATCAGGATTTCGGGGGCGGAGTGTGTTTTGCCTTCTGGATTGTGGAAGGGGGATGTGCTGATTGAGGGGGGGAGGATTCTGGATCTGGATCCGCCAGCCTCTGCACGGGCTGATGAGGTGATTCAGGCAGCCGGGCTCCATTTGATCCCGGGTGTGATTGATGATCAGGTTCACTTTCGTGAGCCGGGATTAACGCATAAGGAAGATCTCGCCACCGCTTCAGCAGCCTGTGCCAAGGGTGGGGTCACCACTTTCTTTGAGATGCCGAACACCAAGCCCACAACCACCACAGTCGAGCGGCTGCACGAAAAACTTGCCCTGGCAGCCACCAAATCGGTCGTGAACTATGCGTTCTACATTGGTGCCACCCCCACCAATGTCGAAGAACTCAAATTGGCCCGGCGAACGCCCGGCATCAAAATCTTCATCGGCTCCAGCACTGGTGACCTGCTGGTGGATGAGCAGGCCGCCCTCGAACAGATTTTTGCCGAAACCACACTTCCGATCTGTGCCCATTGCGAGGATGAGGCGACTGTCCGCGCGAACTCAGCCCGCCTCAATGGTGGCTCGAAGGTGCAGGATCATTCGCAGATTCGCGATCACAAGGCGGCGGAGATCGCTACCCGCAGGGCACTCGATCTCGCATATCGGCATAAGCACCGCTTTCATGTGCTGCATGTTTCGACCGCGATTGAAACCGAAATTGTGGCTGATCATCGCGGGCTGATCACAGCCGAGGCCTGCCCGCATCATCTGTTCTTTAATGTGGACGACTACGACCGTCTGGGCACGCTGATTCAGATGAACCCGTCGATCAAGACGCAAGACGACGTAACGGCCCTGTGGAAGGCGCTGCGCGACGGGCGGATTCAGGTCATCGCGACAGATCATGCCCCGCATACCCTGGAGGAAAAGCGGCAGCCTTACCCGAAGTCACCTTCGGGTTTGCCAGCCGTCGAAAATTCGCTGGCACTCATGCTCGATGCGGCTCATCGCGGCTTCTGCACCATCGAAGAAGTGGTGAGCTGGATGTGCGACGCCCCGGCCCGTGTGTGGGATCTCGTGGGAAAAGGACGGATTGAGCCGGGTTATGATGCCGATCTGGTGCTGGTCGATCTCCATAAGTCGCAAACCATCCGCAATGAGGACCAGCTCACGAAATGCGGCTGGAGCCCCTGGGCCGGGACAACGCTCACCGGCTGGCCCGTCACCACGATGGTGGGTGGCGAAATTATGTTTGCGGAAGGAAAGGTCGATACGAGCCGCCGGGGGACGGAAGCGATCTTCGATCATTCTCGGGGCGGATATTGGGGTTAGGGGAGGCAAGAAGGCAAGAAGGAGGGAAGGAAGGAAGGTTAGAAGCCGGAAGGGAAGAAGTCGAAGAACGAGTTTGGCGAGGTGGGTGCCGGTCGTGGAATCATCGGAGCACTGCCGGCGAGCCAGCAGTGGCACACAGTCGCGTACAGTCGCACACAGTGGATGGTTGGCGAGAGTCTGCCTTCCCAGTCGCGGCGAAGAAGAGTTCGATCACGTGAGCGCTGTTGCTTCTTCCCAGCGAGAGAGTGATTTTTGTTGCCACAAGGCTGATGTTTTTGGCGAGATCCATGCATAGGATGAACCATTGAGGAGAGATCGCCGATGGTCGCCGCGAGGCTGGCCGGCCTCCGTTCATGATCTGAATAAGGGACGTGGCATGACCGCAGAAGAAATCGTGGCACAACTCCAGAAGCTGGGAAGCGAAGGAACGGCCAAGGTTCTCCGTAAACATGGTGCTCATGATCCATGCCTTGGGGTTAAAATCGGCGATATGAAGCCCCTGCAGAAGCAGATCAAAAAGAACTATCCGTTATCGCTGGAGCTCTATGACACCGGCATTTACGACGCCATGTATCTTGCCGGATTGATTGCAGAGCCAGAACTGATGACGAAGAAAGACCTGACGCAATGGGTCAAGACAGCGTCAAAGCCGATCGCCAATTTCGTCGTCGGCCCGACAGCGGCTGGCAGTCCAGCGGGTTGGAACATCGCACTGGCCTGGATCAAGTCCAGGAAGGAAATTGAGAATATCGCCGGTTGGTCCACTCTCTCTGCGATGGCCAGTATTTATCCCGACGAAAAACTTGATCTCACGGAGTATCAACGATTACTGGCCGAGGTCGAAAGCCAAATTCATGCGGCGAAGGATGCCGTGCGCTACCAGATGAACTCTTTCGTCATCTCGGTGGGAAGTTATCTCTGCCCCTTAACCGAAGTGGCGATTGAAACTGGAAATCGAATCGGCCGGTTGAAAGTCGACATGGGCGACACTGACTGCAATGTCCCGTTCGCGCCTGAATACATCCAAAAAGTGAAGGATCGCGGCAACCTGGGAAAGAAGCGCAAGTCTGCCATGTGCTGATGTCACAGCACATATGTGGAAGTCACTGATCGCGACCCTTAAAGCCGCCTCACTCTCGACATTCAGGAAGCTCAACTATTCCTCCCGCCATTGCACAAAGGGCGTGATCCGATCGTCTTGGCACGATCTGCGTTCGCTACTCTCATGGTTGGGCTGGGAACAATAGCGATCGATTGAGAATTGCATTGAATCGAACGGCCCTGAGTGCGAACGGTAGCGTTCACCGCGCCGGCGAGGGTTGAGCTTCTATCTAAAAACGCCCGACTTCGCTGCGTGGTTACTTCGAATGGTTCGTCCGGATGCGTGTTGGATTGCTCATTGAGTTCATTTTACCATCTTCCACAACGTAGAGATGGCAGCAATTCAGAATGCCTCGAAGGCGATCCCGTTCCTCTGCACTCAGATCACAGTCTGCAAAGGCGATTGTGACCCAGCCGCGCATGGTGTTGGCAATCTTGAGCTGGTCTAATTGTTCGTGAGTCGGAATAGCCGTCAGTGTGATACGATATTCTGTGCCTACCGGCCACATAGGAATCGAGTGGCTACGCCCACCGATTTGAAGTACAGCACTGGAAAGGAGCTTCTCTTTTCGCGTCACATTCCAATAGTCGATCGCAAGTGTAATAGCGGCGAACGCAGCAATCAGCAGGATGTATTTCGACCGTCGCTTCATCGTTGGATGTTTCCTATCGACGAACGGCAGCCATCATTCGGATTACGGCGAACGACTGTCCAGTTCAAAATCGCGTTGCCCGCGGCGTGTTGTGCAACGGCTTGTTCTGTGCTTTCGTTCTCGTGACGTTCAACCTTTGATCTCAACTCTCGACCACCAATGAATACCAGACGCGATCCATCCCGCACCGGAACCGATCGCACCGCAAAACGGTCCAATCACAAACATCATTGCCCATGAACCAATCGCACCCATTCCGCACGCGACTTCGTTTGGACCAAGAGTAACAATATAGAGATGATGTTGACGCATCCCGTAGATACCAAATGCTACAGGTATGGCGGCAGCAAGAAGGAAACCAGTCAAAGCCCAACGACCCCGCGAACATGGACGGTCGCCGTTGGCACCAGTTGGCAATGTTCCATCGGGGGGGTGGTATGATCTGGAAGTGTGCATTAGACGTAACGATCAAAGTTTGTTTGATTCACCCTCACAGTTTGGCGGTGCCGCAAGGATACGCTGACACTGATACCCCAGGCCGTCAATTGGTCCGCGATGGATCGTCCGGTCAATCCTCACACTATACTGCGTTCGGCTACCATGCTATGCCGCAGTTTTCATGATCGCGATTTTCCCGGTGTCAGGCACATCCATAGCTCTTTACTTTCCTGATCGGGCGGAACCGCGTTCCTCGACCAGGTCTCCAATGTCGGCCGTGCGACGTAACTGGCCGATCGCACGGAGCAGGCATATGCGGCCTGGTTCAAGCGGTGCATGCTGTTTGATACCAGGCGGCAGCTGAGCGAGATGGACGCCAGTGATGGAACAATCGGAGCACTGCTGGCGAGCCTGCAGTGGCACACGACTGTCGAGAGTTTCCCATTAGGGCAGAGTATGCTGCGCTGGCGGCACTCAGCTCATTGACGTTCTCATGCTCGCCCCCGGCATTCCGGACGCTCTGCTTGTTTTCCGGCCAGTCCTCAACGGGCGTGGCCCGATCGTCTGGTACGATCTGAGATCGCTACTCTCACCAATGAGCCGGAGCAACAGCGATTGAATCGGAATTAATTCGACTCGATGCTGCACTGGTGGATAACAGCCCGGATCACCTCCGGCAGCCGCTTTGGGCTGCCCTCTGTTGCAGCGGCGAGTTTGTGATGCCTTTGTCTCAATGCCAACAACGCTCACCAGTGGCCTGGATCAATTGTTTGGCAACTCGAACTTGACCCCAGGCAGTACGACGTACACGTCGCCGGTGGTGAGGGCGGACGCCTTTTTGAAGCCGGGCCTGACTTTGATTGTCGACCCCTTCTTGAACTGGTCGCCCTGTCGGTACTGGTTGCCCTGGAGGAAGATCCCTTCGCTCGGATGGGCTACCAATTCGATGGCGACTGTGCCATCGCCGACGAACAACTTCTGACCTTCAACGGATCCGTCATTCGACTCCAGTTCGACCGTGAAGCCACTCTTTCGTTCCATATAACTGAGCGTAATATCCTGGTTCGGCAAGCGCACCTGAACCACGCTGCCATCGATCGAATCCGCCGAGGCGGGCGGGACGGCTGCGAGTGAGACACAAGCGAACACCACTGCGAAGAATAAACGCATGAGTACTCTCCATCGCGCCCAGGCGACCAGTGCCGTGCCACCAGAAACGCAAAACTTTTTATTGCAGAACAATCAATATCGGCCGGCTGCCGCGACCGATTTTCCAATATGCGTGCAGTTTATCGGCAACTCGGCTGCATTTTTTCGTTTTGCGATGTCGCTCGTTGAGCGATTCAGTCTTCAATTGCGGTGACGATACTCAACACATCGGTACGATTCGCCCAGCCATTGATCTTGCCGATGTTATTCCCAATCAAGAAGCCATCATCCGAAATATCTCTCACGATGTGAAGGATGTAGTTTCCTTTCCATCGAATAAACACCACGTCGTCAATTTTGACTGCGTTTGCCGAGATCGGGGAAATCGTCACCAATTGACCACTCTCAATTCGGCCCCGCATCGAACCACCCACTGGTCGAACCTGTGCCGCCTTTCCGGCTTGCAAGGCATTGATTGCGTCTTTCACCCAACTCACAGGATCTCGCGTTTAATCAAAAGCGAATAAGTATTTGACCGCCGAAGTGCGGTGGAGTTCTACCGCGATTTAGCGATGTAGTATGGACGTGTCGAAATTGATTTGTCAAAGTGCAAAATGAGCTACGACGGAGCGATCGATGGATTTGCTCGCTACGCTATACAAGGCTCCTGTGCTCTACCGCAGTCCTCTGCTCTGCCACAGTTTTCACGATTGCGAATTGACCCGTCGCCAGACACATCCACACTCGCTCTGGTGGAGAATCAGTGATGAAGATCGCTCATGAGAAACTCCCGGGCGTTCAGTTCGACACAGCCCGGACGGAGAAGGCAGGGGACAAGGCCTTCGATGAAGTCAGCGGCAAGTCCTCTGAGGGGAAGACGTGCGACATCAAGGTCGCTTTCAACAGTTTCTTAATGGAAGTTGCCTGATGTTGGCTGGAGAGACAAGCGCTCATCGCGTCGGCATCGTGCTTTGGCGAGTTTTTTCCATACTGCTCTTCGCTGTGTGGTGGGGAGGCCTCACGTTCTATGCCCTCATTGTCGTTCCCATCGGGACTGATCAGATTGGCAGCGTTGAGCAGGGGATTATCACCCAGCAAGTCACACGCTGGCACAATGCGATTGTGACATTAATGACAATTGTCGTCTTGATCGAGGCGTCTATGAGGAAACGAGTTGCGTGGTGGAGTGCTGGAATCGGACTGGCCGTCGTCACGGCATTACTGTTTGTCACGCACTGGCAACTCAGCGGCATGATGGACTTCGCAGGCCGCACTGTACCAGCGAGTTTTTATCGGCAGCACTCAGTCTATCTTTGGCTTACGGCTGCGGAATGGGCAACAGGCATCGCGTTGGCTGTCCTGGGAATGCTCCCAGATGCGATTGCGAGAACGAAAGATCGTTCCTCTAGATAGATGCAGAGCCGGGCGACGAAAGCCGTATCATCTTCGTGAGCCCCAGAAGGCAGTTTGGCATGACAACAAACGAAAGAGCCGCAAGTCATTCTCGCGAGATGACTTGCGGCTCAAGCTCCCCGACTTGGATTCGAACCAAGAACCTACGGATTAACAGTCCGGCGCTCTACCGGTTGAGCTATCGGGGAATCTGCAAGTATCTTAGTGGATGGTGGAAATGATGCAAGTCAAACTGGTTCCCGAGAGTCAGGTGACTTGCCGGATGCCCGAAGTTGAAGTGCTGCCAGAAGTTGAGGGGCTGCAGCCCCTTGGTCACCACGGCTCGGATTTCCATCAGGTGGCGAACTCCCTGCCAGGCTCGCAAAGGCTCGCTGACGGTTTGCGACGGATTTCGTGCGGCTGCAGATTCCAAAGCCATCACGGCAGAACTTACTTGGGCAGTCCGGGGAGTTGGGATAATTTCTCTGGCCAGTCGGCCCCCAACTTGATCCACTGCTTCAAATCTGCCTTCTGCTGATCGGAGAGGCGGTTGCCATCGGGTGGCATGACGACATCGGCATCGGTTCCATTCACCAGATGCATCAGCCGACTTTCCTCCGGATGCTGGGAAACGACTGCAGGACCGTTGTCGCCACCATTGAGAAAGTCATCTCGCCGGTCTAAACGAAATCCTGATTCCTGCTTTTCCGGCCCGTGGCATTTCACACAATGCTTCACAAAGATCGGTGCAATTTTCTGTTCGAAAACCGTCTTTGCCGTCGGCTCGGCACTGGATGTCACTGGCAAGTTCAAAATGAACCAGAGGCTGAAGCTCAGTGGCCATGCGAAAAAGCTCCACCGTCGCTGAGATGGCCGATCGCGGTTGAACAACACCTGTCTCATGTTAAGTGCAACACTCAGGAGTGGCAGCGAACTGGACGTTTATCGAGAGGGATGAAGCTCTGGAACGAAAATGCCCATACTCGAACTGATTTCGTAGTATGGGCATCACATAGACGCAAAGGGCAATGATCGTTCCGCTATTGTGCTTCTGTGGCTGAACGAACTGCTCCCAGGCCCTTGGTTGGGGGTGATGGGTTCTTTTCAGCCTTTTCCTTGGCGGCAGCTAACAGGCTTTGTGCCTGAAGAAGATCTTGAGTCGTGAAGAGTGGCTGCTGTTGAGGGCTAATCAGTGAGCGATTGTGCTCGGCAGCCAATTCAGCAAACGTCATTTTATTGGTCAGATGCCAGGCAGCAGCTTGAGCAGCCTGTGGATTGACCCGCGGATCATTGACGTATGTCAGAAGTTCACGAAGCAGAGGATCTGTCGAAAATCTTTCTACGGGAACGAGGGTGTATTTGCTTTTGGGTGACGGTTCGGGCTTGCCGTGCTCCAGGCAGACGCTTTTCATAGGGATTGAAGCAATTTTCTCAGCAGGGATCGAGAAGATGCCGGGCTGCTGGCCACCGCCAAAACCCTGTCCTCCACCAATGCCACCCTGCTGGCCGCCAAGACCACCACCACCAGCCTGCTGGCCGCCACCCTGCTGGCCGCCTAATCCACCTTGTCCACCGCCAATGCCACCACCTCCGAAACCGCCACCGCCACCAAACTGGGCATGAATGCTGACCATGACGACGGCATTCGGAACTTTAACATTCAATGGCTCAGTTGTTTTATTCTCAATGAGGACGTTCGCGCCCATGGCATTCATGGGGATGACACGTACTCCCACTTCCCCGCGTTCCATGGCCTCAAAGAGTTCCACTTCTTTGGCGGATGGATCGTAGGTCAATTTCGTCAATGGACGCTGATTGACCTTCTTGACGGGCTTGGCCGGAGCTTTGATTTCCGATTCGTCAGCAGCAGGAACGGCACCTGCCATCACAGTAAAGGCCAGACAAGTGGAGAAAAAAGCTTTTGAACCCTGTGCCCGCATGAGTTTGGAGAGGGATCTGAGCATGGTTGAATTCCAGCTGAATGAATTGATCATTGATGAAAACCTGTGTGTTCGCAGGTTTCATCGATTGGGAGTTTGCTACCTTCAGGCTAATTATATGACGCGGCAGTTCGCAACAAAAACTTGCGAATCCGCCTGAAAATTCTGTCCAGCCCAGGTTGCGGCACGCGAGATCGCCACAATTGATTCGATGGACAGTTTCAATCGCCCGTTTACTGAATCGTCATCGGCGGCTCCCCGTGTGTCGGGCGAGCTTCATCATTTACGGAAACTGGTTTTCGAGCGACTTTTGCAAGCAGGCCACGGCAACTGATGAATTCGTTAAGGCTTGAAACGCCACATCGTCTGCAGAGTGCAGGTAAAGCTCGCGGGATTCCTCCAACCGATATCTCCGGACTGATCGATCGGAAAGAGTTGCAGATTTTGGCCGCTTCCAGCCAGTTCGACTCCGACAATCGATACATTCGGAAAAGTCTTCCGGACAGTTGGCTTCGGAATGCTGATCTCCCGGCGTATTGAAACAACCGTAAGCCGATTCTCTGAGATGCAGAGTCAGTGGTGTTCTGAAATCAGATGGATCCCAGATGAGGGAAGGGGGAGATCATCATGTCATTTGCTTCCCGGCAGCATTCCCCATTACTGGCAGTTGTCGCCGGTCTGATGATGGCCTGGTCGAGCAATCTCTGTGGCTGCGCGGTGCTTCGATCATCGTCACCTGTGCCACAAGAAAAGGTCACTCGTACGACAGCGTCGGAAGACAGTTCAGTCACACAATCGACTTTGAAACTTGAGTCAGACGACAAAACCACCAAGTCCTCGGCGTTCTCGTCTTCGAAGAGAGTGGCACTGACTTATGTGGCCCACATGCCCGAAGGGGGCGTCTTTATCAGTAATTCTGCCATTCAACAGGCGGGCGGCAACGACGAAAACACGGCAGATCTTGTCGGTCAGCAATGGGCCATGGCGGAACTTCGGATTGACTTGCCACATCCGGATGGGCGGACAGATGTTGGCAGGGCGACGGTTGAGCTCAAGCCTCTTTCGTGCGGAGAACGCTGCGATTCAAAATCACTTTCAGAAGTTCGAAGCGATCGGCAAAGTGAGCGGCAATCCAGATACTCGATGTGGGTGAATCGTTGGTTATGGCGGGCGAAACCACAAGGTGTGGAACTTCCGCCCAATGCAGTGGCCACGCTCGACCTTCCTCGAAGCGAGATTGAACAAATCCTGATTCATCTGGAAAAACAGGGACATTTCCGCAGGAATGCTGAAAATCAGGGCCCCGCTCGTCTGGATGTCTTGTGCAATCAGCGGAAGATCACTCATGCCTGCGGGTATGACGAGGTTCTGGACAAACTTGTGTGCGAAGTCTGGGCCCGAGGGCATCAGGAACTGGCAACAAGACGGCGTGAGCAGCAGGAATTGCAACTGACGGGCTACGAAGTGGAGAAACCCGCAAGAACTGCGGCCAGATCGACAGAACCTCGGCTCCAAAGATAACAGCTGTTACGAAGTTTCCTGTTGTAGCGACTGATGGCCCGCCGATATCTCGTGTGCTAACGGTTCGTTGGCTGTTCACTGCCGGAATGTCTAACGACGTGGTCTGTGAACAGAAAGTTTCGAGCTGGAATTCAGAAACCAACCATGTTGAGGGGACAGGTGGGCTATCGAAGGCTGTGGGGACATGCCGCCGATTGCGCTGAATTCGATCATCAGACTCTCGAACCAGATTATTTCACATTTCGATGGATACGGCCGACGAGGTTGCGACAGCAACGAGATGCTTCGTTTCGGCAGCCAACCTGGAGTACGATCATGCTGCGTTCGTGGATGATGTCCGGCTTGTTTGTTGCATGCCTCGCCGCATGCCTGACAACCGAAGCCAAGGCCGCTGGGGAAGGTCAACCCACCGACTGGAACCGTTTCTACTATTACCCGTACGTGTACTATCCCCATAACTTCCAGGCACCGGTGGAATACAATCACATGTATTACCGGTACCCACAGGAACGGCAGATTCCCGTTTACCGGAAGGATTGGCACAACTTTTATCCATCACCACGTCCTTACCACATGGGTCACCACTTTGTGCTGGATGTGTTCTAAGCCGATGTTGCTGGAGAGTTAGCGGCTGATTGTTTGGGAAAATTCAGTTTGCGGAAACGGATTCACGCAGAGAACTGCGCTGGATCCGTTTTCTGTTTTGAGCAGGTGTTTGGAGATTGCCTGGCATCCAGGTCAAAACTGGCCGATTGTTCGTTCTCGGTGCACAGAAAGCGATGACTGGCAACAGGATGACAATGGACATTGGACGAATCGCCTGACGATCATGCTTTCCAAAGATTTAACTCACCGTCGTGATTTCGAAGAACCAAGTGCCGAAAGGATCTATGGTAAACCAGCCGGAACGGTTGACCCTTCGATCAGGCAAGATTAAAGTCCTGTTGGTGGCAGAGATTTCTTCCATCATGCACCCCTAGCTCAACTGGATAGAGCATCGGTCTACGGAACCGAAGGTTGGTGGTTCGAACCCACCGGGGTGCAATGGCTTACGACGAATGCTCTCAAAAGTGTACCCATGAAAAAGTGGGTACACTCGTGAGAGCATTTTCGTTTCATCCTTTTTATGGCTTGGCAGCGAGCATCGCCCGCAGAACTTCCGCATCCTTCTGGATATCCCCCGGTGCGTAATGCTTCCGGGTAGTTTCCCAAGATGAGTGTCGCATCACTCGGCAGATGACCAGAGGCGGCACGCCAGCTTCTCGAAGCCGTTCGCCGCAGGATCGCCTGAGATCGTGGGCGGTGGCGTACTTGATGGGTCGTCCGGTTCGTTCATCAGCAGTCTCGACGATGATTCCGCCGTCCTTCCCAATTCTTCCAATCACCTTCCCGACCCACTCCGCATCCGGACGTTGATGCCGGATTTTGCGACCAATTTTCGACTGGAGTGATTGGGGCTGGAACACCTAGCCGCGTCGCGACTCAGAGGGTGTTTCCAGCAGGACCGTCTCAAACCAGGGCAGCAGCGGGATGTTTTCCTCGGAATTGCTCTTCTGCATCACGGAAGTTTCTCTGTCTCCTGACAGGCGAAGCAGTCGGGGTCGCCCGGGACTACGCTTCCTGATGTCGTAACTGATCTGTGAAACCATCAGCAGCCACGCACTTCGCCGTTTCATCACGGACGTCCTTCGGATCAGGGGGAATAAGGTTGGGCGTGATCTGTGATCACAAGCCCATCAATGTTGCTCCACCTGATATCCGAGGAACCGGACAGACACGGTTCAGATGCCTGAATCTGAGTTGCGTACGAGACTAGATGTGTCTGAGACAATCTTGACACAAATTTGATAACTCCCGGTCTTCTCTTGACCCCTATTTGACGTGACATCTGATTCAATTCATTCGATGAAACCCATCGAGGAGGAATCAGACATGGACATCGTATGGCTTTGGGCCGGAGTCGCCTTCTTCATCGGCTCGTGCGGCCTTGTGCATTTCTTCGGCAGCCTAAAGGCGGAGGACTAGCTGTGGACTGGACAACAATTCTCGCTTTTGTCGTGGCGGTCGTGCTGGTGATTTACCTCTCGGCGGCTCTGCTCGCACCGGAGAAGTTCTCATGACATCCAACGGATTTGTGCAACTGGCGGTCTATCTCGGAGTTCTTCTGGCCTGCGTGAAGCCCCTGGGCTTTTACATGGCCAGGGTCTATTCCGGATCGGGAACGTTTCTTGACCGCTTCATCGGACCACTGGAACGACTGCTGTATCGACTCTGCGGAATCGAAAAATCCGCCGAGATGACATGGCGGCAATACTCAGTCGCCATATTGACCTTCAGCCTCTTGAGCTTCCTGGCTGTCTACGTATTGCAGCGGACACAAGTCTGGCTGCCGCTCAACCCTGAATCGCTGCCTGCCGTCTCGCCTGATTCATCGTTCAACACGGCGGTGAGTTTTACGACGAACACCAACTGGCAGGGTTACGGCGGCGAGACCACGATGAGCTACCTCACGCAGATGCTGGCCCTCACTGTGCAGAACTTCGTTTCGGCGGCAGCGGGCATGGCCGTGCTGGTTACTCTGATTCGAGGCTTTACCCGGCATTCGACCGAGACCATCGGCAACTTCTGGGTCGATCTCGTGCGAGGAACACTCTACATCCTGCTACCGATATCCCTGTTGTTTGCTGTCGCACTCGTTTCGCAGGGAGTCGTACAGACCTTCAACTCGTATCACGAAGTCGCGTTTCTTGAACCAACCGTTGATGCCGAAGGTCAGGCTGTTACCAGGCAGAGCATCGCTGTCGGTCCAGCAGCTTCGCAAATTGCGATCAAACAGCTTGGTACCAATGGCGGCGGGTTCTTCAACGTGAATTCGGCTCACCCCTTGGAGAACCCTACGCCGCTCTCAAACTTCCTTCAATTGTTAGCGATTCTGCTGATTCCTGCTGCTTTGTGCTACACGTTCGGCGAGATGGTCAGCGACCGCCGCCAGGGTTGGGCAGTTTTGGCAGCGATGCTGGTGATCTTCGTTCCGCTGCTGGTAGCTACGACGATCACTGAACAGTCGGGAAACCCGATTCTCACTCGCCTCGGGGTCGACCAATCGGCTTCCGATTCACAGCCGGGCGGAAACATGGAAGGAAAAGAATCCCGCTTTGGAATTGTGAACTCTTCGCTGTGGGCGGTGGCTACGACGGCTGCTTCGAATGGTTCAGTGAACTCGATGCACGACTCCTTCACACCCTTGAGCGGACTCGTGCCAATGTGGCTGATGCAGTTGGGCGAAGTCATCTTCGGTGGCGTCGGCTCTGGCCTTTACGGCTTGTTAATGTTCGCCATCGTCGCTGTTTTCCTCTCCGGCCTGATGGTCGGACGCACGCCGGAATATCTCGGCAAGAAGATTGGTGCCTTCGAAATGAAAATGGCTGCTCTGGCAATCCTGTTTCCCTGTGCGATGGTGCTTGTGGGAACGGCAGTGGCCGTTGTTTCGGCGTCTGGTCGAGCGACGATTTTCAACCCAGGTCCCCATGGTTTCAGCGAGGTGCTGTACGCCTTCTCGTCAGCAGGGAACAACAACGGCAGTGCCTTTGCGGGACTGGGAGCAAACACGCCGTTCTACAACGGCCTTCTGGGCCTGGCGATGCTCGTCGGGCGGTTCTGGGTGATGCTTCCGGTTCTGGCAATTGCCGGTTCGTTGGCGGCGAAGAAGACCGTGCCTGCTGGGCCGGGAACTTTACCAACACACACGCCCCTGTTTGTTGTCCTGTTGGTAGCCGTGGTGATCGTGGTAGGAGCCTTGAGCTTCTTCCCGGCCCTGGCCCTCGGGCCAATTGTCGAGCACCTGCTACTGGCGAACCAGGAGTAATCATCATGACTAAAACATCAACAAGACTGTTTGATCGCAAAATTCTCGGTGATGCCATCAGGGCGTCGTTCTGGAAGCTCGATCCTCGAGTGCAGCTTCGCAATCCGGTGATGTTCGCCGTCTACCTGGGCAGCATCCTGACAACGATCCTGTGGCTGAACTCGCTGAGTGGATCGACCGGGGAATCATCAACCTTCGTGCTGGGCGTGGCCATGTGGCTGTGGTTCACAGTGCTGTTCGCCAACTTCGCTGAGGCCATTGCTGAAGGCCATGGCAAGGCTCAGGCGGCTTCTCTCAAGAAGAGTCGCACAACGGTCATTGCCCGTAAAATCGCTAATAAGGCTGATCGGATCACTGAAGAAGTTTCCGCAACCGACCTCAAAATCGGTGACATTGTTATTGTCAAAGCGGGCGAAACGATTCCGGCGGATGGCGAAGTCATTGAGGGAGTCGCCTCGGTCGATGAGAGTGCCATCACTGGCGAAAGTGCTCCAGTCGTGCGAGAGAGCGGCGGCGACCGCAGTTCGGTGACCGGAGGGACGCGAGTGATTTCTGACTGGTTGATCATTCAGGTGAGGACGCTCCCCGGCCAAAGTTTTCTCGACCGCATGATTGCGATGGTCGAGGGTGCCAAGCGGCAGAAAACTCCCAACGAGATCGCCCTGGCGATCTTGTTGGCCGCCCTGACGCTGATCTTCCTGCTCGTGGTAGCCACACTGCTCCCCTTTTCGATCTTCAGTGTTGAAGTTTCCGGCCAGGGAAGGGCAATCAGTCTCACGGTGCTGGTGGCACTCTTCGTCTGTCTCGCACCGACGACCATCGGAGCGTTGCTGTCCGCTATTGGCATTGCAGGAATGAATCGACTCAGTCAGGCAAACGTGATTGCCATGTCCGGCAGGGCTGTCGAAGCCGCGGGTGATGTGGATGTGCTGCTGCTCGACAAGACAGGCACGATCACGCTCGGAAATCGACAGGCGACTCGCTTTATTCCGGCCTCGGGAACTACCGAGAAGGAGCTTGCGGAAGCAGCTCATTTGGCATCGTTGGCGGACGAAACTGCCGAAGGACGCAGCATCGCTGTTCTGGCCAAGAAGCAGTTCGGTCTGCGAGGCCGGGAGTTGGAACATATCCAGCCGCATTTCGTTCCGTTCTCCGCTCGGACTCGGATGAGCGGCGTGACGCTGGATGGCCATTCGATTCGTAAAGGGGCCGCTGAAGCAGTAGAGACGCACGTGCGAAGCCTTGGCGGATTCCTTCCGGAGGATGTCCGGGTTGCCGTTCAGGAGATTGCCAAGTCTGGCGGGACGCCGCTGGTCGTCAGCCGGGACGACAAAGTGCTCGGTGTGATCGAACTTAAGGATATTGTGAAAGGGGGCATCAAGGAGCGGTTCGCAGAACTGCGGCAGATGGGGATTAAAACTGTGATGATCACGGGCGACAATCCCTTGACTGCCGCCGCCATTGCCGCCGAGGCGGGTGTCGATGACTTCCTGGCCGAGGCAACTCCCGAAGCGAAGCTGTCACTCATCCGGGATTACCAGAAGGGCGGACGCCTTGTGGCGATGACAGGCGACGGCACGAACGACGCACCGGCTCTGGCTCAGGCTGACGTGGCCGTCGCCATGAACAGTGGCACGCAGGCTGCCAAGGAAGCCGGTAACATGGTCGATCTTGACTCGAATCCCACAAAACTGATCGAGATCGTGAATATCGGCAAGCAGTTACTGATGACCCGTGGCTCGCTGACGACCTTCAGCATCGCTAACGATGTTGCCAAGTATTTTGCCATCCTTCCGGCGGCATTCGCAGCGACTTATCCGGCCCTCAAGGCGTTGGACCTGATGCGACTGTCGTCCCCTTCCAGCGCCATCCTTTCGGCGGTCATTTTCAACGCTTTGATCATCATCGCCCTGGTGCCGTTAGCGTTAAAGGGTGTGGCCTACCGACCGGTGGGAGCGGCTCAACTGCTTCGCAATAATCTGCTCATTTACGGCGTCGGTGGACTGATTGTGCCGTTCATGGGCATCAAGGCGATCGATGTCATGTTGACATTGATGCGGATTGCATAACGCCACCAGGCGAGCAGTGGGCGTCAGCCCGCTATTTCCGATTACGAATCGGTAATACTTTGTGATGTCGTGAATTCAAACTCAGAAACAAAACCAGAAACACCGGGCTGATGCCCGTTGCTCGCCGGAGTCAACATGTTCACGCAACTTCGCACAGCGGCACTCGTATTGATGGCTTTGACCGTTCTCACGGGAGGCGTCTATCCACTGGTGGTGACGGCCATCGCTCAGTTAGCGTTTCCGAGGCAGGCCAACGGCAGCCTCATTCAACAAGGAGATCAGATCACTGGTTCGGAACTGATCGGGCAGCCGTTTTCTCGCCCCGAGTATTTTTGGGGAAGGCTCTCGGCGACTGGTCCTCACCCTTACAACGCTGCGGCATCCAGCGGTTCCAATTTTGGCCCGTTACATCCTGGTTTCAAAGAAGCTGCCGAAGCTCGCATTCTGGCACTGCATAGTGCGGGTTCTTCGGGCAAAGTGGTGCCCGTCGATCTCGTGACCGCCTCCGGGAGTGGACTCGATCCTCACATCTCTCCGGCGGCAGCCGAGTTTCAGGTGCCAAGAATTGCCGTGGCGAGGAAAATGTCGGAAGGAGCCGTGCGTGAGCTCGTCTCACAACATACGGAAGGCCGACAACTGGGAATCCTTGGGGAGCCTCGTGTGAATGTACTGCGACTGAATCTTGCTTTGGATCAACCTCAGGGAAATTGAGACCGTCCATGCCTGATGCTCGTCCTAATCCTGATGATCTCCTGGCCAGGGTACAGGCCGAAGATACCGAGTCCACACGAGGCTCGCTCAAAGTATTCTTCGGCTACGCTGCCGGTGTCGGGAAAACCTATACGATGCTGGAAAATGCTCAGCGAGCGAAAACGGCTGGGCGTGAGGTCGTCGTCGGTTATGTCGAACCGCACGGTCGCCCGGAAACGGAGGCATTGCTCGCTGGTCTTGAAGTTCTTCCGCTGCGGGAGCATGAATATCGAGGCGTGAAGCTGCGCGACTTCGATGTCGATGCCGCTCTGGCTCGAAATCCCAACCTGCTGCTGGTCGACGAACTTGCCCATACGAACGCGGTCGGCTGTCGCCATGAGAAACGCTGGCAAGATGTCGAAGAGCTTCTCGATGCCGGGATCAATGTCTGGACAACGCTGAATGTTCAGCACATTGAGAGCCTGAATGACGTGATCGGGCAGATCACTGGCGTCACCGTGCGAGAGACTGTTCCCGACCGGGTCTTCGACCTGGCGGACGATCTGGAACTTGTCGATATCACACCGGAAGAATTACTAATCCGACTCAAGGGAGGCAAGGTCTACGTCTCCGAACAGGCTCAACGAGCAATTCAAAGCTTCTTCCAGAAGTCGAACCTCACCGCACTTAGGGAACTTTCGCTGCGACAGGCGGCTCGACGCGTTCACACTGATGTTGAGTCGGCTCGGCGGGAGAAAGCAGCAATCCAGCCGTGGGCCACTGCCGAGCGACTGCTGGTCTGCGTGGGGCCCAGTCCCACGACCGCCCG
Organism: Planctopirus hydrillae; assembly: GCF_001707835.1. Classification (GTDB taxonomy): domain Bacteria; phylum Planctomycetota; class Planctomycetia; order Planctomycetales; family Planctomycetaceae; genus Planctopirus; species Planctopirus hydrillae. The sequence goes on from NZ_LYDR01000039.1 coordinate 459,280, forward strand.
TGTCATTCGCACTGCCAGGAGGATGGCGGCGGCTCTTGATGCACCTTGGCTGGCGGTCTCTGTTGATCTCACCGGCGAACCAGCCAGCAGCCCTCGAAAGCAGCAGGTCAGCCAGCATTTCCGCCTCGCCGAACGGCTGGGCGCGGAAACGGTCACACTGGCCGGGCAAGACTTCACAGAAACGATTCTCGACTATGCCCGTTCCCGCAACGTCACCAAAATTCTAATTGGCAAGACGAATCAGCCTCGCTGGCGGCGACTGCTCATTGGCACCGTCGTGGATGATGTCCTTGAGAAGAGCGGCGACATCGACGTGTATGTCATTCGCGGCGTGGAAGAGAAAACCGCACACGTTCCCACACGAACAACTGCGACTATCAAAAAGCTCCCCTACTTCTGTGCGATTGGACTCGTCAGTCTGACCGGGTTACTCGCCTACGGACTTCGTTTTCTGCATCTCGCCGACGCCGAGGCGAACACAGTGATGTTATTCCTGGCGGCAGTCGCCTGGACTGCCTTCCGTTATGGCCGGGGGCCGGCCGTGTTTGCGAGTGTGCTGGCCGTGCTGGTTTTCGATTTCTTCTTCGTCCCACCGTTCCACACGTTTGCCGTTGCCGATACGCAGTATGTTGTTACGTTTGTGGTCATGCTGGTGATCGGACTCGTGATCAGCACGCTGACATCTCGACTACGGTCACAGATCGAGAACACCCGCCTGCGAGAACGACGGACTTCCTCGCTCTACGAACTGGGTAAGCAACTGAGTTCTTTGTACGGGAAAGTGTTTCTCGTCGGAGCGGCGGGTGGCAAAGTGGCCGAGATGCTGGGCGGTGAAGTGGCGATCTACTTGCGTCAGCCATCCGGCCCGCCGGAACTTGCTTTCGGGAATGACACCATAATCGCCAGACACGTCGTGAGCCTGCCGGTGGCACAGTGGGTCATTGAACATGATCAGTTGGCAGGGGCAGGTACGAACACACTTCCCAATGCCGCGGCTCTGTTCTTCCCATTGACCGGCTCACAAGGCACCCACGGTGCGATTGCCATTCGAGTGCCAGACACCGAGCGATTGCTCGACCCCGAATTCCGACGTCTTCTGGATGCGTGTGCGAATCAATTGGCATTGGCACTGGAACGAGACCAACTCGCGATCGAGGCCGCAAACGCTCGCATTCAGGCGGAAGCCGAACAAGTCCGGAGCAGCCTGCTCAGTAGCGTGTCTCACGACCTCAAAACTCCCCTGGCAGCCATTGCCGGGGCCAGCAGCAGCTTGTTGGAAGCCACATCGCTGGACGAAGAGACACGCCGTCAGTTGCTTGAAACTGTGGCGGATGAAGCGGCCCGTCTTAATCGTTTGCTCGAAAACATCCTTCAGATGTCGAAGCTGGATGCAGGGGCAGCAACTCCTCTTTGCCAATGGCACGTCTTGGAAGAACTGGTTGGCTCGGCACTTCATCGCACTCGTCGAGAACTGGCCCAGCATGAAGTTGCTGTCCAACTCTCAAGCGAATTGCCGCTCCTGTACGTCGATGGATTGCTGATGGAACAGGTGTTTGTCAATCTTTTCGAGAATGCGGCGCGTTATACACCGGAAGGAACGAAAGTGACAATCCGGGCGGCACTCGATGGTGAGCACATGCGGATCGCCATTTCGGATCTTGGGCCGGGACTGCCCGCCGGTGCCGAGGAGCGAATCTTCGACAAGTTCTATCGAGCGTCACCAACAGCAGATGGAGGTCGGGGCAGCGGTCTTGGACTCGCCATCTGCCGGGCGATCATCAAGGCCCACGGCGGCACTCTCGTCGCCGCCAACCGACCCGGTGGCGGTGCCGAATTCGTGATCCGTTTACCGGTTTCGAAAGATGCACCGCAAGTCGTGGTAGAATAGAGCAATGCAAGCCAACGGCCATCACATACTGATCATCGAAGATGAGCAACCGATTCGCCGGTTCCTCAAAGCATCGTTATCAAACGAGGGCTATCGGGTCAGTGAAGCGGTGACCGGTGAAGAAGGTTTGCGGATGGCGTCGACCCAACCGCCCGATCTGGTGATTCTTGATCTGGGTCTTCCCGACCTCGATGGACAAGACGTGCTCAAGCGGCTTCGGGAATGGTACACGCCACCTGTGATCATCCTCTCCGCACGGGACCAGGAAACACAGAAGATCAAGGCACTCGACAGCGGTGCCGATGACTACGTGACCAAGCCGTTTGGCATCGGAGAGCTTCTCGCCCGCATGCGAACGGCGATGCGTCATGCTCACCGAGTCGGGCCTGAGGCAACGACTGCCACAATTGGTGCTCTTCGTGTCGATCTGGCAGCCCGGCTCGTTTACCGCAGCGACAAAGAGGTTCATCTGACGCCGCTCGAATACAAGCTTCTGGTGACGATGATCAAGCACGCCGGGAAAGTGCTGACGCATCGGTTTCTGCTGCGTGAAGTGTGGGGACCGCAGGACTCGCAGGAGAACCATTACCTGCGGGTCTTCATCGCCAGCATGCGACGGAAGCTCGAAGACGATCCGGCCCGACCCCGATACATCCTGACAGAACAAGGAGTTGGTTACCGACTCGCTGTGGAATGATTCGGCCAGACAAGCTCGCCTGTTCATTCCGGATCAAGGTGAAAGTCGTCGATTGCGACTACAGTTGACCCGTCCCACCCGGCAGCGATTGCACCAACTGTCATGTGGCCCGATCGTTCATCCATGCTGTTCTCACGGAACATGGCGACTGGATTTGCTGCAAATCATTTGCAAGCAATTTTATTTTTGCAGAACTTTACGAATTCTGGTCACGATTTCTCCTGTTCGGTTAAGAAACCATAGTGAGAGAATTGGAGGCCACTTGGACGATCGCACACGACAAGCCACGCGACTTTGGACTCTGGCACAACCGGTCGTGTCGGCGTTTGTCGTTTCGGCAGTGCGAGACTTTACAGCGCGGGACGACGTTCTGCAGGAAACAGCCGTCGCGGTAATGGAATCTTTTGATCGCTATGATCCTCAGCGGCCATTCGTCGCCTGGGCGATGGGGATCGCCCAGAATCAAGTCCGCTTGTACTTCAGACGTGTTCAACGCGATCGACTGGTGTTTGACGAAGATGTACTGGTTCAGTTAGCGGCGGCTTTTGAGGAGACGTTTCCGGAACAGTCGCCATCCCTCGGATTTCTGCGGGGCTGTCTCGATCAACTCGAGGGTCGAGCCCGCGAACTCTGCGAACTTCGGTATGGTCGCGATCTGAAGCCAGCGGCGATTGCCGAATCACTGGGTATGTCCGGCAATTCAGTCGCCAAGGCACTTCAGCGAATACGTGATCAACTAAGAGCATGTATTGAGCGTAAAGTCACCTTCGAAAAGGGAATGCCATGACGTGCGATCCCGATGAACTTATCTCTCGATACCTCGATGATCTGCTGACCGAGAACGAACATCGCGATTTACAGGACTGGTTACGCTCATCGCCAGATCATGCCAGGGAATTCGCTCGAATCGTGTTGCTCCACGACCGCCTGCGCGGTGAGCAGATGGCGATCTCGATCACACGACCCTTACCGCGACCTCAATCCTGCCCGGTTCCCCCAGAAACTCGGTGGATCCGGCGATCCTTGATTATCGCCTGTGGCGTCATGGCAGCATTCGTCGCGTTGTTTCTCATGTCATTGGAAGTCGGTAAGACTTCGGCAGTGGCGTCTACAGAACTCAAACGGTTGATCTCGGCTCAAGAGACCGAACACGACAGGACGTATCGCATCTCGGTCGAAGAAGCACCCACTCCACGTCGAAAACGGCAACCCGTGATCGACGGCAATCGCCCTCCGAAGCCTCCCCTGGATGGTGCCGTTCTGCACGTCAGAAAGGGCAACCAGTTCGTGCTGATTCGTCAAATGGCAGGCGGACAGCAGTTTGTAACCGGGAGCAATGGTCAGACGAGTTGGGCGGTGCGGCCAGATGGCCCCGTTCGGATCAGTAATGACCTGACTCGATTCAACCGGGATCTGCCGGGCCATGAACATGATTTTCCGCTGATTCAGATCGAACGGGGATTGGCCCAGTTACAGAACGCCTACGATATCCAACTGTTGCCAATTGAGAATGACGACGATTCGGCGGGAAAAGACCTGCCGACCCGGCTACTTGTCGCAGTGAAGAAGCGTGGCCACCGTGGGCCGCAGCGGGTTGAGATTACTTACTCTGTTCCTACTGGGCAGATTCACCAACTTCGTTTTATTGAAATGCCTTACGGTCCTGAGCATCTCACAGTGCGGCTTACTCAAGAAGAAGAACGCCCTCTGGGACCCACTTTCTTTGATCACCAATCACACCATGCGTCAGATCGCGTTGTGGAGGTGGAGTAATTCCATGAAGAAAATGATCTGGTTGTTACTACCGCTGACTTTGTTCGCCGCCTGGAGTTTTGGGCAGGATCGAAACTACCCTTCTGCCGGTAAACCTCGAAAGCCACAGATCAGCGACACGATCAAAGCAAGTGTTTACGCCGACAACTGGTTCATGCTCTACATCAACGGCGAACTTGTTGCCGTTGATTCGATCAAGTTCATTCCGCACAACGTGGTCTCGGTCGATATTCTGCCCAGCTACCCGATGACGATCGCAGTCATGGCCAGGGACAATGCCGATCCGAAGACCGGGATGGAATATGCCAATACGAATATTGGTGACGCGGGCTTCGTGTTGAAATTCGGTGATGGCACAGTCACGAATGGGAAGTGGAAGGCGAAGAGGTACTCCTGGGGGCCCATTAACCGGGATACAAGGAACCCGCGCGTCGAGAATCTTCCGATTCCAGAAGACTGGTACGCCATCAATTTTGATGACAGCAACTGGGATCTGGCAAAAGAGTACCCGGAAGATGTCGTGGATCCGAAACAGTCCTATTTTGAGCATGATTTTAAGGGAGCGAAGTTCATCTGGACCCAGGATATTGCTCTCGACAATACAGTCATTTTCCGCCACGTCGTGACGTCGCCGCCAGATGGCAAGACGCGGACGGACTTTTCGAATCTGAATAATGTCGTACCGGACTCGCCACCCAAAAGACCGAAACGGTGAGTTCGTCCCATCGGCTGATGGTACACACCAGGAGATTGCTGATGATGAGAGTTCTGATTGCGATCCTTCTACTACTTCTGCAGACAATGGGAGTTGCATCCGATCGCCCCAACATCGTCTTCATGCTTTCGGATGATCAAGCGTGGAACGGCCTGTCGGTGGCGATGCACCCTAATGTATCAGGCTCGAAGGAAGCAGACTTTCACACCCCGAATCTGGAGAAACTCGCGTCTCAAGGAATGAGATTCTCGGCCGGTTATGCGCCCGCTTCGGTCTGCTCTCCAACGCGTATCAGTTTGATGACTGGGAAAAGTCCAGCTGCGTTGCACTGGACGAAGGCCGCTCCACCCGAGACCGGGCACAAATTGATGGAGCCACGAAACATCCGCAGCATCCCAGCGAACGAAACCACAATTGGTGAACTCTTGCGCAAAGCCGGTTATGCAACCGCTCACTACGGCAAATGGCATATTGGCGGCGGGGGTCCGGAACAGCACGGTTTCGACGAATCGGACGGTGACACTGGCAACGAGAACGCCTATCAGTTCAAAGACCCCAACCCCGTCGATATCTTTGGCATGGCCGATCGCGCGGCTGCATTCATGGAGAAGAACGCCAAGGTCAAAAAGCCTTTCTTTATTCAACTCTCATGGAACGCACTTCACGCCTCGGAGAATGCGAATCAGGCCACGCTCACCAAATACGAACGGCAACTCAAAGGCGAGAACCGAAAACGGATCACGACAGCGGCCATCACAGAAGACCTCGATACCGGGGTGGGCCGCATCATGGAGGCTATTGACCAACTCGGCCTGTTCGAAACCACCTACGTGATCTACATGGCCGACAACGGTGCTGGCGGTGGCAAAAAAGTCCTGGCCGGCGGTAAAGGGGGCGTCTGGGAAGGAGGAATTCGTGTTCCTTTCATCGTGCGTGGCCCGGGTGTGAAACCGAATTCGTGGTGTCACACGCGCGTCGTCGGTTACGACCTCTTTCCCACGTTCTGCGAATTCGCGGGGATCGCTCCCGGCAAGATGCCGAAAGGAATTGAAGGAGGCAGTATTGCTTCACTTCTCAAGACCGCTGGACTGGGAGAAGTGAAGCGTCCGCGAGAGGAACTCGTCTTTCACTTTCCGCATTATCAGGGGGATGCACCGCACTCAGCCATCTTCGTTGGAGATCTGAAGCTGTTGCATTTCTACGAAGACAACCGCGACGAGTTGTACGATCTCTCAAAAGATATTGGCGAACGCGACGACCTCGCGGCGCAACGACCCGCTGAGACGAAAAAGCTCCGTGAGCGTCTCGACAAATACCTTGCCGAAGTCGATGCGCAGTTTCCGTCGCCGAACCCGAACTTCGATCCCCATCAGCCTGTTGAACCGAAAGAACGTGGTGGGAAGAACAAGCCAGGCAAGTCGACCACGAATTGATAAGCCCGCTTTCAGGTGATTCCGAGAAATGTTCCAGGAGGCTGATATGCATGTTCTTCTCAAAGTCGGGTTCATGATGTTTGCCGTTGGATTCATGGGATCCATCGTGTTAGCTCATCCTGGCCATTCGCATCGCAAAACGTCATCGCCGGCTGCCAATCAAGAGTCAGCCACCTCAGAACGCACCTGGACGTCCTCGACCGGCTCGTTTCGTGAACAGGGGGCGTTCGTCATGGCGCGGGATGGCCTGGTCCAGATCCGCCGAGACGACGACTCATTGGTTTCAATCCCCATCGTGCTGCTGCGGAGCGATGATCAAAGCTGGATTGATCAGCGCATGTCTGAAATCCGGCGTCTTGCCGAGATGAATGGGCTTGTTCAAGGGAAATCAGTAATCCATCGAAGACTCGACTTACCCTGGCTTAATTCACAGCCCAATGAAGTGGTTGAATTCCTTCCATTCGTTGTCAACGAGTTCCCGCTTCAACAGGTTGGCCGCCGAAATGAAAATCTCCCGGTGGAGGTGCTCCTCGCACAATCAGGAAATCGAAAGCAGGAGAAAATTGTGGCGCGTGTGCAAGTTCCTGAAATTGCTAACGCCTTTGAGACGTTCGTGGGCCTCAAGGCGATTCAGACCCGCTGGGACGACCGTTTCTTCTATGTCGAATCGAATGGAATGCCGGATCATCAGATGATGGTCGGTATCACAGCCTGGCAGCAGCAGGTACCGTTGCCGCAGAAATACGTCGGCGACAACGCGTGGCAGATTCCGTTGCATCCCGTCCCCGCTGTGACTCCTGCCATCGCTAAAAATCGCTTTCTGAGAGGAGCGATTGCCGTCGCTGTCAATGGCATTCCAATCTTCAACCCGCTCAATAATCGGGGCGATGATGCCTACCTGTTCGGAGAGTTGGATGAATTCGGTGGTCACTGTGGGCGGGCTGACGATTACCACTATCACATTGCACCGGTCCATCTGGAAAAGACCAATGGCAAGGGGAAGCCCATCGCCTATGCGCTGGACGGCTACCCGATCTATGGCTACGAAGAGCCGGATGGATCGCCCGTCAAAAATCTCGATGCTCTCAACGGCCACAAAGACGCCAGCGGAAACTATCACTATCACGCGACGAAGAAGTACCCTTACCTCAATGGTGGATTCTATGGGGTTGTGACCGAACGTGATGGTCAGGTCGATCCGCAACCGCGGGCGGAACCACTCCGTCCGGCATTGCCCCCGTTGCGAGATGCGAGGATCACCGGATTCCAGGAAACCAGGGCTGGCAATTACACCTTGACCTATGATGTGCGCGGGGCGAAGGGAACCATCAGTTACACCCTCTCAAATGATGGGTCAGCGAAGTTCGTGTTTGTCGATACGAATGGCAAGACGACTCAGGAAACTTACTCGCCAAGGCAGCGCGGCCCAGTCAGCGGAGAGCGACGACCACCGCCTCAGCCTCGTGATAATCCGCCCCGCAGTGATGGACAGCGTCCACCTCGTGACGAAGGACCTCCGCCTCCTCCTAAAGACGAAGCCTCTCCAGCAAACCAGGCCACAAGTCGAACCAACACCAAACTTCCCCAGTTAAAGGTGACCAGTTCCTCCGTTGATGCAAAAGGTTTCATATCGGTCGAGTGCACCTGTGACGGGAAACGCGAAACACCTGCTGTTGCCTGGAAAGACGCGCCCGAGGGAACCAAGTCGTTTGCCGTCAGTCTCTGGCATACAGCTCCGGATCAAGAGAAGTCGTACTGGGTCGTCTATAACATCCCCGCGACAACACAGAGCCTCGCTCAGAGGTCACCAGCAGCAGGAATGCTGGGCATTAACGATCGCCGTCGTGCAGAATACGACCCCATGTGCTCGAAAGGCCCCGGCATCAAGACGTACCACATCACAGTCTATGCACTGTCATCCAGGTTGGACCTGGCTCCGGAAAAAGCGTCACGAGCCGACCTGCTCGCGGCAGTCAAGGACATCACGCTGGCCGCCGGAACGCTCGACTTCAAATATGAACGGAAGGATGCTCGGTGACGATCATGGCGCCATTCCTGACCACATCCTTCAGACAATTCACCATGTGGGCGGCAATCCTCTGCCTGACGCCCTGGCTGCCGATTCATGCCGATTCGTTAGCAGCTGAAAGCCGCCGGCCACCAAACATGATCCTCATTCTAATGGATGACATGGGCTGGCGAGACGTGGGCTTCATGGGGAACAAGTTCGTCGAGACTCCCCACATCGATCGTTTGGCCAAGACCGGCCTGATGTTTACTCAGGCCTATGCAAGCGCTCCCAACTGTGCCCCGACGCGTGCATGTCTGATGTCGGGCCAGTACACGCCCAGACACGGCATCTATACCGTCGTCGATCCCAGACAGCCACCTGGTGCGCCCTGGCACAAGTGGCAGGCAGCGGAAAGCAAATCAGAGCTCGATACGCACGTTGTCACCATTGCCGAAGCACTACGCGATGGGGGCTATGCGACCGCATTCTTCGGCATGTGGAATCTGGGACGCGGTCGCACCGGGCCAGTGACACCAGGCGGTCAGGGTTTCCAGAAAGTCGTCTTTCCAGAAAACCTTGGCTTCGGCAAAGACGAGTATTTCGATGATGACAAGAACTACCTGAGTGATCGATTGACTGATGAAGTTCTCAAGTTTGTGGACGAGCATCGCGAGCAGCCATTCTTCGTTTATCTTCCCGATCATGCCATCCATGCACCATTCAATCCCAAGCCGGATCTGTTGGCGAAATACAAGCGAAAGGCGGCAGCGAGTAACGATCGCCGCGACGACCCTGCATGTGCAGCGACGATCGAGGCCGTCGATCAGAACGTGGGGCGAATCATGGATCACCTTTCGAAGTTAGGTCTCTCTGACAACACGTTCGTAATCTTTACTTCAGATAATGGCGGCACCCAGCAATACACTCCGCCGTTAAGAGGCGGCAAAGGCGAACTCTATGAAGGTGGTCTTCGTGTCCCGCTGGTTGTCACAGGACCAGGAGTCAAGAATCCAGGCAGCAGATGCGATGTGCCGGTGTCGAGCGTTGACTTTTATCCGACGCTGCACGAACTGGCAGGTATCAACCCGCCTGAAGGACAATTGATCGACGGGGTCAGTCTCGTCCCACTCCTGCAAGGCGATGTAACGCTCGGCCGCGATCAACTCTTCTGGCACTTCCCGTGCTATGTCGGTAAAGCGACTCCTTCAAGTGCCATGCGAGAAGGAAACTTCAAGCTGATTGAGTTCTTTGAAGATGGAGGGCGAGTCGAACTGTTCAATCTGAAAAACGATCCGAATGAAGAAAAGAACCTGGCTATGGTGATGCCAAACAAGGCCGCTGCACTCGCGAAAACACTACGGGCCTGGCAAGAGAAAACTAACGCATCCATGCCACCAGGTCCCAATCCCCATTACGACCCCCAGGCGGAACGCCCGCGTGGCAGTCCAGGCGGAGGGAGACCAGATCAGCCGAAACGCGGTCGGCCATAAACACGATCTTCTGGCGTCTGATATTCAGTCATCTCCATCGCGACTTATGCCACTCCGGTAAACATTATGCCCTTTCGCACTGTTTTGATGTTTGTGGCTTCAATGGCGTGTCACCCAAGATAAGGTCGAGAGTGGTGGCAGGGTATGCGCATGGAGGCGCTTTTGTTGTCGTGACTTGGCACGAAAACCTGTTTAGGAAACCTGGGCATGAGTGGGCCGGGCCACCCTTGGGTGGCAGTAGTGCGTCGTCGACAGCTTAGAGCCGCAAGCATGGCCCAACACGTGTTCAAATCCGTGATCTGTACTTCAACCGACATAAAAAACAGAGGGTGATCAGCCGTTGAATGCTGATCACCCTCTGTGTGTTCATCAAGTTGACGCTGCGAATTTCAGAAATTGAATTCTCGCAAAGAGAGTCAACTCAAGGCCAATTAGAAGTCGCTGCTGTTGAGAGTGGTTTCACCGTACTGCTGGCCGTTGGAGGTGAGCAGCTTCAGGTAGACCCGCTGATCAATGGTGTCGGCAATCGATCGGCCAGCTCCGCTGACCATGACCACGTTAATGCTGCCACCGTGATTGGAGCTGGGACGTGGAGCCTTGCGTGTATTATCAACGACAGGAGCCCCAGGTCGTGAATCACCGACTGGTGAACTTGTATTCGCGGCCATGTTTCCAACACCAAAAGGAGCAGCCCCTTGTACAAAGGCAGGTGAGGTTGCAGGGGCCCAGCCGGTGCTTCCCACTTTCGCAGCGAAAGCCAGATCCCAGGTGTTGCCCGAAGCCCAGTTATCAGAATTTAGGTTTTCAGCAATCATCATGGTGTTTTCCGTACCATCGCCAGTCCCCACAAAATCCAGAGTCATATCGGTATCACGCCAGATCACCCCTGTTGACTTACCAATATTGCGGTCGTTCGTACTGGCAGCGGTAAGTGTCGCGTCTCCCCAACTGATTGAAGCCGAACTGTGTCCACCGGCTGGGTCCGAGGTGTTATCAGTAACCAAGCCCCAGTTTTCATCCGCGGCAATGCCGGAGTTGACCACATACGAAAGACCCAGTGCCTTACGGTGGTTGACGAGGTCATCAGGGCAGGTGAAGAATGGCAGCCAGGTGCGTTCATTGGTACTGAGAACAGCATATGGCCCGCCTGTACCCGTGAACTTCGCCGATCGACTCTGAATTGAGCGATAGAGAGCAGCGTTGTCGAGGACAGGCAGGAGTTGCATGGTCCAGCCGACTCGCAACGTGTGCTGCTCAGCCGGGGAAAGTGCCGAGAAGGTTGACTGGTCGGCAGTTGTGAAGGTCGTCGTAACGGTCTGATCTTCGGCCAGACGTGGGAGCTTGCCGCCGCGGCCTGAGGCGAAGTTGTGCATCGCGATGCCGAGGTTTTTCATATTGTTCAGGCATTCCAGCTTGCGGGCTGCGCGGCGGGCACCTTGAACGGCCGGGGCGATCAGCGAGATCAGAGTGGTGATGATGGCGATCACCACCAGGAGTTCAATCAGCGTAAATCCGGGGCGAGCGGCGCCACCAGAACGAAAACAGGTGGGGCGAAGGGCTTTCATTGACGGGTCTCCACTTTCTGATCTGCAAGAACTGGGTGATGGTTCGGGTTGATAGGCTTGATAGATCGAGGCTTTCCAGGTTCTTCCAGAGTTTCAATCGGCATGCCAGTGAGCGGAATCATCCGCTCGTTTTGGCTTGCCCTGGATCCCTGGGTTGAACCTCTGGAAAATCTCTGAATCATGACGACAGGTGAGTTTCGCGTCATTCTGCAAGATCGTGCCAGAATGCCTTGGACTTCTCAACAAATTATGTGGTTTCCGCGATCAGGTGTCGATCTGAAAAGGCTTGCCTTAGAAGATTTTACACCGACTTTCTCGCCATCGCTGCAACTTGCTGCAAACTGTTCGGGAAAGCCGCATCACCTGTTGAAGTTCGCCACAATCTGTCTGTTCCTGTCTCACATTCCCACTGAAATGCAGGTTATGTGCCAATCTCAGGGCAAATTCTTGATCGAACGGCCATCCGACGATCACCCTGATTTCCGCTGGCACAATCGTTTCAACCGGTAAAATCCTCTTCAACCCTGCGGTGTGCATTTGCCCAAACGCTGACGAAATGCATGAATTTTGGGAAATCGACAACTCTACAGGCGTGCTGTGGTCAATTGTTTATCTTTAGAGGCGGTTGGGAGTCAGGGAAACTTGAACTTTCAGCCCGGATGGTTGATTTGGCCCCGGGAAATGGCCGCCAAACGCGACCTCCTGGCCACACCGCGCATGCTTATTCGGATCTCAGAAGACAATGTAGCACTGTGATTGCCATGGACTGACCAGCGGCACTTGCGTTCAGACACGATCGAACATATGCGGGCAGAGAAACTGCTGTCGAGACATTCGCCGGTTCGAGTGCAGAGACAGAGGTTTGACTCACCTCAGGCAAAGTGATGATCCTGTAGCCAGCTTTCAAAAAGTCTTCCTCTGAAGGAAGGTTCCGTCGCGAAAGTGGTTTCTCAAATTTTTCTAGAAATGGATACCGTGAAAAATTAATGTTCCTTGACTCACCGGAAACAACATAGACCACTTCTCTCGAATCATAATAACTCACAAGTTTTAAAGCCTCGATCCGGTGAGCCGTTCGATCGACGATGAGTTCGATGGCCTTCCAGCAAGCCACAGGCTCGGCATATCGCCTTTCGGCATGAAAGCGAATTCTCGATTCGTTCACATCGCTGATTCTCCAGTCCCACCTGTTGACATAACATTCGAGCAAAACGTCATCGTCGGGCCATGGCCAGGTCAGTAAGGTAATGTGAGGCTGCTCGATGTCTCGAAGTAAATAAGGAATGCATAGAAGCCCCCCCGTTTTTGAAACGAACGAGCATTCTTGAGTTTCAGGGGCTGCAATGAAGACGTGATCACTTCCGAAACTTAGAAACTCAGGTTTTTTTTTCTCGACCTGATACGCCTCGCCACGACATCCTTTACGAAGTCTGATCTGTGAAGCGGTGTAATCGACGGGCCGAGTCGCCATGATCCAATTATCCGGTCCAACCACTGCCAGCACTCCATGTTCGCAGCTTTGCCTCTCAAAAACTGTGTCGTAATTGAAGCGGGTAAACTCGATCACTCGATTCCCGGAATTCGCACGCCGAGCTAGCACATGTTGGAACTCCTTAAGAAAAATTTTCTTGGGAGCATTTTCGAGATCGAGTGCCGAGACGACTCCCTTCCTGATGGAATTCGCTCGTCTCACAGGCTCTTCACTTCGGGCATTGCTTCGATTGGCAAACACGCTTGCCATCACACAACCCGCGACGACGAGCCAGAAAGTATGCGCTCGTTCCCCCCACGAAGTTCCCCACATCTCCGGATTCCTTTCCATCAGCAACGTAAAAATCCGTCTTTCAGCAGAGCTTCCATCTCCCAAACAGACTGAAATTCCCTCGCCCGCAGCGATCTTTGGCAAAATGATCTGAAATTGCGTACATGCTCTTGCCGATGAATGAAGCGTGCGTACACTATACTGGTCAAGCGTGAACTTCACAAGCCGGCGAAGGGTGGGGCATGAACTGGCTGATGACTGACATGGACTCCTTCTTTGCATCTGTCGAACAGCATTTGCGGCCCGAACTTCGTGGGTTACCCGTGGGGATTGTGCCGGTGGAATCGGACTATACTTCTCTAATCGCTGCCAGTTATGAAGCGAAAAGACATGGCGCCAAAACAGGGACGAAAGTGCGCGACGCCCGAGAGATCTGCCCCGGTCTTGTCCTGATCAAGGCTCGTCCCGCGACCTACGTCGAAGTTCATCGAGCGATTCTCCGCAGTATCGACAAAATTGCTCCCGTCGAGAAGGTCTATTCCATCGACGAATGGACCATCAGATTAACAGCCGAATACAAGCACCCCGATGAGGCATATCGTCTGGCACTTCGTCTGAAGCAGCAACTCGCCCATGATTTCAGTCCGTTTCTGACATGTTCGATCGGGATTGCTCCTTCCCGGTTGCTGGCCAAAATTGCCTGCGGGCTCGAAAAGCCGGATGGTTTGACCATTCTCTCGGCAGCCGATCTTCCTGGCCGACTCGAACACTTACCGCTATCGAAATTAACCGGGATTGGCAAAGGGATGCTGGCTCGGCTGGAGCTGCACAACATTCGCTCAGTGCGGGATTTGTGGAACATCAGCCGGGATGAAGCCATTCGAATCTGGGGTTCCGTCACCGGGGCACGCTGGTGGGCTGGTTTCCACGGTGAAGATGAACCCGAGCAACTCACCCGGCGTCGCATAATGAGTCACGGCAACGTGCTCGATCCTGCCTTTCGAACCGAGGCCGGTGCTCACGGTATTCTCCAGCGGCTGGTCTGCAAACTGGGCCAGAGACTCCGGCAGAGTGGCTACATTGCGAACGCCTTGCATCTGAGGGTGAAGGATACACGCAGCCGAGAGACGAGGCTGGAAGTTGGCTTGCCCGGGGTCGACGATACTCACACGCTGATGAGAGCTTTTGAAGATCTCTGGCAGACCCGCAAACCGGGAAGTGCGCCCCCCAGGCAAGTCGAAGTTTCAGTTTCTGGGCTCGTTCTGGCGACTCAAATTTCCAGACCCTTATTCGACGAAGTCCAGAAGCGACAGCGGGTTTCGCAAGCGATGGATCGAATCAACCTGCAATGGGGCCCCTCGAAGGTTTATGTCGGCTCAGTTCACAACTACCGCCAGCATATGGAGAACAAAATTGCCTTCGGTCGCATCCCTCGCGAAACGGATTGAGGCGACGATTTCACTCGATCTGAGAAGAGGTAATCGACTACGGCTTGATTCGGTTATGGTGCTGGATTGGCCAGTTCGGGAGGTAAGGGAACCTCCTGTGACAGGGCATGAATGACAAGATTGATCGCCAGCTTGACGGCATCCTCTGGCAGATAGCCTTCGCAACTGACGGTCGATTGCCGTTCCAAGGCGCAACTGATGTCGTACTTGCTGTAAATCACTGCCAGTCGTCCATCAATCTCGATCGCTTCGAGGTAAGGCTCACCTTCAAGCACTTGCGATTTTACTGCCTGACCTGGCTGAGAAGAGTTGACCCGCCGACGTATGCGAGTGACATCCTGGCCAGATTTCGCCGAGAAGACTTCGTGAGTTACTGGAATGCGCGTGAGAGGTGTTGCCGGAAAGGCTTTTTTCATCGCTGCGCGGAACGATTCATCAAAGCCCTTGGCTCCACAGCAGGCATCAGCCAGCAGGACACCACCGCGAGAGAGATACGTTCGCAGACCTTCAATTTCCGCAGATGAAAGTTCGAAGGTCGAACGTCCATGCATGTACACCAGCGGATAGCGATACAGATTGGTATCGGAAAGTGGCAAATGACGGATCTTGGGATTGGTCCCGATCCCTGCCGATTGATCAAGCGCCGTGAGCAGGTTTCGCACGGCCGCCGGTGCTGCATCCCACTGACCGGCATGCTGGATACGGGCAATCTGCAGGAAGGAACGCTCAATACGATCTGTTTTCGAGCTGAGATTCGCCAGTTCCTGCGAATCCAGCTTATTCGGTGGTTCGCGACCGGTGGCATAGGCAATGATATTCGTACCAATCTGGGTCGCACGAATCACTTTGGCTCGAAGATTCGGATTGCGGTTCGCCGACTCCAACCGGCTCCAGTAATGCCACAAACAGCCGATATCTTCAGGGCAGAAGATCACTGGTGTGCGGCAGCCAGCATCAACGCCCCAGAGTTCCAAGCCTTCCGGATCAAGCAGAAACTCGCTACGAAAGACGGGATGATCAAAGGAAAGTTTTTTGAGCACACCTTCGCCGGGCGGGAACAATCGCGGTGTCAGTTCGCGAAAGCTTTCTTCGAATCGCGCACTCTGGCAACCGGCAACTCCCAGAATAAAGCCTCCCTGCTCGACATACTCTTTGAGCAGGGCGATTTCGGCATCTGTCAAATCGAGAGCATCCTGGCCGGTGATGTATAAAACGGGAGCCTGTGCCAGCGCTGCCACCGATTTGGCAGCGACAGCTTTTGAAAGATCGACTTCCTGAGCAGTGAGCAATTTGGGCCATAACGGCCGACCACTCAGATACTCCGTGAGATTGCGGGCATCGCGTGGATGTCGATTCCAATCGTCGGTTAAGGTATGTCCGGGTCGATTCGGGTTCGGTGGCCCATACTTGAGCTTGTTCACCAGCACGGGTGCCAGACCCTTCGATAGGAACAGCAGTGCAAACGCAGAAGCCACGGTTGGTTCCGATTCATACAACCCCACGCCGACCCACGCCCCTGTCCTTTGGTTCTGCACCTTGAGCAGCACTTCGGCACCTTCGCGGTACCAGTCATGCTGGCCAAAAAAACGTTGTCCACTCAACCGGCCAGCGCGTTCGACGCCGTAAAGATAGTAGAGCAACCATGTTCCCGATCCGGGGTTTTGAAGCGGTGTAAATCGATTGGCCAGCCACCTTAACCCTCGATCAAGAGCTTCGTTGGGCTGAGCCGGTTCACAACAAGGTGGCGAACCATCGGGCCCAATTTTTCGATCTTCCACCAGCATTTGTTCCACAATCGAGAGCGTGGCGACACCAGCGACGGTCATACTCCCTGTGCTCTGGCCATCAGAGGAATAATTCCAGCCACCATCCGGGTTCTGCTGACTCGTCCAGTGGGTGCGAATGCGTTCCCACGTTTTGCGATCAATCTCAACGCCCGCTTCAGCTGCTTCGCGCAAACCCAGTACTGCATATTGAGCGTTACTGCGATCACCTCCCAGGTTGATCCCGCCACCTGGCGAACTGTAAGTCCACGACCCGCTGTTCCCTTCGCGGATCTGCCAGCTTTCTAATCGGCTGGCCAGCCGTGCGATCCGGGGGAGATCGTTGGTGCTGGAATCTTTCGCAGCGACCAATGCCATAATCACCAGCGAGATATCGTACGTCTGGGAGATTTCATCTTCCGGAAGACGCCTGAGATACTGGAGAGCTTTACGAATTTGTGGATGGTTGGCTTCCATCCCGCTGTTCAGCAAGGCGAGAGTGCACAAGGCGGAAACCCCCGAGCGATGTCCCAGGTTGTTCCCCGCATCAAACGAGCCATCCTGCTTTTGCCGGGTTAAAAGAAACTCCCGCCCTGCATCAATCGATTCCAGCACGCGGGCAGCCGTCAATTCCGCGCCATTTGTCACGGTGGCACTGGGGATTGCTCCCACAAACAGAATGACGATCCATCCAATCAGCCGCATGGCCCATGGGGAAAATTCGCTGCGAATTCTCCGGAAAGCTCGATGGTTCAATGAGACCTGTGAGTGCATGAGCTATCCGTCAATTCTCTGGATTCCAGCCTTCTCCAACCGGGCCATCACAACGTTTCGCCGCTCAACGATCAGTCGCTTCGTGAGCGGGGGCAGGGCTGGCTGCATTGTCGAACAAGTGATAATAGCCCGCTTCTTCCAGTTGCAGGCGCTCGTATTTGTGCAAGCGGTACAGCACAAAGATGACTGTTCCACAAACAGCGCCGATCATTCCCAGCATGAAAAAGACACTCAGCATGTAAGCACGAGGCTGTTCACTCTGCTGGTCTGCCAGCAGCTTGCACGAAGGACATGCCCAAACCGATGAAGAACGCAGAACTTCACAGACTGCCACCGCCAGCAGCGTTTTCCAGCGCAAACGGCGTACACCAATCGATGATGAAACCAGAGGCCTCAGTCGCATACATTTCCTCTCTTCGGCTACACTGCACCAAATTATAGCCACCAAAAGTGCTGCCGCGAAGAGACTCCCGGAGTTCTCTGGCCGAATTCGACCAATCACAGCATCTGCTGGTGGCAATTTTCTGCATTTCGACATGATTCCACGAAAGCGATCCCATGAAACTGGTGCTGGTGATTCCCGATGGCTGTGCCGATGAACCCCAGCCGA
Organism: Planctopirus hydrillae; assembly: GCF_001707835.1. Taxonomy (GTDB): domain Bacteria; phylum Planctomycetota; class Planctomycetia; order Planctomycetales; family Planctomycetaceae; genus Planctopirus; species Planctopirus hydrillae. Next base: position 477,209 of record NZ_LYDR01000039.1, read on the forward strand.
TCCTCAAGGGAAAAACCCCTCTCGAAGCGGCCCATATTCCTCACATGGATGCTGTCGCTGCCCAAGGAATGGTGGGAGAAGCCGATCATGTCCCGCTGCCGATGCCCTCCGGGAGTGATGTCGGCACCATGAGCCTCTTTGGGTATGACCCACTGCTTTTTCATACCGGTCGGGCACCTCTCGAAGCCGCTGCTCAAGGGATTACGCTCGGGCCGGAGGATTGGGCAGTCCGTTGTAATCTCGTCACAACCCATGATGGCCTGATGAAAAGCTTTACAGCCGGACAGATTCCCACTGATGTAGCAGCTTCACTTTTAAAAGAGATGCAGGCTGCACTTCCTGCAAATACCCCCTGGGAATTTTTTCCCGGAGTGAGCTACCGCAATCTGCTGATCTTCCGCGGTGCGGGCAGAACGGCACCTTTCGATAAAACAACATCCACCACTCCGCCCCACGATGTCACCGATCAGCCAATTGCGCCGCATTTGCCGCAAGGTCAGGGTGCCGATGAACTGCTCAGGCTGATGGAGTGGAGTCGCGACTTCTGTGCGAAGCACCCCGCCAATCGGGCACGCGGCGACAATGCCGCCACGCAAATCTGGTTATGGGGACAAGGCCAGAGGCCCGCTCTTGAAGCCTTCACCAGTAAGTATGGCCCTCAGGGGGCGGTCATTACCGCTGTCGATCTATTAAGAGGCATTGGCCGATTGATCGGCTGGAAAGTCATCGAAGTGCCAGGGGCCACTGGGTATCTTGATACCGATTATGCAGCCAAAGGCCGCTATGCGATTGACGCTTTGAAAAACGGCGTCGAGTTGATGGTCGTGCATGTCGAAGCGACGGACGAAGCATCACATGAGGGCCACGCCTTCGAAAAGGTGAAAGCCCTCGAAGAAATTGACCGGCACATTGTGGGTCCTGTGCATGAATATCTGAAATCACAGGGCGAATACCGCCTGCTCGTCTGCCCCGATCACCCCACATTTCTGCGGACAAAAACGCACAGCCACGGCTATTCGCCCTTCGCGCTGTGTGGCACGAATGTTCCCCAGGACAATGCCACCCACTACAGCGAACCCGAAGCCACCCGCGCCGGCACCCGCCTGCCGCGAGGTTGCGACCTGATGAACCTGCTTGTGAAGGGTGTGAAGAAGTGAAGGTCGCCTCACTTCTTCACACCTCTCCTCGGTACGCACGGCTCCATTTGGTACGGATTTGGTGGGTACGGATCCAGTGGGCACGGCTTGGCAAGGAAAACCGGTCACTGGCCTGGATCACAGCCTTGATTCGGGGGCTTTTCATTCGGAGGCGGGGATGATTTGCACCTGGAATTCCAACGGTTCTCCAATCCGTTTGATCTCCCCCGGCTCCTTGCTCTTCGCCCGGACGTATCCCACGAGTTGGACACTGTCGAGCGGATAACCGACCGGAAGAGTCTTGCGGAGGGAGTTCGTCAACGTTTCCTCGACGGCTTCCCAATCCAACGAATCGTTTGCGTTGATGTCGAAGGGCCCGATGATCGAGGCGACAACCGGCAGAGTGTTTCCGGCCGGAGGCTTGGCGTTGACGCGGAAGGCCACCTGCCCCCCTTGGAATTCCTGAAGCAGGCCATGCACCTCTTGGGAATCCTTCGGCAATTGAATCTGCGGTGGCTTCAGGTGAAACCTCTCCTCAAATTCAACGAGATCGATGGTCTGGTTCGGCGCGACCGTCACGATGAGCACGTTGGGCAATCCGGCGGGAAGCTTGGAGACGAATTCGAAACGCTCGACATGCAACGCCTCGACATGCTCCTTCACGGCCCCCTTGGCGGCCTGACTGGCCGCCGCTGCCGCTGCCTGGGCAGCCTCGGCTTTCTTGGAGATCACAGGAATCTGCAGCGACTGACTCACGCCATAACAAGTGGCGACATGGATTTCGGCAAGTTGAATCAAATTTCCGTCGCCATCCCGACGTTCGAATGTCATGACATCGGGAGGAATTGTGATTTGCATGCATTGGTCGCTCAGGAGGAAGAAGCTGCCTCGTTTTGCCGAAGAGCTGTTCTCTTGGGGTGCATTCGAAGGTGGCACGGTGGCGGTTGCGGCATTTGCCGCGGGTGAATCACTTGGCGGCGTGGAATTGGGCGATCTGGCGACGAGTTCACGATTCCCTGCGACCACTTGAATGCCACTGAGAGTGAAATTCTCACCTAACAGGAAAAGTGTTGTCTCTTGATCAAGATCGATGCCCGGTGCCCCAAACCAGTTGTAAAGTGTGGGGCCGGCATCGAACATGGCCCCATGGGCGAACATTTTGAATCCGTGTGATTTAATCCGCGTGGGAACCTCGACATGGAGGGTTTGCAACGGCAGCCGGGCGGCCAACTGATCCACTCTCTTCAGCAGCCGATAGACCTCCCCATCCCGGTAGAGATGGGCTTCGAGTTCGCAGGTTGCCGCAGATTCCTTAAGGCACTGAACCTGACGGCTCAAATCCATGGTTTCTTCCAAAGTGAAACCTGTGCGTCGCGAGTTCCCCAGATCGTACCAGTCCGAGCGGACATCCAGGGAAATCTGCCGGATGAACGACGGGGTGAGGACGAGGACGGCACATTCCCGTGGCCCCGGTTCGATCGCATGCGCCCTGCGGACCGCGTCTTTCCTGGGGCCGCCCAATAGCAGGTCGCGGAAGATGACCTTTGCGTTCCCTTCGATGGGCGGAGTCTGCACCCGGGGCGAGAATCTCCAGCCGAAGGTGTCGTTGCCTTCCGAGAATGCGACCGCCGTTCGATTGAGGGCGATCGTGTCGATGTCGATTTGCAATTGTCTGGCAAAACGGGTGGCGTTTTCGGCGCTGATCTGCCCGCTCGAGACACCAACGGCCAAGGCGAGTTGAAGTTCACGCCGCGAACTGTAGGAATCACCAACGTTCTGATCTTGAGTCTCCGGGTCGAGAGCAAAAACCCGCACCGGCCAACGACATCGAACATATTCGTTGAAGGCCATGCGGGTTTCGAGAGGAGGAAACGGATGCTGGGGATCGATGAGATCCATCGGGAGGCACGGACAGTTTTTTTGCGAAGCGACCTCGCGGAAGTCGGCACGCATGCGGTCGGCGAGAAGGGTGGCATCGACGATGATCGCCCAGGCAAAGGCTCCGATCGTGTTGTTCTGCAGATACTTGGGAAGCTCGCTGTAGAATGCGCAGCGGAGACATTCCAACGTGTGATAGTCGCATTCGCGAACCGCTCTGAGAAGCTGTGCGTTGCTATGTTTCCACATCGTGGGGTGTTCGGAGCGGGCGTCCAGTTCGAGGAATTGATAGGCGGCTTCGATCTCGTCGGTCAAATATCTTTCCACGTCGGTGAAGGAGGTCGCCCGATGCTCGATGGCACCCGGGATCGAATTATGGGCATCAACCAAAACCTGGATGATCATGTGCTTGCCATAGACAGCGCTAAACGATGCCAAGGGGAAGGGGATTTGCGATGTTCGTGTCGTCGTACGGCTGAATCGTGCCAAAGACCTCGACAGGGCGCCGCCAAGCGATTGTGTCAGTTGGTCACGCAGTTGGTTGCTGGCTTGAGCAACGCTGGTTGGACAGTTCCCGGAAGGCGACGACGAGCCATGCGAGTTGCTGGAACGTGGTAAATAGTTCTGAACGGGAGATTCAATCGGTGCTTGCGGAGCAAACGCCGGGGTGGGTGTTGCCGGATTATTGGAAGTAGGGGGTTGCGGTGAGTTATCGATGTTCGGAGGTAGTCGAATTTCGGATCGCTCAATGAATCCCCGTGATCGCAGGCTACCTCCAAAATCAAAGACGGGTGGTGGCATGAACTCAAGTGGTTCACGGATCTCCCCCGGCTTGAGGTCGAAATCACCGGTCATGCGACGCAATTGACTGGCCGCCTTTTGATCCGCGCGGATCTCCACCACCAGTTGAACTTCCGGATCGCGGATTAATCGTCGACTGCTGGCGCCGGGGACTAAAGGGGCAGATGGTGTCGGAGAGGGCGGGAGTGGAGGTAGTGGCATCGAAGGAAAAGTGCTGTCAGGTTCCGCGCCTGTCCCATCGTCTATAGGAGGCTTTCTTGATTCATGTTTGTTGCCGGACTCTGGATGTTTTGGTGACATCGTCGAGTCAGGAGGGCATGGGCAGAGAATTTGGCCCTTAGCTATCGCATCGACACGGGAGATCAGATCTTTCGATTTGATACCGAGATTCTCCAAGGACACCTGCACCGGTGATGGTTCTGCATTTTCAGATTCAAGTCCCATCGCACGATATAGACTCCGTTCGATTCGCACGAACAGTTCACAACTTTCAGTTGATTCCCGGCTCAAGAGATCGCTGTTCCCCCAGGGGATAGGACAGACCGGAGACTTGTCTTCGTTGCAAGTATTCACAACTTGCTGATACACGGGGACGGCTGCGCGGAAGCTGGAATTATTCAGGGTGTCAGTCATGGGAATCGCGAATTGGTAGAGGAGATCTTTGATCACCAGTTCACGGAAGACGATTGGCAGCGTTTCCTCCCCCAATGTGGGCTGGGCGCTGAGCGTCAATTCCGCCCCGTATCCATCTTGAGTCTTCTTGCCGGGAAGAAGACCGACGGGCATTCTCAAGAGGTGCAGCGAATAGCCGGGGAGATCGACCGTGTCATCCCCCTGGTTAGTACGTCGCAAATTATGGAGGTGTTTCAGATACCTCGACCGCTGATCCAGCAGCAGCACGGGTTCCACGCCGATCTGGCCGTCCTTGCCATCCGAGGCGGGGACGAACTTTTCGAAGTTTTGCGATCCCGCTTCGGGGAGGGAGATAGTTTGCTCGATCCGGGTCACGCCCAGCAACGATCGGGCATCTGTTCCTCCTGATGCTCCCATGGCCGACTCGATCGCAGTAGCCGATGCGAGGAAGGCGAGATCCGCGCGGCGGATTGTTGCTTGTAGTGCTGGGTTGAATCGGGAGAGTTCCCGAGCCATCTCCTGCTCATATTCGAACCGATGCTGAGTGAGACGTTCCTCGCTCCAGACATCGGGAGTCTTGGCGGAAATGGTTCCATACAGTTCGAGATGCCGCTCCAGTGCATCGATCTGCTGGGCCAGAAGCTGCACGTTGGTCTTGCCTTTACTCCCGGCGTATAAGCTGGTTTCAAGTATTAAAGACCCAAACAGGCAGGCCAGGATGCTGCCGACCATACCAGAGCGTACTGAAATCCACATGATGGGCAATCCTTTGCCTGAGATCCGGTGCAAGTGACCATAATGGCAGTAGATTCGTCATTTCTGGACTTACAGTTACGTTAAAATTTATGAACCAACGTATGGCACTGATACCTTGCGTAATTAAGCCCCCGCAGTACCCTAAGTTAACATCATGTCTCGATAGAAGTACTTATAAAGCACTTTTTTCGCATGGGACTTTACGGCAACAATATTGCCCGGAAGAGCAATGGAAATGTGCCTTGGGACCAGGCGCGGTAGTGGGGGCGGAAGGCGAAGAGGTGGATTTTCCCGGCATCGACCCGGGCTTCGACCCAGGCTCCCTTCTGGGCCAGAACTTCTGGCCGCGCAATGAAACCCGCCAGCAGCAGATTGTTTTCAGGATAGCTGGCCAGCGTTTTCAGTTGCGATGGATTCGCTTTACCGGACTTCCCCTCGTTCACTTGCCACGCCGCAGAACCAGAAAACATCATGGGGATGGAATCGGGCAAACCGGCAGTTAATGGATCTTTCACAGGAGTCACACGCAGCACACTGCCGGGACAGGAAAATCCTTCCGCATCTTTCGATGTGACCACATTCTCCATTGGCAAACTGAACTGGGAAATCGCCCAGGCAGCCGATCCTTCCGTGGTGATCAACTTGCCACCCCGCTTCACGAACTGATCAATCGCCAGAATACCATCGGGCCCCAGCCCACCTGCGTAGCGTTCTTCAATGGTGCCTGGAGCCCGCCCTTCATTGATTGTCTTCGATGTGACGTCGGGCAGAATGAGGACATCCAGAAACTCCCTCAGTTCCCCTGCTTTGAGCATCTCATTACGAACTGTGACAAACGGGATCCCGGCATCATCCAGCACCCAGCGCAGCCAGCCTTCATCCATGCTGGCTGTCCATGGTGCATAAAGTCCTATTCTGGGGAGACGGGAAATCGTCACTTTCTCTGTGGCTTCTTCCATTCCGAAAGGAGTGCTGGCAGGACGCATCAAGCCCGCCAGCTTTCCCTGAATGGCCACTTCCCACGCTTCACCGCGAGTCAGGGCGGCGGCCAGTGCTTTCCAAGAGCCTGAATCTCTGATGGATAATGTCTGCCGGTCGCCAGCAGCAATGCGAGCGTCAATCGTCATGCCGCGGATGGCTTCATCAGCCGTAGTGACAGGCTGCAGATCGTCAGGCAGATCTCCCAGCACCTCGACGCGGCGGAGTCCGAAAAGATGGGCCAACGCCCAGCCAGAGACATCATAAGGTTTCTCCCCGGCTGGAAATCCCTTGAGTTCGAGCAGATCTTTCGCATGGCGACTATAAGGTTGATCACGACGTATCACGATCGATCCTGCAGAATAATTCCGGCCATCGATCAGTAAGGGCTTCGTGGCCACATGCAGCTCGATTCCCGAAAGGAGCAGAATATCGGCAAACCGACGAATGGCGTGGCGATCCACCTGTTGAGCCGGAATGATCCAGCCCCGCACACCATTTCCATGGCCATCGCTGATGGCTCGACTGGCGGCGGCGTGTGTCGTTTCCAGCCAGAATCGAGGCTCCCGGCTGACACTGCTCAACATCGACTTTGCAAAGGCGAGTTCGTAGTTGACGATATCCTGCAGTCGCCACCAGCCTCCCGGCCATGGATGAATAAACTGGTTGGAGGGGAGATATTCGGGCCGCTGGAGAGGGTCTTTCAGTTCGCTGGGCTTGATGAAAACTGGCGAAGCAATGTTCACCGAAGCCGCTTCTGTGAGAATCCCCACCATGTTGTGGCGAGCCGGTACTGATCGATTTCCACCGTTCCACCAGTTGTCGTAACCAATCCCTGTCGCAATTCCTGAATGCCCGGCCCGTGTCATGTCAGCGACAGCGCGAGTCCCCATGAGATTGATTGCTGCGACCACATCCCGATCCAGATTTGGATTCAGCGGATCGCGATAAGGGGGCACAAAAAACCGTTCGCGAGTCCCGGCACCATACTGATGGGCATCCCACATCACCTGCGGCTTCCACTCATGGTAAAGCAAGTGGGTCATCAGGCGCGCTTCCTTTTGCGTCAGGCTGAAAAAGTCGCGATTGTTGTCGTGCCCTGTATAGAACTGATACAGCTTGTTGAGAGCAGCCCCTTCATAAGGGGTACCAACCCGTTCCCGATAGAACGAAACAATATGGTCCACACCATCTGGATTCAGTGAAGGAATCAGCACCACGACAACGTTCTCACGAATTTCACGCCAGGGGGCTTCGTCGGAGGTTGCCAGGAGCCAGGCCAACTGCATCCCCATTTCTGTTGAGGCTGGTTCATCGGAATGCATGCTGAGTGAGATCAGAACAATGGGTTTTCCCTGGGTAAGGGCGAGTTGACGGTCATTGGCCGTTCCCAGGCGAGGATCGGCGATGAGTTTGGTCTCGCGTTGAATCTCCGGCAGACGTGCCAGATTCGCAGGGCTGCTGATTACCGCCACCAGCAGATCTCGCCCTTCAGTCGTCTTCCCTGCATTCTGCAACAGCAAAGCGTCGGATGCCTGATCAAGTTTCTGATAGTACCCTGCTACCTGTTTCCAGTCGGCAAGCTGAAAATCAGTCCCGACCGGCCGCCCCAGGTAGGTTGCCGGGCTGCTGGAAATGTGGGGATTGGACTTGGCAAAAGGGACATCCAGATCTGGATTGGCTGCAAACTGTTGAGTGATTTTCGCGTCTTGAGCGATCGCCAAACCGGGATTGGCAACAAAGGCAATGAGAAATACCAGAGCCGGTAGTCGTGTGAAAACTGGCGTAATGGCTGATTCATACCAAGCCTGCCTGAATTTCTGAGACAACGAACAGACTGCAAACATCCGGATTCCTCACTGACTCTCGGGATTTCCCACTCACAAAATCACAATTCTGGAGTCGATCCTGTCGACTTCCTTGAGTTTGCTTCGGGGAGCGCACCCTATGCCTACCCATCCGGGATAACCAGCATGGCTGGGACTTGTCCAGCGGGAGTTGCGATCGATCCTGACATTTTCTTCGGCGGGATGCAGCACTTCGGGACTCGCTACAACCGGCACATCATGAATTCTCTCTACAAGTGTCAGACTGCCCTGTGATTTGCGCAGGAATCCCAATTTGTGTCGTCGTAAACTCTTAACATTGGTCGGAATCGCCGATTCATAGGTTGTCGCGGTTGTCACGGTTCACCTGGCAAAGTCAGCCAACAAAGGTGAAACGAGCATGACGACCCTGAGTCCCATCTCTCGAATCTCTGTGACGCCTGCTGATGACCAGCACTTTCCATCCATGACGGATGGGCCCATGACGGGCAGCGTCACAGAACATTCGAGGTCTGGGATTCGGTTTCAAACAACAATTTATGACCGCAGATCCACACCCCTCCAGCATCTGCAACGGACGCACATGGCCGTGCTCGATCTGGACAGCACACAGGAGATTGCCCGATGCTTGTCCTCTCACGTCAACGCGATGAAAGCATTTTCATCGGAGATAACATCAAGATCACCATCGTCGATATTCGCGGCGACAAGGTTCGGTTAGGCATTGAAGCCCCGACTGAAGTCCCCGTCCATCGGCAGGAAGTTTACGAAGCGATTCAACGCGAGAATCAGCGAACCGTTGAGCCTGTTGCGAAGTCCTGAAGACGTCATCGAGCACCGGACGCGAGAAATGATCAGTTGTTTTCCCTGCTGTGGGTTGCGGGGATTGCAACAGATGATGACTCATCCAGCCAGGGCGGTTTTGACGAGATCTGGAGTCCATGCCCATTCTTACCTGGTGGGTTTATCGAGACAGATTTGGCGGCTTCCAAGGGCTGTTCAAGAAGTCAACTCGCGTTGACTCTGCTTTGATCTCGTCAATCCTACTCAGGTTTTCACGGCAGGAGTCGCCGCTCCTGTCAGAGGCCTGAAGGTGCAAAGGCAGTTATCGAGACCATCGCCACAGGTGCATCCAATCATCAGTTGATCCGATCGACAAGTGACGCCCTGAGGCCCTTTTCGCTGGGACAACTCACCGTGCCTGATGGTCAAAAGTCTGATGAGCTCCATTTTTGAGGGGAAGTGGAACCATCAGTATTGAACATGCTCGAAACAACTTCTCAACATCGTGATCGTTATGAACAGCGGTTGATGGAGAGGTTGCGATTGAGATGAAAAATGGCCGCATGAAGCTGGCCTGAAATGCACAACCGACGGCAATCTCATGCAGGAGATTCCCGTCGGTTGTCGCGTTTCTTTGGGCTTGATCGAGCCCTGAATGTCCGATGCTTGCCGCTTTGGGCAAGCATGTTGTCAGAACTTTCACCACGCGGCCTTAAATGGCGATATGTGGCAAATCGACTTACGCCTTCAGGTAGCCGTTCTGCTCGAGATAGGCCACCACTTCCTGAGCCAGTTCGGCGATCCCTTTGTTGTCCGAATCCAGTACGAGTTCGGGCTTTTCGGGTGCTTCGTAGGGGTCATCGATCCCGGTGAAGTTCTTGAGTTCGCCAGCACGTGCCTTCTTGTAGAGGCCCTTCGGATCACGCTTTTCGCAGGTTTCGAGCGAAGCGTTCACATAAATTTCGACGTACTCGCCTAGAGCCAGAATGGCGCGCACTTTATCGCGATCAGCCTTGTAAGGCGAAATGAAAGCCGTACCCACGATGGTACCAGAGGTGGCAAACAGCTTGGCCACTTCACCAATCCGGCGGATGTTTTCAGCGCGATCTTCGGCGGAGAATCCGAGGTTCTTGTTCAAACCCATACGAATGTTATCGCCATCGAGCACAATCGTATGTATGCCACGCTGGTTCAGAAGATAATCGACTTCGTTGGCAATGGTGCTCTTGCCACAGGCGGAGAGCCCTGTGAACCACAGCACGGCTCCCTTGTGTCCCTTGATCTTTTCTCGCTCAGCACGGCTCACTTTGTGTTCATGCCAGGTCACGTTCGTCGCTTTTTGTTCGGTCATCAGAGGCACCTTCCCATTGGTCTGCAGATTCAATTCAAAACGGTTTAACATCACTCGGGAGCCATACAGGAACATCGAGTGCTCTGACGAGACTTCCTACAGGCCGAGGATTCTATGCAAGATCCAGCAATCCTTGGAGGTGTTGCAGGAAATCCGCAGGCATGCTGTACGTTGACTTGAAAGACCACTCGTGAAAGATCACCAGGAGAGGTGACTGGCACCAGAATACTGGGCCAATTTCAGTCTGCGATGGATGGACGTATGTCGCCTGTCGCAGCCGGAATTTCTTCCCGAGCCGTGATGTTAGGAAAAGTCTCGTCCGGATGGAAGCAGAAGTGGACAGGTGCTGCCAAGCGAGGCCCAAAGACGGGATCAATACTCAAGAGCCCGCAGTTCAGCGGTACCCAGTTGGAGCCCATACCGGCATTACTCGAAGTTTGCCAAGTGGATTTGAGCATTTCACCACAGAGAGTGGCAAAACTCGTGGCATGTCGAGGTTTTTTTTTGAAGTGAGGCGATCGGCGTTAGCCGGCCAGCAACTCTTTCCGCAGTGCATCCAGATCGGCATTGATGCGCTCATTTCGATCCTGCTGCAGGCTGATCCCGCCTTCCTGCGGGAAGTCTTCCGTTTCGTCGGTCGCGTATCCCGCGCGGAGACTGGCCAATTTTCGAACGGCCTCGGCTTTTTTTGACTCCAGAGCTCGCTCCGTCGTTTGTAACTGCTCAAATGTATTCTGGGCGGCTCGATGCTGTTGTTGCAGACCAGCCACCAGGTCTTCGACCTCGGTTTTTCTGGCCAGAGCTAAACGGGCACCACTTTCGTTGCCGCCCTGCAACTCAGTCTTGGCTCGATTCTGCCACGCCATAATCTGAGTACGGCGTTCGGAGATCTCCCCCTCCATGCGATCGACGGCAAGGCGGGCGGCCGTCACACTCCGCCGGGCGCCGGCAATTCCCTGATCCATCTCCTCGATAATTTTTTCCAGAGCCTGAACAGGGTCGGTTTCATCTTTCAGTAACTGGGAAAGATTGCAGGTTACGATATCTGTTAATCGGCTGAAGTAGTTCATAATGCGTACAACTCTCCACTGATATCAGTCTGCAGGCACAGGAGATGACCTCCTGAAAACTACAAACCACCTCTCCAGACGGCTTTCAAATCGATGAACGGCAGAATCATTTGCTCTTCAAACACAAATCTTCGGCTCTCCGTCCCCAAACCGATTGAATAGCTTCAAGAACGATTGAATATCGTTTGCGGATCACTTCTGGCAAGCACCTTCTGAGATTTTATCGTTTCCTGGGGTTTCTGTCTGAATGGACTTTCTGCGGTACCAACTCTTTAAGTCAGCTCCTGCGAGCGGCTTTCTCCTTCCGCCTCAGTCAGCAAATTCGGAAATTCGAGGATTCCGCGTGCCTGCAGTTTTTGTCGCAGCTTTTCTTTCGCCAGACGCAGACGACTTTTGGTGGTGGGCAGATTGGCTTCCAGCGAGTCAGCCACTTCGGGCAACGTCAACTGGTTGTAGTGATGCAAAATAAACGTTAATCGCTGCTCTTCAGGAAGTTCTTTCAAAAACTCATCGACGAGTGCCGCAACTTCGCGAATATCAGCCACCTGTTCCGGGGAGCCGATCTCTCCCACCATGTTCTGCAACAGTTCGTCTTCTTCCTGACGAGGTTGAATCGTATGGATCAAGGCATCGCTCGACCTGCGGCGTAAGTTATCGACAAGCAGATTTCGGGCAATCCGAAACAGCCAGCCGCGAAATGCACCTCGCGGCAGATAATCCCACGACTGGTTATAAACCCGCAGCAACGTCTCCTGGGTCAGGTCTTCTGCCTGTTGCACGTCATGGATCTGACGTACAAAAAAACCCATGAGTGGCCCCTGATAACGCGATACCAACTGATTGAATGCCCGCGTCTCACCCGTTTGGACGGCCAGCATCAATTCATCATCCGTGGGGGCCTGAGAACTCATAAAACCAACAATATTCCTCGACATCAACACGGACTGGCATGATCCCTGACAACCTGATCATCCAGCAGGGCAGGAACAAGCACCAGTTTTGCACGATCGCTGTCCGCGCAGCGTATGATTCCCTCTGTAAATTGTCTATCGTGAAGCAGGAGTTGATTGTGCAGGAATCAGCCTGAAGTTTTGAATTTCTGCACAAACTTGAACCTCACAAACTGCAGAGATCGCCCAATCAGAGTTCGGTGAGCCAATCGCGACCCGCGTGCAGCCATACGACTTTACGATCGATAAGTTTTGCTTTGCAGAGTTTGCACCGCATTATTGAAGAGTTGAGTACTGACCGATGAGTTCGCAATCCCCCTCGAATACCAGTCCCGCAATGCCGTTTGGAGCCAGCTCTTCGTGGCTCTGTTCGCTCGATGCCAGTTCGATTATGGCCTCACAGACGGGCCCCGCCCCTTTAGCAGATCTCTCAACGGCAATTGCCAGTGCTTGCCGCATGCCATGCGATTTCCCCGCTCTGGGTGAGGCACTGATCCCTGATGATCGAGTGGTGATTGTGCTCAATCACCGTGTTCCCTGTCGCGAGGTGATCGTCAAAGAATTGTGGCAGATTCTGGCTGAAAGAGGCATCGCACCAGCTCAACTGACCATCATCGATGCTCCTTCATTATCAAAACCATCGACGGATCCGAGGTCTCTACTCCCGGCTGGTATTGCCAGCGAAGTCCAGTGGCAGATCCATCAACCAGCCGATCCGAATGGTTCTGGCTATCTGGGGAGCAGTCTTGGTGGCGAACGAATCTATCTTTCACGGGCTCTGCTGGATGCCGATTTCATTATTCCCGTGGCGACTGTCGAAGCGGATCCCGTCCACGGTCTCTGCGGTGCCATCCACGCCATCTTTCCGGCTCTGACAAACCTCGAAAGCCTCCAGAGGCTTAACAAGGCCAGCCACGAGGAACTGCATGCCGAAGACGAACGCCCCATTCGGCAACTCGCCGAAGAAGTGGCGGGGATGCTGGGTCTGCAGTTCTCCATCGAACTGGTCCCCGCAGCAGGTGGAACTGGAGTTGCCCAGGTGCTGGCTGGTCAACCGGATGCAGTCCATCGGCTCGGCCGCCAGGCGATTCGTGAGCATTGGCTGCTCAATGTCGATCGCCGATCCGAAACCGTCGTGGCTGCGGTCACAGGACAGGCAGGCGAACCCTGCACTTGGGAAGATGTCAGCCGGGCAGCTCAGAATGCCCGCCGATTAGTCATTAATGGCGGGCGCGTCGTGTTACTGACCGACCTCTCAGCCGAATTGACCGAAGGCTGGGAGTTGGTCAGAGACTGCACACAGCCACGCGATGCCATTCGTCGTGTGAAAACCGTTCAGCCTGTCGATGAAATCTCGATTGATCAGATGCTGAGAACAGCCGACTTTGCCACTGTCTATCTCCTCGGCGGGCCTGAGGGTGATATTCTGGAAGAGCTGTTTCTGCATCCGTTGGCCAGCCTGAAGGAAGTCGATCGACTGCTGGAAGGCACCACTGACTGTATTCTGCTGGGTGGTGCACAATACGTGCGTGGGAAAGCCCGGCAAGCGCAGACTCATGTCGAAGAGTGATCGATGTTTTGTGGTTCTGATGGATCCGTCGTGAAGTAAGGGACTGTTTGTGTCGCGTATCCCGGCATTAGTCGCAGGTGTTCTGCTGGTCTTGACGGGAGCGGCTCTTTTGCTGCACGCATGGGGCCAATCGAGTGAGAATCCGGGCACTTCCAAGGCGATCTCAGCGCAGGAAAAGCGGGCTCGCCGGCGGATCCAGATTGCCGCTTTGATCATCCTGGAAGGATTGTTGATTCCTGCGGGAGATCTCTGGATGGAGCAACGACCTGCCGCCGTCCTGATGGCTGCCTTCTGGATTGGCGTGCTGCTGATTGCACTCTGGATCGGTCTTCTGGCGGTTGCCGACTATTTCTCTTCGCGGGCGATGCTCCACTTCAGTTTAGAGCAGATCAAAGAGCAGCAGCGTGTGCTGCAGCAGCAGGTCGATGCTCACCGATCGAGGAAGACCATGATTTCCCCCACAGCCGGGGATGAAGCAGATCCTGGCACCTGAAAAGAGAAATCCCGGAGTGCAGTGCCAGCACCGGGATTTCTTTCTTTGCGAAGTGACCGACTGACTCTATTCGGGCAGTGGTTTTCCTTTGGTTTCCGGCAGGAAAGGGAGTACCACTAAACCAATCAGGAATACAAAGCACATGGTGGCGCCGGTGTAACGGGATGCATCTGCCTGACCTTGGTACATCATGTCGAGATAGACCCGGCCCAGCGGTCCTAAAGCAGCTACGAATCGTCCCACGTTGTAGCAGAAGCTGGTCCCTGTGGATCGAAGTCGAGTAGGGAAGAGTTCCGGGAAGTAAATTGCATAGCCGGCAAAGAGCGACAACTGGCAGAAACCCATAATCGGTACAAAAACAAAGATCTGCCAGAACTCCCGCAGGAAGAGACAGACTGTGACAGTACTGATGAATGCCGCTGTGAGAGCCAGTGCAAATGTCGGCTTTCGACCAATCTTTTGCGAGAGTGCGCCAAAACCGAACATGCCAAAAAACGCACCGATATTGAGCATGATCGAGACATAGCTGGGCCAGCGGTTCTGTCGCCCGCTTACTGCCGATTCAAATTTGCTTTTGAGTTCAACCAGCTCTGAGGAAAGCTCGATAGGAGTTGCTGGGGCATCTTTCACAGGAGCAGGATCGACGAGATTCATTTTCTCATCACCATGAATCGCGACAAATTCATCCCGCACTGCCTTCCGAACATCAGCTGCCTGTACCTCACGAATGAGATCCGTCGTATAGAAGCCCACAGACCAGAGTCCAACGACACCTGAGCAGCCCAGCACCAGGCCAAGCAATGCATGCTTTCGCCATTTGGCATCCTGAAAGAGTGCCCGGTATGAGCCCAGTTCGACTTTTTTACCTTCTGAATCATGCGAGGCCGACTTCCACTGCTCGGGTTCTTTCAGGTAGCGTCGTACCACAATTGCCAGCAGGGCAGGAATCGCTCCGATAAGAAACATGATTCTCCACGGGCTGTAAGGCAACCCCTGTTCTTCTGCCAGACCCAAAGACAGGTTGATCAGTGCCGCAGAAACATTGCCAACTGCCGACAATGCCTGCAATAAACCCAAAGTGTAAGGTCTGGCATTGGAGGGCATAACTTCAGCCACCAGAGCCACACCGACGGCAAACTCACCACCTACTCCCAGCCCGGTCAAAAACCGGTAAAAGGCAAAATCCCAGACACCAACTGCCAGAGCACTTAAGCCGGTGAACAGAGAATAGAGTAAGATCGTGACCAGCATCGTTTTCGCCCGGCCCCATCGATCTCCCAGCATTCCGAAGAACAATCCACCCGTTGCCCAGCCGGCAATGAAGATCGAAGTAGAGATGTTTCCGCCAAAATCCCGAGCCGCCTTGATGGCAGCAGCATCGGCACCCTCAGGGAGAACCACGAGTTCCTTCATCGCCGCTGGTCGCGCGAGAATAAACAACTGCTGATCGAGGCAATCAAAGAGCCAGCCCAAAGCGGCCACGAGCAGGACGAACCAGTGGTAGCGAGTCATCGATCGCCACCAGGGCCCGGGAAGGACAGGAGATGACGACTGAGCCGGTGTATCAATATGGTGCATAACGACTGGGCTTTCTGATTGGCTTTCTGGCGATTCTCGTCGTAAGGCAGCAGCAATCTCAATCAGGGATTGTTGCCATGGTCTCAGGGGCAAACCAGGGAGGGGAAAACTCGTGGGGGAATTTCAGGAAATATGGATCAACCGGTCTGGCGGACGAATTGATGACTGAGATCGACGCTGTTCCGCAGCACGAACTCTTCGAATGTCGCTTTTCCCGAAGATCTCTCCAGAACTTTCCCAGATCAAAGCCTGCCAATACAACTCAATCGAGAGGCTAACGCAAGCCCGCGAGCCAAATTGAGCTTCATGATTTCAACGCAAAGATCAGGCAATCCGCAAGATACGCATGATTGCCAGAGACCATCAGCGGTTCCGGGTGCGATGAATCGTCTTTGTGAACTTTGCCCCCCAACGATAAATCAGCGGGCTGAACCAGGATCCGTGGGCTCAAGCAAGAGTTGAAAAAAAGAGCCCGGCCATGGTGGCCGGGCAGGCAGGGATAGAAATTCGGTGTAAGTCGTCACATGGTCGACGTTTGGCAGATCTGCCAGTTCAACGAGGTCAGCGCTTTTACGTGGCGACAGCAAACTTCTGCAGGTAAGGAATTTTGGCAACCTGAGCGCGGACTTTGGGTTCTCCATCCAGCAGTTGGCCCAGAAAATCCCAGCCTCCCGTCGTCAGTGATTGCCTGGCACCTGGGGGAATCTCGACGTTTGCCTTGAGCTGCTGGCCCCCTTCAGATTGTGCAGTCACGGTTTGAGCCAGCAGATCGATGGCGACCGACGTGCGGGGATCGGCACTGATCAGCTTGGTCAAAGCTTCAAGGTCGGCTCGACTGGCTCGCACGCAGGGAATCCCCAGGGAGACGCAGTTCCCGAAGAAAATCTCGGCATACGATTCGGCAATGATGGCCTGGATGCCCCAGCGCATCAGGGCCTGTGGTGCATGCTCGCGCGATGAACCACAGCCAAAATTACGACCAGCCACAAGGATCTTGCCCCCCTGGAACTGGGCCTTGTTGAATGGATGTGCCGGGTCTTGAATCCGGTCATCTTCAAACGCGTGCTCGCCCAGACCGTCAAAGGTCACACACCGCAGAAAGCGCGCGGGAATGATGCGGTCGGTGTCGATGTCGTCCAGTAACAGTGGAACGGCTGACCCTGTCACTTGAGTAATGGCTTGAACCATGATGTCTTTCTTGTACTTATCAAAAAACTGCTGTTTGCAATAAACCTCAAAATAACGAACTTCCCATTGCCTGGGGCAATGGTCTGACCTTCGATTGTGAAATGTTAACGCGGTGCTTCAACTTCCCAATCATCGGGCAGAAAATCTTTCACAGGGACAGACCAGCCGGGTAACGCGGGTTCGGCCTCCGCTTGCTCACAGTCGCGATAGATTGTCGGTTCCTCAGGGCGGCTTGAACGATAGACACGAACAACTTGAGTCGAACGCAAGTCAATATCCCAGACGACCAGTGTTCCTGCGGCAAAGTAATCGCGACGTTTGTCTGCCAGGCGTATTTCAGCACGTGGGCCATAGTCGTCTTGACTGCGAATTTCCACGGCAAACACGGGTGGAATGGGAAAGGGCTCAAAGCGAGCAGGCGGGCCAAGGTAAAAGGCGGCATCAGGTGAAAACGACTGCCGATGAGGCAGTTCACATCGAAATGTTCCGTTATCTGAAACAGCAATTCCGTGGCCGGTCGCTTGAGAGTAATGCTCGATCAACCGTCCGATTCTCGTGGACACGATCGTGTGCCAGGCCCCTGCGGGAGACGTGAGAAAAATCCCTCCATCAACAATCTCAGCCTTCCCCTCGATCCCTTCCAACTGGCGAAAAAGATCATCGACCCATAACTGGGTCTCTGCTTTCTGCGGTGTTGTCAGGGCTGGTGCCATGGTTTCGTTCCAGTGAAAACTTCAGATCAACTTGATAGCAACTTCTGCAAGGGTGTCCTTTCAAAAGTCCACCCATAACGAACACTGATGCCTGAATAAATTCCTGTACTTTAAAGCCGCTTTTGATTCTCCGGCACATTGAATCAACGCATGCTAAACAGCCGCAAGATTATCTGGTTGGTTTCCAGTTGCCCGGCAAAAACTCTCTCACTTGGGCTTTCCAGCCCGGCAGAGCTGGTTCGGCATCTGCGATTTCCATATCGCTAAAAATCGCAGGCTCTTCGGGAGCATCCTTTCGATACGCTTTGACGACATTCGTCGAGAGAAGATCCACATCCCAGACAACGACAGTCCCTGCGGCAAAGTAATCCTCTCGCTTGGCTGCCATCACCCGCTCGGCATGGACTCCGTAATCGTGTTGACTCCGAATTTCGACAGCGAAGATCGGAGCCATAGGAAATGGTCCCATATCCACGTCAGGCCCGATATAAAACGCGGCATCAGGACTGAATGATTGCCGATGAGGCAGTTCACATCGAAAAGTCCCGTTGTCCGAGACAGCGATTCCGTGACCGATCTTCTTCTGATATGCCAGCAATTGCGAGTAGATCAATCCGGACACAATCGTGTGCCAGGCCCCTGCGGGAGACATGAGAAAAATCCCTCCATTAACAATCTCAGCCTTCCCCTCGATCCCTTCCAACTGACGAAAAAGATCATCGACCCATAACTGGGTCTCTGCTTTCTGCGGTGTTGTCAGGGCTGGCGCCATGGTTTCGTTCCTCCTATAGTCAGCAATTCACCTATTCCAACTCCCGCACATCGGTCACGGCACCAGTCACGGCGGCGGCGGCGACCATGGCGGGGCTCATGAGTAATGTGCGGCCGGTGGGACTGCCCTGGCGACCTTTGAAATTCCGGTTACTGCTCGAAGCACAGACTTCATTCCCCTGGAGTTTGTCAGGGTTCATGGCCAGGCACATCGAACAGCCGGCACCACGCCACTCGAAGCCAGCTTCCTCAAAGATCTTGTCCAGGCCTTCTTCCATGGCCTGCTTACGCACCAGTTGTGACCCGGGAACCACTAATGCCTTCACGCCGGCAGCCACATGGCGCCCCTTGACAATTCGGGCCGCTTCCCGCAGATCGCTGATGCGACCGTTCGTGCAAGAACCAATAAAGGCCACATTGATCTTAAGCCCCTGGATCGGCTGACCTTCCTTCAGATCCATGTACTGGAAGGCTTCGCTGATCACCTTCTGATCGTCAGCAGGAAAGCTGGAAATCGTCGGCAATGTCTCTTTGACACCGACAGATTGAGCAGGCGTAATCCCCCAGGTGACTGTGGGTTCAATCTCTTCGGCCTTGAAGACAACCACGTCATCAAACTGAGCGTCCTTACCACTGGCCAGGCTCAGCCACCACTTGGCAGCCCGCTCAAATTCTTCGCCCTGCGGCGCAAAAGGCCGCCCCTGGATGTAATCGACTGTTGTCTGATCAGGGTTGATGTACCCGCAACGGGCTCCCCCTTCGATGCTCATGTTGCAGACCGTCATGCGCTCTTCCATCGACATCCGGTCGAACACATCACCTGCATACTCATAGGCGTAGCCCACGCCACCTTGCACACCCAGCTTGCGAATGATGTGCAGAATCACGTCCTTGGCGTAAACACCAGGCTTCAATTGGCCAGTGACTTCAACCTTGCGGACTTTAGGCCTTGCCAGAGCCAGTGTCTGTGTGGCCAGAACATCGGCCACCTGGCTGGTACCGATACCAAAAGCAATCGACCCAAACGCACCGTGCGTACTTGTGTGACTGTCGCCGCAGGCAATGGTCATGCCTGGCAACGTGAGTCCCTGCTCAGGCCCGACGATGTGAACCACACCCTGGCGGTTATCGACCAGATCAAAGAGCCGAATTCCAAAATCGCGGCAGTTCTTCTCGATCGCCGACATCATCTCTTCGGCCAGAAGATCGACAAAGGGTCGCGCTGTACTTTGCGTGGGGACAATATGATCCACTGTGGCCACTGTCCGTTCCGGGTAAGCCACCTTTAAATTCCGCTCTCGCAGAATGGCAAAAGCCTGAGGACTGGTCACTTCATGGATCAGATGCAAGCCAATGAACAATTGATCCTGACCTGAAGGAAGGGTCTGGCAGGCATGGAGATCCCACACCTTGTTGAAGAGATTACGGCTGTCTGTCATGGTCAGAGTGTCTTCAAAAATCGAGCGAAAATGTTCCTGGCCCCCAGGGAGCCCACAGTCATCATTCAGGCAATATCCGGGTGCATCATCGAATCACCGGCTGGAATCTTCCCGGCCAGAAGTCGCTTCACCGCACGCCTGAGGTGTCATTGTAACTGATTGTCCTCCCGCGTGGGGCTATTCTCAACAGAGGAAAAGTCGAATGCCTCAGAAGATTCGACCTTGACCGGCAGACCAGTTACAACGTTCAATCCCCTCTCATCAACGACCTCGGAATCTGACCATGAGTTCAGTTCTGATTGGGGATGGTGGGCTGCACAGCCGAAAAAGATGATGGCTCGGCAAAAATACTGCCACGCGGACATTCAGGATGAATCGCAGTGTGGACATTTGATCAATATTTGCTAAGAAATTTTTTCTACGTCTTCTTCGTGTGCTTTGTGGCAGCGTTCGGGCTGGTCGTCACGATTGATCTTCTGGAAAATCTTGACGAGTTCATGCTCAATAATCAGGGTGGCGGGGCACTTTCGCTGCTGATTTCGATTGGAACTTACTACGGGTATCAGGCCATTTTCTTTCTGGATCGTGGCGGTGCATCGTTGATGGTGATTGCCGTCATGGTGGTGCTGGTACTTTTTCAAAGATCTGGCGAGCTCCATCCGATGCTGGCAGCCGGGGTGCCGATGTATCGCGTATTGCGAGCTTTGATGATTGGCCCGGTCCTCGTGACGGCTGTTCTCGTTGCCAATCAGGAACTGATCGTTCCGGTGATTGCTCACGCTGCCCACGGCGGGCGCGGTATCCAGACGGGTGAAGGGGGGCAGGTCGAACCGATTTACGATTATTCGACGAAAATCTCGATCAATGGCGAGAAAGTCAGTCTGGCAGAATCTCAATTGGAGGGAGCTCAGTTTGTCCTGCCAGCTCCATTAATCGTGCATGATCTCACGATTATTCGCGGGACGAAGGCCATCTTCCGGAAAGCGGCCGGGCAGCGTCCTGATGGCTGGGTGATTTTTGGAGCAGCACCTCAGTTTGAAGAATTGGCACTGACGCCTCGTGGGCAGGAAATCGTACGGAAAGTGGGTCGCAGCGGAGAGCTTTTTATTGCCAGCCCCGTCAGTTGCGATCAGTTATTTAAACGAAAATCGAGCTCGAACTACCTGTCGACCAGTGAACTTCTCGGGCGCATTCGGAATGAGGCTTACGGCCCACTCGCGGTGCAGAAGTTTGTTACACAGGTTCACGGTCGTTTGACTCAACCGCTGATCAACCTGATTGCCGTTCTGCTGTCACTGCCTTTGCTGGTGCGTCGAGAAAGTGCAGGACTGGTGATGGACTCCGGCGTGTGCGCGGTCGCACAGGGAATTTTGTTCGGCATGATGCAACTTTCGGCTTACCTGAGCACTTCGGGAATCATTGCAGCAGATCTGGCAGCCTGGTTCCCGGTTTTTATTGGAGGCGCAATGGCCGCTTGGACTCGGGATATGATTCGGTCGTAACCCCCAATTGCACCAAGAGGTTGTGGGAATATCAGGTCCAGATTTTTTGTCTGTTTCTGCGATGGAATCCCTGAACATTCGCGGCAGTTCTCTGAGTGACTGGTTGTAGCGAAAGTTTCACGAATGCAGAGCGATTGAGGATCACGGAGTCTCTTCAGCAACTCAACAGAGCCGGTTCGGTTGACCCACGCTCGCAACGGGTTACAATCGCGTCATCTCGCAGAGGAGATTGTTGCGAAACAAAATTCTCTCCGGGGCCGTAGCTCAATTGGTTAGAGCACCGGACTGTCGATCCGGAGGTTACGGGTTCGAGCCCCGCCGGCCTCGCTTGTGATTCTCGATATTTGACGATCACAATTCAAAACGCCTTGCTGATGTTCCCGAGCCACGGGTAATTCAGCAAGGCGTTTTTTGTATTCTGAAGTTTGGAATCAAGCTCGTGTTTTTGCTCAAGGAATACGCCGTTCCCTTATTGCACACTCACTGATTCTCCAATTCACCTTCATTCGGAGTCGGAAACAGAGTGATAAGCAGGATTCCCATCAACGTCGCAAACATTCCCATGATCATGAATAGGGTCACAAAATCGATAAACTTCGGCAATTCTGAGATGCTCGCAATTGCGATAATTGAGGCAAAGATCATGGCGACGAATGTGGCAAAACCAAGGATGCGACGATATCTGGGGGAAAACAAAGTCACGGTGCCAAACCCTGCCAGCGCACTTGTTGAGTAAGCCAGATAAGCGATCTGTGTTCCAAGATCTACCCTGGAGTTATCGTAGGGTAAAATCCAACCAGCTTTCCCCTCTTTGATGCTCAAGGAGTCAAGCCATCCGATGCCGCCTGCGATCAAGGCTGCAATCACCATAGCGAACAGCACCAGCCATGGTCTGCCAATCCCTTCAACGGTCGTAATCCAGATTTCGAACGCGTTACCTGTCTCCTGACTTTCTCTTTTGTCTGGCTCGACGCCAACTTCATCGAGGACAGCAACCGCCCCATTGCCAAGCAAAGGAACTAACGACAGAGCAAGCAATCTGAGCAGACCAATCCCTTCATAGAAAGCCATCAACCCAATCAAAGCGCCGGCAATAGACAAAGCAATTCGTTGATTCACTGGGAGAAATAAAAGAAGTTGCCCAGGAATTGCGCCGACCAAAGCCCCCGTCGTTTGGCACAACCATGTCGGAGACTTAGAGCTGGCCGTAGAATCTTGACTGTCCACAGTGGCAGCCACCCCATGGTCACATGAATGAGGATTGTCTGGCATCGAAGTATCCTGAATGACTCAACGCCTCTAACTGAGCAACGCGAACTAACATTCAGAATGCCTTAGCGATTGGACGAAAACCAGATACTTTTCTCGATTTGGAGGTTTGATTTCATGGCCAATTTGAAAAGCAGTTCAACAGCCAAGACGACAATTAATGAAACGGTCTACCCGTTCAATTCTGTCGGAGTATGCAGTTTTTCAATGTGTTGACTCTCACCATGGGATGCGACCGCATCTTTCGAACATTCCAGACCATTGGTAGCGGCAGCGTCCACTGACTCAGCAGAGACAGATGCAAAAGACACTGGGTTATGGCTGACCATGCCGGGTTCATCCATCCCCAACTGCTGATCCTTTAAGCAGGAAAGAAGTCTCTGCAGATTCGGTTCAGCAATCCGGTAGTAGGTATACCGCCCCTCTTTCTCACTCCCTAAAAGACCGCAATGCTGCATGAGTCGCAAATGTTCGGATGCCATGTGGCTGGGAATCGAGCAAGACTCGGCCAACTCTCCGACGGAATATTTGCCAGCGAGCAGCATTTCCACCATCCGCAGTCGATGGGGGTGAGCGAGAATTCGCAATCGCTCAGCAATGCGATCAAAGACTTCCGGATTTGTCCAAAGGGGACGTGACGTACCCTCATTGGGCAGCGAGAAGGACATAAAGGGCCTTTCCTGTTCCATCATATTGGCTATTCGCACTGACCCGGCCCGTGGATCCTGCGGCTAATGATAGCACAATCATTGATTGTTGAAACGATCATTGTGGCAAAACTCATCGACTTTTCGATCTGACGATGCAAATTGAGGGTTTTGCCGCACCTGCTGGATCGCGATGACTCACCCAGAATTGATAGAGAGTTCAAAAGCACGCCAGGTCTCGGCCCTCTAAGTGGATCTTGCCTACTTTTGAGTGACCAGATTTTTTTGATCAGCAAACGCTGCCACGGCCAGAAGTACCCACCCAGCCAAAAACGCGACCCCACCAAGAGGTGTGATGGCACCCAGGACGCGAACTCCCGAAAGCGTCAGTGCATACAGACTCCCTGAGAAGAGCATCACACCCACCAGAAACATCCATCCTGCCCAGTTCAGCAATCGAGAAGCGGCTTGGCCACTCTGCTGCTTGACCAGAGTCCAGATGCCAACAGCCAGCAGGGCCAGGCCGTGGAACATCTGGTACTCCGCACCAGTCTTGAAATCCTGAAGATACTTGCGTGCCAAAGGAATCACTTCCCCCGCCACCTCACGCGTCTGCCCTGCGTAGACATTGGCAAAATGATCGGTCAGGGAATGAGCCGCAAACGCTCCGGTGCCGACACTCGTCCCGCAAATCATGGCACCGATGATCAACCACCACTGAGGTTTCATGGAGAACCTTCATGTTCTGAACTACTGAATTCGAATGACCCGACTCCCGCACCTACCAGATTCTATTCTGCGCAGATTCTGTCCGATCGAACCACCCTATAGCTCTCCCGGGATGGCAAAGTTACAGTGGCCGGGACAATCACAGATCGACAACTCCGCTGACGAGAGCAACTTCATGAGTGACCTTCCGTTGATCAATCACTGCGATTCATGGCCCGCCTCAGGGCGACAGAATGCAAGTCATCACTGGATCCGGTTGATGTCTGTGGTCTTTCTGTGGTCGATTTTGATTTCTGCAATCACGGTCTTTTCGCCCCATGCCAGTGCCAAAGATTACGTTGTCGGCCCCCAGGCCCCACTTAAAGAACTGGAAGAAGTTCCCTGGGAATCCCTCGAACCTGGCGACAAAGTGCTGATTCATGCCCGCCTGGAGCCGTATCGTTCCAAGTGGGTCATCTGCCGACGAGGAACGACAGATCAACCGATTGTGGTTATGGGGATTGCCAATAGCAGTGGCCAAAGACCCGTGATTGATGGGCGTGATGCCCTCACTCGCTCATCGCTGAATTTCTGGAGTGAAGGCCGGGGGATTATCAAGATCGGTGGTGCAAATCGCCCAGCCGATCTCATACCCGCCCATATCACCATCGCCAACCTCGAAATTCGCAGTGCCCGCCCCCCTTTTCAGTTCAAAGGACGAGAAGGTCTCACCCCCTACCCGGTCAACGCGGCCAGTATCTTCATCGAAAAGGGAGAAGACATCACAATTTCTAACTGTGTGCTGCACGATAGCGGTAATGGCTTTTTTACCTCACCCCAGACACGCCGCATTCTGGTGGAGAAATGTTCGATCTATGGCAATGGGATCGAAGGAAGCATCCTTGAACATAACAACTACACCTCTTCCGAGGGGATCACCTTTCAGTTCAATCAGTTCGGCCCTCTAAGAGAGGGGTGCCTGGGGAATAACTTAAAGGACCGCTCAGCAGGTCTCGTGGTGAGATACAACTGGATCGAAGGGGGAAACCGCATGCTCGATCTGGTGGATAGTCACTGGAAAGAGCCAACATCACCAGAGGCCAACTATCGCGAGACGTTCGTCTTCGGCAACATCCTGATCAAACAGAACGACCAGGGGAATAATCAGGTCGTTCATTATGGCGGAGACAGCGGCCGCCTCGATCAATACCGCATGGGAATGCTGTACTTCTACAACAACACCGTCATCTCCGAACGTCCCGCCACCACAGTCCTCTTTCGACTTTCGTCGATGCAGGAAAGTGTGGATTGCCGCAACAACATTGTCTGGACGACGGCACCCGGTCGATCACTTGCGATCTTCGATGGGAATGGGACAGTCAACCTCTATAACAACTGGCTGAAAAAGGACTGGCGGAAAACCCATTCGACAGGCCAGGGAGAGATTCACGAACTGGGAGTTCTTCAAACCGGCGATCAACCCGGCTGGGTCGATATCGCTCGTCAGGATTTCCGTCTGCAGACCAATTCACAAACACTCCGCACAGGGAGTCCTTTGCCCGAAGCCGCTATCAAAAAACATCAACTCAAGTTCTTTTACAAGCCACATCGAGAATTTGAAAGTCGACCTGCCGATCGCCAGCACGATTTCGGAGCACTGCCGATCTTGCCAGTAGCCGACAAATAACAAGTGGCTGACAAGTGACCAGTTTCTGACAAATAACCGGTTGCTGACAAAAAACAATGCCTGACAACGGAGTTTCGATCGAGATTATTAGGCCTTTGAGTGGCTGATGGTAATCCCTAGAAGTTTCGCGAACTCGCCGATCAACGCGGCATGGGCGGGCCAGGCAGGGGCCGTGACCAGGTTGCCTTCGACATAGGCTTCATTGACGGGCGTGGCGACATACTGCCCTTGCGCCAATGTGATCTCCGGGCCACAGGCGGGATAAGCCGTACAGCGACGGCCGCTTATCACTCTGGCGGCGGTTAATAGCTGAATACCATGACAAATGGCAGCCACTGGCTTGGCGGCTTCAAAGAAGTGCCTCACCAGATCCAGCACACGCTGGTCGAGCCGCAGATATTCAGGAGAGCGGCCGCCGGGGAGATAGAGACCGTCGTAAGTCGATTGCTGAGTGGTTGCCTCATCAAGTTCGGCGTTTAAGGTAAATCGATGACCAGGCTTTTCGCTATAGGTCTGATCCCCTTCAAAATCGTGAATCGCGGTTTTGATGAAATCACCAGCGCGTCGATCAGGGCAGACAACATCGACTTCACAGCCCAAAAGCTGCAGCATCTGGTAAGGAACCATCAACTCGTAATCTTCAACAAAATCCCCCGCGATGATCAATATCTTCGGCATCAAAAAGCTCATTTCTATCGATAGAGAATCTGTGCGTAAACCCTATGGATTCGACCGGCATTGCCGAGGAATCAGGCTGTCGTTCTGGGTGAAGAAGTTTTTGTCATGACGACCCGCTGAAGATAATCAATGACTTCTTCGAGAGATGTCGATGTCGTATCCACGATCGTTGCATCAGCCGCTGGACGTAAAGGAGCAATGGTTCGGTTCTCATCCCGTTCATCGCGCAGTTGCTGCTGTTCAAGAATCTCTTCAAGAGGAACACTTTGCCCGGAACTGCGAAGCTGAGCTTCACGCCGTTTGGCACGCTCTAATGGTGATGCCGTCAGAAAAAACTTGCAGGGAGCCTTCGGAAACACGATGGTTCCCTGGTCTCGTCCCTCAGTGACGATATTCTGCCCCTCGGCAGCACGCCGTTGAAGTGCCACCATCTGCTCGCGCACACCTTCGATGGCCGCCACTTGCGAAGCGACGAGCGTGACTTGTGGCAGGCGAATAGCCTGCGTGACATCCTGTCCATTCAGACGGATGGTTTGATCTTCAAACTGCAGGTCGGCCTGGCGAGCAAAGTTGGTCACCAGATCGTGTCGAGTCAGATCCATTCCCTGCTGCAGGCATCCCCAGGCAATGGCTCGATACATCGCGCCCGTGTCAAGGAATGAAAAACCAAGCAATTGAGCCAACTTTCGAGCGGCTGTGCTCTTGCCTGTCCCTGCTGGCCCATCAATGGTAATGACAACATGACCGCCCGACATTTTCCGGGGGATCCCCTCTGGAAGAGTACCGATTTCATAACGAATGCACGTCAGCATGCAGGTATCGACCGCATGGCGTCAACCATCCGTTGGAGAGATCACTCGCCAGCCAGTCACGAGATCTTCCCGAGAACTCATTGAGCGAGAATTGGCACAATCTCTGTCTGAAGTGCTCCACCAGTCACTTCCACACGTCCATCCGGGTGAATCAGCACATCGATTTCACTGCGAACACCAAACTCTTCCAGATAAATTCCTGGCTCAATCGAGAAGCATGTCCGGGGAATCAAGGCACGGGTTTCATGTGTTTCAAGGTTATCGATATGGGCGCCATTCCCGTGAACTTCCTGGCCGATGTTATGCCCTGTCCGATGGACATAGTAAGGCCCGTAGCCTGCCTTTTCGATCACTTCGCGGCAGGCATCATCGACTTCATAACCTTCAACACGCCGGCCTGCAGCAAAAGCCTCCTCCACATACCTGATGGCGGCATCACGGGCAGCAGCGACGACTTGAAAAACTTTGGTGTACTTCTCGGGAACACTCGTTCCCACATAACCCGTGCGTGTCAAGTCGCTGTAAACAGCCCGTGGCTTGTCGAGCTTGCCCCACAAGTCGACCAGTACGAAATCGCCTTCGCGAATGATCGTGTCAGGCAGTGAACCCGTTTCAAAATGCGGGTCACCACTATGGGCATTCACACCCACAATCGGCGGGCTGTAGGTGGTGAGATTGTGAGCCTCGAAATGATCCAGGATGGCCCGCTGGACTCGCAGTTCGTCTGAGTGACCCTGGGTATTGATATCGTTGGCGATCGTCTTCCAGGCCACAGCATAAGCGGCATCAGTGACCTTGGACGCCTCCAGATGCATGGCGATCTGCTCGTCATCCCAGACCGCTTCAAACAACTGAATAAGGTCTCCTGATGAAACAACTTCCACACCAAAAGACCGGATCAGTTCAATGGTTCCGCCATCGACACGCGAAATGTAAGGGTTACCATTCCGGGGAGCGTATTCCATGGCGATTTTTTTGCTGCCCGCCACCAGCGCCGCCATCCCCTCTTCGAACTCACTCCACTTGAGATAAATCCTTTTTTCGCCGGGTAATCCATCGAGTACACCCGTTTCGATGCGATGCACCAGTTTTCGCGGGGTCCCTTCTTTAGGAATTAAATAGGCCCAGCGACGGCTGGTTTTTTTGTCCAGCCCCAGCACACGCTCGGCAAGGACATTCGACTTGCGAAAGTCGTACAGCAACCAGCCATCGACTCCCTGTTCCCGAATCGCTGCCTGAACGTCGCTGAGAGAAAATAGACCCATGGCATCTATCCAGAAGTTGAGGTTTGATTTTGCGTGCGGAAATACTTATTGCCATACAATGCAAACTCGGCAGTCGAAGGTCAACTCTGCCAAACTTGGATCTCATCGCGATCGACTCAACCTGGAGAGGTCTCCGTGGGTTGAGCCTCAATAAACTCCTGAATCTGGTGAATCATCTGCCGGCAGGCGGAAGACAGGATTTGCAGATCGCTATCAATCCCACTGGCCGCTGTCACCATTTCGCGGTGGTACCAGAGCCATTCCGCAGGCGTCGCACTGAACTTTTCCAAGGCCCTGGGGTTCTCCTGGAGGTCGAACCATGTGGCTCCCAGATTGTGCAGCTTGTCGGCCAGAGTGATGGCTCTGGCTGCATGTGAGGCCATGCGCATTTGCGCAAGATGCTTTTCTTTGCGGGCTCTCCAGGGAATCGCCGCTCCCGTGGGGTCTTCCTTTTCCTCGGTCGAGGCGATGACGGCCTGAATCACCGCCGGAGAAAACTGCGTTTCAAGATCAGCGATGGTGACCTCGGTATCTTCAACAATGTCATGGAGAATCGCGGCCGCAATCAGTTCATCGTCGGCGAATCCCGCTCTTTGCAGAATCAAAGCCACCCCCGCCAGATGGGATAAGTAAGGCACATTGGTCGCCTTCCGCAATTGACCATGATGTGCGACCGCCGCGACTCGCAAAGCCTTTTCGATGACCATCGAATACAAAGGCGACACCATCATTCCCATCATCGGCTTTGCTCCCGCAGAAAATGTCTGCTCTCTTTGGTTCCCAGGAACCACTATCGAACCAGATTTATTCCCGCAGCGAAAGCTTTCGATCTGCTTTCATGAGTCACCAGGATTCTGCGGGGATTTCGCCATGCCGAATTGACCATTTACCCGAGACTGTAACCAGTCGGTCTCGCTTCCTTGATTCTCCATGAGGGCTTGGTACGCTTGGGAAGTTTTGCGCCGATTGGTTCGAGGCAGCAACTTCAGCCGTAAGAGTAGAACTGCCAATTGTTTTCGCTGATTGCTGACCGTCTTAGGGAGATTTCACAGCCGTGCCCCGCCGCGACGACCTCAAGAAGATACTTATTATTGGTTCGGGCCCTATTGTCATCGGGCAGGCATGTGAATTCGATTATTCAGGGACTCAGGCCTGTAAAGCCTTGCGCGAGTGTGGATACGAGGTCGTCCTCGTCAACTCCAACCCCGCCACCATCATGACTGACCCGAATACGGCCGATTCCACCTACATCGAGCCGATTCACTGGCAATATGTTGCCAAAATCATCGAAAACGAACGTCCCGATGCGATTCTCCCCACGCTGGGGGGCCAGACCGGTCTGAATACCGGCATGGAACTGTTCCGCCGGGGCATTCTCGAAAAATACAACTGCGAGATGATTGGGGCTCGCGCGGACGTTATTGAAAAGGCGGAAGATCGCCAACTCTTCAAAGAAGCGATGCAGAAGATCGGGCTCGATGTCTGTCGCAGCCGGATTGTGAACTCGATGGAAGAGGCCCGCGACGTACTTAAGGAAATCGGCCTCCCCATCATCATTCGCGCCAGTTTTACTCTGGGTGGCATGGGCGGCGGCATCGCCTACAACCGCGAAGAATTCGAAGAGAAGGTTCGCAAAGGGATTGAACTCTCTCCGATCAATGAAGTCCTCCTTGAGGAATCGATCATTGGCTGGAAAGAGTACGAGATGGAAGTGATGCGGGATAAGGCCGACAACGTCGTCATTATCTGCTCCATCGAGAACCTCGACCCGATGGGTGTGCATACCGGCGATTCGATCACCGTCGCACCTGCTCAGACACTGACGGACCGTGAATATCAGCGCATGCGTGATGCCACGATTGCCGTCATGCGGGAAATTGGCGTGGAGACCGGTGGCTCGAATGTCCAGTTCGCCATTCATCCGCAGACCGGCCGCATGGTTGTGGTGGAAATGAATCCGCGTGTCAGTCGCTCCAGTGCTTTGGCTTCGAAGGCGACGGGCTTCCCAATCGCTAAAATTGCTGCCAAGCTCGCCGTCGGCTTCACACTTGATGAAATCCCCAATGACATTACCCGGGAAACTCTCGCCTGCTTTGAACCGACGATTGATTATGTCGTCACCAAGGTTCCCCGCTGGACTTTCGAAAAATTTCCCGAAGCCGATCCTGAACTCACCGTGCAGATGAAGTCTGTCGGCGAGACGATGGCCATTGGCCGGACTTTCAAAGAGTCACTGCAGAAGGCTCTTCGCGGCCTCGAAATTGGTCACTTCGGCTTAGGTGGCGGCAAGAAAGACCTCTGGGAATCTGATCATCGCCCGACCATCGAAGAGATCGAAGGCAAACTCGCCACTCCCAACGACATGCGGATCTTTTATCTCCGTTATGCGATGAAAGCCGGCCTGAGCAACTCCGAAATCCACGATCTGACCAAGATCGACCCGTGGTTCCTTGAGAACATCCGCGACATTGTCCGGATGGAAGACCGCCTGCGCTGCCATGAGCGACTCGACGAGGTCAGTGATCAACTCCTGCGCGAAGTCAAACGCTATGGCTTCTCCGACAAGCAGATTGGCGATTGGCTCGATATCTCGGATATGGAAGTCCGGCGTGAACGCAAACGGAGGGGCATTCTCCCCACGTTCAAGCAGGTCGATACCTGTGCTGCGGAATTCGAAGCTTACACGCCTTATTACTACTCGACCTACGAATCGGAAGACGAAGCCCCCGGGCCACGCACCGATGGTCGTCAGCGAGTGATCATTTTAGGTGGCGGCCCCAACAGAATTGGCCAGGGGATCGAGTTCGATTACTGCTGCTGCCAGGCCTCGTTCGCACTGCGCGAACTGGGTATTGAATCGGTCATGGTCAATTCCAATCCGGAAACAGTTTCGACCGATTACGACACTTCGGATCTGCTCTTCTTTGAACCACTCACCACGGAAGACGTGCTAAATATCTGCGATCGACTTCAGCCCGATGGTGTGATTGTTCAATTCGGTGGGCAGACACCACTCAACCTGGCCCGTGGTCTCGAACAGGCCGGCGTGAAGATCATTGGTACAAGTCCATCGATGATTGATGCCGCCGAAGATCGCGAGATCTTCAAGGGGATTCTCGACAAACTGGGCCTCCATCAGCCACCCAACGGCATGGCCACCGATGCCGCCCGTGCTGTGCAGATTGCCAGTGAAATTGGTTATCCCGTCCTCGTACGCCCCAGCTTTGTGCTGGGTGGCCGGGCCATGCAGATCTGTTACGACGAGCGTATGGTTCGCGAATACATGACGGAAGCTGTCAATGTTTCGCCCGATCGTCCTGTGCTCATCGATAAGTTTCTCGAAGACGCGGTCGAAGTTGATGTCGATGCCATTTCCGATGGTGAAACGACTCTCGTTGGCGGTGTGATGGAGCACATCGAAGAAGCGGGTGTTCACTCCGGCGATTCAGCCTGTGTGTTGCCACCTTATTCCCTCCCTGACGCCATTGTCGATGAAATCAAAACCGCCACTTATGCACTGGCCAAAGAACTGCAGGTGCGTGGCCTGATGAATATCCAGTTCGCCGTCAAACATCAGGGTGGCGAACCGGTCGTCTATGTTCTCGAAGTCAACCCGCGGGCCAGCCGCACCTCGCCTTTCGTGAGTAAAGCCACGAATGTCCCTTTGCCCAAGCTGGCAGCGAAGATCATGGTTGGTAAAACCTTGAAAGAGCTGAACTTCACGAAGGAAGTTGTGCCGCCTTACGTTTCAGTTAAAGAGAGTGTCTTCCCGTTCACGCGATTCGCGGGTGTCGATATCATCCTCGGGCCCGAGATGAAATCGACGGGCGAAGTCATGGGGATCGACTCAACATTCCCGGCGGCGTATGCCCGGTCTCAACTTGGTGCAGGGAACAAACTCCCTTCGAGCGGAGCCGTCTTCATCAGTCTCGCTGGCCGACACAAAGAGCACATCATCAGCAGTGCCCGTCGGCTGATTGATATGGGCTTCAAGATTCTGGCGACCTCGGGGACTTCGCGTGTCCTGCGGGAAGCCGGTATCGAAGTCGAGACGGTTCGTAAGCTGCAGGAAGGTCGACCGAACCTGCTCGATTACATGGCCAATAACCAGGTTCAACTGGTCTTCAACACACCCAGTGGAAAGGGTGCCCGTTCCGATGAAGGCCGTATTCGTGCTGCTGCGGTCATGAATGGCATCCCTTGTGTAACAACACTGCCTGGATGTATTGCCGTGGTGCAGGCCCTCGAATCGATTCAGGAGTCACCAGAGCCGAGCGTGACATCCTTGCAGCAGTGGATTGCTCAGTTACCTGCCAGCGAAGCGTAAGTCCCCCAGAAGGCCAGCCCCGGTTCGCCGGGGCCTGGCTTCCAGTTTCCTCTGGCATCTTGCCATTCGATGTGTTGGAATCAGGGGGTGCATTGCTCCGCCCTTCGTGGCTCACCCGCCGGATTTTCCCGCCATGACACATTGCTTGAATTTTCAGACATCTCCCACGAATCGCCGTGAATATCTGGCACAACTGGCTTGTGGCTTTGGTGGTGTGGCACTGGCAGGCCTGGCAGCAGAACGAGGCTATGCCGATGTTGCCGGTGCACCGGTTCTGCCAGCGACCCATCATGCCCCCAAAGCCAGGAATATCATCTTTCTGTACATGGATGGTGGCCCATCTCAGATGGATCTGTTCGATCCCAAGCCCAGGCTCACCAAAGAGCATGGCGAACCGATGAAGATGAAAGTTCAGGCCACGCAGTTCGATAACAACGGCAAGATCATGAAGTCGCCCTGGGAGTTCACCCAACATGGCGAAAGTGGCTTACCTTTCAGTTCGTTGATTCCTCACATCGCCTCGAAGGCCGACGATCTGTGCGTGATCCGCTCGATGACCTCCGCCTTCTCTGAACACACCAATGCCAACTACTTTCTTCACACAGGCCATGGCCTTCAGGGCCGCCCCAGCATGGGTGCCTGGGTTTCGTATGGTCTTGGCACAGAATGCCAGAATCTGCCCGGTTTTCTCGTGCTGAACGGAGGGCTGATCCCTCCCGGTGGTGTCGATTGTTTCCACAATGGCTTTTTGCCAGCCACCCATCAGGGGTCAATTCTTAAATCGCAAAAGATGCCCATCTCGGATCTGGAGCCGGCTCCCGGCCCTCCCGCAGCCCAAAAAAGAAAGCTCGATCTGCTCAAGCAACTCGACCAGGCCGCTTCCAATCGCGCAGGAAAGCCAGATGCTCTCGAATCGGCGATTGCCAACTACGAGCTGGCCTTTCGGATGCAAACCACTGTTCCTCAACTGGTGGATCTGGCGACCGAATCCGAAGCGACGCAGAAACTCTATGGTCTCGATTCCGATTTTGCTCCAACGCGCGTTTATGCGAGGCAATGTCTTCTGGCCCGCAGGCTCGTCGAATCAGGTGTGCGCTTTATCGAATTGACTTGCCCCGGCGTGGGAGTCGATCGCTGGGATCAGCATGGTGGTCTCAAGAATGGTCATGAATTGAACTGTAAAGCGGTCGATCAACCGATTGCTGCTCTCCTGACCGATCTGAAAAGCCGTGGCCTCCTCGACCAGACACTGGTTGTCTTCGCAGGTGAGTTTGGCAGAACTCCTCAGGCTCAGGGTGCCGACGGCCGTGATCACAATCCCTTTGGCTATACGGTCTGGATGGCTGGCGGTGGTGTGAAGGGAGGCATGAGCTATGGCCAGACTGACGAATACGGCTATTACGCCATCGACAAAAAACTGGAGATTCATGACCTGCATGCCACCATGCTCTGGCTCATGGGAATTGACCATACGAAATTGACGGTTCGTTTTGGCGGGCGGGATATGCGACTGACAGATGTCTTTGGACATGTTGTTCACGATGTGATCGCCTGATGACTTTTTTCCGAGGCCTGATGCATGTGATCAACAGCCCCAATACATCCGGCAGCCCGTTCGATCGCACTTCCGGCAGCGGCATGTCATGATCACACTATGACCCGATGGATCCCACGACTGCGATTTCAGTAAAGCGGCCCATGAGTCGAAAACGCTCAGGTTCACAAACACCTCCTCCGCCGGCTGCTTCACACTCATCGAGTCTTGAAGCCCCACAGACACCAGCCTTATCTCGAACAGTTCGCTGGGCAGTCGCCTGTCTCTGGCTGGTGCTAGCGACTGTTTTCTTTTACGTGACGGGTTTGCCCAATAATGGCAATGTTTCCCGGCTTGATTACTGGTCGCTGGTCCCTTTCCAACTGATGGATCTCGTCGATCCCGAGTTTGAATCACGATTGCCACATGGATTCTTCTATCTGTTTGAACGCATCGGCTACTCGCTGGTTTCTGCGGCTCTCATCATCGGTTCGGCGGGTTGGGGGTGGCTGCTCATCCTCGGATCGAGTCGATTATTCAAAACGGATCTCTTCGTAGAAAAAGAGCTGATCGATCAGGCAACTCCTGCAATCCATGGAACTAACGCTTCAACGGGAAATCTGCTGTTTTTCTCCGCCGCTCTGGGGCTCGCCACGACATCGACATGCGTGTTGATTGTCGGGCTGATGGGGCAGTTATCGACCATTCTGCTGGCCGTCTGGCTGGTCGTTGGAAGTGCCGGGGCCTTCGTGGGTTTAGCTCAGCCATCACTTCGGTTGAGCCAACTGGCATGGTCATCAATCGCCAATGCCTGGCAATCCCGCGATCTCTGGACTCTCCTGGGCTGGGTCTCGGCACTGCTATTTCTATGGACGATCTGGCTGGGTGGAGTCTCGCCCACAACCGACTTCGACGTGAAGGAGTATCATCTCGGCGGGCCCAAGGAATACTTCCTGAAAGGCCAGATTGAATTCTTGCCACATAACGTCTACACGAGTTTTCCGTTTCTTACCGAGATGCTGTCATTGGCCGCCATGGTGCTGATGAACGACTGGCTGGCCGGGAGTTATGTCGCCACTCTGACACTCGCTTTTTTCGGACCACTGACGGCACTGGGATTATGGGCCCTTTGTGAAAAGTGGTTTCCGCAGGCAGCTCTTTTGTCAGCCTGGATCTGGATCACGATCCCCTGGACGTACCGGCTCTCGACGATTGCGTATGTGGAAGAAGCCTTTTCGTGCTATCTGCTCGCCGCTTTTCTGGCGGCTCTCTATGGACGATCCTTTAATCTCCCGCAAATCAGTCGTGCCGCATCTTCAGCAGCGCATGCCAATTTCTGGTGGTGGATCTCCGGTTTGTCTGCTGGTGCTGCTTTTGGCTGCAAATACCCGGCACTCCTTTTCGTGGTCATCCCCATCGGCCTGGCAACGATCATTCGGTTTCCACGTTTCCATAAGGCCGACAGCTCTACAAGTGAAAATCCATCAGCCGGGTCACTCAGCACATGGTGGATCTGGCCACTGATCTTTTCTGCCGGCGTGCTCGTCTTTGCTGGCCCCTGGCTGATTAAAAACTTCTGGCAAACCGGGAACCCGGTTTATCCCCTGCTCTACTCTGTCTTCGGTGGCCTCGACTGGAATGCGGCACTCAATGAAAAATGGCGACGTGGGCATGCCCCACCCCATTATTCGCCCCTTTCGTTTGTTACCGATGTTTACGACATCCTGGCCCACAGTGATTGGCAAAGTGGTCTCATTCTGCTGGGCTTACCTCTCTGCTGGATTTTGCCTGCCGCTCGCAAAAAAAATCATGAACAACCCGAGGACTCCCCAGACGTTCTCCTCCTGGCTCTCTTGTTTCTGGCATGGTTCTATGCCACCTGGTGGTTGTTCACGCACCGGATTGACCGCTTCTGGGCACCAATGCTCCCTCTGCTCTGCCTGATCTCGGCTGCAGGGCTAACTCGCTTTTCTCAGAGTGTCCCCCATGTGGTCAGGCAATCCCTGATGGTGCTGCTGGGGGCATCGGCAGTCTTTAATTTCTCGATCAACACCGGCCCTGTCGGCAACTACAACTCGTGGCTGACAAAACTCTCTGCGGCCAGCGATTTCACTGCGAGAACCACTTGCCCCGAGATTGCCGCCATTAATCTGGCGATTGAAGAGGGGGCGCTTCCCAAAGATATTCGTGTTCTCATGGTCGGTGAGGCAGAAATCTTCGATGCACGATTCGACTTGAGATACAACACCGTCTTCGATTTCTGTTTATTGGAAGAGTGGTGTACCGACCCAGACGGCCAGTGGCGTACAGCCGACGAGATTCGGGCACGCCTGGCACAAGCAGGCATTACCCATCTCTTCGTCAATTGGCGGGAGATTCTGCGTTATCGAACGAGCTATGGCTATACAGACTTTGCGAATCCCAGGAGCATCGAAAAGCTCCAGCAGATGCAACTGATTGGCGAGCCGATTCGATGGCCAGAAGGGATTGGCGAACGAAATGCCGAAGATCTTTCCGCATCCGACCGTCAACTGATCGAAAACTGGGCCCCCCAGCTCATTCAGGGCCTCGGTTCCAATGAGAAACTGATCACGGCACAACTCTTTCCCGTCATGACCGAGCCAGTCTCATCCAGGCCATCGCCATGATGAGCCCGGCAGGGTGGCCCGGCCAACTTGTGGCCGGGTTGTTGTGCAAAGCATCGACAACAAGAAGCCGCGCCATGTGCGTCGCCTGAGCCAGACAACGCTCACTTGTCATCCGCCGGTTCTCCCGTCAGTCGAAGGGAGTTACCGTCGAAAAACTCAGGCTTTGCGATAGACGATTCCCGTATCAATCAACTGAAAGCCACTCGAAATCAGTACTGCCATTGCGGCAGGGTCTTCCATGTTGGCGTGAGCCTCCATCAGGTCGACCTGGTCATCTTTGAGTTGTTTGCTGACATCGCATAACAGAGCCTGTCCATAGCCTTGCCGGCGATGTTCAGGAGCCACATGAATTCCATGCAGACCAATCGCCCGCTGTTGCCATTTGCTCGAATACATATCGAGCCCGCAGATGGTCACCCAGCCGACGGGTAACTCCTGTTTTTTGAGGACCAGTCCGAGCCGGGCCGTTTCCAGACGACCTCGATTGGTCAGTGTCCAGAAGTCGTGCGGGACTGGATCCTCCAGCAATCGCAATTCCGTCGATCGGCGGACGCGCATCAGCCGCACATTGATCGGATCTCGCTGGCCGATCACTCGCTGGAATACTCCGATCATGCTCTGTGGACGATAACCGAGGGATGTAAAAAACGGCTTAGCAAGAACATCTGATTCCAGAAATCCAGAGGCTTCGCTGCCACCATACAAACCACTCCAGTAAGGATTGAAAGGGTCTGCCGGCCCCGCCAGTAAAACCTGGGCACCGTGCGAAAGAAGATAACTTTCCGCCTGTTGAACCAGTGCCCGCCCAATGCCGCGCCCACGAAAAGCCGGGTGAACGACCAGAGCACAGATCACACCGGTTGTGGAATCCACCGTGGTGCGATTGCTGCCAACACCAAATCCGGCATGGACAAAGCCAGCCGGTTGACCATCCACAAACGCCAGGATTAAGCCATGCCGGTCAAAGTGAGGCTGCGAGAGCACAAAAAAGTCGAGCTCGTCCGTTCCGTGCATGATCACCGCACCACGACCCAGCTCGGCACTATTCCATAGTTCGGCTATCACGGGGACATCATGGTTTCGAAACGAACGAAACTCCAACAAACTCACTCCCTGGTTTTGATTGCAAATCCGTCAGATCAACTTCACGCGGAGGAGATGTCTTTCTGAACCTAGTCTATTTGACACCATCATCATCAATCACATCTTAATCATGCAACAAGGTCGCATGGAATGTCCACGCGACCTTGTTCTGATCGACAAGTTTTCACCGATTTCTCGCTTAGCGGCTGCAAACCTTCTCAGCAGCAGCCACGATCGCTTCGGCAGTCAGACCGTACTTCTTGAGCAGGCCTTCCGGATCGCCACTCTCGGCATAAGTGTTGCCAATGTTGACGAACTCAATCGGGCAAGGTGCCAACTGGGCAGTGACTGAGGCCACAGCCGAACCCACACCACCGTGCGGCAGATGTTCTTCAGCCACCACGAGGCGACCTGTTTCCTTGACCGCTTTGACAATCGCCTCTTCATCGATCGGTGAAACGGTGTGAAGATCGAGCACGCGAGCCGTGATGCCTTTGGCTTCGAGTGCGACAGCCGCATCGAGAGCAATACCTACCATCAGGCCATTCGCAATGATGGTGAGGTTCTTACCTTCCCGAAGCTGATTGGCTTTACCAATTGTCAGTACCGAATCCGGACCATAGATTTCAGGCACATCAATACGCCCGCAACGCATGTAGACCGGGCCCTTGTGCTCGAGCATGCCTTTCACAAGGTGCTTGGTGCTCGGAGCATCGGCCGGGACGACAACTGCCACACCTGGCAAAGCCGACATCAAGGCGATGTCTTCAATGGCCATTTGCGAGGCACCGTCTTCACCAATCGAAATCCCTGCATGAGAACCCACCATCTTAACATTCAGATGAGGGTAAGCCACACACATACGAATCTGGTCGTAGGCATTGCATGTCAGGAAGGCGGCGAAGCTGGAGACCACAGGGATCTTGCCGGCAGCAGCCAGACCAGCCGCCACGCCCACCATATTGCTCTCGGCAATGCCGACGTTAAAGCCACGCTCAGGGAATGCTTTCGCGAAGACTTCTGTGCGTGTGGAGTTGCCCACGTCACCATCGACAGTGACGACTGTGGGAAATTCATTGCCCAGTTCTTTCAAGGCAGTACCGAACGCATCGCGTACGGCTTTGCCCAGCTTAAGACCGGCTGCTTGTCCGATTGTCATTTGAAAAATCCTGTTCTACAGGCATGAACTTGAAGTACGGGAAAATAACAGCAGCAACAAGAAATTGTGCGAACTAATCGGCCAGCAAGGCCAATGCCTTTTCGGCGAGTTCTTTGGAAAGTGGCTTGCCGTGATAGTTCAGATCGCCGGTGGGGGCCAGAACGGGCAGAATTCCAAAGCCCTTTTGTGTCTGAGAGACAATCGCCGTCGGACGATCTTTGACGGAACGGGCGATCTTCAGAGCGGCAATCACCTGCTCGATATCGTTGCCGTTAATGGTTTGTACGTGCCAGCCGAAAGCTTCGATTTTGGGTTGGAATTCGGTGAGCTTGAGAACGTCTTTGGTGGCTCCCGTCTGCTGGTAGCCATTCTGATCGACAATCGCCGTCAGGTTTGCCAGCTTGTACTTCTCGGCAGAAGCGAGAGCTTCCCATACCTGGCCTTCACCCATTTCGCCATCACCCAGCATGACGTAGGTATGAGCCGAAAGACCGTCCATGTGGCAGGCCAGTGCATGTCCAACACCGACGGAAAGCCCCTGACCCAGCGAACCCGTTGAAGCTTCGATGCAATCGAGTCGCTTCATATTGGGATGCCCTTCGAGTCGGCTCCCCAGCTTGCGGAGTGTTATCAGTTCTTCGACAGGAAAGTAACCACATTCTGCCAGGGCGGCATAGAGCACGGGAACAGCATGACCCTTGCTGAGAATAAAGCGGTCACGGTTATTCCAGCGAGGCTGTGCAGGGTCGTGCTGCATAAACCCGCCAAAAAACAGTGCTGTCACCATCTCCACGGCAGACATACTACTGCTGGGATGGCCACTGCCAGCTTCGGTGGTCATGCGGACAATGTGTCGGCGCAGCACCTTGGTTTTGGCTTTCATCTCGTCCAGCGACAGCGGCTTGAAAATGGCCACTCGATATTCCTTCGATGGGAGGCGACGGGAAAATTTGTTCAATAGCAGGTCTTCAGGCAGCCAGTGGACACCACGTCTTCAAAAATTCACCCAACCGCCTGTCAGTGGTTCCGGGCGAAATAGTTGACATACTGCCAATTCCGCTTGATTCCTTGCCCGCAGAATCCTAACGCTGAAGAAAACCAGCAGCAAGCCTGCACGACTGAACCCATGCAAACTTGGCAGGTTTCTGCTTCTAAAAATGAATTCACGTTAAAATTCAGCCTTACATTCCCAAAACCAGTGACGCCAGAAATTCAAGAGGGATGCAAAAATCGCTTGTGGAAACTCAGCAGACGGGTTCGTTGACGCGAATTCCACTTCTTCGAGCGGCTGCTTGAAGGAATTTCCAGTTCCTGACAATCAACGATTGAATGAACGATATCGATGTGGCATTGTGGCGAACGAGTTTACTGCAGGATTTCTCGAATCCTGACTGCCATAAGCGATTTGGACTGTCTTCATATCCTTACTGACGGATTGGATCTCTTCGAGCGATGACACTTCGCCACCTCACCGTCACCAATCCTGAACCAACAGACGAAGAACTTCTGGCGTGGCTGGATGAGACCGTTTCCTTGGCACGCAGTGCTCAAATAGAGCATCTCGTCAGGCAGTCGGCCGAACTCCAAAACCGACTGAATGGACTGCGGCAAACTCGCGAGAACGGCTCATTAACGTTGGGTGAAATCTGGCGATGCCATCGCGTGGGGTGTTTTTCCCGGGAAATTCTGGCTCGTTATGCGAGAAATGAAAGCGGGGCCGGCCTCTCGGAACAGATCCGTTTTCATCTCGAAACGGTAGAATGCGTCTGGTGTGAGGCGGTCTGGGAATCACTCTCGGAAGCCGATCTTTCAAGAACTGACCGCGTTTTTCAGACCTCAGCCGGCCAATGGAATCAACAGGACGCAAGTCACTGAAATTCAGGCGTTGAGTGCAAAACCGGTTCCTTACAGGTCGGATAAATCCGATGTGGAGGTCGTTAGTGCAAATTTTCAGTGAAAATTTGCCAAACTTGAGGGATTTCAAGGAATTTCGCATCTTGACGAGCGAATTTTTTCTCTTAACAATTGGTGCGTTGAACGCTTCGTATTGTTTTGTCAAGGCTGAGGCAAAAGTTGTCGGTGAAGTTGACGCAGCATCGCGGAACTGCGATTGCCACGGAGCATGGTTATGTTGGTTCTCTCACGAAAAAAGCTTGAAAGCATTGTAATTGATGAGCAGATCATCATTACTGTGGTCGAGATTCGGGGAGACAAAGTCCGGCTGGGGATCGAGGCCCCCCGGGACATTTCCATTAAGCGCTGCGAACTCGAAGATCGCCATCAGTCTGAGCCTCCCATCGCGGGTGAAGCTGCCGTCAATGGCAGCCAGCCTGTGCCCGATCATTCATCACTGGAAAAAGCTCAGAATTCACCAGCCGCCTGAGTTACGTCGTTTTATCGCTCGGATTTTCGAAGCAAACGATTCCCTGACTGGTCGACAGTCTTCGCTCTGAACGGCAGAATTCTCGCGATTCAAAAATCCACACCAGGATTCTTGTCGGAACACTTGCCTGCCTCCGACAGAGCAGCTACATTTCTTAGCACTGGGCCCCATCGTCTAGAGGCCTAGGACATTGGATTTTCAGTCCAAGAACTGGGGTTCGAATCCCCATGGGGTCAGTACATCGACTTTGCTGTTGTCCTCAGTGGAAGTCACAAACGCTAAAAGCCCCTGATTTTCAGGGGTTTTTTCGTTTTTCCCCCAGTCGCCTGCCAATTCGGGAATTGTTCTGATGGCTTCTGAGTGCCCCAGTTCTGGGGCAGACTGCCCCGGATTGTGCCCCAGATTTGGGAGCTTGTTTCGGGACGTTTCGCAGGCCATGTCGAAATGTTCCGACTTGATCTGCCAATAGTGCTGGCCAGCCACGGCAATTGAGTGTCCCAGCCAGGCCGCTGCCGTTTGGGCAGGGACGATTTCCGTCAAATCCGTGGCGAGTGATGCCCGCAAATTGTTCCAGGCTTTCGGCCATGGTTCGATGCCAGCCGCCCGGATGATGTCCATCAAACGGGTTCGCACATTCACCCCCTGCCATTCACCCGCCGTCGATGCCCGCATGGACTGCCGAAGATTCGGGAACACGAATTCCGCGCCAGGTTCCGCCGCGTCGAACAGCTTCTCCAGATAGGGCCGTACATCAGCGAACAATGGAATCAGCCGCGTGGCTTTGCCGCATCCCTCAGTTTTTGGGGAATGCACAAGAATTCGACCCGGTTCCCAAGTGATGTCACGCCACCGCATGGCCAGAGCTTCTGAGGGAATCCGCAGGCCAGCGAATCGACCCAAAGCAATCAGGGCTTTCCATTCGAGCGATGGGGCCGCGTCGATCACAGCCAGAACAGTTTCCTTCGAAACGTAGGCTTGCCGGGATGCGTTCGTCTGGCTTCCTGCCTTGATCAATTCGAAGGGATTGCTTTGCAGTCGCCCCATACGAACCGACCAGCGAAACATCGACTTGCAATGTTTGATTCGCCGCGTGGCCGTTGCTGTCGCCACTTTGCCCCGGATGAATCGAACAAACCCATCTGCCTGCCCCTCAGAGATCGACCCGATAGGGCAGTCCGCGCCGAAGTGCTGAATCAGATTCTTGATCGTCTGCCGGATGGGCAGCAGCGAACCGGGTTTGAGATCGGCAAGAGAAGCGATGAATTCTTCCGTCATATCGTGGAGAGTTTGGCCGCCGTTGCTTTTGGGCTTCACTCGTGGATCGAGCAAACCTACAGCCACGAGCTTTTCGTGGAGATCGTCATCAATGTCTGCCGTCCACTTGGCGAGTGCTACGGGCAGCGGGAGTGCTGCCGCCCGATGGCTTTCCAGTTCACTGATTTGCAGCTTGATCGACGTGGCCAGTTTGAGAGGAATTTTCCCCAGGTGAATAGGCCGCCTTTTTCCATCGGCGCAGATCACACGAATCGTTCTATATCCGTACTTATTGTCAGTTTCGAGAGATGCCATTGAATGAACCCCTACAGTTCGAATGAGCTTGAACAATCAAACAATATCATGAATCACGAAAAGCGCGCAAGAGTCA
The DNA here is from genome assembly GCF_001707835.1 of Planctopirus hydrillae. Classification (GTDB taxonomy): domain Bacteria; phylum Planctomycetota; class Planctomycetia; order Planctomycetales; family Planctomycetaceae; genus Planctopirus; species Planctopirus hydrillae. The sequence continues at coordinate 520,470 of NZ_LYDR01000039.1, forward strand.
TCAGCAGTTCGCATGCTTCACAGGTCAGCAGCAGCAGCGGGTTTGCGTGGTCATATCGGCAGAAATTCCTACATGCCGAAAACCGCCCTAGGTCATGCCCCCCCGCTGGAAGGACCCTGAAAACGTGGGCATTAACAGCCTGCCAAAATCGGCATGTCTGTCGAATCCGCGCGGGTGCGAACATCGCGCGGTATGATCAACCCCCGGGAAGGACCCATGGCGTGTTCATGGGAGCAGTTCGGATGTCTGTTCAGCATCGACAGCCGGGGAGCAAGATTCCCCCAAGATGCCCAAGACTCCCGGTTCTAATGTCGGGCACCTTGGGGAATGTTGGTCATCTTGCCCCGATAGAGACCACAGCCAGGGACCGTTCCCCAGCTTTCGACGTTTTCCGCCCAGTTCTTTGAATGATCGTCGCGTCCGTTTTGGCGGGATGCCTTCCTGCTTTGCCTCATCGAGGACTTCACTGGCCGGTTTTGGTCCATCAGCGAGAACTGCCTTCAGGAAATCATCGACCGATAAATCGGGCACCGAACTCCGATTGCTGGCTTCATCTTCGAGGAGTGCATCGGCATTCATCCCGATGCCATCCGCTTCCCAGTGCAGCATCCCATCGACCACAGTAAACGCTAATCCTTCGGGCATTGGTCCCAGATTGAATTTGGCAGGAAGGAACAATCGCCGCTGGGGATCGTCCTTCATCGCTCCCAGATGCCAGACAGCTCTTGCCTTGGCTGTGAATGCGAGACTGCCCATCGAGCGATAGATCGATTTGCCGCCGGTCCCTTTATTCAGATGGCCAATGCCGATCACTGCCACGTTATAGGCTTCGGCGAACTGCACCAGGGCATTCAATGCCCCTTGAACATCTCCGTACTTGTGCGAGTCGGTCTTTCCCAGTCCGGCCAAGAGTGGATCGACGATCAGCAGCCGGATTCCCGGATTCTGTTCCACCAGTTTGACCAATTCGGGAACATCCCGCGTGGCATCGAATGATTGCACCACCTTCCGCCCTTCGGCATCAATGGAAGTTCGTCCTTCGATCCAAAGCACCTTTTGACAATCCGCACCTGCTTTGAGCAGTCGTGGCTTGGTTGTATCGCCGAATGAATCTTCGAACAGCACGAAAGCCACTTCGCAGGATTCGCCCATAGCTTGACCGTCTGGCCAGCCGTTGCCCCGAGTCAGCCGGGCCGCCATGTCTGCCGTCAGGAGTGACTTGCCCAAGCCGGGATCACCCACCAGTAGAGAGAGCTTGCCCGCTGGGATTCGACCGGGCCAAAGCCACGTCGTTTCTCTGGTTTCGATATCGCTGGCGCGATGGACTTCGAGCATCAGGGGCCGGTCATCGGACTTTCTTTTCTCGGGACTTGTCACAGCCGCCAGAGCTTCCAATTGCCCCCGCAGGTCGTCAGGGAGTGCCGCATCCCGGCGTTCGATCCAATCGAAAGCATCATCGCCTTTGGCCGCTTCAGGATCACCATCGAAGGGCCGCACGATCTTCACCGTGGCCGCAGGTTCGATGGCTTGCAGGATGTCGGCCACTTCCGCCACAAACAATTCGCCGGGATCGTCATGATCAGGCCAGAGAACAACGGATCGACCAGCCAGGGCCGACCAGTCCGTTTTGTTGACTGCCTTACAGCCCCCTGCCGATGTCGTGGCCACGAATCCGATGGATCGCAATGAATCGGCTGCCTTTTCGCCCTCAGTTATCCACACCACGGACGATGAGTTCAGCACTTCGGGCAATCCAAACAATGGCCGGGGTTCGGGCATCCCGTTTGGATACCATCTGCCATCAATCAACGAAATGGGCCGGATATCCTTACCTTCAGATTGATTCCATCGAAGAATGTGGCCAACAATTTGGCCGTTCGCGTCGTGATACTCCCATTGATGATCAGGCTGCCGACCGAACTGGCGAGAACTGGCCACGATAGCTTCATCAGCCGTGGCGAATCCTTTGCCGCTTGGCTTCGAGGAAGTCCGTCGAGCTTTGCTAGTCACTCGCCGGGAATCATGAAGTTCGCTCTCGGGCATGAACTGTGAAGGATGCAGCCCCAGGCTTGCCGCAATGTCCTTGAACTCACAGCCCGCATGGCATTTCATCACCAGTCGACCATCCCTGCCTTCGGAGTAACTTAGGCTGGCATTTCTGTCCTCATGGGCCGGGCATCGGGCACTACCGCGTTTCCCTTGAAGTAATCCTTCAAGTTCGTCGAGTGTGATCTTCGGGAATGTGTTCATCGAACACCCCCTTTCCGCCGTGCAACCCTTAAGCGGTCGCGGAGTTCAGTCATGGGGTTTTCGTTGCCCGCAGTTCGACGAGCAGCTAGTGAGGCGAATGTTGGGATGATCTTCTCTACATTCAAGAAATCCTGTTCTCGGCGCGGACCTTCGGCGTTACAATTCATGCTGAGTTACCTTTGAATGAGCAGCCACGTTCGCCAAGTGATGCGGGAGAGCGTGGCTGCTCTCGTTTGTTGGGAGAAATGAGTCGGGCCGGGCGTTATTCGCCCCGTAGCCACTTCAAGAGAGTCTCACGACAGAACAGCACCCTTCGACCAATCTTGCGGTGAGGGATGCTTCCCGCCTTCACGAGTCGATCAATCGTGGCCAGAGATAAACCAAGCATCTTGGCAGCTTCAACACGATCACAAGCGAGGGTTTCGGGGAGTTGATTAGCGGGCATTGGCTGCCCCCTTTGCCATTTCGGCTTCGCGGGAAAGCCAGGTTTGAATGTCAGCCTTCGGGTAAAGGACTGTTTGCCGCTTCCCTGTCCCAATTCTGACACAGGGAATCGGTCCTCGTGGCGAAGTCATTGCCCAAAGTGTTCGGGCACCTATCCCCAAGGCTTTAGCAGCCTCTTTTGGCCGGAGTGCCAGGGACTCAACGTGTTCAATTAGCATGGCGACTTGCTCCCATAGTTTTCGAACCGCGAAGTACGGTTCGTCTATTGGAAGTCCCCCGCTGGTAACCGAAATCGGTAACCTCGCACACATGAGGAAAGCCGCAGAATCTTGCATCATGCGGCCACAAAATGCACAGATTTTTTCTTCCGGTAAATTGTCGGTAACTGCTTACCGGTATCGGTTACTCGTCTTTGTCGTTCATCGTGTCGTCTATTTCCGACGTTCGTTTCTTGTGCAATCCCCGCCGTTGTTCTGAATCTTCGTCCTTTCTGCCTCTGCGATTTCTTTTCCACCATTCCGAATTCAGTACGGAAGTTTTGGTTTTTTGAAGCATGTCCGCTAGTTGTTGGGCAGAGACATGAGGGGGGAATGGCACCAATGCATCGATCTTTTCCAGTTTTTCATTTACGGTCAGTGTATCGCTTTGCAGCACCAGCGATGCCTGCCGAATCTTTTCATGGGCCACGCCATCTGTGTACAAATTGATTAAGCGTGAAAGTGCTTGACATTCTTCTCCTGCCGTGTCCCCGTTGCTTTGTTGCGACATACCAACAGAAACCCCTTCTGGTAGTTCGAGCTTAAAGGGGCCAGATACGTTGTGCTGTATGTGAATATTCGGAGTGACGTGAACATTCACATCACCTATCGAAGCGAGCGATTGAGCATTGGCTACCGTTACATCAGCTGTTTTGGCAGATTGAGTTTTCTCAGATTTGTCGCAATCAAATCTCTCGATGACACGCAGTTTGCTTTGCAACTCAGTCATACATTGATCGACATACCACACCTTAGACCTATCTCCGCTAATTAGGTCTAACTTAGCTAGTTCTCCTTCATCGCTGATTCGAAATCCAAAGTAATCGTCTCGAATCCGCAATGTGTGTTTCGCGACTGTTTTTCCATTCTTGATCAAGCCGTTACGATCCAACATTAAGAATGTGATATGTTGAACTGCTCCAGGGCCAGTGACCTCAAAAACAGAAGAGTCCCTTCCGCAAGTTCGGGACCAAGTCATATTCAAGAGTCGGTGTTGTCGCTCCCATTTGAACTCAACAGCGATTCGGAAAGTTAGCAGCCCTGCCCCGAGAAGTCGTTGCGTTGCTCGTTGTTCGATTTCGCTCAGTGATTCCCAATCATCTGAATTCGACCACTTAATGGGAGCGTTGATCAACATTCGCCGTAGGCACTGAAGGAATTCAGGTGTACGCTCAAATGAAAGTATGTCAAACATGATTCCCCGACTTCCAGAAAGGGCTGCGCCCCGCAGGAATCGGAGTAGGGGCTGATCCATGCAGGGCGCAGATTATTCCAGCCGGATTGCTATTCCGACTGGCACCGAATTTTCATCCTAATCTGCTTGCCGAAGTGAGCAACCCCAGCCAGTCGGAACTTTCGTCTGCGAAACTTGCGAAAATGCACGCATGCTGAACGGAATGGTTTATCGCCCCTACCACTCGTTTTTTAGCCCCCCCCGGTACCGTCATGTGTTTATCATGCGTCAATACTTTGCGACCATTGACGGACTTCCAGAGGACGTGACCGAGGAAGGCACATGGAGAATCCACCCGCCCGCAAAGGGTTTGCATTGACGCTGAACTTTTGACGTGACAACATTCTATCCACGCTGACAAACCTATTAGCTGAAGATTCGTGGGCAGTTCTTAGTTTCTTCCACGTAAAGATCCAACGACAAGACAACCTGGAACGCAGCCGCATGGACAAGAAGGCCCTCACCGAAGCGGACATTCGCACCAAGTTCATCACGCCAGGCATCGTCGCCTCGGGATGGGATGTGATGACCCAGATCCGCGAGGAGGCCTATTTCACGAAGGGCCGTGTCATCGTACGCGGAAAGACGGTAAGGCGCGGAGTAGCAAAAAAGGCCGACTATATTCTTTCCTACAAACCAAACCTCCCTCTTGCCGTCCTGGAAGCTAAGGATAACAACCACTCCGTCGGAGACGGCATGCAACAGGCGCTGGAGTACGCCGCAATTCTCGACGTGCCATTCGCCTACAGCTCTAATGGAGATGGCTTCCTGGAGCATGACCGCACAGTCACCAGCGGTGTCGTCACACGACAGATCGCGCTGGACAAGTTTCCCACTCCCCAAGAGTTGTGGAACCGTTATCGACTTTCCAAAGGCTACAGCACCGAGCAGGAAGCGATTGCGACGCAGGATTACTACGACGACGGCTCAGGAAAGGCGCCGCGGTACTACCAGCTCATCGCCATCAACCGCACTGTGGATGCGATCGCGCGGGGCCAGAATCGCATCTTGCTGGTCATGGCCACGGGGACTGGCAAGACCTACACCGCCTTCCAGATCATCTGGCGTCTTTGGAAATCGAAGGCCAGGAAACGCATCCTGTTTCTCGTGGATCGCAACATTCTGGCCGACCAGACGAAGACCAACGACTTCAAACCGTTCGGTCAGGCCATGACCAAAATCCGCAACCGCACGGTGGATAAGTCGTTCGAGATTTACCTATGCCTATATCAGGCCGTCACCGGTACCGAGGAAGAGCAGAACGTCTACAGGCAGTTTTCGCCCGACTTCTTCGATCTGGTGATCGTCGATGAGTGTCATCGGGGAAGTGCTGCCGATGACGCCTCGTGGCGAAAGGTCCTGGAATACTTCTCATCAGCCACACAGATCGGCCTCACAGCCACTCCGAAAGAGACGGAGGACATCTCTAATATCGAATACTTCGGGAAGCCGATCTACACCTACTCGTTGAAGCAAGGGATTTCCGACGGCTTCCTCGCCCCCTACAAGGTCATTCGCATCGGTCTCGACAAAGATCTCGATGGCTGGCGTCCTGAGGATGGTCAAACCGACAAGTTCGGCGAACTCATTGAGGATCGTGAATACAACGATCGGGACTTTGACCGCACCCTCATCCTCGAACAGCGAACCATCGTCGTCGCCGCAAAGGTTTCCGAGTTCCTCCGGGCCACCAACCGTTTCGCCAAGACAATCATCTTCTGCGAGAACATCGACCACGCCGAGCGGATGCGCCAGGCGATGGTCAACGCCAACCCCGATCTGGCTGCCGCCAATCCCAGGTACGTCATGCGGATCACCGGCGACAACGACGAGGGCAAGGCACAGTTGGATAACTTCATCGATCCGGAATCGACTTATCCCGTGATCGCCTGCACGTCGCGCCTGATGAGTACCGGCGTGGATGCCCAGACTTGCCACCTGATTGTGCTTGACCGCCGCATCAACTCGCCGACCGAGTTCAAGCAGATCATCGGGCGCGGCACCCGCATCAACGAGGACTATGGCAAGCTGTTCTTCACGATCATGGATTTCCGAAGGGCCACGTCACAGTTCGCCGATCCCAACTTTGACGGGGAACCGGTGAAGATCTACGAACCGGGTCCGGATGAACCGCCCCTCCCGCCCGATGATACCCCGGAAGGCGAAAACGACGGCGAAGAACCGCCGGATAACGGCGAATCACCATTTGGAGATGATCCGGCGGGAGATGAAAGCACTACCAGCGAAGGTGATTCCGGGACCGGCAGTGGTGATGGCCCCAAACCACCCCCTGGCAGCGTCAAAAAGTATTACGTCGATCGGGTAGAAGTTCGCGTCGCCACCGAGCGGATTCAGTACCTCGACGAACATGGCAAGTTGATTACCGAGTCGCTCAAGGACTACTCGCGAAAGACGGTTCTCAGATCGTACAAGTCGTTGAATGACTTTCTGACGGTCTGGAAGGATGCGGTCAAGAAGCAGGCTATCCTCGAAGAACTGGCCTCCAACGGTGTCTTTTTCGAGGAACTGGCAACCTTGGTCGGTCGCGATTACGACGCCTTCGATCTCATCTGCCATGTGGCGTTCGACGCGCCGCCGCTCACCCGGAAGGAACGCGCGGACAAAGTGCGGAAACGCGACGTTTTCGCTAAGTACGGCGAACAGGCGCGGGCCGTGCTCGACGCCCTCCTCCAGAAGTACGCCGACAGCGGCATCATCAGCGTCGAGTCACTTGAGATTCTCAAAGTCGACCCGCTATCCTCCCTCGGCACACCGATGGAGATTCTGACGCTTTTCGGCGGAAAACCCGGTTACCTCGGTGCTATCCGCGAACTCGAAGCCGCGCTCTACCAGGAAGCAGTCTAGTCCATGCCCAACGTCTCCAATATCGTCAAATCCATCCAGGACATCATGCGTAAGGATGCCGGGACCTACGGCGACGCGCAGCGGCTCGAACAACTCGGTTGGATGTTCTTCCTCAAGATCTTCGACGATCGTGAGCAGGAGATGGAACTGCTCAGGGACAACTACAAGTCCCCGTTGCCCATGCACCTCCGCTGGTCGATCTGGGCGACTGACGAGGAAGGGATCACGGGTGAAGCACTCCTCGACTTCGTGAACAACACCCTTCTGCCCAAGCTCAAGGGTCTCACTGGCGGTGGCGACAAGATCGCCGGACTGATCCGCATGGCGTTCGAGGATGCCAACAATTACATGAAGAACGGCACGTTGATGCGCCAGGTCATCAACAAGATCAACGGCATCGACTTCAACGTCTCCGATGACCGCCACATGTTCGGCGACATCTACGAGAAGCTGCTCAAGGATCTCCAGTCGGCGGGCAATGCCGGTGAATTCTACACCCCACGGGCCGTCACTCAGTTCATTGTCGAGCAGGTCAATCCCCGCATCGGTGAGACCATCCTCGACCCCGCTTGCGGCACCGGCGGCTTCCTCGTCTGTGCCATCGAGCACCTCCGCAAACAGGCCAAGACCGAAGCCGACGAACGCACGATTCAGGAGTGCTTCTCCGGTATCGAGAAAAAGCACCTGCCGCACGTCCTTTGCATGACCAATCTCCTCCTGCACGGTATTGACGTCCCCTCCAACGTCCGGCACGACAACACCCTCGCCCGCCCGCTGCGCGACTGGGGCCCGAAGGAGCGTGTAGATGTCATTGTCACCAACCCGCCCTTCGGCGGTATGGAGGAGGACGGCATCGAGGCCAACTTCCCCACCGAGTTCCGCACCCGCGAAACCGCCGACCTCTTCCTCGTGCTCCTCATGAAGCTCCTCAAGCCCGGCGGCCGGGCGGGACTGGTGCTGCCCGACGGCACCCTCTTCGGCGAAGGGGTGAAGACCCGCATCAAGGAAGCCCTGCTCACCGAGTGCAACCTCCACACGATCGTCCGTCTACCAAACGGTGTCTTCAATCCCTACACCGGCATCCGCACGAACCTGCTATTCTTCACCAAGGGGACGCCCACCAACGACGTCTGGTACTACGAGCACCCTTATCCGCCGGGTGCCAAGAGCTACAACAAAGGGAAACCGATCCGCATCGAGGAGTTCGAAGCCGAGCGGAAATGGTGGGGTAAGCCCGATAAACTCGGCGCTTACAGCAAGCGGGTGGAAAACGAGCAGGCCTGGCGCGTCTCGATCGACCAGATCCGGGCGGGCAACTTTAACCTGGATCTCAAGAACCCGCACTGTTCCGACACCGGCCCCGGCGACGTGGACCACCTCCTGCCCGAATACGAAAAACTCCTCGCCCAGATCGCCGAAACGCGCGCCAAGCTGAAACAGGAACTTCACCATGCCCTTATGGCGACCGGTGGGGCCACCGAATGAAGCTGGAAACGTTTTTCGAAAAGTTCGACCAGTTTGCCGACGCGCCCAATGCGGTGGCTAAGATGCGTGAGCTGGTGCTGGAACTCGCTGTGCGCGGTCGCCTGCTTATCTCTTGCAGTCCCGATTCGTCAGCTCCGTCAGATTCGTCCAACCCCTTTTCCATTCCGCACGATTGGCAATGGATCACACTCAACAAAGCCGCCGATTGTCGCGTCGCTGCCAAAGTTGATTCTGCTTCGCTGAATGATTCCGACTGGGTGCTGGACCTCGAAGATATTGATGGCGATGCCGGGAAAGTTATCGCCACGGCAACCTTTGCTGAACGGAGGTCCCTCAGCACTAAAGCCAGTTTTCAAAAAGGTGACGTTCTCTATGGAAAGCTCCGCCCTTACCTAAACAAAGTGGTAGTCGCTGACCGTCCCGGTTTTTGCACCACAGAGATCATTCCGTTGCGCCCTCAGAAATCTGTCGAAGCAGGTTATCTCCGTCTCTTTCTCCGGTCGCCCCATTTCCTTAGATACGCTGCAGCAAAAAACTACGGCATGAAAATGCCTCGCCTCGGTACACAGGACTTGGAGTCGGCCGCAATCCCCCTCCCGCCCCTCGCCGAGCAGAAGCGGATCGTGGCGAAGGTGGATGAGTTGATGGCGTTGTGTGATCGGCTGGAGGCGCAGCAGCAGGAACGGGAGACGCGGCACGCCGCACTCGCCCGCGCGTCGCTGGCCCGCTTCGCCGACGCCCCCACCCCGGCCAACCTCGATTTCCTCTTTCACAAGTCCTACGACATCCCCCCCGCCGACCTCCGCAAATCGATCCTCACCCTCGCCGTCCAAGGCAAACTCGTCCCCCAGGACCCCAACGACGAACCGGCTGAGGCATCTTCCGAAACAGAATCGCCGTTTGAAATCCCGGGTAGCTGGCAATGGAAGCCGCTTGGCACTTTGGGACTTTGTAAAACGGGGAGAACTCCGCCAACAAGCGATCCGAGCAACTACGGTTCTGGATTCCCCTTCATCGGCCCTGGCCAAATAACACCGAGTGGCGACATCACCGCCTCAGAGAAAACGATCACGAGCAAGGGACTGGAGAGCAGCACCGAGGCGAACGCGTTGGATATTCTCATGGTGTGCATCGGTGGGTCTATTGGAAAGGCCGCTCTCTGCCGCGAACCTCTAGGGTTTAATCAGCAAATCAACTCGGTGCGGCTGAGGCATGACCTGCCGGAGTTCGTCCACTTGGCAGTCACTTCCGCATACTTCCAAGAGCAAGTTCTCACCAACGCTTCTGGTTCCGCAACGCCCATTATCAACAAGGGCAAGTGGGAGCGCATCCCCGTTCCTATCCCGCCCCTCGCCGAACAACGCCGGATCGTGGCTAAAGTGGAGCAACTGATGGCCTTGGTGGACGCGTTGGAAACGCAGCTCGCCGCCTCCCGCACCACCGCCGCCAACCTCCTCTCCGCCCTCGTCGCCGAACTGACCGCCTGAAAGACCACTTTATGACCTTCGAAAAGTTGCTCCGCATGTATCGCTTCGAAGAGGCCTTGGCACTTTACGACGCCTACTACGAGCGCATGGCAGATCTTGGGGAAAAGAGAGCTCACTTGGGAGATGCGCTGCCTATTGCTTGGGTGCCGCTGATCTTTCACTGCACTTACTTCGACAATCTCAAAGGCATTTTGAATGACGGCAAGCTCCGACCAAGTGAAGAAAAGAGTTATGTCGCCCTCACAGAACTGCCTGTTACGGAACTTACTCGGTTCCGCTCACTTCGTCCGAAACCCTTCGAGATTGCCATCGGCTTTCCTCGTGCCTTGCTCGAAAGCAAAGGCCTTTATCAACCGGCATACCTAAAGCATGCCACGCAGGAGGTAAAAGACAAGTTCAAGGACGCCCCTTCAGGTTATGTCGAATTGAGCGACGACCTCGGTGCCCTGCACGAGGTGCGTATTCCTGGACCGCTTCCGATTGATGACGCGGTGTGGGTTCTCTCGGCGAAGCGAAACGAGGACACAAGAAAGCTGGATCTCCCGGAATTGAAACCATTGAGGGACCTCGGAGTAGCAGTGTCATACTGGCACCCCAGCCATCAGCAGGGAATGATTCGAGAGCCCGTCTTTCGGAGGGTGAAACGAAATGAGGAAGGCCACCTCGTATCTTTGGAGTCCGTCGGCAAACACTATCTGCCGGAAATGGACAACTATGTGGAAAGGGAAATCAACCCACCAGCCGGGAAGTCGTTTAACTTGAGGTTCCCGAAGGAACTCCGACCCGACACCCTAGCAGATGGGTGGGAAGGACCGTTCTCAAAGTATGAGATGGCCGCGTTCTGTTATGAAGAACTAAAAAAGAAGTTTCCCGGTCGCATCGGCGAGGTTCAGCCACGAATTGTAATGGAATGAATGCAAAGACATCTGAATTGATGGTCTTGCTGGACGCGTTGGAGCAACAACTCGCAGCCTCCCGCACCACTGCCGAGAACCTCCTTTCCGCCCTCGTCAACGAACTCACCACCCAGGACTGACGAATGCCCATTCAACACGCCATCTGGAAAATCGGCTCGACCCCTTCGCCGCTGCCTACCAGCCCGCTGGCCAGTGAGCAGCAGTTGGAAGAGATGATTGTGGCCGCGCCACAGATCCTCTCCAGGCAGTGGATGCTGATCGGTCGGCAGGAACCGACCGGGCTGGGCGGTCGGATCGATCTGCTGGCAATCGCCCCGGATGCCTCGTTGGTCCTCATCGAACTCAAACGCAACCGCACGCCCCGCGAGGTCGTGGCACAGGCGCTGGATTACGCTTCCTGGGTAAAGACGCTCACCGCCGATAAGATTGCACCGATCTACCAGCGATTTTCCGGCGGTAAGAATCTCAACGAAGCCTTCAAGGAACACTTCGGCGTCGAACTCGATGAGGAGACGCTGAACGAATCGCACCAGATCCTCTTGGTCGCCGCCGAGCTGGATAGTTCCACCGAGCGCATCATCGGTTATCTTAACTCGTGTGGCGTCGCGATCAACGTCGTCTTCTTCCAGGTCTTTCAGCATGGATCTGACAAACTTCTCAGCCGGGCTTGGATGATTGATCCCAGCAAGACGCAGGCGAATGTCGCCAGCTCGACAACGGTGAAAGGCGAGAAAGAGCGGTGGAACGGCGAGTTCTATGTTTCGTATGGCGGTGACTGCACGTGGGAAGACGCCCGGACCTACGGGTTTATCAGCGCTGGCGGGGGAAGCTGGTATAGCCAAACGCTCAAGCTGCTTTCGCCCGAAGACCGCGTGTGGGTGAAGATTCCGGGTTCGGGCTACGTCGGAGTGGGACGGGTCGTCGAGTCGGTGGTGTCGGTGAACGACTTCAAAGTCCAGACGGCTGCCGGTGAAGTGCCGTGCCTGGAAGTGCTGACGAATGCCGACCGCCTGCGCCGGGGCGCCGATGACGTGGACAAGGCCGAACATTTCGTGCGCGTGGCATGGCTCGACACCTTGAGTGCCGACAAGGCATTCCAGGAGATCGGTCTCTTCGGAAACCAGAACACCGTCTGCCAGCCCACGACGCCGAAATGGCGTCACACCGTCGAACGTTTGAAAACCGTCTTCAGAAACTGGGATGGCCCGTCGTAAGTTGAGCCACCATTGTGACGAAAGTGGATGACAGATGGCGTTGGTGGACGCGTTGGAAACCCAGCTCGCGCCGCCTCCCGCTTCACAGCAGTGTATTGTCTCTCCTCTCTGGTCTGGTCATGGAACTCACACAGGCGTAACCCGGCAAGGCAAACTAGCAATGAGCATCACATACGCTGATTTTCTACAGACAGTCGATGACAACGCTGGGGAGATGCTGTTCACTTTAGGCCGTGGTGCGATGTTCCGAGTCGAAAAGAGCCATGACGGCGTCAGGTTCATCCCAGAAAGCACCGGCAAACCGCGCCCACTCCGGGCGGAAGAAGTTCATCGCTACTTGGATGTCTTCAACAAGACCCAGTCGATGACGACATCGGACTACAAGGACAAGATGCAGAATGCGTCTTACGTGTTGCCAGTCATCCGACTGTGGATAGGGCAGCAGCCAGATGCCCCGCTGATCGACGATGGAACCAACGTGATCGGCGAAATCGACCTGGAATTCAGTGCGCCAGAAGGGGACTTGACGGTCCGCACCCATCGCCGACGCGAACGCAGTCGTGAGTTGGTCCGCATCGCCAAGCAACTGTTCCGCAATCAGAATGACGGACGGCTGTTCTGCGAGGTTTGTGGATTCGACTTTGGGAAGTTTTACGACGAGCCTGATTTCATCGAAGCTCATCACCGAATCCCACTTTGTGATGTTGCCCCGGGGGCAATCACAAAGCCCTCCGATTTGGCAATGGTCTGCGCGAACTGTCATCGTATGCTGCACCGAGGGTCCCCGTGGCCAACGATCGAAGATCTAAAACGAAGAGTGACAGCAGCCAATTCAAAGTGAGCTACTAAGCAGGGTCTCAAGTCGTCCGATGGCTACTCCAACAGTGCATGCCGCAGTCTGTGGTGGGAGCGAAGTTTCTCATCCCGAACGCCTCAATGATGGTCTCGCCGAATGGTGAGTGATTGGGCATATCCCGAAAGAAGTGCTCGATCATCAGCCGAGAGCCGCCCCCAACAAGCCGCCAGCCGCCGGAGATCGGCATCCGTGGCGAGAGCTTGCACCAATCCAGCCACAAGAGCGGATGAACTTTGAACTGCCCCAGATTCCAGCCGTGCCCCAGTTAGTGCCCCAGATTTGGGAGAATGCTTTGCTTTCAAGCTATGAATCGGTGTATCTTCGAATCCCCATGGGGTCAGTACATCGACTTTGCTGTTGTCCTCGGCAAATGCTCAACGAATAAAGCTCCTGATGCGTCAGGGGCTTTTTTCGTTTTTATCGAGACCTTCAGGCATGAGTTGATTATTGAAGTCTGCTTCGTGTGCCTACAGTAGAACCTTGTGCCTGCGGGGAGTCGGAATTGATTCCCGGGGAATGACAGTTTCCTGTAACGGAGCGTTTCTGCGAAAGGGTCGCCCGGCAACGAAGCGTCCCTTCCATCGAGTCTCCTCTCTATAGAGCGTTACAGTGGCCACGCTTCCTCCTACAACGTTTTCGCCAGATTACGCCACAGCCCAGCGGCGTTTTCAGCAATCAGCATCTCTGCTCGGCTGGAATTTGGAGTCTTATGCCATCGGTCTTTGTGGCCCGACTGGCGAAGAGTTGGAGTTTGACGTCGCGCTATCGCATGGCGAAGCAACCGACAAGGTCCTGGTCGTCTCATCGGGTCTGCATGGTGTCGAAGGTTTTTTCGGCTCAGCCGTACAGTTAGCCTGCCTGGAGCATTGGCTCAGTGCCGAAGCTCCCTCTGTGAAATGTGTCTTTCTCCATGGGCTTAACCCCTATGGATTTGCCTGGCGACGTCGCTTCGATGAAAACAACGTTGACCCGAATCGCAACTTTCTGCTTCGTGGCGAACACTTCGAAGGTGCCCCGGAGGGTTATCGGCAGTTGGATCGATTTCTGAACCCACGACGTTCCCCATCATCATGGGAACCATTTACCTTTAAAGCGTTATGGCTGATTGCTCGATACGGCATGCCGGCACTAAGACAGTCGATTGCTGGTGGGCAATACCAGTTCCCCCAAGGTCTGTTCTTCGGTGGAGATGGGCCATCTAGCTCACAACAAATTTTACGCGAATACATGCCCCGTTGGCTCAGAGGAAGCCGGCAGGTCGCTCATCTCGACTTTCATACGGGATTAGGCCGCTTTGGTACTCACAAACTCCTGATTGATTACCCCTTGAATGCAACGCAGCGAAACTGGTTCTCCCACTGGTTCGGCAAGGATTCCTTTGAAGCGATCGACTCGGCTGAGATGGCATACGAGGCCCGGGGTGGATTTGGCCGCTGGTGTGTCTCGCAAGGGTTAGCGGCCAACTACCTGTTTGCCTGTGCTGAGTTCGGTACTTACAGCGGGATTCAGGTTCTTGCCGGTTTAAGGGCCGAAAATCAGGCCCATCATTGGGGCCGCCCGCAAGATCCATCGACGATCCGAGCCAAACAACGTTTGATGGAGCTGTTTTGCCCGGCATCACCGACATGGCGATCCTCATGTGTCACGTCTGGCCAGAGATTGATTGAGCAGGCACTCAAAGGGTTGGTGCAATCATGAATTGCCGGCAGCGATTCATTGAAATTGAGCCAGTTCACAGTGGAACACAACAGGGAAGGTTCCACTCGCTCTACGAGCCGGAAGCGTCAGCGACGGGCATTTCCCAATCTCTTTTTCGACGATCAAATTTCGCTAACAAATCGACTTGCCATGGTTTTAGCGGAAATAGAGATTCCCCGTCGCTGAAGAATCAAAGGAGTTATCTTTGTTGGCGGAGTGACTCAGTCCTAGCTTTGGGGTCAGAAAAGCGGTCAGGACTCGTTTCTGCTTTCCGCTGCGATGGCTGTCAGGTATGAGGTGACTGACGCACGTCGGGTCGAGATTGTGAAGGTTGCGGCATGGTATGGCGACGAAGTGGGGTGTAGCATGGAACTCCAACTTCTAATCCGTCGCAGCTCGTTTACCAGCATGATACATCAGTATTGACAAGTCCATGCCACACCGCCAAGCTGCCGTAATCCTCTACCGCACTTCGGCGGTCGAATACCTGTTCGGCGGCGGAGGGCGTGTCGATGGCGAGGGCTGCGGCCAAACGCGAAGTGCTGCGGGTCATCGCGAGGTACGATGGCGAGTGGTACTGGTATCAAGTGAACCGAGCCCTCAGCGGCCGTAGCCCCGATTGCATCGGCCCGTTCGTTGCAGAGATCAACGAGCTAGCCGCTGAGGGTCTGATCGAGGTTCGCACCGCCCTTGGCCTGGCCGGTGGCGTGCGGTATTGGCTCACCGAGGCCGGGCGTGTATTGGTCGCCGAGCATAGGCACGCCGAACAAAACGCTGAACCCGAGTTGTCGAATACGGGGTTTTGAAATAGATGCTCGCTCGCGGCAACCGGGTTAGCGTAGTCGTTCTGCCTTAAACGGTGATGGCCTTGGATTCCACCGCTGACTATGAACTGTATAGCAGGCGATCTGCCTTGAAACTTCAGGGAAGATTCGCCGAAGCGATACCAATCCAGCAACAGATACTGGAATCCGCTCAGCAGACTGGTCATGTTGTCGATGTGTCAAACGCTTGGAACATGCTATCGCACTTGTTCCAGCAGAACGGCCAATTGGCAGAAGCGGAAGAAGCAGCGCGACATGCATTGACAACTTACGCAAATGGAATTCAGCCGCAAGTGGAAACACTCGCGACTTACGAAATGAAGCTCGCAATGATCCTCGCAGAACAACGCCGGTATAAGGAAGCCGTACACTTTGGAGAGCTTGCCTTGGAGCATTTTTCGCCCTTCCACGATCCAGAAGATGACTTTCTCAAGGCAAGAGCGTCAGATTTGGAGATGATGAAACGACATTGTGATAGACTCAATGACGCTGCAACTTAAGTGCGACTTCCCCTCTAGCTACACGGATACCACTGCGAAGAAGGCAAAACCATCGCATGCACGACAGGGGCGGTGCAGCATGGAATTCTAACTGGTGACCCGTCACAACTCGTTTGCCAGTATGATACATCAGCATTGACAAGTCCATGTCGCACCGCCAATCTGCGGTAATCTTCTACCGCACTTCGGCGGTCGAATACCTGTTGGGCGGCGGAGGGCGCGTCAGCAATGGTCAACTCAATCATCGGCGGTTTGGTCACGCTCCTTCTCGTCATGTTCCTTTTACGGCGTCAGATCAAGAATGCATTCCTGCACGAGGATATTTCGGCTCGCGGGTCGGCAGACGAAGAACTCACCGCAATCATCGAGCGCGAAAAAGATCGCATGCGAGACGACGAGTCCCGTGCGTCTCCATAAGCGGCAAGGCGCACGCCTAACCTCTCGCTCAACCTGACACGGTGCTGCCGGGCGGGTTTTGTAGTAGAATCCATGTGGAGTGGCCCGGCAGCACCGGGCAGGTTAGCTTGGTCGTTCGCCGTCAACGGAGTGCCAAAGTGACATCCGAGCTTCCGATTCTAACTGGCAACGACGGTCACAATGCGCCTTCCGATAACACATGCCTTCAATGCCGTGCATCACTTTTTCATGGTGATGATTACTCAGCATACATAATCTCTGGTGGTGCTATGCTCACTACAGCTGATGGAAGAACGGGGCACGGCGACCTCCGACTTGGTGGATACTTGTCATTCGATACACTTCAGGTCAAGAACGGGCGTCAAACATCATCACAGAATTTAGTCGTCGAGAACTTACGCGGAGGCCAGTTCGATATCGCATGGTGCTCGGCAAAATGTACGTCTGAATGGATCGGTGCAATCATTATAAAATTAGAGCAGCAAGCAGCAGAACACGACGAACCAACATGACTGGCTTTGCTCTCTATCCATCGTCACGCCGCACACGGATGAACGGCGAACAATCGGTTCAACCGGAGCCGCGGGCCGCGCGGTTTCTGAAATCAATGTTGGTTAGCCGCGGCCCGGTTAACCGTGTCGTTACGCGAAAAAAGATGTCCTCCCTTGCTGACTTCAAAGAATTGGTCGACCACATTTGCAAGCGTCACCGAATGTACGTTTGCGACGGGTCGTTCTACGAAGTTGCCGCATACATCCAAGGGTTTGCAGCCGCGATGACGGAATCACCATTCGGAGGTGAAAATAGATTTGCGTTCAACGAGTACGTCACTCTAGCCTGTGGATTCCCGGCAAAACTGGCCTGGCCGTTTGTACTGAAGAAGGCAACACAAACTGACGAAGACGCGATTGCCAAATTGCACACATTGTTGAGCGCTTACATCGAAGCAGTTGACGGAAACCGTGTCGCACAACTGCTTTCAACCGAACGAATGAATGGTTCGATCCGAGATGCTGAACCTCAGGTCATTTGCTGGAGACTGTTTTCGAGGGCGCTTCATCGCGGTGATCAAATAGAGATCGAGAAACATGCATTGCAACGTGACGACATACAAATTCTATGGTCGAGTAGTTATCCTGCTGACGTGATTCCAAAGATGGATGAAATCGCGGAATCCTATTCGATTCCAGTGCTGTTTGTATCCGACGATGGAATGCGATCACGTGTGATGGCACCGGATTTTGGCGAGATCGATCTGGAAATGCTCGACGGATCTTGGAAGATCGACCCCAGCCCAATAATCCGGCAACGAATCTATGCCAATACGAAGACACAGGAAATCGCGTAACAATCCGAGGAAAAAGGGGGCATCCGAGGAAAAAGGGGTCAGGACTCGTTTCTGCTTCCCGTTGCTATTGCTGTAAGGTATGAGGTGACTGACGCACGTCAGGTCGTCATTGTGAAGGTTGCGGCATGGTATGGCGACGAAGTGCGGTGTAGCATGAAGTCGTAATCAACGGTTCGTTGCAACTCGTTGGCCCGTCTGACGCATCAAGATTGACAAGTCCATACCGCACCGCCAATCTGCGGTAATCTTCTACCGCACTTCGGCGGTCGAATACCTGTTAGGCGACAAGAGCCACACTCGAACTAAATTCATCACATGCCAAGCCATCTGTCATCTATCGGCCTTCCAGTGAGCGACAAAGCGGACTTTGCAGCGCTTGCAGATCGCATTGGGCCGCTGGCGATTCCGATTGAAGTGGATGACGGCATTTATTGGAGGTGGTCGTCCGAATGCGGTGCTGAAATGTGGCTGCAAACTAATGCCGATAACGAACTTGTCGGCATGACACCGTTCTTCTCTGGCAAGTCAAGAGTCCGCGTTCGACTTAATGCCCGTGTCACTCGGCACGGAGATACTCCACTTGAAGGTGCCTTTCACGGATGGGCCGATCCTGATGAAAACGATCCCGAGTCGGGCGCGTTTCCATTTGTTTTCGATGCCGTTGATTATTGTAAGTACAATGATGTTATATTGCCGTCGATCGTCCACTCGCAAATTGCGGCATTTGCACACGAAATCTCTGTGTATCCAACACTCGATGCATACAATGCTTCACAAACCGGCGAACTTAGATTCGCATCACAGTCATTCATTCCATCCGGGTTGTTTTCTTCCGAAGGCGGCTCAACAGAACCACCCAGCTCGACAGCCATCTTCACGGGTCATGTGGCCGAGACTGCAACAAAGACGAATAGCTTGACCGGTTCCAAATACTACTGGGCGCAGGTTGATACGCTTGGTGGTTCATTTGACGTCCTAATTGATCCAGAATTGTGTCACACTACACCAGTTGTTGGTGGTGTGGTGTCGGGTTCATTTTGGCTTTGTGGACGCATAATTGAGTAGAGATACTGAGACGCCGAACAAGGCGGTCAACCCGAGCGGCGGTTGGGACCGTTTTCTGTCTTCCAATCCAGTGGCCGCCGCCCGGTTACCTTTGTCGTTCGGCCCTAAGAGCCTGAGGGAATGAATGCGGACGCGATTGCGGCAGAAGCGGCACCGGGAGTACCTCACCACAGTTTGCGCGCATGTGGTGACTTTCGACGACGGGTTGCGGACCGGTTCTTGCGGTCCGAACCGGGTACGCCGTTCCAAATCGATGGCGGTTGCAGTCCGGGCATGCAGCGTCTAATCCAGCGGCTCAGGCTGAGGTACTGGGTGGCGGTCGCATGCAAACTCGGCCCGGCCACGGCGATCGTGGTTTACTGGGCGGAGTTGTGCAATTCTATCCGAGACGAGGCAGTGATCTTCTCGGCGGCCGATCTCGGCCTCCCGGAACTGGCAAATCAAAATAAGTACGAGCCAAGCAGGCCAAACAATGCGTTGCAGGGGAGCCCTGGTCTTGCTCCGGGTATTGTCTTCTTCTCGTGTCCCCTGAACTTGGTCGTTCGGTGAAGAAAATATGTCCCAGATCCGTGTTGATACCTACTATCGAATGAGCCACGTGACAGGACCTGGCTGCGTTCTCGTGTCATTGAGGTTCGGGACGACCCCTGACAAAGGACCATGGGTAACCATCCGCGCAGCACGGGGAACTCTGATTGATCCGAGCATGGATGTGGACGCTTACGTTGCGGAAGTGACCGCGGGTGTAGCAGATGCCAACGGTGAGCTTGGCAGCGCGATTGAGGTTGAGGAGATCCAGATTGTTCCAAATGACTTCCCGAGGTTAGGGCAAGTCCGGCACTGCGCGAAGACCTTGACCCTACAATACAAAAAGAGCACCGAACAAGAAGCTCCATCCAACGGCGGGAAGCGTACTGTTTGAATTCAGGCTTCCATTTCCGCCGTGGATCAGCTGAGCCGTTCGTCTTCGGCAGAATGTGACGAGGTCACATGGGGCAGCGGGGGGATTCGGAACGTCAGATCAACAACACCCCCGCCCGCCTGAGTTCTGCTGATCGTCGTCAGAACCGCCGAGTTCTGTTGGATTTGCGTCATTCGATATCTGGATGGCAACGCTTTGGTTATACTTACTTGAAACAGTTCGCCCAATCCCTTCACAAGGTCTCCGATCCCCATGAGTATCTTCGATACGATTAAAGGCTGGTTGAACATCGGGGGAGTGAAAGTCGCCCTGCAGCTTGATAACAAAGAGATTGCCTGTTCGGGCAACGAGATCGCTGGTTCGGTCGAGCTTTCTTCCAAGGGTGAGAAAGAAATTCTGAGGCTCACGTATCGGTTTTTGACTCGACATATCACCGGCACCGGCCAGGCCCGCTCTGTTGTGGATAAGATTATCGCCGAGACTGTCGAAGAGGTTCCTTTCAAGATGACCGCAGGCGAGATCAAGACGCTTCGGTTCGCGATTCCCTACGTGATTCCCCCGGAGTTTTATGAAACCGGCGGCGTGCTTGGGGCCGTTGGCAAGGCGGGTGCCCTGGTCGTTAACGCCCGACGCTCTTGGCACGTTATGGCTGTTTGCGACGTACGCGGTACGGCCTTGGACCCGATGTCTATGGTCGAGGTCAAATTGGTCGAATGATTTCGCTGGAGTCCATTGAAAGATGGCAATCGGCAGGCACGCCGGCAGCGAACGAGATCAATTGGATCAATTCGGACGGGGTATTCGCTCAAGCACCACGGATCGACAAAACCGCGCGTCCCATTAGACTCGTTGCTTGGGGGGGGGCAGTTCCTCCTGCCCCAAAAATCTTCTCAGGCTGTAGAAAGTACACAGCCCGCAGACTGCCAGCCAATGTCACTCAGTATTTAATCTTGGTGATTAACAGCGCTTGGTTCAATCACTGAGATTTTCCAGTTGAGCCGCTCGCGAAAATGGAACCAATCAGCTGGAATCCCTTCTTTCCCGACATTTAATGCAATCAGTCCACCGATGATTGCGCATGTTGTGTCGATGTCTCCGCCGACTCTCGCTGCGACCCACATCGCTTCTTTGTAGTCCGCCCAGTGAGCAGCGGTCATCCAGAGGCAGAAAGGAACGGTATCCTGAGCGCTGATGTCGTACCCGGATCCTACCTGTGATGCGATAGTAAAGGCCCAGGTATCCAATGGATAAGTGGCAACCCATTCCAGTCGCCGTCGCACTTCAGATGGATCCATATGTGAAATCACCCAGGGGATCATCTCATTGGCAGCTCCGCCCCGATGTTCCACAGCCCATGCTGCCGCTAACGCCACAGCAATAGCTCCCGCCTGTCCTTCAGGATGAGCATGAGTGACTTCCGCCGAGAGTATTGCCTGTTGAATGACTGTCTCGACATCGCCTGCAAACCAGGCACCCAATGGAGCCGCTCGCATGGCAGCACCATTCCCAAACGAACCAAGCCCAGAAAACATGTTTCGGCTCAACGCACGCCAGTCACCACCAGCAGAAATCTCCTGTAGCAGCCTTCGTGCGCCGGCTCCATAGCCACGATAGGGTTGTGATTCATAGCGAGACGCTAATCTCAGAGCGAAATCGTCTTGATGGATGGCATGGTGGTGATGCAAAGTCTCCACTAAGGCGAGGGTCATTTCGGTATCGTCGGTGTAGTTCCATGGTGGAGTGGGTGGGTTGTCTCGATTGGCCCCGGCAGCAACATGAGGAAGGAAGAATTGTTGGCCAAAAGCATCTCCGATCGATAACCCTTCCAACGACAGGCAGGCCCTTTGCATTTGTTGTTCAACCGGCATGGCTCACCTTCCATCTACATCGGTGTTCTCAGAACATTCGCACTGATCCTGGCGATTAACAATCATTGGTTCAATCACTGAGTTGAGGCCCTTCGGGGAGTTTCAGGAAGGCGAAGAAAATGCAGATGAGGTAGGTGCCATAGATGACTGCGGGAAACACCCAGGCTTCAGCAGGTTCATCATTCGCAAAGTTGAAGATCGCGACTGTCCCTTCACAGAGCATCAGCAGTGCAATGGCACAGCCAAGGAAGAACTGTCGCCAGAGGGGAGGTGTGGATATCCCCAGCCGGCGAAACTGTCTGTAGCCGATCGAAGATCGAACCAATGCCGCGATGATCGGCACCAGAACGACGACGCTGATCACGGCCAGATCATTTCCCCGAGCAAAAATCTGAACCAGCAATGGGAGTATTGCCAGTATTCCCGGCAAGATCCCGTCCCAGGCAATGATCTGTTTCCAACTCAACCCAGCACCTCTCCTTCGCTGATGACTCGCGATCGTGGGCTCATTTGCCGCCGCCATGGGCCGCGTCTCATGCGATCATCAAGGCAGGAAATAATATCATTACAGATTCCCTTCTGACGTCCATTGCGCAACCCGAGCGACTGAATTGTCATCCGCTGCCTGCGGGAATCATTCCAGCCAAACTTTCCATCATTCTCCCGACAGTTATGGATTATCGATTCCCGAACAGCTAAAACATTGACAGTTGTCGATATGTGTAAGTCATCTCTGGATCCGCCGATGATTTCACCGCGTCAGACCGATTTCGACATCTGAATCACAACTCTGGCAGTCAACCGCATGACAGATCAGATGTGCCAGAGAACAGTTTGTAGAAGGGTTTTCATCGAGATGTACCAGTCTGTATGGCCTTCGTTCACGTTTTCTTTGTGTCTGCTCGCGTCGACTTCAGCGAATGCGGGCGAGACGCTTTTCGTGGAGGCACCGCCTGAGCAATCGACCGGGATCGTGGTGGCCAATGTTCAGCAAACCCCGGCGAAACAGCCGGCTCAAACAGCCGCAGCCAATCAACCACCAGTTTCTTCAGTGAAGCAGCCTGTCCGTTTTGTACGCATTGAACTTCC
Source organism: Planctopirus hydrillae (assembly GCF_001707835.1). Taxonomy (GTDB): domain Bacteria; phylum Planctomycetota; class Planctomycetia; order Planctomycetales; family Planctomycetaceae; genus Planctopirus; species Planctopirus hydrillae. The sequence goes on from NZ_LYDR01000039.1 coordinate 543,210, forward strand.
CGGCGAAAAACGCATTCTCACTTTGGCAGAAGTCGAAGTCTTCAGCGCGGGGAAAAACATCGCCCGCGAAGGGAAAGCCACGCAGTCGAGCACTCATGGCGAAGGGGTGGCTTCCCGGGCTGTGGATGGCAACAAACACCCCGATTGGAGCAAAGGGGGGCAGACTCACACCTCCGATGATGGAGAGCCGCAACCCTGGTGGGAACTCGATCTCGGCAAGCCAGCGAACATTGAGAAGATTGCTGTCTGGAACCGCACTGGATTTGAAAACCGTCTGTCAGGTTTCTCTCTGATACTGCTCGATGCTGACCGCAAAGAACTCTTCCGTAAGGCCGATATTGCCGCCCCGCAAGGCCTCGAAATCGACCTCGGCAAAAGTGGTGAGCTCCGCTATCTCGCTTACGATGGCAAGCCCGGCAAAGCAATGCCGAAGGGTGAGAACTCTTCCTCAGGCGCGTCGTCTGAACCGCCATTAGCCACTGTACCGGCTGATTATCGAGACCCTGTCCCCTTTGCCTTTCAGAAAGATGATGTCGTTGCCATTCTGGGCAACGGATTGGCGGATCGCATGCAGCATGACGGCTGGCTGGAGACACTCCTGCAGTCTCAGCTCGTGGGGAAAAATGTACGCATTCGCGATATGAGTGCCAGCGGCGACCGTCCCTACAGCTTTCCAAGAAGTTCCGGCCAGATCTCAATCACGGCTTATCTGCGGCACGTCAAGCCGACGGTTGTGTTTGCCTTCTTTGGCTACAACGAATCCTTCGATACCAAGCCCGAAGAGTACAAGCGGCAACTCCTGGAGTTTGTCAAAAAGACCCGTGGAGCCAAGCCGGATGGTAAGGACTTCCCAAGGATTGTCCTCTTCAGCCCGATTGCTCAGGAAGATACCGGCAATCCGAATGTCCCCGACGGCCGCGCTCAGAACGTGCGCCTGGCGGCTTTGACTCGTGCGACGCAAGAGGCGGCTCAGGAAGCTGGTGTCGCCTTCATTGATCTCTTCCATCCATCGCTGAAACTGTATGAAAAGGCCTCACAGCCACTCACGATCAACAGCGTGCATCTGACGGAAGAAGGGAATCGCCAACTGGCGGAAGTGATTGCTTCTGAACTCTTAGGCAAGCCTGTCAGTTCGTCACAGGCTTCGGAAAAGTTACGCCAGGCTGTCCTCGATAAGAACCTGCATTGGTGGAATCGCTATCGAGCCTCGGATGGCAACGATGTCTGGGGAAGTCGTTCGACGTTGACGTTCGTCAATAATCAGAGCAACGCCGACGTTTTGAAGCCTGAACTCGAGATGCTCGATGTGATGACAGCTAACCGCGATGAAGTGGTATGGGCTCGTGCGGCTGGCAAAGACAAAGCGGTCGATGACAGCAATGTTCCGCCGGCTGTCCCTGTCATCTCGAATGTCGGTGGTGGAAGCAAAAGCTCCAGTGCCATGAAGGAAGGGACACTGAACTACATCAGTGGTGAAGAAGGATTAAAGCAACTGGCCGTCGCGAAAGGATTTGAAGTCAGTCTCTTCGCAGATGAGCAGCGATTTCCGCAGTTGGTGAATCCCGTCCAGTTGCAGTTCGATACCAAAGACCGACTCTGGGCAGCGGTCTGGCCAACCTATCCCAAGTGGGAACCACATCAGGAAATGACCGATGCGTTGATCATTCTGCACGATGACAACGGCGATGGTGTGGCTGATCGTTCAACCGAGTTTGCCAAAGTTCAGAATCCTCTGGGTTTTGAGTTCTGGAATGACGGGGTGATTGTGACCTGTCAGTCGGAACTGCTGTTCTTGCAGGATACCAATGGCGACGATGTGGCTGATCGCCGGATCACGTTGCTCCAGGGTCTGGATTCTTCTGATACTCACCATGGTGCCAACAATCTGATCTATGGCCCGGATGGTGGAATCTACTGGCAGAGCGGTGTCTTCATGGTGCACAACCATGAGCACCCCTGGGGGCCTTCGCTGCAATCGACAGCTTCAGCCATGTACCGGTTTGATCCGCGTCGATTTACGATTTCGATGCATGCGATTAACTCTCCCAATCCCCACGGGACATCCTTCGATTACTGGGGTTATCAGTACGCGACCGATGGAACAGGCGGCAACGCTTATCAGGTTCGCCCCGAAGGCAATGGCTTCAAGATGCATCAACTTCTGAAAAAGGAAGTGCGCCCTGTCACTGCCAGTGAGATCGTCAGCAGTTCGCATTTTCCAGAATCGATGCAGGGTGATTTCCTCATCTGCAATGTGATTGGCTTTCTGGGCATTAAGCATTACAACCTGGAACGTAATCCAGAAACAGGAACGGTCTGGGGTGAGCCTGCGGGCGATCAGCTCACGGTGACAGTCACTAATGCCAATGGAAGCAAAACCGAAGACAAGTCGCGTGGCCTGTTAATGAGTGGCGACAAGAACTTCAGACCTTCGGACGCCATCTTCGCACCCGATGGCACGCTCTACTTTGCCGACTGGCACAATGCGATTATCGGTCACATGCAGCACAACGTGCGCGATCCCAATCGCGATCATTCGCATGGCAGGATCTATCGCGTGAAAGCGGTCGATCGACCGCTGCAGAAGCCAGTCCCCATCGATGGCCAGCCGATTGCCAAACTGCTCGAGAACCTCAAATCGCCAGTCGATGGCATTCGTCATCGGACACGAGTGGAATTGAGCGAGCGTGATTCGAAAGAAGTTATTGCAGCCACGAAAGAGTGGATCAAGCAGTTTGACCCGAACAAACGGGAAGATGCCCATCATCTGCTGGAAGCTCTCTGGCTGCATCAGCAGCACAACGTCAAGGATCTGCAGCTTCTGGAAATGGTGTTAAATTCGCCTGAGCCGCATGCCCGCAATGCCGCTAAGACGGTCAAGCATTTCTGGTTCAACGTCGAGAAGACTCTGCGCGGTGGTATCGTGGCGGGAGCGGAACTTGCCTCTTCGCAAAAGTCCGGCATTCTGAGTGATACACCCGAGCTAACCACAATTCGCATTGCCACGATTCCCGAAAAGATGATGTACGATGTGAAAGAACTCACAGTAAAACCCGGCAAAAAGGTGAGCCTGAAGTTCGCGAACTATGACTTCATGCCCCACAACATTCTGCTGGTGAAGCCAGGGACGGCTGATGATGTCGGAATCGCGGCAATCAATCTTGGTGCACGCGGATTTGATAGAGGCTTCGTGCCTGAAAGTACCGACATCCTCTGGCACAGTTCGCTGGTCGATTTTGGTCAGGAGCAGGTGATTGAATTTACTGCTCCCACCGAAGAAGGAGCTTATCCTTATATCTGCTCGTTCCCTGGTCATCATCGACTCATGCGGGGCATGCTGTTTGTGACCAATGATCTCAAGGCGTTTCTGGCCAAGAATCCGCAGCAGGAGATCAAAGTGACCGAGTGGAAGCTTGACGACTTTGCTGCCGATCTGAAGCGAGTGAGTCAGCATCGCAATTTTGCCGAAGGGAAAAAGCACTTCACGACCTTAGGCTGTGTGCAATGCCATCGCCTCAGCCAGGAGGAATCGGCAGCAACTCCCACACTCGAAGGCCTGACTCAAGCCGTGGGGCCGAACATCGATGAAGTCGTCAAGAAGTACAAGCGAGACCCGAATGTACTGCTGCGGGAAATTTTGGAATCTTCTCGCAATATCGACGAAAAGTACCGTCAGGTCGTCGTGGTCCTCGATGATGGGAAGTCCTACACAGGCGTTGTCGCTGCGGAAGACAACAAGACGTTAACGTTGCTTGCCGGCAGCCCGCCCAAGCGAGTTGATATTCCCAAGAAGTCGATTGATGACCGGGTTGCTTCTCCGGTTTCCATCATGCCCAGTGGCTTGCTGAATACGCTCGACAAAGAGCAGATTCTGGATTTGATGGCCTATTTATTGGCTGCCGGGAATGCACACGATTCCGCCTTCCATCATGGGCATTAAATGCTGACGGGATAAGGCTGGCCATGATCATGCCTTTGATGGTGGCCAGCCTGTATTTCCTTGGGAATGGACATCTGTTTTTTGGCAGTCACATCCATAGCGGATTCGTGACATTGTGACGATTTGTTCAAAGGCCCTTGCCATGCCGCTTCATCTGGCCATGACGCTGTTGATTCTGCTGATAGGAAGTTCATGGGTGCAGGCGGCACCTCCGAACATCGTCATTCTGTACGCGGATGATATGGGCTATGGCGATCTTCACGTTCAGAATCCAGAGTCGAGGATCCCCACGCCAAATCTCGATCGACTCGCCCGGCAAGGGACACGCTTTACTGATGCTCACAGTTCGTCTGGCATCTGTACGCCGAGTCGATATGCACTGTTGCAAGGGCGATATCATTGGAGAAAGTTTCACGGCATCGTGAACTCGTTCGACTCTCCGGTGCTTGACGATGAAAAGCTGACGATTGCCAAACTCTTGAAAACCAAAGGATACCGAACTGCCTGTATCGGTAAATGGCACCTGGGCTGGGATTGGAATTCCATTAAGAAGCAAGGTGTAAAGCCGACTGACAAAGCCGGTTATGCCGCTGATGCTTTCGACTGGAGCCAACCCATTTCGGGCGGGCCACGATCACACGGGTTTGACTACTACTTTGGCGATGACGTCCCGAACTTTCCGCCCTATGCCTGGTTTGAGAATGATCGTGTCATTACGACACCGACTGTCACTCTAAAAACGACTGCACCCACTGCAGAAGGAAGCTGGGAGGCTCGGCCGGGCCCGGCTGTTCAAGACTGGGATTTCTGGGCTGTTATGCCCACACTCACTCAAAAAGCTGAGCAGTGGATCAGCGAGCAGAAAGCCGATCAACCGTTCTTTCTCTACTTCCCTTTCACTTCGCCGCATGCCCCGATTGTGCCGACATCGGATTTCACAGGTAAATCACAGGCTGGTGGTTATGGCGACTTTATGTTCCAGACAGACGACACGGTCGGCCGCGTGCTGGCGGCTCTTGAGAAGCATGGGTTTTCGGAAAATACACTCGTGATCTTCTCAGCCGATAATGGCCCTGAGCGCTATGCTTACGACAGGGTTCGAAACTTTGGTCATCGCAGCATGGGCCCACTGCGCGGGCTGAAACGCGACATCTGGGAAGGTGGACATCGTGTGCCGATGATTGTCCGTTGGCCGGGTGTCGTTCCCGCTGAAAGGGTTTGTGATGAACTCATCAGTCAGATTGATCTCTTTGCAACTATTGCGGCTGTTGTTGATGCCGAAATCCCTCCAGGCTCAGCAGAAGACAGCTACAATCAACTTCAATTGCTCCAGGGGACTGGTTCCAGTGCTCGCCAGACTCTGGTTCACAACACCCATCCTAAAGGCTATGCCCTCCGGCATGGTGACTGGGTACTGATTGATGCCAGAACCGGTGCTGTGAGTCAGGTTCCCAAGTGGTTCGACGAAGCCAATGGCTACTCCAGCCACTCATTGCCGGGTGAACTCTATCACTTGAAGGACGATCTTGCTCAGCGTCAGAATCTGTATGCCGAGAATCCCGAAAAAGTTGCTGAGTTGAAAGCTCTGCTCGGAAAAATTCAGGCCCAGGGCCAGGTTCGCTGACCTTTCTTTCGAAGGTTCCCGGTTTGGTGATCTCTGTATAAAAGTTTGCCGCTGCTGATGGAGTTTTTGAGTCACCGATAGCAGCATCAGCTAGGGTCACAGCGGACGCTGTTGATTCCTCGCGTGGAATGGCTTTTACTGTTCTTGAGTGGTGCTGAAGATTTGCAGTTTTGGGGACTTCAGCTAACCTTCGACATGGTTCATGTTCCATCCGATTGAAAGTGATTTGAGTGGAGACTTTGGCGGAGCCAGCTTCTGCAACGAAGGGTGATCTGCAGCTCCTGGTGGCTGGTGAAACCCTGCGGTTGCTTCCAGAAAAAGCCATCTATTGGGAGCGATGCTCGACATTGCTGGTCGCTGATACTCACTGGGGCAAGGCAGCCAGTTTCCGTGCGGCATCGATTCCCATCCCCCAGGGAACAACGCAGGCAGACTTGGAACGACTGAGCCATGTCATCGAGCGAACTCACGCCACTCGCCTGATTGTGCTGGGCGACTTATTGCATAGCCGCGAGGGAAGATCCGCGGCGACATTTGAGAAAGTCACGCAGTGGCGCAGGAGGCACGAAAATCTCCGCATCGAACTCATTCAGGGGAATCATGATTTGCAGGCGGGATTGCCACTGGCTGACTGGAAGATCGTTATCGCACGCCCTCCCGTGATCGAATTGCCTTTTGTCTGGCAGCATGAGCCACAACCCCATGCCGAGGGGTTTGTTCTGGCAGGGCATATTCATCCTTCAATCGTACTGAAAGGTCTGGCCCGCCAAACGCTGCGTCTGCCATGCTTTCATCTGCAGCAGAGCCAGTTAACGCTTCCGGCCTTCAGCAGTTTCGCTGGTGGGTATAACATTAAGCCCGGCCGGGGAGATCGGATCTTTCCCGTGGCTGACACAGGCGTTGTCGAAATTCCTTGCCAGTGATTGTCAGGCTGAATTGTCTTGGCCACACTTGTGCCATGCTTGCGGCTCGGAGCAGGCATGCTTGATTGACTCTCTGCGTGCTGTTGATACCTGAGATGCGGCGATCATCCAAAAGCCAACGAAAAAGTCCGACCTCGACATTCACGCTCGAGGTCGGACTTTTTATTCAACGGCGTCGCTGAAAGATATTCAGCCTGCAGTGAGTTATTCAGCAACGGCCAAGCTGGGCACGTTGACTGCCGTGACCTTGATCTGGGTGTGCTTCTGGCGGTGACCTGTATGACGCTTGCTGCTCTTGCGGCGGCGGAGCTTCTGAATTTCCAGCTTGGGTCCTTTGAAGAGGCTGTTCACCACTTCGGCTGTGACCGTGGCACCCGACAGGGCTGGTGTGCCAATCAGGCTGTCAGCACCACCGTTGGCCAGCAGCACCTTATCAAAAGTCAGCACGTCGCCCAGATTGGCTTCCTTGCGGTAATCAACCACAAGCACGTCGCCCACCGAAACGCGATACTGACGGCTACCATCTTCGAAAATTGCAAAAACCATTTCGTCACTCCCGGGGCGGTGCACCAGCCAGCCCGTCTCTGATGTTCAGTGTTTGTCCAGTCAAGGTGCAACTGGCACTTTTTCAAGTGGAAACCGAGTTTTAACCGACTAGCGACGCGCTTTCGAGTCTTCCGGGGAAGAAAAGCGAATCTCGGTTCCCGATTCACTCGTACAGAAGAATCGCAAATGTTCAGGTGTCACGTTCGACAGCGAGTTGATGCTGATCGCAACTTCATACTGCTCTTCGAGTTGGCTGATTTCTCGTCGCTTTTTGTTGTTCAGGTAAGCTCCCACTCTTTCCTGAACATCGACAACAATTCTCGTTACTTCCTGATGGTTGGCATGGAACATCAGCAGCCGCATGACTTCAATCGCCATACTTTCGGCGGTCTTGACCTGACCAGTTCCGGCACAGCAGGGGCAGTCTTCGTAGACACTGCGGCGAAGCGAAGGGCGAATTCGCTGCCTTGTCATTTCCACAAGACCAAAGGGGCTGGTCCTGAGAATCTTGGTACGGGCACGATCGCGGGCCACGGCATCGGCCAGTGCCCGCTCAACACCCCGGCGATGACGCTCTTCACGCATATCGATGAAGTCGTTAACGATCACGCCACCTAAATCGCGGAGACGAATCTGCCGGGCGATTTCTTCAGCGGCCCGCAGATTCATCTGGTAAGCGTTTTCCTCGGCGTTCTCATCCTGACGGAAGCTGCCGCTGTTGACGTCAATGGCCACCAGAGCTTCGGTCTGATCGATGACAATCGATCCGCCTCCCTTAAGCGGAACGTGACGGCGCTGGATGCGGGCAATTTCCTCTTCGACGCCATGCTTATGGAAGAGCGGTTCTTTGCCATCGTAAAGCTGTACACGATCAACTGCGCGGGGCAAGACGATCTTCATAAACTCTTTGGCCCGTTCATAGGCCCGAGGTTCATCGATCCAGATGCTTTCAATTTCGCTGTTGTAGATGTCGCGAATCGTGCGGATCATCATGTCGCTCTCCTCGTAGATATCCACGGGAGCGGGGAATTTCCGAATTCGTTTGACGATCACGTTCCACAATCGCAGCAGATAGTTCATGTCGCGCTGCAGGTCTTTCTGCGAGCGATCAATTCCTGCCGTGCGAATGATGAATCCCAGACCTTCGGGTGGGCTGAGTTCTTTAAGCTGCTGGCGCAAGCGGCGTCTAATCGAGTCATCGCCAATTTTGCGACTGACACCCACACGCTGCAAACCGGGCATTAAGACCAGGTATCGGCCAGGAATACTGATGTAAGTCGAGAGGGTTGGGCCTTTGTTCCCAATCCCCTCTTTAATCACTTGAATCAGGACTTCGCTGCCCCGGCGAAAAATCTCCTGGATGGGAGGCTTACCGCGGGATGTCCGATCCAGTCCACGTGGTGCCCGCGAGCGACCGCGAGGTTTTTCATCCTCTTCGTCGTCATCGTCATCGAAGCTTTCGTCGGGACCGTCGACCAGATGCTTGTAGTACTGGTATTCAACATCGCTGACGTGGAGGAAGCCATTCCGGCCAACGCCAAAATCAACGAAGGCCGCTTGAATACTGGGCTCGATATTAACAATCCGGCCCTTATAGATGTTGCCGACGTAGTTCTCGAGACTGTTGCGTTCAACATACAACTCTTCAAGAACGCCATCTTCGAGAATGGCAATTCGGCTCTCCTCCGGCTGGAGGACGTTCATCAGCATTTCTTTACGCATGGATGACCTTTCAAGGGTCATCCGCATGTCAACACGACAGACCGACCATCAGTCCCCGGCAACATTGCCTGGATTCTTCAACTGACAACCAGGATCGATGTCGACCTGTCCAATCAGGGTCGCCTTGAATGCAAAGGCTGCCGGTTGATCCCTGCCATCTCGAAGTCATCTGACCAATTCTTGCTTCGAAAAGTCGAAGTCGAGCTGGTCTGATGTCAGGCACTGCATCCCTCTGATACGAACTCTCGAAATCCATTGGGAACTGCTGCGATTGCAGGGCAGGCAGTATCGACACCGGTTTCGTCGAGTAAAAGGCAGAAGAGGAATTTCCGAAGGGTTGCTGGTGGTGCAGATTGTCTCGAAGCAGAACGGGCCTGTTCCTGCGATTGCAGTCAGACCGGAACGAAGAGAGAGCAAACACCACCGGGCCCTGCCTGGAGGCAGTCCACAACCGAAGGGAAGAGCAATTCGAGCAAAGATTGGAAGGACAGTGCACAGAAATCATGGCAGCATTTGCTGGCCGACCGTATGCACTGGCGACGCCAATCTCGCGAGCAGGAATACAACCATTCCTTAAAGAGACGTAACAGTCCACGGGCACTTTTTTCTGCACATCGCAGAGTGCCAGGACATCGTCATCAGCAGGAGACTGAAGAGACAGGTTGTTCACATGCGGACTAACTAGAGGAATAACTTTCATTGGCCTGGTTGTTCGCACCAGGGCCAGTTAGACACAACAAAACACAATGATCTTTGACTGTTTTACGGACTTCGAACTCTCCCGAATGGGATCATGCAATGGCAAGGCAACTCTCGGTGCTATTGCAGGGTTCCCGCATTCGGCTTTTCAGAGATCACAGACTTCCGAAAGTATGTCAGAAAATCAAAAACACAAAACCTGATTACGCTGGCGATTCGGGCGACAACTTCCGGTGCTCTCCGCGAAGAAAGCTTTCGACATCGTTCGCTGTTTCCATTCGCAAAACGCGATTTGCCAGGTTTTCTGCTTTTGAAATTGTGAGCTTACGGATCAGCTCTTTAATTTCCGGAATCAGATGGGGTGTGACACTCAGTTGCCTGAGGCCTAACCCCACCAGAAGCGGAACAAAAAGCGGATCCGAACTCATTTGACCACATACTGATACAGGAATTCCCCGGCTTTGGCCAGCCTTGACCACAATTTGAATCAGCCGAATGATGGCCGGATCTCCCGCCCGGTACAAATTGGCAATCCTTGGATCGCCGCGATCAGATGCCAGCGTATACTGAATCAGATCGTTGGTTCCGATGGAAAAAAACTCGACTTCGCGGGCAAACTGCTCAGCCATGATCGCTGCTGATGGGACTTCCATCATCATGCCGACCGGAATGTCGCGGCGATAGGCAATCCCTTGTTCTTCCAGATCTTCAAGGACATCGCCCAGGATCATTTTCGCTTGCCGCAGTTCCAGCAAAGTGGAAATGAGCGGGAACATGATGCGGAGATCCCCATGACAGGCAGCTCGTGCAATCGCACGAAGTTGAGTGCGAAAGAGATCCAGATGCTGCAGGCTGAGACGGATGCTCCTTAAACTCAGTGCTGGATTCACCCCTTCGGGATATTCCATGCGGAAGCCAATCGGGAGTTTATCGGCTCCCAGATCGAGGGTACGAATCACAACAGGACGATCTGGAAAGGCTTTCAGCACTTCGCAATACGAGCGGTAATGATCTTCTTCTGTGGGTTCGGCACTCGCATCGAGATAAAGAAATTCGGTGCGATAAAGGCCAATTCCTTCGCCACCCCGCTGACGGGCCGAGGCCGCTTCGTGCGGAAATTCAATATTGCCGTAAAGAGAAATTCCTACTCCATCGAGAGTGACGCTTGGCAGAGTGCGGATCGCTTCCAGACGATTCGAAAAGTTGCGATGTTCCTGTTCAACAGCACGGTAGCGAGCCAGAGTTTCTGCATCGGGATCGATAATGACAGCACCGTGGCTGCCATCGATAATAACGGTGTCGGCTCCGGCAACATCCGAAAGAAAATTCCCGACTCCCACCACAGCCGGAAGTTCCAGCGCGCCGGCCAGAATGGCGGTGTGGCTGGTGGTACCACCAACTTCTGTCGCAAACCCCAGGACATAGGCTTTATCCAGACTCGCTGTCTCACTGGGAGTCAGGTTATGTGCCAGAATCAGTACTGGCGCCTGGATGTTTCGCAGCTCTTCCCGACGTTCTCCCAGCAATTGCCTGAGAACTCGCTTTTCGAGATCAAAAATATCGGTGGCACGCTCAGCCAGATAAGGGACACCAAGATTCTGAAACTTCTTGGCGTACTGACGGAACACGCGGCTGACAGCAAACTCAGGTGAGAAGCATTTCTGCCGGACGAGCAATTCGATTTCGTCGACAATCCGATGATCCTGCACCATCATCAGATGAGCAGTGAAAATCGCTGCATACTGATTGCCGAGACGCTCGCGGGCGACGCGCTCGTTTTCTTCGATTTCTGTGCAGACAGCCTGCAGGGAGATTCGAAAGCGATTAATTTCAGCATCGACGGCTGAGACACTTACGAAGCGTTGAGGAATTCGAAAAGACTCAGCCCCGAGCACCATCGACTGACCAATGGCGACTCCTGGAGAGACGGCAATCCCGTGTTTCACCAGCATGCCGTCCAATCCTCCATCGATCTAATTATCAGTAGAGACACTCAATTGCAGAGAAGTTTCCTCCGCATGAGTCATGCAGGAGGAATTCGTCAGGACGATGCACTGACCAGATCATACTCGAACAGGTGTAGAATCGCTTCCACTGCCTCAGGAGCGTCGTCGCCAGTGACTTCCAGCGTCAGCTCAGCTCCCGGGCCGGCTGCCAAAGTCATCAGATCGAGTACGCTTTTGGCATCGGCTCGTACAGAACCTTTAGTCAGCCAGACTTGGGAACGAAACTTCAAAGCCGCCTGAGCCACACGAGAACAAGGGCTCAAATGGAGTCCATGCTCTGTTCGTACGATGACATTTCTGCGGTGAATCATCTGGCTCATACCGGCTGCTCCTTTCAGCAACACGGATCAGATCAGTAACACGAATCGGATCAATGATGATCTCGCCAGGTTTTTCAGGCGTCTGTCAGCAAGTACCGGTCAGGGTCTATTCTCCAACAGCTTTTGCTCCAAGGGAAATGATTCTTGGTCAAAAACTAGATTTCGTTGTTGTCCGCTTCCTTGAGCAACTCAAGAACCGCTTCGTGTGTTTTTGATTGTCTCAAAAACTTACAGAAGTTGTCATTCCTGAGATGTCGCGAAATGTTTTCCAACCCGCGAAGATGATCGCCCGGGCGATCAGGTGGCGAGATCAGCAAGAACATGATGTAGACCGATTCACCATCAAGGCTTGCAAAATCTACGCCAGTGTGAGAAAGAGCCACAGTGGCAATCAGTCGATCCACTGAAGGATGTTTCGTGTGAGGCACAGCCACACCACGGCCAATCCCGGTAGAACCAAGCTCTTCACGCTTGAGAATCGCCGAAACAATGCCTTCTTCATCACTGGCCGGTACTACTCCCGACTGACAGAGGCTGGACACCATCGCTCGAATGGCCGCCTCTTTAGTTGTTGCCTGAAGATCGGGCACAATTGCCGCAGGAACAACGAAGTCGCACAACTTCATGAAACACCTCTGCTTCGGACAACCGGACCCGTTGGACTTTGACCAGCCGGGAATATGGCAAAAACGGAAAATGTAGGAATCGTTTTGACCAGCAGTTATTCACACGACGGACGTCGTGCGATGAAACTCCAGTCCTTGTCTCAAACCTGGTACCATGTTTTAGTACCACCATTGACTACTGCAGTAAAACAGTGTGCCCAGATAGCGAGTGCAATTCCATCCAGAGGCAGCACTTTCTCTGTTTTCTTGATTGAAGATCGATCTTCCAGGAGCTGATCATCAACCAGTAAAGCGGATTACTTTTCACCATCAGCAGGGAGCATGGCCACATCGGCGGCAGTCGGCCCCCCCTTATGATCCTGCACTTTTTCCTTATATTTGTGAATCTGCTGCTCCATCTTGTGCAGAGCAGCATGGAATACGGCAATCACATCGTCGCCGGTATCTGTCGCCACAAAGTCGTGCTTGTGCTCGGCATCCACCAGAATTTCCACAGTCGCCCTGTGATGCTCGAAACTTACGGTGACATTGATCGAAGTCACGCGGGCGAAGTAGGTCAACAGCTTTTCGGACTTTTCGCGAATCAACTCTTGAGCTTCGGGACTGATCGAACCATGTCGGGTCGTAATCGCTATTTGCACAGTTGAAAACTCCTCAAGAGCGACATCGGCTCGTCACACAAAATCTTTTGAATACTCAAATCGACCAATCAGCCTGTTTCAGCATGGCATTCAAGACGCATGGCTCGATGCCACCAGGCGTAAAGATCCCGCAGGTTCAAAGATGCCGTTCACTGAAACAATGTTCGCCGATTGTATTGGCAGTCGAACTTGCGTCAATGCAAATCAGCGATTGCAACTCAATGCCAATTCTTCAGTTGCAACTTGCTTACCACAATCGGCCGGGCATCAGCGACGGCTGGATTACCGGGTGATCACCGTTTTAAGTTGGATTTCAGGCTCAGTGAGAAGCACCTGACTGGAAAGAGTAGATCCCCTTACCACTGCCAGTGACTGTCATGAAATAGACCTCACCCTTTTCGTCTTCTCCAAAGCTCACAACGGGGAGCTGCTGACTGGGGATGAGATGATTGCCCACAACTTTCTGAGCCTTGCTGTCGTAATCCAGTCCCCACAGCTTGCCCGAAACGTAATCGGCATAAAGGTACTTCCCCTGCAATTCGGGGACTTTTTCGCCGCGATAGACAAATCCACCGGTAATCGATTTACCCACGTCATGGTTGTACTCAAAGATCGGGTCGATCATGCCCTGGCTGCTGCGATTTCCATTTTTCCCAAATGGATGCAAACCCTCACGGACACTCCAACCGTAGTTGCCACCTTTCTGAATGATGTCGATCTCTTCCCACAGATTCTGACCGACATCGGCGGCCCAGAGGACTCCTGTCGCTCGATCAAAGGCCATCCGCCAGACATTTCTCAATCCCAGTGCATAAATCTCGGGACGGGCACCAGCCTTTTTGACAAATGGATTATCAGCCGGGATCGCGTAAGCCTTCCCTGCTTCCCGCTGATTGACATCAATCCGGAGAATCTTCCCCAGCCATGTTTCCAGGTTCTGCCCGTTGTTGTGAGGATCACCACCACTGCCACCATCACCTAACGCGATATACAGGTAACCGTCAGGACCAAAGGCAATTGTTCCCCCGTTGTGATTCCAGTAAGGCTGCGGAATCCGCAGGATTTCTTCTTCACTGGCCAGATCAACTGTTTGTGGCTGAGTTCCTTTGGCTTTGAACCGGGAAACCACAGAGGTGTGAGGGGCGTCTTTCGTGGTGTAATACACGAAGAGTTCCCCGTTTTCTCGAAAGTTCGGGTGGAACGCCATTCCGAGAAATCCTTCTTCGTTCTCTTTGTCTTTATAGACCACTTTCGAACTGAGATCGAAGAGGATGTGAGACTTTTGCTTCGCCTGCGTATTCTCAATCACATGCACCACACCTTGCTGCGTGGGGACCACAATCCGGTTCGATCCATCGCCAAAATTGGTCAGCAGAATCGGGCGAAATGTCTGGGAAAGACCATCTTCGCTGACCGCTTCCCAACCCGACCATTCCACGTTCTCAAAAACCGGCACAACCTTGACTGGCAGTGGCTTTGTGGAAATCGCCTCTTCGGCTGCGGGACTGCGGGCCATCCAGGCCTCGCCGACACACAGGGTGAACAACAACGCCATCACAAACAAACCGCATCGATTCTGAATCAGCATATCTGTTCCCTGGATAGAAGCCGTCGTTACTGATTGCGCGTCATTGAATAGCAGGCGATCAGGCCCGGGCAGTTCCTTGTATCACTTAAAGCAAGCTTGATCTCAACAAGAAATGCAGGCTCCTGCAAGCCGGTACCGGAGATTGAAAAATACTCGGCTGATAGGGGCGGTATTGGCACCACTCGAAAATCAATTTCGCTTGTTACATAAAGAAGTGCCTGGGTGAAAGTCATGTTCACACCCAGGCACTTGAAGTTCGACTTGATTTTGTCAGCTTTTGCCTTGATCAGATCGTCAAAACGAGAGTCGACCGATCAGTCACACACAGGGAATCGGATGGCAGCATACCTACTTCGGTACGCCGGCCACTTCCTGCTGGGAGAGTTGATCAAGGACGGAAATGAGATCTTCTTCGGCTCGCTCCTGACTGGTGCGTACCAGAGACTCAGCGACCAGTTGGCTGATTGCTTTCTGACCCGTGACCAGTTGAGCAAAGCTGTCGATCGTCATTTCCACCAGAGCTTCGGAATCGTCATTGAGGCCAATTTCGGCTCCCACGATATTCCCCTGGCGAATCCGTAAGTGCCATTGGCCCCCACCATTCCCGAGTAGATTCAGGCTGATGCTTCGATCCTGCTCGTCATACTGAGGATCTCGGGCCGCTTGATCCACCATCTGCTGAAAGAACGCTGCCGAATCGAATTCAGGATCGACAGGACGCTTGCTGGGAGATGGAAATCCATCGCGAATGACGATTTTCGAAAGCTCGACGAGCCGACGTCGATTCACCGCCGGGCAGGGCAGGTGCGGAGCAGCTTTAAGAGTATTGGTCCGATCAAAACTCGGGTCATTCTTCCAGTAGGAATTGTAAACCCGGATATGCTCATAGAAGATACTCTCGGCTTCGCTCATCTTGTCGAGAGTCGTTCCGGCCCCCACGAGATGAGTGTCATAGAAATGACAGGTTTCTTCGAGGATGTCGCGGATCATGCGGACTGTCACCGGATGCTGTGGTGTCAGATGATATGTCTGGCCATGATGTTCCGGGTGTGTGATCACATGGGCCATGACTGCCGAGACCCAATCGACAGGGACCAGATGCTTGGTCTCATTGCCATTAAGTGCCAGCCGTACCTTTTGAGCTCCGACCAGGCCCGTTTCATCTGCATTGAATGTCTTCACAATCGTATTGCAGAGCTGCAGGGCGGCATAGTAGCCATGGTAGGTTGTGGTGTATCCGGTGACGGAATCACCAATAATGATTCCGGGCCTGAAGACGGTCGGTGAATCCAGAAAATCGGCTTCGCGAACCATCTTTTCCGAAGCGAGCTTACTTTCTTCGTAAGCGTTGGAAAGCTCCTGCCCAACATCCAGTTCTGTCTCCAGAACACGCCCTTGACGCTGGCCGGCAATGTAGGCTGTCGAGACGTGGAAGAACTGTCGAATTCCCAGGCTCCGGCAAAACTCGAGCACATGTCGTGTCCCACCGATGTTCGATCGGTATGGCTCACCATCTTCGCTGGTTGCCACAAAAGAGAGGCTGGCAGCATTATGAATCACACCGGTGACATGCTCGGCTGCCCAGCGCATGCTGACAGCATCGAGCCCCAGGTCGGCTTGGGAAATATCTCCTTCGAGCACGACTGGGCGGGGAAGTTTCGTCCCCAAAGTTTCATCCCAGTAGGTCATTAACGTTTCGACTCGCTGGCGAACGTTCTGTCGACGGTTGGGTCGCACAACCACAGCCACCCGCGTTCCTGCCATCAGCAGATCTCGCAGAAGGTATGTTCCCAGCAGACCTGTCGCACCCGTCAGAAGTTGATAACTCATCCGTCGCGTTCCCTCATCGCCTCGCACTGAAGTTGCAATGCACGCTGCAACTCAAAACTGGCGGAAGTGAGGCTTGATCCGCCGATCCAGATTCTATTTTTATTGAGCTTGCCACGTTGTACGTTGGCATGACCCTGTTTCGTGAAATCCTCAACGAATTCGAGCACTTTCAGTTTATGAAGCTTTCTTTTCAAATCGCAACATCACTGACGTGTGCATTCTCCATAATCACCATTGGAAATTGACGTTTGCACCAGCTGTACTGGTTCAAAACTTGTCACATATGAACTGGCCGCGATAACGCCCAGGGCACTTGCCAATCGGCAGTGAGCCCCAACACATCTCAACAACGAATTTTAGCAAACATTGTCGAAACGATGGCATGCGTGTTCTTCGGACGATGAGAGCCCGTGACGTCACATGCTGTTAATCTTTTCCCAATTTGCCGAATGTAACATTTCTTTCCGGTTATCGCCAAGTCACGTGTGTGAACGCATGGATACTTGGCCAGACTCTCGGGAAGTCATCAATGAGCCTTCAGGTCAATTGCGGAAAGTGGAGTGCTGACATTTCATTCAGAAATCAGAAACATCGAAACTTTTTCTCATGCCATAGATGCAGATTGTTGTGAACACGATTATATGGGAGACTAAGTCATGTTCAGTTTGCCCAGTACCTTCACGAGTTCCAGTGTCATCAGGTGAGGGAACGCGTGCTGTTTCGATCCCGTGCACAAGTCCGATCTGTCGATTGTTGCGAAGTCAGGCACAACGAGGAGATTGTGTTTTACCCTTCGTATGTCGCCCCTGATTCCACAGGCGAGCGATGGACGATGCACATTCAGGGCTGCATCTACAATTTGAATCTCCCGTGGCTCAGGCATCCCATTATGGGTGCCATCCGCAGAGCTCTGCGGATTGACGCGGAATTCACCGAGACCTTTGCCAGTCGCCTGAAGCCTTTTCTTGTGGGAGTTGAAGAGAACCGGCAGATTGTGGTGCGCGTGGGTCAAGAGTTGGTCGATGCGGGAAAGACCTCCGCCGCTGGTCTCTTCAATGGAGCGATCACACTTTCGAAGGAAACACTGGAGAGTATCACTGGAGAAGCGGTTCGTCCCGGTCTCTGGGTTCCCTGTCAGGCGGTTCTCGATCCATCCGATAATCGCCAGTTTGATGGAGCCTCGATTGTCGTTGATCGTCAGGGGCTCTCGGTCATCTCAGACGTTGATGACACCGTCAAACACAGCAATGTTTCCAATCGTCGGGATCTCTTTCAGAACACCTTTGCCCGCGTCTTCTCTCCTGTCGATGGTATGGCCGAAATCTATCGGGATCTGGCCGCCCGAGGGGCTGTGTTTCATTATGTCTCCGGCAGTCCCTGGCAATTATATCGACCCTTGCGTGAATTCTGGGAGACCTATCAATTCCCGGTCGGATCATTTCATCTCAAGCGATTTCGCCTGCGGGACTCGGCTCGCAAGTTAAAGAAATCGCCCCAGATGCAGCATAAACGGACTTCCATCGATCCAATTCTCGCCGCATTTCCCGATCGAAAATTCGTTCTGATTGGTGATACAGGCGAGCAGGATCCGGAAATCTACGCCAGTGTTCTCCGCGACTTTCCGCAGCAGATTCTGGGTGTCTACTTGCGTGCTCTCCATGGTGAAACGGCGGACTGGCCACGATTCCAGCAGGGATTTGCCGATCTGCCGGCGGACAAATGGCACTTGTATCCGCACCACGAAGAACTGCGTTCTCGAGTACTGGATTGCGTCGAGAAGTACGACGGCTTTCGATCACAGGTTGTTCTCCCGGAACCACCGCCACTTTCGATGCCGGATACTTAGTCATGATCTCGGGCGGTCTCTTCCTCCGTACCGATGTGGAATGCATCCCCTTCGCGGGCGGCCAGGCAGGTGATCATTATCTGTTCGACCCTCTGGCTCTCAAGTACTCGCTCCTCAGTGAGAAAGAGACTTTTCTGCTGGAAAAGCTGGAACAGGGCATCGCGATTCCCAGCCTCTGCCACCTGTTTGAAGATCGCTTCTCAGAAACCATCAGTCCACAGGCCCTCGAACAGTTCATGCAGACACTCAGGCAGCAGGGCTGGGCCATCGAATCACCATTCGACGCACAGACAATGACCATGATGGCTCACAGGTTGCGTGCCCGTAAGTTCTGGGCGAAATTTGCCAACCCCCTCGCGATTCGTTTTCGTGGGATCGATCCGACTCACCTGCCTGGCGAAATTGATCTGCTGCAGGTTGCCAACTGTCTGATGGGCTGGATCTTCCAGTGGCCATGGATCGGCATGGGCCTCCTGCTGGCAATCACGTCCTTAACCATCGTGCTCACACATCCTGCTGAACTCTTCGTGGCGGTTCGTCTGGCAACTGGTCAGGAACTGGTTTTCTGGCAACTGGCCCTCTGCCTCTGCCTGGTCAAAATTCTCCACGAGTTGGCACATGGAGTCGCTTCTTTAAGGCATGGTGCCCATTGCCATGAACTGGGGGTCATGCTCTTTGTTGGAACCCCCGTCCTCTACTGCGATGTGACCGACAGTTGGCGATTACCTTCCCGCTGGTCGCGAATGGCGATTGCTGCTGCTGGAATTTATATCGAACTCTGGATTGCATCACTGGCCACGCTAGTCTGGTGGCTGGCTGAACCTGGTCTTGTTTCCAACATGGCTTTGCAACTGATGCTGATCTGTGGCATCAGTTCACTGGTCTTCAATGGGAATCCACTCCTGAAATACGACGGATACTTTATACTCGCTGATGCACTCAAGATGCCCAATCTTGCTGATCGTTCGCGTCAGACTCTGACGGTCTTTCTCGACTGGTGCTGGTTAGGTCTTTCTCGACCCTGGCCACGCGGCGTTTCTTATCATAATGCGGCGGGTTTGATCGGATATGCCGTGGCTTCGAGCCTCTTTCGACTGGGGCTGATGATTTCCATACTCGTCGCTCTGCACACCTGGCTCAAACCCTACGGCCTCGACATCATGACCTGGGTCTTGGGATCCATGTTGCTCGTGGGAACAGGAACTTCCTTTGTGAATCAATCTCGAAGATATTTCACTGATACCCAGCGGCAGAATGCTCTGAAAACCACGCGTGCCCGTCTGATCGCTCTGGCGATTGTGCTGTTGGTCACTGGTGGATTGCTCTGGCCATGGCCAGCTTCGATGACTGCGGATGGATACGTGATCCCCCATGAAGGTGTGATTGTCAGATCCCCTGTCTCAGGTCGTGTCATGTTCGCCACCAGCAAATCGACTCTTTCACAAGGCGAGATCATTCTCGAACTGGAAGATCGTGTCCAGAAGCAAAGACTCCTCCAGCAGAAAGCGCGCGTCGCCACTCAGAAACTCCTGTTGGAAGGCCTGTTGCAACGACAGGTGTTCGAGCCAGCCGTTCAGGCGATGATTCCCACGGCAGAGCAGGAACTGCAAGATCTGCAAGAGCAACTGGCTCAGTGGGAAGCCGAAGAGCAGAGGCATCAAATCAAGGCTCTCGTCTCCGGAAGGTTGATCACCATTCCGCGTGTCGAAACTCAGGCCAGATCCGCGATTCCAATGGAGGATCCACTGCGGAATGAACTGGCTTTGCCCACGTGGAGTGGCTCGATCCTGGATCCTTCCAATCGCGGAGCTTTTGTCGAAGCCGGAGCCGAACTGGCCTGGATCGCGCCCCAGTCTGGGTATGATGTCCTGATGAGAGTCAGTCAGAGCGATATTGTCAGGGTCTCTCCCGGGCAGGAAGTGATCATCTGGCCGCAAAGTGCAACGCAGCGCCTGCTCAAAGGGACGATTACAGAGATCTCAAACGCTCCAATCGCTACAACCGGTACAGTCAACAGAGCCTCTGATTCGAAGTGGGGCTTCCCAGCCTTCACATCCGATCAGCGGGTTTACGAGGTCAAAGCCACACTGAACGATGCTTCAGAGCAAGTTCTCACCGGGATGCCAGTATCAGCGAAGATTCAACTTCCTCCCGAATCATGGTTTCGCTGGCTGATGAGAGAATTCCGGCGGATTCTGCGGATCGACTGGTAAAGTCGTTGCAACTGCCCCCGCAGAGTTTACCCAGCTTCTATCTCGAAGGAGGTTCACTTCCTGCTCAAGCCGCGCGACAAGAGGCGACGATCAAAGCCAACGCGAAGGACTTGTTTCCCATTTCTGAGCTTTCTGAGGATTACTCTGGATGTCGGATCAGGCCAAGAAGGATCAGCTCCGCCTCGGCTTTCTGACGGCCGTGGAAGACCCCGAGCGGGGTTATGTCGGCGGCTTGCTGGTCACAAACCGGTACGGTCGCCCACTGGAATTTCAATGTACCACGCCGGTGAAACCCAATCGAACTCAGCAGATTCTCTATGGCCCGACACTCAGGCCCTACCTGCTCAGTGAATTGATCGGGAAGACTTTGATCGAAAAGGTGGGGGTCAAGCCGCATCTTGTCCTCACTGAAGATGAGAGTCTTTGTGAGTTACGCGAGCATGTCGATATCCCCGTAGGCTGTTTCAGTGACGAGTCCAATGCCACCTTACGGATCGGCAACCGTCATCTGGAGTTCCATTCCTCGCATGCCAGCGAAATGGATCATGTGCGGGATCAATGCAAAGACGTTCCCACATCAGCCGACTTGAAAGAGCCTTTTGATCGTATTCGGGAAGCCCTTCAGGAAACGATGAAAGCGGCTCTCAATCGCAGCTAAGTATCGAAACAGGCGGCCCATGATGGAACGGGCAGTCGCTCACGAGAGGCCGGAGCCTGGGAGCCCAGAAGATCATGGACGAATCTTCAAAAACAACGAGCGTGGCTCATACCCTTCGCACTGCTCCAGAACGTACCAGTTCAGAGGGCTTGCACGAAGGAGTCGAGCAGAGTTCAAGCTCATCAGCAGTTCCGGCTCCCCATTGGTTGCCGCAGGTTCTCGAGTCGATTGCTCAGTACGACAACCAGAATGTGGCACCGCCTGATACAAAGGACGTGCCTCTCTCGATGGGGACAGACCTGCATCTGGCAGGGATTAACAGTGCTCTGCAGCGTCTACCGAAAGTTGATGCCGAGCCTGTCACTTTGATGAAAACGATCCCCTTGGGGCCAGCCTGGAAGCCGAGCCGGCCACGCATTCAGACCTTTGGACTCAAGTTTCCCGAAGGTCTGGAGTTCTTACCTCCACCGAAACCGAAAGAAGAAACTCGTCAGGAGTCGACGGCTGAAAACGCCTCGGTATCCGAAGCTGCCGCTGCACAGGAATCCGTTGTCTCGTCAGCGGATGTCACTGCTGCTGATCTCATTGAGAAATCCGCGGCGGCACTGGCCGAAAAGCCTGAAACCAAGCTCACACGCATCAAGCCACCCGCAGGCGTCCTGACTCTCGAAGATCGACTCTTCTATCTTTTGCAGCCCCCTTTGCAGACCTGGCTCAAAGGACAAGAGCTGATCATGCCCTTCGAGCCATTCCCTTATCAGTACGAAGGGATTGCCTGGCTCTTCTCGCACGATGCGGCACTTCTCGCCGACGAGATGGGTCTCGGGAAAACGATGCAGACCATTACTGCCATTCGTCTCCTGGTGCGGAGTGGTCAGGTTCGGCGCGTGGTACTGGTTTGCCCGAAGCCGCTCTTACCCAACTGGCAGCGTGAGTTCCGCACATGGGCAGAAGAGCTCCCCTTTGTCGTGGTCGAAGGGGATACTGATCGCCGCCGCATTACCTGGACGATGCCAGGTGTCCCAGTGCTGATAGTCAATTATGAAACTCTGGTACGGGATGTCGCCAATTTTGGTGACGAGTTTCCAAAGTTCGATCTGGTGGTGCTGGATGAAGCTCAGCGGATTAAAAACCGCACGTCGCGTACTGCTGAAACAGCGCGCCGCATTCCTCGCCGCAGAGCTTGGGCACTGACAGGAACACCCATCGAAAATCGGCCGGAAGAACTCGGTGCACTTTATGAGTTTCTGGAACTCGTTCCTCCAGGCAGCACGCCCGATCTCAAACAATTACAATCGCTCTCAAAGGAGTTCATTCTTCGGCGGACCAAAGACCTCGTGATGAAGGATATGCCTCCGAGACTGGATCGCGATGCCATTCTCGAATTGAGCCCCGCCCAGAGATACTCCTATGACACCGCTGAAAAAGAGGGGGTCATTCAACTCAACGAAATGGGTGACAGCATTTCGATTCAGCATGTGTTCGAACTGGTGCTACGCCTCAAACAGATTACCAACTGGGATCCTCTGACGGGTGAGAGTGCCAAGTTCGATCGACTGGAAGCGGATATGGAGGAAGTGGCCGCCAGTGGTGGCAAAGCCATTCTTTTCAGTCAATGGACGAAGACACTCGACTTTCTGAAAGAGAAACTCGAACGCTTTGGCCCGCTGGTGTACCACGGTGGTATTCCTACCAAACTTCGCGAACCCGTTCTCAAGCAGTTCAAAGAAGACCCCACCAAGCACATCATTCTGATGAGCTACGCCACCGGGGCAGTGGGGCTCAACCTGCAGTTTGCCGGCTATGTCTTCCTCTATGACCGCTGGTGGAACCCGGCAATTGAAGACCAGGCCATCAATCGGGCTCACCGCATTGGCTGCAAAAGCCAGGTGATCGTGACGCGTTTTATTTCCAAAGACACGATCGAAGAAAAAATTGATCGAGTCCTGACCGAGAAACGCGAGTTATTCCGTGCCATTCTCGGTGAAGGAGATAACCTCAATGCCTCGCTCTCGATGACCGCATCAGAAATCTTTGGCCTGTTCGATCTGAAGGCCCGGCACGGTAAGGGAACACGCTCCATCGGCCCCAAGCCATAACATCTGAATCAGATGGTCAAGTTGGCGGGTGGCTGGGGTCAAACGTCTTCGTTTGCCCCATACGCACCAAGTTAAGGCGATTCGTCTTTACGAAAAGCAGAAACTCCTTCAAAAGACCTGGGTATCTGACATC